>NZ_JAHZUT010000001.1:0-1342010 GCF_022788845.1 Microbacterium sp. CIAB417 | reverse complement strand
TGGCCACCCAACGTTGGGTGGCCATTTCGCGTTAACGGGAAGTGGGAGAGAGCAGAGATCATGCCGGAAGAGGAAGAGCGTCGTTCGCGACGCCAGAACGACGACCGTTCCACTGGTTCGAGAGACGATCGTCGAGACCGTCCGCGCACGGACCGATCCGGCTCGCGCCCCACCTACCGAGACAGCTCTTCGCGTGATCGAGGGCAGCGTCGCGAGGGCGATCAGCGTCGTGACGAGGATCGCCGCGGTTCCGGCTACCAGGGCAGGGATGCCGGGCAGCGTCGCGAGGGCGGCTACCAGAAGCGCGACGGAGACCGTCGGGATGGCGCCTCCCCGCGCCGCGATGGAGGCCCGCGTCGTGACGGCGCTCGGCGTGACGGGGATCGCCGCGGCGGTGGCTACCAGAGCAGGGATGCGGCTCCGCGTCGTGAGGGCGGTTACCAGAAGCGCGACGGAGATGGTCAGGGCGGCGGATATCAGCGCCGGGACGGCGATCGTCGCGAAGGATTCCGGCCCCGCGAGGGTGGTCACCCCCGCCGAGATGGCGGCTTCGACCGCCGTGACGGAGGTGACCAGCGTGCCGACGGACGCCGTCGCGAAGGCGGGTACCAGCGGCGCGACGGTGAACGCCGTGACGGCGGATTCCGGAACAGCGACGGCGGATACCAGCGCCGCGATGGTGACCGGCAGGGCGCTGGGTATCAGCGTCGTGACGGCGACTCCCGCGATGGTGGGTACCAGCGTCGTGACGGTGACCGCCGAGGCGGTGGGTATGAGCGCCGTGAGGGCGGTTCCCGAGACAGCGGGTACCAGCGCCGGGACAGCGGGTACCAGCGCCGCGACGGAGCCCCACGCGAAGGCGGATATCAGCGTCGCGACGGCGACCGCCGTACGAGCGGGTACCAGAACCGCGACGGCGGTGCGCCGCGCCGCGACGCGCGTGACGACCGCCGCAGCTCCTTCCCTCAGCGCGGTGGCGCAGATCGTCCGCGGGGCGACCGGCTGTACGACGACCGGCCGCGCCCCGAGCGCGGCCCGGACATCCCCGAGGAGATCACCGCTCGCTCCCTTCCCGCGGCGGCCCGCAACGAACTCAAGACCCTGAGCAAGGAGAACGCCGAGCAGGTCGCGCGCCATCTGGCGATGGCAGCGCAGCTCATCGATGAGGATCCCGCACTGGCCCACGAGCACGCTCTCGCGGCATCCCGTCGCGCCGGCCGTATAGCCATCGTGCGGGAGACCCTGGGCATCACGGCGTATGCCATCGGGGACTTCGCTCTGGCGCTGCGCGAACTGCGCACGTATCGGCGCATCTCCGGCAAGGAGGACCAGATCGCTCTGATGGTCGACAGCGAGCGCGGCGTCGGTCGTCCCGACCGTGCCCTCGAGACCGGCCGCGCCGTCGACCGGGACGCTCTTCCCGTCGAGGTCCGCGTCGCGCTGGCCATCGCCATGTCCGGTGCTCGTCTGGACCAGGGAGAGCTGGAGCTCGCGCTGGGCGAACTGGAGATCCCCGAGCTGGATCCGGACCGCGCCTTCAGCTGGAGCCCCGCGCTCTTCGCGGCCCGCGCGGCCGTCCTCGAGGACCTCGGCCGCGACGAGGAGGCGGAGTTCTGGACCCACCGCGCCGAGGTGGCTCTCGAAGCGCTCGGTCTCGACGAGTCCGGCGACGAGGAGATCATCGTCGAGGACGGACTCATCGAGGACGACACCGACGACTCCGCGTCGAGCGAGGCATCCGCTGCCGAGAACGCACCGGACGAGACGGAGCTGGCCGCGGACGAGCCCGGCGATCAGCAAGCCGACTCCGCCCCGGAGTCCGCGCCCTCCGAACCGCGCGCGGACGCCGCCGACGAGTCCGTCGAAGAGCACCCGAACTCCGCCCCCGAGCCCTCCGAGCACGACGCCATCGCACAGGAGGTCGCCGAGCTTCTGGGTGAGGACGAGGCGGACGAGGAGGGCCGCGCCTGATGGGCCTGTTCGCCAAGAAGCGTCCGACCCCGCTCGACGGCATCGACGTCGTGCTGGCGGATCTCGACGGTGTGGTCTACGCCGGACCTGGCGCGCTGCCGCACGCCGTCGACAGTCTCAACGCGGTCGCGGGCGAGCGTCGTCTCGGCTACATCACGAACAACGCCTCCCGCACCGACGCCTCCGTCGCCGAGCACCTGACCGAACTCGGTCTCTCGGTCGCGCCCGATGAGGTCGTCACGAGCCCGCAGGCGGCCATGCGCCTGCTCGCTAGCGTCGTCCCCGCGCCGGCCACCCTCCTCATCGTGGGCGGCGAAGGGCTCGTGGTCGAAGCGGAGAAGGCCGGGTACACCGTGACGCGCAGCGCCGAGGATGCTCCCGACGCCGTCGTTCAGGGCTTCGCGCCCGACGTCGCCTGGACCGACCTCGCCGAAGCCGCCTTCGCCCTGAAGGTGCCGGAGGAAGAGGGCGGGATCCCCTGGATCGCGACCAACAACGACTGGACCATTCCCCGAGAGCGCGGTGTGGCCCCGGGAAACGGGACCCTCGTGTCCGCGGTCCACACGGCGATCGGTCGTCTCGCGACGGTCGCAGGCAAGCCCGAGGTCCCGATCTTCGAAGAGGCGATCGCGCGATTCGGCGGTCGGCGCGCACTGTTCATCGGGGACCGGCTGGACACCGACATCCTCGGCGCGAACCGCGCGGGCATCGACTCCGCACTCGTGCTCACCGGAATCGACCGTCCCAAGCACGTCCTGGCCGCGCCCGAGGGCTCGCGCCCCACGTTCGTGCTCTCCGACCTCCGTGAGCTCCACGAGCCGTACCCGCAGGCCGTCCGCAAGGACGGAGCGGTCACGGTCGGCGCATCGACCGTCCGCGTGAACGGGGGCGACGTCGAGATCCTCGCCGAGGGTTCGCGTCAGATTGATCTGCTGCGCGCCGGAGCCCTGGCGATCTGGGAGTCCGGCACGCCGATCTTCGTGCTGCGGGTGCCCGAGCGCCTCTACGAGGATCCGTTCCATCGGCCGTAGGCTGGTGGGGTGAGCGACGACAGCACCACCGGCCCCACGGACGGGCTCTGGAGCCGCCTGCGCCTGATCGAGGGTCAGCCCCTCGCGGCGAGGGCCGACGCGTATTCCAGCCTGCACGATGAACTGTCGCGCAGGCTCGAGGCCGGCGCGCGCCTGGATCAGCGAGAGAAGCCGTCGGAGCGGTGACCCGACTCGACGCCGCCCTCGCGGAGCGCGGACTGGCCCGTTCCCGGACGCATGCCGCGACGCTCATCTCCGACGGCCTCGTCCAGGTCGCCGGCCGCACGGTCGTCAAGGCCTCGACGCCGGTCGCGGATGACACCGAGATCACGGTGGCGGGGTCCGATCACTACGTCAGCCGAGCCGCGCACAAGCTGATCGCCGCACTGGATGGATTCGACGTCGACGTCTCGGGGCGCCTCGCTCTCGACATGGGAGCCTCCACCGGGGGATTCACGCAGGTGCTGCGCGAGCGCGGCGCCGAGCGCGTCCTCGCCGTCGATGTCGGGCACGATCAGCTCTCGCCGACGGTCGCCGCCGACCCCGGAGTGACGGTCGTCGAAGGGTTCAACGTGCGGCACATGACCGCCGAGAACCTCGCCCAGGCGACGGGGGAGCGGCGCCGCCCTGACGTGATCGTCGGCGACCTGTCCTTCATCTCGCTGGAGCTCGTCTTCGGGGCGATCGCGCTGGTCGCGGCATCCGACGCCGACATCATCCTGCTCGTCAAACCCCAGTTCGAGGTCGGCCGCACCGCCGTGCGGGGCGGTCTCGTGACCAATCCCGTCATCCGTGCCGACGCGGTCGCCCGCACGGTGTGGAGCGCCTGGGATGCCGGATTCGGGATGCAGGGGATCCTGCCCTCCCCGATCCTCGGAACCCACGGCAACGCCGAGTACCTTGTCCACATGGCGCCCGGCCGCGGGACCTCTCCGGCAGAATGGACGCAGCGGATCGACGAACTGGCAGGAGGACGATGAACGAGCGCAGCATCCTGGTCGTCGCCCACGCCGGCCGGGACGATACGGTCGCCGCCGCCCGTCGAGTCGTCGAGGCGCTCCGAAGCGCCGGAGCCCGTCCCGTGCTGGCCGGTGACGACCGGGCGGAGCTCTCGGCGGTCGATCCGGGATTCGCCGACGTCGATGTGCTCGGCGACACGATCCCGGTCGACGATCTGGAACTCGCGATCGTGCTCGGCGGGGACGGGACGATCCTGCGCGCCGCCGAACTCGTCCGCGACAGCGGGGCACCCGTGCTCGGCATCAACATGGGCCACGTCGGCTTCCTCGCCGAGATCGAGCGCGACGACATGGACGACGCCGTGCGACGGGTCATCGAGCGCGACTACGCGGTCGAGGAGCGCCTCGCTCTTGCCGTACGGGTGAAGGACGTCGCCGGCGATGTCGTGTACGAGACCTGGGCGCTCAACGAGGCGACCGTCGAGAAGGCGAGCCGCGAGCGCATGATCGAGGTCGTCGTCGAGATCGACGGGCGTCCGCTCACGAGCTACGGATGCGACGGCATGGTGGTCTCCACCCCGACCGGCTCGACCGCGTACAACTTCTCGGCCGGAGGCCCGGTGATCTGGCCCGGCGTCGAGGCGATCGCCGTGGTGCCGCTGTCCGCGCACGCGCTGTTCGCCAAGCCGCTCGTCGTCAGCCCGCACGCCTCCGTCGCGATCGAGATGCTCGAGCGCACGAGCGGAACCGGCATCCTGTGGTGCGACGGCCGCCGCTCCCACGAGCTTCCTCCCGGAGCCCGCGTCGTGGTGCGCCGCTCCTCGCGCCCCGTGCGCCTGGCTCGGCTCCACCCTGCGCCGTTCACGGACCGCCTGGTCCGCAAGTTCCGCCTGCCGGTGGCCGGGTGGCGCGGCAACGGGACGGAGGCGACGGCATGATCGAGGAGATCCGGATGCAGCACCTCGGCGTGATCGCCGACGCCGTGCTGCCCCTGGGCAAGGGCTTCACCGCGATCACCGGCGAGACCGGCGCGGGCAAGACCATGGTCGTGACCGGCCTCGGGCTGCTGCTCGGTCAGCGCGCCGACTCCGGCGCGGTGCGCGCTGGAGCGCCGCAGGCCTCGGTTGCCGGCGTCTGGGTCGTTCCCGAGGAGGGCGCCGTCGCCGACATCGTGGAGGATGCCGGAGGGGAGCTGGAGCCCGCGGGCTCGGGCCAGGCCGAGCTCTACGTCTCGCGAACGCTCAGCGCGGAGGGCCGCAGTCGCGCCAGCGTCGGCGGGCGGGCCGCGCCCGCCGGAGTGCTGTCGGCCCTCGCCGAGGAGCTCGTCGTCGTCCACGGCCAGTCCGAGCAGCTGCGGCTGAAGTCCGCCGTCGCGCAGCGGGACGCGCTCGATCGCTTCGGCGGCGAGCCGGTGGCGGACGCCCTGCGCGCGTACACCGGCGCGTGGGAGCGGTGGCGCACCCTCGATGCCGAACTGCGCGAGCTCACCGAGAACCGCGACCGGCGCGCCGAGGAGGCCGCGCGGCTGCGTGAGGCTCTCGCCCTGATCGAGGCGACCGCGCCCGAGCCCGGTGAGGACGAGGCCCTCGCCGAGCGCGCCGAGCGCCTCGCCAACGCCGAGGAGCTGCGGCAGGCCGCCGCGCTCGCGCACGGTGCGCTGTCCGCCGAGGACGGGGACACCGACGCCGCGGCTCTCGTCGCCGATGCACGGCGTCAGCTCGAACGGGCGTCCGATCCGGCGCTCTCCGGCATCGCGGAGTCGCTCGCGGACCTCGGCTACCGCATCACCGACATCGCCGGTCAGCTCGCCGGTTACCTCGCCGACCTCGACGAGGCGGGTCCGCACGAACTGGCCGCGGTCGAGGAGCGCCGGGCCGCTCTCGGAACGCTGGTGCGCGCACACGGCTCGCTCGACGAGGCACTCGCCCTGTGGGAGACCGGCTCCGCGCGACTCGCCGAGCTGGACGACGACACGGACCGCGTCTCGCGGCTCGACGCCGAACGCGAGCAGGCCCGTGCCGAGCTGGACGCCGCGGCCGAGACTCTCACCGCGGTACGCACCGAGGCCGCGGCGCGGCTGGGCGCAGCGGTCACCGAGGAGTTGCACGCGCTCGCGATGCCCGACGCACGGCTCGAGGTCGCGGTGACGGCCGGCACGGAGAGCGCGCACGGGCGCGACGACGTCGCCATCCTGCTCGCTCCGCACCCCGGAGCAGAGCCCCGGTCCGTCGCCCGGGGCGCCTCGGGAGGCGAACTGTCGCGGGTCATGCTGGCGATCGAGGTCGTCATCGCGGGCACCGACCCGGTTCCGACCTTCGTCTTCGACGAAGTGGACGCCGGGATCGGAGGCGCCGCCGCGATCGAGGTGGGCAGGCGACTTGCTCGACTCGCCGAACGGTCCCAGGTGATCGCCGTCACGCACCTCGCCCAGGTCGCCGCCTTCGCCGGGAATCACCTGTCCGTCGTCAAGGCCAGCGACGGCGCCGTCACGGCATCCAGCGTCCGACGCCTGGAGGGCGCCGAACGCGAAGCCGAGATGGCGCGCCTGCTGTCGGGCCTCGCCGATTCGGACGCCGCGCTCACGCATGCCAGAGAACTGCTCGACCTCGGGGTCTCCCGCGAACTGTTAGGATAGAAGCCCGTGATGAACTCTTCTTCTGCGGGGCCCAAGAACGACACCACCAAGCACATCTTCGTGACCGGCGGTGTCGTTTCGTCTCTGGGCAAGGGGCTCACTGCCGCGAGCCTCGGCAATCTCCTCACCGCCCGCGGACTGCGCGTCGTCATGCAGAAGCTCGACCCGTATCTCAACGTGGACCCGGGCACGATGAACCCGTTCCAGCACGGCGAGGTGTTCGTCACCGACGACGGCGCCGAGACGGACCTGGACATCGGCCACTACGAGCGCTTCCTCGACATCAACCTGTCGCAGGCCGCCAACGTCACGACCGGGCAGATCTATTCGCAGGTCATCGCACGCGAGCGGCGCGGCGAGTACCTCGGCGACACGGTGCAGGTCATCCCGCACATCACCGACGAGATCAAGCGGCGCATGCGGCTGCAGGCGGATGAGACGCCCAAGCCCGACGTCATCATCACCGAGGTCGGCGGCACCGTCGGCGACATCGAGTCCCAGCCGTTCCTCGAGTCCGCCCGTCAGCTGCGCCACGAGCTCGGCCGCGACAGCGTCTTCTTCGTCCACGTGTCGCTGGTGCCGTTCATGGGCGCGTCGGGGGAGCAGAAGACCAAGCCCACCCAGCATTCCGTCGCGGCCCTGCGCCAGGTCGGCATCCAGCCGGATGCGCTCGTGCTCCGCAGCGATCGTCCCGTCAGCGAGTCGAACCGCAACAAGATCGCCCTGATGTGCGACGTGGACGCCGAGGGCGTCATCAACACGGTCGACCTGCCGAGCATCTACGACATCCCGTCCACGCTGAACGAGCAGGGCCTGGACTCCTACATCGTGCGCCGGCTCGGGCTCGATCAGAAGGCCGCCGACGTCGACTGGACGCGCTGGAACAAGGTCCTGCACGCCGTGCACAACCCCAAGCACGAGGTCACGATCGGACTCGTCGGCAAGTACATCGACCTGCCGGACGCCTACCTCTCCGTGACCGAGGCGCTCAAGGCCGGCGGTTTCGCGCAGGAGACGAAGGTCAACATCCGCTGGATCCCGTCCGACCTGTGCGAGACGCCGGAGGGCGCCAAGGAGCAGCTCGGACAGTTGGACGGCATCTGCGTGCCTGGCGGCTTCGGCATCCGGGGCATCGAGGGAAAGCTCGGTGCGCTGACCTTCGCCCGCGAGCAGGGCATCCCGACGCTCGGACTCTGCCTCGGCCTGCAGTGCATGGTCATCGAGTACTCGCGCAACGTCGCGGGGATCGACGGCGCCTCGTCGAGCGAGTTCGACCCGGAGACGCCGGCTCCGGTCATCGCTACGATGGCCGAGCAGGTCGACATCATCGACCACGGCGACCTGGGCGGCACGATGCGTCTGGGACTGTACCCCGCTCGCCTCGCCGAGGGCTCGATCGCGGCTGAGGTCTACGGCTCGACGGAGGTCGAGGAGCGTCACCGCCACCGCTACGAGGTCAACAACGCCTACCGCGACCGCATCGCCGAGGCCGGCCTGGTGTTCTCCGGCATCAACCCCGAGCTCGACCTCGTCGAGTTCGTCGAGCTGCCGCGCGACGTGCACCCGTACTACATCGCCACGCAGGCGCACCCCGAGCTGCGTTCGCGTCCGACCGATCCGCACCCGCTGTTCCGCGGTCTAGTGGGGGCGGCGATCGACCGTCATCGGGCGAGCGAGCTGTTCGACGTGGAAGCCGATGCCTGATCTCACGTCCGCTCAGGACGTCGGCCCCCGCTCCGGGGAGGGGGCCGACGCGGCCGCCCTGCGCGATGAGCGGTTCGATCCGGAGATCCTCGCATCGGAGCTCGCGTTCCGCGGTGCGGTGTGGGACATCCGCGACGACCGACTCCGGTACGGCGACGGCGAGCTGCGACGTCAGTACGTCGATCACCCCGGGGCTGCGGCGATCGTCGCGATGGACGCCTCGGACCGGGTGCTGCTGATCCAGCAGTACCGGCATCCGATCCGGCATCGCGACTGGGAGCTGCCCGCGGGACTCCTGGACGTCGAGGGGGAGGACCCGCTCGACGCCGCGCGCCGTGAGCTCGCCGAGGAGGCCGACCTGGTCGCCGGGGCGTGGGAGCCCCTGCTTTCGACGTTCACGACGCCGGGCGGCAGCAACGAGATCGTGCACTTCTTCCTCGCAACGGAGCTCTCGGATGCTCCGGACGTGCATGCCCGTGAGGACGAGGAGGCCGACATCTCCCTGGTCTGGGTTCCGCTGCAGGATGCCGTGGACGCCGTGCTCGCCGGACGACTGCGCAACGCGCTGCTCGCCAACGGGCTGCTGGCCGTGGCGGCGAGGCGCGCCAGGGGCTGACCGTGCAGGTCGAGCGCGCGGTCGACGCCTATCTCCGGCACATCACGATCGAGCGGGGCCTCTCCACGCACACGGTCGGCGCCTATCGCCGTGATCTCGAGGTCTATCGCGCCTGGCTCGCGGACGTCGGGGTCGACGACACGGCGGCGATCAGCGGCTCGATCGTCAGCCGGTTCATCGCCGACCGATCCGCGCTCGTCCCGCCGCCGGCGGCCACGAGCCTGGCCAGGCTCCAGTCGTCTGTGCGCGGCCTGCACCGGTTCCTCGTGCGGGAGGGGATCGCACCGGAGGACCCGACGGGTCGGCTCCGCCCGCCGAAGACGCCGCAGCGACTGCCCAAGGCGCTGACGATCGACCAGGTCGAGGCGCTGCTGGCCGCCCCCTCGCCGGATGAGCCGATGGGGATCCGGGATCGCGCCCTGCTCGAACTGCTCTACGCCACGGGTGCGCGCGTGTCCGAGGCGATCGGGCTGGACGTGGACGATCTGTCGCACGGCGAGGTGCTGCGGTTGCGGGGCAAGGGTGCGAAGGAGCGCATCGTGCCGATCGGCTCGTACGCGCGCTCTGCGGTCGACGCCTACCTCACGCGGGTGCGGCCCGATCTCGCGGCGAAGGGACGCGCGACCGCCCGGCTCTTCCTCGGGGCCCGCGGCGCGCCCCTGTCCCGGCAGAGCGCCTGGCTGATCATCCGGCAGGCCGCCGACACCGCACAGATCACGGCGGACGTGTCTCCGCACACGCTGCGCCACTCCTTCGCCACGCACCTGCTGCAGGGCGGAGCCGACGTGCGCGTCGTGCAGGAGCTTCTGGGGCACGCGTCGGTCGCGACGACCCAGATCTACACCCACGTCTCGGTCGACGCGCTGCGCGACATCTACGCGACGTCGCATCCGCGCGCCCGGTAGCGCGATTCCCCGGGATCGCCGGGTGCGGGCCGCGCGTTCGCGCCCCTGGTGACTAGAATCGAGCGAGCACGAGGGAGCAGGAGAACCGGTGGCTGACAAAGCGGCGAAGTCCAAGGGCAGGGCGTCGAAGGGCGACGAGACCCCGATCGGACCCACCGGTCGTCCCTATCACGGCTTCCCGACGCCAGCGCCGCTCGAATCCCACGGGCCGGCGCGGATCATCGCGCTGTGCAACCAGAAGGGCGGGGTCGGCAAGACCACGACGTCGATCAATCTCGCCGCCGCTCTCGCCGAGTACGGCCGCAAGGTGCTCGCGGTCGATTTCGACCCGCAGGGTGCGCTCTCCGCGGGCCTCGGCATCCAGACGCACGACGTGCCGACGATCTACGATCTGCTGCTGGACACCAAGCGCGACGCGCACGAGGCGATCGTGCACAGCTCCGTCGACGGCCTCGACGTGATCCCGGCGAACATCGACCTCTCCGCGGCCGAGGTGCACCTCGTCAACGAGGTGGCGCGCGAGACCATCCTGTCGCGCGTGCTCCGTCAGGTCGCGGGGGAGTACGACGTCATCCTCATCGACTGCCAGCCGTCGCTGGGGCTGCTGACCGTGAACGCGCTCACCGCCAGCCACGGCGTCCTCATCCCGCTGGAGTGCGAGTTCTTCGCTCTGCGCGGCGTCGCGCTGCTCATCGAGACGATCGACAAGGTGCGCGATCGCCTGAACCCCGCCATCCAGCTCGACGGCCTGCTCGCCACGATGTACGACCCGCGGACGCTGCACTCCCGTGAGGTGCTCGAGCGCGTCGTAGAGGCGTTCGGAGACGACGTCCTGGAGACCGTGATCGGCCGCACCGTGAAGTTCCCGGACGCTTCGGTCTCCGGCGTCCCCATCACCGAGTTCGCACCGGAGCACGCCGCCGCACAGGCGTACCTGCGGCTGGCGCGGGAGCTGGTCGCCCGTGGCGCCGTCGCCTGACGAGACCGATCCGTCGGTCGTCGAGCAAACCGATCCCTCACCCGCGCTCGATGAAGGAGGGCGGGACGACTCCGGTTTCCGCGTGTCGCTCGGGAACTTCGACGGACCGTTCGACCTGCTGCTGAACCTGATCTCCAAGCACGAGCTCGACATCACCGAGGTGTCGCTGAGCAAGGTCACGGACGAGTTCATCGCGTATCTGAAGGAGCTCGGACCCGAGGAGGAGCTGGATCAGGCATCCGAGTTCCTCGTCGTGGCAGCGACGTTGCTGGACATGAAGGTGGCCGGCCTCCTGCCGCAGGGCGAGCTGGTGGATGCCGAGTCCGTCGCGCTCCTCGAGGCGCGCGACCTGCTGTTCGCGCGTCTCCTGCAGTACCGCGCGTTCAAGGAGGTCTCCGCCTGGTTCGCGCGGAGCCTGCAGCGGGAGGATCGTCGTCACGTGCGCAGCGTGAGGCTGGACGAGAAGCACCGCCGTCAGACACCCGAGCTGGTCTGGACGCTCAGCGCCGACGACTTCGCGGCGCTGGCCCTCCTCGCGTTCGCGCCGAAGGAGATCCCGCACGTCGGGCTGGACCACCTGCACGCGCCGCTCGTGAGCATCCGGGAGCAGGCTGCGATCGTGGTGACGCTGTTGCGCGGCACGGAGTCGCTGACGTTCCGCGAGCTCGTCTCCGGTGTGACCGAGCCGGGCATCGTGGTGGCGCGGTTCATCTCGGTGCTCGAGCTGTACCGGCACGCCGCGCTGTCCTTCGAACAACTGGAACCGCTCGGCGAGCTGACGCTGCGCTGGGCCGCCGACACCTGGTCGGATGAGATGCTCGCGACCCTGGGGGCCGACTATGACCGATGACATGACCGAGACCATCGACGAGCGGGCGATCGACGCTCCGCTGACCGAGAAGCTCGAGGCGATCCTGCTGATCCTCGAGGAACCGCTGGGCCTCGTCGCGCTGGCGGCCGCGGTCGGCGCCCCGGTACCGGCGGTGCGCCAGGCGATCGAGACGCTCGTGGACGACTACGACGGACGCGGCAGCGGCCCGCGGCGCGGCTTCGAGCTGCGCGAGGTGGGCGGAGGCTGGCGGCTGTACGTCCGGGACGACCACGACGACCTCGTCGCCGAGTTCGTCGGCGGTCAGGCGCCCGCGCGGCTGTCGCAGGCGGCGCTGGAGACGCTCGCCGTGATCGCGTACAAGCAGCCGGTCACGCGCGGCCAGGTGGCCTCGATCCGCGCCGTGAACGTCGACTCGGTGGTGCGCACCCTCCTGGCGCGCGGGCTGATCACCGAGCTGTTCGCCGACTCGGAGACGGGCGCGATCAACTACGGCACCACGGATGCCCTGCTGCAGAACCTCGGCATCAACTCCCTCGACGAGCTGCCTCCCATCTCTCCGCTGCTCGACGACGGTTCGAACGGCTTCGACGAATCGAGCATCCGATGACCCCCGAGACAGACTCTTCGCCCGAGGGCGTCCGGCTGCAGAAGGTCCTCGCGAACGCGGGCGTCGCCTCGCGGCGCGTCATCGAGCAGTACATCGTCGAGGGGCGCATCCGCGTCAACGGGCAGATCGTGACCGAGCTCGGCACGCGGATCGACCCCGACAAGGACCTCGTCGACGTCGACGGCACCGCCGTGCAGCTGGACGTGTCCAAGCGGTACGTCATGCTGAACAAGCCGACCGGCGTCGTCAGCACGATGCGCGACGAGAACGGCCGCCCGGATCTGCGGCGCTTCACGAAGGACTACTCCGAGCGCCTGTACAACGTCGGCCGCCTGGATGCCGAGACCAGCGGCCTGCTGGTGCTCACGAACGACGGCGAGCTGGCGCACGTGCTCGCGCACCCGTCGTTCGGCGTGACGAAGGTGTACATCGCCAAGGTCGACGGCACGGTCACGGCCCAGACCATCGCGAGGCTGACGGCGGGGATCGAGCTCGAGGACGGGCCGATCGCGGCCGACAAGGCCCGGCTGCTGGACACGTCCCGCGGCTCGAGCCTGGTGGAGCTCACGCTGCACTCCGGGCGCAACCGCATCGTGCGCCGCATGATGGCGGCGGTCGGCCACCCCGTTCTCGAACTCGTCCGCCGGCAGTTCGGCCCGCTGCACCTGGGAACCCTCCCGGCGGGGAAGTCGCGGGAACTGACTAAAATCGAACTCGGCGCGCTGCTGACTCTGTCGCGCCAGGATTCCCCTGCGGATACGACGCCGGGAGACGTGCAGGAGAAGCAGTGAGCGAACAGTCCCGTGGTGCCGCGGTGCCCCCGCGGCTGTCGGGGACCGTCCGGATCGTCGGGTCCGGCCTGCTCGGCGCCAGCATCGGACACGCGCTGCGCGTGAAGGGCGTGGACGTGGTCCTCGCCGACGCGTCACCCGCGCAGCTCCGGCTCGCGATCGACTATGGCGCGGGGCGCGCCGAGAAGGACGACGATCGCCCTGTTCTCACCGTCGTCGCCGTTCCGCCGGACGTCACCGCGGATGTCATCCAGGCGGAACTGGATCGCTACCCGGATGCGGTGGTCACGGATGTCGCCAGTGTCAAGCTGGAGCCGCTGAACGCCCTGCGCCGGCGCGGCGTCGATCTCACCCGCTACATCGGCTCCCATCCGCTCGCGGGACGCGAGCGCGGCGGAGCGATCTCGGCGCGCGCCGATCTGTTCGTCGGGCGCCCGTGGGTGGTGTGCCGCGACGAGGAGACGCGGCCGGCCGACCTGGCGCTCGTCGAGGCGCTCGCGCTGGATGTCGGAGCGATGCCGCTCGAGATGACGCCCGAGGAGCACGACCGCTCGGTCGCCCTGACCTCGCATGTCCCGCAGGTCGTGGCGAGCCTGCTCGCGGGCCGGTTCGCCTCGGCGGACGAGGGATCCCTGCGCCTGGCAGGTCAAGGCGTGCGGGACACCACGCGCATCGCCGCCTCCGCCCCCGAACTGTGGGTCCAGATCCTGGGCGCCAACGCTCAGCCCGTGGTCGACATCCTCGACGCGCTGGCGGACGACCTCCGCGACGTGGCCGCAGCGCTGCGCGATCCGGCCGCGCCCGGTGCGCGCCGTACGGTCGCCGACGCCATCCGGCAGGGCAACGAGGGGGTCGAGCGGCTTCCCGGCAAGCACGGGCAGAACCGCCGCTACGAGCAGCTGGTCGTCATGGTCGACGACACCCCCGGTCAGCTCGGGCGGCTCTTCGGCGAGCTCGGTGAGCTCGGCGTGAACGTGGAGGATCTGCGCCTGGAGCACTCGCCGGGCGCGCAGTTCGGCCTCGCCGAGATCAGCGTGGCCCCGGCCGCGCTGCACGGCGCGATCACCGGTCTGCAGGAACGCGGGTGGCGGATTGCAGGGACCACGAATGACTGACGCGCACAAGTTCATCGCGATCGACGGGCCGGCCGGCTCCGGCAAGTCCAGCGTCTCCAAGGCCGTCGCGCGCAGCCGGGGATACGGCTACCTCGACACGGGAGCCGCGTACCGCGCGCTCGCCTGGCACGTGCTCGACCGCGGGGCCGACACGGCGGACGCGGAGGCGGTGCGCGCCGCGGCATCCGACTTCGATCTGCGCATCGGACTCGACCCCGACGACCGATCCGTGCGGGTCGGAGACGTCGACGTGACCGCGGCGATCCGCGAACCGCGCGTGTCGGGCGCCGTGAGCGGTGTCGCGCGCGTTCCCGAGGTGCGGACGGGCGTCAACGAACTGTTCCGGTCCCTCGTCGCGGAGGCCGCGTTCGACGCGGTCGTCGTGGAGGGCCGCGACATCACCACAGTCGTCGCGCCCGACGCGCCGGTGCGGATCCTGCTCACCGCGGCCCCCGAGGTGCGCGCCGCGCGACGCGCCGGCGAACTCGCCGGCGAGAACGCCGCCGCGGTCGCTGAGGCGCTGCACCGGCGCGACGCCGCCGACAGCACGGTCGTCGACTTCCTCAACGCCGCCGACGGCGTGGAGGTCGTGGACTCGACCGCGCTCGATTTCTCTCAGACCATCGACGCCGTGCTCGCGGTGATCGACCGAAAGCAAGGAGCGGAACATGCCCGCTGAAGACGAGTACGAGGGCGGCCCTGACCACCTCGAGGAGAAGCTGAACGACCTCGACGAGGCGCTCGCGGACCAGAGGGCCGAGGCGCTGCGCGCCGGTCTCGCCGAGTACGACCTGGACGAGGAGGATGCCGCGCTCCTGGCCGGTCTCTCCGGCGGCGAGGACGGCATCGAGTTCCTCCCGGCGCTGCCTGTCGTCGCGATCGTGGGGCGCCCGAACGTCGGCAAGTCCGCGCTCGTGAACCGCATCCTGGGCCGCCGTGAGGCCGTGGTCGAGGACACTCCCGGCGTGACGCGCGACCGCGTCACCTACAAGGCGGAGTGGAACGACCGGCGCTTCTCGCTGGTCGACACGGGCGGCTGGGAACCGGACGCCAAGGGCATCGACCGCTCGGTCGCCGCTCAGGCCGAGGTCGCGATCGACCTGTCCGACGTCGTCCTGTTCGTCGTCGACGCGATGGTCGGTGCCACCTCGACCGACGAGCACGTCGTGCGCCTGCTGCGCAAGAGCGGCAAGCCGGTGTTCCTCGTCGCCAACAAGATCGACGACACGCGTCAGGAGCCGGAGGCGGCGGCGCTGTGGAACCTCGGCCTCGGCGAGCCGTACCCGACGTCCGCGATCCACGGACGCGGCGTCGCCGACCTGCTGGATGCCGTGCTCGCGAAGCTTCCCGAGGTCTCGGCCGTCGCGAAGCAGGAGATCGGCGGACCGCGCCGCGTCGCGATCCTCGGTCGGCCGAACGTCGGCAAGTCCTCGCTGCTGAACAAGGCGGCGGGGGAGGAGCGCGTGGTCGTGAACGATCTCGCCGGCACGACCCGCGACCCCGTGGACGAGGTCGTGGAGCTCGGCGGCAAGCTGTGGCGCCTGGTGGACACGGCCGGCATCCGTCGCCGCGTGCACCTGCAGCAGGGCGCGGACTTCTACGCCTCCCTGCGCACGTCCGCGGCGCTGGAGAAGGCCGAGGTCGCCGTCGTCGTGCTCGATGTGTCCGAGAAGATCAGCGAGCAGGACATCCGCATCATCGACCTCGTGCTGGAGTCCGGCCGGGCGCTCGTGCTGGCGTTCAACAAGTGGGACCGCCTGAACGACGACGACATGGAGAACCAGGATCGTCGCCGCTACCTCGAGCGCGAGATCGAGCAGGACCTCGCGCATGTGGCGTGGGCCCCGCGCGTCAACATCTCCGCGAAGACCGGGCGGCACCTCGACAAGCTCGTGCCGGCGCTGGAGACGGCGCTGGAGAACTGGGACCGCCGCATCCCGACCGGGAAGTTCAACGCGTTCCTGTCCGAGCTCGTCGCCGAGCATCCGCACCCGCTGCGCGGCGGCAAGCAGCCGCGCATCCTGTTCGGCACGCAGGCGTCCACGCGCCCGCCGACGTTCGTGCTGTTCACGACCGGCTTCCTGGACCCCGGCTACCGCCGGTTCATCCAGCGGCGCCTGCGCGAGCTGTACGACTTCGAAGGCACGCCGATCGTCATCAACATGCGGGTGAGGGAGCGGCGACAGCGCTGAGCACCGCTCACCGCTCCTGCGGCGCCGGAGGTACCATGGAAGATGGATGCCGCAACGCCGTGGCATCCACCGAGCACGCCCACAAGGCCCGCCGAAGGAGGATGCGATGACGCACACCCTGCCCCTGCCCGATTTCACCCACGAGCGCGTGGAGGTGATCACGGGACGGCGCAGCGGTCTGTTCATCGCCGTCGCCCTGCATTCCTCCGCGCTCGGCTCCGCCCTCGGCGGGGCGCGGCTGTGGACCTATCCGCACTGGAGCGACGCGCTCGGCGACGCACTGCGGCTGTCGGCCGCCATGACGCTGAAGAACGCCGCCGCGGGGCTGGAGGCCGGGGGCGGGAAGTCCGTCATCGGCCTGCCGGAGGGGACGAGCCTGGACTCGGAGCGCCGCCGCGCGGCGTTCCTCGATCTCGGGGACGCCGTCGAGGCGCTCGGCGGCCTGTATCGCACGGCCGAGGACGTCGGCTCGACCACCGAGGACATGCTGACGGTCAGCGAGCGGACGGCGCACGTGGTCGGCCTGCCGGACGCGGTCGGAGGATCGGGTGAGCCGGCCGGGCCCACCAGCCTGGGCGTGTACGAGTCGCTGCGCGCCGTGCTGGAGCGCGTGACGGGATCTCCGGACGTCGCCGGCCGCCGGATCACGATCTCGGGCCTCGGTCAGGTCGGCGGACGCCTCGCCGTCCGGCTGTCCGCGGAGGGCGCTGTGCTCACCGCCACCGACGTCAACCCGTCGCGGCGTCAGCTCGCCGCCGATCTGGGGATGACGTGGGTGGAACCGGGAACGGAGCATCTGATCCCCTCCGACGTGTTCGTTCCCGCGGGGATCGGCGGTCTGCTGACCGACGAGGTCATCGACCAGCTCGACACCCGCGCGGTGTGCGGTCCGGCGAACAACCCTCTCGCGGCGCACGACGGCGCGGACCGGTTGGCCGGCCGTGGCATCCTGTACGCGCCGGACTTCGTCGTCAACGCCGGCGGGGTGATCTACCTGGATCTCGAGGCCAAGCGGCTGGGGACGAAGCAGGAGATCATGCAGCGCGTCTCTCAGATCGGCGGCACCCTGCGCGGCATCCTGGACGCCGCGCAGGAGCGTGCGATCACGCCGCTGCAGGCCGCGGAGGAGCTCGCCGAAGCGCGGCTGCGCGCGGCGCAGGCGTCGGAGAGCGTACTGTCCTGACCTCCGCCGACGCGGGGAAGGGTCAGTCGAGCTCGGACTGCAGACGCTCCCAGAGCTGACGGCTGCAGTCCGCGACGGCCGCTTCCCAGGTCTGGTTCGCGCCGTCCTGGGCGGTGTCCGACACCGCCTTCCAGATGCGGATGGGGACGCCGAACTCGCCGGCCACCCAGGTGTACACGTACGCCTCCATGTCGACGAGGTGACCGCCGAGCGCGTGGATGGCACGCACGGTGTCGGCGTCGTCGACGAAGCTGTCCCCGGTGGCGATGACGACATCGCCGTCGCCGAGACGCAGGTTCTGCGGCATCGAGACATGGTGACCGGCGACGCCCTTGTCGTCGATGACGTCGTACTGGAACACCCGGTCGATGACGTGGATGCCGGGGGCGATGTCGGGGTCGATCGCGCCGGCCGTGCCGACCACGAGGATCTCCTCGTAGGCGGTGGTGCACAGGGCGCGTGTGAGCGCGGACGCGGCCATGATCTTCCCCGGTCCGGTCACGAGCCGGTCGTACCCGGGCACCTGCTCCGGGAACGCGACGAGTTCGGATTCGAGGGCGGCGACGAGAAGCTTCACGGGACCATCTTCGCAGAGGCGTGACGTCCGAGGTCGCGTCGCGCACGGCGGCGCGGATGCTGTGACAGGGTGGAGGGGTGACCATCGTTCCCCCGACACCCGGTGAACCGCGTCGCCCCGAGGGCCCGCGGGACCCGGGCGACGCGTGGGTCGTCGCCGAGTCCGGTGAACGGTACTGGGGGCGGTTCGGCGCGGCCGGACTGCTCGCCGTCGACGCCGACCGCGGTGTGCTGCTGCAGCACCGGGTCTCCTGGAGCCACTTCGGCGGCACCTGGGGGCTGCCGGGTGGCGCGCTGCACGAGGGCGAGTCCGCGATCGTCGGTGCCGAGCGCGAGGCGACCGAAGAGGCCGGGGTGCCGGACGGCGCCGTGCGGGCGCGGTTCACGAGCGTGCTCGACCTGCGCATCTGGTCGTACACGACGGTGATCGCCGACGTGCTCGTGCCGTTCGATCCGGTCATCAGCGATCCCGAGAGCGTCGCGCTCGAATGGGTGCCGGTGGAGGACGTGGATGACCGGCCGCTGCACCCCGGGTTCGCCGACGCGTGGCCGCGACTGCGCGCGCTGCTGGATGCGCGTCCTGCCCTCGTGGTGGATGCCGCGAACGTCGTCGGCTCCGTGCCCGACGGCTGGTGGCGCGATCGCGCCGGTGCCGCCGGACGGCTGGCTTCGGCGCTGGCCGGGTTGGCCGTCCCGGCCGGGGAGCTCGGCCTGGGCGGAGACGAGTGGTTCCCCGAGATCTCGTTCGTCGTGGAGGGGCAGGCGAAGGCGATCGCCGCGGATGCCGGGGGAGAGCGCGTGCGGATCGTGCCGGCTCCAGGGGAGGGCGACGACGCGATTCTCGCGGAGGCCGAGCGCCTGGTGGGCGACGGCAGGGCGGTGATCGTGGTCACGAGCGATCGCGGGCTGCAGGAGCGTGTGAACGCGTCGGGCGCGGACGTGCGTTCGGCGGGGTGGCTGCGCGGCCTGATCTGACGCGTCGCGACGTGCGGCGGATCAGGCGTCCCGGCCTCGGAGCCGGTCGATCTCGCGTCGTTCGCGCTTGGTCGGACGACCGGCGCCGCGGTCGCGGACGGCGAGGGCGGCCGTCGGCTCGCGGGGCGGCGTGCGGTCCTCATAGGCGAGTGCGGCGAGGGGCGCACCGACGCGTTTGACGAGGGTCTGGCGCACGATGAGGATGCGGTCGAAGCCGCTGATGCGGACCCGCAGTTCGTCTCCGGGCTTGACGGTCTGCGCCGCCTTCGCCTTGTCTCCGTTCACGCGCACGTGCCCGGCGCGGCAGGCCGTGGTGGCGGCGGAACGCGTCTTGTACACCCGGACGGCCCACAGCCAGCTGTCCACGCGGACCGGTGAATCGCTCATCGCGGTGTCTTCCCTTCGCGGAGGGTCGCGAGCGCGCCGGCCACGATCAGGCCCTGACCCAGCGTGTAGGTCGCCATCACGGCGGGGCTCGTCCAGTCCGGCATGGCGTCGGGGAGGAAGAGGCGGAAGGCGAGGATGGTGTCGCTCACCAGGAAGAAGGCGCCGCCGAGGGTGACGAGCGGGCGGCAGCGGGTAGCGAGGGCCGCGGTGGCGCCCAGGACGAGTCCGTAGACGCCGACGGCGAGCAGCAGACCGTCGGTGTGCGGGCCGAGGATCACGATCATGGCCACCCACCAGACGGCGTAGACCAGTGCCCACCACGGCATCCCTCGGCGGCGACGGAGGACCCGGAGGAACAGCACGATGTAGGCGACGTGCGCGAGTCCGAAGAATCCGAGCATGAGCGGAAGCTCCGGTGCCGCCGGGAAGAGGAAGCCTGCGCCGTCACCGAGCCACGAGAACAGCAAGGCGGCGAGCAGTAGGACGATCGCGAGTCTCGGTTTCAGGCGCGCGGAGATCAGCACCGGGATCGCCAGCAGGGGCATGAGCCAGAGCTTCGTGGGACCGGCGAGATCGCTGCCGACGGCCAGGGCGCCGACGTGCAGGACCGACATCAGGGCGAAGGGGACGAAGGTCCACCAGATGGTGGGGCGACCGAAGACGCTTCGTTGCATCCCTCCATCGTAGGTTCGCGCGCGGTGTCGCGCCGCGCTCAAAGGGCGAGTGCGACGATCGGGCGCCCCGGCTTCGGGGCTGCCGATTCGGAGAATCCGGCCGAGAGGAATGTCGACAGCGCGCCGTGGAAGAGGTCGTTCGACCGGACGCGCCCCGGGGAGGTGTCGACGGGATAGCCTTCGACGACGCGGGCTCCGGATGAGCGGGCGAAGACCACCGCGGCATCGAGGAGGCGGGCGTTCAGGCCGAGGCCGCGATACTCCTTCCGCACGACGAAGCACGTGATGGCCCAGACGGACTCGTCGTCGAGCGGCTCCGGGGTGCTCGTGACGATCGCGCGGGTACGGGCGATGCGCCGCTGGACGGTGCGCGGACCGACGCGGACCCAGCCGGCCGGCTCGCCGTCGACGTACGCGATGAGGCCGGGAGGGGGACCGGCGTCGACCTCGTCGTGCAGGAGCTCGCGTCGTTCCTCTGCGGTGCTCCGGTTGAATTCGGCGTTCGTGAGCGTGAACCACGCGCACTGGCAGCTGCGTCCGTCGCCTCCGCCGGAGAAGGTGTGCTGCACGTCTTCCCAGCGCTGGGGCGTGGCCGGCTCGGTGGTGATCTCGGGCATGTGGGCACGGTACGCCACGGTTCCGACACGGGCAAGGGATGCTGGTTCGCGAACGCGTGATCGTGCGGCTAAGATAGGGGAGTTGCCTGCGCGAGAGCGGAGGCGGCGGGCTGTGGCGCAGCTTGGTAGCGCACTTGACTGGGGGTCAAGGGGTCGCAGGTTCAAATCCTGTCAGCCCGACCGAGAGGTCCCGGAAACTCAAGGGTTTCCGGGACTTTTTCTGTAGGTGGACGTGATCCGGCGGGGGCTTACCGTGCAGCATTGGTGCGTGACCGACGAGTCGCTCCCGCAATGGCGTTGTCTCCGGTCGCACTCGGTCTGGCCGCATGAATCGCTTGTTTCCCGCATAGTCAGCGCGGGTGGCATCGTCCGCCACCACGGCTACCACTGAGTTCTTCCACGCACACGACGATGTTCGAATGCCTACCGAGCGGATGTGAGGCGAGGCAGAGGACCCTCATATACACCGAACCCCGAAAACCGCTGGATTTGGCTTATTCTCGTTACCCTGGCCGCGCCGCTTGCATCGTGCATGCTGCCGCTATGTTGATCGTATGCCGCAGCAGATTCTGAAGACAGGGAAAGTGTTCGTTCCCGGTCAGTTGCCCCTCTTCACCTACAACCCTCGCTCCGAGCGGAACCTTGAGTCGTTGCTCCGCACCTATATTGACGATGGCGGGGCCATTCTGACGCTCGTTGGCCCTACGAAGACAGGCAAGACGGTGCTGCTTGAGAATGTCCTCGAGGACCCGGTGTGGCTCGAAGGTCAGGGGCTTACTGACGTCGACACTTTCTGGACGCGGGTCGGTTCCGAACTAGACGCCTACCATGACGCAAGCCGCCAAGAGGGTGCATCTGAATCGACAGACACTGGCGGGAAGCTGGGAGTTCCCGGAGTCGCCGAGGGCAATGTCCAGATGACCAACGGAACGTCCTCCGGTTCTACTCAAGCGGCTATCCGCGCGACTGGGTCCGTCGTCCGCAAGAAGCTGGAATCATCGCAGCGCGTCCTTGTCGTCGACGACTTCCACTTCATCGATCGGGCCGCGCAGCAAGAGATCATCAGAGCCGTGAAGCCGATGGTCTTCAACGGAGTGAGGGTCATCTTCGCTGCGATCTCCCACCGCGTACATGATGTTCCCGAGGCTGTAGAGGACATGAGCCAGCGCGCCGAGCCGTTGGTAATCGAGCTGTGGTCCGTCGACGAGCTGAGGTACATCGCACGCGAGGGATTTAAGGCCCTGAACGTCGTTGACCATGAAGAAAAACTCGCGACGGTTCTAGCGGAGAACAGCTTCGGCAGTCCTCATCTGATGCAGAAGCTCTGTCGAGAACTGGTTCGCCAGATCAACGGTGTCTTCGAAACGGCTACTGTCGCGGTAGACCTCTCGGCCCCATCTGATTGGGATGAGTTCTTTATCAAGCAGATCGATTCTCATTCGGGCAAGTGGTATACGAAGCTCTTCAACGGCCCTCCTCAGCGCGGGAATAAGCGAGACGTCTACAAGCTCAAAGACGGCCGCATCGTCGATGGATACGGGCTCATCCTCGTCGCCGTTGCTTCGATGGCGCCAGCTTTGACCATGACCCGGCAGGAGCTCAACGCCGCGATCTCCGAACTCGTCGAGAATGAACAGCCGACTGCCCATCAGCTGACCCGCTTTCTGCAGCACATGACCAAGATCGCAGCGAAGAAGCTCACCGAAGCTGCGCCGGACGAAGAGGCTCTCGACGAGGAGAGCGCTGACGACGAAGCCACCTTCTTCGGAGTGGATCCAGCTCTGGAGTATGTAGAGGACGGATCCGCTTCCACATTGAACGTCGCCGACCCCTTCTTCGCGTTCTACGCGAGGTGGGGAGGACACTTGCACATCAGCATGGCGACCGAGGCCAAGTAGTCCACGTCTCGCCGCTAGTGCGAGTCTCGACGACCACATCTACACCGAGGAACTCAAGCACAGTCGCGCCGAGGACCATGCGAGTCCCCTGCGCGACTGTGGCACTACCTCGACGCGCAGCAGCTGCCCAGATCACGCGGCGCGGGCGTGAGCGTTGATATGGCGCCTGCGTGCATGTGGATCCCTATCCGGGCAAGGCCCGGGAAGGGTGCGTCGCGCGCCAATCGAATCTTGCGAGAACGGCACCCCTGGCCCAATAGGTAGCGCTGGAGAGCGCCCTCCGCGAGCCCAGTTCGCGAGCCTGCACCGTACGACGCCCGTGCGGCATTCTAGCCAACCTCCTGTCGCGGGAGCACGGTCGAGCTATCACCGGAGAATTGTCGGCGTCCTCTCTTGACCGCGTATACGCGTGCGGCCGGGACGCGTTAGAGGACCCGCCTGGTTCGCCCGCGCGGCACTGGCGCACTGGCATGCGCGCTACTCACCTCGTTGGAGTGCTCGCCAAACTCTGCCGTGTGAGTCATCGGTTCCCTCCCCTGCGAGGAAGTCGTCGAGACTCACTGTCAGGGTCCAAGCACTGTGATTGCCGGAACCTCGCCATTTGCGACTACCCACCACTCCGTACTTCATAAGTAGGGGGAGCAAGTGGTCCTCGAGCGCGACGGAGTCGGAGCCAAATCTGGTCCGAAGGACTTCGTCGGATACGATTGTTGTTCGATGAAAGACGCGGAGCAGCTTTCGAAGCAGTCGAACGTTTGTCGAGTCGGTTGCCTGATCGAGGGTCTCGATCGGCAACTCCTCATCCACAACGATGAGACCACTTCGCTCCAGCGCTCGACGAATACGGAGTGGCGCGTATTCTCGTAACTCATCCTCATCGTCGCTCTGTACTCGGACCCCTTCGACTGAACAGCGAATGAGCCTAACATCCACGAATATCGAGGTCCGATCGAGCTGCAGTTCACCCAAAGCCATGGCCTCGAGACTGACGTTGCGCCACTCGACGCTTCGCAGCGAAGCATTTACGAAGGTACCGTCCCTAAAGGTGAAGTTCCGGATGCGGGTGTTCTCGAAGGCAAGGCTCGAGTAGATCGCTTTGCCAGTGAACGACGCCGCTGAAGCAAACCCAACGCCGTCGATCATGAATGGAATTAGCGTTCCTAGATTCTGTTGGATGTATGTGGGCTTCCACTCCTTGTTGAGTGCTTCCTCCATCGAGGACAACAGAGTGGTGACACCGAGCACATCTCGGTCGAGCATCGAGCACACGTAGCGCGCGGTCGAGTCGCTCAACTGCGAAATGCTGAGGAACCGAACCAGATCGTTGGTGCCGCCACCAGCCATGACTCCAGCGATTCTCTCCTTCAACGCATACGCGATGAAGTAGTCACGAAACTCTGGATGATCAAACATCCTTTGGGATTGATTGCTTCCGGGAGGCGCGACCAGCAAGACATGCATCCGAACCATCTCGATGATCTGTTGCCGGAGGCCTCCTTCGATGCCCCATTGATCAAGCAAGAGGGTGGCGATCGTTTCAATGATGTCGATCGGGAGGCGGTCTTTCTGGCTTCGATGCATCTCCTCCGCCACGTCGGCGAGAAACGCAAAGTGTTGCGCCTCGGTCAGGTAAGGTTCGCCAGTCTCGCGAACCTTCCACTTCTCCGCTACTTCACGTGTGACGAAAGTTGAGACCACAGAAGCGACGCCGCTAAGCGGATCGTCCGGTGCCCGAAGGAACTCTTCAGGCGAAGCGTCGTAGAGCACAGACGCCCGAGCAATCTGGCTTACGAGGAAGGGACGAGTTATCAATGGATGGGACGCATCTCCTCCGAGGGCCGCCAACACTCTTGAGTACATGTCCTGCGGGTTTTGGATGTGCTGACCATCGAACTCGGCACGTTCGAAGTACTCAAGTACGTCGCGCTCGGTCCAAGCATCCAACTCCATTTGATCGAACTGGCAAGGGTCCGGCACGCCACGGCGCACCATACCTCCGCGCCGCAAGTAATCGTCGGTGTTGAAAAAGGTACGCCGAGAGGCTGCGACGACTACACCATGACCCTCGAGCTGTGAGACCAACGATGCGAGAGCACCGAGCGCGTCCACGCCCCCTTGCTCAGCGGCGAGTTCGTCGAAGCCGTCGATCCCGACGATGAGCACACCACGCCGCATTAGGCGAACGACAGCCGGCATCCACAGTCCCGATAGGCGCAACTCGGCCAGGTCACCCATCAACGCTTCCGACAGTCGCAGGAGCTGTCTTCCCTGCAGATCTAGGTGCCAGAACAAGTAGTGCGAATCCCCCTTCAGGAACTTCTGCGCCTGTTTGAACTGATGCTCGCGCAACAATGCAGTTTTCCCGTGCCCAGCGTCAGCGGTAACAAAGAGGACGCGGGACGCGAACGGTGACACGATTCCACAGCGATCATCGAGGAGGCTCAGTCCGTCGTTGCGAATCACATCCTCAGCTGCTCGCTGCAACGTAGCATCCGCATTGACGAACCCGGGGACTGACGGCCGTCTCTCGATGAGCCTTTGGGCCAGAACATCGAGGCGGGCAAGGTTGTGCGTGAGGAAGCGTCGATAGGGGAGCTTCGCGCCATCAATGTCGACCCAGATCTGGCCATCGGGACCTTGACTGAGCGAGCCGCTGAGCTCCTCGCCATTACGCTGCAAAATGAACGTCCCATCGGCGTCCACGGCGGCGCCCGACTCGTCGTCAGCGAATGCCAACAGGTCATCGATGATTTCTTCGAATTCGTTCATGAGCTCATCTCGAGGATCTCTACACCAACTTCGGATAGCACCGCGATTGCGTACGCAGATGCTTCTTCTGCGCGTGGAAGCAACTGGACCAACGCGACGTCACTGTCTATACTCGCGGCCATCAACGGTGGAAGGAAGTCGCTGTCCCCTGAAACCACCACAATCATCGAGTAGCCAGACTGAGCGCGTCCAGCTACGAGGATGTCTGTGGAGAGAAGCGTATCCACCATCTTCTGCTCGTGGACTTCGAACGCCTCGCTGGCGATCGTCGAGCATGTGTTGACGGGGCATTCACGTCGAGCGCTCTTCGTAAAGGATCGAAGGATCGCCGCCGGACAAGACGTGTCCGTCTGCACGCATGCGTCGGGGTACGGCTGGCGTGATCGAATCCTTGGCGGTCCACCGCGTCGCCGGTACGTGCCATACAGGGGCCCTCCGGACGTCGAAGAAATCGGGTGCGCGGCCAAAGTAATGGCGCCCCGGACAATCCGGCCGCCTCGGAGGACCATAGGGAAGTCGGGCAGTTTCGCCATGACTCGGGCGACGTCACTCCCATGACGACTGAGGTCCCGCTCGTCGTACCATCCACCATAGAGACGAACTTCGAAATGCGTCAGACGAACATGACGTGATGCAAGCTCCTGAAGCCAGCGCGCCACCTCCACCGCAATTTCGTCCTCAGACATACCTCGGTTGGGTGGGAAGGCGTTGTCATAGTCGATAAGAACCAGACAAGTCTCGTCCGCGTCGGGGGTCATCGGAGACATCACACCTCAGAGTAGCCAGCCATTATCAACACAGCCGTGATTGACGCGTCCGGATTCCCGATCGACGTTGCACTCGCCGCATACCGATCGATTGCGTGCGCGGCGGCCGACCGCAAGCCGGTGGCTGAGCGTGCGTGGAATCGCCTTGTGAGCCCCGGGCTGTCATTGCGTGGACAGGACGAGTCGTGCGTGGCGTCTAGCGCGCGTATGCACCGCTCGATGCTTTGCGCGGCTCCCTACGCGCACGACCACCGACGCTTCGCCCGGTCGAGGCTTCCAAACCGCCGAGCCGTCCGTCAACTTCCTGAATCCGAACTACACTACGCAGCTTGACATCGTGGGCGCTGGCCACCGATTAGCCACTCCACCCGGAGCCCGCTCGAGGTCGTCGGTTGTTCTTGGCGCGAGTCCGAAGCTCGACCCATCAGGAACCCACCTAAATCACCCGCTAAACTCGCCACCAACCGAATATGCTCGGACCAGGCGAACCACCCGGTTCCCTGTAAACACAAGGGAATCCGCGAGTTCCCGAGACGATCGGCGGAGACCGGAAGTCGACCGGATCCTCCAAGGGGTCGCAGGTTCAAGTACTGTCAGCTCGACAGAACAGAAGGTCAAAGGGACTGGCCGAGCACTGGTCCCTTGACCTTCCGAAAGGCTCTCAGTGAGGCCAGGCTTTCGGGTTCTCGGCCGGAGAGTAGATGGGGTCGGCCGTTTCATCCAGGTCCTGCCCGTCCGAGGCGTAGTCGGCGCAGCGGTTCCTGACCGCGCAGCAACGGCAGTGCTGCTGGCTACGCTCGGAGTCATGGAAGCCTTCGAGCAGTTCGTCGCCCTCGCCCTGGAAGCTGAGGGGCTGGTCGTCTCGAGTGCGCTCAAGTTCCCCGTCAAGCGCCGCACACGAAAGGTCGCATATGAGGAGTGGCAGACACACGGATTCGAGGTGGACCTCGTCGCGGCTCGAGCCGACAAGCTCGTGCTCGCGACGGTGAAGTCCTTCTTCGGCTCGCGTGGCGTCGTGGCCGCACACGTAAGTGGAGAGAGCGAGAATCGCACCTGGAACGCCGCATACGCGCTCCTCAACGATGAACAGATACGTTCCACTGTCGTGACCGCCGCCGCAGAGCGGTTCGGCTTCGAGATCGAGCAGGTCGAGCTGCGGCTGTACGTCGGCAAGTTCGCCGGGGGCGGGAGCGAGGCCGCCGTGCGCGAGTGGTGTGCACGACAGGTCGTCGGAGTCGGACCGATCGCGGTGATCGGTGCGGCTGAAGTCGTGAAGACCGTGCGCGAGGTGGCGGGCTCGAAGCAGTATCGCGACAACGCCGTACTGGCGACGATGAAGGTGCTGGACGCCGCAGGAGCGCTCGTCTAGTCATGCCAACGCCCGGCACGCCCATTCCTGTACGCCCCGATCAGTAGACCTGACCGGAACCAGCGGACCCGGTGAAGAACGGCACGGCCCGGAGACTCGCAGGTCTCCGGGCCTGACCAGTCCCGGGGCTCACCCGAACAGGATCAACCGCGCACCGCCAGTTCGTAGACGCGCGCGATCTTCGCCTCTGTGGTGGAAGCGGACGGGTTCGTGACGAGGAGGCGGATCTGGTCCACGCCGCTCACACCGACCGGCACGTCACGAGCAGCTTGCGTGTTGCCTGTGATCGCCGCTACCTGCTGCCATCCGGCCGACGTGTGGACCTCGACCGTGAAGTCCACGAGCACGACGCCGGTCCCGCCACTGTAGCCGCTGTAGACCCCTACGGACGAGACGTCCTGGGCCGTCGCCAGCGTGACGGTCGCCGTCGGTGTCGTGTCGCCGACCGCTGAGATCCAGCGCCCGGCATTCGTGCAGTCTCCGTCGGTGAGGTTGTCGCCGGTGAAGGTCTGGTACACCGAGGACACCTGAACGCTCGCGCCGACCGCGTCATGGGTCTGACACGGTGACACATTCGGATCACCGGCGAGCCAGGACTTGATGAACTGGCCCTGGTGCTCACCGCCCATGAGGTTCCAGTCGTAATCGAACATCTGCGGTTTCCAGAAGTTGTCGAGGATCCACGCCTGCCACCCGATCCACGGGTGCGCGTCCACGTACTCGCGGAACGGTACGCCCCAGTTGGACGTCGTGCCGCGCGTGACGGCATCGGAGAACTCGCCTTCGGGGTTCCACCCGAACTCGGTGATGACCACAGGGATCTGGTCGGCGGCGTTGCCGAACTTCGCGTCGAGCAGCGCTTCGGTCGGGGAGCCCTGGTTGGGGTAGATGTGGTACACGTAAGCGAGGTTGTCGTCCTCGACGGGGTTCGCGATCGCCCCGTTGAGCATGGTGCTCCATTGCGGCGAGCCCATCAGCAGCAGCGTGTCCGGGGCGGTCGTGCGGATCGAGTCCACCACCGGCTGGATGTAGTTCTTCCAGGTGTTCCAGTCGGCGGGATTGATGGGCTCGTTGAACACCTCGAAGATCACGTTCGACGTGCTGCCGTAGATCGGAGCGATGTAATCCCAGAACCGCTTCACCATCGACTGAGGGACTGCGCCGGCCGCGTCCCCGTAGTCTCGCACGAGGTGCAGGTCGATGATGATGTAGATGCCGAGATCCACGGCCTGATCGACGTACGGCGCGATGTACTGCGCGTCGTACGCGGCGAGGTCTGTCGTCGAGCTGATCTCGGTGACCGGAAGGCGCACCACATCGGAGTTCCAGCCGGCCTCGGCATCAGCCGCCAAGTCGATGAGCTCGGAGGTGGGCCGGGAATTGCAGTACTCGCATACGTCGTTCTGCTCGGGCGCGAGGACGGAGACGCCCTGGAGCGTCACGCCGTCGCCGTTCGCATCGCGGATCCAGTTGCCATCCACCTGAAGTGCCGGCGCGCTCCCGAGCGCGGCCTCCGGTGCGGCGGCCGCCGCCGCGGGGATCGCCGCGAGTGCGAGCGCCGCCGCGATGAGGCCAGTCAGCGCGAAGGCCGTCCGGCGAGACCGATGTGGTCTGAGCATTGTTCTCCCTCTCGTCCGTCCGCCGCCTCGTTGCGGCGGACGAGTCCCGGTCTCAGCGGACCGGAACGTCCTCGGCATCCACCGGATCGGGTCTCCAGTGATGCGTGCGCACCTCCTCGCGCCACCGCAGCGTGACACCGAGACGATCGGTGAGCAGTCGTCGATAGTCGTCCAGCAGGTCGGCGTCCGCACGTACGGCGCGCGGCGGAAGTCCGCGTTCGAGGGCGAACGACGCGAGCGCACCCACGGCCTCGCCGATCGCCCACTCCACGGGATGCAGCCGGTAGCAGCCGTTCGTGATGTGCGTCGTGCCGATGTTCTTCGCAGTCGGCAGCAGGTTGTCCACCCTCACAGGCAGGAGCGCGCCCAGTGGGATCTGGAAGGGGTAGGCCTCGATGTCCACATAGGTGCGCCCCGATGTGCTCGGGTGCAGGTCGATGCGGTAGTGGCCGATCCCGACGCTGTCGGCGAAGATCTCGCTGCCGATCCCGGGACCCCGCGCTTCCACGCCCACGTGCTGCTCGAGGACACGGAACTCCGTGATCGCTCGACGCGCTTCGCGGATGTACGGCGCCTTGGCATAGCCGTCGTCGGTGCCGGTCACATCGCCACGCAGACGCAGGCCCCGGTATCCGGTGCCCCCGTCTTCGCGGGGAGCCTCTGTCTGCATCCAGTAGAGGAACGACGCGGACAGCTCCCGGCTGGCCGTCAGCGCACGTGCGGCGGCGTCCTCATCGACCCCGAGGATCGGCGCTTCCCAGTAGTCGATCTGCGGCCAGTTCACGACGGTGACATCCGTGTCGATCGTCCCCTCACGGAAGTTCTCGGCCGCGAGGATCCGACGGAAGCGCCAGAGGTCGAACGGCACGTCCGGGGTCGGCCGCAGCTGGAAGAGCGGGCGCGTGTTCACGCGCAGGCTGATCGGATTCACGTCGGTCCACGAGAGCTGCGGGCCCGGCCAGAAGGGGGACACATGCGTGCGCCAGTGCTCGTACCGTGCCGGGCGATCGCCGACGTGGTCCTCGCCCGGGCGGTGCTCGAGTGCGAAGCACCAGGAGATCGCCTGCTGATCGAGAGGATCGGCAGCCTCGGGCGCGTGCAGCTCGCCGGTGTCGTCGCGCCCCTCCGCACCGATCACGTGCTCGACGTCTCCGAGCGCCAGGAGATCACCGAGTTCCGTCGCGTCGACGATGATCGGAGCAGACAGCTCCCGCTCGGTTCCGTCGGCGCGGCGGACGGTCACCGACCGTGCCCGGTCGCCATCCACCTCGACGGCGACGGGACGATGCCGCAACAGCACCTCGAGTCGGCCCGATGCGATCCAGGGTGCGAGCATCTCCTCGATCACAGCCAGAGCCACGCGCGGCTCATGGCACAACCGGCTGACGACGCCGAGCCCCGGATTGAGGATCGGCGCTGCCGCGGCGGTGGACGTGAGGGGATAGTTCCGGCGATAGTAATCGCGGATGCGTCGGCGGAACTCGGCGTAACCCGGGCTCGTGGACGGCTCTTCGATCCACGCGTTCTCGTCCGGAGGGACGGCTTGGCTCGTCAGCTGCCCGCCGAGCCAGTCGGTCTCCTCCGTCAGGATGACACGGCGACCCAGCCGGACAGCGGTGAGTGCGGCAGCGACACCTCCGACGCCGCCGCCGACGACGAGGAGGTCGGGTACGGCCGGGGTCATCGTTGCATCCCATCAGACGTAGACGGTGCGGTTCGCAGCACCGAGCCGCGAGGGGCGGCGATCGTCTCGCCCGGCATCACGGTGCACGCCACGAGCACGCTCTCCCGCGGAGCATCCGGATCGTCGACCATCTCGATCAGCCGTTCGACCGCGATCCGTCCGATCTCCTTACGCGGGATGCGCAGGTCGTCCCATCGCACGCCGGCGCCGGAGGTGTCCTCGAGGACCGCGACGGACACATCGGCTGGAATCGACAGGCCGAGGGCGGTGAGCTTCCCGCGGAGAGTCTCCGCGATCCGCTCGCTCTCCACGACGGCGGCCGTGACGGTGCCGTCGACGAAGCTCTCGATGACGGCATCCGACAGTCCGCTCTCGTCGGAGACGAATCCGGGAGAGGAATCGTGGATGCCGAGCTCGGCGACTGCAGAACGGTAACCGTCGCGACGGTCCTCGTACGGTTCGCCCTCGATCGACTCGCGGATGAAGGCGAAGGATCGGTGTCCATGGTCGTGCAACCGGCGGACGATCTCGGCGGACGCTCGTCGGTAATCCGGAATGATGCACGGGAACGGGGCGCCGAGCACTTCGCGCCGACCGATGTGGACGAAGGGATAGCCCTCGTGCCAGAGCCGGGCGAGCTCGTCGCGATCAGGGGACATGCCCAACAGCACGCTGCCGTCGGCGATCGTGAGTCGATTGGTCTCGTCGCGGAAGATCTTCCGCGCCCCGCCTCCGTCACCGGTCGAGCTGAACAGCACGAGGTCGTGCCGGGTCTCCTCCGCACGCTCTTCGATGCCGAGGAGGAACTCGAAGTAGAAGCTCTCGCGAGCGTTGGGGAAGAGCGCCTCGAACGTGTGCACACCGAGCAGTTGTGTGCGCTTCCCACGCAGGTTCCGTGCGATCGGATTCGGCACGTACCCGAGCGTCGCGATCGCGTCGAGGACCCGACGGCGCGTCTCCTCGGGGATCCGGGAGTCGGCGTCACCGCTGATCACGCGGGACACGGCCGATTGGGAAACCCCGGCGAGCGCCGCGACATCCGATTGCCTGGCCGCGCGTTGGCGTCCGTTCGTGCTGGTCATCGGGGTTCCTCCGTCAGTCTTCCTGTGATGCGTTCCGTCATCGTGGCCTGGGCGAGTTCATCGGCCCGTCCCTCTTCGTGCAGCCAGCAGTCCGCCCACCGGCCGTCGGCGAGTCCCGTGCGTGGCGGGGGAGTGGTGCGGCACTTCTCCATCGCGAAGGGGCAGCGCGGATGAAAGCGGCAGCCCGACGGCGGATCGATGAGGCTCGGCGGCTCGCCGAGTTCGTCCGCGGCCCCGAAGATCTCGTCGCGGTCCACGGCGGAGCTGCGGTGCGGATCGGGCGAGGATTCGACGAGCAGCTTCGTGTAAGGATGCTGCGGGTCTGAGATGACCGCGTCCTTCGGTCCTGCTTCGACCATCTGGCCCGCATACATCACGACGATGTCGTCGCAGAGGTAGCGCGCGCTGGCGATGTCGTGCGTGATGTACAGGAGTGCGAGTCCGTCCTCGCGCCGCAGCTTGTCGAGCAGATTCAGCATCTCGAGGCGGATGGACACGTCGAGCATCGAGATCGGCTCGTCCCCGAGGAGGACGCGCGGCTCGACCGCCAGGGCGCGTGCGATGACGACGCGTTGGCGCTGACCGCCGGAGAGCTCGTGCGGGAACTTGTCCAGATACTCGCTCGCCGGCGTGAGGCTCACACGTTCGAGCAGGCTCGCCAGTCGTCGATCGATCTCCGTCCGGCCCAGACCCCGGTGGTGCACGCGCACGGCGCGCTCCAGGTTGTGGCGTACGCGATGGAGCGGGTTCAGCGACCCGAACGGGTCCTGGAAGATCAGTTGAACCGCCTTCCGATACGACTTCGGCACCGTCTTGGCGCGGATGCCGTCCCCGACGACGGGCACGCCGTCGAGTCGGATCTGTCCGGAGGTCGGTTCGTAGAAGCGGGCGAGCAGGCGGGCCAGGGTCGTCTTGCCGCTGCCGCTCTCGCCGACGACGGCGGTGATGCGCCCCGGCTCGAGCCGGATGCTGGCACCCTCCACCGCCCGCACGACGGAGGAGTCGCCGACGGAGTTGGAGACGGCGAAGTGCTTCGCCACGTCGACGGCTTCGAGGACGGGTTCGGTCATCAGATGAACTCCTCGTCATGGAGATGGCAGGCGACCGAGCGGTCGCCATGCGCGGTCAGTCGGGGGAGCGCTTCGTGGCATCCATCCATCACCGCGGGGCAGCGCGGTGCGAAGGGACACCCCGAAGGCAAGGCACGGAGGTCGGGCGGCGTCCCCGGGATGCCTTCAAGGCGCTCGAGCCGCGCGTGCAGGGGAGGGAACGAGTCGCGCAGGCCCTTCGTGTACGGGTGCATCGGCGTCCGATAGAGGTCCTCGGCCGAGGCGAGTTCGACGATCCGTCCGGCGTACATCACCGCGATCCGATCTGCCAGTTCGAGGAGCAGCGACAGATCATGCGTCACGAAGACCACGGCGAAACCGAACTCTCGTCGCAGCCGCAGCACCTGGGCGAGAATCTGCCGTTGCATGACGACGTCGACGGCGGTCGTCGGCTCGTCCATGACCACGAGCTCGGGGCGGCACGCCAGCGCGAGCGCGATCGTGGCGCGCTGGCGCATGCCGCCGGAGAGCTCATGCGGGTAGCTCCGGGCGCGGTCGGCGGAGATTCCGACGAGGCCGAGCAACCGTCTGGCCTCCGTCCACGCGGCTGCGCGGCTCATCGAGCGGTCGTGGACGCGGAGAACATCGACGAACTGCTCGCCCACACGCATGACGGGGTTGAGCGCGTCCATCGCACTCTGCAGGACGATCGAGAGGCTGGTCCAGCGCAGCGCTCGCAGTGCGTGCGGCGGGAGCTTCAGGAGGTCGATGCCGGGACGCCCTGATTGGGGATGGAACACGATCCGACCGCTCGTCGTCACTGCCGGCGGTCGTTGCAGGCGGGTCAGCGCGGTGATGAGTGTGGACTTCCCCGAGCCGGACTCGCCGACGACGCCGAGAATCTCCCCGCGTCGCAGCTGGAAGGTCACGTCGGTGCATGCGAGTACGGGCGCCCCGGCGCTCGCGTACTCCACGGACAGGCCGTCGACTTCGAGCACGATCTCGGATGCCGTCGTGAGGGCGGGCTCGTCGTCGCGCATCGTCTGAGCGATCGTCACGTCAGACTCCTTCCGGTACGAGGGCGGCGCGACGCACGGCGGCCGTGCGCTTCACGACGCGGCGGGATGCAGAGCGGAGCTTCGGGTTCGCGAGCTCGTCCACACCGAAGTTGATGAGTGCCGCTGCGGTTCCGACCAGTGCGATGCACAGGCCCGGCGGCACGAACCACCACCACAGCCCGCGAAGCACGGCGCTCTGCTGCTGTGCGGCCTGGATCATCGTCCCCCAGCTGATCGCGGATGAGTCGGAGACGCCGAGGAATGCGAGGCCTGCTTCGGCCATCACGGCTCCGATCAGCCCGCCGAGGAACATCGAAGCGATCCAGCCGTACAGGTGCGGCATCACCTCGGTGAAGATGAGGCGGCGGTCGGACTCGCCGAGCATGCGCATGGCCTGCACGAAGTCACGATTGCTCACGCTCATGGCCTGAGCGCGCAACGTGCGCGCTCCGCCGGCCCAGCCGAAAACGCCGATGATGAACGCGATCATGACAAGACCGGTTCCCTGCAGGTAGCCGGCGAGCACGAAGATGAGTGGCAGCACGGGCATCACGAGGAAGAGGTTCGTCAGGAAGTTCAGGACGTTACCGGTGGTGCCGCCGAAGTAACCGGCGGGAACACCGACGAGCACCGCGATCGCGGTACCGATGATCGCCCCGAGGAAGCCGACGAACATCGAGCCGCGCGCACCTTCGATCACCTGCGCGAGCACGTCCTGGCCGAACTGCGTCGTGCCGAACGGATGATCGGCGCTGGGCGGAGCCGCGATGGCGGAGATGTCGTTGGCGCGGGCATCCAGACCCAGCACGGAACTGGTGAACCACGGACCGAGGACCGCGAGGAGCACGAAGAAGGAGAGCAGGGCCACACCGAAGGCCACCTTGCCGTTTCCGAAGATGTTGTACTTCATGACCTCAGCGCTCCTCTCGGACACGGGGATCGAGCCAGACGTACACGGAATCGGCGATGAGGTTCGCGACGAGCACAGTGAAAGTGACGAGCAGGAACACACCTTGCATCACGGGATAGTCGCGTTTCTGCAACGCGGAGAACAGCAGGTACCCGATGCCGGGATAACTGAAGACGATCTCAGTGAGGAGCGCGCCGCCGACCACTCCGCCCAGCGCCATCGCGAAGCCGGTGAACTGGGGCAGCATCGCGTTGCGGGCGGCGTAACGCCAGCGCACTCGGGCCGGCGAGAGGCCCTTCGCCTGGGCGAGGAGGACGTAGTCCTCTCCCACGGTCGTGACGGTCATGTTGCGCATCCCGAGCATCCAGCCGCCGAAGGCGGAGAACACGATCGTCGCTGCAGGCAGGGCGCCGTACTGCAGCACGCTCGCGAGGAAGGCCGGGTCGAACGAGATCGGGATGTTCGGGTCGTAGCCGCCGGCGAGCGGGAACCACCCGAGGACGAAGCCGAACGCCCAGAGGGCGAGCAGGGCCACCCAGAAATAGGGGACAGACGAGAGGAACGTCGTCAGCGGGGTGACGATCGCGTCGAAGCGTGTGCCGGCACGCCATCCCGCTGCGACCCCGAGGGCGGTTCCGAGCACGAACGCGACGACCGTGGTGGTGCCGACGAGCAGGAGCGTCCATGGCAGACCCGCCGCCACGAGCTCGGCGACGGGCACCGGGAAGTTGACGATGGACACGCCGAGATCGAAACGGGCCAGCTGGCCGAGGTAGGCCACGTATTGCTCGAACAGATTGTCGTCCGGGTTGCCGAAGAGACTCTGAATCGAGACGAGTGTCTCCGGTGGCAGCGACTGCCCGCTCACCCGCTCGAGCTGATCGATGATGGCGGCCGACGGATCCCCGGGCATGAGGCGCGGGATCACGAAGTTGAGGGTGATCGCGGACCAGGCTGCGACGAGGTAGAAGCCGAGGCGGCGGGCGAGGAACCTGCCCCGCTTGCGTGCTTTGGGCTTCCCGGATGCCGGGGTGGGCGCGACGTCGGCTGCCCCCACTCCGGCCTCGCTGGCGGTCGTCGTCATGATGCGGGCTCGAGCGAGAGCAGCGTGAGGATCGTGTCGGGGCCGAGACTGGGGAAGGGGACGGCGGTGAAGTCTTCCGGGGTCGGCCAGCCCGTCCAGTTCGAGGCGTTCACGTCGACGAACCAGTAGGAGTTGTAAAGCGGGGTGAAGGGGACCTCGTTCACGACGATCCTCTGCATCTCGAGTGCGAGCGACTTCATCGTCTCCTCATCGGCTGCCTGAGTCATGCCCGCGAGGACTTCGTCGGTCTCGGGGTCGTTCCAACGGCCGATGTTCGTCGCGGCGGGCGTCCCGATCGGCTCGACGTAGCGGCTGTCGAGGAAGCTGTAGACGCCGTACACGCCTGCACCGCCCGTCGTCGCGATCGTGAGATCGAAATCGCCTGCCTTCTGCTGCTCGTAGAGCGTGGCGCCCGGAGCGCCGGCGGGGGTCACTGTGATGCCGAGGACCTTCTTCCAGCTGTTGATCATGATGTCCGCATAGGCGTTCCAGCCGAAGTCCTGATTGAAGGAGAGACGCGGCGTGTAGGTCTTCCCGTCCTTCACGAGGGCGCCGTCGACCACGTCGTAGCCGCTCGCGGCAAGCGCGGCCTGGGCGGCATCCTCGTCGACCTCCTGCACGACGCCGAGGTACTCGGGGGCGATCCAGTCCTTGTAGATCTGATCGACGAGACCTGTCGGACCCGCTTCGGTGCCGGGGCGGTTGAGCGTCGCGGTGATGTCGGAGCGTGGGATCGACAGCGCGAGCGCCGTCCGGAGGTCCGCGTCGTCGAAGGGCGCCTGTGCGGTGTTGTACATCATCGAGTACGCGCCGCCGGTGGCATAGAGCTGGTAGAGGTTGGTCTCCGGGTTCTTCGCGACGAATTCGTCCTCGGCGCCGGGCCAGCCGGTGGGTGCCCAGTCGACGTCGCCGCGGAGCAGCTGCGCCTTCACGGTCTCGCCGTTCGTCGCGAGGATCTTGAAGTACGTCATGGGCATCTTGCCTCCCCAGTACCCGTCGCGCGCCTTGAGCGTGACCTGCTGCGCCGCGAAGGCGTCGAGCGTGAACGGCCCGGTCCCGATGGGATCGGGATTCGTCCAGGTCATGAGGTCCTGCTCTTCCCAGATGTGCTTCGGCACCATCGGCAGCGAACTCGACGCGAACTGGTTCAGTGCGGCGAAGGACGGCGAGTCGAACGCGACGGCGACGGTGTGTTCGTCGACCTTCTCGACTGATGTGTACGTGACCCCGGCGAGATTCAGTGCGGGGTTGTCGAGCGGGAGGGAGAGAGAGTACGCGGCGTCGTCGGCATCGAACGCCTCGCCGTCGGAGAACGTCACGTCGTCGCGCAGGGTGATCGTGAGCGTGGTGCCGGCGGCGTCGAAGTCGAGCGACTCCGCGAGCCACGGTTTCACGAGGGCGCCGTCGCTGTAGTCGACCCGCGCGAGCGGCTCGTAGATGAGCTCGGCGTTCGGAGCCTTCTCCGTGGCCGGGCCGAGCACGTTGTAATTGCGGACGTAGGTCGTACCGCCGTCCGACTTGCCGTAGACGATCGTGTCGGTCCGAGCGCTCGAGTTGGCTGTCCCGGGCGAGCACGCGCTCAGTCCCACGACGAGTGCAAGCGCTGCGGCCACGGCGAGGGTGCGTGACGTTCTGGACATTCCTGTCTCCCTTGACTGGATGCGGTGCTGTCGGCGTTTTCGGGTCGTGCTCATACGTATGAATAGCAAGGCCCAGAGAAAGTCTCGGATGCTTCTACGTATGAGCACGACGATAGCCAGCGCCTTCCCGCGGTGTCAAGAGCGGAATCGATCAGGAATGAAGAAGACGTCCTCGCCTCTGATTCGTAGCCTGGGAGGACCGGTCTCCGACAGAAAGGGAAGGGCCATGGCCGACAACGGAACGGGCGGATTCAGCGATGCGGAGCGCGCCGCGATCAAGGAGCGCGCTGCCGAGCTGCGCGCGGAGAAGGGTGGCAAGAAGGCGGCTGCCGGCCTCGAGGACCTGCTGACGAGCATCGCTGCGATGCCCGATGATCAGCGCGTCATCGCGGAGCGCATCCACGCGATCGTCACCCGGGTCGCCCCGGCACTGACCGCCAAGACCTGGTACGGGCAGCCGGCCTGGGTCAACGCCGACGGCAAGGTCGTCGTCTTCTTCCACTCCGCCCAGAAGTACGGCACGGCCTACAACACCCTCGGTTCGGAAGCGGGGGCGAAGCTCGAAGACGGCGTCATGTGGCCCAGCTCGTACTCCATCAAGGGCCCTCTCGGCATCGAGGAGGAGGAGCTGATCGCCGCCTGGGTGGCCAAGGCCGCCGGCTGACCGCCCCTGCGCGCGGAACGCGACGAGGCGGGTGAGCGCCGGTCGGCGTGACTCCTACGGGGCGGGAACAGGCGTCTGCTGATACAGGGCGAGTCGCCAGTTCCCGTCCCGGCGGGTGTAGATGCTGGACATGAGCGCGACGAACGCCGGTTCCTCCCCGTCGCGATACGCGCGACCGTTGTAGACGAGGATCGCGTGGTCGTCGCCCAGCCCGATGAGTCGTGCCTCGGCGATGTCGTACGTCCGCCACGCCGGAACGTCGTTCAGCGAGTCGACGACGGCGCGGCGATCCAGGATCTGGCCGTGGGCCAGCACCATCACGCCGTCACTCGTCATGATGTCGCCGTAGAACTCCGCCCCCGTGCCGTCGCAGAGTGATCTCCAGCCCTGGTGTTCGAGGTCGAGCAGCTCATCGAGCACAGTCTTCTCCTTCGGTCGCTGGTCATTCCACCCTACGAAAGGACCCGGCGGTCGTCACGCGGTGACTTCGCCCACCACCGCGAAGAGCCCGGGCCGCGGCTGCGCGATCGCAGCGGTCCGTGTGGCGTAGGCCGCCGCTTCCGGATCGGCCTGGGTGGCCTTCACATCGTCGCTGCTCTCCCAGCGCGCGAGGGTGACGACCCGCGTCTTGTCGAGACTGGCGAGCAGCGTCGCCGAGATGAATCCGGGACGTCGGGACATCACCTGCTCGGTGCCTTCGACCAGCAGGTCCACCAGCTCCTGGTGGCGGGCGGGGTCGACGTCGACGACGTTGATGAATGTGACGGGGTGGGACATTTCTTCCTCCTTCTCTTGAGCGACGCACGATCAGACGCGATCGGCGCTGCTGCGGAGGAGACGAGACAGGGCAGTGATCTGTCAGGCGATCAGCCGGTGCCGACTGCCGCCTGACGCTCGACGGGTCTGCGTCGTCCTCCTCCCGAGCCGGTCGAGACGGTCGGCCGTGCGAGGAAGGGGCACCGGTGATTCGCTCGGAGCATCGAGGAACGCAGCGCATAGACCAGCTGGCGCAGTGGTGGGAGCATCGGACCGGGCAAGGTACGCGCGTCCTCGCCTGGCGGCAACGGGTGGTCCCGGATCACTGGTCGCTGCTGTTCGGGCAGATCGCCGTGGCGAGCCTCGTCGTGTGCATCCTCACCGGCGTCTTCCTGATGCTCTTCTACACCCCGTCCCCGGAGACGGTCAGGTATCAGGGGATCTACGAGCCTTTGCGAGGCATCGAGATGTCGCGCGCGCTGGAGTCGACTCTCGCGATCTCCTTCGAGATCCGCGGTGGCCTGCTGATGCGCCAGCTTCACCACTGGAGCTCTTCGGCGATGGTCGCCGCCGTGATGCTGCACCTCCTGCGCCTGTTCTTCACCGCCGCGTTCCGACGTCCGCGCGAACTGACATGGCTGCTGTGGTTCGGCGTCCTCCTCGTCACGATGGCCGCCGGGCTGACCGGCCACCTCCTTCCCGGCGATGCCCTGTCCGGCACGAGCCTGATGGTCATGGACGGGTTGCTCAAGGCCGTCCCCGTCCTCGGGACCTGGCTCTCCTTCCTCGTCTTCCAGGGGCGTTTCCCCAGTGGTGCGATCGAGACCTTCTATCCGCTGCACGTGATCGTCCTCCCCGCCGTCACCGTGCTGATGATCGTCGCGATCGGCCTGCTTCACGTCGTCCAGCGTCCCGCCCAGTTCCCCGGGCCGGGGCGGACCGAGCACACTGTCGTCGGTCGACCGGTCACGGTCGCCGCCGTCCGGTCCGGTGGTCTGTTCGCGGTCGTGTTCGGCGCGCTGACCGTGATCGCGGCCACCGTCACGGTGAATCCCATCTGGCTGTACGGCCCGTCCGATCCTGCCGTCGCCTCGGCAGGCGGCGGGGCCTTGTGGTACCTCGCCGCGCTGGACGGTGCGCAGCGCCTCGTGCCGCCGGGCTGGGAGGTCGTCCTGTTCGGCCGCACGTGGACAATCGCGGTCCTGGTGCCGATCGGGCTCGTGACGCTGTTCTTCCTCACGGCGATGATCTACCCCTTCATCGAAAGATGGATCACGGGGGAGAGGAAGGATCAGCACTGGCTCGCGCGACCACGGAACGCGCCGACGCGCACCGGACTGGGCGTCGCCGGAATCGTGTTCTACGGTGTCCTCTGGACAGCCGGTGGGAGCGACGTGATCGCGCTGCACCTGTCGCTGAGCAACGAGGGCCTGATCATGGTGCTCCGTGCGGCCCTCTTCCTGGGCCCCGTCGTCGCATTCCTGCTGACGAAGCGGGTCTGCCTCGGCTTGCAGCGCCGGGACCGCGACATCCTGCTGCACGGCTACGAGACCGGCAGAATCGTCCGCCTTCCTGGCGGCCGGTACGTCGAGGTGCACGCTCCGGTCAGCTCCTACGAGCGGTGGAGGCTGCTCGACCACGAATCGCCCATGCCCGCGATGGTCCGCCCCGACGCGCACGGCAGGATCCGGTGGAGCGAACGCGCGCGTGCGCGCCTGTCCCGCTGGTTCTTCGAGGACCGCATCCTCCCCGTCACGACATCCGTCTCCGGCTCCCCGCCGCCGGAGGCGCCGCGCGACATCGCGACGATGCCGGCGGAGCACCGATGATCGCACCCCGGTCCGGTTCGCGCACCGCCACCTCACACTTCGCCAGGACATCTCGTCCTCTTTTCGACGTACCGTGATCTGGTCGGGTCTCCGGCCACGGATGCTCCGACGACAGGAACGAGGATGATGTCGGAAATCGCACCACGCCCCGGCGAGCCGCCGGAGATCGGAGACGCCATCCGTGAACGAAGCGTCCTTCTGGGCCTGAGTTATCGTCTCCTCGGCTCCCTCGCGGATGCCGAGGATGCGGTGCAGGAGACCTACATCCGGTGGTATCGACTCAGCGACGAGGCGCGTCGCAGCATCGCGCATCCGCGTGCCTGGCTCATCAAGACCGCCAGCAGGGTCGGTCTGGACATGCTCGGCAGCGCTCGCGCCCGTCGTGAGCAGTACGTCGGCGAATGGCTCCCCGAACCCGTCCCGGCGGCGAACCGATGGAGCAGCCAAGACGGATCCACGACGCTCGATCCGGCCGAGCGCGTCACCCTGGACGATTCGGTGTCCATGGCCCTGCTGATCGTCCTGGAGTCCATGACGCCCGCCGAGCGGGTCGCGTTCATCCTCCACGACGTCTTCCGCTACACGTTCGGCGAGATCGCGGAGATCGTCGGTCGGTCGCCCGCCGCGTGCCGGCAGCTCGCATCGTCGGCACGTCGGCGCGTGCGCGAGCAGCAGCGGACTCCCGTCCCACGCGCCGAGCACGTGGCGGCCGTGCAGTCCTTCAAGGTCGCGTGGCAGACCGGAGATCTCGCCGGACTCATCGAGGTGCTCGATCCCGACGCCACCGCCATCACCGACGGCGGTGGTCTGGTCTCCGCGTCGCTCGAACCGCTGCACCGCCCTGAGGCGATCGCGACCTTCTTCCTGGGCGTTCTCGAGCGACAGCCCGACGTCGTCATCCGCGAGGAGGTCGTCAACGGCGAGCTCGGACTGGTCGCGGCCGACAGTCGGGACCTCACGCTGGCCGTCGTCAGCTTCGTGACGACGGAGGACGGGAGGATCAGTCGGGTGTGGGCCGTGCGCAACCCGCGGAAACTGGACCGCTGGCGTCCGCCGTCACCTCCGTCAGTGCCCGGACGATGACCCGCTCACGGCAGGTCCTCGACCTCGATCCGGTCGTCGTCCTCGTCCTCCTCTTCGCCGGGTGACGTGTCGTCCGGGTCGGGACGGCCGCCCGTCGTGGGGATGTCGGGATCGACGCCCTCGGCGTCCACGCGCCGCTCGTCGTCCGGGAGGGCCTGGGGGTCGGACATGATCGTCTCCTCTCGTGGATGGCTTCAGCCTGGATGCTCCGCGAGGATCCGTCTCGCCCGTTGACACCGCGGGCGCCGGCCAGGAGAATCCTCGCCGGCGCAACCCCCTGGTCGAAGCCGGAGCGTGTGAGCAGGATGGCGTCATGGCTGAGGATCCCGAGCGCCCAGGCGCCGAGCACTGGCTGCCGCGCTCCACCGAGATCGACGAGCTGCGCTCAGCGGCGTCCGAGTGCCGCGGGTGCGAGCTGTGGAAGGACGCCACGCAGGTCGTGTTCTCCGAGGGAAGCTCCTCCGCACGGATCATGCTGGTCGGCGAGCAGCCCGGTGACCGCGAGGACCTCGCAGGAGAGCCCTTCGTCGGTCCCGCCGGCCGCGTCCTCGCCGATGCCCTGGAGGCCGCCCGCATCGACAGGACGGAGACCTACATCACCAACGCCGTCAAGCACTTCCGCTTCGAGCCGCGCGGGAAGCGCCGCATCCATCAGAAGCCCGGTGTCGCGCACATCGTGGCGTGCCACCCCTGGCTGGACGCCGAGATCCGCGAGGTGAAGCCCGAGATCATCGTCGGCATGGGCGCGACCGCGGCCCGTTCGCTGTTCGGTCGGAGCGTCACGATCGGGGATGCCCGAGGGCACGTCATCGAGGAGCCCGAGCGCCTCCTCGCCCCCGTCGTCGTGACCGTGCATCCGTCCAGCATCCTGCGGGTGCGGGACTCCTCGGCAAGGGAGGCCGCGTTCGACGCGTTCGTCGCCGATCTTCGGGTCGCGGCCAGGGGGCCGAGGGCGTAGCGTTCCTGCATGGGCAAGCTCATCTACGACAGCGAGGACCACCCGATCGTCCTCGACGATCGGGCACTCGCGCACCTCAAGGTCGTCATCACCACGAAGCTGCGTCGTCAGGAGGGGTTCACGCTGTCCTGGCGGCATCCGGACGGCCAACCGCCCGGGCGCTCGACGATCTGGCTGCACCCGTCGATCCCGATGCAGTTCATCTTCGACGAGCCCGAGCCGCCCGAGCTCAACGCCCGCTGGATTCAGGACCTGATGAACTCCGCCAACACCTCGGGAGGCATCGCCCTGGTCGACGAGGTCATCGACGGACCGGAGTGACGCTGAGCGTCAGCCGGTCCGTGCGGAGAGCTCGCGTTCGACGAGTGCCCGCGCCGCGTCGTCGAACGCGACGAGGCGCGCTTCGCTCACGCGCGTCGGCGTGCCCAGGATGGTCCGGACGGCGATCGCCGCAGCATCCTGACGGGGCCATCCGAAGATCCCTGCGCTGATCAGGGGGAAGGCGATCGTGCGCACGCCCAGCTCATCGGCCACCGCGAGCGCGCGTCGATAGCAGGACTCCAGCAGCGCCGGATCGGTCTGCCCCGCACGCGTATCCGGCCCGACCGTGTGGATCACCCAGCGCGCCGGCAGGTCGCCCGCCGTGGTCCATCCGGCGTCTCCCGTTCGCAGTCCGTCGGGAAACCGCCGGATGCAGTCCGCCAGGATGCCGGGGCCGCCGGCACGATGGATCGCCCCGTCCACGCCTCCACCACCGCGCATCGCCGTGCTGGCGGCGTTGACGATCGCGTCGACATCCTGGGTCGTGATGTCGCCGAGAACCGCCGTCAGATGGACCACGACCTCATTCTGCCGCGTTCGCGGCGCGAGCGGTGGGGAGCGTTCAGACCGCGGCGCGGTCGCGCCGGATCTGGCGGACGCGCAGCACGACCCAGACGACGACCGCGATCACGACAGCCGCGATGACGACCTTCTGGAAGATGCCGGCGTAGTCCTCGACGATGTGCCAGTTCGCGCCCAGCAGGTACCCGGCCATCACGAAGATCGTGTTCCAGATGGCGCTGCCGGCCGTCGTGAGCAGGGTGAAGCGAATCAGCGGCATCCGCTCGATGCCGGCGGGGATCGAGATCAGGCTGCGGAAGATCGGGATCATGCGCCCGAAGAACACGGCTTTCGAGCCGTGCTTGAGGAACCACGCCTCGGCACGCTCCACGTCCTCGATCTTGATCAGCGGCATCCGCTCGGCGATCGCGTACAGCCGGCGACGACCCAGCCACGCCCCGAGGCCGTAGAGGGCGAGGGCACCGATGATCGAGCCGACCGTCGTCCAGATGAGCACCGCGACGAGACTCAGCGACCCCTGGTGCGCCGTGAACCCTGCGAGCGGCAGGATGATCTCACTCGGCAACGGCGGGAACAGGTTCTCCAGGGCGATCGCGAGGCCGGCTCCGGGGCCGCCCAGCGTCTCCATCAGCGAGACCGCCCACGCGGCGATGGCGTTGAGGTTCTCGGCGCTCGACGTCATGTCGACAACGCTAGGGGAGCCAAGCTGAGTGATCGCAGAGCGCCGCCGGTGAATCGATAGGATGGCGCGCGGTGCCTGTGCCGGCACCGAAGCGAATCCCGACAGGAACGGAATCCCCAGACATGAGCAGCGACGCTCGCCCCCGCACCATCCTCTTCTACGGCGACAGCATCACGGATGCCGGCCGCCGCACGGACCCGCAGGAGCTGGGGGACGGCTACGTCCGCGTGATCGCGGAGCACCTGGCGCAGGAGCACCCCGAGATCCGCGTCGTCAACCGCGGGATCGGAGGCAACCGCACGGGAGACCTCATCGACCGCCTCGACGCGGACTGCATCGACGAGAACCCGGACGTCGTGACCATCATGATCGGCATCAACGACGTGTGGCGCCGCTACGACGACGACGACGCGACGAGTCCCGAGCAGTTCGAGGCGAACCTGCGGACGATCCTGACTGGCATCCGCGACCGCGCGGGGGCATCGCTCGTGATCCTCGAACCGTTCCTGCTCCCCGTCGCCGACAAGCTGCGCTTCCGCGAGGATCTCGATCCGAAGATCGCGATCGAGCGGCGCCTCGCGGCGGAGTTCGGCGCGACCTTCATCCCGCTCGACGATCTGCTGGCCCGCCATGGCGAGCAGAGCAGCCCGGAGGCGATCGCCGGCGACGGCATCCACCCGTCGCCGGACGGTCACCGCATCATCGCCGAGGCGTGGCTGGACGGGGCCTCCGCCCTGCTGCGGGCCTGACGCTCACGCGGCGGGCCGGCGCAGCACGGCGAGAGGCTCCCTGGCCAGCCGCTGCTCGCGCGCCTCGTCCTCCGCCGCGTACTCGTCCTGTTCGACGAGCACGTCGGCGTCGGTCAACAGGGCGGCACGGGCCAGCGCCTCGGCTGCGGGAACGCGGCCGAGAGACCCGACTCCCAGCGCATCTCCGTCGTCGACCCACGGGACATCCGCCAGAGCATCCAGCATCCGCTCGTCGTCCCACATCCGCTCATCCAGCACGAGCGTGTCGACCGCGGCCTCCTGGAGAGCACGCAGGACCGGCTCAACCCCTTCGACCCCGTGGCTGCCGTGATCGACGCGCGCCCGGCTCCTGGCGGTCGAGAGATCCTCCGTCTCGAGCTCGGCCAGTCGCCGGGCGATCGCATCCTCGAGGGCGGAGTCGTCGGCGCCGTCGGCCCGCGTGTGCGCGTCGACGTCGAGGACGAGCGCCCTGCTCGCGTCGGCGAGGTCGTCCCGAAGGAGCTGCCGTGCGCGGACGTCGCCGGCGAGCGCGACGAACGCGGGCTGACGCTCGCGGACGACGGTGTCGACGGCCTCGGCCACCTCGCGCTGATTGAGCTTCCAGATCTCCTCTGAGGCGCGCTGGTGCTTCGCGTGCGACCACCCGCCGGCCTGCACCTTGGGCAGAGCGTCCGTGCGGCCCTCCACCTCCTGCGGTGGCTCGGGGGAACGCTCCGCGCGCTCCCAGCGCAGCTGCGCGCCTTCTCGTCCCGCCTCGACCACGAGGTACCCGACATCGGCCGAGCCGTGCAGCAGGAGCGGTCGCAACGGCGGCACGGGGCCGTGGGTCAGGATCTCCTCGCCGTGGCGCTGTCCGCTCAACGCGCTGTCCAGGACCACGGCTCCGTCGACGACCACGATGTAGCGCGACGACGGCGACGGCAGACCCGCCCCGTCGCGCAGCGCCGTCGCGACCGCCTCGACGTCCGCGGGCGGGGCGCCCTCTTCGTTCAGCCGGCGTCGGACCGAGTCCTGCTTCTTCTCCTCGATCACCTGCGGCTCATCGCCCGCCCCGTCCACGTAGGCGACCGTCCATGGTCCCGAATCCCGCAGCAGAGAGGCCATCCGTGTGAGATCAGTCATGCTCGGCATCCGGATCCTCGTGGGTGAAGGCCCGCTCCACGTCGTCGGGATCGGTGTCGTCCGGGAGGGGCTCTGTCTCGCGGAACTCCTCCGCATGAGGCCGGCCGTGTCCTTGAACGAGTCCTCGCGTCTCCTGCTCCATCTGGTCATCGAGGGCGGGACCGTGCTTCGTGTTCCCGCGTTCTGCGTCACTCATCTCTGCTCCCTTCATCGTCTCCGGCAACCGTAGGTCGGGCTCCGTCGAACACGGACCCGGTTGACGCCGCCGCCGGTCCGCGCTACCCCTCGCGGATCCCGTCGGCACGGGGCATCCTGGAAGCACAGACCGTGAGGGGAGGAAGCGATGCGCGATCCATCTGACTCCATCGACGAGGAGGCTCCGCTGCCGGACCGCTGGGAGCAGCAGCGTGAGCTGGTGGACGACCCGGAGGATGCCGAGGAGCCGGTCGACGACCGGTATCCGGATGCCGCGAGCACCGATGCGGACATCGTCGACGCCCTGGAGCAGTCCATCGACGTTCCCGACGAGGAGCGCTGGGACGACGACTGAGCGTCAGCGCGGCAGCAGGTGCCGGATGCCGTCCGCCCAGAGAACGCGCCACCACGCGATGTCGTGGCCGCCGTTGAACTCGAGGAAGACGTGCTCGTGCGCGAGCGAGCCCAGGTGCGCGACGAGGACGCGGTTCGGCTCGATCAGCCCGTCCTCGTGGCGTCCGGCGGTGAGGAACAGACGCACGGGCGTCGCGTTCGTCGCCCGCTCGAGCATGTCGTGCATCCACAGCGACGAGGACTGCGCCAGTGCCGCACCCGCGACGTCGGGGTGATCGAAGACCGTCTTCAGCGCGGTCAGACCTCCCAGGCTCTCACCCGAGACGATCACGTCGGAGGGGTCGTCGCTGATCGGCACGGTCGACCGCGCCCAGGGGACCAGCACCTCGGCGATCTCGGTGCTCATGTCCCCGTCGATGTGCAGATCAGTCATGCGGCGCGAGCCCTCGGCGTCGACGAGCAGCAGATACGGCGTGCGGATCGATCCGGCCTCATGCAGTGCGTCCACGGCGGTCGCCGCGTCCCCGCCGCGCTGCCAGATCTCGCCGTCCAGCATCACGACGAGCGGGCGAGCCACCGAGCCGTCGTCGCCGGCAGGACGGTGCAGCCAAACCCGGCGGCCGTTGGGCAGCCGATGCTCGGTGGACGTTCCGCGACGGGCGGGCACGGCATCCGTCCACTCCGCCGCCCGTGCCTGCGGGAGCTCGGCGACGGACGCCGCCCCGCCGTGCGTGCCGATCGTGAGCGGGTTGCGCGGATCTGTCCGGCCCTGCTCGCGCACGGTGCGCATCGCCCACCGCGATTCCATCTCCTCGAGCTCTGCGAGCCCCGCGGCATCCAGCGGCAGGATCGTGTAACTGCCGCGCCAGTCCGAGCCGAGCCGGAAGGTGCGGAACCACACGTCGGTGCCGTGGATGCGCTCCATCAGCCCGTCCGCCGCGCTCAGGGTGATCTTGTTCACCGTCAGCAGCACTGCGTGGGCGTCGGCGTCCCGCCACAGGAAGGTGACCTGCCGTTCGTCCGGATGCTCGGGCACCTCCTCGACGATCGGCGTGCGCCGTGCGGGGCCGGCCCAGAACGCGTCGACGAGGGCCGATCGGTCTCCGGGCGCCGCTGCGACGGCTGAGCGCAGGCTGTCGAGGGTGCTCATCATCGGTTCTCCTGAAGGTGGCCGCGCAGTGTCGTCGCGGAGTAGTGCGTTCGGAATGCACCGGCTGCGGCGAGCTCGGGCACGACTTCTCGGCAGAACAGCTCGAGTGACCGCCATGATCCGGTCGGCAGCGCGATGAATCCGTCGATCGCGCCGGTTCCGTGCCAGCGCAGGATGGCATCGACCGCGTCCTGCGGCGTGCCGACGATGCTCCAGTGCCGCACGTGAGCGGGGGAGTCTCCCGTGTCCTGGGCGAGCGCTCGGGCCCGAGCGCGGGTGTCGGCGAGGCACAGCGAGAGCCCCGGGAGGATGCGGACCTTCCGATCGGCGTCTCCTGCGTTAAGCGCGGCGCGGAGAGCGGCCGCCTCGGCGGGGGACGCCGTCATCGCGAACACCGCGTCGGCGTGCGCCCGTGCGAAGGCGTGGGAGGACGGCGACCCGCCGGCGTGCAGCAGCGGCCACGGGGCGTCGCCGACGGCTGCCACGGTCAGGGGACCCGCCGAGTCGTACCGGCCCCGCGGGGCGACGCGGGACAGGCGTTCCGGCTCGGCGAAGCGGCCGTGCTCCCGGTCGATCAGCAGAGCGTCGGCCGGGAATGTCTGCCGCAGCTGCTCCACCACGGCGACGAAGTCGGCGGCGTTCGCGTAGACGTCGTCCGGTCGTGCCTGCTCCCCGAAGTTCTCCGCGCCGCCGAGCGAGGTCACGACGTTCCATCCCACCCGCCCGCCGGTCATCCGGTCCAGCGACTGCAGCTGACGCGCGATGGTGTGCGGGTGCGCGTAGGTCGCCGAGACGGTCGGCACGAGCCCGATGCGCCGGGTCGCCGACGCGATCAGCGCCATGAGGACGACCGGGTCGAGCGAGCTGAATCCGGGGCCATTCTCGACCGTCGCCGGGTCGAGGCCTAGGGCGTCCGGCTTGAACAGGAAGTCCAGGTGGGCCTCTTCGGCCAGACGGGCGGCGTCGAGGAAGGGGCCGGCGGAGAACAGCTCCTCGGCTCGGCTCGACGCCGCCCGCCAGGCCCCGCCGCGCAGCCACGTGGCCGACAGGGAGAGACCGATCGTGAGCGGCGGCATCAGCGGTGCTCCGCGGAGCTGGAGATGGGGATGACCATCGGCGTTCCGAAGACCGGGTCCGCCAGCACGCGGGCGGTGAGCCCGAAGACGTCGACGAGGAGTTCCTCGGTCAGGACGTCGGCAGGTCGACCGGATGCCGCGAGCGCGCCGTCCTTCATGACGACGAGGTGATCGGCGTACCGCGCCGCCTGGTTCAGATCATGCAGGACGAGCACCATCGTCCGGCCCTCCTCGCGGTTGAGTCTGCGGCACAGCTCGAGGACGTCGAGCTGATGCGCGATGTCGAGGAAGGTCGTCGGCTCGTCCAGCAGCATGACCGGGGCGTCCTGCGCCAGCAGCAGCGCGATCCACACCCGTTGGCGCTGGCCTCCGGAGAGCTCCTCGACGGCGCGGTCGGCGAGATCCGCCGTCCCGGTCGCCGCCATTGCTCGGCGCACCGCCTCCTCGTCCTCGAGCGACCACTGCTGCAGCATCCGCTGATGCGGGAAGCGGCCGCGGCCCACGAGGTCGGCGACCGTGATCCCGAACGGGGCGGTGGAGGACTGCGGCAGAAGCCCCAGCCGCCGGGCCAGCTCCTTCGGCGAGAACGAGCGGACGTCCGCGTCGCCGAGGAGCACACGGCCTGTCGAGGGCGTGAGCAGACGCGCCAGGGCGCGCAGCAGCGTGGACTTGCCGCACGCGTTCGGCCCGATGATGACGGTGACCTCGCCTGCCGGGATCTCGACGTCGAGGCCCTGCGACACGCGCCGCGAATCGTAGGAGAGCGTGAGGTCCTGCGCGTGCAGGGCGGATGCCGTGGTCATGTCGTCCTTTCGCACGTCACACCTGCTTCGAGCGGGTGAGCAGCCAGATCAGATACAGGCCGCCGATGATCCCGGTCATCCGGCCGATGGGGACGGACGCCGTGATCGGCAGCACCTGGGTGAGGATGTCCGCCAGCACCAGGAGGCACGCCCCCATCGCGGCGGCGCTCAGCACCGGCATCCCGCGCGACGCGGTCAGTCGGATGACGAGCTGGGGAGCGGCGAGCGCGATGAACGCGATCGGGCCCGCGGCTCCCGTGGCGAGGCCCGCCAGCGCGACGGCGGCCAGCATCAGCAGCACCCGCGTGCGCTCCACGCGCACCCCGAGCTGCTGGGCCAGGTCGTCGCCCATCTCCATGAGGGAGGCACGGCGCGCCAGCGCCCCGACGAGCGGGACGATCACGAGAGTGCCGATCATGACCGGGAGGGCGTGGCCCCAGTTGCGGGCGTCCAGCGATCCGGAGAGCCACAGGTTGGCGGCGATGGCGTTGTCCAGGTCGCCGGTCACGAGCAGCAGCCCGTTCAGCGCGCCCAGGACGGCGCCCACGCCGATGCCGATCAGGATCAGCCGATAGCCGCCGGTGACTCCGCCCTTGCGGGACAAGACGTAGACCACGGCCGCGGTCAGCAGCCCGCCGATCACGGCGCCGAAGGACACCTGCAGCGGCGGGGCCTGGAACATGACGATCTGCATGATGGCTCCGGTGGCGGCTCCCGTCGTGAAGCCGATCACGTCGGGAGATCCGAGCGCGTTGCGTGACACCGACTGGAACACGGCGCCGGAGACGCCCAGCGCCGCCCCCGCGAAGATCGCCGTGATGACGCGGGGGAGACGCAGGCCTCGGACCACTTGCTCCTGCTGCACGGTCTCGGCGCCGCCGAACAGGGCGGCGACGACGTCCCCGAACGGGATCGGCAGGGTGCCCACGGTCATCCCGACGACGCCCAGCACGAGTACGAGCGCGATCAGCGCCGACGTGACGGCGATCGCCCGGGGGTGCAGGACGATGGACAGCCGGCCGAAGCGCCGCACGCGTCCGGCGATCACGGGGGCGCTCACAGCTGGACCATCCGGCGACGACGGACGAGGAAGACGAAGAACGGACCGCCGAGCAGCGCCACCATGATGCCGACGCTGATCTCGCCGCGCGGCGGGATGATGCGGCCCAGCGTGTCGGCGACGACGATGAGGAGCGAGGCGATGAGCGCGGAGTACGGCAGCACCCACCGGTGATCCACCCCGGCCACGAGACGCGCGAGGTGGGGCGCGGCGAGTCCGAGGAAGGCGATCGGTCCTGCGGCTGCCGTGGCCGTGCCGGCCAGGACGATGACCACGATGCCGGCAAGCGCCCACACCCGTCCAGGGCTGCCGCCGAGGGAGCGGCTGAGATCCTCGCCGAGCAGGGCGGAGTCCAGCGGGCGCGCCAGCACCAGCGCCAGCAGGAGCCCGGCGGCGGCGAGCAGCCCGATCGAGGCGAGCACCTCGTACCCGCGGCCCGCGAGCGAGCCGACCATCCAATGCCGGTAGCGGTCGAAGACCTGATCGGGACTGTTGACGAGCACGAGCTGGGTGAGCGCTCCCAGCACGACCGTGAGCGCGGCGCCGGCGAGCACGAGCCGGACCGGGTTCGTGCCGCGGCGCACGCCGCCCAGGAGATACACGGCGACGCCGGCGACGGCGGCTCCGACCAGTCCGAGCCACATGTACCCGGACACGTCGGTGATCCCGAAGAAGGCGATCCCGACCGCGATCGCCACCGCGGCCCCGGCGTTCACGCCCAGGATGCCGGGTTCGGCCAGCGGATTGCGGGTCAGCGCCTGCATGACGGCACCGGCGACGCCGAGGCACAGGCCGACGACGACGGCGAGCAGTGCGCGCGGGATGCGCTGGTGCACGACGAGCAGGTGCTCCGAGTCGGCGGGGTCGAACGAGAGCACGGCGTTCCAGGTGCTCTCGAGAGAGATGTCGCGGGTGCCGACGCACGCGCTGACGAAGACGCCCACGGTGATGAGGACGAGAAGGACGATGAGGCCGATCCGGCGTCGGGCGGATCGAGGGGATTCGGGGCGCATGACAGCGCGGACGGCACCGGGCAGAGGACCCGATGCCGTCCGGTGGATCACTTCGCGAAGGTCGCGACGATGCCGTCGACGATCTCGGTGGCCGAGTACTTGTCGATGCGGAACGAGTTCAGGCCGAGCCCGTACACCTGTCCGGCCTGAACCGACGGCAGGTTCGCCAGCACCGGGTCATCCGCGAACGCCTGGGCGCCCGCGTCGTCCTGACTGAGGATGAAGGTCGTATCGGCGGTCAGCTCGGTGAGGTTCTCGTAGGAGGCCCACACGAAGTCCTCGCGCAGGGCGTCCTGCGTGTGCCACGCGGTGTCGGGGTCCTCGATCGTGAAGCCGAGGGAGGCGAGCAGTTCACCCTGCGCTGAACCTGCGCGCGCGATCGGGTTGCTCTCGCCGGCGCCGTTGTAGGAGATCACGTTGGCGAGTCCCTCGGGGACGGTGATCCGATCCGCCGCGTCCGCGACGTAGGCGTCGAAGTCGGCGACCGTCTGCTCCGCCTCGGCCTCGAGTCCGGTGGCCTCACCGAGCTCAGTGGCGAGCTCCTGCCAGGTCTGCCCGCCGTAGTCGACGACGATGGTGGGGGCGATCTGCTGCAGCTCGGCGACCTGGTCGGCGACGGAGTCCGCGCCCGAGGCCGAGACGACGATGAGGTCCGGCTCGTAGGCGTAGACGGCCTCGAGGTCGACGTCGCCCGCGGTCCACAGGTTCGCGACCTCGCGCTCCTCGGCGACATCCGCCCACTGGGTGAAGAACTGGCCGTTGCCGGCGGAACCGGACGCCACGACGGGCGCATCGAAGGCCAGCAGCGTGCCCGCGACCGACACCGAGGTGGACACGATGCTCTCGGGCTGCGCCGGGATCTCGGTGGTGGTGCCGTCGGCGTTCTCGAACGTGCGCGGCCAGCCGGAGTCGGACCCCTCCGACTCGGACGGCGCGGTCTCCTGGGCCTCGGTGGCGGACGTGCAGCCGGCCAGGGCGACGGCGCCGGCGGCGAGCAGGGCGGCGCCGGCGAGAAGACGGGAGCGCTGGGCGAACGCGTGAGGCATGGGTGTTCCTTTCGGGAGCAGGAGGGATGCTGGTAAGCCTAACCTAACCATTGTCTGATCTGTCAATCCGAGTGCGCTCCTCGGGTGGAGTTCCTAGAGTGGTGTCATGGACAGAACGCTCGTGCTGGCGGCATCCGCACCGATCCCGGTCGGCCACCGTGTCGAGGTCGCCGAACAGCTCGATCTCGTCGGCGGGACGAGCGCGGTGGTCGCGATCACCGATCTCGAGACCGGCGTGCGGTATCAGCGCGCCGAGGAGCCGTCTGGAGAGCTCTCGGTCTGGCAGGGAGTCGTGCTCACCACGACCGTCACCTCGACGGCGGACGGTCCGCGCACGGCCATGAAGATCGATGCCGTGCGCAGCGGTGCGGCGGGCGCGGACATCGCTCTGCGCGGTGCGGATGCCGCAGCAGACGCGGCCAGGGTGGAAGCCGACCGCTGGGGGTCGGACCCGTTCCCGGAGAGCGAGCCGGATCGCTTCTGGTGAGGTGACACGGCGCTTCTCGTCGACGTCACCGGAAGTCGCGCGAGCGGTGCTCGATGCCGGTGCGCAGGTCCTCGAAGGCGTCGGCCAGCACGTTCACGACGCCCTCGGTCGACCGTTCCAGGATGCCGCGCACGATGAGTGCCGGCGAGTCGCGGGCGATGCGCTGATACCTCTTCCAGACCCCCGGCGAGCAGACCACGTTGACCAGGCCGTGCTCGTCCTCGAGGTTGAGGAACGTGATGCCGGATGCCGTCGCGGGGCGCTGCCGATGGGTGACCAGGCCGGCCACCTCGATGCGGCGACCGACCTCGTGCTCGGGCAGCCGTGCCGAGGCGAGGACCCCCCGTTCGTCCAGCTGCGCGCGGAAGTGCGCCAGAGGGTGGTCATCCGTGGCGATGCCGGTGGCCCAGAGATCGGCGGACAGGCGCTCGTACCCGGTCTGATCGGGGAACAGCGGCGGCTGCACGGCGATCACGGTACCGGGGAGATAGCGGGCGCGGTCCTCGGCGGCGTTCCCCGCCAGCCACACCGCCTCCCGGCGCTTCAACCCCATGCTCTCGAAGGCACCGGCCGTCGCCAGCGCCTCCACCTGCGCCGCCGTCGCATCCGTCCGTCGCACGAGGTCGTTGAGGTCGCGGAACGGACCGTTCTCCTCGCGTTCGTGCACGATCCTCTCGGCGAACGGCACCCCGATGCCGCGGACGTCGGAGAGCCCCAACCGGACGGCTGACCCGCCGTCACGGCGATGGGCTGCCGACTCGTCCGGCGCCGAGCGGTCGAAGCGCACCGCGGCAGCCGGATCCCCGTCGATCAGGCACGACGCCAGGCCGGTGGGCCCACGGTCATCGCCGAGGGGCTCGAGCGACGCCTGCGCCTCGGAGGCGTGCAGGTCGGGCCTGCGCACCTCGACGCCGTGCCGGCGCGCATCCGAGGTGAGCGTCGCCGCCGAATAGAAGCCCATCGGCTGGGAGCGCAGGAGTCCGGCCAGGAAAGCGGCCGGATAGTGCAGCTTCAGCCATGAGCTCGCGTACACGAGCAGCGCGAACGACAGCGAATGCGATTCGGCGAAGCCGAAGTTCGAGAACGCCTGGATCTGCGCGTAGATCCGATCGGCGCTCGCCTCGTCGAGCCCATGCCGCGCCATGCCGGCGTACAGCTTCTCGCGGATGCGCTCGATCTTCTCGAGTCCGCGCTTGGACCCCATCGCCCGGCGCAGCAGGTCGGCCTCATCGGCCGTGCAGTCGCCGAGGGTCGTCGCCATCTGGATGAGCTGCTCCTGGAACACCGGGATGCCCAGCGTGCGATGCAGGATCGGCTCGAGGGCCGGGTGGGCATAGGTGACCTCCTCGTCCCCGAGCTTGCGGCGCACGAACGGGTGCACCGCGCCGCCCTGGATCGGGCCGGGACGGATGAGGGCGATCTGGATGACGAGGTCGTAGAACTCCCGCGGCTGCAGACGCGGGAGCAGTCCCATCTGCGCCCGGGACTCGACCTGGAACACGCCGATCGAATCGGCCCGGCACAGCATGTCGTACACCGCCGGCTCCTCCTTCGGGAGGGACTGCAGCGTCCATCGCTCCCCGGTGGCCGCGGCGACGAGGTCGAAGCAGTGCTGCAGAGCGGCGAGCATCCCCAGGCCCAGCAGGTCGAACTTCACCAGCCCCATCCACGCCGCGTCGTCCTTGTCCCACTGGATGACCGTGCGGTTCTCCATCCTGGCGTGCTCGACCGGCACCACCTCCCCGACCGGACGCGCGGTGAGCACCATGCCGCCGGAGTGGATGCCGAGATGCCGGGGAGCCTTGAGCAGGTCCGCCGCGTACGCCAGCACCGGTGCGGGGATGTCATGCCCCTCGGCAGGCTGCAGATCGGCGCCCCAGCCCTCGACCTGCTTGGACCAGGCGTCCTGCTGACCGGGGGAGTGCCCCAGCGCTCTCGCCATGTCGCGCACGGCGTTCTTCGGACGGTACTGGATGACGTTCGCCACCTGCGCGGCGCGCTCTCGTCCGTACTGGTCGTACACCCACTGGATGATCTCCTCGCGGCGGTCGGAGTCGAAGTCCACGTCGATGTCCGGCTCCTCCTCCCGTGTGGTGGCGAGGAAGCGCTCGAAGGGGAGGCGGTACAGGATCGGGTCGACGGCGGTGATCCCGAGCAGATAGCAGACCGCGCTCGCCGCGGCCGATCCTCGTCCTTGGCAGAGGATGCCGCGCCGTCGCGCCTCGGTCACGATGCCGTGCACGATGAGGAAGTACCCCGGGAAGTCCTTCTCCTCGATCACGTTCAGCTCCCGCTCGATGCGCGCGCGGCCGTCGTCGTCCAGTCGGGGATAGATCCGGGGGACAGCCCCCCAGACCAGCTCGCGCAGGTGGCCCATGGGGGTCTGCCCGTCGGAGAACGTCATCCGCGGAAGAGCGGGCCTGGCGCGGCGCAGCTCGAACGCGCTGTCGCGGGCGATGGCGAGCCCGTGGCTGATCGCGCCGGGGAAGCGGCGGAAGCGCTCGGTCATCTCCGCCCCGCTGCGCAGATGCGCCGAACCGTGCACGGGCAGCCAGCCGTCCAGCTCGTCCATGCCTCGGGTGGCGCGCACCGCGGCGACGGCCTCGGCCATGCCGACGCGCTCGGGCACCGCGTAGTGCACGTTGTTCGTCGCGACCACCGGCAGCCGCTCGGCGCGGGCGAGGTCGGCCAGGGCGTCGTTGCGGCTCGAGTCCCTCGGGTCGCCGTGGTCGATGAGCTCGACCGCGACATGATCCCTGCCGAACAGATCGACGAGGCGGCGAACCGGGGTGACGGCGTCACCGGCGGCGAGTCCGCGTCGCACGGCGCCCTTGCGGCATCCGGTGAGGATCGTCCAGTGCCCGTCGGCGCTCGCGGCGAGCTCGTCGAGGTCGTAACGGGGACGACCCTTCTCGCCGCCTCGCAGCTGGGCGCGGGTGATCGCTCCGGAGAGACGGTGGTACCCGTCCATCCCGCGGGCGAGGACCAGCAGATGCTCGCCGACCGGGTCCGGGGCACCCGTGCGCGGTGCCGTGAGGTTCAGTGAGAGCTCAGCGCCGAACACGGTCTGCACGCCGAACCCGCCGACGTCGGCGGCCTCCGCGAAGCGCGCCGCACCGTAGAAGCCGTCGTGGTCCGTGATCGCCAGGGCGGTGAGCCCGAGCCGCTCGGCCTCGAGGAGCAGATCCTCGGGGGAGGAGGCGCCGTCCAGGAAGGAGAACGTGGAGTGCGCGTGCAGCTCGGCGTAGGGAACGGCGTCCTTCGGACGGGTGACCGCGATCGGCGGGTCCGTCCGCCGCTTCCGGCTGGTCGGACCGGGATCGGGGCGAACCGGGACGCCCGCGGGCGGCTCGCGGGCGCTCAGGGTCTCCTCCAGCTCGCGCCAGCTCATGCCCGGATGGTTCTGCCAGCCCATCAGGCGTACCTCCCCTCGGCCCACCAGGCCTGGTCCTCCCACAGCACGAGCCAGGCGCGCTGCGCCTCGTCGACGATCTGGAAGCGGTGCGCGCTGTGCGCGGCATCCGGATCCCAGCCGTGCTCGCGCAGCGGCCAGGGACCGGCCCAGGACAGCACAGGGGAGTCCGCGATGAACGCCGGTGCCGCCGACATCCGCCCCCGCGCGTCGACGGAGGGGATCGAATGGTCCGCCGCCGCGACGGCGATGGGGCGCGGCGGAGTGAAGACCTCGGCGGGGTGCGGGGCAGGCAGGCTTCCCGGCCAGGGCAGGGCAGGGTCGCGTTCGAGCGGAGCCCGATCTCCCCAGGGCTGCAGCTGCTGACGATCGGCCATCCGCCTCCCGCCGATGATCATCGGCGTCACGACGCCGCGGTGGCCGAGCAGTGCCTGGACGCGGGAGACCGCATGGTGCAGCCGCTCTTCGGGCCCCTGGCCGAACAGGCCGGGCTGGTGGTTTCGGGAGTCGTCCGTGCGGGTCGGGATGATCCGCACGGACACGATCCCGGCGGGGACGCGATCGGAGTCATCCGGTCGCGCGGGGCGGAGCGTCTCCAGCTGCCAGCGGACCCGGTCGACGAGGTCGGCCGCCTCGAAGCAGGTCGGATGCATCCACACCCGGGACGAGACGGCGCCGTCGTCGTCGGTGAACTCGATGCGCACCTCGGTGCAGACGAGGGAGGCGTCGGCCAGACCTGCGAAGACGGCGTCCGCGGTCTGCCGCACGGCGAACGCCACCTGGTCGGCCTGGCCGAGCGGCGTCTCGAACACCACCTCGCGCGAGAGCTCCGGTGGAGGGGAGCCGGTGGGGAGGGGACGGGAGTCCGCTCCCGCCGCGAGGGCGTGCAGGCGCACGCCGCGCTCGCCGAAGCGGTCGCGGATCATGCCCTCGTCGAGCCGGGCGAAGTCGGCGAGCGTGCGCACTCCGAGCCGGTCGAGCAGGGCGGTGATCTCTCCGTCTCCGAGGACCTGCACCGGCAGCGGTGCGAGGAAGGAACGCGCGCCGCCCGGAGGCACGACGAAGGCGGGGTCGGCCAGTCGCGCCGCCTGTTCGGCGGTGAACAGGCCGTCGGCGACGCCCGCCCTCGCCCCGGGATGCCCATGGTCCGCGAGCACGCCGATGAGCACGCTCGCGGCCTCGACCTCTCCGCCGTAGTACCGGGCAGCTCCGCGAGCGCGGAGGGCGGCGAGTCCGGGGCGCAGCGGCTGGACACCGGGTACCTGCTCCTCGAGCAGCCGCAGCACGGGGAGGAAGGCGCTCTCATCGCGCAGCGGATCCGCGTTCAGCAGGCGCAGCGCAGGGGAGCGGGACTGGGCCAGGCGGCGGCGCTGACCGCGGCGCACTCCCTGTGCGCGCGCCTCTGCGGAGCAGGCGACGATCGTGTTCGCCTGCACGACGGCCACCGGACCGTACGGCGGTGGGGCGCCGACCGCCGCGCGCACCGGCCAGTCCGGCAGCCACAGCACGAGATGTCGGGGAGGCATCATCCGGCGACCGCCCAGTGCTCGGTGCCGGTGCCCTCGTCGGCCGGCAGACGCAGCGGCGCCACCGGACGCAGCGCGGCGGGGGCGGCATCCACCCGCCCCAGCGCACCGGGAAGCCGCACCCGGATGCGCCGGGGCGTCTCCAGTCGGCGGGATGTGGAGCTGAGAGTGACCGTGCGGTCGGCCAGCAGACCCCAGCCGTCGCCGAGGCCGTGCCATTCGGTCTCCTCCACCCGCAGTGTCGCCTCGCTCTGCGGCCATCGGGCGGTGACCAGGAGCGTGCAGGCGCGATCGCGCAGGCGTGCGTTCATGCGCTGGATGTCGGCATCCGACACCCGGCTGCGCGGATGGACGGCGATGAGGGGGACGACCTCGGACAGCGCAGAGGCCACGGTGAGCCAGCGCGGACCGGGATCCGGCACGAGGATGAGCCGCGACAGCTCGACGCCGAAGCCCGCCATCGCCTCGATGCCGAGGGTGGGCATGCCGATGACGGCGCACCAGGACCCCTTCTGCGACGGAGCGGAGAGCAGGGCGCCCAGCAGGCTCGGAGACGGCATGAGGGAGTAGGCGGCGCCGGTGCGCAGCCCGTCGTCGGGCAGCAGCCCCTCCAGTGCGGGGTCGATGGGGAGGAGGGGGACGTCGCTGCGCCGACGCTGCATGCGCGAGATCTCGCTGCGCAGGCGGTGCAGCTCCTGCGCGCGGGAGGGGGTGCTCTCGGCGTGCAGAGCGGTCGGGGCGGAGAGTGCGATGCCCATGGAAACCATCCTCGAAGATATCTACTAATAAATCAAGTGATGCCCTGAGGCTAATTCGGACATCGGACATCCGGGTGCCCGGAGTTGTCCACAGGCCGGAAACGCCCGGCTCCCCGATCGAATAACCTTCGGACATGTCTTCGCCGTCCGTGCACGATGCGCTCGTCGTCGTGGCGCACGCGGGGCTGATCGGCGTCGGCATCTGGCTGATCGTCGTCGACGCGCGCACCCACCGCCTGCCGAACCGGATCGTCCTTCCCACCGGCGGCGCACTCCTCGTCCTCGTGGGCATCGAGGCGCTCGTCACGGGGGAGGCATCGGTGCTCCTGCGCTCCCTCGCCGGCCTCGTGATCCTCGGCGGCGTCTACGCCGTCATGCATCTCGCCGGCGGAGGCGTCGGCGGCGGCGACGTGAAGCTGGCGGCCGTGATCGGACTCGTCCTGGCGTGGCACGGCTGGCAGACGCTCCTGATCGGCGCGGCGGCGGCCTTCGTCCTCGGCGCGCTCTACGTGCTCGTCCTGATGACGCTGCGCCGGGCGCAGCGCAGCACCCGCATCGCCTTCGGCCCGTGGATGATCGTCGGGGCGGCATTGGGCGTCGCCGTGGGGTGAGGGGTCTATGGTGAACTCATGGCACTCGCACGACTCCACGGCGGCCCGCTGGACGGGCAGATCCTTCCGCTCGAGGCGGACGCCGACGACAAGCTGATCGTCCCGTACAGCGAGACCCAGGTGGTCTACACCCGGCGCGGCCAGCCGCAGAACACCGGCCAAGACGACGGGCCCACCGAGGTGGACTACTGGTACGAGGAGTCCCTCGAGGACCTCAATCCGTCGGATGACTGAACCACGGCGGACGGCCGGCGCCTCGGCCGGATCCGAGCCCTCGCGCGCCGTCGAGGTCGAGCGCAAGTACGACGTCGACCCGGGCACGCCGCTGCCCGCCTGGGAGGACATCCCCGGCGTCGACGTCGTCACGGCGGGGGAGCATCGCGCCCTCGACGCCCGCTACCTCGACACCGCGGATGCCGCGCTCGCGCGCGCCGGCGTCGCACTGCGCCGCCGGACGGGCGGCCCCGACGCGGGCTGGCACATCAAGGGTCCGCGCGACGGCGACGGGAGAGTGGAGATCGGCTGGCCGCTGGGCGAGGGCGACGGCGTCCCGGAAGCTGTGACCGCGGCTCTTGCACGCTGGACCACCGAGCCGCTGATTCCGCTCGCCCGGATCGAGAACGCGCGCACGGCCTACCTGCTGACCGGACCGGCCGGAGTCGTCGCCGAGTTCGTCGACGACGACGTCCGCGCAACGGATCTGCGGCAGGGCACGCAGCGCTCCTGGCGCGAGTGGGAGTTCGAACTGGGGCCTGCCGCACCCGCCGATCCGGCGGGGAGGGAGCTCCTCTTCGCGGCGGCCGAGCGGGCGATCTTCGCCGCGGGCGGACGGCACGCGGCATCCGGATCCAAGCTCGCACGCGCCCTCGGATTCTGACGCGGCCCGATAGTCGCACCGGGATGCGCTGACAAGCCCCTGGTGCCGGGCGGCCCGACGTGCCAGCGTGTGCTCATGAGCGCCTACCTCCGAGTGCCGCAGACCGTCCTTCCGCAGACACCGCTGGATCAGGAACAGGTGCGCGACGTCTTCGCAGCCCAGCCGGAACGGGATCGCCGTGCCGTGCGGATCGTGAACGCCTCGTTCACCGGCTCGGGCATCGACACCCGCTACACGGCGATCGCCGAGCTGGGCGCCGAGTACGACGGAGAGGCCACGTTCTACGATCGCTCGTCGAACCTGCTCCTCTCGCCGGGCACGGCCGAGCGCAACGAGCTGTACGTCCGCGCGGCCACCCCGATGTTCGTCGAGGCCGCCCGGCAGGCGCTGGACGCCTCCGACGACATCCGGCCGGAGGACGTCACGCACCTCATCACGGTGTCCTGCACCGGCTTCCACGCGCCGGGGCCGGACTTCCAGATCGTGACGCAGCTGGGCCTGCGCCCCGGCGTCGAGCGGTACCACTTCGGGTTCATGGGCTGCTACGCGTCGATCCCTGCTCTGCGGGCCGCAGCCCAGTTCTGCCACGCGGACGCCGCGGCGGTCGTCCTCGTGGTCAGCGCCGAGCTGTGCACGCTGCATCTGCGCTCGTCCGACGACCCGGACACGATCATCGCGTCCTCGCTCTTCGCCGACGGCGCCGCGGGCGCACTCGTGACGGGGCGTCCGCCGGCTCCCGGCGTCCCCGGTGCGGAACTGGACTCCTTCGCCACGGCCATCGCACCGGACTCCGTGGAGCACATGGCGTGGACGATCGGCGACCACGGCTTCGAGATGATCCTCTCCACCGCCGTGCCGAAGGTCATCGAGGCGAACATCGACGACGCGCTCGGCGTGCTCTGCGCGGCGGACGAGGAACTGGCCTTCGCCCGCTCCTGCGACGATCTCGCCGGTACTGTCACGCACTGGGCCGTGCATCCCGGAGGCCGGGACATCCTCGATCGCGTGCAGCACAGGGTCGGGCTGGCGGACACCCAGCTGGATGCCGCCCGCGAGGTGCTGCGCACATGCGGCAACATGTCGAGCGCAACGGTCCTGTTCGTGATCCGACGCATCCTGCTCGACCCGTCGTCGCGCACGGGGGAGCGGCTGCTCGCAATGGCGTTCGGCCCGGGGCTCACGATGGAGGGCGGCGTCATGACCGTGCTCGGCGGTACGGAGGGCGGTGCCTGACCTGAGCTCGCGCGACACCGGGGCGCGCGAGCTCATGGACGCCTCCGACGCCGATCGCGTCGCACTCGAGCGCACCTACGAGCTGTTCCGCCTGGTCAATCCGGTCGTCGGCGGCTGGCGCCGCATCTACCGGCAGCGTCTGCGGCCGCGGGTACGGGGTGGGGATGTGCGGATCCTGGACATCGGCTCGGGAGGCGGCGACGTCACACGCCGGATCGCGCGGTGGGCGGCACGGGACGCCTCGCGGGCCCGCGTGGTCGCCCTGGACGCCGATCCGAGGGCGACGGCCTGGGCGGCGAGACACCGTGCTCAGGCGAACGTCGAGTACCGCACCGGCACCTCCGCCGAGCTCGCCGCGGACGGCGAGCGCTTCGATGCGGTCGTGTCGAACCATCTGCTGCACCACCTCGACGACCTGCCCGGACTGCTGCGCGACACGGAGACGCTGCTGGAGCCCGACGGCGTCGCCGTGCACGCCGACATCGCCCGAAGCCCTCGCGCCTACGCGCTCTTCGATGCCCTGACGCGGCCGTTCCAGCCGGATCTGCTCGCGGGATCTTTCATCCGCGCGGACGGACTCACGAGCATCCGTCGGTCGTACACCGTCGCCGAGCTCGCCGCGCTGGCTCCGTCCGGCTGGTCGGCGAAACCGGCGGCTCCGTGCCGCGTCCTGCTGGTCCGGGGAGGCGGGCGTGCCTGAGTGCGATGTCGCCGTGGTCGGCGCGGGGCCCGCCGGACTCCTGCTGGCGTGCGTGCTCGCGCGACGCGGGGTCTCCGTGATCGTGCTCGAGAAGACGTCGGGGCGCGACGACCGGTCGCGGGCGATCGGCATCCATCCGCCCGGGGTCGCCGCCCTGAGCACAGCCGGCGTCGCCGATGCGTTCCGCGCCGAGGCGCTGGCGCTGACCGGAGGCACGGTGACTTCACGGGGCCGGGTCCTCGCCGACCTCGACTTCGCCCCGGGGCAGGAGGTGCTGACGCTGCCGCAGGCACGGACCCAGGCGCTGCTCGCGGATCGGCTGGCCGATCTGGCCCCGGGTGCCTTGCGTACGGGGGTCCTCGTGCGCAATGTGCTCCCCGAAGGGCACGCGGCGCGGGCGCTCATCGAGCGGGACGGCCGTGAGGGCGAGGTCTCGGCGCGACGGATCGTCATCGCGGACGGCGTGCACAGCGGCATCCGGGACGTGCTGGCGTTCGGCTGGCGACGGGTCCCCGGGGAGGCCGACTACACGATGCTCGACGTCGGCGGAGCGGCCGGCGACGACAGGGCTCGACTTCACCTCGAGCCGGGCGGCGTCGTCGAGTCCTTCCCGCTTCCCGGGGGAGGGCGTCGCTGGGTGATCCGAGCCGACGCGCCGTTCCGTTCCACGGCGGCGTTCGCCGACATGGTCCGGCAGCGCACCGGCGAGGACATCGGCGACACCGGCGACGCCCTGCCGCAGAGCTTCCGTGCCGCCCAGCACCGGGCGGGTCGCCTCGTGTTCGGCCCGCTCGTGCTCCTCGGAGACGCCGCGCATGAGATCAGCCCGATCGGCGGGCAGGGCATGAACCTCGCATGGATCGCCGCCTGCCGCCTCGCTGCGGCGTTGACGGGGCCCGGAGATCGGGAGGCCGCGCTCGAGGCCTACGCGCGCGTGTCGCTGCGGGCGGCCGCGACTGCGCAGCGGCGCGCGCGGTTCAACATGGCGATGGGGGCGCCGATGGGCGCCGCGCGACGTTCCGCCAGGGACGTCGCGATCCGGACTCTCGCCAGGGGCGGCAGCGGGCGCCGGCTGCTGGGGACCATGACCATGAGCGGGCTGTGACCGACGACGGCCCGGCCGCCGAGAGGCGGACCGGGCCGTCGTGCGGAGGAGCCGGGTCCCGGCTCGTCGCGTTCGATCAGAAGTTGATCATGTGCCCCGCGAGACCGTGGAAGCCCTCCTGCAGAGCCTCCGACAGCGTCGGGTGCGTGTGGACGTTGCGAGCGAGCTCGAGAGCGGTGAGGTCCCACTTCTGCGCGAGCGTCAGCTCCGGCAGCAGCTCCGAGACGTCAGGGCCGATCATGTGCGCGCCGAGGAGCTCGAGGTGCTCGGCATCCGCGATCATCTTCACGAAGCCGACCGGCTCGCCCAGGCCGTGCGCCTTGCCGTTCGCCATGAACGGGAAGGAGACCACCTTGATCTCGCGACCGGTCTCCTTGGCCTGCGCCTCGGTGAGGCCGAACGACGCGACCTGCGGAGAGCAGAACGTGGCGCGCGGCATCATGCGGTAGTCGCCCAGCGTCTGGGTCTCCGCTCCGCCGATCGTCTCGGCGGCCACGACGCCCTGCGCCTCGGCGACGTGCGCCAGCTGCAGCTTCGCCGTGACGTCGCCGATCGCGTAGATGCCCTCGACGTTCGTGCGCATGTGGTCGTCGATGTCGATGGCGCCGCGCTCGGTGAGCTTCACGCCGGTGTTCTCCAGCCCGAAGCCCTCGACGTTCGGCGCGAAGCCGACGGACATGAGGACCTTGCCTGCCTCGATCGAGCCCGGCTGGCCGTCCTTGCCGGTGTAACTGACGGTGACCGAGGAGCCGTTGTCGACGATCGTCTCGACCTTGGTGGAGGTGAGGATGTCGACGCCGTAGTTCTTGTACTGCTTGGTGATCTCCTTCGACACGTCCGCGTCCTCGTTGGGAAGCGCGCGGTCGAGGAACTCGATGATCGTGACCTTGACGCCGTAGTTGGTCAGGACGTACGCGAACTCCATGCCGATCGCGCCGGCGCCGACGATGACGATCGACTCCGGCAGCTCGCGCGAGAGGATCTGCTCCTCGTAGGTCACGACGTTCTCGCTGAGCGTGACGCCCGGCAGCAGCCGCACCTTCGAGCCGGTGGCGATGATGACGTTGTCGAACGTGACCTCTTCGGTCGTCCCGTCGGCCTTCGCGACCGAGATCGCCTTGGGGCCGGTGAAGGTGCCGCGACCGTTGTACTCGGTCACCTTGTTCTTCTTCATCAGGAAGTGGATGCCCTTGACGCGGCCGTCCGCGACCTCGCGCGACCGGTCCCAGGCCTTGCCGAAGTCGATCGTGAAGTCACCGGAGATTCCGAAGAAGTCGGCCTTGTGCTTCAGCGTGTGCGCCAGCTCCGCGTTCTTCAGCAGAGCCTTCGAGGGGATGCAGCCGACGTTGAGGCACACGCCTCCCCAGTACTTCTCTTCGATGATGGCGGTGGACAGCCCGAGCTGTGCACTGCGGACGGCGGCGACGTAGCCGCCGGGGCCCGCACCGAGGATGACGACATCGTAATGTGGCATGGCTCCAGCCTATCGCTCTGCGGGTGCGTCGGAATCGGAGTCGCCCGCACCTCGGCGACTGCGCAGGACCAGCCAGGTGACGATCCCCGCGGCGATGAGGACACCGGCGATCGAGAGCACCCAGATCCACACGGATGCCGCGGACGAGTCCTCCTCGTCGGGGGCCGGCGTGGTCGTCGCCTCGGGGCTCGCCGTCGTGGTGGCCTCGGTGGCGGTCTCCTCCGGTGCCGGAGCGGTGCTCGGCGTCGTGGTCGGAGTCGAGCCGCTCGCCACGGTGAACGTGAACTCCCCGTCGGTGGGGTGCCCGTCGCTGGAGACGACCTGCCACAGCACGGTGTACTCCCCGGCGATCGCGGCGTCGGGGGACAGCTTCTGGATCACCACGGCGCCGTCGATCTCGGGGGCGCCGTCGGCGACGTCGTTGCCCTCGGCATCCGTCACGACGACCGCCGTCCCGCCCTCGGACGCGATGAGCGCCGCGCTGAAGGTGAGCGTGAGCTCCTCGGGCAGGGTCTCGACGGTCGAGCCGGGGGCCGGATCGGAGGAGACCAGTTCGTCGTGCGCCGCTGCGCGACCGGTCGGGACGAGGACGAGCAGAGCGGTCAGCAGGGCGGCGGCGATGGCGATGGGCAGGACAGGGCGTCTCAGGGCGGAGGCATGCACGTCCTCCACCCTACGCGTGAGCCCTCCGGGAGGTCCGAACGCGGATTCGCCCTCCCGGTGGACCCGCTCGATCGGTTAGGCTGGGACGTCTAGGGAGGGCACCGTGACAGACAGCGAGAGCCGACACATCGGGAACGCCGCGATCCACCGCGACGGAGAGCAGAAGAACGATGTGACGCAGACGTTCGGACATGACTCCGATCTGTCCTTCGTGCCCTTCGGCGTGGAACTGAGCGAGGCGGAGCAGGCGGCCATCGCGGCGCTGCCGTCCGGATCGGCGCTGCTCCTGGTGCGCTCCGGCGCCCTGGCGGGCGCACGGTACCTGCTGGACACCGACGTCACCACGGTCGGGCGCCACCCCGAGGCCGACATCTTCTTCGACGACGTGACCGTGTCCCGTCGTCACGCCGAGATCACGCGCAACGGCACCTCCTTCGAGATCATCGACCAGCGCTCTCTGAACGGCACCTATGTCAACGGCGAACGCGCCGATCGCAGCGCCCTCGCCAACGGCTACGAGGTGCGCGTCGGCAAGTTCCGCCTGAACTTCTTCGCCTCACCCGTCGACCTCGCGGCGGCGAACGACTGATGGCGGCTGCCACCCCCGCCCGGGAACGCACAGCGTCCCCGGGTCTTCTGAGCATCGGTCAGGTGCTGGCCAGGCTCACCCCCGAGTTCCCCGATGTGTCCGCGAGCAAGCTGCGCTTCCTCGAGATGCGCGGCATCGTCACGCCGGCGCGCACGGATTCCGGGTACCGCAAGTTCTCCGCGGCGGACGTCGAGCGCCTGCGCCTCGCGCTCACCCTGCAGCGCGATCACTACCTGCCGCTGAACGTCATCCGTGAGCAGCTCGACGAAGCCGAGGCGAACGGCGACCTGTCCGGAGCGCTCACTCCGCCGCCCTCGATCACGCCCGCCGCCCGCCGCTATCGTCGCGACGAGCTGCTGGCGGCCGCCGGTGCCGGCCCGCAGCTGCTCAACGACGCCATCAGCACGGGGATCATCGCGGCGGGGGAGACCTATCCGGAGTCGACGGTCACCCTGATGCGCGGCCTGGTCGCGCTGGATCGGCACGGCATCGAGCCGCGTCACCTGCGCTCGGTGCGCCAGAGCGCGGAACGTGACGTCGCGCTGATCGAGTCGGCCATGTCCGCTCTGCTGCGACGCGCGGATGCCGCCTCCCGCGGCAAGGCGAACGAGCTCGGTCCGGAGCTGGCGGGTCAGATCGACGAGGTGCGCGCGCTGTTCATGAAGGACGCGCTCGGCCGCATCCTTTCGTAACGAACTGGTTGCGACACACCTTCGCCGCGGCGCGGATGTCGTTGCCGGGCGAGGGGCACTGCTCTAGCGTGGAAGTAAGCGCTCCAGGGAGGATTTCAGATGAATGCGGACGAGCTTGCAGGCGACCCGCGGTTCGTGACCGAACTCCTCTTCACGGACGGTCTGCCCGCCATGGACGACGAGGTCGGCTACCGCGGTGCGGTCGCCGCTCGCGCCGCGGGTATCACCTACCGGCAGCTGGACTACTGGGCCCGCACCGAGCTCGTCGTGCCGACCGTGCGCGGAGCGAACGGGTCCGGCTCGCAGCGCCTGTACGGTTTCCGCGACATCCTGGTGCTCAAGCTCGTCAAGCGCCTGCTCGACACCGGCATCTCGCTTCAGCAGATCCGCACGGCCGTCGACCAGCTCCGCGCCGCCGGCATCCGCGACCTCGCCGGAACGACCCTCATGAGCGACGGTGCATCGGTGTACCTCTGCACATCCAATGACGAGGTCATCGACCTGGTGAGCCGCGGTCAGGGCGTGTTCGGCATCGCCGTGGGCAAGGTGCTGCGCGAGGTCGAGTCCACGCTGGTCGAGTTCGACCCGACCGCGCCGGATCCCGTCGACGAGCTCGCGGCCCGCCGCAGCAAGCGCTCCGCCTGATCCTCATCCGTTTCGTCTGGCGGCATCCTGCTCCCGCTGACAGCATCCTGACCCGCTGTCCCCGTCCCGAGACCTCTCCTCACCCGCAGGAGACCTCTCGGAATTGACGAGACCCCGCATCATTCACGCGAATGACACGGGGTCTCGTAAGCAGGGAGAGGTCTCGGCGGATGTGCGAGAGGTCTGGACGGATGTGAGAGGCGCTCAGGCCTGAGGGCCCTTCTCCGGCACCGGGATGCGGCCGGTGCGGACGATGCGGTCCAGCAGCAGGTCGAAGTCCGCGGCGAGCTCCTGGGCGGAGTCGCCCGGCCAGATGTGCAGGGGTTTGGCCGCGCCCTGCGCCTGCTGCAGGGAGGTGCGCTCCGGCAGCTGCGGCGACAGCACGAGGGGGCCGAACATGTCGCGCAGCTCCTTGATGCGGAACTGGTGCTCGATCGACTGCGGACGCACGCGGTTCACGACGATGCCGAGCGGCTGAAGGCGGGGGGAGAGACCGCGACGGATCTCCTCGATGGCGCGCAGGGCGCGGTCGGCCGCGGCGACCGAGAACAGTCCTGGCTCGGTGACGACCATGACGCGGTCGCTGGCGGCCCACGCGGTGCGCGTGAGCGCGTTCAGCGACGGGGCGCAGTCGATGAGCACGAGGTCGTAATCGGCTTCGACGGCGGCCAGGGCCTCTTCGAGCTTCCAGACGTCGCGCACGCTCGGGTGGGGGCCGTCGAAGTTGATGGCCGAGGGGCTGCCGATCAGCACGTCGATCGTCCCGGGGTGCACCTTCGCCCAGCCGCTGGCGGTGATCGCCTGACGGACCACCTTCTCCTTGGGGTTGGCCAGGACGTCGGCGACGTTGAGCCGCCCCGCGACCTGGATGTCCATTCCGGTGGAGACGTCGGACTGCGGGTCGAGGTCGACGACGAGGGTCCGGACGCCCCGGGCGAAGGCCGCGGAGGCCAGGCCGAGGGTCACGGTCGTCTTGCCGACGCCTCCCTTGAGAGAGCTGACGCTGAGTACGTGCACGGACTCCACGTTACATTGCCCTAGTCTGGACAGACACTCAGCCCCGCCCTTGTGCGCGGATCCTCGCGCGCATCGAGCATCCAGAGGTGTGCATGTTCCAGAAGATCCTTGTGGCCAATCGTGGCGAGATCGCGATCCGGGCCTTCCGTGCGGCGTTCGAGGTGGGGGCGAGGACGGTCGCCGTCTTCCCCCACGAGGACCGTGGCTCGCTGCATCGGTTGAAGGCCGACGAGGCCTATGTGATCGGCGAGCGGGGTCATCCGGTGCGCGCCTATCTCGACGTGGACGAGATCATCCGCGTAGCCCTCGAGTCCGGCGCCGATGCGATCTATCCCGGCTACGGCTTCCTCTCCGAGAACCCGGAACTGGCCGAGAAGGCCGCGGCCAACGGCATCGTCTTCATCGGCCCGCCCGCCGCTGTACTCGAGATGGCGGGAAACAAGGTCGAGGCCAAGCGCCACGCCATCGAGGCGGGAGTGCCGGTGCTGCGCTCCACCGAGGCCTCGGACGACGTGGACGCGCTGCTCGTGCAGGCGGACGAGATCGGATTCCCCCTGTTCGCGAAGGCCGTCGCCGGAGGCGGCGGTCGCGGCATGCGCCGGGTCGAGACGAAGGCCGAGCTCGCGCCGGCCCTCGCCGAGGCGATGCGCGAGGCGGCCAGCGCCTTCGGCGATCCGCGGATGTTTCTCGAGCAGGCCGTCGTGCGCCCGCGCCACATCGAGGTGCAGGTCCTGGCGGACAAGACCGGCGAGACCGTGCACCTGTTCGAGCGGGACTGCTCGGTCCAGCGCCGCCACCAGAAGGTGGTCGAGATCGCCCCTGCCCCGAACCTCGACGACGACATCCGCGAGGCGCTGCACGGATACGCGACGGCGTTCGCTCGTTCGATCGGCTACGAGAACGCCGGAACCGTCGAGTTCCTCCTCGAGACCGCGGGAGAACGCGCCGGCGAGGTCGTCTTCATCGAGATGAATCCCCGCATCCAGGTCGAGCACACGGTCACGGAGGAGGTCACCGACGTCGACCTCGTCCAGACCCAGATGCGCATCGCGGCCGGCGAGACGCTGGCCGACCTCGGGCTGACCCAGGACCGCATCCACCTGCGCGGCGCCGCCCTGCAGTGCCGCATCACGACCGAGGATCCGACGCAGGGCTTCCGCCCGGACACCGGCAAGATCACCACCTACCGCTCGCCCGGCGGCGCCGGCATCCGCCTCGACGGCGGCACGGTGCACCAGGGGGCACAGATCAGCCCGCACTTCGACTCCATGCTGTCGAAGCTGACGTGTCGCGGACGCGACTTCCCGGCGGCCGTCGCGCGTGCCCGGCGTGCGCTGGCGGAGTTCCGCATCCGCGGCGTCTCGACGAACATCCCGTTCCTTCAGGCGCTGCTCGAGGACGAGGCGTTCATCGCCGGGGACGTCAGCACGGCCTTCATCGACGAACGCCCGGAGCTGCTGAAGGGCCGCGTCTCGAAGGACCGCGGGACGAAGATCCTGAACTGGCTCGTCGACGTCACGGTGAACAAGCCGAACGGCGCGCACCCCGGCACGGCGGATCCGCGCACCAAGCTCCCGGAGCTCGACCTCTCGTCGGCGCCGCCGGCCGGGTCCCGGCAGCGCCTCCTGGAGCTGGGTCCGGATGCCTTCGCCGCCGAACTGCGCCGGCAGAAGGCCCTCGCGGTCACCGACACGACGTTCCGCGACGCGCACCAATCGCTGCTGGCGACCCGCGTGCGCACGCGCGACCTCGTCGCCGTCGCCCCGTATCTCGCGCGCCTGACGCCCGGTCTGCTGTCCGTGGAGGCCTGGGGAGGAGCGACCTACGATGTGGCGCTGCGCTTCCTCGGCGAGGACCCGTGGGAGCGGCTCGACAAGCTGCGTACGGCGCTTCCGAACGTCGCCATCCAGATGCTGCTGCGCGGGCGCAACACCGTGGGGTACACGCCCTATCCCACGGCCGTCACCGACGCGTTCGTGCACGAGGCCGCCTCCAGCGGGGTGGATGTCTTCCGCATCTTCGACGCCCTCAACGACGTCTCCCAGATGCGTCCCGCGATCGACGCCGTCCGCTCCACAGGCACGGCCGTGGCCGAGGTCGCGCTGTGTTACACGGGCGACCTGCTGAACCCCGACGAGGACCTGTACACCCTCGACTACTACCTGCGTCTCGCCGAGCAGATCGTGGACTCGGGCGCACATGTGCTCGCGATCAAGGACATGGCGGGGCTCCTGCGTCCCGCGGCGGCGGCTCGTCTCGTGTCGGCGCTGCGCGAGCGCTTCGAGCTTCCGGTGCATCTGCACACGCACGACACCCCCGGAGGTCAGCTCGCCACGCTGCTCGCGGCCAGTGCCGCCGGCGTCGACGCCGTGGACGCGGCATCCGCACCGCTGTCCGGGACGACCAGCCAGCCCTCGCTGTCCTCGCTGATCGCGGCGCTGGCGCACACCGAGCGCGACACCGGGATCGATCTCGCCGGTGTCAGTGACCTCGAGCCGTACTGGGAGGCCGTGCGCAACACCTACGCCCCCTTCGAATCGGGGCTGCCCGGACCCACCGGACGCGTCTACCATCACGAGATCCCGGGCGGTCAACTCTCCAACCTGCGCCAGCAGGCCAAGGCGCTGGGCCTGGCGGACGACTTCGAGCTCATCGAGGACATGTACGCCGCTGCCGACCGCATCCTCGGGCGTGTTCCGAAGGTCACGCCCTCGTCCAAGGTCGTCGGCGATCTCGCGCTGCACCTCGCCGCCGTGAAGGCCGATCCCGCCGACTTCGAGGCGCATCCCGAGAAGTACGACGTCCCGGACTCGGTGGTCGGGTTCATGGCGGGCGAGCTCGGCGACCTGCCCGGCGGGTGGCCGGAGCCGTTCCGTTCCAAGGTGCTCGCCGGACGCACCGTGCGTCCGGCTCTCACCGACATCACGGCCGAGGACGAGCGCGAGCTCGCCGGCACGAGCGCCCAGCGCCGGGCACGCCTGAACACTCTGCTGTTCCCTGCTCCGACCCGCGAGTTCGCGCAGATGAGGGAGCTGTTCGGAGACCTCTCCGTCCTCGACACCGGGGACTATCTGTTCGGCCTCGTGCCCGGTCAGGAGCACCTCGTGGAGATCGATCGCGGCGTGCAGCTGTACGTCGGACTCGAGGCGATCGGAGAGGCGGACGAACGCGGCATGCGCACGGTCATGACGACGCTGAACGGTCAGCTCCGCCCGGTCTTCGTGCGCGATCGCTCCGTCGCGGTGGAGGTGCACGAGGTCGAGAAGGCGGACACCTCCAAGCCCGGTCAGGTCGCCGCTCCGTTCTCGGGCGTGGTCACCCTCAAGACCGAGGTCGGGGCGTCCGTACGCGCCGGGGAGCCGGTCGCCTCGATCGAGGCGATGAAGATGGAGGCTGCGATCACGGCGCCCGTGGACGGGGTGGTCGACCGCCTCGCGATCGCCGCGACCGCCCAGGTGGACGCCGGCGACCTTTTGGTCGTCATCCGCCCGGCCCAGTAATCTTGTCCGGCGTGCATTCCGCACGGCTGGGAGTGAGAAATGACCGCGAAGAACACCGCTCGACCCGACGACGATGATTCGCTCGGGGTGCTGGATGACGCCGCGTCGCTGGACACGGCGGGCATCGGCATCCTCGGCGGCACCGCCCAGGTCCGCGTGGCGATCCCGACCGGAGACGAGGACGACCTGCTCGACGACGGCGTCATCGACGGCGAGGTGGCGGCCGATCTGATCATCGAGCCCGCCCCGGAACCCGCGCCGGAGCCCGAAGTCGGACGCATCCAGGACGGCAGCATCGACATCGTGATCGAGGTGCCCGCCGAGGAGCGGACCTACGAGCCCGTCGCGGACTCCGAGGACGCGGTCACCGCCGAGGTGGTCCTAGACCAGGACGAGCTGGCCGAGCGGATCGCCGCGAAGGAGTCGGCGGACGCCGCCGAGGACATCATCGTCGAACAGGATGCTGTTCCGGCGACCCCCGTCGCGAAGAAGTCCGCGCCCGCCGGAGGTGCCAAGCCGGCGGCGCCGGTGAAGAAGGCCTCCGCCGCAACCAAGGCCGGCAAGACGACGAAGACGACCGCGGCGAAGCCCGCGACGGCGAAGAAGGCACGGACGACCGAGCCCGTCGCCCCTCGACCCGCCGAGCCCGAGCCGATCGAGACCAGCGCACCTGCCGGACCCGCGGAGTCCGCCGAACCTTCCGTGCCGGAATCGACGACCGCCGAGCCGGCGACCGAAGAGTCGGTGACCGTGCAGCCCGAGACTGCGAAGCCCGAGACTGCGAAGGCCGAAGCCGCGAAGGCCGAGACGATCGCGTCCGAGACTGAGACCGCGACCGAGGACGCGTCCGAGACCGGGAACGCGGAGCCGGATGCCGAGGAGCCGACCGCGGCCGCTCAGCCGTCGGCCTCCGCGCAACCGGCGGCCGCTCCGGCCGTCGGCGAGTCCGCATCCGCGGCCGCGCGGACAGAGCCGGCACGAAGCGCCGTCGAGCGTTCCCGCTCTCCCTGGGTCGCCACGGTGGAGCGGGCGGCGGCCGGCGGAGCATCCGACCCCGCAGAGGAAGAGGACGAGACCGTGAGCACCGAGATGGATGCCGAGAAGGCGTCGACCGACACCTCGCTCGCACCCCGGACGGCGGCCGCGCCGGCGAGGAGCGACGTCGAGCTGACCTCGAAGCGACTCGGCGACCAGCTGGGACAGGCGTCCCGCGAGTCGGCGGACCTGCTGACCGCCGACCGCCTGCTGGATCCGCATCAGGTGACCAAGCCCGAGCCGGAAGGGGCCTGGAGCCACTTCCTGTACACCGTCTCTGGCCGCCGCATCAACATCGGCGACGGGAAGAAGGCCAAGGCGCGGAAGGCGCTGACCGCGAAGATCGCCTCGCCCCTGAGCGGAGGTGCGCGCTTCGTCCCGGTGCTGTCCCGCAAGGGCGGTGTAGGCAAGACGACCGTCACCGCACTGCTCGGCATGGCGCTCGCGGATGCCAGGGACGACCGGGTCATCGCCGTGGACGCGAACCCCGACCGCGGCACCCTGGCCGAACGCATCGTGCGCTCGCACACCCGATCCGTGCGCGACCTCGTCCGCATCCACGACGAGGTGCGCGGCTACCACGACATCTCCGCGATCGTCGCGCGGGACACGACGCGCCTCGACGTGCTCGCCTCGGACGCCGACCCGCGCATCGCCGACGCGTTCGGCGATGCCGACTACCGCGACGTCGCGGACGTCGCGGCGCACTACTATTCCCTCGTGCTCACCGACACGGGCACCGGCATCGTGCACTCGGTCATGGGAGCGACCCTCGAACTGGCCGATCAGCTCGTGATCGTGTCGGGGCTGAGCGTGGACGAGGCCCGCCTGGCCTCGGAGACGCTGACCTGGCTCGAGACCAACGGGTACGCGGCTCAGGCGCGCGACGCGATCGTGGTGCTCAACCAGTCGACGCCGGGAGCCCCGCTCGTGCGGCTGAACGAGCTCGAGGCGCACTTCGCGACCCGTGCACGCCACGTGGTGCGGATGCCGTACGACCCGCAGATCGCCGGCGGCGGACCGATCGTCTTCACCTCGCTCCAGCCGGAGACCAGGCAGGCTGCCAGGGAGCTGGCGGCTCTGCTCGTCGAAGGCCTGCGCGCGAGCGCCGCCTGATGGCCGTCCGCGACATCCGCCTGTTCGGCGACCCCGTGCTGCGCACGGTCTGCGCCCCGATCGAGGACATCGACGAGGGCGTCCGTGCTCTGGTGACGGACCTGGTCGACACCGTGGAGCTCCCGGGCCGCGCGGGTGTCGCCGCGAACCAGATCGGTGTCGCGCAGCGCGCCTTCAGCTACAACATCGACGGCGACATCGGCTACGTCCTCAACCCGGTCCTGGTCGAGGTCCGCGGCGAGCCCGTCCCGACGGGGGAGGGATGCCTGTCCGTCCCCGGTCTCTGGCACGACGCCCTGCGCCACCCGTGGGCGCGCGTCGAGGGCATCGACCTCGACGGGAATCCCGTCGTCCTCGAAGGGGAGGGCCTGCTCGCGCAGGCGCTGCAGCACGAGACCGACCACCTCGACGGCACGGTCTACCTCTCGAGGCTGGCCCCCGAGACCCGCAAGATCGCCATGCGCGAGGTGCGCGAGAGCAACTGGTTCTGATACTGATGCGGACCGGATCAATGCCGCGAAGCGGCGTTGAAGCGGTCGCGCATCAGCGTTGAGCGACGAGCGGAGCGAGGAGTCGAAACGGCGTTCTGGATGGAAACCGCGTTTCGACTCGCTCCGCTCGCTCAACGAGCGAGGTGGGAGACGCTCGCTGAACGGACGGAGCGAGGAGTCGAAACGGCGTTCCGGATGGAAACCGCGTTTCGACTCGCTCCGCTCGCTCAACGAGCGAGGGGCGTCAGCCGCCGAGGGCGACGTTGGTCGTCTGCACCGGCTCGTCGTAGATCGCGGAGATCTCCTCGGCGAAGTCCTGCAGGATCACGTTCCGCTTGATCGACAGCTTCGGCGTGAGGTGGCCGGAGGCCTCGGTCCATTCCGAGCCCAGGATCGTGAACTTGCGGATCGACTCGGCCCGCGAGACGGTCGCGTTCGCGGCATCCACCGCACGCTGCACCTCGGCGCGGACGGCCTCATGCTTCGCGGCGTCGGCGAGGGACATGTCGCCGGACAGGCCGTTGTTCGCGAGCCAGGTCGGCAGCATCTCGGGGTCGAGCGTGACCAGGGCCGAGATGAACGGCTTCTGGTCGCCGACCACGACCACCTGGCCGACGACGGGGTTCGCACGGATCGGGTCCTCGAGGGCGGCGGGGGCGACGTTCTTCCCGCCTGCCGTGACGATGATCTCCTTCTTGCGCCCGGTGATCGTGAGGAAGCCCTCGCTGTCGAAGCTTCCCAGGTCACCGGTGCGGAACCATCCGTCGTCGAACGCCGCGGCCGTCGCCTCGGGGTTGTTCCAGTACTCCTTGAAGACGTTGATGCCCTTGACCTCGATCTCGCCGTCCTCGGCGAGGCGGATGCCCACGCCGGGCAGCGCCGGCCCGACCGTGCCGATCTTCGCCTTGTCGGCGAGGTTGACGGATGCCGGAGCGGTGGTCTCGGTCAGGCCGTAGCCCTCGAGGATGACGACGCCGAGGCTGTGGAAGAAGTGTCCGAGGCGGGCGCCCAGGGGTGCGGAGCCGGAGATCGCGTACACGACGTTGCCGCCCATCGCGGCGCGCAGCTTCGAGAACACCAGCTTGTCGAACAGTGCGAACTTGATCCGCAGGCCGAGCGGGATCCGGCGTCCCTCCTCGACGAGGCGCGAGTGCTCGATCGCGGCCGCCGCGGCGGCATGGAAGATCTTGCCCTTGCCGCCGGCCTCGGCCTTCTGCTCCGCCGAGTTGTAGACCTTCTCGAACACGCGGGGGACGGCCAGGAGGAACGTGGGCTTGAAGGAGCCGAGGGCGGGGAGGAGCTGCTTCGTGTCCGGCTGGTGCCCTGTGCGCACGCCCGCGTGGATGTTCAGGATCGAGATGAACCGCGCGAACACGTGCGCGGTCGTGATGAACAGCACGGTCGACGCGCCGGGGGTCGTGACCACGGCGTCCAGCGCCTTGGCGGAGTTGCGCGAGAGCTCGACGAAGTTGCTGTGCGTCAGGACGCAGCCCTTCGGACGGCCGGTGGAGCCCGAGGTGTAGATCAGCGTCGCGATGTCGCTGCCGACGGCGATCTGACGGCGGCGTTCGATCTCGGCATCCTCGATCGCCTCGCCCTGCGCGGTCAGCGCGTCGATCGCGCCCAGGTGCATCTGCCAGACCTCACGGACGAGCGGGAGATCACCGCGCACCTCGTCGAAGCGCTGGAAGTGGTCCGAGGACTCCACGATGATCGCGATCGCCCCGGAGTCCTCCATGATCCACTGGATCTGCGCGGGGGAGCTGGTCTCGTAGATCGGAACCATGACCGCGCCGGCGTAGAACAGGGCGAAGTCGATCAGCGACCACTCGTACGTGGTACGCGCGATGAAACCGACCTTGTCGCCGGGCTGGATGCCGGCCGCGGCGAAGCCCTTGGCCAGGGCGATCACGGCCGTCTGGAAATCGGCGGCGCTGATGTCGCGCCATCCTTCGCCCTGCGGGACGGAGAACAGGGCGAGATCCGGTGTCGCCTTCGCCCTCTCCACCAGCAGGTCGGTGACGTTCGCCTGCGGGTCGGCGGGGACGATCGCGGGGACTTCGAACTGGACCACGGCAGCTCCTTCGGTACCGGTCGGGCACGGTGTTGCGTCGAGTCTAAGGCATGGGATTCAGTCGCGCGATCACTGGTACTGCGTCGCAAGGCATGGCCGGGCGCTAGACTGCACAACGATGTTCTACTGGCTGATGAAGTACGTCGCGATCGGCCCCATCGTCAAGGCGATCTTCCGCCCCTGGATCGTGGGCCGGCGCAACGTGCCGACGACGGGAGCGGCGATTCTCGCCAGCAATCATCTCTCGTTCGCGGACTCGATCTTCCTGCCGCTCATGATCGATCGTCCCATGTCGTTCCTCGCCAAGAGCGACTACTTCACCGGCCGTGGGATCAAGGGGTGGGCGACGCGCTTCTTCATGAAGGCCACCGGTCAGCTGCCCATCGACCGATCCGGTGGCAAGGCCTCGGAAGCCTCCCTGAACACCGGCCTGCAGGTGCTCGGACGCGGCGACCTGCTGGGCATTTATCCCGAGGGGACCCGCAGCCCCGACGGACGCCTCTACCGCGGCCGCACGGGCATCGCGCGCATGGCGCTGGAGGCCAGGGTCCCGGTGATCCCCGTCGTCATGGTCGACACCGACACGGCGATGCCGATCGGGCAGCGCCTGCCGAACATCGTCAGGGTCGGCATCGTGATCGGAGAGCCGCTGGACTTCTCCCGCTACGCGGGCATGGAGAACGACCGGTACATCCTCCGCTCCGTCACGGACGAGATCATGATCGCCCTGCAGCGACTGGGGGAGCAGGAGTACGACGACGTCTACGCGTCGACCGTCAAGGACCGCCTCCCGGCCCGCGTCACACGACGGTCCTGACGGCTCTGGCGGGGAGCGCCGCCCAGTAAGCTGGGGAGATGCCGAACCCGCATGACGCCGCTCTCGACGCATGGCGCTCCCTCCCGATCAAGCAGCAGCCGCAGTGGCCGGACGCCGAGCGCGTCGCCGAGGTCTCCGGCCAGATCGCGGCACTGCCTCCGCTGGTGTTCGCCGGCGAGGTCGACAACCTGCGCGATCGGCTCGCCCGCGCGGCCTCCGGTCAGGCGTTCCTGCTCCAGGGCGGTGACTGCGCCGAGACGTTCGCGGGTGCCACCGCCGAGCAGATCCGCAACCGGATCAAGACCGTGCTGCAGATGGCCGTCGTGCTCACCTACGGGGCGTCCATGCCCGTCGTCAAGATGGGACGAATGGCCGGGCAGTTCGCCAAGCCGCGCTCCAGCGACACGGAGACCAGGGGCGACGTGACCCTGCCGGCCTACCGCGGCGACATCGTCAACGGCTACGACTTCACCGAGGTCTCGCGTCAGGCGGACCCCGCGCGTCTGCTGCAGGGCTATCACACCGCCGCGTCGACGCTGAACCTCATCCGCGCGTTCACGCAGGGCGGCTTCGCTGACCTGCGCGAGGTGCACTCGTGGAACCGCGGCTTCGCCCAGAACCCGGCCAACCAGCGCTACGAGCGCATGGCGAACGAGATCGACAGGGCGATCAAGTTCATGGAGGCGGCCGGCGCCGACTTCGACGAGCTCAAGCGCGTCGAGTTCTTCACCGGGCACGAGGGTCTGCTCATGGACTACGAGCGCCCGATGACCCGCATCGACTCCCGCACGGACACGCCCTACAACACGTCGGCGCACTTCCTCTGGATCGGGGAGCGCACGCGCGACCTCGACGGCGCGCACATCGATTACTTCTCGCGCATCCGCAACCCCATCGGCGTGAAGCTCGGTCCCACCACGACCCCGGAGACGGCGCTGGCGCTGATCGACAAGCTCGACCCCGAGCGCGAGCCGGGCCGTCTCACCTTCATCACGCGCATGGGGTCGGGAAAGATCCGCGACGCGCTCCCGCCGCTTCTCGAGGCCGTGAAGGATGCCGGAGCCGCACCGCTCTGGGTCACGGACCCGATGCACGGCAACGGCATCACGACGCCGACCGGCTACAAGACGCGCCGCTTCGACGACGTCGTCGACGAGGTGCGCGGCTTCTTCGAGGCGCATCGCGCGGTCGGCACGTTCCCCGGCGGCATCCACGTCGAACTCACCGGAGACGACGTCACGGAGTGCCTCGGCGGCTCCGAGCACATCGACGAGGCGGATCTCGCGACCCGCTACGAGTCGCTGTGCGATCCTCGCCTGAACCACATGCAGTCCCTCGAGCTGGCGTTCCTCGTGGCCGAGGAGCTCGAGTCCCGCTGAACCGACTGAGGACGTCCCGCCGTTCTGCGCAGGGACGTCCTAGAACGTTCCGCCGATCGTGAGCTCGATCGTGGCGCCCTTGCGCTGCGGTTCCGTGGGCGACTGCGCTTCGACGCGGGTGCTCTCGTTGGCGGGGAAGTCCCAGAAGCTGTTGTAGGAGTAGGTGAAGCCGGCGTCGTCCAGGGCCTTCTTCGCCTCGTCCCTGGTCATCCCGACCACATCCGGCACCTCGAACAGCTCTGGTCCCTTCGAGACGATCAGGGTGGCCTCGTCGCCTGGACGCCACAGGCCCTCCTCGGCCCGGTCCTCGATGCCGATGACGTCGCCGTCCGCGATGTCGTCGCTGAAGCGCAGGCTCGGCTCCTCGGTGACCACGAGGCCCTTGTCGGTGAGGGTCTTGGTCGCCTGGTTCACCGTCATGCCCGTGACGTCGGGGACCTCGCCCAGCGAGACCTGGATCGTCGCTGTGTCGTCCTCGAGGACCTCGCAGCCCTCTCCGCACGCGTACGCGTCGCCGCCGGCCCGGGGAGTGATGCGCACGTTGAGGACGGAGCCCTCCGGCACATCGCTGGAGAAGTACGTCTCGTCGTCGGTGACGTTGAGCTTCGCGCCGGTGAGGATGCTGCGGACGTCCTCGGCGCTCTGACCGGCGAGCGGGTCCAGCGTGTGCGCGGCCGGCCCGGTGGAGATCACGACAGTGACCTCGGTGCCCTTGTCCAGGCGCTGCCCCGGTTCGGGATCGGTGCGGATGGTCTGACCGGCGTCGACGTCGATCGAATCCGCCTCGGCGCGGACCGCGACGAGCTCGTGCTCGGCCAGTTCGGCCTCGGCGGCCTCGAACGTCAGACCCGCGACATCGGGGACGGCGACCAGCGACCCGGGTCCGGATCCGAACCACCAGCCCACTCCACCGGCGACCGTAGCGAGCAGCAGGACGAGCGCGAGCAGGAAGGCTCCGCGGGCGCGGCGGCGCGACGCGCGCCGCCGCAGGAGCGTCGCGTTGTCGACCTGCTGGGCGACCGGGCCCGTCGGGTCCGCGATCACGGCGGTTCCCGGAAGTACCTTGGTCACGTCCCCGGAGTCCAGCTGCGAGCGCGCGGGAGGAGAGGTCGCCGCGGCGACTTGAGGGGCGATGCCGAGATCCTGTTCGATCTCGCGGAGCCGGTTCAGCATCGCCTGCGCGTCGTCGGGACGCTCCTGCGGGGAGCGCTCGGTCGCCCAGAGCACGAGCTCGTCCAGCGGCTCGGGGACGCCGGGATTGCGCACGCTCGGTCGCGGCACCGACTCGGTCGCATGCTGGAACGCGATCTGCATGGGCTGCTCGCCCTTGTACGGCTGCTCGCCGGTGAGCATCTCGTAGAGCATGATGCCCAGCGCGTAGATGTCGCTGCGGGCGTCGGCGGTGCCGCGCGTCACGAGCTCCGGCGCGAGATACGCGATGGTGCCGAGGAGCTGCGCTCCCGTCGCGGTGTTCGCCGTGGTGGCCCTGGCGAGGCCGAAGTCGCCGATCTTGATCCGGCCGTCCTCGGCGAGCAGCACGTTCTCGGGCTTGACGTCGCGGTGCACGATGCCCGCGCGATGCGCGGCGGCCAGACCGGACAGCACCGCGTCCATGATCGTGATGGTCTGCGGGATGGTGAGCCGGCGCTGTTCGCGCAGCAGCTCACGCAGCGTGATGCCGGGCAGGTACTCCATCACCAGGTAGGCCAGCTCGCCGTCCTGGCCCTGGTCGAACACGTTCACCACGTGAGGATCGGCCAGGCGCGCGGCCGCGCGCGCCTCCTGGATGAACCGGCTCTGGAAGTTCGAGTCGTCGCTGAGGTGCGCGTGCATGACCTTCAGGGCGATGCGGCGCTCCAGGCGCAGATCCGTGGCGACGTACACCGTGGCCATGCCGCCGCGGGCGATCCGGGCGCGGACACGATAGCGACCGTCGACAAGCCGCCCGATGAGGGGGTCGGCCTGCTGATTCGTCGTCACGAAGAAAGTCTACGGAGAACAGCCTGCAAGCTCGGGCAACGGCGCACCCCTGCGGCGATACGCGCGGCTCTGCGGGGTCACCCGTACTGGGCCAGCCATCGGTACGCGGCCTGCTCCCACTGCCCGTACCGCTCGGGGAAGGCGGAGTTCTGCACGGCCTGCGCCGCGTCCGTGAAGCGCATGGACTCCCAGCCGTCGATGTCGAGCAGTCCATGCGTCATCGTGCCGTCGGCGTTGGTCGTGCCGGTGTAGAAGGCGCGGATCGCGTAGTCGCGGTGCCGGATCTGCTCGGCGGTGCCCCACCCGGTGCTCGGCCGCTGCTGGAACAGGCCGAGCGAATCGCGATCGCCCCAGTCGAGGTTGCGCAGCCAGGATTCCACCATGCTGGTGGCGAGGGCGATGGCGATGCCGCGATCCGAGACGCCGAGGTCGCGGCCGATCCGGATGATCATGGCGGCGTTCTCGGCCTGAGGCGCGTTCAGCTCCGCGGTCTTCTGGCCAGTGTTCGAGGTCGCCGCCACGGTGGCGGAGCCGGGGATCGTGAGCTTCTGGCCCGGATAGATGATCGACGAGCGGGACAGGCCGTTGGCGGCGAGGACGGCGCTGATCGTGGTGCCGTGCTTCGCCGCGATCCCGGTGATGGTGTCGCCCGCCGCGACCGTGTGGCTCGTCGACGAGCTGCTGGGCGCGGGCGCGGGAGCAGGGGCCGGGGTGGATGCCGGTGCCGATGCGGCCGAGCCCGCGACGCGGATCTTCTGACCGGGGTAGATGATGGAGGAGCGGGACAGGCCGTTGGCGGCCAGGACGGCGTCGATCGTGGTGCCGTACTTCGCGGCGATGCGCGTGATCGTGTCGCCGGCGACGACGGTGTGGGTCTGCGTCTGCGGGGCCGGGGCCGAAGTCGCCGGCGCCGCGGGTGCGCTGGGAGCGGTCAGCCGCAGCACCTGCCCCGGACGGATCAGCGCGTTCGCGCCGAGCCCGTTCCACGACAGCAGGTCCGCGGAGCGCAGGCCGTACCGCTTCGCGATCGCCCACACGGTGTCACCCGAGCGCACGGTGTGCGTGGCGGGGGTCGGAGCAGCGGCAGGAAGGGTGCGGGAGCCGAGGACATGGACCCCGTCGAGGGCTCCCGTCACGGTCCCGGCCGCCGAGGCCGGTGCGGCGGTGAGCGTGCCCGCGAGCGTGCTCAGAAGCGCGGCCGGCACTCCCACCCGCAGGTGGCGGGTGCGGCGTCGCATGGTCTGCTGGATCAAGGTTCCCCCCTTAAATCGCCGAATCCACGCTGACACGGATGTATACGTAAGTCAACAGAAGTGGAGAATGTGACTGTTGTGACGAATGAGGCGACATGCATCTCCCGCCCCAAGGTGAGATAGTGAACAACGTGTCTGAGACTGCCCCCGAAGCGACCCCCACCGACTGGCTGACCCTGCCCGATCTCGTCGAGGTCCTGGGGGAGACCCAGAGCCGTGTGCGCCGCCTGATCGATGAGCATCATCTGATCGCCTCGCGTCGTACGGGCGTGCTCGCGGTCCCTGCGGTCTTCATCGTGGACGGGCATCCGCTCTCGTCCCTGCGGGGGACGATCATCGTGCTGCAGGACGCCGGATTCACGGACGACGAGATCATCGACTGGCTCCTCGCCGAGGAGGACACTCTGGGACGCGCCCCGATCGCCGCGCTGCTGGACGGGCACAAGAGCGAGGTGCGGCGCATCGCGCGCACGCTCGCCTGATCAGGCGACGCGTGCCGTCGCGGCTCGTGCGAGGTCGCGCAGCTCTCCGACCGCCGCATTGTCGAGCTTCGCACCGCTGAGTGCTCGGTCTGCCGTCTGCGCATAGTCGGAGATCAGCGTCTCGACGCGATCCAGCGCGCCGCTGTCGCGCACGGTGGACTGCAGAGCCGCGATCTGATGGTCGTCGAGGTCGGGATCGCCGAGCATCTCGTCGAGCAGGGTCCGAGCCGGCGACGCCAGGCGCTCGCGCGTGAAGGCGATGAGCACGGTGCGCTTGCCCTCCCGCAGGTCGTCGCCGCTGGGCTTTCCCGTGAGAGCAGGGTCGCCGAAGACGCCCAGGACGTCGTCCCGCAGCTGGAACGCCATGCCGAGCGGCATGCCGAACCGCTCCAGGGCCTCCTGCTGAGGCAGGTCGGCGCCGGCGAGCAGCGCCCCGAGCAGCAGCGGCTGCGCGACGCTGTAGCGAGCGGACTTGAAGGACACCACGCGCAGTGCGCGCTCGGCGTGCTCGGCGAACGGATTGACGCTCCACGCGGACTCCTCGGCGATGTCGAGGAACTGCCCGGTCGTGACATCCCGGCGCATCCGTCCGTACTCGGCACGCACGGCCGCCGCGTTCGGGTGCTGCGCCAGCGCCTGCTCGAGCAGGTCATCGCTCCACGCGACGAGGAGGTCGCCGAGCAGGATCGCGGAGGCGCGTCCGAAGTCCTCGGCGTCTCCGCTCCACCGCGCGGCGACATGCTCCGCCTCGAGCGCGCGGTGCGCGGCCGGCCGCCCGCGGCGCGTGTCGGAATTGTCGATGAGGTCGTCGTGCACGAGCGCCGCGGCCTGGAACACCTCGAGGGAGGCGCACAGCTGCCACAGCGCCTCGGGTTCCGCGGCCCGCCGATCGGCGGCTCGCGCGACCGCGCTCCAGCCGGCGTGGCAGAACCGGGCACGCAGTCGCTTGCCGCCGCTCAGCGTCCGTGCTGCGGCCTCGATGAAGCGGCGCCCTTCCGGTCCGTAGTCGCCGGCTTCGGCGCGCATCCGATCGAGGAAGAGGTCGAGGGCGCGCGAGACGGCGTCGGTGACGGAGGAGGTCGAGGGCACGGCTCCAGCCTACGGCGACGATGCGAAGACCTCTCAGCCGATCTCTAGCCTCTGGCCCTGCGCACGAGTAGAATGAAGGACACGAAACCCGAGGGGGACGGAATGCCACTGTCCGAACAGGAGCAGCGTCTGCTCGACGAGATGGAACGCCATCTCCTCAAGAACGACGCAGACGTCGTCAGCGCGCCGTCCGGAGACCGCGTGCTGAGCTACCGGAACCTCGTCTACGGCGCGGTCCTGCTGCTCGTCGGCATCGGGGCGCTGGTCGTCGGCGTCGCCCTCGCCGGAGAACTCGGCGCCTTCGCCGTCGTCATCGGCGTCATCGGCTTCCTGGCCATGCTCGGGGGCGTCATGCTCGCGGTGACCCCGGTGCGTCGTGCGCCCGGCTCGGCGCCCAAGGCGCCGCGGCGCAAGAGCGACGCCGCCTCGGGCGGGTTCATGGACCGTATGAACGATCGCTGGGATCGCCGCCAAGAGGGCCGCTGACCCCACTTCTCTCCACTTCGAAGAACCCGGATGCTCTGAGCATCCGGGTTCTTCGCGTTTCCGGAGCCGGTGAGCTCTCCGGGCCTCCACCTGCCCTCCACCGGCACTCCACTTCCCTCCACCGCTGATTCCTCCCCGTGTTTCCGCGGATCCCTGGCGTTCGCGTTGGCGCGGATCGCCGCGGTCTGTCATGATCCTTGGGTTTGGTCGTAGGAATGTGGAGGAAAGTGGAGTAAAGTGGGGCACACCTCGAGTTGGCCGGACGAAGAGGGGGTGAAGGCCGATGCTGCTGGGGACGCACTCACCGAAGCTCGACGACAAAGGTCGGGTCATCCTGCCGGCGAAGTTCCGCGAGGATCTGGCCGGCGGCATCGTCGTCACCCGCGGACAGGAGCGCTGCCTGTACGTCTTCAGCACGGCCGAGTTCGAGCAGATGCATGAGCGGATCCGGCAAGCGCCGCTCAGCAACAAGCAGGCCCGCGACTTCCTGCGCATGTTCCTCTCCGGGGCGAGCGCCGAGATGCCCGACAGCCAGAACCGCATCACCATCCCGGCGCACCTGCGTCAGTACGCGGGGCTCGAGAAGGAGCTCGTCGTCACCGGTGTCGGCGCCCACGCCGAGATCTGGGATGCCGCGGCCTGGAACGCCTACCTCGAAGGAAACGAGGAATCGTACGCAGAACTGGAGCAGGAGGTGATTCCGGGATTGTTCTGACCTCGACTGTGATGCCCCGCCGCTCCCGCCCCGACACACTTCCCCGGTGCCGGGTCGAGAAGCGGAGGGGGATCAGAGTCGAAGGTCTCCCGAAGACATCATGAGCATCCGCGACATCCACACCCCGGTTCTCCTGGAGCGCTGCGTCGAGCTGCTGGCCCCCGTGCTGGCGCACGACGGCGCCGTGCTCGTCGACGCCACGCTCGGCATGGGCGGTCACGCCGAGGCGTTCCTCGAGCGCTTCGAGAACATCCGCCTCATCGGCCTCGACCGCGACACCGATGCGCTGCGCATCGCTTCGGAGCGGCTCGCGCGCTTCGGCGGGCGCGTGTCGTTCGTGCACTCGGTGTACGACGAGATCGGCCTGCATGCGCAGGGCGCGGACGGCATCCTCTTCGACCTGGGCGTCTCGTCCCTGCAGCTGGACGAGGCGGATCGCGGGTTCGCGTACTCCCAGGACGCCCCGCTGGACATGCGGATGGATCAGACCAAGGGCACGACCGCGGCGGAGGTGCTCGCCACGTACAGCGAGGGCAACCTGCGGCGCATCTTCGAGCGCTACGGCGAGGAGAAGCTCGCCGCGCGGTACGCCCGCTTCATCGTCCAGGCGCGGCAGAGCGCGCCGCTGGAGCGCTCCGGGCAGCTCGTCGACCTGCTGATCGCCGCGACGCCCGCAGCGGCCCAGCGGGCCGGTCACCCCGCCAAGCGGGTGTTCCAGGCGCTGCGGATCGAGGTCAACTCCGAGCTGAGCGTGCTGGCCGACGCGATCCCGTCGGCCATGGACGCCCTGAGCATCGACGGCCGCATCGTGGTGATGTCGTACCAGTCGCTGGAGGACCGCCTCGTCAAGCAGGCGTTCGCCGCGGCATCCGCCTCCACCGCTCCGGCAGGGCTCCCCGTGGAGCTCCCCGAGCACGCACCGCGGTTCCGGATGCTGACCAAGGGCGCCGAACTCGCGGGTGAGGAAGAGCGCGCGCGCAACCCGCGCGCGATCCCGGTGCGTCTGCGCGCCGCCGAGAAGCTGAGGGAGCGGTCATGAGCGCCGAAGCCACCGCACGTCTGCTGCCCGCACCGAGTGCTCCGGCCCGTGAGGAGCGCGGACACCGCCTGCGTCCCGTCGAACAGCCGGCTCCTCGACGCCGGCCCAAGCTCGCCTACGCGCTCGTCGCCCTGGCCGGCGCGGCGGTCATCGCCGCGGTGCAGATGGGCCTGACGCTCGCGACGACGCACGACTCGTTCGTCCTCGCCGACCTGAAGTCCGAGCAGCGCTCGCTGACCCTCGAGACCCAGGCGCTCGAGGAGCAGCTCGCCGGCACGACCTCTCCGCAGGCGCTCGCCACCAAGGCGAGCGAGCTGGGCATGGTCGTCGCAGGCAGCGCGTCCTACCTACGCCTCAGCGACGGGGCGGTGGTCGGCGCGGCCGACGGAGCCGACTGGACCTCGACGGTCGACCCGAACGGTCCCGGTGCGGTCGCGAACTCGCTGCTGGTGGACCAGAAGGCGACCGAGGCGGCGGCATCGGCCGAATCCGCGACCTCGACCGAGTCCACCACTCCGCAGCAATCCGACACGCCGCCGGCGATCACCGAGGGGCTCCCGACCCCGAGCACACACTGAGACAGGAGAGATGATGACGACGCGAGCAACCCGTGGTCCCCGTCGGCGCACCGTCGTCGCCCTCGCCGTCGTCCTCTCCGTCCTCGCGGCGTTCGTGGTCCGGCTCGTGGACATCCAGGTGGTCAACGCCGATGACCACGTGGCCGACTCGCTCGACATCGGCAAACTGGGCCTGACGACCACGATCGAAGGCAACCGCGGGAGCATCGTCGACGCGAACGGCACCGTGCTCGCCGCGAGCACGCTCGTCTACGACGTGCAGCTGTCGCCGTCGCTCATCGCGATCGTCGACGACGAGGACAACAAGAACCCGCCGAAGTACCTGTGGGCCGAGGCCTCCGACCGGATCGCCGCGATCATCGGCACCACCGGGGAGAAGCTGCGCGCGGATGTCGCCGCTGATCTCGAGAAGAACCCCGAATCGCAGTACCTGCCGCTCAAGACCGGTCTCAACACCGCGCAGTACCTGGAGCTGAAGGAGCTCAAGGACGCGGGGCTGTCCTACCTCGCCATGAAGTCCCGGAGCGTCCGCGTGTATCCCAACGGCGCCGTCGCCGGGACCATGGTCGGATTCGTCAACGGTGCGGGCGAGGGCCAGTACGGCGTCGAGCGGATGGCCGCGGAGTGCCTGGCGGCGACGGACGGCGAGCAGACCTACCGTCGCGGCGAGGACGGCGTCGTGATCCCCGGCAGCGAGACGACGACGGAAGCCGTGGACGGCGGCACCGTGCAGCTCACGCTCAACAGCGACCTGAACTGGTATCTGCAGCAGATGATCGCCGAGGAGGCCCAGCGGCAGGGCGCACAGAGCGCGACCGTGACCGTCGTCGAGGTGAAGACCGGCAAGATCCGCGCAGCGGCGGAGTGGCCCTCGGTGGACCCGAACAACGTCGACGGCACACCGCAGGACTACTGGAAGTCGCAGATCTTCTCCAAGCAGTTCGAGCCGGGATCCACGTTCAAGGCGGTCACGGCGGCAACCATCATCGATCAGGGCGTCGCGGACTGGTCCACCAGCGTCACGGCGGACAGCCGCGAGTACTTCGACAACGGCGCCGAGATCAACGATCCGTTCTCGCATCCGCGCTACGAGTACACCCTCGCGGGGGCACTGATCGACTCGTCGAACGTCGCGCTCTCGAAGTACGGGACCATGGTCTCTCCCGAGGTGCGACACGACTACCTGGAGAAGTTCGGCGTCGGCCAGAAGACGGCCGTGGACTTCTACGACGAGCTCTCCGGCGTGCTGCATCCCGCCAGCGAGTGGGACAACCAGTCGCTGTACACCACGACGTTCGGTCAGCACTTCACGATCACGGCGGCCCAGCTGGCGAGCACCTACCAGACCTTCGCGAACGACGGCGAGCGCATCGACCTGTCCCTCATCGAGTCCTGCACGAAGGCCGACGGCACGGTCGTCGAGGCGGACGCGCCCGAGCACGAGCAGGTCATCAGCGAGAGCACAGCGGCGCAGGTCCAGCGCATGCTCGAGAACGTCGCCGTGCAGGGCGGGCTGTCCGAGCGGATCGAGATCCCGGGCTACCGCATCGCCACCAAGACCGGTACGGCCCAGACTCCGGACGGACACGGCGGATACAAGTCCGGCATCTTCGACGTGAGCATCGTCGGGTACGCTCCGGCGGAGGATCCTGAGTACGTCGTCGTGGTGACGATGGACGAGCCGACTAAGCTGAGGACGTCTGCCGCCACCGCCACAGCCTTCCAGAAGGCGATGACGCAGGTGCTCAAGACCTATCGGGTCAAGCCGTCCACAGAACCCATGGACGAGCTGCTGCCCAAGTTCAAGTAAGCCGGCCCACCCGCCGCGCGTGGAGAAGTCATGATCGCCCTGTCCCTCGCCGAGATCGCCGCTGTCCTGAACGGGGAGCTGCGCACGTTCGGCGAACACACGCCGGAGAGCATCGTCGACGGCGTCGTCGACACCGACTCCCGCCAGATGGGCCCGGGGAGCGTGTTCGTCGCCAAGCCCGGTGCCACGACCGACGGCCACGCGTTCGTCGGGCAGGCGCTGCAGCGCGGCGCCGTCCTCGCGATCGTCGAGAGCGCCGTCGACGAGCCGATCAGTCAGATCGTCGTCGCCGATGCGGTGGCCGCGCTCGCGGACCTCGCGCGCGAGGTGGTGGCGCGCGTCCGCGCCATCGGGCATCTCCGCATCGTCGGCATCACCGGTTCCAACGGGAAGACGACCACCAAGAACATGCTCGCACGCATCCTCGAGGGCGAAGGGCAGACCGTCGCGCCGATCAACTCGTACAACAACGAGGTCGGCGCCCCTGTCACCATGCTGCGGGTGAACGAGGACACCCGGTTCCTGGTGAGCGAGTTCGGCGCCAGCGCGCCGGGGCGCATCGCCCACCTCGCCGGCCTCGTCGAACCCGATCTCTCCATCGTGCTCATGGTCGGCATGGCCCACGCCGGAGGCTTCGGCGGCATCGAGGAGACCGCCAAGGCCAAGTCCGAGCTCGTCGCGGCGACCCGCCGGGGCGGGACGACCGTCCTGAACATGGACGACCCCCGGGTCGCGGCCATGCGCGCCGTCGCCGACGAGCGGGACATCACCGTGATCGGCTTCGGGCAGACGGCGGCGGCCGACGTGCGCGCGAGCGAGGTCGACGTCTCGGCATCCGGAACCCGGTGCCTCGTGCATGCGGACGGCGAGGAGCCGCGGCCGCTGGAGCTCAAGGTCCTCGGAGCGCACCACGTGTCCAACGCCCTCGCCGCCGTCTCGGCGGCACGCGCGCTCGGCGTCCCCACCGCCACCGCCGTCGCGCGGCTGGAGACCCTCGAGATCGCCGAGCGATGGCGCATGCAGCCGATGGGCAACGACGACGTCCGCATCATCAACGACGCGTACAACGCCAGCCCGGACTCGATGGCCGCAGCCCTGCGCACCCTTGCCCAGATCACCGGCCCCGCCGAGCGCACGGTCGCCGTCCTGGGTGCGATGAGCGAACTGGGCGAGAGCGCGGGGGAGGAGCACGACCGCGTCGGTCTGCTCGCCGTCCGGCTGAACATCCAGCGCATCGTCGTGGTCGGCCCCGAGGCGCGCCGGCTGTACATCTCCGCCATCGGGGAGGGCTCCTGGGACGGCGAGGCGGTGCACCTGCCGGATCAGGACGCCGCGTTCGAGTACCTGGAGAGCGAGCTGCGACCGGGGGACCGGGTGCTCGTCAAGTCGTCCAATTCCGTGGGGCTCCGGCACCTCGGTGATCGTCTGGGAGAATTGTTCTCGTGAGGTCCCTGCTTATGGCGGCGGCGATATCGCTCGCCTTCACGCTCTTCCTGACCCCCGTCTTCCTGCGGCTGTTCCGCAAGTGGGGCTGGGGGCAGGTGATCCGCACCCCCGACGCGATCGAGAACCCGAGTCACGAGGCCAAGCGCGGCACCCCGACGATGGGCGGCGTGATCTTCATCGTCGGTACCATCGTGGGTTATTTCACCGGCATCTACGCCGGCGGGAGCGAGCCGACGATCTCAGCCATGCTCGTGCTGTGGCTCATGGTCGGCTTCGGCGCGGTCGGATTCATCGACGACTACATGAAGGTGCGGTCGCAGCGCAGCCTCGGGCTCTCCGGCTGGCGCAAGATCGTCGGCCAGCTCATCGTGATGATCCCGTTCGGCATCTTCGCGCTGAACTTCCCCAACGACTTCGGCAACACCCCGGCCAGCGGATTCGTCTCACTGTTCCGCGACATTCCGTGGCTGAACCTCTTCGCGGGAGGCGTGATCCTGGGGTGGGCGCTGTACCTGCTCTGGATCTCGGTCATCGGCGTCGCGACGTCGAACAGCGTCAACCTCACCGACGGGCTGGACGGCCTCGCAGCCGGCGCCGGCGTCTTCGTGGTCGGCGCGTACAGCCTCATCACGTTCTGGCAGTTCAAGCAGGTGTGCGGCGAGGACATCGATCCCTCCGTGCTCTCGGCCTGCTACGAGGTGCGCGATCCGTTCAGCCTCGCCATCGTCGGGGCCTCGTTCGCCGCCGGCCTCATCGGATTCCTCTGGTGGAACGCGCCCAAGGCCAAGGTCTTCATGGGCGATGTCGGTTCGATGGCCATCGGCGGCGTCATCACGGCCATGGCGATCCTCAGCCGCACCGAGCTGCTGCTCCTCGTCATCGCGGGCATCTTCGTCCTGTCGTCCGGCTCGGTCATCCTGCAGCGGGGGTACTTCAAGATCACCCGCGGCAAGCGACTGTTCCTGATGAGCCCGTTCCACCACCATCTGGAGATGCGCGGCTGGCCCGAGGTCACGATCGTGGTGCGCCTGTGGATCATCGCAGGCCTCCTCGCGGTCTCGGCGGTGGGACTGTTCTACGTCGAGTGGTTGAGCCAGCTCGATGGCTGACGCGCGCCTGGACGCTCTGACCAGCTGGCACGCGGACTGGGCCGGTCTGCGCGTCGCCGTGCTCGGCCTGTCGGTGACCGGGTTCTCGGTCGCGGACACGCTCACGGAGCTCGGCGCCGAGGTCCTCGTGCTCTCGGAGAGCGCGACCGAGGAGTACGAGCGGCTTGTGCCGGTCATCGGAGCAGCTCTGGAGATCGGACCGCTCGACGCGGTGCCGGAGGCGCTCACGGCTTTCGGTCCCGACGTGGTGATCGCGTCTCCCGGCTTCCCGCCATCGCATCCCGTGATCCGCTGGACGCAGCAGGAGGGCGTCGCCTTGTGGGGCGATGTCGAACTCGCCTGGCGCGTGCGCGACAAGGTCCTCCGCGAGGACGGCACGCCGGCGGACTGGGTGCTCATCACCGGCACGAACGGCAAGACGACGACGACGCAGCTCACCGCCGCGCTCCTCGTCGACGGCGGGCTCCGGGCCGCACCGTGCGGCAACATCGGCGTCCCCGTCCTGGACGCGGTCCGAGACCCCGGCGGCTTCGACGTGCTCGTCGTGGAGCTCTCCAGCCACCAGCTCTGGTATCTCGGACAGAGCGCGCCGGCGGCCGAGCTCTACCCGCACTCCACGGTCTGCCTGAACCTCGCCGACGACCACCTCGTCTGGCACGGCAGCGCGCAGGCCTATCGCGACGCCAAGGCGATCGTCTACCGCAACACCCGCGTCGCCTGCGTGTACAACAAGGCGGATGCCGCGACACGCGTCATGGTCGAAGAGGCCGACGTCGTCGAGGGCGCCAGGGCGATCGGATTCGACCTCGGCGTCCCTGGGCCGAGCGATCTCGGCATCGTGGATGGCATCGTCGTTGACCGCGCTTTCTTGGACGATCGCGCGCGCAGCGCCCTGGAGCTCACGACGGTCGCCGAGTTGGAACGTGCCGGGCTGTCCGCCCCGCACGTCGTGCAGAACATCCTCGCCGCGAGCGCGCTGGCGCGCTCGCTCGGTGTCGAGCCCGAGGCGATCGCCAGGGCGCTGGCGGCGTTCCGCATGGACTCCCACCGCATCCAGGTGATCGCGACGCATCGCGGCATCACATGGGTGGACGACTCCAAGGCGACGAACCCGCATGCGGCGGCGTCCTCCCTGCGCGCGTACCCCGGCGCCGTATGGGTCGTCGGCGGCGACCTGAAGGGCGTCGACATCGCCGAGCTCGTGGCCGATGTCGGGCCCACCGCGCGCGCGGCCGTGGTGATCGGCGTCGAGCGGGCGGAGGTCGTCGCGGCATTCGCACGACACGCGCCGGCGGTGCCCGTGTTCGAGGTCGTCACTGGCGACACTGGAGAAGTCATGAACCGCGTCGTGGAGATCGCGACCGGGATCGTCGATGGGGAGGGCACGGTCCTGCTGGCCCCCGCCGCGGCATCCTTCGATCAGTTCTCCAGCTACGCGGATCGCGGCCACCGCTTCGCCGAGGCGGTGCAGAGCTGGATCGATCGGGGGAGCGCCGATGACGCAGGTGGCTCGCCCGAAGCGCACTGAACCCGGATCCGCAGGCCTCGCGGCGCGCGTCTCGCTGGGGCGGCTGTTCACGCCGCCGTCCACCGAGTTCCTGCTGATCGCCTCCGCGGCGCTGCTGCTGACGGCGTTCGGACTCGTCATGGTGGTCTCCGCCACCGCCGCGGTCGAGAGCGGCACGATGGACACGGCCATCAAGCAGGGCCTGTTCGCGCTCGTCGGCATCCCGATGATGTTCCTGGTCAGCCGCATGCCCCTCGACTGGCTCAAGAGGCTCGCCTGGCCGGCGCTGATCCTCGCGACGCTCATGCAGCTGCTGGTGTTCACTCCGCTCGGTGTCGATTCCGGAGGAAACCGCAACTGGATCAAGGTCGCCGGCTTCACCCTGCAGCCCTCGGAGTTCCTCAAGCTCGCCCTCGCCCTGTGGATCGCCTATGTGCTGCTGCGCAAGCAGACCCGACTCGCGGTCTGGCACCACGTCTTCATCCCGGTCGTGCCGGTGTCGTTGCTGGTGATCGGCTCCGTCATGGCCGGCGACGACCTCGGAACCGCCATGGTGCTCGTGCTCGTGCTGCTGGCCTGCCTGTTCTTCTCCGGCGTGAAGCTGCGCCTGTTCATCCTGCCGCTGCTGATCGGAGCCGGAGGCGTGCTCTTCTACGCGCTCTCCAGCGACAACCGCATGAAGCGCATCACGGCGCTGTGCGCGAACGTCGATCCGAGCGTGGACACCACGGCCTACACCGGCATCTGCTATCAGGCCATCCACGGCTTCTGGGGAATGGCGACCGGGGGTGTCTTCGGCCTGGGCCTGGGCAACTCGCAGGAGAAGTACGGCTGGCTGCCGGCCGCGGCGAACGACTACATCTTCGCCGTGGTCGGCGAGGAGCTCGGGCTCATCGGCTGCCTCGTCGTCATGGCGCTGTTCACGGTCTTCGCGGTGGGCGCCTTCCACATCATCCGCAAGACGGACGACCCGTTCGTCCGTGTCGCCGCGGGCGGGATCACGGTGTGGATCATCGGGCAGGCGCTCATCAACATCGGCGTCGTGATCGGCGTCTTCCCGGTCATGGGCGTGCCCCTGCCGTTCATGTCCCAGGGTGGAACGGCGCTGCTGTCCGTGCTCCTCGCGTGCGGCGTGCTGCTGGCCTTCGCGCGCACGATCCCCGCAGGCGAACGGGGTAAGGTCACCAGGTGACCACGTACCTGCTCGCCGGCGGAGGAACCGCCGGACATGTGAACCCCCTGCTCGCCGTCGCGGATGGACTGCGCGCGCGCGACGCCGCAGCGGACCTGCTCGTCCTCGGGACCGCCGAGGGGCTCGAGGCGCGGCTGGTCCCCGAGCGCGGCTACGAGCTGCTCATCGTCGACAAGGTGCCGTTTCCCCGCCGGCCGAACGCGCAGGCGCTGAGGTTCCCGTCCCGGTTCCGTCGCGCGATCCGCCAGGCGCGGGACCACATCCGCGCGCACGGCGTCGACGTCGTGATCGGCTTCGGCGGGTACGCCGCCGCTCCTGCGTACATCGCTGCGCGTCGTGAGGGAGTGCCGTACGTCATCCACGAGGCCAACGCCAAGCCCGGCCTCGCCAACCGGCTGGGTGCCGGACGCGCCGCGGCGGTCGGCGTCGCCTTCGACGGGACGCCGATGCGAGACGCCGATGTCGTCGGCATGCCTCTGCGCCGGGAGGTCATCGAGCTCGACCGTGCGGCCGCCAGGACCGAAGCCGCGCAGGCGTTCGGGCTGGACGCCGACCGGCCGGTGCTGCTCGTCTTCGGGGGCTCGCTCGGAGCTCAGCGCCTGAACGACGCTCTGGCGGACTCCTGGCAGGACGTGCTGGACGCCGGATGGCAGCTGCTGCACGTGACGGGGGAGCGCAGCGACCTCGCAGACCCGGGAGCACCGGGGTACGTCCTGCGCCGCTACGTCGACCGGATGGACCTGGCGTTCGCGCTGGCCGATCTCGTCGTCTCCCGCTCGGGCGCGGCGACGGTGAGCGAGATCAGCGCTCTGGGCCTGCCGGCGCTGTACGTGCCCTATTCGGTCGGCAACGGGGAGCAGCGGCTGAACGCCGCCTCCGCCGTCGCGGCCGGCGCCGCGGTTCTCCTGGACGACGCCACGTTCTCCGGGGACACCGTCCGCGAGGTCGTGGTGCCGCTGCTCGGCGATGCCGACCGCATCCGGGCGATGGCGGACGCCGCCGAACGCGTCGGAACCCGTGCCGGCACCGAGAACGTCATCGCCCTCGTCGACCGGGCGCTGGCCACCGCGAACTAAACTGAGAACGACATGATCAGACCTGACCTCACCCTCCCGATCCCGGAGTCCATCACCGCCGCGCACTTCATCGGCATCGGCGGCTCGGGCATGAGCGGGCTCGCGAAGATGTTCCTGGATGCCGGGATCCGCGTGTCCGGTTCGGACCGGGCCGACAGTGACAACCTGCGTGCGCTGGCGGATGCCGGGGCCACCGTCCACGTCGGCCACGACGCCGCGCACCTGGGCGACGCGGACACCGTGATCCACACCGGGGCGATCTGGCCGGAGAACCCCGAGTTCCTCCTGGCCAAGGAGCGCGGACTGCATGTCATCCACCGCTCTCAGGCGCTGCACTGGCTGATCGGCGCGCGCCGGCTCGTGTCGGTCGCTGGTGCCCACGGCAAGACGACCTCCACGGGCATGATCATCACGGCCCTCCGCGAGCTCGGCGCCGACCCGAGCTTCGTCAACGGCGGCGTGATCGAGCAGCTCGGCGCCTCCAGCGCGACGGGATCCGACGACCTCTTCGTCATCGAGGCGGACGAATCCGACGGCACGTTCCTGCTGTACGACACGGCCGTCGCGCTCATCACCAACGTCGACCCCGACCACCTCGACTTCTACGGCTCGGACGACGCGTTCCACGACGCGTTCATCCGGTTCGCGGATGCCGCGACCGAGGCCGTCGTGATCTCCAGCGACGATCCCGGAGCGCTGCGGGTCACCGCCGGCCTGTCGCACCGGAACGTCATCACCTTCGGTCTCGCGGCGGACGCCGACCTGCGCATCACGGACATCGACACGCAGGGCCCCGTCAGCGCCACCCTGACGCGCGGCGCGGAGTCTGTCCGTCTCGTGCTCGCCGTTCCGGGCGCCCACAACGCCGTCAACGCCGCCGGTGCCGTCGCGGTGCTGATGGCGCTCGGGCACTCGCTGGCGGACGCAGCGCGTGCCCTGGAGGGCTTCGCCGGCACCGTGCGCCGTTTCGAGCTGCACGGGGTCGAGCGCGGCGTGCAGGTGTTCGACGACTACGCCCACCACCCGGCCGAGGTCAAGGTCGCGCTCGAGACCGCGCGCAGCGTCGCCGGCTCCGGACGCGTCATCGCGATCCAGCAGCCGCACACGTACTCCCGCACGCAGCACATGTTCCGCGAGTTCGCCGAGGTACTCGAGCAGGGCGCCGACCACACCGTCATGCTCGACGTGTACGGCGCGCGTGAGGACCCGGTCCCCGGCGTGACCGGCGAGCTCGTCAGCGGTGCCTTCGCCGATCAGGGCAACGTGCGTTACGTCGCCGACTGGCAGCAGGCCGCCGACTACACCGCGAGCATCGCGCGCGAGGGGGACTACGTCATCACGCTGGGATGCGGGAACGTCTACCAGATCATCCCGCAGGTGCTCGACGCTCTCCGGCGGACCCCAGGGGACTGACGCATGCGTCGGCCTGCGCCCCTCCCGAGCACACCGGAGAAGCCCGAAGCGGCCGAGCAGCCGGTGCGCCGCCCACGCGTACCGCGCGACGAGGAGGCCGGGGCCGTCGTGACCCCGATGGCGCCCGCGGATGACGACGCCTCCGCCGAGGAAGCCGTCGACGGCATCCGGGACCAAGACGGCCGGCCGCTCACCCAGCGCGACGTCTGGCGGGCGGCGCGAGCACGGCGGAAGGCGCTCAAGAGCGAGATCCGGCGTTTCACGCAGCGCTCGCGCCGGCGGCGGATGATCTGGATCGGGAGTCTCGGCGCGCTCGTGCTTCTGGTCGGAGCGACGGCGCTGGCCGCGTACAGCCCGCTGTTCGCGGTCGAGAAGGTCACGGTGGTGGGGGCGTCGACGCTCGATCCCGCGGCGATCGAACAGGCGCTGGCCGATCAGGTCGGCACGCCGCTGGCGCTCGTCGACGCGAGCGAGGTGAAGGCCGCGCTGGTGGCCTTCCCGCTCATTGAGACGTACGCGCTCGAGGCCAAGCCGCCGCACGAGCTCACTGTTCGCATCGTGGAGCGCACCCCGGTCGGAGTGATCTCCTCCGACGCCGGCTACACGCTGGTCGATGCCGCCGGCGTCGCACTCGCGACGACGGACGCGCAGCCCGAGGGGCAGCCGATCCTCGACATCGAGGGCGGTACCGGTACGCCTGCCTTCGAGTCCGCCGGGCTCGTGGTGCGCTCGCTCCCCGCGGACCTGCGCGGTCAGCTCACGCGCGTGCAGGCCTCGTCCCCCGACGACGTCACGCTCACGCTCGGGGACCGGACCGTCGTGTGGGGGAGCGCGGAGGAGTCCGCGCTCAAGGCGTTCGTGCTGTCCAAGCTCGTCGCGACGAACCCCGACGCCCGGACCTTCGACGTCACCGCGCCGAACGTCGGCATCGCCGGCTGACACCCCGTTCCCGTCCGCGCGGTGCGGGATTGCGAGACACGCGCGTGTCGTTGCGCGTGCACGCCGAACGGGCGCATACCTTCGATCAAGAGAACGCAATACCGGGAAATACTTTACACCTCTAGTTGAGGTTTAAGGTTCACATCCTCGCAGGACAGATTTCCAGGCTCGACATATCGGAGGCCGGCCATGAGCCAGAACCAGAACTACCTCGCCGTGATCAAGGTCGTCGGCGTCGGCGGTGGCGGCGTCAACGCCGTCAATCGCATGATCGAACTCGGCCTGCGCGGTGTCGAGTTCATCGCCGTCAACACCGACGCGCAGGCGCTGCTCATGAGCGACGCCGACGTCAAGCTCGACGTGGGGCGCGAGCTCACCCGGGGTCTGGGCGCCGGAGCCGACCCGGAGGTCGGCCGCCGCGCCGCGGAGGACCACGCCGAGGAGATCGAGCAGGCGCTCACCGGCGCCGACATGGTCTTCGTGACCGCCGGCGAGGGCGGTGGCACCGGAACCGGTGGCGCTCCCGTCGTCGCGCGCATCGCGAAGTCGATCGGCGCCCTCACGATCGGTGTCGTCACCAAGCCGTTCTCCTTCGAGGGCCGCCGCCGCCAGAGCCAGGCCGAGGCGGGCGTCGCCAAGCTCAAGGAAGAGGTCGACACGCTCATCGTCGTGCCGAACGACCGGCTCCTGGAGATCAGCGACCGCGGCATCTCGATGATCGAGGCGTTCGCGACCGCCGACCAGGTGCTCCTCGCCGGTGTCCAGGGCATCACGGACCTCATCACCACCCCCGGCCTGATCAACCTCGACTTCGCCGACGTCAAGTCGGTCATGCAGGGTGCGGGTTCCGCGCTCATGGGCATCGGCTCGGCGCGCGGAGCGGATCGCGCCATCAAGGCCGCCGAGCTCGCGGTGGAGTCGCCGCTGCTCGAGGCCTCCATCGAAGGAGCGCACGGGGTGCTGCTGTCGATCCAGGGCGGTTCGAACCTCGGCATCTTCGAGATCCACGATGCGGCCGACCTCGTCAAGGAGGCCGCGCACCCCGAGGCGAACATCATCTTCGGTACCGTCATCGACGATACGCTCGGCGACGAGGTGCGCGTGACGGTGATCGCGGCCGGGTTCGACGGCGGCGAGCCGTCGCTGCGCCTCGACCCGACGTTCCTCTCCCGTCCGGAGCCGCTGCCCGAGCAGGCGGTCGCGGAGGAGAAGAGCATCGAGGTGCCGGTGGCCGAGGAGAAGAAGGAGCCCGTCGCTCCGATCTCGGCGACCAGCAGCTATGAGCCGGCGTTCGCCGACGACAGCGACCTCGACATCCCCGAGTTCCTCAAGTGATCCCGGGGACGACCGCACGATGACCCTGGCGGCACGGCTGTCGGCGATCGACGAGCAGATCGCCGACGCCGCGCGCCTGGCGGGTCGGGATGCCGCGGACATCACGCGCATCGTCGTGACGAAGTTCCACCCGGCCTCCCTTGTCCAGGAGCTCTCCGCCCTCGGCGTGACGGACGTGGGGGAGAACCGTCAGCAGGAGCTCACGGCGAAGCGCGCGGAGCTCGCGGATCTGCCGATGCGCTGGCACTACATCGGTCAGGCGCAGACGAACAAGGCGTCCGCCATCCGCCGCTCGGCGGACGTGGTGCACTCGGTGGACCGGGATCGGCTCGCCGATGCGCTCGACCGCGCGGCGGAGGGGGACGACGTGCTCGACGTCCTCGTGCAGATCAACCTGACAGAGGATCCCGGACGCGGCGGCGTGCAGCCCGACGGGGCCCTCGCCCTCGCGGACCGCATCGCGAACCTGCCGTCCCTGCGCCTGCGCGGAGTGATGGCCGTGGCTCCTCTGGACGAGGCGCCCGCCTCCGCGTTCGCCCGCCTGCGCTCCGTCGCGGATGCCGTGCGCGCGCAGCATCCCGACGCGTCCTGGATCTCGGCGGGCATGACGGCCGACTTCGCCGAGGCCATCGTCGCTGGCGCGACACACCTGCGGATCGGCTCCGCAATCACCGGTCCTCGCCCTGTGCGGGGATAACCTCGAATCAGACCAGCCCCAGACGTTCGAACACCGGAGGACACGATGGGAAACCCGCTGAAGAAGACCATGGTGTATCTCGGCCTCGCCGACGAGGAAGAGGTCTACCAGGAGGAGACGCCCCAGGCGCCCGCTCGTGCGCACCGCGAACGCGACCGCGAGGTCGAGGAGCAGGCCCCGGCGCCCGTCACTCCGCTGCGTCGTCCCGTGGCGGTGCGCCAGCCCGCCGCCGGCGCGGTGAACGAGATCCTCACGGTGCACCCCAAGCAGTACCGCGACGCGCAGCTGATCGCCGAGAGCTTCCGCGAGGGCGTTCCCGTGATCATCAACCTGTCGCAGATGTCGGATGCCGAGGCACGCCGCCTCATCGACTTCGCGAGCGGTCTCTCCCTGGGGCTGTACGGTCGGATCGAGCGCGTCACCTCGAAGGTGTTCCTGCTCTCGCCGGAGAACATCGCGGTCTCCGGTCACGGGGGCATCGCGCACGCGGACGCCGAGTCCGCAGCCTTCGACCACGCGTAACCCGTGGGCTCGCTGGTCTCCGTCATCGCCGGCATCGTTCATCTGGTGCTGCTGCTGTACATCTTCGTGCTGTTCGCGCGGCTGATCCTCGACTACATCCCGCTCTTCAACCGGGAATGGCGTCCCCGCGGGTTCGGGCTGATCGCGGCCGAAGCCGTCTACACCGTCACGGATCCGCCGATCCGGTTCTTCCGCCGGATCATCCCTCCGCTGCGCATCGGCGGGCTCTCGCTGGACTTCGGATTCGCCCTGACGATGTTCGTCGTGCTCATCCTCATGGCGATCGTCCGCGCCATCGGCGGCGCGGCCGCCTGATCCCCATATCAGCGCCACGCGGAACGCGCACCGTCGCGACGCACAGGCACGGGGACTATGCTTGGCTCCCAGGTGCGCGCCCCGGGTACGCGCCGGAAACACACCGCGCCATCGTCGAAGTACTGGCAACCGAACTCATCGAAAGAGGAGCCACCCCATGGCACTGACCCCGGATGACGTCGTCACCAAGCAGTTTCAGCATGTCCGCTTCAAGGACGGCTTCGACCCCGACGAGGTGGACGACTTCCTCGACGAGATCGTCGTCGAGTGGCGCAAGGCCCTCGAGGAGAACGCGGAGCTGAAGGCCAAGCTCGCCGCCTACGAGTCCGGCGAGAAGGCGCCCGCCGCCGCTGTCGTCTCCGAGGTCCCGGCGCCCGTCGTCGCGACGCCGGCACCCGCGGCTGCGGGCGAGCCCGCCGCCACCACGACCACCGCCGGCATCATCGAGCTGGCGCAGCGCCTGCACGACGAGCACGTCGCGGAGGGCGAGGCCAAGCGCGCCCAGCTCATCGCCGAGGCGGAGACCGAGGTCGAGAAGATCCGCAGCGAGGCCGCGGCCAAGCAGCGCGAGGAGTCGGCCCGTCTCGAGCGCGAGCGCAACACGCTCGAAGCCCGCATCACGGAGCTGCGCAACTTCGAGCGCGACTACCGCACGCAGCTGCGCGGCTACATCGAGGGTCAGCTGCGCGACCTCGATGAGAAGTCGGCGTCGAACGACTCGACGCCGGTCTCGGCAATCGGCCTCTGAGGCGCCCCTTGTCAGGACGTCGTCCCCTTCGTCGGTCGGCGGCCGGCGCGATCGTCGCGGTTCTCGCGATCATCGTGCTGGCCGCCGATCAGTACGTGAAGCACCTCACGGTCGAGAACCTGCCCTACGCGGAGCCGGTCCCGGTCCTGGGGGACTTCCTCCAGCTCTACTTCGTGCGCAACCCCGGCGCCGCGTTCTCGATCGGCAGCGACTACACCTGGATCTTCACGATCGCGCTGAGCGTCGTGGCAGGGATCATCATCTGGAAGGCCTTCGGCCTGCGGTCGCGCCTGTGGGCGGTCGTCCTGGGCTGTCTTCTCGGCGGGGTGCTCGGCAATCTCACCGATCGCTTCTTCCGGGAGCCCGGCTTCGGCATCGGGCAGGTCGTCGACATGATCTCGATGCCCTGGATGATGCCCGCGATCTTCAATGTCGCCGACATCTTCATCGTCACGGGAATGATCTCCGTGGCGCTCCTGGTCGTCCTGGGCCTGCGCTTCGACGGCACGCGGGAACGCGATCACGAACAGGCGGCGAAGGAGGCCGCGGCAGCCGAGCAGCGCGCCGAGGCCGCGGAAGCGGATGCGGCGGACACGGCGGACGCCGAGGTCGTTGACGCCGCGGACGAGGCCGATCTCGATCGCCCCGCCGGTGCGGACCGGCCGGCGTCGTCCGGCACGGCCTCCTGATCGTGGAGTCGAGGAACCTTCCGATCCCTGACGGGCTCGACGGGGCGCGCGTCGACGCGGCGCTGGCCAAGATGCTCGGCTTCTCCCGCACGTTCGCGGCCGAGGTCGCTGAGGCGGGCGGCGTGAGCGTCGACGGGGTGACGCTGGGCAAGTCCGATCGCCTCCGCGCCGGCGGGTGGCTGAGCGTCGAATGGGCTCCCAAGGAAGAGCCCCGCATCGTGCCGGTGGAGGTGCCCGAGCTCGGGATCATCCACGACGACGACGACATCGTCGTGGTCGACAAGCCGACCGGCGTCGCCGCGCATCCGTCTCTCGGGTGGGCGGGACCGACGGTCCTCGGCGCTCTCGCCGGAGCGGGTTTCCGTATCGCGACCAGCGGTGCGGCGGAGCGCGCGGGTATCGTGCATCGCCTGGACGTGGGCACGAGCGGCCTCATGGTGGTCGCCAAGACGGAGCGCGCCTACACGCTGCTCAAGCGCGCCTTCAAGGAGCGCACGGTGGACAAGATCTACCACGCCGTCGTCCAGGGGCATCCGGATCCTCTCGCCGGCACCATCGACGCCCCGATCGGACGCCACCCGAACCACTCCTGGAAGTTCGCCGTCACACCCGAGGGCAAGGACTCGGTGACGCACTACGAGACGCTGGAGGCGTTCCCGGGAGCCTCGCTGTTGGAGATCCACCTGGAGACCGGCCGGACGCACCAGATCCGTGTGCACATGGCGGCGCACCGGCATCCGTGCGTCGGGGATCCGCTGTACGGCGCCGACCCGACCACCTCGGCCCGGCTCGGCCTCACTCGGCAGTGGCTGCATGCGCACCGGCTCGCCTTCGAGCATCCGGCGACCGGCGATCGTGTCGAGTTCGCGTCCCCGTACCCTGCGGATCTCGCCCACGCTCTGGAGATGCTCCGCGGCGATTGACGCGGATGCTACTCTGACCTCGGGCGGCGCGCTCCGCCCGACCTCCGTTCCGGCGCTCGCGCCGCCGGTGGCCCCGCAGGGCAGGAGGCAGAGGGGACCTCGAGTGCTCGGCGCAGGAAGGTGCATCGTTTTCCGATGCGCATCGCGGGCGCGGGCCGTCGATGCCGCATCGTGGAGAACGGAGACACCATGACCACGCAAGAATCCTTCAAGCGCCGCATCCGCGCCCGGATGTCGAAGACCGGTGAACGTTACGGCGCCGCGCGACGGGCTCTGCTGACCGCCCCTCGGGGGTCGGAGCGCCGCCGATGGGTCGCGAGCCCGACCGTGGACGACGCCAGGGTGACGGCGGAGACGGGCCGGAGCTGGGACGACTGGACGGACCTCATCCTGGCGGGTCCCGGCCGGGACGCCGGGCACACCGAGATCGCCACCTGGCTGCGCGAACAGCACGGGGTCGACGCATGGTGGGCGCAGTCCGTCACCGTCGGCTTCGAGCGGATCGTCGGGCTGCGGCTGCCGGGCCAGATGCCGGACGGGACGTTCACGCTGTCCCGGTCGAAGACCGTCGACGGAGACCTCGACACTATCCGGGACCTGTGGGAGAACGATGCGTCGAGGGATGCGATCCTGCCCGGACTCACGACCGAGCGACTCTCCCGTGACGGCGTCAAGGTTCCGCGGTTCGCTGCGCGCGGCGACGAGGGCGATGTCGGTGTCCTGAGTCTGGCGCTCGACGCGGTGAAGGGGCGGGTGAGGATCGTGCTGACTCACGAGCGCCTCGCCGACCCTCGGGCCGTCGAGACCTGGAAGGCTTTCTGGGAGACCTGGCTGGACGACGTCGCCGCCGCGAGCGCCGACGCCGACTGACGACGACAGGTGCGTGTGCCGGATGTCGCCGGCATCCGGCACACTGGCTCCATGAGCATCCAGGTGCGTCCGGCGACGGTGTTCGACGACGTCGCGACGCTGGTCGGACCGAAGAACCCGGGATCCAACGTGTGCTTCTGTCTGAGCTACCGGATCGGCAGCGCCGAGAACGTCGCGCTGCGCGGCGATGCGCGAGCCGATCGTGTCCGCGAGCTGTGCGCCCAGGACCCGCCGCCGGGCGTGATCGCCTACCTCGACGAGGAGCCCGTGGGCTGGGCGGCTCTGCAGCCGCGGAGAGACACGAGCTTCGCCCGGAGTCGGATCATCCCGCACGTCGACGACGCGGATGTGTGGTCGCTCTGGTGTCTTCGCGTCCGTCCCGGCCACCGCGGGCAGGGGATCATGCACACCCTGATCGAGGGGGCGGTGGCGTATGCCCGCGAGCGCGGCGCGCCGGCGGTCGAGGGCTATCCGGTCGACAACCGGGGTGCGCGGGTCAACCAGACGATGATGTACGTCGGCACGCGCAGCCTGTTCGAGCGGGCGGGCTTCCACAAGGCGGCCGACACCTCCTCGGTGCTGGACGGCCACCCTCGTGTGCTCATGCGCCTCGACCTCGATGTCGGGGCCGCCTCGTAGACTCGAAGCATGGCATCCGACTCCTTCGTGCACCTTCATGTCCACAGCGAGTACTCGATGCTGGACGGTGCGGCGAAGATCGGCGCGATGACCCAGGCCGCGGCCGACTACGGCATGCCGGCGATCGCGGTGACCGACCACGGCAACACCTTCGCGGCCTTCGAGTTCTACAACGCGGCCCGCAACGCGGGCGTGAAGCCCATCATCGGTCTCGAGGCCTACGTCACGCCCGGCACCCATCGCAGCGACAAGTCGCGGGTCCAGTGGGGATCGCCGGATCAGAAGAGCGACGACGTGTCGGGTTCCGGCGCCTACACCCACATGACCATGTGGAGCCAGAGCACCGAGGGCATGCACAACCTGTTCCGGCTCAGCTCGCTGTCGAGCATGGAGGGGTACTACTTCAAGCCCCGCATGGACCGCGAGCTCCTGCAGACCTACGGCAAGGGCCTGATCGCGACGACGGGCTGCCCGTCGGGCGAGATCCAGACCCGGCTGCGCCTGGGGCAGTACGACGCGGCGCGTGCGGCCGCGGCCGAGTTCCAGGACATCTTCGGCAAGGAGAACTACTTCGCCGAGATCATGGATCACGGGCTGTCGATCGAGCGCCGGGTGATGACGGACCTCCTGCGCCTGGCGAAGGACCTCGGCATCCCGCTCGTCGCCACCAACGACTCGCACTACACGCATCAGCACGAGGCGGACGCGCACGCGGCCCTGCTGTGCGTGCAGTCGGGCTCGACGCTGGACGACCCGAACCGGTTCAAGTTCGACGGCGACGGCTACTACGTCAAGACCGCGGCCGAGATGCGCCAGATGTTCCGCGATCACCCCGAGGCGTGCGACAACACGCTGCTGATCGCCGAGCGCTGCGAAGTGGAGTTCAACACCTCCGCGAACTACATGCCGCGCTTCCCCGTGCCGGACGGGGAGACCGAGGACAGCTGGCTGATCAAGGAGGTCGAGAAGGGGCTCCACTACCGCTATCCGAACGGCATCCCCGACAAGGTCCGCAAGCAGGCCGAATACGAGACCGGAATCATCCTGCAGATGGGCTTCCCCGGCTACTTCCTCGTCGTCGCCGACTTCATCAACTGGGCCAAGGACAACGGGATCCGTGTCGGTCCCGGTCGAGGTTCCGGCGCCGGCTCGATGGTCGCGTACGCCATGAAGATCACCGATCTCGATCCGCTCGAGCACGGCCTGATCTTCGAGCGCTTCCTCAACCCCGACCGCGTCTCGATGCCCGACTTCGACGTCGACTTCGACGACCGTCGCCGCTCCGAGGTGATCGACTATGTGACCGAGAAGTATGGCTCGGAGCGCGTCGCGCAGATCGTCACCTACGGCACCATCAAGTCGAAGCAGGCGCTGAAGGATGCCGGACGCGTGCTCGGCTTCCCGTTCAGCATGGGGGAGCGGCTCACCAAGGCGATGCCGCCGCCCGTCATGGGCAAGGACATGCCCCTGGACGGCATGTTCGACTCGGCGCACCCGCGGTACAAGGAGGCCAGCGAGTTCCGCGCGCTGATCGAGACCGATCCCGAGGCGAAGACGGTCTTCGACCGCGCACTCGGGCTGGAAGGGCTGAAGCGCCAGTGGGGCGTCCACGCCGCCGGCGTGATCATGTCCTCCGAGCCGCTGCTGGACATCATCCCGATCATGCGTCGCGAGCAGGACGGGCAGATCGTCACGCAGTTCGACTATCCGTCGTGCGAGACCCTCGGCCTCATCAAGATGGACTTCCTGGGGCTGCGCAACCTCACGATCATCTCGGATGCCCTCGACAACATCCGGATGAACAGGGGAGAGGAGCTCGACCTCGAGCACCTGCAGCTGGAGGACCGCGCCGCATACGAGCTGCTGGCCCGCGGCGACACCCTCGGCGTCTTCCAGCTCGACGGCGGGCCGATGCGATCGCTGCTGCGGCTCATGAAGCCCGACAACTTCGAGGACATCTCGGCCGTCATCGCCCTGTACCGCCCGGGCCCCATGGGCGCGAACTCGCACACCAACTACGCCCTCCGCAAGAACGGGCAGCAGCCGATCACCCCGATCCATCCCGAGCTCGAGGAACCCCTGAAGGACATCCTCGACACGACCTACGGTCTGATCATCTATCAGGAGCAGGTCATGGCCATCGCGCAGAAGGTCGCCGGGTTCTCGCTCGGTCAGGCCGACATCCTCCGCCGCGCGATGGGCAAGAAGAAGAAGTCCGAACTGGACAAGCAGTACGAGGGCTTCTCCGGCGGCATGAAGGAACGCGGCTTCGGCGAGGGCGCGATCAAGGCGCTTTGGGACATCCTGCTGCCGTTCTCCGACTACGCGTTCAACAAAGCGCACTCGGCCGCCTACGGCCTGGTGTCCTACTGGACCGCCTATCTCAAGGCGCACTATCCCGCCGAGTACATGGCGGCGCTGCTGACCAGCGTCGGCGACTCCAAGGACAAGATGGCGCTGTATCTCAACGAGTGCCGCCGCATGGGCATCCGCGTGCTCCCGCCGGACGTGAGCGAGTCCATCAACTTCTTCGCCGCCGTCGGCGAGGACATCCGCTTCGGCCTCGGCGCCGTCCGCAACGTCGGCGGAAACGTGGTCGACGGGATCGTCGAAGCGCGCAAGAACGAGCCCTTCGGCTCCTTCCACGACTTCCTGAACCGGGTGCCGCTGCACGTGGCCAACAAGCGCACGGTCGAGTCGCTGATCAAGGCCGGCGCGTTCGACTCGATGGGCGACACCCGTCGCGCTCTCATCGAGATCCATGAGGATGCGGTGGAGGCCGCGGTCGACCGAAAGCGCAACGAGGCCCAGGGCGCGATCGGGTTCGACTTCGACAGCCTGTACGACGAGATGGAGGAGGCTGCACCGGCCAAGGTGCCCGAGCGGCCGGAGTGGACCAAGAAGGACAAGCTGGCGTTCGAGCGCGAAATGCTCGGCCTGTACGTGTCCGACCATCCGCTCGCGGGTCTCGAGGTGCCCCTGGCCAAGCACGCCTCGATCTCGATCCACAACCTGCTGGCGTCCGAGGACCTCCAGGACGGCGATCAGGTGACCGTCGCGGGACTGGTCACGAGCGTCCAGCACCGCGTGGCCAAGGCCAGCGGCAATCCGTACGGCATGATCACGGTCGAGGACTTCAACGGCGAGGTCACGGTCATGTTCATGGGCAAGACCTACACCGAATTCCAGCACGTGCTGCAGCAGGACGCGATCCTCGCGGTCCGGGGCCGCGTGTCGCGTCGCGACGACGGACTCAACCTGCACGCGCAGTCGGCGTTCGCCCCCGACGTCGGATCGTTCGACGCGGCAGGACCTCTGTCGCTCGTCGTCGCGGAGCAGCGTGCCACCGAGCGGGTCATGAACGATCTCGCCGACGTGCTGCGACGCCACACCGGCGACACCGAGGTCGTGCTCCGGGTCCACCGCGGTCGCACGGCCAAGGTGTTCGAGGTGCCGATGCCGGTCACCGTCTCCGCGGACCTGTTCGGGGATCTGAAGTCGCTGCTCGGTCCCGCCTGCCTCGGGTGACGGGCTTCATGAGAAAGTCATGACGGTTACGCCCTCGATAGGGGGAGTCCGCGCCGCCGCAGGTAATATCGGGACGCGTTAGGGGCGCGGCCGAGCACGGTCACGCCCCGTGACGAAAGGAACAGGATGAGCACGCAGCACCCGTTCGAGGACGTCCCCGAGTCCACGACCCCCGACATCGCCGACGAACACGCCATCGGCGAGGACGGATCCGTCCTGTACGAGGACCAGGTGACTCCGGAGTACGGCATCCTCGGGTTCACATTGCGCGAGCTCCTCATCGCGGGCGCGTGGCTGATCGCCTTCGTCGTCTCGTTCTTCCCCGTGGTCGGCGGCTCCGGGTCCGTGTGGGCCCAGGGGATCTCCTGGATCCTGCCGATCGGACTCCCCACTGCGGCCGTCTTCCTGATCGTGCTGCGCCGATTCTCTCCCGAGGGCATCCGTCGCGTCGGATCGCTCGGCATCGACCAGTTCGCATCGGTGACCTTCACGGTGTCGGCGATCTGGTGGGCGCAGGTGCTCTGGTCGCTCATCGGCGGCTGGATCGCCACGGGCATCGCTCCCGCGGCGTGGGTGCCCTGGGTGGCACTCGTCGCGTCGCTGGCTCTTGTCGCGCTGACCGTGTTCGCGCCGCTGATCCCCGGTGTGCGCGAGGACTTCCACGGACGACTGGAGACGCTCGCCCACCGCAACGCGAACCCGGTCCGCCCCGTGATCGCACGGCCGCGCGAGCCGAAGGCGGTCGACCCGGTCGCCTCGCCGGCATCTGCCGAGGCGGCACCCCTCGATGTCGAGCTGTCCGGCCAGCACAGCACCGACGAGATCGCGCGCCTGGATCTCGCCGGCCAGGTCCCGCTGTCCGCACACGCCTCCGGAGGCGACACCGGCTCTGCGCTGGCCGAGGACGAGTACGTTCCGAGCTACGCGCGTCGGTCCCGACGCCACGAGGATGCCGAGGATGCCGATCTCGCCGAGGACGACGACCTCGAGCCGATCCTCGAGCTCGGGCTGGATCCTGCGGCGATCGTGTCGGATCAGGACGAGCCCGAGGCCGTCGAGGTCGACGTCGTCGAGGAGATCGTGCCGGGGGAGACCGTGGTCGATGTGGATGCCACCAACCCGCGGTTCGCCCCGACCGCACAGCCGTTCTGGGCGCTCGCGCCGAGCGAGCGCGACGTCGTCGATGAGCGCGGTGAGCCGCTGTTCCGCATCGGCCCGGACGCGTGGGCTCTCGTGATCGAGGACCGCGGTGGCGCCTACGTCGTGCGACATGACGATGGCCGCATCGGCTATCTGCACGACATCGACGACATCACGAAGGGCTGAATCGGTGAGGACCATCGATCTGCGGGGGCGCGAGCTCTCGCCATCCGAGATGCTCGCGGCCGTGCCGCGGGCCACGCAGGCACGCGCTGAGGCGCTCGACACCGCCGCGCGCATCGTGGAGGAGGTACGCCAGCGAGGCGAGGAGGCGCTCCGCGAGCAGGCGGAGCGCTTCGACCGCGTCACAGGTCACGACCTCCGGGTGCCGTCCGAGCACATCGCCGAGGCGCTCGCCTCTCTCGATCCCGCGATCCGCGCGGCTCTCGAGGAGGCGATCCGGCGGGTGCGCATCGGGTCGGCGGCGCAGGTCCCGGCCGAGCGCACCACCGACATCGGACCCGGTGCCCGCATCCTGCAGCGCTGGCAGCCGGTGCAGCGCGTCGGCGTCTACATCCCCGGCGGCAAGGCGGTCTACCCGTCGAGCGTCATCATGAACGCGGTGCCGGCGCAGGTGGCTGGCGTCGCGCACATCGCCCTCGCCTCGCCCCCTCAGGCCGACCAGGGCGGCCGTGTCCACCCCACGATCCTCGCCGCCGCCGGACTGCTCGGCATCGACGAGGTCTACGCGATGGGCGGCGCCGGCGCGATCGGAGCCTTCGCGCATGGCGTCGAGGGCATCGGTCTGGATCCCGTGGACGTCGTCTCGGGTCCCGGCAACAACTATGTCGCGTCCGCCAAGCGCGCGGTCGCGGGAGTCGTCGGCACGGATGCAGAGGCCGGTGCCACCGAGATCCTGATCGTCGCCGACGCGTCCGCCGATCCGCGGCTCGTCGCGGCCGACCTCGTCAGCCAGGCCGAGCACGACGAGCAGGCGTCCGTCGTCCTCGTGACGGATTCCCCGGACCTCGCCGACAAGGTGGCGGATGCGCTCGAGGGCCTCGCCGCGGCGACACGGCACTCCGAGCGCGTCGCGACCTCGCTGGCCGGCGAGCAGTCCGCGATCGTGCTCGTCGACGATCGGGCGATGGCCGTCGCGTTCAGCAACGCATACGCACCGGAGCACCTGGAACTGCACCTCGAGGACGCGGATGCCGCGGCGTCCTCGTTCACCAGTGCAGGCGCCGTCTTCGTCGGTGACCAGACGCCTGTGAGCCTGGGTGATTACATGGCCGGGAGCAACCACATCCTCCCGACGGGCGGTCAGGCGCGCTATGCGCCCGGCCTCGGTGCCTACACCTTCCTGCGCCCGCAGCAGGTGATCCGCTACGACCACGACGCCCTCGCAGAGGTGCGGCAGGGCGTGGTGGCGCTGGCTGACACCGAGGTCCTTCCCGCGCACGGCGAGGCGATCGAAGCGCGGTTCGCCACCGGGCCCGTCGCCGACTGACCGAGTACGCTGAGGAAAATGCACTGTCCGTTCTGCCGGCATCCGGATTCCCGCGTCATCGACTCGCGCACCAGTGACGACGGTCTGTCGATCCGTCGCCGCCGGCAGTGCCCGGAGTGCGGAGGACGGTTCTCGACGACCGAGACCGCGAGCCTGAACGTCATCAAGCGCAGCGGCGTGATGGAGCCGTTCAGCCGGGACAAGGTCATCTCGGGCGTCCGCAAGGCCTGTCAGGGGCGGCCGGTGACCGATTCGGACCTCGCCGTACTCGCCCAGCGCGTGGAGGAGAACGTCCGCGCCACCGGGGTCTCGCAGCTCGACGCCAACGAGATCGGACTGGCCATCCTCGGGCCGCTGCGCGAACTCGACGAGGTCGCCTACCTGCGCTTCGCCAGCGTGTACCAGGGCTTCGACTCGCTTGAGGACTTCGAGAGCGCGATCAGCGACCTGCGCGCCGACCACGAGCGGGCAGGGAAGGCTTCCGGCGACCGGTAATCTGGCAGGGATGTATCCGCTGCTCTTCCGCGTCGTCCTGTCGCGCCTGGACCCCGAGTTCGCACACCACGCCGGCATGGCGGTGATCCGCGTGCTCGGCGTTCCGTCGTTCTCCTGGGCGACCCGCGCGCTGACCGCTCCCGCCGCCGATCAGCGGGTGCACGCGCTCGGGCTGGAGTTCCCGTCGCCCTTCGGCATCGCCGCGGGCTTCGACAAGAACGCCGTCGGGGTCCGGGGCCTGGCGGCTCTCGGGTTCGGGCACGTCGAGGTCGGGACGATCACCGCGATCCCGCAGGACGGCAACCCCAAGCCGCGGCTGTTCCGGCTGATCCCCGACCGTGCGGTCATCAACCGGATGGGCTTCAACAACGCCGGAGCGGATGCCGCGGCTCAGCGCCTGACGAAGCTGCGGCGACGCCGGCCGGACACCGTCATCGGCGTGAACATCGGCAAGAGCCGCGTCGTCGACGTCGAGAACGCGACGGCCGACTACGTCGCCAGTGCGACGAAGCTCGCTTCGCTGGCGGACTACCTCGCGGTCAACGTGTCCTCGCCGAACACTCCCGGTCTGCGGGGGCTCCAGGCCGTCGAGACGCTCGCGCCGCTGTTGCGCGCCGTGAAGGAGGCCGCGGGAAGGACACCGCTGCTGGTGAAGATCGCCCCGGACCTCCCGGATGACGAGATCGCGGCGATCGCGCGGCTCGCCGTCGCGGAAGGGCTCGCCGGCATCATCGCCCACAACACGACCATCGGCCGCGACGGCCTGAAGACGGATGCCGCCAAGGTCGAGGCCGCCGGAGCGGGTGGCCTCTCCGGCGCGCCGCTGCGTGCGCGCTCGATGGAGGTGCTGGCGGTCGTCCGCGAGGCCGTCCCCGCCGACTTCTGCGTGATCTCGGTCGGGGGAGTGGAGACCGCGGCCGACGTGCAGGAGCGCCTGGATGCCGGAGCCACCCTCGTGCAGGGCTACACGGCGTTCCTCTATCGCGGCCCGTTCTGGGGACGCCAGATCAACCGCGGCCTGCGCTCCGCGCGCTGAGCGCTCACCCTTCCGCCCCGCGCCCGCGTCCGTCCCATTCGCCGGGCTCTACCACACCCGCTCGCCCTGTTCTGTCCCACCGACGCGTTCTGCCCCACCGACGCGTTCTGCCCCACCGACGCGTTCTGCCACACTTATCGGCGAATGCGACAGCTGTTTTCTGGCGCATAAGTCGAAAAGTGGCGCAGAAGCCGGGGAAGCCGAACCCTGGGATGCCGGGGAAACAGGACCCGGGTGATGCCGGGACCGGGGGATGCCCGGGAACAGGCCCGGGGATGCCGGAGGCGCGGAAGGGGACCCGAGGGTCAGGCGGGGTACTGGCCGCGCTTGACCTGGGGCTTCGGCAGGCGCATGAACCGCATCTGCAGAGCGCGCATCGCGGCGTACAGGCCGAGGCCCTTCTCGAGCTTGTCCTTGCCGAACTTCGCGGCCGCCTTGCGCTTGACCCTGGCGGAGAGCAGCACCATGTCGAGCACCGAGATGAGCAGGTACGCCCAGAGACCGACGAACGCGTAGAACGACACGACCGCGTTCGGCACCAGCGAGACGAGGATGACGACGAGCATGAGCGCCATGATCCACTCGGACAGATGCCAGCCGGCATCCACGTAGTCGCGCACCCAGCGGCGCTGCGGACCCTTGTCCCGGATCGGGAGGTACTTGTCCTCGCCGTTGGCCATGCCGACGCGGGCGCGCTCGCGCTGCTCCTGCAACTGCGCCTTCGCCGCCGCCCTCGCCTCTTTGGTGTTCGCCACCAGGGGGCGACGGCGCGCCGCTTCCTGCTCGGCGCGCGTCGGCGTCGCGCGCCCCTTTCCGACGGCGGGCGTCTCTGCGGCGTCGTCGTTCGTCTCGGGGGTCGGATTGGCCACGGGGCTCCTCGGTCACGTGAAGGGGTTCACCCTTAAGATTACCCGCATGACCTCTTCCGATTCGCAGACTCCCGACGACCTCGCCCGCGAAGAGGCGGTGCTCGAATCCGTCGCGACCGGCCTGCCGCGCGCGCTCGGCGATCTCGGCGACCTCGTGCGCATCCCGGGCATCGCCTGGCCCTCGTTCGACCAGACTCAGCTCGAGCGCAGCGCCGAGGCGATCGCGGCGCTGGTCACCGACACCGGAGTCTTCGACGAGGTGCGCGTGCTCCGCGCCGCCATCCCCGGCACGGACGAGATGGGGCAGCCGGCGATCCTCGCGACCCGCGCTGCGCGACACGGACGCCCGACGATCCTCCTGTACGCGCACCACGACGTGCAGCCCCCCGGGGACGACGCGCTGTGGGAGACCCCGCCGTTCGAGCCGACGGTCCGCGACGGACGCCTGTACGGCCGCGGTGCCGCTGACGACAAGGCCGGGATCGTGGCGCACATCGCGTCGCTGCGGGCGGTCGCGGATGCCGTCGGCGAGGACCTCGATCTCGGCGTCGCCCTGTTCATCGAGGGGGAGGAGGAGTACGGCTCGCGCTCCTTCGCACAGTTCCTGAGTGACAACGCCGACGCGCTGCGCGCGGACGCCATCGTCGTCGCGGACTCGGGCAACTGGGACTCGAGCACTCCGGGGCTCACGGTGTCGTTGCGGGGCAACGCCCGTTTCACCCTGACCGTGCGGACCCTCGAGCACGCCTCGCACTCCGGCATGTTCGGCGGTGCCGTCCCCGACGCCATGCTCGCGACCATCAAGCTCCTGAGCACCCTCTGGGACGAGGACGGATCCGTCGCCGTCGAAGGCCTGCAGCAGCGGGATGCCGCGACACCCGAGTACTCCGAGGAGACCCTGCGCGACGAGGCCGGGCTGCCGGACGGCGTCGCGCCGATCGGTCGTGACAGCATCCTCAGCCGGATCTGGAACAAGCCGGCGGTGACGGTGATCGGCGTCGACGCGACGAGCGTCGCCGCCGCCTCCAACACGCTGTCGCCCGAGGTCACCGTCGTGATCAGCGCGCGTGTGGCGCCTGGCCAGAGCGGAGCCGACGCCTACGCGGCCCTGGAGAGCCATCTGCGCGCTCACGCGCCGTTCGGGGCGGAGCTGACGTTCTCGGACGTGGATCTCGGAGACGGGTTCCTCGTCGACACGAGCGGATGGGCCGTCGCCCTGACCAGGGAGGCCATGCGGGACGGCTACGGCGTCGCCCCCGTGGACCTCGGCGTGGGCGGCTCTATCCCGTTCATCGCGGACCTGGTGCGGGAGTTCCCCGAGGCGCAGATCCTCGTGACCGGCGTCGAGGACCCCCACGCCCGCGCGCACAGCCCGAACGAGTCACTGCATCTGGAGACCTTCCGCAACGCCGTGCGCACGGAGGCGCTGATGCTGACGCGGATGAACCGGATCACGCGCTGACACGCCCGGCCGTCGCACCCGGCGGTAGAATCTGAGCAACGCCGTGCTGCGCGCGGCCCGTCCTGAGGAGTGAGATGAGCGACACCACACTGACCACCGAGACCGCCACCGCCCACGGTGTGAAGCTGACCGACGCCGCCGCGCAGAAGGTGAAGAACCTGCTCGAGCAGGAGGGGCGCGACGATCTCCGTCTGCGCGTGGCCGTGCAGCCCGGCGGCTGTTCCGGCCTGATCTACCAGCTGTACTTCGACGAGCGCTACCTGGACGGCGACGAGACGGTCGACTTCGACGGCGTCGAGGTCATCGTCGACAACATGAGCATCCCGTATCTCGACGGCGCGTCCATCGATTTCAAGGACACGATCTCGGAGCAGGGCTTCACGATCGACAACCCGAATGCAGCGGGCAGCTGCGCCTGCGGCGACAGCTTCCACTGATCCGCGGACCCCGCCAACCTGCGTGGTTGGCGTGAATCAGGTGTGAGGTTGCCCTAGACTGGGGTGTGCCCTGTCCGCGATCTGAAAGGTGCATCGTGCCCTCGAAACGCCGCCTTCGTTGGGCCGCCATTCCCCTGGGAATCGCGGCAGCCGTGGCCCTGGCGGGATGTTCTCCCACCGAGCTGAACGGCTTCCTTCCTGGCTTCGTCGAGGACGGTACCGCCGCGACCAACCAGACCGAGCGGGTCTCCGGTCTGTGGGTGAACTCCTGGATCGTCCTGTTGGTCGTCGGCGTCGTCACCTGGGGCCTGATGGCCTGGGCCGCGATCGCGTACCGCCGCCGCAAGGGCCAGACCGGCCTTCCGGTGCAGATGCGCTACAACATGCCGATCGAGATCTTCTACACGGTGGTGCCGCTGCTGCTGGTGCTGGGCATGTTCTTCTTCACGGCCCGCGATCAGGCCGCGATCGAGACGCAGTGGGAGGACCCCGACGTCGAGATCACCGCGATCGGCAAGCAGTGGGCCTGGGACTTCATGTACGCCGGCGAGGACGACGACCTGTCGGATGCCGTGTGGACCATGGGCATCCAGGCTCAGCCCGACGAAGAGGGCAACATCGACCAGGAGCAGCTGCCGACGCTGGTGCTGCCGGTCGACCAGGACGTCACGATCCACCTGCAGTCGCGTGATGTCATCCACTCGTTCTGGATCATCGACTTCCTCTACAAGAAGGACATGTACATCGGGAAGGACAACACCTGGTCCTTCACCCCGACGCGTGTCGGCGAGTACGAGGGCAAGTGCGCCGAGCTCTGCGGCGAATACCACTCGATGATGCTGTTCAACGTCAAGGTCGTCGAGCAGGCCGAGTACGACGCCTACGTCGAGGAGCTGCGCGAGAAGGGCAACACCGGCGACATCGCCGACGCCTACGACCGCCTGTCGAACCTCCCGGGTACCGGAGCCTCCGACGAGGCCTCCGAGGGAGAAGAGGAGTAAGTCATGTCGACCACAGCTGAACCCCGGATCGACGAGACCGCCGGCTCCCGCCCGACGACGCTGCCGGCCCGCCAGGCCGCTCTGATGAGCTCCTCGCGCGTCGAGCAGAAGGGAAACATCGTCGTCAAGTGGATCACCTCCACCGACCACAAGACCATCGGGTACATGTACCTGATCGCCTCCGTGCTGTTCTTCCTCCTCGGCGGCGTGATGGCGCTCGTCATCCGTGCCGAGCTTTTCGCTCCCGGGATGCAGATCATCCCGACCAAGGAGCAGTACAACCAGCTGTTCACGATGCACGGCACGATCATGCTGCTGATGTTCGCGACGCCGCTGTTCGCGGGCTTCGCGAACGCCATCCTGCCGCTGCAGCTGGGCGCTCCCGACGTCGCGTTCCCGCGTCTGAACGCGTTCGCCTTCTGGCTGTTCCTGTTCGGCTCCACGATCGCCGTCGCCGGCTTCCTCACCCCGCAGGGTGCGGCCTCGTTCGGATGGTTCGCCTACCAGCCGCTCGCGAACGCCTCGTTCTCGCCGGGCGCCGGCGGGAACCTGTGGATGGTGGGCCTGGGCATCTCCGGTTTCGGGACGATCCTCGGCGCCGTGAACTTCATCACCACGGTCATCACGATGCGCGCCCCGGGCATGACGATGTGGCGCATGCCCATCTTCAGCTGGAACACGCTCATCACGAGCCTGCTGATCCTGATGGCCTTCCCCGTGCTGGCCGCCGCGATCTTCGCAGCCGCGGCCGACCGCATCCTCGGTGCGCACATCTACGACCCTGCCAACGGCGGCGTGCTCCTCTGGCAGCACCTGTTCTGGTTCTTCGGTCACCCTGAGGTGTACATCATCGCGCTGCCGTTCTTCGGCATCGTCTCCGAGATCTTCCCGGTCTTCAGCCGCAAGCCGATCTTCGGATACAAGACCCTCGTCTACGCGACGATCGCGATCGCCGCCCTGTCCGTGGCCGTGTGGGCGCACCACATGTACGTCACCGGATCGGTGCTGCTGCCGTTCTTCGCCCTCATGACGATGCTCATCGCGGTTCCGACCGGCGTGAAGATCTTCAACTGGATCGGAACGATGTGGCGGGGATCCGTCACGTTCGAGACCCCGATGGTCTTCGCCCTCGGCTTCCTCGTCTCGTTCGTCTTCGGCGGTCTGACCGGCGTCATCCTGGCGTCGCCGCCGCTGGACTTCCACCTGAGCGACTCGTACTTCGTCGTCGCCCACTTCCACTACGTGGTGTTCGGTACCGTCGTCTTCGCGATGTTCGCCGGCTTCTACTTCTGGTGGCCGAAGTGGACGGGCCGGATGCTGAACGAGCGACTGGGCTACGTGCACTTCTGGATGCTGTTCATCGGCTTCCACATGACGTTCCTCATCCAGCACTGGCTCGGCGTCGACGGCATGGTGCGTCGCTACGCGGACTACTCGGCGGCCGACGGCTGGACTTGGCAGAACCAGGTCTCGACCATCGGGGCGATCATCCTCGGCGCGTCGATGCTGCCGTTCTTCCTGAACGTCTGGATCACCGCGCGCAAGGCTCCCAAGGTCACGGTCAACGACCCGTGGGGCTATGGAGCCTCGCTCGAGTGGGCGACCAGCTGCCCGCCGCCGCGTCACAACTTCACGTCGATCCCGCGCATCCGCAGCGAGCGCCCCGCGTTCGACCTGAACCACCCGGAAGCAGCAGAGCACCCGGTCGCGGCCCCTGAGCCGGCGACGGCTGGAAAGGCCAAGTAACATGCGCGACAACGTCATCCTGTGGTGGGTGCTGACCGCCTTCTTCGCCGTCGTGGCCGTCGTCTACACCGGCTGGAACATCCTCGAGCACCAGGACCGCGAGCTCGTCCTGGCGATCGAATGGGTCGGCACGGTGGCCCTGCTGTTCACCGCGTTCATGGCCGCGATGATCGCCTGGTACCTGCACCGCACGCACCGCAACCAGGGCGGTGAGCTGCCGGAGGACATCCTGACCAGCGACATCGACGACGGCGACCCGGAGCTCGGCGAGTTCAGCCCGTGGTCCTGGTGGCCGATCGTCCTCGCGGGATCGGCGGCGATCTTCGTGATCGGCCTCGCCGTCGGGCAGTTCCTGCTGCCGATCGGTCTCGCGATCTTCGTGGTCGCGATCGTCGGCTGGGTGTACGAGTACTACCGGGGCAACTTCGCCCGCTGACTCCAGCTCAGAAGAGGCCCCCGGAGATCGACCGATCTCCGGGGGCCTCTTCGCGTGGGCAAACAGAATTCAGGCGCGTGTGCGGATTCGGGGTACGCCCGTGAGGGGATCGATCGGGCGGCGATGCACGCCGTCCGCGTTCTCGACCGGGTATCCCTCGCGCACCCAGTACTCGAAACCGCCGATCATCTCTCGGACGGCGTAGCCGAGCTTCGCGAACTCCAGAGCGCCCTTCGCTCCGGCATTGCAGCCGGGACTCCAGCAGTACACGACGACCTCTGCGCCGGACGGGATCTCCTGCGGAGCGCGTGCCGCGATCTCGCTGTAGTGCATGTGCACGGCGCCGGCGACCCGCCCCTGCGCCCAGGCCTCGTCCGAGCGGACATCGACGACCACGACGTCCTCTCCGGCCTTCTGGCGGGCGTACAGGTCGCTGGCATCGGTCTCGTAGGCGAGTTTGGCGGCGAAGTGGTCTGCGCGATCGATCATGCTGAAAGCCTACGGATCGTGCGCCCGCGCCGCCCTCGTATTGCGGACAGGAATCGGAGGATTGCCGTCATGCCGGGTCGACGACGGCGGCCACCGCCTCGATCTCCACGAGTTGATCGGGGTAGCCCAGCACCGTGACTCCGAGAAGGGTGCTCGGCACGTCGTGCTCGCCGAATGCCGCGTGCACGACGTCCCACGCCTCGACCAGGTGCTCGCTGTGCGCGGAAGCCACGAGGACGCGGGTGCTGATGACGTCGGTGAGATCCGCGTCGGAGGCCCGCAGGGCGGCGCGCAAGGTGTCGACGCATCGGGCGGCCTGTGCGGCGTAGTCACCCGGATGGACGGTGGCGCCGTGGTCGTCGAGCGGACAGGCGCCCGCGAGGAAGATCAGGCGCGCAGAGGACGGCGCGGTGGCCGCGTAGGCATAGGGAGCGTCGGCGAGGTCCTGGCTGCGGATGAGGCGAACGGCGGAGGTCACGCGTGAAGCATAACGAAGAAGGCCCCGTCGCGACGAACGCGACGGGGCCAGGGGAGGGGCGGTGCCTACTCGCCGTCCTCCGACTCTTTCTTGGACTTCTTCGCCTTCTTCACCGGGTCGGTGGCGATCACCGTGCTCGGGGTGTTGGCGGTCTCGCCGACGTGGTCCTCCGTGGCGACCAGCGGGGCGTCCGGGACACCGGCGCGCTCGTGAGCACCCTGGATCTCGGCGGCCTCGGTCTCGGCCGTCTGCGCCGTGACGTGGTGCTGGTGAGCATCCGCGGCATCCACCTCGGCCTGAGTGAGCGGGGTGAGACGGTCCTCGTAGAACCAGCGCGACATCGCGGCTCGCAGGTTCTGCGTCCACGGGATGCGGCCCTTCGCGTTCGGGCGGACCACGAGGGGCTCGTAGCCGTCGACGTCGATGAGCTTCCAGCGGTCGTACTTGTCGACCGGCTGGTGCACCTCGATGAACTCGCCGCCGGGGAGGCGGACGATGCGACCGGACTCGTAACCGTGCAGGACGATCTCGCGGTCCTTCTTCTGCAGCGCGATGCAGATGCGCTTGGTGACGAAGTAGCCGATGATCGGGCCGAGGAACAGCAGCGCCTGCAGCGTGTGGATCACGCCCTCCATCGTGAGCATGAAGTGCGTCGCGATGAGGTCCGAGGACGCCGCCGCCCACAGGACCGCGTAGAAGATGACGCCGGCGACGCCGATCGCCGTGCGCGTGGCCGCGTTGCGCGGTCGCTGGGCGATGTGGTGCTCGCGCTTGTCGCCGGTGACCCACGCCTCGATGAAGGGGTAGATCGCGACGGCCACGATGAACAGACCGAGCACGGCGACCGGGACGAGGATCCCGAACGACCAGGTGCGGTCGAGGAACACGATGTCCCAGTTCGACGGTGCCAGACGCAGCGCGCCGTCCGCGAAGCCGATGTACCAGTCCGGCTGGGTTCCGGCGGAGACGGGGGAGGGGTCGTAGGGGCCGTAGTTCCAGATCGGGTTGATCTGGAAGAACGTCGCGATCAGCACGATCGTGCCGAAGACGATGAACAGGTAGCCGCCCATCTTCGACATGTACACCGGCATCATCGGGTAGCCGACGACGTTGTCGTTCGAACGGCCGGGGCCGGCGAACTGGGTGTGCTTGTTGATGACCATGAGCATGAGGTGCAGCACGATGAACGCGATGACCAGCAGCGGCAGCAGCAGGATGTGCAGCGTGTAGAGGCGTCCGACGATGTCGGTGCCGGGGAACTCGCCGCCGAAGATCAGGAACGAGGTCCAGGTTCCGATCAGCGGGATGCCCTTGATCATGCCGTCGATGATGCGCAGGCCGTTGCCCGAGAGCAGGTCGTCCGGAAGCGAGTAGCCGGTGAAGCCCTCGGCCATCGCGAGGATGAACAGCACGAAGCCGATGACCCAGTTCAGCTCACGCGGCTTGCGGAAAGCGCCGGTGAAGAAGATGCGCAGCATGTGGACGCCGATGCCGGCCACGAAGACCAGGGCGGCCCAGTGGTGGATCTGGCGGACCAGCAGGCCGCCGCGCAGGTCGAAGGAGATGTGGAGCGTGGACTCCAGCGCCGCCGACATCTCGATGCCGCGCATCGGGGCGTAGGCGCCCGTGTAGTGCGTCTCGACCATCGAGGCCTGGAAGAAGAACGTCAGGAAGGTTCCGGAGAGGAACACGACGACGAAGCTCCACAGCGCGATCTCGCCGAGCATGAACGACCAGTGGTCGGGGAAGATCTTCCGGCCGAGCTCCTTGACGAAGCCGGAGAGGCTGGTGCGCTCATCGATGTAGTTCGACGCGGCGCCGACGAAGCGGCCGCCGAGAGGCGCCTTGGTGTCCTTGTTGTCCTCTTTGGACAGCGTTGCGGTGCTCAATGACGCTCCCAGAAGCTCGGGCCGACGGGCTCAGTGAAGTCGCTGCGTGCGACGAGGTAACCCTCATCGTCGACGGTGATGGGCAGCTGCGGCAGCGGACGCGCGGCCGGGCCGAAGATGACCTTGGCGTGGTCGGTGACGTCGAACTGCGACTGGTGGCAGGGGCACAGGAGGTGGTGCGTCTGCTGCTCGTAGAGGGCCACGGGGCAGCCGACGTGCGTGCAGACCTTCGAGTACGCGACGATGCCGTCGTACGACCAGTCCTTGCGCTCCTCGGACTCGATCAGCTGCTCGGGGCGCAGGCGCATCATCAGCACGATGGCCTTGGCCTTCTCCTCGAGGTAGCCGTCGTGGTGCGACAGCGAGGCGAGGTCCTCGGGGATGACGTGGAACGCCGATCCGAGGGTGACGTCCGCCGCACGGATCGGGGTGCCGTCGGGGTCGCGCACCAGGCGCTGCCCCTCCTCCCACATGGTGTGCTTGAGCAGCGCCACCGGGTCGCCCTTGGTGGGGTCGTCGGGGGTGCTGTGCGGCGCGAGACCGCGGAAGAGCGTGACGCCCGGGATGATCGACGCGACGACCGCAGCGAACAGCGAGTTGCGGATCATGGTGCGCCGGCCGAAACCGGACTCCTCGTTCGCGTCGGCGAACGCCTTGACGGCTGCTTCGCGAGTGGAGTCCTTCCCCCGGGTGGGGTGGCGGAGCTCGGTGTGCTCCTTGTCGCTCATCAGCGCCTTGGACCAGTGGATGGCGCCGAGGCCGAGAGCGAGCAGGGCGAGGCCGATGCCGAGACCGATGAACAGGTTGTTGTAGCGGATCGAGACCAGCGACTGGTCCTCGATCGGGAACAGCATGTAGGCCGCGACCGCCCAGATCGAGCCGGCCAGCGACAGGTAGAAAAGCGTGTAGACCGTTCGGGCCGCGCGCTTCTCGGCGCGCGGATCCTTGTCGGTCATCCGCTCGCGGTGCGGCGGCAGCCCCGGATTCTGCACGGGATCGCTGACTGCGACACCCAGCCCCGGAGAGGGCTGGTAGGCCCTGTCAAGAGCCTGCGAGTCGTCGTCGTGTGCCATGGTGCTCCTCGTACGTTCCTCTTCGATGAAAATGCGTCAGTTGGACTTCGCCGTGATCCACACGGTCACGGCGACGAGCGCGCCGATGCCGAAGATCCACACGAACAGACCCTCCGAGACCGGCCCGAGGGATCCGAGGGTGAAGCCGCCGGGGGCCACTGCCTCCTGCTGGAACACGAGCGCGGCGATGATGTCGCGCTTGTCCTCGTCGGACAGGTTCATGTCACCGAAGACGGGCATGTTCTGCGGGCCGGTGACCATGGCGGCGTAGATGTGCAGCGCGCTGGTCTCGGTCAGGGCCGGGGCGTACTTGCCCTCGGTGAGGGCACCGCCGGCCGCCGCGACGTTGTGGCACATCGCGCAGTTCACGCGGAACAGCTCGGCGCCGTGCGAGACGCTGGGCTCGTCATCGGCGTTCTCCGGGTTGGCCTCGCCGTTGGTGATCCAGTCGGCGGGGTACGTCGGGCCTGGGGCCACGGACTGCACGTAGGCGGACAGCGCCTGGATCTGGTCCTCGGTGAACTGCACCGGCTTCTGCGGCGCCTGCGGCCCCTGCATCTGCAGCGGCATGCGGCCGGTCGACAGCTGGAACTCGGTGGCGAGCTCGCCGACGCCGATGAGGCTCGGCCCGTTGTCGGTGCCCTGCAGGTCGAGACCGTGGCAGGTCGCGCAGTTCGCCTGGAACAGCTTCTCGCCGTCCTCGACGGTGAGCGACGCCGCGGCGACGGTCGGGGTCTCGGTCGCGGCGAAGGCCGCGGATGCTCCGGCGTACACGCCGCCGGTGATGAGGAGTCCTGCTCCGATCAGTGCCGCTGCCGCGAAGGGGCTGCGGCGACCGTTCGAACGGCGCTTCTTCTCTCGTGCCATCTCGGGGATCAGCTCCGCTCTTATTTCAGGAAGTAGATGACGAAGAACAGCACGATCCAGACGACGTCGACGAAGTGCCAGTAGTAGGACACCACGATCGAGGACGTCGCCTCCTTGTGCGTGAAGTTCTTGACGGCGAACGCGCGGCCCATGACGAGCAGGAACGCGATGAGACCGCCGGTGACGTGGAGGGCGTGGAAGCCCGTGGTCAGGTAGAACGCCGAGGCGTAGGAGTTCTCCTGGATCGGGAGACCCTCAGCCACCAGCTGCGCGTACTCCCAGACCTGACCGGACACGAAGATCGCGCCCAGCGCGAAGGTGAGCCAGAACCACTCGACCATGCCCCAGCCGAACAGGCGGCGACGGCCGGCGGGGTTCAGCTGGCCCTTGGCGAACCGGTAGGGCTGCAGATCCTCGGCCGCGAAGACGCCCATCTGGCACGTCACGGAGGAGAGCACGAGGATCGCGGTGTTGATCGCGGCGAACGGAACGTTGAGCAGTTCCGTGCTCTCGGCCCAGAGCTCCGGTGAGGTGCTGCGGAGAGTGAAGTAGATCGCGAAGAGTCCTGCGAAGAACATCACCTCGCTGCCGAGCCACACGATGGTGCCGACAGCTACCGGGTTGGGCCGCTTGATCGTTCGGGCAGCCGGGGCATACGTCGCTGAGGTCGTCACCCCTCCATTATGGCCGATCCCGGCGGGCGATTCTTGCATCGCGGGCCCCCGATTCCCTGGTCCGGCACTTAGGGGAGCCTAAGAAACGTCTGCGAATCTGCGGTGAATTCAAGGGAAAAGCGGATGCCCGCGACGTTCGGCGGGTCTCGAGGAAATTCTGCGCGCCGATAGGATCGCACACATGGCTGAATCCCTGACCTGGTCCGATGTGCTCACGACCCTCCTCGAGCGGCGCGATCTGAGCGTGTGGGAGTCCACGTGGGCCATGCGCCAGGTCATGCAGGGGAACGTCGGCGACGCGGCTCTGGCGGGCTTCCTCGTCGCGCTGCGCGCGAAGGGCGAGACGATCGATGAGATCGTCGGCTTCCGCGACGCCATCCTCGAAGCAGCAGTGCCTCTGCCGGTGTCTCCGGACGTCCTGGACATCGTCGGCACCGGCGGCGACCGCGTCGGCACCGTGAACATCTCGACCACGGCGGCCGTCATCATCGGCGCGACCGGCATCCCCGTCGTCAAGCACGGCAACCGTGCGGCCAGCTCGTCCTCGGGCGCATCCGACGTCCTCGGCGCGCTCGGCCTGGAACTTTCGCTCTCGCCGGAGCACGTCGCCTCCGTGCTCGATCGCACCGGCATCACGTTCGCGTGGGCAGCCGCCTTCCATCCGGGATTCAAGCATGCCGGGGCCGCGCGCGCCGAGCTCGGCATCCCGACGGTGTTCAACATGCTCGGCCCGCTGTGCAATCCGGCCCGTGCCGAGGCGAACGCGGTCGGCGTCGCGCAGTTGGAGCGCGTGCCGCTCATCACCGGGGTCTTCCGCACCCGCGGCGCGACCGCGCTCGTCTTCCGTGGCGACGACGGACTCGACGAGCTGACGACGACCGGCCACAGCCGCATCTGGGAGGTGTCGCGCGGCGACATCCACGAGCACGACCTCGATCCTCGCGACCTCGGCATCCCGCTGGCCGACCTGGCCGACCTGATCGGCGGCTCGCCGGAGCACAACGCCGACGTGCTGCGGCGGACGCTTGCGGGGGAGCAGGGGCCCGTGCGCGACATCGTCCTGCTCAACGCCGCCGCCGGGATCGTCGCGTTCGAGCTGTCGCAGGATGCCTCACAGGTGCAGCGCCCCATCCTCGACCGGCTGCGCGACGCCTACGCCAAGGCCGGAGATGCGGTCGACGACGGTCGGGCGGCCGCGAAGCTCGACGAATGGGTGTCCGTGTCCCGCGAGCTGGCCACGGCCTGACGATCATGGATCCGGCAGCCGCGCTCCTCGAGATCGCCGCGCTGCTGGAGCGCGAGCGGGCGTCGCGCTATAGAGCGAAGGCGTTCCGTCAGGCAGCGGCCACGTTCCAGGACCTGCCGGATGACGTGCGCGCCGATCCCGTGCGGCTGCGCGCTGCCAAGGGCATCGGGGACTCCACGTTCGAGGTGATCCGCCAGGCGCAGGCCGGCGAGGTCCCGCGCTATCTGATCGAGCTGCGCGGGGAGGTCGAGCCGGAGCTGACCTCGCAGCTTCGCCCGCTGCTGCGCGGTGACCTGCACGCGCACACGGACTGGTCCGACGGCACGACGCCGATCGGCACCATGGTCGATGCCGCGCGGGCGCTCGGGCACGAGTACCTGGCGATCACCGACCACTCGCCGCGGCTGCGCGTCGCGCGAGGCCTCTCCGCCGAGCGGCTCCGCGAGCAGATCCCGCTCGTGCGCGGCGCGTCGGACTCCGGTCTGCGCGTGCTCGCCGGCATCGAGGTGGACATCCTGGAGGACGGCGCCCTGGATCAGGAGCCGGATCTGCTCGACGAGCTCGACATCGTGGTGGCCTCCGTGCATTCGAAGCTCCGCATGGATGCCGCGGGCATGACCGCTCGCATGCTCGCGGCGGTGGCGTCGGGGCGCGCGAACGTGCTCGGACACTGCACGGGCCGGCTCGTGCAGGGAGACCGGGGCACACGTCCGCCCTCCGACTTCGACGCCCGCGCGGTGTTCGCAGCGTGCGCCGAGCACGGGGTCGCGGTCGAGATCAACTCCCGCCCGGAGCGGCAGGATCCGCCGGACGAACTCATCGCGATCGCCCTCGACGAGGGATGCCTGTTCTCGATCGACTCCGATGCGCACGCGCCCGGTCAGCTGTCGCTGCTGGATCACGGGGCACTGCGCGCGGAACGCGCCGGGGTGCCGGCTGCGCGGATCGTGACGACCTGGGGAGTCGACCGGCTGCTGGCCTGGGCGGAGTGACCTAGGCCCTCGACGCGTGATTCAGTCGGGGAGTGCGGCGAGGGCTCGCGTCATCGACGTGCCCAGGTTCCAGCTCGTCGCGAGGGCGGTCGCGGCATCCTTGGCGGCGTCGTCGAGCCCGCCCAGCCGAATGGACGGCACAGCGATGTCGAGGTCGCGGGCGACGAGCACGACGGTCGGTGCGACGTCGAGGTAGTCGGAGGCGGCGATGATCTTGGCGCGGATGCCCGCGGACATGCCTTCGCCGGCCAGCGCCGCGGCGCGGATCCCGGCGAGGTCGCCGTGGGTCTGGAGCAAGGTGGCCGCCGTCTTCTCGCCGATGCCGGGGACACCGGGCAGTCCGTCGGAGGCGTCGCCGCGCATGGTGGCGAAGTCCGCGTACTGCGAGGGCAGCACGCCGTACTTCGCGACGACGCTCGCCTCGGTGAGGACCTCGAGGTTGCTCATGCCGCGCGCCGTGTAGACGATGCGGATGTCGCGGGCGTCGTCGATCAGCTGGAAGAGGTCTCGGTCGCCGGTGACGACGTCGACCGGCAGGGTGGAGCGCGTCGCGAGCGTGCCGATCACGTCGTCGGCCTCGTGGGCGGCGACTCCGATGATCGGGATGCCGAGCGCCTCGAGCTCAGCGCGGATGAGCGGGATCTGCGCCTCGAGCGGGTCGGGCACCTCTTCGACGTCGGCGCCGTTCGGGACGACCTCGACGACGCGGTGCGCTTTGTAGCTGGGGATGAGATCGACGCGCCACTGCGGACGCCAGTCGTCGTCCCAGCAGGCGACGAGGTGGGTCGGCTGGTAGGTGCTGACGAGCTTGGCGATCATGTCGAGCAGGCCGCGTGCGGCGTTGATCGGGGAACCGTCCGGTGCCGTCACCTTGTCGGGCACGCCGTAGAATGCCCGGAAGTAGAGGCTCGCGGTGTCCAGCAGCATCAGCCTGTCGCTCATGGGTTCAGCATGGCATAGGGTGCGGACGCCGCCGGCCGTGCGTCAGCAGCCGGGGGAGGACGGCTTCTGCTCGCACGTGAATGCCACGAGCGCGGTGTGCGCCTCGAAGATGCGGATCCGCTGGTCGGCGCCCTCGCTCGTGACCTGACCGTCGATCGGCAGCCATCCGATGCCGAGGTCGATCTCAGCCGTGTAACGGACATCGACGGACGCGAGGTACTCGCCGCGCTCGGCATAGGCGTGGCTCGTCGGCGTCGGAGTGAACTGGGCCTGGTCGAGGTCAGCCCAGCTGCGCCCGCCGTCCGTCGTCGTGGTCGTGCTGCCGTCTCCGTAGTCGAAGTCGAACCCCGCCGGCGTGAAGCGCACGCTGATCGGGTAGCCGAAGAGTTCGCCCTCGACGGTCTGCGCTGACGCGGCGGCGACGAAGTTCGTGGGGAGCCCGGCGACCCCGACGTTCTCGGGCTCCGCGACGACGGTCGTGCCGTCGGGAGCGAAGCGGGCCAGGTCGCTGATCGTGATCGCGGGCAGTGCGGGCGCCGAGTCCTCCTCGGCCGGTTCCTCTGCTTCCTCGCGTGCGAGGAAGCAGCCGATGTAGTTGCTCCAGTGCTCGAGGCAGGTGCCGAAGTCGTACTCGTAGGTGGTGTACCAGCCGTCGTCCTCCGGGGCGGTGCCGGGGGAATCGGTACCGTCGCTCTGCTCTCCGCGCGTTCCCTCTTCGGTGCGCGAACCGTCGATGACGAGTTCGGTGCCGGTGTTGGTGTCACGGACCGTGCAAGTCCCTGTAGCGCGCTCGAGGGGTGTGCAGGTCCGTACAACCACGGGAGGCCCAATCATCGGCGCGATGAGAAGTGCCGAAACGAGAAGGCCTATTGCGCTGCGCATGACGAGTCTTCGACGGCTTCAGAGTTCGTGATTCGAACGGAGTCGTCCTTGCCTGAAATCGTGAAGGTGATGTCCAGAGCGTATTGATCCGGGCGGTCCGCCGCCACGATCGATTGACCCTGGGAATCCAAGATACTGAGGTTCGTGACGTCCTCACAGGATCGAGCGACTATCTCGGATTCTTCAAGGGAATGCCCCGAGAACGTGAGTAGCTCGATAGCTCCTGTCCGCGTATAGCCTTCGGCGTGCATTTCAGATAGCTGCTCTCGTTCGTCGGCCTGATATTGCCCCGTTGTGTACTGATTGAGCGCCTCGAAGGTCGCGGGATCTTGAAGGTCTACTTGGTTGAACGCATCGAGGTACGCCCGGTACACCTCTTCCGCGGCGGCGAACGCCTCCTCCTCGGACGAGAAGGCGGCCGTGGGGGTAGGCGTCGGCTCCGGTTCCGGCGCGCAGGCGGCGAGCGAGCCGGCCGCGAGCACGACGAGGCACGCGGCGGTCAGGCGGAGGCGTCCGATGCGCGAGAAGGTCACCCGCTCACCGTAACGCCAACCCCGCGGCATCAGCGGGAGTTATCCACAGGCGACAATCGGCGGAGAACCTGGTAATCTGAAGTGTCACTTGTGGCGCGCTGGCGCGTGCCTTCGTGGCAGCACTCCACAATCCATCCGCTCTCGGCCATCAGTCACGTGTGCGCACGTCGGTGCGAGAGCCCGAGCATCCATTCAACAAGGACAACCCACTACATGACTACCGCAACGACCGCCCCGGCCACCAAGCAGGTCGCGATCAACGACATCGGATCTGCCGAGGACTTCCTGGCCGCGGTCGAGAAGACCCTGAAGTTCTTCAACGACGGCGACATCATCGAGGGCACGATCGTCAAGATCGACCGCGACGAGGTTCTGCTCGACGTCGGGTACAAGACCGAGGGCGTCATCCCCTCGCGCGAGCTCTCCATCAAGCACGACGTCGACCCCAACGAGGTCGTCGCCGTCGGCGACCAGGTCGAGGCCCTCGTCCTCCAGAAGGAGGACAAGGAAGGCCGACTGATCCTCTCCAAGAAGCGTGCGCAGTACGAGCGCGCCTGGGGCGACGTCGAGAAGATCAAGGAGAACGACGGCGTCGTCACCGGCACCGTCATCGAGGTCGTCAAGGGTGGCCTCATCGTCGACATCGGCCTGCGCGGCTTCCTGCCGGCATCGCTGATCGAGCTCCGCCGCGTCCGCGACCTCACGCCGTACCTCGGCCAGGAGATCGAGGCCAAGATCCTCGAGCTCGACAAGAACCGCAACAACGTGGTGCTCTCCCGCCGCGCGCTGCTGGAGCAGACGCAGTCCGAGTCGCGCACGACCTTCCTCAACAACCTGCACAAGGGTCAGGTCCGCAAGGGTGTCGTGTCCTCGATCGTCAACTTCGGTGCGTTCGTCGACCTGGGCGGCGTGGACGGCCTCGTGCACGTCTCCGAGCTGTCCTGGAAGCACATCGAGCACGCCTCCGAGGTCGTCGAGGTGGGCCAGGAGGTCACCGTCGAGATCCTCGAGGTCGACCTCGACCGCGAGCGCGTCTCCCTGTCGCTGAAGGCGACGCAGGAGGACCCGTGGCAGGTCTTCGCCCGCACCCACGCGATCGGCCAGATCGCACCGGGCAAGGTCACCAAGCTCGTTCCGTTCGGTGCGTTCGTGCGCGTCGCAGACGGCATCGAGGGCCTCGTGCACATCTCCGAGCTCTCCAGCAAGCACGTCGAGCTGGCTGAGCAGGTCGTCTCCGTCGGCGAAGAGGTCTTCGTCAAGGTCATCGACATCGACCTCGAGCGTCGCCGCATCTCGCTGTCCCTCAAGCAGGCCAACGAGTCGGTCGACCCGTTCGGCACCGAGTTCGACCCGGCCCTGTACGGCATGCTCGCCGAGTACGACGAGAACGGCGAGTACAAGTACCCGGAGGGCTTCGACCCCGAGACGGGCGCCTGGAAGGAAGGCTTCGACGCCGCTCGCGAGGCATGGGAGCAGGAGTATGCTGCGGCCCAGGCTCGCTGGGAGGCGCACAAGGTCGCGGTCGCCAAGGCGGCCGAGGCCGAGGCTGCTGCCGGCGACGACTTCGCCGCCGGTCAGTCCTTCACGAGCGACTCGGCCGGTGCCGGCACGCTCGCGGACGACGAGGCTCTCGCCGCTCTGCGCGAGAAGCTCTCGGGCGGCAACGCGTAAGCATCGCTCCAACGGAACGGGTCGTCACCTTCGGGTGGCGGCCCGTTCCGCATCTCAGGGCGGATGCCGGAACCCGCATCAGGCCGGCTCAGCGCGTCCGCGGCGCCCGTTGCACGGTCACCGGGCCGGGCCGGACCCGCACCCGGTCGCCGACGCGGGGGAGCGGGCGGCCTTCGAACATCTCCACTGCCGTGACCAGGGCGAGACCCGAGTGATGCTCCAGCCGCAGGGCTCCGGCCTGGGACGACACCGCCGACAGCACGAAGGTCGTCTCGGCATCCGTCTTCGGTGCATCGGAGGTGACGAGCACCACGTCCTGCGGGGCGATGGCGGCGAACGCGGGCTCCCCGGGGGCGATCGGCTCCGCGGTGCGCCCCGGCAGACGGATGCCGTCGCCGACGTCGAGGGCGTCCCCGGTCCACCGTCCCTCGACGACGCTGAATCCGCTCAGTCGTGCCGTGAAGGGATGCTTCGGGCGCGCGGCGAGCTCAGCCGGCGAGCCGCGCTCGACCACCCGGCCCTCGTGGAGCACGACGCAGTCGTCCGCGAGTTGCCAGGCGTCCGCGAGATCGTGCGTGACGAGGACCGCGGATGTTCCGGTCCGGGACAACTCCGCGGAGAGCAGCCGCCGCACCACCGGCGCGCTCTCGGCGTCCAGCGCGGAGAACGGCTCGTCGAGCAGGATCACGTGAGGCTCTGCGGCGAAGGCGCGGGCGATCGCGACCCGCTGCTGCTGCCCTCCGGACAACTCGTGCGGCGCGGCCTCCCCGCGGTCCGCCAGTCCGACGCGGTCCAGCCAGTCGTGAGCGATGACGAGCGCCGCTGCGCGCCCCGCACCGCGCGCCCGTGGCCCGAAGGCGACGTTCTGCGCCGCCGTCAGATGGGGGAAGAGTCGCGGCTTCTGGTCGAGCAGGCCGATCCGACGTTCTTCGGGACCTCGGCGCACCGCACCGGCCTGCTCGAGGACCCGCCCGTCGAGCAGCACGCGTCCGGAGGAGAGCGGAACGAGTCCGGCGAGCGCGGCCAGCAGCGTCGACTTGCCGGAGCCGTTCGGGCCGAGCACCGCAAGCCGTCCACCCGGCTCCAGCTCGAGCGTCGCCGCCACCTCGAACGCCTCGCGGCGCACGGTGACCTCCGCGCGCAGCTCGCCGGCTCGCGGCGTCATCGTACGGCGTCCTCTCGCCAGGAGCGCAGGCCGCTCACGACCACGGCCGCGCTGACGAGCAGCAGCAGCGACAGGGCGACGGCCGAGTCCTGGGTCACGCTGACGCCGTTGAACGCCGTGTAGATCGCGAGCGGCATCGTCCGGGTCGTGCCCTCGGCGTTGCCGGCGAACAGGGCGGTCGCGCCGAACTCTCCCAGCGCTCGCGCGAAGCACAGCACGGTGCCGGCGACGAGACCGGGGAGCACGAGGGGCAGTGTGATCTGCACGAGGACGCGCCACCGCCCGGCACCCAGCGTGGCGGCCACCTGCTCGTGCCCGATGCCGGAGGTGCGCAGGGCGCCCTCGAGAGCGATCACGAGGAACGGCAGCGACACGAACGCCTGCGCCACCACGACTGCAGCCGTGGTGTAGGGCAGGCTGAACCCGGTGGCCTCGAACAGCGGGCGCCCGACGAGACCGCTGCGCCCGAGCAGCGCGAGCAGGGCGAGGCCGCCGACCATGGGTGGCAGCACGAGCGGCACGAGCACGAGCGTGCGCAGCACCGAGGCCACCCGGCGCGGTGCGCGGGCGATCACGATCGCCAGCGGTCCGCCCAGCAGCAGGCACAGCACGGTCGCGCAGGCAGCGGTCCCGAGCGACAGCCCGAGCGCGCTGAGGGCGGCGGGGGAGAGCAGATCCTCGCCCAGTCGTTCCCACCGCACGCGGGAGATCAGCCCGACGATCGGCAGCACGAGCAGGGCGATCGCGGCGATCGCCGGGACGTACAGCCCGCGAGGCAGGTTCACGGCGTCCCGAAGCCCGCCTGAGCGAGGATCCGCTGCCCGTCATCCGACAGCACGAAATCGACGAACGCCTGCGCCGCCACGGGGGAGCGGGCATCCTCGGCCACCGCGATCGGGTAGCGGTTGACGACGGCATCCGCCCCGCTCGGGACGATGCCCTCCAGCTCTCCGCCGGAGCCCGCGATGTCCGTGGCGTACACGAGTCCGGCATCCGCCTCGCCCCCGGCGACGCGCGTGGTGACGCCGGTGACACTCGTCTCCTCGCTGACGGCGGTCACCGGGACTCCGGCGTTCGAGAGCAGGGTCCGCGCGGCCTCGCCGCACGGGACTTCGGGGGCGCACAGCACCACCGCGAGATCGGGGTCCGCGAGGTCGGGAAGATCCGCGATGCCCTTCGGGTTCCCGGGGGCGACGGCGATCCGCAGCGTGTTCGTGGCGAAGACGTCGCCGGCGTCTGTGCGCCCGGCGGCGGTGACCGGCTCGAGACTGGACTCGTTCGCGAAGGCGACCACGTCGACGTCCGCGCCGTCGATGATCTGCGTCGCGAGAGCCTGCGATCCGTCGTAGCGGATCGGGTCGACGGAGTACTCCGGATGCTCGGCGACGAACGCCTCGGCGAGTTCGTCGAACGTTCCCTGCAGGGACGCCGCCGCGAAGACGACCAGCGGCTCCGAGCGGGCCGGATCCTCCTCGGCCGTGGTCGCGCATCCGCTCAGCGCCAACGCGGCCGCCGCGAGGATCGCGAGGGCGGGCCTCGGACGCGTCATCGCGCACCGTCGCTCGAGCGCGGCGTCTCCACGATCACCGTGGTCGCCTTCACGATCGCCGTCGCGAGGCTGCCGACCTCGAGTCCGAGCTCGCGCACGGCCTCGGTGGACATGAGCGACACGACCCGATGCGGGCCGCACTGCATCTCGACCTGCGACATCACGGTGTCGGACGTCACAGCCGTGACGATCCCGACGAAGCGATTGCGGGCGCTGGAGGATCGTTCGAGAGGATCGTCCGGTCCGCCCGATGCGCGGGTGAGGTGCGCGGCGAGATCCACGCCGTCGACGATCCGGCGGCCGGACTCGTCTCGGCGGGCTGCGAGCTGCCCGCCGTCGATCCACCGGCGCACGGTGTCGTCGCTGACGGACAACAGACGAGCTGCATCGCGGATTCGGAATGCGGTCATGACTGCCACTCTATATCCGCACATGCGGATGCAGAGTGTGGAAAATCCCGTGAGTGCGGTTCGAGAGCGCCGGTGGATTCTCACGGACACACACGCATCCGCCGCGGCCGCCGAGCGGTACCGTGGGGACATGGCCTTCCCTCCGCTGGTCGCCCCGGCCCCTGCGCTTCCCGACGGCGAGCGCGAGCGCGCCGCGCGACAGATCCGCCTCCCCGAGATCGGCGAAGACGGACAGCGTCGGCTGTTCGCCGCGCGCGTGTGCGTGATCGGGGCGGGAGGACTCGGGTCGCCCGTGCTGCTGTATCTCGCGTCGGCGGGGATCGGGACGATCTGCATCGTCGACGACGACGTCGTCGACACGTCGAATCTGCAACGGCAGGTGATCTTCGGTGTCGACGATGTCGGGCGGCCGAAGGGGCATGTCGCCGCCGAGCGGATCCGCTCGCTGTCGCCGCACACGACGGTGATCCGCGCGCACGAGCGACTGACCGCCGAGAACGCCGGGCGGATGCTCGCGGGCTACGACATCGTCATCGACGGCAGCGACACCTTCGACACCCGTTACGCCGTGGCCGACGCCTGTGACGCTCTTGGCGTCCCCCTGGTGTGGGGGTCCGTGCTCCGCTTCGATGCGCAGGCGACGGTGTTCTGGTCCCGCCCTCCCACCGGGACGCCCGTGCGACTGCGCGACGTGTTCCCGACCGCTCCGCCGCCGGAGGATGTCCCCTCGTGCGCGGATGCCGGAGTCCTGGGCGCGCTGTGCGGACAGCTGGGGGCGATCCTCGCCGCCGAGGCCGTCAAGCTCGTATGCGGCATCGGGGACCCCGTGGTCGGGCGGATGCTGGTGATCGACGCGCTCTCCGCGCGGACGCGCGAGGTGCGGCTGGTGCCGGCATCCCGGGCGTCGGACGCCCACCACGAGACGGTCACGATCCGCTCGATCCGGCCCGACGAGCTGGAGGACCTCGGTGACGCCCTGCTGCTCGACGTGCGGGAGGAGCACGAGTTCCTGGCGGGCAGCATCCCGGGGGCGCGTTCGCTCCCGCTCGGGCGGCTGCGCGCCGACCCCACGGCGGTCGAGGCTGATCGCCGCATCGTCGTGTTCTGCCAGACCGGTCCTCGAGCGCGTGCGGCGGCATCCGTGCTGCGCGCGGCGCATCCGCACGCCGAGATCCTGCTGCTCGACGGCAGCTATGCGGCGTGGTCCCGCACGCGGGACACGACGGGAGCGGCGTGATCACCGTCGCGGACCATCGGTCCCGGATCCTCGCCGCCGCCGCGGCCCTGCCGCCGCGGGCCCATGCCCTGGACGAGGCGAGCGGTCTCGTTCTCGCGGCGGATGTCGCGGCCCGCTGGCCGGTCCCGCTGTTCGACAACTCGGCGATGGACGGCTACGCCGTGCGCGCCGCCGACGCGCACGAGGGGGCCGTCCTGCGTGTCGTCGCGGACATTCCCGCCGGATCGGGGGAGGACCCGGCGTTCGGTCACGGCGAGGCGGTCCGGATCATGACGGGTGCTCCCGTGCCCGCGGATGCCGATGCCGTCGTCCCCGTGGAGCACACGGATCTGGGCGTCTTCACCGGAGCCGTCGCCCCCGAGCGCATCACCGTCACACGCGCGCCGTCGGCCGGCGCCCACATCCGCCGCCGGGGTGAGGACGTCTCGGCGGGAGCCGTCGTCGTCCGCGCCGGGACGGTGCTGGGGCCATGGCAGCTCGCCACGATCGCCTCGGCAGGGCACGATCGCGTCCTCGCGCATCCGGCGCCCCGCGCGGCTGTCGTCTCGACGGGATCGGAGCTCGTCGCACCCGGAGCCGAACCGCGGCGCGGTCAGATCCCGGAGTCGAACTCGCGGCTGCTCGCCGCGGCGCTGCGCGGGACCGGGGCGGAGATCGTGCGCGTGGCGACGGTCGCCGACGACGAATCCGCCCTGCGGGCCGTGCTGGCGAGCCTCGACGCGGATCTCATCGTGCTGTCGGGAGGGGCGAGCGTCGGAGCGTTCGACGTCGTCAAGGCGGTGCTCGACGAGGCGGGGCCCGGGCGCGGCCCCGTGCGCTTCGACGCCGTGGCGATGCAGCCCGGCAAGCCGCAGGGGTTCGGCTCGGCATCCGACGGAACGCTGCTGTTCTGCCTGCCGGGCAACCCGGTCAGCGTCGCGGTGTCCTTCGAGATGTTCGTCCGACCCGCCGTGCGCGCGCTCGCCGGCCGGGCCGACATCGATCGTCCACGGGTCTCTGCGCCGGCCGGGCGGGCGTGGACATGCCCGCCAGGCCGGGCGCAGGTGCTGCCGGTCGTGTTCTCCGACGGTGCGGTGGTCCCGGCATCCGGGGGCGGCAGCGGATCGCACCTGGTCGCCTCCCTCGCTCAGGCGACGGACCTGGCCATCGTGCCGGCCGAGACCTCCCGCGTCGAGGTCGGCGACCTCGTGGATGTCATGCTGGTGAGCACGCAGAAGGAGCAGCGATGAGTTTCACCCACCTCGACGAGCACGGACACGCGCGGATGGTCGACGTCACCGAGAAGCAGCCGACGATCCGCAGCGCGACGGCGCAGGGACTGGTCCGCTGCCACGCAGGCGTCGTCGCCGCCCTGCGCGACGGCACGACGCCCAAGGGGGACGTGCTGGCGGTCGCGCGGATCGCCGGCGTCCAGGGGGCGAAGCGGACAGCAGAGCTGATCCCGCTCGCGCACATCATCGGGGTGCACGGGGCCACCGTGGACCTCGACGTCGTCGACGAGGGCGTGGCGATCACGGCGACTGTGCGCACCGCGGACCGCACCGGGGTCGAGATGGAGGCGCTCACCGCCGTCAGCGTCGCCGCTCTCACGGTGATCGACATGGTCAAGGGCATGGACAAGACAGTCGAGATCGCGAACGTGCAGCTCGTGCGCAAGACCGGAGGCAAGAGCGGGGAGTGGGTGCGGTGAACGCGGCCCCGCGCCGAGCGGCCGTCATCCTCGCCGGTGGACGGGCGACGCGACTGGGCGGCGCGGACAAGGCGGAGGTCGAGATCGGCGGACGGATGCTGATCGACATCGTCGTGCTGGCGGTCTCCGGGTGCGATCCCGTCATCGTCGCCGGCCCCGAGCACCTGGCACGGACCGGCGTGCGCGTCGTGCGGGAGGATCCGCCGTTCGGCGGTCCGGTGGCGGCGATCGCCGCGGCCGTCGCGGAGCTTCCCGCCGACGTCGAGGAGACCTGGCTGCTCGCGTGCGATCTGCCGAACGCCGCCGGCGTCGTCGACCTGCTGTCGCGCGCCGAGCTCCCGGCGGATGCCGACGCCGTCGTGCTCCGGGACGCTCAGGGGCGCGCGCAACCGCTCGCCGGTCGCTATCGCGCCGCCGCTCTTCGCCGAGCCGTCGCCGCTCTGGACGAGGTCGACGGATCATCGATGCGCCGGCTCAGCCGAGGGCTGCGCGTGCACGAGATCGACGATCCGGCGGGCGCATCGGCGGATCTCGACACGTGGGACGACATCGCGGCGTTCCGCGGCGATTCCCCGGCGGAGGATGCCGGCCGATGGAGAAGGGAGACGGCATGACCGACACACCACAGGAGCTCGCGGACTGGTCGGCGAAGCTCGCCGCTGCGCTGGGCGTGCAGGAGGACGTCCCCATCGCCGATCTGCTGCAGGTGACACGAGACGTCGCGCATGCCGTGACCCGGCCGGCGGGACCCGTCAGCATCTACCTCATCGGTCGTGCCGTCGCACAGGGCATGCCCGTCGAGGCGGCGATCGCCGTCGTGCGTGCGCAGGTCGGGGAGCAGGCATGAGAGTCCGCTACTTCGCCGCGGCGGCGGAGGCCGCCGGACGCGAGGAGCAGACCATCGCCGCGGAGCTCACGCTCGGCGACCTGCGCGCGCAGCTGCGGCACGAACACGGCGCGGAGTTCTCTCGCGTGCTCGACCGGTGCGCCATCCGCGTCGACGGCGCGACGCTCGCGGACGACGACGCGGTGCCGGCGACGGCGACGGTCGACGTGCTCCCGCCGTTCGCAGGCGGCTGATCGGGGGCGGGGCAATTCTTCCGGCGTCAACGCCGGAAGGGGCGCGGTCGACGGCGGGACAATTGCCCGAGGGCACCCAGCGGCGAACGGAGTGATCGTGTCGGACACCTCGAACTGGCGTGGACGCATCCCCGTGTACTTCTTCTCCAGCAGCTCCGGAATGGTGAGGCAGTTCGCCGAGCGCCTCGAGCGGCCGGTGTTCGACCTCGCTGTGCGCGACGTGCGCCGATCCGTGCCTGCGGCGGCCTGGGTGCTGCTGACGCCTTCGTACAAGACCGGCAATCGCGCCAACGACACCATCCCCGAGGCCGTGCGCCGATTCCTGTGGCATCCGCTCACGCGGCGCAGGCTGGTCGGTGTCATGGGGTCGGGGAACCGCAACTTCGGATCCCACTATCAGGCCGCATGCCGGCAGATCGCGAGAGCCTCGGGCAGGCCCGTGCTGTTCGAGTTCGAGCTGCAGGGCACGCCCTGGGATGTGGAGGACGGGCGTCGCATCCTCGCGGCGCTCGACGCGGATCGCCTGAGCATCCGCGATGACGAGAGGACGAACCATGATGACGCGCTCCGCAGGACGGCGAGCACTCACATCGATCGCGGTGGCTTCGACCCTGCTGCTCGGGGGATGCGCCGCACCGCAGAGCACCGATGAGCCCGAGGCGACCGCGACGACGGGCGCCGGGATCCCCCAGGGCGCAGAGGGCGCCGCGCACTTCGACGACCTGGCCCTGGTGGTCGGCGACGGGCCGATCGATGTGCAGGTCTGGGTCGATCCCTTCTGCCCGACCTGTCACGAGTTCGAGGACGCGGCCGGAGAGAGCATCGCCGACATGGTCGACGACGGCGACATCACTTACTCGATCCATCTGATGAACTTCCTCGACCGGGCTTCGCAGGGCTCGGAGTACTCGACGCGTGCCGGCTCCGCGCTCACGTGCGTCGCGGTGTCGCAGCCCGACCGTCTGCTGGATGCCGTGCGGGCGATCTTCACCGCTCAGCCCCAGGAGCAGACCACGGGGCTCAGCGATGACGAGATCGTCGACGTGCTCGAAGCAGCCGGGGTCGAGGACATCACCGCCTGCGTCGAGGCGCGGCCGTACGGCGAATGGGTCCAGCTCTCCAACGACAGTGCGATCGAGGGCATCTCGGGCGCCGACCTCCCGTCGATCGAGGGAACGCCGACGCTGATCGTCGACGGCACGGCCTTCACCGGCGACACCGCCGACGCGGATGCCGTGGAGGATTTCATCCGCGGAGGCCAAGGCGACTGACCACGCTTGGGCGCGCACATCGATCGCCCGGAGACACGACATGACGACACGACGCCGACCCGATCCCCGGTGCCCGTTGCGCCCGCAGGAGCCGTGCACGCTCTGCCAGCCGGGCGCGCACGGCCCGCACGACTGCGCCACGGTCTGGCTCGTGATGGGCGATCCAGAGCTTCGCGAGGACCTGCGTCCGCACACCCGCGCCGCGGCCGAGGCTCGGCGAGCGCAGCGCTGAGGGGCGTCAGCCGCCGATCGCGGACATCGGGCGCACGGGCTGGAGGAAACCCGGATCGTCGATCCCGTGACCGGCGCGCTTGCCCTCGATGTTCGTCCGCAGCATCCGAGCGATCTGCTCATCGTCCGCGCCCCCGCGCAGCAGCGCCGACAGGTCGGACTCCTCCCGGGCGAACAGGCAGTTGCGCACCTGCCCGTCGGCCGTGATCCGCACGCGGTCGCACGAGCCGCAGAACGGAGCGGAGACGGAGGCGATCACGCCGACCGTCGTCGGTCCGCCGTCCACCAGGTGGATCTCCGCGGGGCTCGATCCACGGTCTCCCGCGGGGGTCAACCGGAACTCGGCGGACAGCTTCTCCAGGATCTCCTCGGCGGGAACCATTCTCTGCCGCGACCAGATGTGCCCGGCATCCAGGGGCATCTGCTCGATGAACCGCAGTTCGGCCTCGTGCTGCTGAGCGAAACGCAGCAGGTCGCAGAACTCGTCGTCGTTGACGCCGCGCATCGCGACGGTGTTGAGCTTGAGGGGGCGAAGGCCGCTGTCACGGGCCGCCTGGATGCCGCGCAGCACGTCCTCGACGCGATCGCGGCGGGTCAGCTCGGCGAAGCGGTCAGGACGGACGGTGTCCAGGCTGATGTTGACCCGCTCCAGCCCGGCGGCGACGAGGTCGTCGATGATCCGGTCCAGGCGGATGCCGTTGGTCGTGAGCGACACCCGCAGCTGGCCCTCGTCGCCTTCGATCCGTGCGAGGCGGCGGACGACGTCCACGAGATCGGGGCGCAGCAGCGGCTCGCCGCCGGTGAGGCGCACCTCGATGATGCCGAGCCGGGCGAGGATGCCGGCCACGCGCTCGATCTCGTCCGTGGACAGGATGTTCTGCTTGGCGAGCCAGGGCACGCCCTCCGCGGGCATGCAGTAAGTGCAGCGCAGGTTGCATCGGTCGGTCAGCGAGATGCGCAGATCGCGGTGCACGCGCCCGAACCGGTCGACGAGCGGGCCGTCGAACGCCGTCACAGTCCTACCCAGTTCGTCGTGCCGTCCGCCGTCACCTGACGCTTCCACACCGGCAGCTGCGCCTTGATCCTCTCGACCAGCGCGCGGCTGACCTCGAACGCCTCCGCACGGTGCGCACTGGAGACCGCGCACACGATCGCCACCTCGCCCACGGTGAGCGTGCCGATCCGGTGGGTCACGGCGATGCGCAGGTCGTCGGCGTCCATCGCCGCGGCGAGGTCCGCGAGCGTGGCCGCGGCATCCGGGTGCGCGCTGTACTCCAGGCGCACGACCTCGCCGGACGCACCGGGGTCGTGGTCGCGCACCGTCCCGACGAACAGCGCCGTGGCGCCCGCCGCGTCGTGCGCCACGGCATCCAGGTGGGCGGGGACGTCGAGGTCGACGTCGGAGATCGCGGTGCGGACGATCACGCGTGATCGCCTCCCGCTCTCTGGGACAGGACGTGGTCGACGAGGCCGAGGATGAGCGGGACGCCGTCGCGGACCGCGCCGGGGGAGCCGGCGAGATTCACGACCAGAGCGGCCTCGTGGATCCCGGCGACGCCGCGCGACAGCAGGGCGGTGGGCAGCTTCGCGGCGCCGATCCGGCGCACCTCCTCCGCGATCCCCGGGATGACGGGATCGAGCAGGGGGAGCGTCGCCTCGGGGGTGACGTCGCGCGGACTGATCCCGGTGCCGCCGGTCGTGATGATCAGGCGTGCGCCGTCGGCGGCGGCCATCCGGATCGCCGCCGCGATGCGCGCGGTCTCGTCGGGAACGATCGTGACGTGCGCCGCCCAGCCGGATGCGTGGAGCAGCTCGACCGCGGCCGGACCCGACAGGTCTTCGCGGAGCCCCTCCGCCGCGCGATCGGAGACCGTGATGACACGTGCGGTTCTGCTCACCGGTGGCTCCTGTCGCTGCGTCGTCCTGGCGTCAGTCTAGGACGACGCGTGTTACCGCCGGATGTCACAGCCTGCGCAGTTTGTCGGGATCGGGCGTGGTCACCGGATCCCAGCCGCGCTTCGTGTCGCGGGATCCGCGGACGTCATCGCGCGAGCGGTACACGATGTAGGGACGGAAGAGGTAGCCCACGGGGGCGGAGAACACGTGCACGAGTCGGGTGAAGGGCCACAGCGCGAAGAGCAGGCACGCCGTGATCACGTGCAGCTGGAACAGCAGCGGGACCCCGATCATGAGCTCGGGCTGCGGCTGGAACAGGATCAGGCTGCGGAACCACGGCGACACGGTCTCCCGGTAGTGGAAACCGCCGCCGAACACCTGGTGCACGACCGTCGCGGCCGTGCCGAAGAGCAGCGTGGCGCCGAGCATGACGTACATGAACTTGTCCATGCGCGTCGTCGCGAGGAACACCGGTCCGACCACGCGCCGGCGGTAGATGAGGATCGCGAGCCCCGCGAGCGTGAGCACGGCGGCGAACGTTCCCAGCACGGTCGCGCCGATGTGGTAGGCCTCCTCCGTTATCCCGATCGCGTACAGCCATTCGCGGGGGATGAGCAGTCCCACCACGTGGCCTGCGATCACCATGAGGATGCCGAGGTGGAACATGGGTGATCCCCACCGCAGCAGCCGGTTCTCGTAGACCTGGCTGCTGCGGGTCGTCCAGCCGAACTTGTCGTAGCGGTAGCGCCAGATGTGGCCGAGGACGAAGACGGCGAAGCACACGTAGGGCAGCGCGACCCACACCAGCACGTTCAGCGTGCTCATGACGGCTCCTTCATGGTCTGGGAAGTCGTGGGAGAGAACGGGGCGAGGTTGCCGAGGAAGCTCAACCCGACCGTCTCGACGGGAGGACCCTCGGTGACCAGCTCGAGCACGCGTTCGCGCGTCGCGGCGGACACCGGCGGCAACGACAGCGTCACGGTGCGCACGACCCCCGCCCAGGGGCTGTCCATGCCCTCCAGGGCAGCGCGCAGAACCTCGATGCCCTCTACGTGCGCCGACAGCAGCGCCTCGGCGACCTCGGAGTCCGATCGCGCCGAGAACTCCAGGACAGCGGGCAGGAAGTCCGGCAGCTCCGCCGCATCGAACTCCCACCCCGCGGCGCGATACGCCTCCAGGAACGTCACCAGCGCCGTGCCGCGCTTGCGGGTGTCGCCGGTGGCGTAGTAGCTGAGGTACAGGCTGCACTTGCGCTTGAGGTCGAACGTCGCGACGTACGCGCGCTGGAAGGCGTCGGCTCCGGCATCCTGCGCTGTCGTCAGGAACGTCACCAGCGGGTCGCGCAGTGCCGCGGGCAGAGCCTCGGCGTGCCCGCGGAGCTCGGGCAGGCGGGCGAACCACGCGGCGTCCGGGTAGTCGAGCAGCAGGGAGGCGAGCATGTGCGCGCGTGCGCGCTGGGCGGAGGACAGCTCCACCGGCGCCAGCGCCTCGGGCAGGCCGCGTCGCGGCGTCACCCGAGTCGAGAGCGCACCGCGCATCACGACTCCCGCTCCGGCGACGGCGGGAACAGCCCTTCCGGCGACCCGTTGCCGTCCCAGTTCAGCAGGTTCACCCGGCCCGGCGAGGACGGCCGGTCGGCCGTCTGGCGGTTCTGCAGCGCGTGGAAGTTCTCCACGGCGACCGGCACGGGCCGTCCGCTCGAGGACCCGAAAGGGCCCGCGCCGCCCATACCAGGGCCGTCCTCGTAATCCAGCGAGCAGGCCATCTCCTCGAGCTCGTGCGCGCGCTCGGTGTGCGCCGCGGGGATCACGTAGCGCTCCTCGTACTTCGCGATCGCGAGAAGGCGGTACATCTCCTCGACCTTGGTGCCGGTCATCCCCACCGCCGTCGCGATGCGCTCGTCGCGCTCGTCGTCGAGATTGATGCCCCGCATGTAGGAGCGCATGGCCGCCAGCCGGCGCAGCGCGTGATCCACCGGGCGGGTGTCGCCGGCGGTGAACAGCTCGGCGAGATAGCCGATGGGGATGCGCAGCTTGTCGATCGCGGCGAACAGCGTGCGAGCATCCTCGCCGTCGTTGCCGGAACCGGTCACGACGTCCACCACGGGGGAGAGCGGTGGGATGTACCAGACCATCGGCATCGTGCGGTACTCGGGGTGCAGGGGGAGCGCGACCTCGTACTGCTGGATGAGGCGCCAGATCGGGCTGCGACGCGCGGCGTCGAGCCAGTCCTCGGGGATGCCGTCGGCGCGCGCCTGCTCGATGACCGCCGGGTCGTTCGGGTCCAGGATGATCGAGCGCTGCGCCGCGAGAAGGGCCTGCTCGTCCTCGACCGACGCGGCCTCGGCCACGCGATCGGCGTCGTACAGCACGAGACCGAGATAGCGCAGCCGTCCGACGCACGTCTCCGAGCACACGGTGGGCAGTCCCACCTCGATGCGCGGGTAGCACATCGTGCACTTCTCGGCCTTGCCGGTCCTGTGATTGAAGTAGACCTTCTTGTACGGGCATCCGGACACGCACATCCGCCAGCCGCGGCAGGCGTCCTGGTCGACGAGCACGATGCCGTCCTCGGCGCGCTTGTACATCGCGCCGGACGGGCAGGATGCCACGCACGAGGGGTTCAGGCAGTGCTCGCAGATGCGGGGGAGGTAGAACATGAACGCCTTCTCGAACTCGGCCGAGACCTCGTCGCTCATCTTCTTCAGGATGGGGTCCTGCTGCATGGTCTCCTGGGACCCGCCGAGATCGTCGTCCCAGTTCGCCGACCAGGAGATCTTCATGTCCTCGCCGGTGAGCAGGCTCTTGGGCTTGGCCACGGGCGTCTGCGAGCCCGCCGGGGCGTTCAGCAGCATGTCGTAGTCGTAGGTCCACGGCTCGTAGTAGTCGTGGATCTCGGGGAGGTTCGGGTTCGAGAAGATGCGCATGAGCTTGGCCAGGCGCCCGCCGCTGCGCAGCTTCAGGCGGCCGCGCCGGTTGCGCACCCAGCCGCCCTCCCAGCGGTCCTGGTCCTCGTACCCGCGGGGGTAGCCGACTCCGGGACGGGTCTCGACGTTGTTGAACCAGACGTACTCGACACCCGTGCGGTTCGTCCACGCCTGCTTGCAGGTGACCGAGCAGGTGTGGCATCCGATGCACTTGTCGAGGTTCATCACCATCGACATCTGCGCCATGACCTTCATCAGTACTGCACCTCCTGGCTGCGCCGGCGGATCGTCGTGATCTCGTCGCGCTGGTTTCCGGTCGGGCCGAGATAGTTGAACGCCCAGGCCAGCTGCGCGTAGCCGCCGATGAGGTGGCTCGGCTTGAGCAGGATGCGGGTGAGGGAGTTGTGGATGCCGCCGCGCAGGCCGCTCGTCTCGGCGATCGGCACATCGACCGTGCGATCCTTCGCGTGGTACATGAAGACGGTGCCCTCCGGCATGCGGTGCGAGACGATCGCGCGGGCCACCACGACGCCGTTGCGGTTGTACGACTCGATCCAGTCGTTGTCGCGGATGCCGGCCTTGGCGGCGTCCTGGACGCTCATCCAGATCGTGGGGCCGCCGCGCGAGAGTGCCAGCATGAAGAGGTTGTCCTGGTACTCCGAGTGGATCGACCATTTCGAATGGGGAGTGAGGTAGCGCACCGAGACCTCGGTCCCGCGCCCTTCGTCGCGCACATCGCCCACCGGGCGCGAGTCGAACAGCCGCGCCATGTCCAGCGGCGGACGGTAGATCGGCAGATTCTCGCCGAGCTCCTCCATCCAGTCGTGGTCGAGGTAGAAGTGCTGGCGGCCGGTCAGCGTGTGCCAGGGCTTCAGATGCTCCACGTTGATGGCGAAGGCCGTGTAGCGCCGTCCGCCGTGCTCGGATCCCGACCACTCCGGCGAGGTGATGACGCTGCGCGGCTGTACCTGGACGTCGGCGAACGAGATCGAGGAGCCCTCGTGCTCCTCAGCGAGGAACGCCATCTTCTGACCGGTGTGCTCTTCGAGCGTGCGGAACCCCTGGGTCGCCAGACGTCCGTTCGAGGTGCCGGACAGGGCGAGGATCATCTCGCAGACCCGCTTGTCCGAGTCCAGTCGGACCGACCCTCGGCAGGGACCGGTCTCGACCGTGCCGTTCAGCCGCGCCAGACGTTCGAGTTCCGGTTCGGGGTGATACGTGATGCCCTTGGTCGTCATGCCGAGCTTCGTGGTGAGCGGGCCGAGCGACTTCCACTTCTCGGCGAGGTTCGGGTAATCGCGTTCCACGACCACGAGCTTCGGCATCGTCACGCCGGGTTCGAGAGGGAGGTCCTGGACGCGTCCGTGCGGGGTGGCCAGGACGTCCGGGGTGTCGTGCTGCAGCGGCACGGCGACGAGATCGCGGCGCACGCCCAGATGCGTGCGGGCGAGTTCGGAGAACTTCTCGGCGAGCAGACGGAAGGTGTCGTAGTCGGTCTTCGTCTGCCAGGGCGGCTGGATGGCGGGGTTGAACGAGTGGATGAACGGGTGCATGTCCGTGGAGGACAGATCGTGCTTCTCATACCACGTGGCGGTGGGCAGCACGATGTCGCTGAACAGCGTCGTGCTCGTCATCCGGAAGTCGCTCGTCACCAGCAGGTCGAGCTTGCCCTCGGGCGCTTCGTCGTGCCAGCGCATGTCACGCGGGCGCGAGCCCGGAGCGCTCTCGGACGCACGCACCGCGGAATCCGTGCCCAGCAGATGCTTGAGGAAGTATTCGTTGCCCTTGCCGGAGGAGCCCAGGATGTTCGCCCGCCACACGAGCACGATGCGGGGGAAGTTCGCCGGATCGTCCGGGTCCTCGATCGCGTATTCGAGCGAGCCGTCCTGCAGGGAGTCGACGACGTGCTGCGCGGGCTCCTTTCCCGCGGCCTCGGCCTCGTCGCACAGATCCAGCGGGTTGCGCGAGTACGTGGGGAACGCCGGCATCCAGCCGCGCTTGACCGATTCGACCATGCAGTCCGCGGTCATGCGGTCCGCGAACACGCCGCGCGCGAGCGGCGAGGACAGCTGATCGGCCGGGAGGCCGTCGTAGCGCCACTGGTCGGTGGCGAGGTACCAGAAGCCGGTGCCGATCGCGAGACGCGGAGGGCGGTTCCAGTCCGCGGCCGTGGCGTACTGCGTGTAGCCGGTGACCGGACGGACCTTCTCCTGGCCGACGTAGTGCGCCCACCCGCCGCCGTTCACGCCCTGGCAGCCGGTCATCGTCGTCAGCGCGAGGAACGTGCGGTAGATCGTGTCCGAGTGGAACCAGTGGTTCGTGCCCGCGCCCATGAGGATCATCGATCGCCCGCCGCTGCGTTCGGCGTTGTCGGCGAACTCCCGGCCGATGCGGGTGGCCTGCTCGGCCGGCACCGACGTGAGCTCCTCCTGCCAGGCCGGTGTCCCCGGGGATGTCGGGTCGTCGTAGCCCGTGGGCCATGTGCCGGGCAGTCCGTCACGGCCGACGCCGTACTGTGCGAGCATCAGGTCGAACACAGTGGTCACGGTCCTGCCCGCGACCGTCATGACCGGGACGCCGCGCAGGACGGTGCCGGAGCCGCCGGCGTGCTCCTGCCCCTCCTCCGGGGCGACGTCGAAGCGCGGCAGCGCGATCTCCGCCGCGGCGGAGTCCCACGCGGGGAGGTCGGCGATGGACAACGGCGGTACGACGTCCCCGAGATCGAGGTTCCATCGCCCGCGGTCTTCCGGGCTGAAGCGGTGTCCGAGCGATCCGTTCGGCACGACCGGCGTCCCGTCGGCGTCGAGGAGGACCGGCTTGAAATCGGCGTGGTCGGTGGCCGCGGCATCCGTGTCCAGATCGCTCGCCGTGACGAACTTGCCCGGCACGAGCGCGTCGCCGTTGCGCTCGAGCGCGACGAGGAACGGCGCGTCGGTGTATCGACGCATGTAGTCCTCGAAGCGCGCGGTGCGCGTGCGCACGAAGTGCTCGGTGAGGATCACGTGTCCCATCGCGAGGGCGAGCGCCGCATCCGTCCCCGGGTGCGGGGAGACCCACTCGTCGGCGAACTTCGTGTTGTCCGTGTAGTCCGGCGACACCGTGACGACCTTCTGGCCGCGGTAGCGCGCCTCCGTCATGAAATGAGCGTCCGGAGTGCGGGTCACGGGGACGTTGGATCCCCACATGATGAGGTAGCCGGCGTTGAACCAGTCGGCCGACTCGGGGACGTCGGTCTGGTCGCCGAACACCTGGGGGCTCGCGACCGGCAGATCGGCGTACCAGTCGTAGAACGACAGCATCGTGCCGCCCAGGAGGTTCAGGAACCGGGAGCCCGCGCCGTGTGACACCATCGACATCGCCGGGATCGGGGAGAACCCGGCGATCCGATCCGGCCCGTAGGTCTTCACCGTGTGCACGTGCGCGGCCGCGGCGATCTCGATCGCCTCCTCCCAGCTCGTGCGGACGAGACCTCCCTTGCCCCTGGCTCGCTTGTACTGCGCGGCGAGGTCCGGGTCCTCGACGATGCTCGCCCACGCGTCGACCGGATCCGGGTGCCGCTGCTTCGCCTCGCGGTAGAGTCCGGCCAGCACCGATCGGATGTACGGATAGCGCACGCGCGTGGGCGAGTAGGTGTACCAGCTGAAGGCTGCGCCGCGCGGGCATCCGCGGGGCTCGTACTCGGGGGAGTCCGGGCCGACGCTGGGGTAGTCGGTCTGTTGCGCCTCCCACGTGATGATGCCGTCCTTGACGTACACCTTCCACGAGCAGGAACCGGTGCAGTTCACCCCGTGGGTCGAACGGACCACCTTGTCGTGCGACCAGCGGTCTCGATAGAAGGCGTCCCCGGATCGCCCGCCTTCCAGGAACAGCGCCCGCAGGTCCTCGCTCGTCTCTCCGGGGCGCAGGAACCGCCCCATCGACAGCAGCGCATCCGCTAGCGGGCCGTCGGTCGCAGGCGTGCTGCGGGTTCGGATCTCAGGTGTCATGGGGAGCCTCCTGGTCGACAGTGCCCAGCATGCCGTTCGGACCGCAGGTTAGGCCAGCCATACCGGACGTATTTATTCGATGCGTCCCGGCGGTCGCGGGGCGTCGGTGTTTGTTCCGGTCCTCCGGCCCTTCCGCGCGCGGCGCACGGTGGCTACGCTCACGGTCATGACGACCGAGACACAGGCGAGTCCCCCGTCGTTGCGCGGCCAGTTCCCGCAGGTGCTGCTCGCGACCCTGGCATCCACGGTCGGATTCTGGGCATGGATGTGCATCGCTCCGCTCCAGGCCACGTATGCGCAGGAGATGGGACTGGACGAGGGGCAGATCTCCCTCATGCTCGCCACGCCCGTCCTCGTCGGAGCGCTCGGACGCATCGTGGTCGGCGCCATGACGGACCGGTTCGGCGGCCGGGTCATGTTCACGGTCGTCCTGCTGGGGTCGATCCCCGCCGTGCTCCTGGTCGCTCTCGCGGGCAGCATCCGCAGTTTCCCGCTGCTGCTGGTCGCCGGCTTCTATCTCGGCGTCGCCGGCACGATCTTCGCGGCCGGAGTCCCGTTCGCGAGCGCCTGGTACGCCCCGGCGAGGCGGGGCTTCGCCAACGGCGTGTTCGGCATGGGCATGATCGGGACCGCGGTGTCCGCGTTCCTCACCCCGCGGATGGTGGAGTGGATCGGATACCTCCCGACGCACTTCGCGATCGCGGGGATCATGCTGGTCTTCGCGGCCCTGAGCTGGTTGCTCCTGCGCGACTCTCCGGCCTGGGAGGCCAGCAGGATGCCGCTGGTTCCGAAGGTGATGGGGGCGCTGCGGCTGAGCATCACGTGGAAGATGGCCTTCCTGTACGGGATCGTCTTCGGCGGATTCGTGGCCTTCTCGACGTTCCTGCCGAAATACCTCACCACGATCTACGCCGGCGAGGTGGATGCTGTGGGCGCCGGCACCCGGGCCGCGATGTTCGCGGTGGCCGCCGTGATCGCACGCCCCGTCGGCGGCGTGCTGGCCGACCGGTTCGGTCCCAAGATCATCTCGCTGATCTCGCTCGCCGGGATCGTCACCCTGGCGTACATCGTCGGACAGCAGCCGCCCGAGGGCATCCTCACCGGCGCGACCTTCCTGGGGATGGCCTCGGCGATGGGCCTGGGGATGGGGGCGGTGTTCGCGTGGATCGGCCCGTCGACGCCGAAGGACAAGGTCGGCGCGGTCAGCGGCGTCGTCGCGGCCGCCGGCGGACTCGGCGGGTACTTCCCGCCCCTCGTGATGGGCGCGACGTACAACGCCGAGACGAACTCGTACTGGCTCGGCCTCTGGCTGCTCGTCCTCGTCGGCGCCGGGGCCCTCGTCGTGGCCGGGATGATGAAGGACGCACCTCGGCCAGGATGAACCGCGGGGAGGGCGGGCCCGACGCGCGTGTCAGGATGGGGGGATGCCTCTCATCGCCCTGACCGGCGGCATCGCCTCCGGCAAGTCCACGATCGCCGGACGCCTCGCGCAGCACGGTGCGGTGGTCGTCGACGCGGACCGGATCGTCCGGGATGTTCAGACGCCGGGCTCGCCCGTGCTGCACCGCATCGTCGAGGAGTTCGGCGAGGGCATGATCGACGCCGCGGGGGAGCTCGATCGTCCGGCCCTGGGCGCGCGGGTGTTCGGCGACCCCGAGGCGCTCGCCCGCCTCAACGCGCTCGTCCATCCGGCCGTCCGCGCGGAGTCGCAGCGCCGGTTCGAGGACGCCTTCGCCGCGGATCCCGCGGCCGTCGTGGTCTACGACGTCCCGCTGCTCGTCGAGGCGCGGGTCGACGACCCGTGGGATCTGATCGTCGTCGCGCACGCTCCGACGGACGTCCGGCTCCGCCGCCTCGTCGACCTGCGCGGAATGACCGCCGAGGCCGCGCAGGATCGGATCGATGCACAGGTGCCGGACGACCAGCGCCTCGCCATCGCGGATGTCGTGATCGACACGGCGGGCACGCCGGCCGAGACCGACGCGCAGGTCGACGCGCTGTGGAGGCGGTTGACGAGCGCGTGATTCAGGCCGCCGATGGCGCGGCGGCCTCTGCCCGTCGGCGGCGCCAGCGCCGGATCAGGCCGACGACCAGGACGATCAGTCCGATGAGCACGAGTGCGGCGACCACCGGGACGACGATCGCGAGCGCCGCCAGGACGAAGGAGGCGCCGTCCTCCGCAGTGCTGAGCACCGGGGCCGCGAGTCCTCCGGTCACGGCGTTGGCGGCGACGCGCGCGGTGGCCTTGGTCACATGGACGACGAGCGCGATGACCACGCCGGTCGCGATCGGGATCCAGATGTGCTCGTCGAAGAAGGCCGACGGGTCGTCGACCGCGACGGTCTGGGCGCTCGCGCCGGCGCCGAACACGATGCCTCCTGAAGCCGGGCGCAGCACGCTCTGGATCACGTCGTTGATCGAGTCGAGCGCGGGGATCTTGTCGGCGACGACCTCGAGCACCAGCAGGATGCCGAGGATCCACAGCGCGAGATCGCCGGAGATCCACGACCATCCGGCCGGCAGATCGACGGCGGGCAGAACGCGATCGGCGAGCCCCAGCAGGAACAGCGGCATCCAGGCGTTCAGACCTGCGGATGCCGCAAGACTGGTGCCGATCAGGAACTCGATCACGGCTCCACTCTAAGGTCGGCGTGCGACGGCCGCTGCGGGGCGCGGCACCCGTTCCCGATGGCGTGGCCCCGGTGTCGGAGGGGCGGCATACCCTGGAGTCATGCAGACAACGCGCAGCGTCCGCCCCTTCGAGGTCGTCAGCGAGTACGCTCCGGCCGGCGATCAGCCGCAGGCGATCGCCGAGCTCGCCGCGCGCATCAACGCGGGCGAGACCGATGTCGTCCTGCTCGGCGCCACCGGCACCGGCAAGTCCGCGACGACGGCGTGGCTCGTCGAGCAGGTCCAGCGGCCGACGCTGGTGCTGGCGCACAACAAGACGCTGGCCGCCCAGCTCGCCAACGAGTTCCGTGAGCTCATGCCGCACAACGCGGTCGAGTATTTCGTGTCGTACTACGACTACTACCAGCCCGAGGCGTACGTCCCGCAGACGGACACCTTCATCGAGAAGGATTCGTCGATCAACGCCGAGGTCGAGCGGCTGCGGCACTCGACGACGAACTCGCTGCTGTCGCGGCGCGACGTCGTCGTGGTCTCCACGGTGTCCTGCATCTACGGCCTCGGCGCGCCGGAGGAGTATCTGCGGGCGATGGTCGCCCTGCAGGTGGGAGAGCGCTACGACCGGGACGCCCTCATCCGGCAGTTCATCGCGATGCAGTACAACCGCAACGATGTGGACTTCTCCCGGGGCAACTTCCGTGTGCGGGGCGACACGATCGAGATCATCCCGGTGTACGAGGAGCACGCGATCCGCATCGAGCTGTTCGGCGACGAGATCGAGGGACTGTACTCCCTGCATCCGCTCACGGGAGACGTGATCGAGCGGCTCGACTCGGTTCCGATCTTCCCAGCCTCCCATTACGTCGCGGGCACCGACGTGATCCAGCGCTCGATCGGGACGATCGAGAAGGAGCTCGAGGAGCGGCTGGCCGAGTTCGAGCGCCAGGGCAAGCTGCTCGAGGCGCAGCGTCTGCGCATGCGCACGACCTTCGATCTCGAGATGCTGCAGCAGCTCGGGTTCTGCTCGGGCATCGAGAACTACTCGCGGCACATGGACGGCCGCGAGCCCGGCGAGCCCCCGCACACGCTGCTGGACTTCTTCCCCGACGACTTCCTGCTCGTCATCGACGAGTCGCATGTCACGGTTCCGCAGATCGGCGCGATGTACGAGGGGGACGCCTCGCGCAAGCGCACCCTGGTCGAGCACGGGTTCCGCCTGCCGAGTGCCATGGACAACCGGCCGCTGCGCTGGGACGAGTTCAAGAACCGGATCGGCCAGACCGTGTACCTCTCGGCGACGCCGGGGAAGTACGAGATGGGGATCGCGGACGGCGTGGTCGAGCAGATCATCCGCCCGACCGGGCTCGTCGACCCCGAGATCGTCGTGAAACCGTCCAAGGGACAGATCGACGATCTCCTCGAAGAGATCAGGGTGCGCGTCGAGCGCGACGAGCGCGTCCTCGTCACCACGCTGACGAAGAAGATGGCCGAGGAGCTCACGGACTTCCTCGGCGAGCACGGCGTCCGCGTGCGGTACCTGCACTCCGATGTCGACACGCTGCGACGCGTCGAGCTGCTCAGCGAACTGCGCTCGGGCGTCTACGACGTCCTGGTCGGCATCAACCTGCTGCGAGAGGGCCTCGATCTCCCCGAGGTCTCGCTGGTCGCGATCCTGGATGCCGACAAGGAGGGGTTCCTGCGCTCGGGGACCTCGCTCATCCAGACGATCGGGCGTGCCGCGCGCAACGTCTCCGGCCAGGTGCACATGTACGCCGACCGGATCACCGACTCCATGGCGAGTGCCATCGAGGAGACCGACCGCCGGCGGGAGAAGCAGATCGCGTACAACACCGCGAACGGCATCGATCCGCAGCCTCTGCGCAAGCGCATCGCCGACATCACGGAGGTGCTCGCGCGCGAGGCGGCGGACACCGCCGACCTCCGCTCCGGTCGAGGTAAGGCCGGCAAGAGCGGACGCGGCAAGGCCCCGACGCCGAACCTCCGTCGCGAGGGCATCGCCGCTGAGGGTGCCGAGCAGCTGGAGGGGATGATCGAGGATCTCTCGTCCCAGATGCTCGCGGCGGCGGAGGAGCTGAAGTTCGAGCTGGCCGCGCGCCTGCGCGACGAAGTGCAGGACCTCAAGAAGGAGTTGCGCGCCATGGAGACGGCGGGGCACGCCTAGCGGCAGAGCCTCAGGGGCAGTGCATGAGCGGCTTGGGACCTGATCGGTCGATCACATGCCGGGTCATCGGCTCACCGCACAGCGGGCAGGCGCGCTCCGCTCGCTCCGCCGGACTGGGTGGCGGGGTGGATTCGTACGGTCCCACCGAAGCCGGCCCCGCGTAGCGGATGAGGGTCGTGTTGATCCACGCATAGAGTCCGCCGGCTTCGCGGATGCGCGTGCGGAGCGGGACTCGATCCGGCTGTGTGACCATGTTCCTTAGTGTACTAAGTATTAGGGCTCTCGTATAATCGGCGTCGTGACCGATGCCGACGACCTCCTCAAGCTCGAGAACCAGCTCTGCTTCGCTCTGGTGACGGCGGCGCGGAACGTCGTCGCGATCTATCGGCCGATCCTCGAGCCCCTGGGCCTCACGCATCCCCAGTACCTCGTCATGCTGGCGCTGTGGGAGCGCGCCCCGCGCGCGCTCAGCGATCTGGCCGCGGACCTGGCCCTCGACCCGGCCACGGCTTCGCCGCTGGTGAAGCGCCTGGAGGCAGACGGGCTGGTGCAGCGGCGACGGAGCGCGGACGACGAGCGCCGCCTCGACATCGATCTCACGGACGCGGGCAGGCTCCTGCGCGACCGGGCCATCGAGGTGCCGACTCAGGTCATGACCGCTGTGGGCATGGACATCGAGCAGATCGCGGCGCTCCGGGACGGACTGCAGCCCTTCGCCGGCCGTCGCATCTGAGCTCGACCGCGCTGCGCGTCGTCCGACCTTTCCACACCGCGGTCGCGGACCCTGCCGGTCTTCTAGTGTGGAGGCATGCACTGCGGCGACCGGATCCTCGAGCACGCATGAGGCGAGTGTTCGGAATCGGCGCCGTGGCCGCCCTGCTTCTCGTGGTGATGATCGCGGCCTCGGCGCAGGGGACCGCCCGATTCGATCCGCCCGACATCGATGCCTGGACAGCGCCGCGACCCGGCCCCGAGGCGATGCCGACGCAGGAGGCCACGCCGCTGCCGGTCGATCCGCAGACAGGGGGCACCGCAGCCCAGGTGGTGTCGACGATCCTGCTCGTCCTCGGAGCCGTCGTACTCGGCATCGTGCTCGTCTTCCTCGTGAGGGCGATCCTGCGCGCGTGGGCCGAGCGGCTCCCGCGCCGCGACGGGGTGCCTGCCGGGGCCGAGGAGCACGTCGCGGAGACGGCGCCGGATCCGGAGCGCACCGCGCCGGCGATCCGGCGCGGGATCGCGTCCGCACTGCAGGAGATCGACGCGCATCCGGATCCGGCGGATGCCATCGTCGCGGCATGGATCGGGCTCGAGGACACCGCGTCGGATGCGGGCATGTCGCGAGGACGCAGCGAGACGCCGTCGGAGTTCACTCTGCGGGTGATCGCGTCGCGCGTCGACGTGGCGGGTGACGCCGACGCTCTTCTTCACCTGTACGAGCGCGTTCGCTTCGCGGGACACCGGGCGGGCGAGGATGATCGGATGCGCGCGCGGCAGGCGCTCGCGAACATCCAGGAGGGATGGCGGTGACGCTGCGAAGGATGATCGTCGCGGTGATCGTGCTGATCCTCGCGACGACCGCCCTGAGGCTGTTCGGGCTGGAGCCGCTGTTCGCCCTGAGCGGCGGGATCCTCGCGGCGGCAGTCGTCTTCCTGGCCGCGCTGCGCGGAACCGAGGCCGTCATCGACGACGGCCCGCGCGAGGAGGATGACGCGGCAGGGCGCGGCTCGGAGATCTCGCGGCTGTCCTGGGCGTTCAACCCGCGCACGGGGGTCGCCGGCGAGATCGTCGGACGCCGCGTCCGTGGCATCCTGCGGCGTCGTCTCGGGCGCCGCGGCGTGGACGTCGACGACCCGCACCAGCGGGGGAGGGTCGACGCTCTCCTCGGAGCCGGGCTCTGGGATCGCCTCACCGCCCGTCAGGTGCAGAGCGCGGACATCCGGCGCGCCCTGGACGCCGCCGACCGGCTCGCCGCGGGAACCGAGGATGCGGACCGACAGACATCGAGAACCACGGGAGAGCAGGAGCGAGAATGACCGACACCACCGAGATCGCCGAGACCGGGGCGCGGATCCTGCAGGCCGTGCGCACGGTCGTCGTGGGGATGGACGACACGCTGGAGATCGCGCTCGGCACGATCCTCGCCGGTGGGCACGTCCTCTTCGAAGACGTGCCGGGCCTGGGGAAGACGCTCGCCGCGCGGAGCCTCGCCGCGGCTCTCGGACTCGACTTCCGGCGGTTGCAGTGCACTCCGGACATGCTTCCGGGAGACGTCACGGGCTCGTACGTGTACGCACCGGACACGGCCGAGTTCGTGTTCCGCCCCGGGCCGATCTTCACCGGGCTGCTCCTGGCCGACGAGATCAACCGCACCACCCCCAAGACGCAGTCCGCGATGCTCGAGGCGATGGCGGAGCGCCAGGTCACGGTCGAGGGCAACAGCTTCCCCCTGGAGCGCCCCTTCCACGTCGTCGCGACGTCGAACCCGATCGAGTACGAGGGGACTTACGCTCTGCCCGAGGCACAGTTGGACCGCTTCATGGTGCGCCTCTCGGTCGGGTACCCCGAACCCGAGGGGGAGACCGAGATCCTGCTCGGCCGCGTGCGGCGCCGCCGCGAGGAGACCACCGTCGCGGCCGTGATCGATGCGGCGCGGCTGCGCGAACTGCAGGCGGCGGTGGAGACCATCCACGTGGACCCGGATGTCGCCCGCTACTGCGTCGACCTCGCCCGCGCGACCCGCTCGGCTCCGCAGGTCGCCGTCGGCGCGTCTCCGCGCGGCTCGCAGTCGCTGCTGCTGCTCGGACGCGCCCTTGCGGCGCTCGACGGGCGCGACTACGTGCGGCCGGACGACATCAAGCGGATCGCCGTCCCCGTGCTCGCGCATCGCCTCACCCTCACCCCGCAGGCCTGGGCGCAGGGAGTCGATCCGGCGAGGGTGGTCGCAGGCCTCGTCGCCGACGTGGCCGTGCCGCCGACCGTGAGCGCCGCGCGGTGACGTCAGGGTCCGAAGCGCGGCGACGGTGGCATCGCACCCCGGCACTGCTCATCGCGATCGGCGCGGCGGTGGGACTCGCGGGGACCGGACTGGCGCTGTCGCGGCCCGACATCGTCGCCCTCGCGGCGCCGCTCGCCGTCTGGGCGCTGTTCGTGCTGGATGCCGAGCGTGATCGTCCTGCCCGGGACGGGGCCGCCGCATCGCCGATTCGCGTGCGAGCCGGCCCCGACGCGGAGGACGGGCGGCTGACGGACGAGATCGTGGTCGACGAGGATGCCGAGATCGCGGAGCTCCACGTCGTGCAGTCCGCTCGGCGCCGCAGCCGGGTGTTCGTCCCGGGGCAGGCGGTGCTCACGGCGCGCAGCCGCAGCAGGCATTCCGGTCCGGTCGACTCGGTCCGCGTCCGTGCGCGCGGTCTGAGCGGAGACGCGGCTCTCACGGGCGAAGTGCAGGACGCGGTCGTCCAGCGCCGCGCGGTGGCACCGGCGCCGCGGGAGCTGCCGGAGCTGCCGCTGCCCCTTCGTCTCACGGGGCTGCACGGCGCCCACGACGGATCGCGTCCCGGGCAGGGCGGCGACTTCCGGGACATCCACCCGTTCGCCCCGGGAGACGAGCTGCGCCGAGTCGACTGGCGCGCCACCGCGCGGGCGGCGCGCCGTCCCGGCGAGCTGTTCGTGCGGCGCACGGACACCCTCAGCGATGCCTCGGTCGTCATCGCGGTCGACGCGGCCGACGACCTCGGCGAAGTCGTCGCGACCTGGGGGAGCGGCGACCTGGAACGCAGCGGCAGGACCTCCTTGGACAACGCGCGGGAGGCCGCGAGAGCGCTCGCCACGTCCGCCGTGGCCGCCGGGGACCGCGTGGCCTACCACGTACTGGTGCAGGGCGGGCGCTCGCTGCGCAGCGGCACGGGGTCGCGGCATCTCACCCGGGTCGTCGCGGCGATCGCGTCGACCGGACGATCCGGAGACGACAGCCGCTATCGGCGCACGCCGCCGGTGCCGCACGGCTCGATGATCGCGATGCTGTCGACGTTCTTCGACGGTGCCGCAGCGGAGCTGGCACTGATGTGGCGGGCCGCCGGTCATCGCGTGCTCGCCGTCGACACCCTGCCCGACCTCGACGGCTCCCGGCTGTCTCCGGAGCAGCGTCTCGCGCTGCGTCTCGTGGTCGTCGAGCGGGACGACATGTTCCACGACCTCGCGGCGGCCGGGGTCGAGATCGTGCGCTGGGACGCCGAGGCCACGAGCGCCCTCGGCGTGCTCGCGCGTTCGCGAGCGGGAGCGGGGCGATGACCGACGATCGTCTCGTGATCGGCGCCTGGGTCCCCGCCGGCCTGGTGCGAGTCCTTCTCGTGCTCGTCGTCGGAGGCGCCGTCTGGCTGCTCCAGCCGGGAATCGGCTGGCAGGCGATCGCGGTGATCGCGGTCGTCGCCGGCGCGATCCTGCCGCAGACCGGTCTGGCGTGGTTCGCGATGCTCGTCCTCCCTTTCGCGCTGCTCACGCAGCCCCCGGACCTCGGTCGTGCCTGCCTGGCCGTTCTGGCCGTGCACGCGGGGCACGTGCTGGCGACGCTCTCGCTCACGATGCCGGTGCGCTCCCGCATCGCCCTGCGGGCCCTGCGCCCGACGGCCCGGCGCTTCGCGGTGGCGCAGGCGATCGGGCAGGCCGCGGCCGCCTGCGCCGTGCTTCTCCCCGCCGCGGACGGCGCGGGCGCCGCCTGGATCGCACCGGTCGGGGCGGTCGGCGTCGTGGCGCTGGCTGTGCTGCTGCTGCAGCGCGTGCGCCGGTGACGGGAACGAGCCCGAGTGCCCTCTCGGCGCCGATGCGATGCACTGAGTGAGCGAAGCGAGCCGAAGTGTCGGTGGTCCCTCGTAGACTTGTTCGGTGCCCATCGTTCCCGTCTCCAGCCCTGGAAAACTCAGTGTTCGCGGTGCCCGCGTACACAATCTGAAGAACGTCGACATCGACATCCCCCGGGATTCGCTCGTCGTGTTCACCGGCCTGTCCGGTTCCGGGAAGTCCAGCCTCGCGTTCGACACGATCTTCGCGGAGGGGCAGCGTCGCTACGTCGAGTCGCTGAGCGCGTACGCGCGCCAGTTCCTCGGTCAGGTCGACCGTCCGGACGTCGACTTCATCGAGGGGCTGAGTCCGGCGGTGTCGATCGATCAGAAGTCGACCAACCGCAATCCGCGCTCCACGGTCGGCACGATCACCGAGATCTACGACTACATGCGTCTGCTCTGGGCGCGCATCGGCGTTCCGCACTGCCCGGAGTGCGGCGAGCGGATCCAGCGGCAGACCGTCCAGCAGATCGCGGACCAGCTCATGGAGCTGCCCGAGCGCACGCGCTATCAGATCGTCGCGCCGGTGGTGTCGCAGAAGAAGGGCGAGTTCGTCGATCTCTTCCGCGAGCTCGGCGCCAAGGGCTACTCGCGCGCCATCGTGGACGGCGAGCTCATCCAGCTCGCCGAGCCCCCGACTCTCAAGAAGAGCTACAAGCACGACATCGCCGTCGTCGTCGACCGCCTGGTCGCCTCGGACGACATCCTCGGCCGGGTCACGGATTCGGTCGAGACGGCGCTGGGACTCGCCGGCGGCGTGATGCAGATCAACTTCGTCGACGAGGAGGGGGATGCCGCGTGGCAGTCCTTCTCCGAGAAGCTCGCCTGCCCCAACGGGCACGCCATCACTCTCACCGAGATCGAGCCGCGCACGTTCTCGTTCAACGCTCCCTTCGGCGCCTGCCCGGCGTGCTCCGGGCTCGGCACGCGGATGTCGGTCGACGTCGACCTCATGCTCGGCGACGAGGAGCTGTCGATCCGCGAGGGCGCCATCATCCCCTGGACGACCCAGGGCAAGGGGCTCTTCCAGTACTACGAGCGCCTGCTCGAGGGACTCGCCCGCGACCTGAACTTCTCGCTCGACACGCCGTGGCGCGATCTGCGCGTCGACGTGCAGGACGCCGTGCTCCGCGGAGACAACTACAAGGTCACGGTGAAGTGGAAGAACCGCTACGGCCGTGAGATGCGGTACGCCTCCGGTTTCGAGGGCGTGGTGCCGTACATCGAGCGCCAGTACGCGCAGGCCGAGAGCGACACGCAGCGTGCGCGCTGGGGCGAGTACCTCCGCGAGGTGCCGTGCCCGGTGTGCGACGGCAACCGTCTCAAGCCCGAGGTCCTGGCGGTCAAGGTGCACGGGCACTCGATCGCGGAGGTCTCGCACCTCAGCCTCGCCGAGGCCCGCGCGTTCATGGAGAAGCTCACGCTGACGGAGCGCGAGGCGAAGATCGCCGCCCAGGTGCTGCGCGAGATCCGGCTGCGCCTGGACTTCCTCCTCCAGGTGGGGCTGTCCTACCTCAATCTCAGCCGATCCGCCGGCTCGCTGTCGGGCGGCGAGGCCCAGCGGATCCGGCTTGCGACGCAGATCGGCTCCGGCCTGACCGGAGTGCTGTACGTGCTCGACGAGCCGTCGATCGGCCTGCACCAGCGCGACAACCGGCGCCTCATCGAGACGCTGCTGACACTGCGCGACCTCGGCAACACCCTGATCGTCGTCGAGCACGACGAGGAGACCATCGAAGCTGCGGACTGGGTCGTGGACATCGGCCCCGGCGCCGGCGTCAACGGCGGCGACGTCGTGCACTCGGGTCCGTACACCGCCCTGCTCGCCGAGAAGGGCTCCATGACGGGCGACTACCTCGCCGGACGGCGCGAGATCCCCACTCCGCGCAAGCGCCGCAAGCTAGACAAGCGCCGGATGCTCAAGGTGGTCGGTGCTCGGGAGAACAACCTCAAGAACGTCGACGTCGAGTTCCCGCTCGGCGTCCTCACGGCGGTCACCGGCGTCAGCGGCTCCGGGAAGTCCTCCCTCGTCAACGACATCCTGTACCGCGTGCTGGCCTCGAAGCTCAACGGCGCCCGCTCGCTCGCCGGCAAGCACACACGTGTGACGGGCCTGGACAACCTGGACAAGGTCATCCACGTCGATCAGGCGCCGATCGGCCGCACGCCGCGCTCGAACCCCGCCACCTACACCGGCGTCTTCGACCGCATCCGGACGCTCTTCAGCGAGACCCCGGAGGCGAAGGTGCGCGGCTACCAGCCGGGCCGGTTCAGCTTCAACGTCAAGGGCGGGCGCTGCGAGGCGTGCTCGGGTGACGGCACGATCAAGATCGAGATGAACTTCCTGCCCGACGTGTACGTCGACTGCGAGGTGTGCCACGGCAAGCGGTACAACCGCGACACGCTGGCCGTGCACTACAAGGGCAAGAACATCGCCGAGGTCCTGGAGATGCCGATCGAGGAGGCCGCGGAGTTCTTCGAGCCGATCCAGGCGATCCACCGCTACATGAAGACGCTCGTCGACGTGGGGCTGGGGTATGTGCGCCTCGGGCAGTCCGCCACGACGCTGTCCGGCGGCGAGGCGCAGCGCGTCAAGCTCGCCACCGAGCTCCAGCGCCGCAGCAACGGCCGCAGCATCTACGTGCTGGACGAGCCGACCACTGGTCTGCACTTCGAAGACGTGCGAAAGCTCCTCGAGGTGCTGAACGGACTGGTCGACAAGGGCAACACGGTGATCGTCATCGAGCACAACCTCGATGTCATCAAGTCGGCGGACTGGGTCATCGACCTCGGGCCGGAGGGCGGTTCGGGCGGGGGAGAGATCCTCGCCACCGGAACGCCGGAGCAGATCGCCGCGGTCGAGGACAGCCACACCGGGCAGTTCCTCTCCGAGATCCTCGGCGGAGGGCGCCAGGTGCGGAAGGCCGGCTGATGGCGGACGTCCTGCCGTACAAGCCGAAGCAGGGGGAGATTCCCACCGATCCCGGTGTGTACCGGTTCCGCGATGCGCAGGGGCGCGTGCTCTACGTCGGCAAGGCCAAGAACCTGCGTCAGCGGCTGTCGAACTACTTCGCCCCGCTGCGCACACTGCACGAGCGCACGCGGCGCATGGTGACGACCGCGGCATCGGTGGAGTGGACGGTCGTGTCCACGGACGTGGACTCCCTGCAGCTGGAGTACATGTGGATCAAGGAATTCGATCCGCCGTTCAACGTGCGATACAAGGACGACAAGTCCTATCCGTTCATGGCGATCACGATGGCGGACGAGGCGCCGCGCGTGATCGTGACGCGCAACCGGAGAATCCCCGGTGCCCGCTACTTCGGCCCCTACCCGAAGGTGTGGGCCGTTCACGACACGATCGATCTGATGATCAAGGCGTTCCCGATCCGCACCTGCAGCGACGCCAGTTACAAGCGGGCCATGCAGACCGGACGCCCCTGCTTCCCCGGGCAGATCGGCAAGTGCGGGGGGCCGTGCTCGATGACCTGCACCATCGAGGAGCACCGCGCGATGGTCGACGACTTCGTCGCCTTCATGGCCGGCGGAGACGAGCGCTTCACCCGAGAGCTGACGCGGCGCATGCGCGAGGCCTCGGCGGCGATGGACTACGAGGCGGCCGCGAAGTACCGCGACAAGCTCTCGGCGATCGAGGCGGTGCTCGGAAAGAGCGCGCTCGTGCTCCCCGCCGATGAGGACGCCGACCTGTTCGGCATCGCCGAGGACGAGCTGTCGGCCGCCGTGCAGCACTTCGTGATCCGGGGAGGGCGTGTCCGAGGCGTGCGGGCGTCCACGATCGAGAAGGAGATCGACGTGTCCTCAGGTGAGCTCGTGGACCAGGTCCTGCAGCGCGTGTACGGCGAGGCGGCCGACGGCGAGATCCCGCGCCGCATCCTCGTGCCGACCCTGCCGGACGACGCGGCCGAGCTCGAGGTGTGGCTGCGAGGCCGGCGCGCGCGCAAGGTGGAGATCGCCGTGGCGCAGCGCGGCCAGCGCGCCGAGCTCATGCGCACGGCCACGCTCAACGCCCAGCAGGCCCTCATCCGTCACAAGACGAAGCGCACCAGCGACTACGTCGCGCGCACGCAGGCCCTCACCGACCTGCAGGAGGCGCTCGGCCTCGAGGAGGCTCCGCTGAGGATCGAGTGCTACGACATCTCGCATCTCCAGGGGACGAACGTCGTGGCCTCCATGGTCGTCTTCGAGGACGGTCTGCCGCGGAAGGACCAGTACCGGTCCTTCAACATCGCCGAGACGACCGACGACACCGACTCGATGTACCAGGTGCTTCGCCGGCGGCTCGCCCACCTGGATGCGCCGGAGGAAGAGGACCTCCCCGTCGATCCCTTGGCCGAGGGCGAGGTCGCGACCACACGCCGGCGTCCGCGCTTCGCGTACCCGCCGCAGCTGCTCCTCGTCGACGGCGGTCAACCGCAGGTGGCGGCCGCGGCCCGCGCTCTGCAGGATGCCGGTCACACCGAGATCGCGCTGTGCGGCATCGCGAAGCGCCTGGAGGAGATCTGGCTGCCGGGCGACGACTTCCCGGTCATCCTGCCGCGCACCAGCGAGGCGCTGTACCTGCTGCAGCGTCTGCGCGACGAGGCGCACCGGTTCGCCATCAGTCATCAGCGCAGACGCCGCAAGCGCGACATCAGCACGATCCTCGCCGAGGTCCCCGGGCTCGGCGCCGCGCGCATCAAGGTGCTTCTGAAGCACTTCGGTTCGGTGGCACGGCTCCGCGCGGCCACTCCGGAGGAGATCCAGCAGGTCCCGGGCATCGGCCCCGCCCTGGCCCAGGGCATCCACGCGCACCTCGCCAGTCGATAGGGTTGAGGTACAGGAGGGAGTACCGATGGCAGGCGAGGGCGAAGGACAGTTCCTCATCGTCACCGGCATGTCCGGTGCCGGACGCACGACGGTCGGCAACGCGCTGGAGGATCTCGGCTGGTACGTGGTCGACAACCTGCCTCCGCAGATGCTGCGGCCGCTGCTCGATCTGACCGATCTCGGCGGCGGCGCGCTGCCCAAGGTCGCTGCGGTCGTCGACGTGCGCGGCCGCGGTCTCTTCGACGACCTGCCGGACGTCGCGAGGGCCCTGCGTTCGCGCGGATCCGTCCAGGTGCTGTTCCTGGACGCCTCCGACGACGTGCTCGTGCGGCGTTTCGAGGCCGTGCGCCGGCCGCACCCGCTGCAGGGCGACGGGACGCTGCTCGACGGCATCCGCGTGGAGCGGTCCCGGCTCACGCTGGTTCGCGAGGCCGCCGACATCGTCATCGACACCTCGACCCTCAACATCCATCAGCTCGCCACCAAGACCTCGGAGATCTTCTCGGAGGAGGGGGCGGCGAGGCATCGGCTGACGCTGCTGAGCTTCGGCTTCAAGTACGGGCTGCCCACCGACGTCGACCTCGTCGCCGACATGCGGTTCCTGCCGAACCCGTTCTGGATGGACGAGCTGCGCGGGCTCACCGGTCAGGACGAACAGGTCCGCGAGTACGTGCTCTCGCGTGAAGGTGCGCAGGAGTTCCTGGATGCCTACGCGAAGGCCCTTGTCCCGGTTCTCGAGGGCTATCAGCGCGAGAACAAGAGTCACTCCACGGTCGCGATCGGGTGCACGGGCGGCAAGCACCGGTCGGTCGCGACGGCGGAGGAGCTCGCGCGGCGCCTCGCGCAGGTGCCCGGCGTCGCCGTGAACGTGCGTCATCGCGACCTCGGGCGCGAGTGAGAATCCTCCGAGCCGAGTAGGCTTGTCCTTCGCGCCGCGATCCGGTGCACTGAGCGAAGAGGAGTCTCGTGGCACTAACCACCGACGTCAAGGCAGAGCTGGTCGGCATCCGGAACGCGCCCCCCACGGTGCGCGTCGCGGAGGTCACAGCGATCCTCCGCTTCGCCGGGGGACTGCACTCGATCGCCGGCCGTGTGGCCGTCGAGGCCGAAGTGGATGCCGAGACCCTGGCCCGCCGCGTGGCGAGGGATCTGGCCGAGATCTACGGTGTGCGTCCCGAGATCGCCCAGGTCCAGTCCTCCAGCGCGAACGACGGCGCCCGGTGGGCGGTCCGCGTGATCGGTGCGGGGGAGACGCTGGCGCGTCAGACGGGCCTGCTCGACCAGCGTCGGCGCGCCGTGCGCGGCCTGCCGAACCGGCTCACCACCGGGTCGCGCGAGGAGATCGCCGGTCTCTGGCGCGGCGCGTTCCTCGCCGCCGGCTCGCTGTCCGAGCCCGGACGCTCCGCCATGCTCGAGGTCGCATGCCCGTCCTCCGAGGCCGCCATGGCCCTGGTCGGTGCGGCGCACCGGCTTGGCGTCGCGGCCAAGGCGCGCGAGGTGCGCGGCATGCCGCGCGTCGTCGTGCGCGAGGGTGAGGCGATCCGCTCGATCCTGACCCAGATGGGGGCTGCCGGAACCGCGGCGGCCTGGGAGGAGATGCGCCAGCGCCGCGAGGTGCGCGCCGGCGTCAACCGCCTGGTGAACTTCGACGACGCCAATCTGCGCCGGTCCGCCCAGGCGGCGGTCGCGGCGTGCGCGCGCGTCGAGCGCGCCCTGGAGATCCTCGGCGACGAGGTCCCGGATCACCTCAAGGTCGCCGGAGAACTGCGCCTCGCGCACCGCGACGCGAGCCTCGACGAGCTCGGTCACCACGCCGACCCGCCGCTGACGAAGGACGCCGTCGCCGGACGCATCCGCCGCCTCCTCGCCATGGCCGACAAGCGCGCACAGTCGGAGGGCATCCCCGGCACCGAGGCCGCCGTCCCCGCCGGTCTCGACGTCTGACGACACATTCGTCATCCCGCGGAAGGTTCCCCTCCCGGTGCGCGTTGTCGTCACTAGGATGGAAACCGTCTGCTCCGCGTCGCATCTGGGCGGCGCGGAGGACCGGCAAGCGCCGCGGCGCGGCGCGGATTGGATGAAATCGACATGGCGACCTACACGCTCCCCGACCTTCCCTACGACTTCGCGGCGCTCGAGCCGCACATCAGCGGCAAGATCATGGAACTGCACCATGACAAGCACCACGCGGCGTACGTCGCGGGGGCGAACGCCGCGCTCGACGGCCTCGCCGAGGCGCGCGAGACCGGCAACCTGGCCAACGTCAACAAGCTCGAGAAGGACCTCGCGTTCAACCTCGGCGGTCACGTCAACCACTCGATCTTCTGGACCAACCTGTCCCCGAACGGCGGCGGGCAGCCGGAGGGCGAGCTGAAGGCGGCGATCGACGAGTTCTTCGGCTCGTTCGAGAAGTTCCAGGCGCACTTCACGGCTGCGGCCACCGGCATCCAGGGCTCCGGCTGGGCCGTCCTCAGCTGGGACCCGATCGGCGCACGGCTGATCATCCAGCAGCTGTTCGATCAGCAGGCCAACACCGCCCAGGGCACCATCCCGCTGTTCCAGCTGGACATGTGGGAGCACGCGTTCTACCTCGACTACCTCAACGTCAAGGCGGACTACGTGAAGGCCGCGTGGAACATCGCCAACTGGGAGAACGTCGCGCAGCGCCTCGACGTCGCCCGCAAGCAGACGGACGGCCTGCTGGTACTGTCGTAGACAAGACGGGCGTCCCGACGGACTTCTGCCCGTCGGGACGCCGTCGTCCACGAACTTCTCTATCAATACAGCGCGCGAGCGCACGAGAAACAGGGAGACCTGAGTGTCTGTCAAGATCGGCATCAACGGCTTCGGCCGCATCGGACGCAACTACTTCCGCGCGGCCCTCGCGCAGGGCGCAGACATCGAGATCGTCGCTGTCAACGACCTCACCGACAACAAGACGCTGGCGCACCTGCTGAAGTACGACTCCGTCGGGGGCGTGCTGGACGCCGACATCAGCTTCGACGAGGACAGCATCACGGTCAACGGCAAGGAGATCAAGGCGTTCGCCGAGCGCGACCCCGCCAACCTTCCCTGGGGCGAGCTGGGCGTCGACATCGTCATCGAGTCGACCGGCTTCTTCACCAAGGCCGAGGCCGCCAAGAAGCACATCGACGCGGGCGCCAAGAAGGTCCTCATCTCGGCTCCGGGCACCGGCGTCGACGGCACGTTCGTCATGGGCGTGAACGAGGACACCTACGACCCGGCCTCGCACCACATCATCTCCAACGCCTCGTGCACCACCAACTGCCTCGCCCCGCTGGCGCAGGTCTTCAACGAGGCGTTCGGCATCGAGCGCGGGTTCATGATGACCGCCCACGCCTACACGGCCGACCAGAACCTTCAGGACGGTCCGCACGGTGACCTGCGTCGCGCGCGCGCCGCGGCGATCAACATCACCCCGGCGTCCACCGGCGCGGCCAAGGCCATCGGCGAGGTCCTGCCGGAGCTCAACGGCAAGCTCTCGGGCTCGTCCTACCGCGTTCCGGTCCCCACCGGCTCCATCGTCGACCTCACGCTCATCACGACGCGTGAGGACCTCACGGTCGACGAGGTCAACGCGGCGTACCAGAAGGCAGCGGCCGAGGGCCGGCTCAAGGGCTTCCTGCAGTACAACGCCGACCCGATCGTGTCGAGCGACATCGTGCACAACCCGCACTCGTCGATCTTCGACTCGACGCTCACCAACGTCAGCGGCAACCTGATCAAGGTCTCGAGCTGGTACGACAACGAGTGGGGCTACTCCAACCGTCTCGTCGACCTGACCGAGTACGTCGCCGAGCGTCTCTGAGAACCGAACATGTCTCTGCGCACCCTGGAATCCCTGGGGTCGCTCGAGGGCAAGCGCGTCATCGTCCGTTGTGACCTCAACGTCCCCCTGCGGGACGGGGTCATCACGGACGATGGCCGTGTCCGCGCCTCGTTGCCGACCCTGAACGCGCTGCTCAACGCCGGCGCTCGCGTGATCGTCTGCTCGCACCTGGGCCGTCCCGACGGCTCGCCGGATGCGAAGTACAGCCTCGCTCCGGTCGCTCAGCGCCTGTCCGAGCTGCTCGGCAAGCCCGTCGCGTTCGCCCGCGACACCGTGGGTGAATCGGCTCAGGAGGCGGTCGCCGCCCTCGAGGACGGCGGCATCGCCGTGATCGAGAACCTGCGCTTCAACTCCGGCGAGACCTCGAAGGACGATGCCGAGCGCCAGGCGTTCGCACAGCAGCTCGCCGGCCTCGGCGACGTGCTCGTCTCGGACGGCTTCGGCGTCGTGCACCGCAAGCAGGCGAGCGTCTACGACCTCGCGGAGATCCTGCCCTCCGCGGCGGGAATGCTGATCGCTGCGGAGCTCGACGTGCTCGACCGCCTGACCGAGAATCCCGAGCGGCCCTACACGGTGGTGCTCGGCGGTTCGAAGGTCAGCGACAAGCTCGGCGTGATCTCGCACCTGCTCCCGCGGGTCGACCGCCTGCTGATCGGCGGCGGCATGCTCTTCACGTTCCTGAAGGCTCAGGGCTTCGCGGTGGGATCGAGCCTCCTCGAGGAGGACCAGCTCGACACGGTGCGCGGCTACATCGCCGAGGCGGCGGAGCGCGGCGTCGAGATCCTGCTGCCCACGGACGTCGTGGTCGCGGCGGCCTTTGCCGCGGATGCCGCGCACGAGACCGTGTCCGTCGACGCGATCGAGTCGACCGCAGCCGGCACCGCCGGCATCGGACTCGACATCGGACCGGAGACCGCCGCGGCGTTCGCCGACGCGATCCGCGGCTCGAAGACCGTGTTCTGGAACGGCCCGATGGGCGTCTTCGAGTTCCCGGCGTTCGCGAGCGGCACGAAGACCGTCGCCGAGGCGCTCACGGCCGTCGACGGTCTGAGCGTCGTCGGAGGCGGCGACTCGGCCGCCGCCGTGCGCCAGCTCGGCTTCGACGACGACCGCTTCGGTCACATCTCCACCGGTGGTGGAGCCAGCCTCGAGTTCCTCGAGGGCAAGAAACTCCCCGGCCTGGAGGTCCTCGGATGGGCGACAGCTCGATGAACGCGTCTGCTGCGCAGAACAAGCGCACCCCGCTGATCGCGGGCAACTGGAAGATGAATCTCGACCACCTGCAGGCGGTCGCGACGGTGCAGAAGCTGCACTGGACGCTCAAGGACGCCGGTCACGAGGGCGACTCGGTCGAGGTGGCCGTGTTCCCGCCCTTCACCGACATCCGCAGCGTCCAGACGCTGATCGATGCCGACAAGATCCCGTTCGCGCTCGGCGCGCAGGACGTCTCCGCCCACGATTCCGGCGCGTACACCGGCGAGGTGTCCGGAGCGTTCCTCGCCAAGCTGGACGCGACCTACGTCATCATCGGCCACTCGGAGCGGCGCGAGTACCACGCCGAGTCCGACGACGTCGTGGCGGCGAAGGTCAAAGCCGCGCTCAAGCACGGTCTTGTGCCCGTGATCTGCGTCGGCGAGACGGCTGAGGACCTGGAGAAGTTCGGCGCGAGTGCGGTGCCGGCCGGTCAGCTCAAGGCCGCTCTCGAGGGTGTGCCCGCTTCTGCGGACATCGTCGTCGCCTACGAGCCGGTGTGGGCGATCGGCTCCGGTCAGGCGGCGACCCCGCAGCAGGCGCAGGACGTGTGCGCCGCGTTGCGCGGAGTGCTCGCAGACGTGCTGGACGCGGATGCCGCGGCCCGCACGCGCATCCTGTACGGCGGCTCGGTGAAGTCCTCGAACATCGCCAGCTTCATGCGCGAGCCCGACGTGGACGGCGCGCTCGTCGGCGGGGCGAGCCTCGTGGTCGACGAGTTCGCCGCCATCATCCGCTACCAGAAGCACGTCGGCGTGTGAGTGTGCGGCGGGGCCTTCGCCCCGCCGCACCGTATACTTGACCGTTACGCGGGCATTCCGGCCCGAGCGAAAGGCTTTTCACGTGCAAGTTCTTGAGTTCGTCCTGCAGGTCGTGCTGGGCATCACGAGCGTCCTGCTGACTCTTCTCATCCTTCTCCACAAGGGGCGCGGCGGCGGTCTGTCCGACATGTTCGGCGGCGGGATGTCGACGGCCGTCGGCTCGTCCGGCCTGGCGGAGCGGAACCTGAACCGCTTCACGGTCGTGCTCGCGCTCGCCTGGTTCATCGCGATCGTCGCGCTGGGCCTCATCACGAAGTTCGAGGTGATCTGATGGCCACCGGAGGAAACGCGATCCGCGGGACCCGAGTCGGTTCCGGGCCCATGGGCGAACAGGACCACGGCTACCACGCCGACCGCATCGCGGTGTCCTACTGGGACGGACTCGGCAACGAGACCGTCCGCTACTTCGCCGCCGGGCTCCCGGAAGAGGAGATCCCCGACATCATCGACCACCCGAACTCGGGGCTTCCGGCGGGACGCGACAAGAACAACCCCCCGGCGCTGTCGAAGACCGAGCCGTACAAGACGCACCTCGCCTATGTGAAGGAGCGTCGCACCGACGACGAGGCCGAGCAGCTTCTCGAGGACGCGCTGACGCAGCTGCGCGAGCGCCGCGGTCAGTAGCGCCACAGCATCCGGAAAGACCGTCGTGACCGTCAGGCGCGGCGGTCTTTCCGCGTCCTCCGGGTGATGAGCACTGTGGCGCCGGTCAGCATGAGGACTCCCGCGGCGGCGATCGCGGCGACAGGGAGATCTGCGCCGGTGGCCGGAAGCGGGTCGGCTCCGGGCGGCGGGGCGGATTCGGCGCTACGGCTGAGCGTCGCGGTGACCTCAAGTCCGACGGATGCCTCACGGGACTCGTTGCCGGAGGTCGACGGGAAGACCACCCGGAGCGGCAGCCGCTCGTCGGAACCGGGACGCAGTTCCCGCTCCAGGAGTGCTGTGGTCGCCCTCTCCAGATGCTCGGCGAGCGCGACATCGCCGGGGTCACCCGGGTCCGTCGGGATCCAGGAGAGCGTGATCCGCAGATCGGCGAGGTCGTCGGACGCGTTGCGGACCCAGAGTTCGAGGGCGATCGTGTCGCCGGGAACGATCGCGTCGGTGTCGTCGAGGAGGCGCAGCGTTCCCGCATCCGTCCAGGTGAGGCCGTCCTCGCTGAGGAGCACGCGGGGTCGCTCCTCAGCGGCCGTCGCAGGGAGCGATGCGCCGGGGCCGAGCGCACCGGCGAGCACGACGGCGACGACGCCGACGGCGGCGACTGACGCAGCGCGTCGACGACGGACGACATCGTGGATCAGGGCGGCGAGACCCCATGCGATGGCGAGCACCCCGATCGCGGCGACCACGACGGACTTGACCGCCGGTGTCGCCCAGATGTTGATCCAACCGAGCCACGGGACGGCGTAGACCAGCGCTCCGCGCACCTGCACGGCGCGCACGGGCTCCGCGTCGGCGACGTTGTTGGCGTCGCCCTGCGTGGTCAGGATGCGCTCTCCGGTGCCGTCGACGCCGACGGCGACGACGCGATGGGTCACGACTTCGGGTTCTCCGGAGCGTCGCTGATAGGTGATGACGTCCCCGACGCGGATGTCCTCGATCGGCGTGGGACGCACGGCGATCAGGTGTCCCTGCTCCAGGGAGGGACGCATGCTGCCGGTGAGGACGGTGTAGCTCTGCGCGCCCAGGACGAACGGGACGACGACGGTGAACAGCGCGAGCACGCACACGATCGCCAGCAGCACGCCGGTGAGGATGCCGCGCACGCGCCGGCCGGGGGAGCGGCGGATGGCGGGGGTCATGGCACCGCCGCCCCGCATGTCGTGCCGATGGGGAGAAGCACGGACGTGGCCGTGTAGGCCCTCGAGCTCGTCGAAGTCCAGAGTCCGCTGGTGGCGGAGTTCTCATACGCGGGATAGACGCGCACTGTGAGTGTCGTCGGAGACAGCAGGCCCGACAACAGGTCCCCGAGCAGCCCCTGGTTCAGTGCGATCGAGTTCGTGCTGAGGACGACTGCCGTCGAGGTGCCGTCTGCGCGAGAGATGACCACACGGTAGCGGTTCGCGCCGGTCACGTTCGCCCATGTCATCGTCGCGGTCTGCACGAGCGGGGGGAGGCCCGAGTTCGCGCAGGTCATGGACGTTGGCGCCGGCAACGACAGGCGGGCAATCGACGTCCCCGTGTGCGTGTCCGATACCGACCAATAGGCGCTCGCGCCTGAGCTGCCGGCTGCGAGGAAGCCGGCGAGCACCACAGCGGCGGCGATGCGCTGTCGCCGTCGACGACGTGGCGTTCCCATCATCCGCCGCCCCGTTGTGCGAGGTCGAACGTCACTCTGGGTGAAAGGTCCTGACCTTGGAGGCTCGACGGAGCGGAGGGTGACAGCGTGTACCGGACGCACACGGTCACCTGCGCCCCGGGTGAGAGACCGCCGCTGGAGGGGTAGCCCGCACTGGGCAGCGCGGCCCCCGGCGCGCCCGTGCAGTCGTCCAGGCTGACCGATCGCGTGATGTATGCGTTGAACGCGGCGGCGTTCGCTGTCACGGCCGTGAGGCGCGTGCTCAGATTCGTTCCCGTGCCGACGACCGTGATGGTGGCGCGCTTGGAGGTCGTCCCGCCTGGTGCGATCGGGCTCCACGCCGTGCCGCCCGCCCACTCCACCTGGATGTCGAGGTCGCCGCTGGTGGCTGTGCCTCCAGGGAGCGTCTGTTGCGCCTGCCAGTAGGCGGACACGCCGGTCGCCGCTGCGAGAGCCAGCACGGCCCCCGCAGCGGCTCCGAGCAGAACGCGCCGCTTCACGGCATCCCGCAGAGATGCCGACTAGGGCGTCGGATCGACCTGGGAGAGCGTCAGCGACACGTCCTCGAAGACGAAGTCTGTCGTGGTGAGCGTGGTCCCGCTGGTCGCGGGGTCGAACTGGAACGCGACCTCGACAGAGACGACCTCGCCGTTCAGGGCGTCGGTGAGCCCGGTCCCGGGGAACGTCGCACCGGTGTCGTCGGTGACGCTGACGACCGGTGGGAGGATGCCTGTGGGCAGTGTCGCGATGTCCGCCACCACGAGATCGGCGACCAGGTTGTCACCGACGAGGGTGAGCGCGAAGTCGCCGGTCAACGTCAGAGTGTCGCCCGGCACGATGTCGATCGCGCTCAGGTCGGTCACGGGAACGGCCGTTCCTCCCTCCGGCGTCAGCGTCCACGTACTGGCGCCGGCCGGCTGCAGATCCAGGTCGCCGCTGACGACGGTGCCTCCGCCGAGCGTCGCTGTCGTCGACCAGTACGCGAGTGTTCCGCCTCCTCCGAGCAGGAGCACGGCACCCGCCGCGATCGCGACGATCGCCTTCGTCCGCGTGCCTCCGGCGCGGCCCTCGGACTGGTTCTGAACCGCTTCGTCCATCATCGATCCCCTCTCGCCGGACGCATGGGGGACATCCGGCCGTTGCGCGCAAGCGTAGTGCGCTTCCGCGTCGGTGTATACCGATATATCGAGCGGCCGAAGCATGTCGAATGGTGCCGAGCGGGCGCGCAAGGGGCGGTGACCGGGTTCAGCGGCAGGCCGCTGCGGCGTCGATCATCGCGCTCGATGGGGCGCCGTAGACGTCGGTGCCGTTGGCCGGGTCGGTGAAGCCCATGCCGATCGCCCAGGCCGTCGCCCATTCCTCGATCGTGTCCTGGTTCGACGAGTCGTACATCGCCTCGCACTTGACGCTGATCGCGTGGCCGACCTCGTGCGCGACGAGCGCCTTGGCCCATGAAGCGGGCCAGGACTCGGCGATGTAGTCCGACAGCGCGATGGTCGCATACCCGGGGTCGCCGTACCACCAGGTCGTCCAGCCCCCGTTGGAGGGTCCGTCGTATCCGGGGACGGTGGGTGACCAGTCGAAGTCGAGGAGCACGTCGGGCGCGAGGGACCGCGCGAAGGCCTCGATCTCGACGCGCGCATCATGCAGCGGCCCGGCCTTCTCGGCGAGCTCGGCCTGTTCGCTCTCGAGAAGGGCGGCCGCCGCCGACTCCAACTGGGCGTACCGGGACACCGCGTCCGCGTCGAGTGTGGTGACCGCGACGGTGACATCGGCCGCCGAAGCGCGCAGCGCCACGATCTCCGGGTTGCGTGCGTTGACGTGCGCGGCTTCGAGATCGGCAGCCGCAGCCGCGGCGGCCTGGACGGCCGCGACGGCGGATTCCTCGACGGTCGCGCCGGTCTCCGACAGGGCATCGCGCTGTTCGGCGATGTCGTCCTGCCGCCCCTCGAGCGCGGCCGTCTCCTCCTCCAGCAGTCCCTTCTCTGCGAACAGGTCCCAGGCCCACATGGGCTTGGAGTCCACCGTGGGGATCGCCGCGGTGGCCGCGGCATCCGCATCCTCGAGCGCCGGGGTCGCGGCCGCGATCGCCGCGTCGAGCGACCCGCGCGCTTCGGCGGGCATGAGGGTTCCGCTGTCGGCCGCGGCGATGTCGCCTGCGGCGTCCGCTTCCATCCGGAGCTGTTCGGCATCGGTCGCGAGGTCGGTCTGATCGTTCTCGACGACCGTCGCGGCATCCTGGAACGCGACGAGCGCCACGTCGTAGCCGAGGTGGGCCGCCACCTGGACGCCGGCACCCGCTCCGACGAGGACGAGCCCGATGAGCACGCCACCGATGACGCGTCGCCGACGTCGCCGACGTTGCCGCCCCCGCCGAGCGCGCGGCGGCTCGGGGCCATCCGAGGAGCCGGCCAGCAGCGGCGGGAAGTCGTGTCCGCCGTCGGAGGGCCGTTCGTGCACGACGCCCCCTTACGACGAGCGGAAGAGTGGAGGGGGTGACGGGAATCGAACCCGCACAGCCAGTTTGGAAGACTGGAACTCTACCATTGAGCTACACCCCCGGACCCCGGAAGCCCGGGAGACCGGCCGGAGCCTGAGCACCGACCGGTCCAGCATAGCGGACAGACGGGACTGCTCTCGTCCGTTAGACTTCCTAGGGCTGAATCTGCGCGCGGATTCCCCGGGGCGTAGCTCAGCTTGGTAGAGCGCCCGCTTTGGGAGCGGGAGGTCGCAGGTTCAAATCCTGTCGCCCCGACTCCGTCCACACGCTTCACGCCGCGCTCCCGCGCGGGAACCACAAGGAGAACACACCAGCATGGCGAACAGCACCGTCGAGAAGCTGACCCCGACCCGGGTCAAGCTCAGCATCACGGTCACCCCCGAGGACCTCAAGCCCAGCATCGCGCACGCGTACGAGCACATCGCGCAGGACGTGCAGATCCCCGGCTTCCGCAAGGGCAAGGTTCCCGCGCCGATCATCGACCAGCGCATCGGCCGCGGCGCGGTCATCGAGCACGCCGTGAACGAGGGCCTGGACGGGTTCTTCCGCGCCGCCGCCAACGAGCACAAGATCCGCATCGTGGGCCGTCCGTCCGCCGAGATCATCGAGTGGCCGAGCGAGAAGGACTTCTCGGGCGATCTGCTTGTCGACATCGAGGTCGATGTCCGCCCCGAGATCGAGGTGCCCTCGTTCGACGGCATCACCCTGACCGTCGACGCCGTGGAGACCGATGAGGCAGCCGTCGACGCCGAGCTCGACCGCCTGCGCGGCCGCTTCGGCACGCTGATCCCCGTCGACCGCCCCGCGGCCAAGGGCGACTTCGTCGAGCTCGACCTCGTCGCCACGATCGACGGCGCCGAGATCGACCGCGCCGAAGGCGTGTCCTACGAGGTCGGCTCCGGCGAGCTGCTCGAGGGCATCGACGACGCGATCGAGTCGCTCACCGCCGGTGAGGACACCACGTTCCGCTCCAAGCTCGTCGGCGGCGACCACGCCGGCAGCGAGGCCGAGGTCTCCGTCACCGTCAAGGCCGTCAAGGAGCGCGAGCTTCCCGAGGCCGACGACGACTTCGCCCAGATCGCGAGTGAGTTCGACACCATCGCCGAGCTGCGCGAGAGCGTCGCCGAGCGCGTCAACCAGCAGGGCGTGTTCACGCAGGGCTCCGCCGCGCGCGACCAGCTCGTCGAGACGCTGCTCGAGAAGATCGAGATCCCGGTCCCGCCGCAGCTGATCGAGGACGAGGTGCACAACCACCTCGAGTCCGAGAACCGTCTCGAGGACGACGAGCACCGCGCCGAGGTCACCGAGGCGAGCGAGAAGCAGTTCCGCACCCAGGTGCTCCTGGACACGATCGCCGAGCAGGCCGACGTCCAGGTCTCGCAGGAGGAGCTGTCGCAGTACCTCATCCAGTCGGCCGCGCAGTACGGCATGGCACCGCAGGAGTTCGTCGAGGCGCTGCAGTCCTCGAACCAGCTCCCCGCGCTGGTCGGCGAGGTCGCCCGCAACAAGGCTCTCGCGATCGCTCTCGGAAAGGTGACCGTCGTCGACACCAACGGCAAGGCCGTCGACCTCAGCGACTTCATCGCCGTCGAGGACGAGGACGAGTCGGCGGATGACTCCGCCGAGGTGCAGGAGGACGAGAAGCCTGCCGAGAAGGCTCCGACCAAGAAGCCGGCGGCCAAGAAGGCTCCCGCGAAGAAGAAGGCCGACGACGCCGAGGCTCCCGCTGAGAAGCCCGCGGCCAAGAAGCCGGCGACGAAGAAGGCTCCGGCCAAGAAGGCGGCCGACAAGGCCGAGTGATCGCTGCGCGATCCTGACGAGAAGGCGGATGCTTCGGCATCCGCCTTCTCGCATATCGGAAGGAAGACATGAAGACGTGGGATGAGCGGGTCGACGAGATCTGGGCGGCCGCAGCGGGGGAGCCCGTCGATGACGAGATCATCGCCCGGATCGACGCCCTCGCCGCCGAGCGCGGCGCCGACGACGCCCGCGCCGCCTTCGAACGCGCGGGTGCGCGCGACTCGGCCGGACGCGAGGCGGAGGCCATCGCCCTGTACCGCCGCGCGCTGGAACTCGGCCTGGACGAGGAGCACCGGCCGCAGGCGGTGGTCCAGCTCGCGAGCTCGCTGCGCAATGTCGGCGCGTACGACGAGGCGCTGGCACTGGTCTCGGCCGAGACCGACGCGCATCCCGACTCGCCGTACCGCGACGCCGTCGCGGCTGTTCACGCCCTCACGCTGGCCAGCGCCGGTCAGCCGGCGCGTGGTCTCTCGGTGGCGCTGCTGGCACTCGTGCCGCACCTGCCGCGCTACCACCGTTCGATGACGGTGTACGCGAGGCAGATCGCCGGGACGACACCCGATATGCCGACGGCGAACACGACCTGAGCGCCGCGTTGTCGCCGGTAGATTCGAATCACCGAACACGGAAACAGGAGCTGAAATGGCTGCAGAACCCCTTGTCGCGACGAGCGTCTTCGACAGGCTGCTGAAGGACCGCATCATCTGGCTCGGATCAGAGGTGCGCGACGAGAACGCCAACGAGATCTGCGCGAAGATCCTTCTTCTCGCCGCCGAGGATCCCGAGAAGGACATCTACCTCTACATCAACTCGCCCGGCGGCTCCATCACGGCGGGCATGGCCATCTACGACACCATGCAGTTCGTTCCCAACGACATCGTCACGGTCGGCATCGGAATGGCCGCGTCCATGGGCCAGCTGCTGCTGACCAGCGGCACCAAGGGCAAGCGCTACATCACGCCGAACGCCCGTGTGCTGCTGCACCAGCCGCACGGCGGGTTCGGCGGCACCGCGAGCGACATCCAGACGCAGGCGCAGCTGATCCTCTCGATGAAGAAGCGCCTCGCCGAGATCACTGCGGCGCAGACGGGCAAGTCCGTCGAGCAGATCAACGCCGACGGAGACCGGGACCGCTGGTTCACGGCCGATGAGGCGCTGGAATACGGCTTCGTCGACCACATCCGCGAGCACGCCAGCGACGTCCACGGCGGCGGCGGCACCGACCAGAGCAGCAAGTAAGCGGACGCGAAAGGAATCCCATGTACACCCCCACCTTCCGCTCCGCAGGCGACCTGCCGTCCAGCCGCTACGTGCTCCCGCAGTTCGAGGAGCGCACGGCCTACGGCTTCAAGCGCCAGGACCCCTACAACAAGCTGTTCGAGGACCGCGTGATCTTCCTCGGAGTGCAGGTCGACGACGCATCGGCCGATGACGTCATGGCGCAGCTGCTCGTGCTCGAGAGCCAGGACGCCGAGCGCGACATCACGATGTACATCAACTCGCCCGGCGGATCGTTCACCGCGATGACGGCGATCTACGACACGATGCAGTACGTCGCACCGCAGATCCAGACCGTCGTGCTCGGGCAGGCGGCATCCGCCGCCTCCGTGCTGCTGGCGGCCGGAGCACCCGGCAAGCGGCTGGCGCTTCCCAACGCGCGCGTGCTCATGCACCAGCCCGCGATGGGGGAGGCGGGTCACGGTCAGGCCTCCGACATCGAGATCCAGGCGGCGGAGATCCTCCGCATGCGGACCTGGCTCGAGGAGACCATGGCGAAGCACACCGGCAAGCCGGCGGAGCAGATCAACCGCGACATCGATCGCGACAAGATCCTGTCCGCGAGCGAGGCGCTGGAGTACGGCATCGTCGATCAGGTCCTCACCACGCGCAAGCGCGGCTGACCTTCACGACGCGTTCGAAGGGCGGTCCGGCATTCTGCCGGGCCGCCCTTTCGCATGCCCGGGAGTCCCGCTCGCCCGCGGATGTGGGCGCGCCCGGTGCGATGCTGCTCATATGAGCAAGACCCCGCGCATGCGTCGGTCCGGCGTTACCCTGGAGGAGAAGGGAGGATGCCGTGGACGACGATCTGCTCACCGTGCGCGTCGCCGAGCTCTACTACGACGAGAGCAGGACGCAGGACGAGATCGGCGCGCTCCTCAAGATCTCGCGCTGGAAGGTCGGTCGGCTCCTGGCGCAGGCTCGCGAGCGCGGCATCGTCCGCATCGAGATCGTGCATCCCCGGGCGCGCCGTCTCGGACTCGAGCGCGCTGTCACCGAGACGTTCGGCCTCGCGGACGCCGTTATCGTGCCCGCTGCGGACGACGACGCCATGACGCTGGAGCGGGTCGCGCAGGGAGCAGCGGACCATCTCGCCGCCCTCCGCCCCGTGCCCCGCGTGCTCGGCGTCAGCTGGGGCCGCACGCTGACCGCCGTCGCAGAGGCCCTCGCCGACGGATGGGCGCACGGCGTCACGGTCGTCCAGCTCAACGGCGGGGTGAGCCTGAACCGGCGCTCGGGCGGGGCGGCGCAGCTCGCGGCCACGATCGCCCAGCGCGCGTCCGGTCAGGTCGCGCTCCTGCCGAGTCCCGCCATCCTGGAGCGCATCGAGACCAAACAGGCGATCGAGGCGGACCGCACCGTCGCCGGCGTGCTCGCTCAGGCGGAGGCCGCGAACGCGTTCCTGTTCAGCGCAGGTCCGTGCGATCGGACCTCCGCTCACGTGGAGAACGGCTACCTCGACGAGGAGGACGTCGCCGAGCTCGCCCGTCGCGGCGCCGTGGGCGACGTGCTCGGGCGATACGTCGACGCGGACGGCAACATCGTCGACCCCGAGCTCGACGCCCGCACGGTCGGCGTCGGCCTGGACCGTCTCCGCGCCGCACGCAGCACGATCTTCGTCACCTCCGGTGCCGCCAAGCACGACATCGCGCGTACAGTCGTGACCAGCGGCCTGTGCCGGATCCTGGTGACCGATGAGACCACAGCCAGAGCATTGTTGGAGGAACAGTGACCACGAAGGAACTCGCCCGCAGGACTGCGGTGGACGTGCTGGGCGGTGAACCCGATGACGCGACGCTGCGGCGCTTCCTGCACGGCCTCCCCGGCGTCGACGCCGTGGGGCTCGAGCAGCGGGCAGCGGGCCTGGGCACGCGCTCGATCAAGACGAGCTCCAAGGCCTGGGCGCTCGACCGGATCATCTCGCTCATCGACCTGACCACGCTCGAGGGGGCGGACACCCCGGGAAAGGTGCGATCCCTGGTCGCGAAGGCGAAGACCCCGGACGCCGCCGACCCGAAGACTCCGCTCGTCGCGGCCGTGTGCGTGTACGGCGACATGGTGCCGTACGCGGTGGACGCGCTCGGGAGCCTGCACGGGGATCCCGACGACGGGAAGATCTCCGTGGCGGCCGTGGCCACCGCGTTCCCCAGCGGCCGCGCCTCGCTGGACATCAAGCTCGCCGACACGGCGGAGGCGGTGGCCGCCGGTGCGGACGAGATCGACATGGTGATCGATCGGGGCGCGTTCCTGTCCGGGCGCTACGGTCTCGTCTTCGAGCAGATCGCGCGGGTCAAGGAGGCGTGCCGCCGGGAGGACGGCACCTACGCCTCGCTGAAGGTGATCCTGGAGACCGGGGAGCTCAACACCTACGACAACATCAAGCGGGCATCGTGGCTCGGCATCCTCGCCGGAGGCGACTTCATCAAGACCTCGACGGGCAAGGTGCAGCCGGCGGCGACCCTGCCGACCACGCTGCTCATGCTCGAGACCGTGCGCGACTGGTACCGCGCGACGGGCGAGAGGATCGGGGTGAAGCCCGCCGGCGGCATCCGTTCCTCGAAGGATGCCGTGAAGTACCTCGTCACGGTCGCCGAGACGGCCGGCGAGGAATGGCTGCAACCGCACCTGTTCCGGTTCGGCGCCTCGAGCCTGCTGAACGACGTGCTCCTGCAGCGGCAGAAGCTCGCCACCGGCCACTACTCCGGCCCCGACTACGTCACGATCGACTGACAGGGACACGAACATGTCATTTCTGGAATACGCACCGGCGCCGGAGTCCACGGCGATCCTGAAGCTCAAGCAGAGCTACGGACTGTTCATCGACGGCGAGTTCGTCGACGGCGGCGGCGACAGCTTCACGACCATCTCTCCGGCCGACGAGTCGCGGATCGCCGAGATCGCCGCCGCCGGCGACGAGGACGTCGACCGCGCCGTCGCCGCGGCTCGCCGCGCCTATGAGAAGACCTGGTCGAAGATGAGCGGACGCGACCGCGGCAAGTACCTCTTCCGCATCGCGCGCCTGGTGCAGGAGCGGGCCCGCGAGCTCGCCGTGGCCGAGAGCCTCGACAACGGCAAGCCCATCAAGGAGAGCCGCGACGTCGACGTGCCCCTGGTCGCCGCGTGGTTCTTCTACTACGCCGGCTGGGCCGACAAGCTCGACTACGCCGGACTCGGCGCGACCCCGCGGGCACTCGGCGTCGCGGGTCAGGTGATCCCGTGGAACTTCCCTCTCCTCATGCTCGCGTGGAAGATCGCTCCGGCTCTCGCGGCCGGCAACACCGTGGTGCTCAAGCCGGCCGAGACCACGCCGCTGACGGCGCTGATCTTCGCCGAGATCCTGCAGCAGGCGGATCTTCCCGCCGGCGTCGTCAACATCCTCAACGGCGCGGGCGCGACGGGCGCTCGACTCGTCCGGCATCCGGACGTCGACAAGGTCGCCTTCACCGGTTCCACCGTTGTCGGGCGGGACATCGCGAAGGCCGTGGCGGGGACCGGCAAGAAGGTCACGCTCGAACTCGGCGGCAAGGCCGCGAACATCGTGTTCGACGATGCTCCGATCGACCAGGCCGTCGAGGGCATCGTCAACGGCATCTTCTTCAACCAGGGGCATGTGTGCTGCGCCGGCAGCCGCCTGCTCGTGCAGGAATCGATCCACGACGAGGTGCTGGACCGGCTGAAGACGCGTCTGTCGACCCTGAGGCTCGGCGACCCGCTGGACAAGAACACCGACATCGGCGCGATCAACTCCGCCGCACAGCTGCAGCGGATCCGTGAGCTCAGCGACATCGGCGAGGCCGAGGGCGCCGGGCGCTGGACCGCGGACTGCGCGATCCCCGAGAAGGGCTTCTGGTTCGCGCCGACGATCTTCACCGGGGTGGAGGCCTCTCACCGCATCGCGCGCGATGAGGTGTTCGGCCCGGTGCTGTCGGTGCTGACCTTCCGGACCCCCGCCGAGGCGATCGCGAAGGCCAACAACACGCCGTACGGGCTGTCCGCCGGCATCTGGACCGACAAGGGCTCGCGCATCCTCGCCGTGGCCGATCGGCTGCGAGCGGGAGTCGTCTGGGCGAACACCTTCAACCGGTTCGACCCGTCGAGTCCGTTCGGCGGGTACAAGGAGTCCGGATACGGCAGAGAGGGCGGCCGGCACGGTCTGGCCGCATACCTGAAGGGAGCCTCGGCATGACCAAGCGACTGTCCGTCCCCAAGACCTACAAGCTCGCGATCGGCGGAGCCTTCCCCCGCAGCGAGTCCGGTCGCACCTACGAAGTCGTCTCCGCCAAGGGTGCTTTCCTCGCGAACGCGGCGAAGGCGTCGCGCAAGGATGCACGGGATGCCGTCGTCGCCGCACGGGCGGCGGCGAAGGGATGGTCGGGTGCGACCGCGTACAACCGCGGCCAGGTCCTGTACCGCGTCGCTGAGGTGCTGGAGGGCCGCCGCGCGCAGTTCATCGACGAGATCGTCGCCCAGGAGGGCGTCTCGACCGCCGTCGCCGGCGCGCAGGTCGACGAGGCGATCGACCTGTGGGTCTGGTACGCCGGATGGTGCGACAAGTACGCCCAGGTCGCGGGGAACGCCAATCCCGTCGCAGGCCCGTACTTCAACATCTCGGTGCCCGAGCCCACCGGCGTGGTGGCGATCGTCGCGCCGCAGGAGTCGGCGCTGCTGGGGCTCGTGTCGGTGCTGGCACCGGCCCTCGTCGCGGGGAACGCGGTCGTCGTGATCGCCAGCGAGCGCTTCCCGCTGTCCGCCATCAGCCTCGCCGAGGTGCTCGCCACGAGCGATGTCCCCGGTGGCGTCGTGAACATCCTCACCGGCTCCCCGGCCGAGATCGCGCCGTGGCTCGCCTCGCACGCCGACGTCAACGCGCTCGACCTCGCCGGAGCCGGCGAGCTGGAGTGGGTCGACCTCGAGATCGCCGCGGCCGACACGCTCAAGCGGGTGCTCCCGCCGGGTGCCGTGGACGCCACTCCGGCGAGGATCGCGGCGTTCACCGAGACGAAGACGGTCTGGCACACCAAGAGCATGGTGTGAGACCCGGGCCGGACACCGGGCCGTCGCAATACGGCCCGGTGTCCGATGCACGGGTTAGGCTCGTCAGGAAGATCTCAGGATCCTGAGGAGGATGCGCATGGCTCGTATCGGTGAGAGCGCCGACCTGTTCAAGTGCTCGTTCTGCGGAAAGAGCCAGAAGCAGGTCCAGCAGCTGATCGCCGGCCCCGGCGTGTACATCTGCGACGAGTGCGTCGAGCTGTGCAACGAGATCATCGAAGAGCGCATGGCGGAGTCCGAGGCCTCAGGGGTCGCGGAGTTCGATCTGCCCAAGCCGCGCGAGATCTTCTCCTTCCTCGAGGAGTACGTGGTCGGCCAGGAACCTGCGAAGAAGGCACTCGCCGTCGCCGTCTACAACCACTACAAGCGCGTGCGCGCGCGCAGCACCCTGCAGCCGGCCGAGCAGAAGGCCGAAGAGATCGAGATCGCCAAGAGCAACATCCTGATGATCGGTCCGACGGGGTGCGGCAAGACGTATCTCGCGCAGACTCTCGCCAAGCGGCTGAACGTGCCCTTCGCGGTCGCGGACGCCACGGCACTGACCGAGGCCGGCTACGTCGGCGAGGACGTCGAGAACATCCTGCTCAAGCTCATCCAGGCCGCCGACTACGATGTCAAGCGCGCGGAGCAGGGCATCATCTACATCGACGAGATCGACAAGATCGCCCGCAAGGCCGAGAACCCCTCGATCACGCGCGACGTCTCGGGTGAGGGCGTCCAGCAGGCCCTGCTGAAGATCCTCGAGGGCACCGTCGCCTCGGTGCCGCCGCAGGGGGGACGCAAGCACCCCCATCAGGAGTTCCTGCAGATCGACACGACGAACGTGCTGTTCATCGTCGCTGGCGCGTTCGCGGGACTCGAGGACATCGTGTCCGCGAGGGTCGGCAAGCACGGTGTCGGCTTCGGCGCTCCTCTGCACGACAAGACCAAAGACCTCGACCTGTTCAGCGAGGTGCTGCCGGAGGATCTGCACAAGTTCGGACTGATCCCCGAGTTCATCGGCCGCCTGCCCGTCGTCGCGTCCGTGTCCCCGCTCGACCAGGACGCCCTGATCGACATCCTGACCGGACCGCGCAACGCCCTCGTCAAGCAGTATCAGCGCATGTTCGAGCTCGACGGCGTGCAGCTCGAGTTCGAGGAGGACGCGCTGCGATCCGTCGCCGACCTCGCCGTCGAGCGCAAGACCGGTGCCCGGGGTCTCCGTGCGATCCTCGAGGACGTCCTCGGGCCGATCATGTTCGAGATCCCCTCTGCCGAGGACGTGGCGAAGGTGATCGTGACGCGTGCCGCCGTCGAAGAGGGCGCGCCCCCGACCGTCATCATGGAGCGCAAGCGCAAGAGCGCCTGAACCCGCGGTCGGCGTCGGAGGTCCGCGCTACGGTCGCGGTATGCGACCTTTCCAGATCTCCGTGCCGGATGACGTCCTTCGCGACCTGCGTGAACGTCTGGAGCGGGTTCGCCTGCTGCCGGATTCGCCCAGGCGACCGGACAGCGGGCTGACCGCGGCCTACCTGGCCGAGCTCGTCGAGTCCTGGCGCTCGTTCGACTGGCGCGGCCGCGAACGCTGGCTCAACGAGTTCCCGCAGTTCCTCGCTGAGGTCGACGGCACGCAGGTCCACTACGTGCACCGCCGCGCCGAGGACGCCGGCGCGCCCGCGATCCTCCTCATGCACGGGTGGCCGCACACCTTCGCGCTGCAGCTCGACCTCGTCCGGCTCCTCCCGGAGTTCGACGTCGTCGTGCCGAGCTTCCCCGGTTTCGCCTTCTCGGAGCCGTACGACGGCACCATGACCGAGAATGTCATGGCGGATCTGATGCACGGTCTGATGACGGAAGTGCTGGGGTACGACCGGTACTTCGTGTACGGCGAGGACATCTCGGCGAACGTCAGCGATCTGATCGCCTCCGAACACCCGGAGAACGTCGCGGGAATCCTGGTGACGCACGCGCACTTCGGCACCGACGCCGAGCGCGAGTCGTGGGACGATCCCGAGGTCAGCGCGTTCTTCCGCCGCCTGTCGGAGTCCGGGGGACCCGACGGCGCCTACGCCCACGTTCAGGCCACGCGCCCGGACACGCTGGCCGCGGCGCTGAACGATTCGCCGGTCGGATTGCTGGCATGGATCGTGGAGAAGCTCGTCGAATGGAGTGACACGCCCGCTGATGACCCGGCCGGCGTGGAGCGGCTCATCTCACGAGATCGCATCCTCACCGAGGCGACCATCTACTGGGTGACCCAGACGATCGCGTCCTCGTTCCGCCCCTACTTCGATCACGGCGCCGACGCGGCCATCGCCCCCGTCGAGGTCCCGGCCGTCGTCGCGATCCAGCGGCACGAACACGACTACCCCGAGGTGCTGGCACGCGCCTTCTACCGCGATCTGCGTTCGTTCGAGCGGCTGGAGCGGGGCGGCCATTTCGCGGCCGCCGAGGTCCCCAGCGCGATCGCCGAGCGTGTGCGCACCCTGGCCGCCGAGACGCGGTCGCCCGCGGTGTCCAGGATCAGGTGAGAGGCAGGATGAGATCGGTGCGCAGCCGCTCAGCACGTTCCGTCGGGTCCGAGACGTAGACCTCGATCGAGATGCCCCGGGGCATGAGGCCTGCGGACACTGCTCGTTCGACGAGCCCGGACCAGCCCGTTCCCAGGCCGTCGTACGCACCCAGGTAGGTCGTCGCGACGGCCGGCCCGGAGGGAAGCGTCGACGCCGTGATCAGCACTCCGTCCGCATCGATCGGATCGGCCGGGGCGCTCGCGACGGGGAACCCGAGCTCGAGGTCGAACTCCTCCATCGGGTTGCCGTGGTAGATCGCCAGCGCCGGACCGGCGGGCACGAGTGCGCCGGTGCCGAACTGACGGCCGACCGCGGCATAGCCGGCGTCGAACGCCTCCCGCAGATCGTCGAATCGGATGCCCACGTGGCGGACCACGGCGAGCGGCATCGGGTCCAGCTCGATGCGATCGGCTGCGCCGAACGGGGCCTCCGGGAAAGCGGTCATGGGTTCTCCTCCTCGACGGACGTGCTGACAGGGCTCAGCCTAGGCACTGAGAGGCGGCGAGGGCACCCATTCCGCGATGAGGAGGGCGTCCTCCTCATCGCTCCACGTCAGCGAGCGGGAGATGCGAAAGCCCCCCTTCCGCCGCCGTGCGTTCGAGTCGCTCGACGGAGCCGAAGGGCGCGTGATCGCTCGGATAGGAGGGCCGAACCGGCGCCGGCCGCCGGCGTCCTCCATCAAGGAAGGTCGCCGTGACGGCGCGACCGCCGGGGCGCAGCACACGCCGCCACTCCGAGATCGCGCCTGCCGTGTCGGGGATGACATGCAGAGCGGTGACGCACGTGATGAGATCCACCGAACAGTCATCGACCGGGAGGCTCCTGGCATCCGCCACGATCCAGGACGCCGTCGGGAGTTGGGCTCGCGCGACGGCGAGCATCCGGGGGGACAGATCCGCCCCAGCCAGTCTGAGTCCTCCGCGTCGGGAATGCAGCGACCTCAGAACGAGCCCAGTGCCGGTCGCGACGTCCAGCACATCCGCAACGCCGTCGAGATCTGCGAACACCGCGACGGCAGCGGCGACGTCGCGATGCATTCGGCTCTCGTCATACGTCGCAGCGCGTGCGTCGAACACCGCGCGGATCGCGGCGAGGTCGCCATCACGACTCATCCCTCGAGACCGCGGCGCTTCAGCAGCGGCTGGATCTCGGCGTCCCGGCCGCGGAAGTCGCGGTAGGCCTCGAACGGATCCTTCGACCCGCCGACGCCCAGCAGGCGCTCGCGGAACCGGTCGCCGTTGTCGCGCGTCAGACCGCCGTTCTCACGGAACCACTCGACGGTGTCGGCATCGAGCACCTCGCTCCAGATGTACGAGTAATAGCCCGCACTGTAACCGCCGGCGAACACGTGCGCGAAATACGTCGACGAGTACCGGGTCGGCACGGCCGGCTCGTCGAGACCGATCTCGGCGAGAGCGGCCGCCTCGAACGCCGCCACGTCGTCCACGGCATCTTCCGGCGACAGACGGTGCCAGGCCTGATCGAGCCAGGCGGCCGCGAGGTACTCGCTCGTCGCGTGCCCCTGGTCGAACGTCTCGGTCGCCCTCAGACGCTCGACGATTCCCGCGTCCAGAGGCTCGCCGGTCTCGAAGTGACGGGCATAGTTGTTCAGCACCTCGCTCCACAGGATCCACATCTCGTTGACCTGACTGGGGAACTCGACGAAGTCCCGGAACACGTTGGTCCCCGCGAAATGCGGGTACGCGACGGTCGCGAAGAGCCCGTGCAGGGCGTGACCGAACTCGTGGAACAGCGTCGTGACCTCGTCCAGCGTGAGGAGAGTGGGCTGCCCGTCCGCGGGACGTGCGACGTTGAGGTTGTTCACCACGACGGGAGCCGTGCCCCGCACGCGCGACTGGCTGACGATCGGGTTCATCCACGCGCCGCCGCGCTTCGAGTCCCGGGTGTACAGGTCGAGGATGTACAGCCCGAGCGCGCGGCCGTCGGCGTCGGACACCTCGAAGACACGAGCACCCGGGTGATAGGCGACCAGGTCCGATCGCTCGGCGAACGTGATGCCGTACAGGCGCGTCGCGGCGAAGAACACGCCGTCCTGCAGGACGCGTTCGGCTTCGAACCACGGTCGCAGAGCCGCGGTGTCGATGTCGTACTCGGCCGCACGGACCTTCTCCGTGTAGAACGCCCAGTCGTGGGCCTCGAGCTCGAAGGGCCGCGGCTCGGTCTCGTCGATGATCCGCTGCAGCGCGGCCTTCTCGCGTCGGGCGTTGGCGGCGGCCGGGATCGCGAGACGGTACAGAAGGTCGGAGACGGCCTCGGGCGTCCCCGCGGTCTCGTCGGAGGTGACGTACGCCGCGTGGGAGGGGTGCCCGAGCAGCGACGCGCGTTCGGCGCGCAGACGGGCGATCTCGGTGAGCACGGCGCGGTTGTCGTACGCGTTCCCCCGTGCACCGCGTGATCGCGAGGCCTCCATGATCCGGCGGCGGCTCTCGCGGTTCGTCAGCGACGAGAGGTACGGGTGCCCGGTGAACAACGGGAGCGTCACGAGGTAGCCGCTCTGCCCACGATCGGCGGCGGCGCGGGATGCCGCGGACAGCTCGCCCTCGGACAGGCCGTCCAACTCGGCGGCGGACTCGAACGCCACCGCGAGCTCGTTCGTGTCGGCGAGCAGGTTCTTCTCGAACGTCGTCGTCAGCGTCGACAGGCGCTGGTTGAGCTCCGTCAGCCGGGCCTTCGCCTCGTGATCGAGAGCGGCGCCGGCATGCGTCATCTCCCGGAAGCGGCGCTCGACGAGATAGCGGTCCTCACCCGCGAGACCCAGCTCGTCGCGGCGGTCATGGATGCGGCGGATGCGGTCGTAGAGTGCGGCATCCAGGTTCACGGCATCCTCATGCGCGGCGATCAGCGGAGCGAGCTCCTCGTCGATGGACTGGATCTCCTCGGTCGCGTCCGCCGAGCTCACGGTGTAGAAGGCGTGCGCGACGCGCTCGAGCAGCTCTCCCGACCGCTCGAGCGCCAGCATGGTGTTCTCGAACGTGGGCTCGTCCGGAGCAGCGGTGATGCGGGCGATCTCGTCCCGATGCTCGGCGAACGCGGCGCGGAAGGCCGGAAGGTAGTGTTCGGGGCGGATCGCGGCGTAATCCGGAAGGGCATAGGGGAGTGGGGACGGCGTGATGAGGGGGCCGGCGGCATCGGTCATGGGATCGAGCCTACGCCGCCGATACCGGACCGCCGGGAACCCGGTCAGGGCCGCAGCTACGCTGGAAGCGCTCGCGAGCACGTTGCGGGCGGAGACCCGGGAGACCTGCTGATGACCGTCGAGAACGCTGTCGAAACACCGGACTTCCGGGTTGCGGTGATCGGAGTCGGCGCGCGTGCCGGCATCGCCCGTCACGTCGAGGCCGCCGGAGGCCGGGTGGTCGCTGCGGTCGACCCGGACGAGCGCAGTCGCGAGCGCGTCGTTCGCCTGTTCGGGGACATCCCGGTCTTCTCCACCGTGACCGAGCTCCTCGCCTCGGGGACGCGGCTCGAGGGCACGTTCATCACCACTCCGGACTTCACGCATGCCGACGTCGCCGTCGAGCTGCTCGAGGCAGGGATCGCCACGTACATCGAGAAGCCGCTGGCCACCTCGATCGAGGACGCCGACCGCATTCTGGAGACCGGCTTCCGCACCGGCACGAAGGTCTACGTCGGGCACAACATGCGGCACATGCAGGTCGTGAAGATGATGAAGGACATCGTCGACCGGGGCGAGATCGGCGAGGTCAAGGCGATCTGGTGCCGCCATTTCGTCGGACACGGCGGCGATTACTACTTCAAGGACTGGCATGCCGAGCGCGACAGGGCGATGAGCCTTCTGCTGCAGAAAGGCGCTCACGACATCGACGTCATGCACTGGATCGGCGGGTCCCCGACCCGGTCCGTGGTGGGCATGGGTGATCTCGCCGTGTACGGCGCCGTCGACTCGCGCCGCGACAACTCCGACCGCCGCATGGGGGACTGGTTCTCGATGGCGAACTGGCCACCGGCGGCTCAGCAGGACCTGAACCCGGTGATCGACGTCGAGGACATCTCGATGATCCTGATGCGCACGGACAGCGGTGTGCTGATGAGCTATCAGCAGTGCCACTTCACCCCGGACTACTGGCGCAACTACACCGTGATCGGCACGGAGGGGCGCCTCGAGAACTTCGGTGACGAGTCGGGCGGTGAGATCCGGCTCTGGAGCGCGCGCAGCGACTATCTCGAGAACGGGCACGTGCGCTTTCCGATCGAGGACGGCGGCGAGGGGGGTCACGGCGGCGCCGATCCGCTCACGGTCGCGGAGTTCGTCCGCTTCGTGCGGGACGGGGGTGCGACGCGGACGAGCCCTGTGGCGGCACGGGACGCCGTCGCGGCTGGCGTCGGCGGGGCGCTCTCGATCCGATCCGGTTCCCGGCCGTTCGAGATCCCTCGCCTGCCTGAGGACGTCCTCGAGCATTACGCCGCACACCAGCCCGCACGCTGATCCGGACGCGCAGGGCCGCAGCTGATGCAAAGAAAAGCTTGCAAAAAGCTCTTTGCAAGGATATCTTTGCATCATGACCGATCGTGAGAACGCCGCCCGGCAGGCGGGTCCCGAGGAGCGCCGCATCCTCGACGCGGGGGCGCTTCGGGCGCTGGCGCACCCGTTGCGGGTGAAGATCTTCGACGTGCTCGCCAATGAGGGCCCGCAGACCGCCAGTACGCTCGCCGCGATCCTGGGGGAGTCCTCCGGAGCGACGAGCTACCACCTGCGCACCCTCGCGCGGCACGACCTCATCCGCGAGGTCCCCGGCGAGCATCAGGGACGGGAGCGCTGGTGGGAGCGTCCGCCGGGCGGGATCGTGTACGACTCCCGCGCTGTGCAGGGATCCCCGGCCGGCGAAGCCGCGCTCCAGGTCGCCGTCGCCGAGGTGCACCGCCGCCGCCACGAGGAGCTGATGGAGTACTTCACCGGGCGCATCGATCTCGAGCCCGAGGAATGGGTCGATGCGAGCTCCTCGATGACATCGGGTATGAGCCTCACGGCCGAGCAGACCATCGAGCTCATCCGACGGATCGAGCAGGTCATCGACGAGACCGCGGCGACCTACCGCGGTCAGACCGGCGACGGGGTGCGCCGGGTCAGTGTCCGCGCGGACATCTTCCCCCTCGCTACGCACACCAGGAGCACGAACAGCGAGGAGGCGCGTCCATGAGCGCCGTGATCGCCAGTCAGGTTCCCGTCATCCCGCGCGGGGCCACGGCGCTCGAGCGCTGGGCGCTCCGACGGGCCATCGCGGTGACCGGGTGGATCACCCGGCGCGCCGAGATCCGCCAGGAGCGCCACGACGCGTTGCTCGCCCGCCTGCAGATCGAGCAGACGACGGCCGCCGATCCCGCAGCGACCGACCGCGCGCTCGCGCAGTGCGGTCTGCCGCTGAAGTGACGCTCAGTCCTCGAACGGGCGGGTGACGACCTCGCCGGATGCCGTCGCGAGGACCTCCCACCCGGCATCCAGCTCTGCGATCGGACGGCCCTCGAGCCACGTCAGCGTCCAGGACCCGGTGTGGCCCTCGGCCTCGACGGCCGCGATGCCGGGTCGGAGGGATGCCGGGACGGACGCCGGCGGTTCGGAGCCGGCGGACCACCGGGTGCCCAGTTGCATCAGCTCTCCTCCGCCGGTGCCAATTCGATCTCCGTCACGGCGATCTCCTCGCCCTCGACGAGGTCGAGCTCGGCGATGCGCCCGACCGCCTGCAGGTCTCCGGCGGCGGCGCGCAGAGCCGCGAGGTGCGTGGCGGGGGCGGCGATCACGGCACGGGCGACCGGGGTCTTCTGCGAGGCCTTCGCCTCGGTCTTGGCCCGGCGGATGCCGATGAGAGCGGCACTGGCGGCGGAGAGCACGGCAGCGTCGCCAGCGCGCTCGGCCGGTTCCGGCCACGCGGAGGTGTGGATCGAGCCCTCCTCGAACCAGCTCCAGGCCTCTTCCGTGGCGAACGACACCACGGGCGCCAGCAGGCGCAGCAGCGTCGACAGCGCGATCCGCAGTGCGAGTGCCGCGGAGGGCTGGCCGACGTCGGCCTGGTTGTAGGCGCGCTCCTTCACCAGCTCCAGGTAGTCGTCGCAGAACGTCCAGAAGAACGCCTCGGTCACCTCCAGCGCGCGCGCGTGATCGAACGCGTCGAACGCCGTGGTCGCCTCGCGTACGACGACGTCCAGCGCGGCGAGCATCGAGGCGTCCAGATCGTGCGTGATCTCCGCGCCCTCGGGAACCGGGAAGGAGAGCACGAACTTCGCGGCGTTGAGGATCTTGATCGCGAGCCGCCGGCCGATCTTCATCTGCGTCGGGTTCTGCGGGTCGAACGCGGCATCCACCCCGAGTCGGCTGGAGGCCGCCCAGTACCGCACGGCATCCGAACCGTGCTTGTCGAGGATGTCGGCCGGGGTGACGACGTTGCCCTTCGACTTCGACATCTTCTTGCGATCGGGGTCGACGATGAAGCCCGACACCGAGGCGTGGGCCCACGGTGCGCGAGCGTCCTCGAGCGTCGAGCGCAGCATGGTCGAGAACAGCCAGGTGCGGATGATGTCCTGTCCCTGCGGACGCACGTCGAACGGGGCGACGAGGCTCCACAGCTCCTCGTCCCGCTGCCAACCGCCGGCCAGCTGAGGGGTGAGGGAGGAGGTCGCCCAGGTGTCGAGGATGTCGACCTCGGCCTCGAACCCCCCAGGGACGCCGCGCTGGTCGGCCGTGTAGCCGGCCGGGACGTCGATGGTCGGGTCGATCGGCAGCGATGCCGCGTCGGGCAGGATCACGCGGTCGAAGTCCCGCTCTCCGTTCTCGTCGAGGCCGTACCAGACGGGGATCGGGACGCCGAAGAAGCGCTGGCGCGAGATCAGCCAGTCGCCGGTGAGGCCTCCGACCCAGTTCTCATAGCGCACGCGCATGAAGTCGGGATGCCAGGTGAGCTCCCGGCCGTTCGCGATGAGCTGGTCGCGGAGGTCCTCGTCGCGGGCGCCGTTTCGGATGTACCACTGGCGCGTCGAGACGATCTCCAGCGGACGATCGCCCTTCTCGAAGAACTTCACGGCGTGGTTGAACGGTGCCGACACGCCCAGCAGCGCGCCCGCGGCGTCCAGCAGCTCGACCATCTGCTTGCGAGCGCTGAACACGGTCTTGCCCGCCAGTTCGGCGTACGCGGCCCGTCCGGCCTCCGAGGTGATCGCGTCGGGAGCCTCGGCGATCACGCGGCCGTCCTGGCCGAGGATCGTGCGGTTGGGAAGATCCAGTTCGCGCCACCAGACGATGTCGGTCACGTCGCCGAAGGTGCAGACCATCGCGATGCCGGAGCCCTTGTCCTGCTGAGCGAGGTGATGGGCGCGCACCGGCACCTCGACGTCGAAGACGGGCGTGCGGACCGTCTTGCCGAAGTACGGCTGGTACCGCTCGTCGTCGGGATGCGCCACGAGGGCCACGCACGCCGCGAGCAGTTCGGGACGCGTCGTCTCGATCTCGACGTCACCCGATCCGTCGGACTTGGGGAAGGCCAGCCGGTGGTAGGACGCCTGCTGATCGCGGTCCTCGAGCTCGGCCTGCGCGATCGCCGAGCGGAAATCGACGTCCCACAGCGTGGGAGCGAGCGCCTGATAGGCCTCGCCGCGCTCGACGTTGCGGAGGAAGCCGAGCTGGCTCTGCCGGATGGTCTCGTCCGAGATCGTGCGGTAGGTCTGCGTCCAGTCGACGCTCAGGCCCATCTGGCGGAAGACGTCCTCGAACTGCTTCTCGTCCTCGACCGTGAGCGTCTCGCAGAGCTCGATGAAGTTGCGTCGGCTGACCGGCACCTGGTCGGCGGCCTTCAGGCTCTTCGCATCCCCGTGGAAGGGCGGGACGAAATCGGCGTCGTAGGGGAGGGACGGGTCGCAGCGCACGCCGTAGTAGTTCTGGACGCGGCGCTCGGTCGGAAGCCCGTTGTCGTCCCAGCCGATCGGGTAGAAGACGGCCTTTCCCCGCATGCGCTCGTAGCGGGCCTTGACGTCGGTGTGCGTGTACGAGAACACGTGTCCGATGTGCAGGGAACCGGATGCCGTGGGAGGAGGCGTGTCGATCGAGTAGACGCCGGCGCGGCCGAGTTCGGCGGCGCGCAAGCGATCGAACAGGTAGGTGCCCTGCTCGGCCCAGACGCCGTCCCACTTCGCTTCGAGACCTTCGAGTGCGGGCTTGTCGGGAATCGCGGACATGGAGGTCTCCTCGAGCGATGTATACGGCACGGTGTGTGCGTGCCTGAGTGTGGGTGAGTGCAGACAGTCTACCGATCCGATCCGTCTGCTGCTCGACGCCGTAGATCGACCCGGTCCAAGAATCCGACGTAGACTGATCTGACCCCTTCTCCCCGTTCTGAGGACACGCATGCCCACCGCATCCGCCCGTCGTCTCCTGCCCGTCACCGCGCTCGCCGCCGCGGCCGCTCTCGCGCTGAGCTCCTGCGCCGCATCCGGAGGCGAGAGCGCGGACGGCGGCGGCGAGGTGGTCTGGGCCATCGAAGGCGCCAACCTGTCGGCCGGCCACATGGACCCGCAGACCAGTCAGCTCGACGTCTCGAGCATGGTCCAGCGCGTCGTGCTGGATTCCCTGGTCTTCCAGCAGGAGGACGGGTCGTTCTCGCCGTGGCTCGCCACCGAGTGGACGATCGCCGACGACGCGACGAGCTACACGTTCCAGCTGCGCGACGACGTGACGTTCCACGACGGCGAACCCTTCGACGCCGAGGCGGTGAAGGCGAACTTCGACCGCATCGCCGATCCGAAGACGGCCTCCGCGCAGGCCGAGAGCATGCTCGGCGGCGAGTGGTACGCGGGAACCGAGGTGCTGGGCGAACACGAGGTCAGGGTGAACTTCTCGCAGCCGTACGCCCCGTTCCTGCAGGCGGCCAGCACCCCGCTGCTCGGCTTCTACTCTCCGGCGGTGCTGGAGAGCTCCGCCGATCAGCTCAAGGCCGGCGGGCCGGGCATCACCGTGGGCACCGGGCCGTTCGAACTCACCGATTACACCCCGGACCAGGAGATCGTGTACACGCGCAACGAGGATTACGCGTGGGGACCGGACGGCTCGGGAGCCGCGCAGTTCGAGACGCTGAAGGTCGCGATCCTCCCGGAGGCCTCGGTGCGCACCGGAGTCGTGGAGAGCGGCGAGGCGGATCTCGCGAGCCAGCTTCCGCCGAACCTCGCCGCCGACCTGTCGGATGCGCTCACGGTCGAATCGCGCGAGTACCCCGGCCTGCCCTACTCGCTGTACCTCAACGAGAAGCACGGCGTCTTCGCGGACGAGAAGGTGCGTCAGGCCTTCGCGCGCGGCATCGACATCGACTCCGCGGTCGAGGAGATCTTCTTCGGCCAGTTCCCGCGGGCCTGGAGCATCCTCGGCTCGACCACGCCCACCTATGACGCGTCGATCGAGGGGACCTGGCCGTTCGACCAGGACGAGGCGAACCGCCTGCTGGACGAGGCCGGCTGGACCGAGCGCGACAGCGACGGCATCCGGATGAAGGACGGTCAGCGCCTGTCCGTGCGGTGGATCGCGTGGACGCCGGTCCCGGACGACCGCGCCGCCCTCGGCAACGCCATCCAGTCGGATCTCGCCGAGATCGGCTTCGAGGTCGAGCGCGAGGTCCTCGAACCGGGAGCCTACAACGCGCAGTACGAGCCGAAGACCTTCGATCTCACCGACTGGGGCTTCTCCGGCGTGGACCCCGACCTCCTGCGCAGTCACCTGCACACCGACGGGTTCCAGAACGCCTCGCAGGTGTCGGATGCCGAGATCGACGCGCTCCTCGAGCAGGGTGTCGCGACGACCGATCAGGAGGCCCGCACCGAGGTCTACCAGCAGCTGCAGCAGTGGAACGCCACGTATACCGCCATCGTCCCGCTGTACAGCCCGTCGCTGATCACCGCGGTCGGCGACACCGTGCAGGGACTCGCCTACGACCTCTACGGCCGCCCGCTGTTCTACGACGTCACGGTCGATTGACGGGCCGCGAATGACCCGGGTCGCCCTGCGCATCGCCGGGCTGCTCGCCTCAGCCGTTCTCGTGCTGTGGGGAGCGGCGACGCTGGCGTTCCTCGCGTTCCGGGTGATCCCGGGTGACCCGGTGTCGGTCATGCTCGGGCCGCAGGCGCAGGTCGCCGACAGCGTCAAGGAGGCCATCCGGGCAGAGCTCGGACTCGACCGTCCGCCGTTCGAGCAGTACGTCGCCTACCTCGCCGGGCTCGTGCGGGGTGATCTCGGCGAGTCGTACCAGCTCAGGATGCCGGTGACCGAGGTGATCGGCCGTCAGCTGGGGGCGACGGTGCAGCTGTCGGCCGCCGCGCTCGTCATCGCGGTGGTGCTGGCGCTGACCGTGGCGCTGCTCGCACGAGGGCGGATCGCCGGAGTCGTGGCGACCGGCGTCGAGCTGTTCATCCTCTCCTCCCCGGTGTTCTGGATCGGCATCCTGCTGCTGAGCGTGTTCGCGTTCGGCCTGGGCTGGTTCCCGGTGACCGGATCGCGCAACGCGGCCACTCTCGTGCTCCCTGCGGTCACACTCGCGCTGCCGGTGGCGGCACTGCTCGGCCAGGTGCTGCGCGACGGCATCGCCCAGGCCGAGCGTCAGCCGTTCGCCGAGACGGTGCGCGCGCGGGGCGCGGGGCCGGTGCGGCTGACCCTGCGCCACAGCCTGCGGCACGGCGCGGCCGGCGCGCTCACCCTCGCCGCCTACCTCACTGGCTCGGTGCTGGGTGGCGCGGTGCTCGTGGAGACGGTGTTCGCGCGACCGGGACTCGGGCGGGTGACCCTGGCCGCCATCACCGATCGCGACCTTCCCGTGATCGCGGGGATCATCCTGCTCAGTGCCCTGGTGTTCGTCGTCGTGAGCATCGTCGTGGAGCTGCTGCACCCGGTCCTGGACCCGCGTCTGCGGCGGGCGGGGGCCCGGTCATGACCGCGGCCCGTCGTGTCCTGCTCATCGCCGCCTGCGCAGTCCTGGCGGTCGTCGCGCTCGCCGCGATCGCTCCGGGGCTGCTCGCGACGCACGATCCACTGCAGGTCGACGTGCGCTCGACGCTGCTCCCGCCCAGCGCCGAGCACCTCTTCGGAACCGACCAGAGCGGCCGCGACGTGTACTCCCGCGTCGTCCACGGCACGGGTCGATCGGTCGGGATCGGGGTGCTCGCGACGGCGATCGCTCTCGTCGCCGGGCTGGCGGTGGGGTCGTTGTCCGGCGTTTCCCCGCGGATCGTAGACGCCGGGTTCATGCGCCTCAACGACGTGCTGATGGCGTTCCCGGAGTTCCTGATCGCCCTGGTGGTGGTCGCGGTCCTCGGGCCGGGCCCGGTGAACGTGGCGATCGCCGTCACGCTCGCCGCGATCCCGGTCTACGTCCGGCTGGCGCGGGTGCAGACGCGGACACTGCGCCTGGCGGAGCACGTCGAGGCCGCCCGCATCCTCGGCGTCCCGCGCGGTCGCGCCTTCCTGCGTCACGTGGTTCCCGGCGTCCTCGGCACGCTCAGCGTGCTCGCCACGATCGGCATCGGCTCGAGCATCCTGGCCGCAGCGGGACTCAGCTTCCTCGGGCTCGGCCCCACGGAGCCGACGCCGGAATGGGGGCTCATGCTGGCGGGCGGGCGCAACGTGCTGGGTCAGGCCTGGTGGATCTCGGTGTTCCCCGGTCTCGCGATCACACTGACCGTGATCGCGGCCACGGCGGTCGGGCGCGTGCTGCGGGCGAGCGCGGAAGGGCGGCGGGTATGACGGCTCTCGACGTGCAGGGGCTGCGGATCGCGTTCGGGCGAGACGTCGTGGTCGACGACGTGTCGTTCTCCCTGGATGCGGGTGAGTGCGTGGCGATCGTCGGGGAGTCGGGGGCGGGCAAGTCGCTGACGGCCCGCGCCATGCTGGGGCTGGTCCCGTCGGACGCGCGGGTCACGGCGGAGCGCTGGGAGGTGGCCGGTGCCGACGTGCGACGGCTCGATGAGCGCTCCTGGAGGCGGCTGCGCGGCAGAACCGTCGCGCTGGTGTCGCAGGATGCGCTGGTGTCGCTCGACCCGCTCCAGCGGATCGGCTCGGAGGTCGCCGAGCCCCTGCGCCTGCACGAGAAGGGCCTGCGGGGCGCGGCGCTGCGCGCCCGCGTCCAGGAGGCGCTCGAGCGCGTGTGGATGCCGGATGCTGGCCGTCGCGCTCGGCAGTATCCGCACGAGCTGTCCGGGGGGCTGCGCCAGCGCGCCCTGATCGCGTCGGCACTGGCCGCGTCGCCCTCGGTCCTCGTCGCCGACGAGCCCACCACGGCTCTGGACTCGACAGTCCAGGCCCGCGTGCTCGACCTGCTCCGCGAGATCGCGGATGCCGGGACCGCCGTGCTGTTCATCAGTCACGACTTCGCCGCTGTGCGCCGCGTGGCCGATCGAATCCTCGTGATGCGCGACGGGCGGGTCATCGAGGCGGGACCCGCCGCTCAGGTGCTCGACGCCCCGCGGGAGCCGTACACCAGGACGCTCGTCGCCGCGACCCGCCATCGGCCGCGCGAGACCTCGGCTGCGCCCGGCGAAACGCTGCTCTCAGTCGACGGACTCGCGAAGGCGTTCGGAGGAGTGACGGCCGTGACCGAGGCGACGTTCGCCGTGGCGCGCGGACGGACGCTGGGCGTGGTCGGCGAATCCGGATCCGGCAAGACGACACTCGCACGGATGATCATCGGGGTCGAACGCCCGGACGCGGGAGAGATCCGCTGGCACGGGCCGCATCGTGTCCAGTTCGTCCATCAGAATCCGCTCGGGGCGTTCGACCCGCGCTGGAGCATCGGTCGCTCGCTGCGCGAGGCGCTGGAGGCCGCGGGAGTGCCCAGGGGCGAGCGCGCGGAGCGCGCGACGGCGCTGCTCGAGGAAGTCGATCTCGATCCGGCCCTGGCGGCGCGGCGCCCGTCGGCATTGTCCGGGGGCCAGAGGCAGCGCGCCGCCATCGCCCGCGCGCTCGCCGCGGATCCGGATGTCCTGGTGCTGGATGAGCCGGTGTCGGCGCTGGATCCGTCCATCCGGGAGCGCGTGCTACGACTGCTGCTGCGACTCCAGCACGAGCGCGGCCTCACGATGCTCTTCGTGTCGCACGATCTCGACGTCGTCGCAGCGGTCGCGGAGGACGTCCTCGTGATGCAGGACGGGGCGATCGTCGAGCAGGGTCCTGTGGCGGACGTGTTCGCGGCGCCGCAGCATCCCTTCACCCGCGAACTGCTGGCGGCAGGGCTCAGTCCCGCACCCTGATCCCCACGCCGGCTGCGAGCACGGGCGCCAGCTGCTGGACCTGGAAGCCGGTGAGCGTGACGCCGCGCAGGCTGTTCGCGTCGGTGAACGACATCGCGTCCAGTCCCCGCAGGTCGACGTCGGTCGCGCGCAGACCGCGGGGGTCGACCTCGTCGCTGCGGCATTCGTCGAACCGCACGCGCGTGAGCTGCGCCTGCGGCATGTCGAGCGTCCGGATCGTCGAGTCCGCGAACAGCAGGTCCGTGCCCTTGGCGGCGCCGAGGTTGAGGTAGTCGATGTGCAGGTCGCGCAGTTCGAGCTCACCGATCCGGGTGGTGGAGAGGTCGAGCGTTCCGATGCGTCCGCCCCTGACGCGCAGGCGACGGATCCCCGCGTCGCGCAGGCCGACGGACGCGGCGCGGACGCCGATGATCTCGACGTCCAGAAGGTCGGCCCCGGTCAGATCCACCGTGCCGGCGTCGACGGAGAGCTCGCACTGCTCGAGCGTCGCGTGGGCCAGGTCGACGTCACCCGTGAGGGCGAGCCGGGACTGGAGCAGGTCGGCGCGGCGCGCGGGCTCGGCCGGTGTGAGGACGTCGGGAACATCGGGCGGGGAGACGCGCGGCGCGGCGGGGGATTCGGGGGAGCGGACCATGCGTCGAGCGTAGGCCGTGGGTCGGACGCTTGCGGATTCGTTGCTCATCTTCTATATTGCTAGCATGCAAGCATCCGAACCGAAGGTGCAGTTCAACGTCTACCTGCCGCCGGATCTCGTCCGCGGCGTCAAGCACCGCGCGATCGATGAAGGCACGAGCCTTTCGGCCCTCGTCGAGAAGGCGCTGCGCGCGTACCTCGAGGGGGAGTCATGACCGTCGTCCAGCAGATCCTCTACACGCGCAGGCCCGAGCGGTGGTGGGCACTGGCCGAGGTGCTCGGCTTCACGACACCGTTCGCGCCGGCGCCGGAGTGGGGCGAGTTCCACGCCGACGGCGTGCTGGCCGTGCACCACGCCACGCCGGAGCATGCTCCTGGCGCGGTGGACGTCCATCTCCTGGTCGAGGACGTGAATGCCGCGGCATCCACGCTGTCGTCGTTCGACGTCGAGCGGGGGTCGATGGAGGGTGTGGGCGAGATGCTGACCGTCCGTGCGGCGTCCGGCGTCGCGATCTCGGTCTCGGCGGGTTCGGCCGCCCGATCCGGAGACGTGTCGGTGCAGCCGATCTGGTTCCAGCAGGACCTCGCCGAGCCGCGCGCGATCCTGGAAGCCCTCGGTCTGCGCGCCGGGATCGCGTCGGATCGCGGTGGCTGGGTCGAGCTGCACGCCGAGGCCGGCCGGGTCGGGCTGCACTCCGGGGATCCCGGCATCGGGCTGAGCTTCGAGACGCGCGAAGACCTGGACGCGCTCGCGCAGCGCCTGCGGGACGCCGGATTCGACGCATCGGTCGTGGATGAGGCCTTCGCGCGGACGATCCGCATCCCGGATCCCGACGGCGGCGCCGAGATCTGGATCAACGGCGTCCAGGAAGACCTGCACGGCTACCACCGGGAGTCGTGACCTGCGTCAGAGCTGGTCTCCCGGTGGGAGTGATCCGTGGTCATCGTGACCGCGCGTACAATGGACGCAAAGCATCGATCCGGCCATCACCGGGGAGCTCTCGGAAGAACGGTCGCGAGACCCAGTAGAACCGAGCGGGGCAGGCCCGTCATCGCCGCAGTGAGAGTGGCCCCGCCGTGAGGCGGCGCACGCGGGGTGGTACCGCGGTCCTGTCTACAGGGTCGTCCTCGCAGCAGCATCCGCCACGACCACTGCGAGACACGATGACCTATCCCCGCACCTCCGCCTTCGGCCCCGCGGCCGACTCCGTCACGCCGAGCCCGCGGTTCCCCGCGATCGAGCGGGAGATCCTGGAGTTCTGGAAGACGGACGACACGTTCCGGGCCTCCGTCGCGCAGCGCGAGGGCGCCGAGGAATGGGTGTTCTACGACGGCCCGCCGTTCGCCAACGGCCTGCCGCACTACGGCCACCTCCTCACCGGATACGCCAAGGATCTGTTCCCGCGCTTCCAGACCATGCTCGGCAAGAAGGTCGACCGGGTCTTCGGATGGGACACGCACGGCCTGCCCGCCGAGCTCGAGGCGATGAAGCAGCTCGGGATCACCGAGAAGAGCGAGATCGAGGACATGGGCATCGACGTCTTCAACGCGAAGGCGAAGAACTCGGTGCTCGCCTACACGCGCGAGTGGCAGGACTACGTCACGCGCCAAGCGCGCTGGGTCGACTTCGACCGCGGCTACAAGACACTCGATCTCGGCTACATGGAGAGCGTCCTGTGGGCGTTCAAGACGCTGTACGACAAAGGTCTCGCCTACGAGGGGTATCGCGTGCTGCCGTACTGCTGGCGCGACGAGACCCCGCTGAGCGCCCACGAGCTGCGCATGGACGACGACGTCTACCAGACGCGCCAGGACCCGTCGGTGACCGTCGCGTTCCCGCTCACCGGTGCGGATGCTCAGGCGCAGGGCCTCGACGGGGTGCGCGTGCTGGCCTGGACCACGACGCCCTGGACCCTCCCGACGAACATGGCGCTCGCCGTCGGGCCGGACATCGCGTACGTCGTGCTCCCCGCAGGTCCGAGCGGCGCGGCCGACGGCAGCGAGGGTCGTTACCTGCTCGCCGCCGACCTCCTGTCCGGCTATGCGAAGGATCTCGGCTACGAGGATGCCGCGGCGGCCGCCGCGGCCGTCGAGCGCACGCTCTCCGGCGCCGAGCTCTCCGGACTCGGCTACGAGCCGCCGTTCGACTACTACACCGACACGGCGACGTACGGGACCGAGAACGCCTGGCGCGTGCTCGTGGACGACTACGTCACGACCTCCGACGGCACCGGAGTCGTCCACCAGGCACCGGCCTACGGTGAGGACGACCAGCGGATCACCAATGCGGCCGGCATCCCCACCATCCTGTCCCTGGACGACGGCGGACGGTTCCTGTCCAGCGTGACGGATGTCGCCGGTCAGCTGTGGATGGACGCCAACACGCCGCTCGTCCGGCTGCTGCGCGAGCGCGGGAAGCTGCTGCGACTGCAGAGCTACGAGCACTCCTACCCGCACTGCTGGCGCTGCCGGAACCCCCTGATCTACAAGGCCGTGTCGAGCTGGTTCATCCGTGTCACCGACATCAAGGACGACATGCTCGCGAACAACGAGCAGATCACGTGGGTGCCGGAGAACGTCAAGCACGGCCAGTTCGGCAAGTGGCTCGAGGGGGCGCGCGACTGGTCGATCAGTCGCAACCGCTACTGGGGCTCGCCGATCCCGATCTGGAAGAGCGACGACCCCGAGCACCCCCGCGTGGACGCGTACGGTTCGCTGGAGGAGCTGGAGCGCGACTTCGGCACGCTGCCGCGCAACCCCGACGGAGAGGTCGACCTGCACCGGCCGTACATCGACGAGCTCACGCGTCCCAACCCCGACGACCCCACCGGCAAGAGCACGATGCGCCGCATCGAGGACGTCTTCGACGTGTGGTTCGACTCCGGTTCGATGCCGTACGCGCAGGTGCACTACCCGTTCGAGAACCAGGAGTGGTTCGACACGCACGCTCCGGCGGATTTCGTCGTGGAGTACATCGGGCAGACCCGCGGCTGGTTCTACGTCATGCACGTGCTGTCCACCGCGCTGTTCGGCCGTCCGGCCTTCACCGGCGTGAGCTGCCACGGCATCGTGCTCGGCAGCGACGGCTACAAGATGTCCAAGTCCCTGCGCAACTATCCGGACGTGAGCGAGGTCTTCGATCGCGACGGCTCCGACGCGATGCGCTGGTTCCTCATGTCCAGCTCGGTGCTGCGCGGCGGCAACCTGTCGGTCACCGAGGAGGGCATCCGCTCCGGCGTGCGCGAGTTCCTGCTGCCGCTGTGGAACTCCTGGTACTTCTTCGCCACCTATGCCAACGCCTCGGACGGCTATCAGGCCAGCTGGCGCACGGACTCCGAGGACGTGCTCGACCGCTACATCCTCGCGCGCCTGGGCGACCTGGTCCGCGATGTGCGCTCCGATCTCGAGGGGCTCGACTCCACGACCGCGGCCGGGCGGCTGCGTGACTTCGCAGAGGTGCTGACCAACTGGTACATCCGTCGTTCGCGCGACCGGTTCTGGGTCGGCGTGACGGATGATCCGGCCAGCCGCGAGGCCTTCGACACGCTGTACACCGTCCTCGAGACTCTGTGCCGCGTGGCCGCGCCCCTGGTGCCGCTGATCGGAGAACGCGTGTGGCAGGGCCTCACCGGCGGACGCAGCGTGCATCTCGAGGACTGGCCGGATGCCGCGGCGTTCCCGGCCGCGGACGAGATCCGCGACGCCATGGATGCCGTGCGCGAGCTGTCCAGCGTCGGCAACGCGCTGCGCAAGAAGGAACGACTGCGCGTGCGCCTGCCTCTCGCGCGGCTGACCGTCGTGTCGCCGCTGGCGGCGTCTCTCGGCCAGTTCGAGGACATCCTGCGCGACGAGCTCAACGTCAAGACGGTCGAACTGGTCCCGCTCACCGACACGGCCGCGGGGGAGTACGGCATCAGCCACCGGCTCAGCGTCAACGCCCGTGCCGCGGGCCCGCGTCTGGGCAAGGAGGTGCAGCGCGTCATCCGCGCCGCCAAGGACGGCTTCTGGACCGAGGACGGCGGGGTGGTCACCGCGGACGGCATCGTCCTCGAGCCGCACGAGTACGAGCTCGCGCTGGAGACGACCGGCCGCCCGGAGGGCGAGGCGCTCGCGATCATCCCGACCGGCGGCTTCGTGCTGCTGGACACCGCGACGACGCCGGAGCTCGAGGCCGAAGGCCTGGCGCGCGACGTCATCCGCGCCGTGCAGGAGACGCGCAAGAACGCCGGGTTCGACGTGAGCGATCGCATCCGTCTGGGGCTGCTGTTCTCGGATGCCGAGGACGCCGATGCCGTGGCCGCCGCGTTCGACATCGCGGATGTCGCGGGGGAGACTCTCGCCGTGGAGCATCGGGTGGCGCGTGCCGGGGATGCGCTGGACGCCGCGGAGTTCACCGCCGAGATCGAGAAGGGCACGTACGCGAACCGCGGCGACTTCACGATCGCCGTCACCCGCGTCGGAGGAGCCGAAGGATCCGTGCCGAGCGAGCGGAGCGAGAACAAGTGAGTGACAGGCAGAGAGCCGACGAGGTCTACGAGACGCTTCTCGCGCGCGCCGGCGAACGGTGGGTGCAGCCGCGCAAGGAGCGCGTGGCGCGCATCCTCACGCTGCTGGACGACCCGCAGCGCACCTATCGCGTGGTGCACATCACCGGCACGAACGGCAAGACGTCGACGGCGCGCATGATCGAGAGCCTGTTGCGCGCCCACGGTCTGCGCACCGGGCTGTTCACGAGCCCGCACCTGGAGCGGTTCACCGAGCGCATCATGATCGACGGCGAGCCGATCGACGACGCCGCCGTGGCGGACGCCTGGGACGAGATCGACCCGTTCGTCGGGATCGTGGACGCCGAGCTGGAGGCCGCGGGCGACGCGCCCCTGACGTTCTTCGAGCTGCTGACGGTGCTCGCCTTCGTCGCGGCGTCGGATGCCCCGGTCGACGTCCTCGTGCTCGAGGTCGGAATGGGCGGCGCCTGGGATTCCACCAACACCGCCGACGGAGACGTGGCCGTGTTCGCCCCGATCGACATCGATCACGCGGACCGGCTCGGCGACACGATCGCGGAGATCGCCGAGGTCAAGGCGGGGATCATCAAGGAGGGCGCCGCCGTCGTCTCCGCCCAGCAGCCGGAGGAGGCCGTCGCGGTCCTGCGGCGAGTCGCTGCGGAGAAGAACGCCACCATCGCGTTCGAGGGGACGGATTTCGGCCTCGCCGAGCAGAAGCTGGCGGTCGGCGGGCAGCTGCTGACGGTCCGGGGCCTCGCGGGCCAGTACGTGGAGGAGTACCTGCCGCTGCACGGCGCGCATCAGGGGCACAACGCGGCTCTCGCCATCGCCGCGGTCGAGTCGCTCATCGGCGCGGGATCCCAGGCGATCGCGGGGGACATCATCACCGAGGGCCTTCAGGGCGCGACTTCGCCCGGACGGCTGCAGCTGCTGGGCATCGCCCCGACGGTCATCGTCGACGCGGCGCACAATCCGCACGGGGCGACGGCGCTCGCGCAGGCACTGGACGACAGCTTCGACTTCGACGAGTGGGGGCTCGTGCTCGGCATCCTGTCCGACAAGGACGCCGCCGGGATCGTCTCCGTGCTCGCCCCGGCTGCCGCCCACGTCTTCGCGACCTCCCCCGATTCGGAGCGCGCGAGCGATGCCGATGCGATCGCCGATCTCGTGGAGCAGGCGGGTCACCGCGCGACCGTGCATCCTTCTCTCGCGGACGCCGCGGATGCGGCGCGCGAGTGGGCGGCGTCCTCGGATCGTCGTGCCGTGGTGATCGCCGGCTCCGTCGTACTGGCGGGCGAGGCGATCGCCCTCGCCGAGGAAGAGGACTGGAAGTCGGGGTGGCGGGCGTGAGCGCCGCGCAGGCGCGGCGTCCCCGCGCACCGCGCACGCTGGTGCAGAAGCTCGCGCCGATCGTGCTCGGCTTCGAGGCGATCATCGTCTTCCTCGCCGGTCTCACGATCTTCGGACTCCGTGTGCTGCCGGAAGGCATCCCGCACTGGTGGGGCATCGTCGGCGGCGCGATCCTGGCTGTCGCATGCATCGCCGTGGCGGGCCTCATCACCCGGCCGTGGGCGATCGCGGCCGGTTGGGTGATCCAACTGATTATCGCGCTGTCCGCGATCCTGGTCCCGGCCATCCTCATGGTCGTCCTGGTTTTCGGCGGCATGTGGGCGTATGCGACGATCATGGGGGCCAAGCTGGACGCACGACGTCCGGCCGGAGCCGAAACCGATTCTTCGACAGAGAGTGAATGACATGGCCACCGAAGAAACCCTCGTCCTCGTCAAGCCGGACGGCGTCGCTCGCGGCCTCACCGGCGCGATCCTCGCGCGCATCGAGGCGAAGGGCTACGCACTCGTCGACATCCGCCTGGTCGAGCCCGACCGCGATCTGCTCGCCGCGCACTACGCCGAGCACGAGGGCAAGCCGTTCTACGAGCCGCTGCTCGAGTTCATGCTCTCCGGACCGTCCGTCGCGATCCGCCTCGCGGGCAACCGCGTGATCGAGGGGTTCCGTTCCCTCGCCGGCACGACCGACCCGACCACCGCGGCGCCGGGGACCATCCGCGGCGACTTCGGACGCGACTGGGGTCTGGCCGTCCAGCAGAACCTCGTGCACGGCTCCGACAGCCCGGAGTCCGCGGCTCGCGAGCTCGCCATCTGGTTTTGACACGTCCCGGCTCAATGCCGCGCAGCGGCGTTGAGCCGGGATCGTGTCAAGGTTGAGCGAGCGCAGCGAGTCGAAACCTCAGCAGGCTTGGCTGTTGCCGCGCAGCGGCGTTGAGCCGGGACGTGTCAAGGTTGAGCGAGCGCAGCGAGTCGAAACCTGAGCAGGCCAGGCTGTTGCCGCGCAGCGGCGTTGAGCCGGGATCGTGTGCCCGTCCTCCGTCAGGGAGGGCGGGCACTCCTCATCCCCGCGGATCAGAAGATCGCGCGGTAGACCTCACCGAGCAGGTCGAGACCGGCCAGCTGCGCCATCATGATCACGATCGCGTAGGCGACGATCGTCGCGAGCGGCACCCAGGCCATCAGCCGTGCGGCGCGCTGCTGGACGCGCTCGGAGGTCGCGAAGGTGCCGTTGCGCGCGAGGTGCACCATGGTCGCGAGGAACGTCGGGATCGTGACCGACCATGTCACCATGCACCACGGGCAGAGCGTTCCGAGGTTGTCCGCGTAGATGCTCTGGGTGATCAGCCAGCAGATGAAGACGAAGGCCCCGGTGATGCCGAGACCGAACAGGCCCCAGAACCAGCGCGGGAAGCGCACGTTCGCAAGGACGGCGACGCCCATGACGAGCACGGCCATCCAGCCGGTGACCCCGATGATCGGGTTCGGGAACCCGAAGGCCGATCCCTGCCAGGAGTCGAGGTTCGCGTCGCACTGCAGGATGACACTGAAGTAGCAGCTGGACAGCGAGTCCGGGTCCTCGAGCTTGATGAACTTCTCCACCGTGAGCTGGAAGGCGGCCCACCATCCGATGATGCTCGCGATGATCAACCAGATTCCGTACCCGATGTAGCGGGGGCGCTGCTGCGTCATAGCGCCAGTATCTCAGCGATTGCTATGCGCCGGGCGTGAGGCGGCCGGGACGATCGGCGGTTCCGATGCCGCGATAATCCGCGCTTGATGCGATAATGACCTGTGATGCTTCTCGCGGCGCCGCCGCAGACGGGCATCGACGAAGACTTCGGGGCCCATGCCCCACGCGATCAGAGCACAAGAGCCGATCGCACGCCGAGTGAGTTCGCGGCCCGTGCCGCATGAGATTTCGCGGAGCACACAGTGCCCGTGCAGGGAGTACGCCAGAGATGGCCGATGAGAACAATGACAACAACACCCCGACCCTCGACGAGAATGCAGAGCGACCGCTAGACGCGACGCCACAGGCGCCGGAGGCCGACGCGGCCCCGGTCGACGAGGCGGCGCAGGACACTCCCGCCGAGGACGCTGCGGAGGAGACTCCGGCGGTCGACGCGCCCGAGCCGGAAGCTGCGAGCGAGGACACTCCCGCCGCAGACGTGATCGTGGCTGCGGCTGACGCCGAGACGGACGCGCCCCCGGTGGAGCCGGCGGCGGATGACCCGGCCACGGACGCCGCGCCCGCCGAGCCGGTGTCGGCCTCGTCCACGGAGGCTCCCGCAGAATCCGCGTCCCCGCAGGGACAGACTCCCGCGGATCCCACCACGGAGAAGCCCGCAGAGCCTGCCGCCGAGCCCGCAGGGCCCGGCGCGGAGGCACCGGCTGGGCCCGCCACCGAATCCGCCGAGCCCGTCGCCGAGACTCCGGCCGAGGCTTCCACGGAACAGGCAGAGCCCGTCGCCGAGAAGCCCGCGAAGCCCGAGCCCGTGACCGCGGTCAGCCTCGGGTTGATCCCGGAGACGTTCGTCTCGCAGGTCTCCACGCAACTGCACTTCTACGCTCCCGAGATCGTGCCCCTGCCCGCGCGCCCCGGCCGCGAGCGCGACCGTGACCGTGACCAGGACTCCGATGACACGGGTTCGTCCTCGCGCCGCGGCCGCCGCCGAGGGCGCGGCGGCGATGGCGACGACGAGCGTTCGGAGCCGCGTCAGCGTCAGCGCGTCGTCGAGTACATCACCGAGCCGAAGGCGATCAAGGGATCCACGCGCCTGGAGGCCAAGAAGCAGCGCCGCCGCGACGGCCGCGACGCCGGCCGTCGACGTCCTGTCGTGACCGAAGCCGAGTTCCTCGCCCGGCGCGAGGCCGTCGACCGCATGATGGTCGTCCGCTCCAAGAACGGCCGCACCCAGATCGCAGTCCTCGAGGACAACGTGCTCGTGGAGCACTACGTCGCGCGCAACCAGGACGCCTCGCTCATCGGGAACGTGTACCTCGGCCGCGTGCAGAACGTCCTTCCCAGCATGGAGGCGGCGTTCGTCGACATCGGTCGGGGACGCAACGCGGTGCTGTACTCGGGAGAGGTCGACTGGGACGGCGTCGAGACCGGCAACCAGCCGCGCCGCATCGAACTGGCGCTCAAGCCGGGTGACCGCGTTCTCGTCCAGGTGACGAAGGACCCCGTCGGGCACAAGGGGGCCAGGCTGACCAGTCAGGTCTCGCTCCCCGGCCGTTACCTCGTGTACGTGCCGAACGGATCGATGAACGGCATCTCGCGCAAGCTCCCGGACAACGAGCGCGCCCGCCTCAAGCGCATCCTCAAGGAGGTGCTGCCGGAGTCCAGCGGTGTCATCGTCCGCACGGCCGCCGAAGGCGCCACGGAGGACCAGCTGACCCGGGACGTCCAGCGCCTCACCAACCAGTGGGAGCACATCCAGAAGCAGGTCGAGAGCCAGCAGGCGCCCGCGCTGCTGCACGCCGAACCCGATCTGCTCGTGAAGATCGTCCGCGACGTGTTCAACGAGGACTTCACGAAGATGCTCATCCAGGGCGACGAGGCTCAGCGCACGATCCGCGCCTATCTCGAGAGCGTCGCCCCGGATCTGCTCGAGCGCGTCGAGTCCTACGAGGACGAGATCGACCCGTTCGACGCCTTCCGCGTCACGGAGCAGATCGAGAAGGCGCTGGACCGCAAGGTGTGGCTGCCCTCCGGCGGCTCGCTCGTGATCGACCGCACCGAGGCGATGACCGTCGTCGACGTCAACACCGGCAAGTTCGTCGGATCCGGGGGCAACCTGGAGGAGACGGTCACCAAGAACAACCTCGAAGCCGCGGAGGAGATCGTCCGCCAGCTGCGTCTGCGCGACATCGGCGGCATCATCGTCGTCGACTTCATCGACATGGTCCTCGAGTCGAATCGCGACCTGGTGCTGCGGCGCCTCGTCGAGTGCCTGAGCCGTGACCGCACCAAGCACCAGGTCGCCGAGGTGACGTCGCTGGGGCTGGTGCAGATGACGCGCAAGAAGCTCGGGCTGGGTCTTCTGGAGACGTTCTCCGAACCCTGCGAGGTCTGCGCGGGCCGCGGCGTCATCGTGCACCACGATCCCGTGGTCAAGCACCGCGCGAGCTCCTCCGGATCCTCCGGTCGCCGTCAGCGCGGCGGCAACCAGAGCAGCAGCGCACCGGCGGCCTCCTCGGTCGTGACGCACGGCATCCCGGAAGGGGCGAAGTCCGCGCTCGCGCAGATCGCCGCTTCCACGCGTGCCGCGTCCGGCGAGTCGACGGATGCCCCGGCGCCCGTCGAGCCGGTGGCCGAGCGTCCCAAGAAGGCGCGCAAGAAGCGGTCCGAGCGTTCCAAGGCTCCCCGCAGCGAGGCCGAGCAGCTGCTCGACTCGGTGCTGGACGCCCTCCCCGAGCCGAAGGCACCCGGGCAGGGGCGCAACCGTCGTCGCGTCACCACGGCGGCGCTCACCGGCACTCCGGTGGCCGTGAACGCCGAAGCGGGGTCAGCGACCGCGCCGGTCGCGGGCGGGGACGCGCAGTCCTGACGCGATCAGCCGGCGCGTGAGCTCCTTGCCGCCGACATGAACCGCACCCGCAGCGACGAGCCGGGGGAGGATCTCCTCCGGCACGTCGTAGTGATCCAGGTCGAAGGCGCGTGCGGGGACGTCGTTGGCGCGGGCGAACACGTGGAGCTCGTCGAGGTCCGCGTCGCTCACCAGGTGCGCCCACAGGCGTCCGTGCGCGGGCCAGATCGGGTCGTCGACGAGTACGGTCACCGTGCGATCCTATTCCCGGGTGCGTCGTGCGACACGGGATCCGCTCGCTTTGCCTCTGCGCCCGGCATCCGGTAAAGTGGACCCTTGGTGCGCGAGCTGAGCCGTCCCTCGGGGCGGTCCGGATGAGCCCCGGTGCTCGCACCCGTCAGACCTGCGACGAACGCAGGCACAGTCTTCCCGTGAGATTTCCGGAGCCGAGTGCTCCCCAACGAAACAGGTATGAAGTGGTTTACGCAGTAGTGCGCGCCGGTGGACGGCAGGAGAAGGTCGAGGTCGGCACGATCGTTCAGCTCGACCGTGTTCAGGCTGCCCAGGGCGAGAAGATCGAGCTGCCTGCCGTGCTGCTCGTCGACGGCGCCACGGTGACCACCGACGCCGACAAGCTGGCGAAGGTCAAGGTCACCGCAGAGGTGCTCGGCAACCTCCGCGGCCCGAAGATCGTCATCCAGAAGTTCAAGAACAAGACCGGCTACAAGAAGCGTCAGGGCCACCGCCAGGAGCTCACGCGCGTCAAGATCACCGGCATCAAGTAAGCACGAAGAGGAGCTGAGAAATGGCACACAAGAAGGGTGCGAGCTCGACCCGCAACGGTCGTGACTCCAACGCACAGCGACTCGGCGTGAAGCGCTTCGGCGGTCAGACCGTCAACGCCGGCGAGATCCTGGTCCGCCAGCGCGGCACGCACTTCCACCCCGGCGTCAACGTCGGCCGTGGTGGTGACGACACGCTGTTCGCTCTCGCCGCCGGTTCGGTGGAGTTCGGCGCGAAGGGTGGCCGCAAGGTCGTCAACATCGTCGCGGCTGCCGAGTAATCGCAGCGCACAGCTATCATCCGGACGGGGCGGGCATTTGCCCGTCCCGTTCGCGTATTCCGAGGAGTTCTGACGCATGGTCACGTTCGTCGACACGGTGACGCTCCACCTGCGCGCCGGCAAGGGCGGCAACGGCTGTGTGTCGGTGCATCGCGAGAAGTTCAAGCCGCTCGGCGGGCCCGACGGGGGCAACGGCGGAGACGGCGGCGACATCGTGCTCGTCGCCGACCCGCAGACCGGCACGCTGCTGTCGTATCACCACTCGCCTCACCGCTCGAGCGGCAACGGCGGATTCGGCATGGGCGATCACCGGTCCGGGTTCGCGGGCGAGACCCTGGAGCTCCCGGTGCCGGTCGGCACGGTCGTGAAGGATGCCTCGGGCGAGGTCCTCATCGACATGGTCGTTCCGGGGGAGCGCTTCGTCGTCGCGCAGGGCGGCCGCGGAGGGCTGGGCAACGCAGCTCTGGCGACGCCCAAGCGCAAGGCCCCCGGATTCGCCCTGCTCGGAACGCCGGGCTTCGAGGGCGACGTCATCCTCGAGCTCAAGACCGTCGCCGATGTCGCTCTGGTCGGGTACCCCTCGGCGGGGAAGTCCAGCCTCATCGCCGCGATCTCGGCCGCACGCCCGAAGATCGCCGACTACCCGTTCACGACTCTGCACCCGAACCTCGGCGTCGTGCAGGCGGGCGACGCCCGCTACACCGTGGCGGACGTGCCCGGACTGATCGAGGGCGCGAGCGAGGGGCGGGGACTCGGCCTGGAGTTCCTGCGCCACGTGGAGCGATGCTCCGCGCTTCTGCACGTCCTCGACTGCGCGACGCTCGAACCCGGTCGCGATCCGATCAGCGACCTCGACGTCATCATCGCCGAGCTGGCCGCCTATGAGGTACCCGAGGGGCAGGTGCCGCTGCTCGAACGCCCGCAGCTGATCGCCCTGAACAAGGTCGACGTGCCCGAGGCGCGCGACTTGGCCGAGCTCGTCCGCCCCGAGCTCGAGGAACGCGGATTCCGCGTGTTCGAGATCTCCACGGTCTCGCACGAGGGGCTGCGGCCGCTGACGTTCGCGCTGGGTGAGATCGTCGAGCAGCATCGCGCGCAGGCCGCGGTCGAAGTGCCGCGCGAGCGGGTCGTGATCCGTCCGAAGGGCGCGGTGAAGGAGTTCACCGTGCGCGTCGAGGGCGGCAGCTACGGCAACGTGTACCGCGTGCTCGGCGAGAAGCCCGTGCGCTGGGTGCAGCAGACCGACTTCCAGAACGAGGAGGCCGTGGGCTACCTCGCGGACCGTCTGGAACGGCTGGGCGTCGAGGACGAGCTGTTCCGAGTGGGCGCCACACCCGGAGCGACGGTCGTCATCGGCGAGGGCGACGGGCTGGTCTTCGACTGGGAGCCCTCGATGTCCTCGGCAGCCGAGCTCATGGTCGCCCCGCGAGGAACCGATCCGCGTCTGGCGCCGAACGGACGCCGCACGACGAGCCAGCGCCGCGAGCAGTACCACGAGCGGATGGACGCCCGCGCCGCGCAGCGCGCCGAAGCCGAGGAACGCCGCCGCGTCACCGCCGAGGACGTCGACGGGGACGAGGAATGACAGCACGAACCAGGGAAGGGCTCGCGACCGCCGCGCGCATCGTGGTGAAGGTGGGTTCGTCGTCGATCAGCGGCGAGTCGTCGTGGCGCATCCCGATGATCGTGCACGCGCTGCAGAAGGCGCACGGTCGCGGATGCGAGATCGTTCTCGTCTCCTCGGGGGCGATCGCCACCGGCATCCCGTTCCTGAACCTGGATGCCCGGCCCACCGACCTCGCCACCCAGCAGGCGGCGGCCGCGGTCGGTCAGAACATCCTCGTCTACCGCTACCAGGAGGCGCTGCGTCCGTTCGGCATCGTCGCGGGACAGGTGCTGCTGACCACGGGAGACCTGGAGCACGCGACGTCCCGCAGCAACGCCCGTCGCGCCATGGAGCGCCTGCTGGGCCTGCGGATTCTGCCCATCGTGAACGAGAACGACACTGTCGCCACGCAGGAGATCCGCTTCGGCGACAACGACCGCCTGGCGGCACTCGTGGCCCAGCTCATCCAGGCGGACGCCCTCGTTCTGCTCAGCGACGTCGAGGCGCTGTACACCAGGCCGCCGACGGACCCGCTGGCCGAGCCGATCGAGACGATCCGTCCCGAGGAGGACCTCTCAGGCCTCGAGTTCGGTGCCACCGTGGTCAACAGCGTGGGCACGGGCGGTGCGGCGACCAAGGTGTCGGCGGCGCGGCTGGCCGCGGCATCCGGGATCGGCGTGCTCGTGACCAGCGCCGACCTCATCGACCGCGCCCTGTCCGGGGAGTCCATCGGCACGTGGTTCGTGCCGGCGGCACAGGGCTGATCGCGGCTGTCTCGCCGCCGTCACATCGGCCCTGTCGAGCTCGCGCGCTGGATACACTGGGCGGATGAGCGTCGACACCCTCACCGCACCCGTCGGATCCGCCGCTGCGGAGGCCGCCGGGCCGCAGGAGCGCCTGAGGCAGGCGAAGGATGCGTCGCGAGCGATCGCCCGGCTCACCAGCGATGACAAGGCGCGCGCTCTCGAGGCGATCGCGCAGGCCATCGAGGCGGGAGCTGCTCGGATCATCGCCGCGAACGCCGGAGACATCGCTCGCGGCGTGGCCGACGGAATCGGCGCGGCGCTCATCGACAGACTGCGCCTGGACGACAGGCGGGTCGCCGCTCTGGCGGCCGCCGTCCGCGACGTCGCGACGCTGCCCGACCCGGTCGGTCAGGTCGTCGGCGGACACCGGATGCCCAACGGCGTCGCGCTGGAACAGGTGCGCGTGCCGTTCGGCGTCGTCGGGGCGATCTATGAGGCGCGTCCGAACGTCACGGTCGACATCGCCGCGCTCGCCCTGCGGTCGGGCAACGCCGTCGTGCTGCGCGGCGGCAGTGCGGCCCGGGAGTCGAACACCGTTCTCGTCGAGATCATGCGCGCGGCTCTCGCCGGCGCCGGTGTCACCCCAGAGGCCGTCCAGACCGTCGACGACTTCGGGCGCGAGGGGGCCAAGGCGCTCATGCACGGGCGCGGATTCGTCGACGTGCTCGTGCCGCGCGGCAGTGCGGCCCTCATCGAGACGGTGGTCACCGAGTCGACCGTCCCGGTGATCGAGACCGGTGCCGGCGTCGTGCACATCGTGCTCGACGAGACGGCTCCCGACGACTGGGCGCGCGACATCGTGGTGAACGCCAAGGTCCAGCGGCCCAGCGTCTGCAACGCCGTCGAGACCGTGCTGGTCCTTCGTCAGGCCGCGCCCCGGCTGATCCCGCTCGTCGCCAGCGCGCTGCAGAGCGAAGGCGTCGCCGTGCACGGCGACGACATGGTGGCCGGACTCGTGAGCGGAGTGATCCCCGCCACCGAGGAGGACTGGGCCACTGAGTACCTCAGCCTCGACATCGCGATCAAGGTCGTCGACACCCTGGACGATGCGCTCGCGCACATCCGCCGGTACAGCACGGGGCACACCGAATCGATCATCACCACGGATGCCCGAAACGCCGAGCGCTTCCTCGCCGAGGTCGACTCCGCGGTGGTCATGGCGAACGCCTCGACGCGGTTCACCGACGGCGCGGAGTTCGGGTTCGGGGCCGAGGTCGGGATCTCCACGCAGAAGCTGCACGCGCGAGGTCCGATGGGACTGTCCGAGCTGACCAGCACGAAGTGGCTCGCGCGTGGGGCCGGGCAGACGCGCGGCTGAGCGATAGGATGGGGAAGCGCGTTCGCGCCCCCGGTCACGAAACGGAGTCAGGATGAATCTCGTCGCACAGATGGCGATGGCAGCCGCTGAGACGGAGCACCACGGCAACGTGGCGCTCGAGACGCTGATCTTCGGTGTCATCGCCGCGATCGTGTTCGCTCTTCTGGGACTGGTGACGTTCTCCTACCGCCACGTCGCGAACCGCCACTCGGCGAAGGCCGAGGCGTGGGCAGCGCAGCACGGCAAGGACGGCCACGGAGCAGGGCACGGCCACTGAGCCGCCCATGGAGACCACGACCTCACGGGCACCGCGTATCGGGGTGATGGGCGGGACCTTCGACCCGATCCATCACGGGCACCTGGTCGCGGCGAGCGAGGTCGCGCACTCGTTCGACCTCGACGAGGTGATCTTCGTCCCCACCGGCCGACCGTGGCAGAAGCGCACGGTCACGCCCAGCGAGCACCGCTATCTGATGACGGTGATCGCCACGGCGTCCAACCCGCGATTCACGGTCAGTCGCGTCGACATCGATCGCGAGGGCGACACCTACACGATCGACACGCTGCGGGATCTCAAGCAGCAGCGACCCGATGCCGAACTCTTCTTCATCAGCGGAGCGGATGCCGTAGCGCAGATTCTCAGCTGGAGGGACCATGATGAGTTGTGGGATCTGGCCCACTTCGTCGCGGTCTCGCGTCCAGGACACGTTCTGAGCACCGATGGCCTCCCGAGCGACGATGTCAGCCAGTTGGAGGTGCCGGCGCTGTCGATCTCCTCGACGGACTGCCGCCAGCGCGTCCACGAGGGGGAGCCGGTGTGGTACCTCGTCCCCGACGGAGTCGTTCAGTACATCGCGAAGCATCATCTGTATCGGAGCAAGGCATGAGCACATCGGACAGCCCAGGGAAGGAACCGCTGACGCGCAAGCAGCTGCGGGAGATCCGCCTGACCGGCGCGACACCGGTGATCACGGAGAACGAGGAGGCGACCCCTCCTCCGGCCCCCGTGCTGCCCCGCGCCGCCGAGCCGGCCCCCGTCGCGCCGGCACCGGTCCCCGATGACGCCGTGGATCTCGGGGCAGCGCCCCTGACGCGTCGCCAGGCCCGGGAGCAGGAGCGCATCAGGACCGCGTCGGTCCCGGTGATCGGCGCCGAGGACCCCGCGGCGTCGCCCGCCGAGCCGGAGACGTCGGACGACGATGCCGGAAGCCGGGAGGCGAAGACCGCGGCGACGGAGACGGAGATCGTGTCCGCCGTCCCTGTGTTCGCTCCCACTCCGGCGAAGGCGGACGACGGCCCCCTGGATTCGTCCTCCGACGCTCCCGAGGACGAGTCCGAGGACGAGACCGAAGCACTCCTCGAACCGGGTGACTCGGAGCCCGAGACCGCCGAGGAGGCGGATGCCGGGGCCGCCGCCGACCAGGAGGCCGGCGACGAGGACGAGGACACCGAGGCCGACCTCGTGGCGCTCGGCGTCGACGCCGACGTCATCGAGGACACCGATGACGCAGCCGAGCACGGCGAACGGCCGACCGTGAACCCCACATTCGGGCAGAGCGTTCTCGCCGAGGAGAAGACCACCACGCCGTTCACGCCGTCGTTCGACGAGCTGATCACGGTCAGCGACTCCACGGGCTCGCAGCACATCGCTCCGAGCGCTCTGATCTTCAACCCGCCTCCCGGGGACGGCTCGCTGTCGGGCCCTGTCGCCTCGACCGGTGAGGTTCTCATCACCGGAACCTACGAACTCCCCGAGGGCCTCGGCTCGCAGGGGCACGCGAAGGGGGTCGCCGACGGCAAGGACGTCGATGCGGTCCTCATCGACGGCGAGCTGCCGCCGGCATCCTCGCCGACGCCGATCGCGGCCAGCTCCGCGGTCAGCACGATCAAGCCCGCGGGCGAGGTCATCCGTCCCCCAGCGCCTGAGAAGGGCAACCGGCTCATGCTGACGCTGGCGATCACCGCCGGCGGACTGGCGCTGGCGCTGGCGACGGCTCTGATCATCGCCTTCACGACGAATGTGCTCTGATGCAATCACCTGAATCCGCGGAGCAGATGCTCCAGATCGCCGCGAACGCGGCGGCATCCAAGGGCGGCGAGGATCTGCTGGCGCTCAACGTGTCGGAGCCGCTGCCGCTGGTCGACATCTTCCTCCTCGTCACGGGCAACAGCGAGCGCAACGTCGCCGCGATCGCCGACGAGATCGAGGACAAGCTCGTCGAGGCCGGACACAAGCGCGTCCGCCGCGAGGGCCGGGCCGAGGCCCGCTGGGTCCTGCTGGACTTCGGCGACCTCATCGTGCACGTGTTCCATTCCGAGGAGCGCGTGTACTACGGTCTCGAGCGGCTCTGGAAGGACTGCCCGGTGGTCCCCATCGAGCTGACCGAGCCTGCCGACCGCGCCTGACATGGCCGTGCACCTCGTCACCGGCGCAGGGTCCGGCATCGGCTCCGTGCTCGCGCGTCGCCTGCTCGACCGGGGCGACGATGTCGTCCTGCTGGCTCGCGACGCCGGCAGGGCGCGGGAGATCGCCGCTCGATTCCCCGGAGCGACGACGATCGTCGGCGACCTGGGGCAGCCGGGCCGGCTCTCCTGGGCGCTGTCGAAGCAGCGGCTGCCGGAGCGGCTCGACTCCGTGGTGCATGTCGCAGGGGTCGTCGATCTCGGGGCGGTCGCGGATCTCGCGCCGGCGCTGTGGGAGCAGCAGCTCGCCGTCAACCTCGTCGGTCCGGCCGAGCTCACGCGGCTGCTGCTGCCCGTGCTGCGGGTGTCGCGCGGCCAGGTCGTGTTCGTCAACTCCGGTGCCGGCCTGCACGCGCACGCCGGCTGGTCCGCGTACGCCGCCTCCAAGCACGGTCTGAAGGCACTGGCGGACGCCCTGCGCGCCGAAGAAGCCGAACACGGCATCCGGGTCACCTCGATCTATCCCGGCCGGACTGCGACCCCCATGCAGGCGCGCGTGCATCAGCAGGAGGGCCGCGAGTACGAACCGGAGCGATTCATCGATCCCGAGTCGGTCGCGACGACGATCCTCACGGCTCTCGATCTGCCGCGTGACGCCGACATCACCGACCTGACGGTGCGTCCCGGAGCCTGACGGGCGGCTCCGGCCGCGTCCGTCGACGGCACCGGCACGGCCTGTCAACCCTCGTGCGCGCGGCGCCCGGCACGGGCAGGATGACGGTCATGCCGAACGAGGACGTCATCCCCTCCGCCTCGCCGAGAGCGGTGCCGACGTGAGTCCGTCCACGGCGCCGGCACGTGCGCGCGAGCGCGTGGCGACCTCGCTGCACGCGGCGGTGACGGGGCCGCGTCTGCTGCTGGCGGTCAAGACCGCGGTGGCCGTCGGCCTCGCGTGGACGGTGGCGCGGTATCTGCCCGGCGTCACGGACGATCACCCCTATTACGCTCCGCTCGGTGCGCTGATCAGCATGCATCCGACGCTCATGGACTCGATGAAGTCCAGCCTCCAGACGTTGGCGGCTCTCGCGACCGGAATGCTCTTGGCGCTGCTCGTGGTGTTCACCGTCGGACCGAACGTGTGGACCCTCGCCCTCGTCGCCGGGATCGGCGTCCTGCTCTCGGGAACGGGGTGGTTCGGCATCGGTCGCGAGTACATCGCGGTCGCCGCGGTGTTCGTGCTCATCATCGGTGGACACGACGCCGAGGCGTACTCCCTGAGCTATCTCGTCCCGATGGCCGTCGGACTCGTGATCGGGCTCGTCATCAACCTGCTCGTCGCTCCCCGGACGTTCTCGGCGACGGCGAGTGCTCGAGTGGAGGGCTATCGGCGGGAGCTCGCATCCCACCTGGACGGCATCGGGGAGGCGCTGGAGACGGCCTGGCCGCCGGAGCGCACGGGGTGGACCGAGGGCGCCGATGCTCTCGAGACGACGGCGCGAGACGTGCGCGCGGCCCTCGCCGAGGCCGATCGGAGCCGCCGGGGCAATCCGCGCGCGATCGGCGGGCGTCACGGCACCGGTGCCGCGCATGCGAGACTCGAGACGCTTGAATCGATCGCGGTGCGGGTGCGGGACATCTCCGATGCGCTGGAGGACGTGGTGAGAGATCGACCGGGGGGCTTTCCCATCGATGAGTCCCTGATCCCAGCGATCGCCCGTGCGTGCCGGGCCGTTGCTGCGGCGATCGCCGACCTCGGGCAGGACGACAAGGAGGCGCACCGCACCAGGGCTGCGGCGGCTCAAGCCGTGCGCCGGCTGGTCGACGAACTCGAAGCCGGTCACGCATCCGCTCGCAGCATCCTCGGTCCCGGAGTCCTGGTGGCCACGCACCTTCGGCGGATCGTCGTGCTCCTGCACGTGAGGGCGGGGGAGGAGGGACGATGACGACCGGGGTGCACGACGACGGCGGACGACCGCCGTGGCGGCTCGGCCGTGACGCGTGGGCGCTCGCGCTGCGCCGTGCGGTGCGCAAGTTCGGGACGGATCGGAATCCGGATGCCGCGGCAGCACTGACCTTCTACGCCGTGCTCGCGACCGTGCCCGCGGTGATCGCCGCGATCTCGACGATCGGTCTGATGGGTCGGGACGGAGCGCGCCTGGACTCGGTGCTGCAGGCGGCGGACGCCGTCCTCCCCGAGGGGGCGGGGGAGGCGTTGCGGGACCCGCTGTCTGAACTCGCCGACGCGTCGGCCACCGGCTGGGTGCTGCTCGCCTCGCTCGTGCTCACGGTGTGGTCCGTCGGCAGGTACACGACCTCGTTCAGCCGTGCTGCGAACCGGATCTACGGGGTGGAGGAAGGCCGGCCGTTCTGGAGGTCCAAGCCGGCGCATCTGCTCCTGACGATCGTTCTCCTCGTGCTGGTGCTCGTCGCGGCGGTCCTCGCCGTGACGGGCGAGCGCCTCGCGCGCGGGCTCGGCGAGATCTGGGGTGTGGGGGAGGCCGGCCTGCTGGTGTGGAGCATCGTGCGCTGGCCGGCGCTGGCGGCGGTGATCGTCCTGCTCGTCGCGATCCTGTACACGTTCGCACCCAACGTCTCTCCCCGCAGCTTCCGGTGGATGAGCCTGGGCGCGGCCGCGGCGCTCGTCGTCTTCGGCATAGCTTCCGCGGCTTTCGGCTTCTACGTGACCGCGGTCGCGGACTACGAGCGTCTCTACGGTCCGTTCGCCAGCGTCCTCATCTTCCTGCTGTGGCTCTGGATCGCGAACGCGGCGCTCCTGTTCGGCGTGGAGCTGGACGTCGAGCTCGAGCGCGTCCGCGAGCTGCGCGCGGGGGTCCCCGCCGAGCGGCAGGTGCAGGTCGAACTGCGGGACACCACCGCGATCGCCTCCCGCGTGCGACGCGACGTCGCCGAGGAGCGCAAGGCGCGGCGCCTGCGGCCACCGCACTGATCCGCGTGGCGGGGTCACACCAGGGAGCGGTACCGCAGCTCCGGACGGCCGACACTGCCGTATCTGGGAGAGCTCTCGGCGAGTCCCGACTCCACGAGACGCTCCAGGTAGCGGCGCGCGCTGACGCGCGACATGCCGAGTTGCTCTGCGACCTCGGTGGCGGACAGCGGTGCGGCGTGCGCCTCCAGAGCCGTCGCCACTCGCTGCAGAGTTGCCGGGGAGACGCCCTTGCGCTGTGCGGCGATCGCGACGGCGTCGTGCCGCATGAGCGCGTCGACCGTGACCTGGTCGAGTTCGGCCGTACCGGTGAGTTCGGCATCCCGGGCGATCACGCGCCAGACGTCGTCCAGGCGCTCGTGCAGGGTCTGCATCGGAAAGGGCTTGACGACGTAGTGATGCACGCCGTGCGCCCGCGCGCGCCGGACGGTGTCCAGATCCCGCGCGGCGGTGACGGCGATGACCTCGACGTGCGCGCCCGAGGCGCGGGCGCGGCGCAGGACCTCGATGCCGGACATGTCCGGCAGGTAGACGTCCAGCAGCAGGACGTCGGGCGCGAGCTCGTGCACGGCGCGCAGGGCGTCCGCTCCCGTGGAGGCGACTCCGACCACCTCGAAGCGGGGATGGCGTTCGACGAAGCCACGGGTGACGTGGGCGACGGCGAAGTCGTCCTCGACGATGAGCGTCCGCAGCCGTGTCATCGCACGGACTCCGCGTGCTGCACGGCGGGCAGGCGCACGGTGAATCGGGCGCCGCCGGCGGAGGAGGGGCCGAGGTCGATGGATCCGCCCCGGCGCTCGACGATGCGCGCCACGATGGTCAGCCCGTAGCCGCGCTGGCGCCCGTCCGGCTTGGTGGAGAAACCGAGCCGGAACACGTCTCCGCGTCGTTCGAGGGAGACCCCCGGGCCGTCGTCCTCGACCACGATGCGGATGTCGAGACTCTCGTCCTGGGCGATCGACACTCTCACGTGCCCGCCCTGCCCGGCGGCGTCGAGAGCGTTGTCGATCAGGTTGCCGACGACGGTGCTGAGGTCGTCTCCTCCGCAGTCAGCGGGCAGGCGCGAATCGTCCGTCACGGTCAGCAGGACGCCCAGTTCCCTGGCGCGCGCGCGTTTGGCGAGCAGGATCGCCGCGAGCTCGATGTCCTGCACTCCGGTGGGGGCGTCCAGCCGGTTCAGTCCGCCGCCGTCGCCGGCGCGCTCGACCACACGGCGGGCGGCATCCACCTCGCCGAGCTCGATCAGGCCGCCGATCGTGTGGAGGGTGTTGGAGAACTCGTGCTGCTGGGCGCGCAGCCCCTCGGCCAGGCTCTGCGCGCCGGCGAGCTCGCGCAGCGCGTGATCGAGCTCGGTGCGGTCCATCAGGGTCACTACCGTGCCCACGCGCCTGCCCTGCACGCGCACAGGAGCGGCTCGGGCGAGCAGGACGCGTTCGCCAGAGAGCACCAGCCGCTGAGAGGCGTCGTCGTCGGCATCCGCCTCGGCGATCACGTGCGTGAGATCGTCCAGCAGATCCGAGGCGATACGGCCCGTCGCCTCGGCAGGCGTCGCGAGGCCGAGGAGCCGGGCGGCGGCGTCGTTGCAGAGCGAGACCCGGCCGTCCTCGTCGAGCGCGAGCATGCCCTCGCGGATGCCGTGCAGCGTGGCCTCGCGGGTCTCGAGCAGTCCGCGGATCTCCTCTGGCTCCAACCCGTAGATCCTCCGGCGCACCATGCGCGCGACGCCGGTCGCGGCGATGACGCCGATGACGGTCGCCGCTCCGAGGGCGAGGAGGAATCCCGTGATGTCCCCGGCGAAATCCGCGCGCAGGTCGGACCACAGGATGCCCACGGAGACCTGACCGATCACGTCGCCGTCCTCGCCGAAGACGGGGACCTTGACCCGCCACGACTCGCCGAGCGTGCCGGTCTGCGTGCCGACGTACATCTCGCCCGACAGGGCGACGCTCGGATCCGTCGACACCGGCTCGCCGATCCGGTCCGGATTCGGATGCGAGAAGCGGATGCCCTCGTCGTCCGTGACGACGACGTAGGCCACGTTCGAGGAGTCCCTGATCAGCTCAGCGATCGGCTGGATGACGGATGCCGGGTCGGCGTCGTCGTACGCGTCGGTGACCGCGGGAAGCTGGGCGACCGACTGAGCCACCGCGATCATGCGCTCCTGCGAGGCCTCGCGGATCTGCTGCTCCTGCATGAGCATCGCGGCAAGGCCCGCGGTCAGCACGATCGCGAGCACGATGACGGCCTGCAGCAGCACGAGCTGCGTGCGGAGCGTCATCGCCTTCACCACGAGTCCATGGTAGGCGAGCGGGCGACGGCGTCCGGCGGGACCGAAACGACCGAAATGCGTCCTTTCGTACGCAACCCGTGGGCGACGCGTGCGCGGCCCTAGCGTGAGCGGACACCGTCCCGGCATCGCCGCCGGGCTGACGGACTCGAGGAGGAGTTCATGGCACAGCACAGCCCCATCCGCGCCCGTCTGGTCGTCGGCGCCGTCATCGGCGTCGCGGCGCTGACGCTCGCGGCCTGCTCCGGAGGACCTGCGTCGTCGGGCGGCGACGTCGGAGCGGAGACGAGCATCGACAGCGTCGCCGTCATCGCTCCCGCCGACCCCGGCGGCGGTTGGGATCAGACGGCGCGCGCGTTCGCGCAGGCGCTCACCGACGAGAAGCTCGTCTCCTCGGCACCGGTGACGAACATCGGCGGCGCCGGAGGGACCGTCGGCCTGGCGGCGCTCGCGACCGAAACCGACCCGAACACCCTGATGATCACGGGCAGCGTGATGGTCGGCGCGGTCGAGACGAACGCGTCCGAGGTGCGCATCGAGGACACCACGCCGATCGCGAAGCTCACGGAGGAGCCGTTGGTCGTGGTGGTGCCGAAGGACAGCCCGTACGACACGATCGGCGACTTCGTCGACGCCTGGGTCGAGGAGGGGTCGGCGATGGCGGTCACCGGAGGTTCGGCCGGCGGCATCGATCACATCCTGGCCGGGCAGCTCCTCACCGAAGCCGGAGTGGATGCCGCGGACGTGCCGACCTCGCTCAACTACATCGCCAATTCCGGGGGAGGAGAGGCGCTGACGCTGCTCCTGGGCGGTCAGGTGCAGGCGGGGATCTCGGGTGTCGGCGAGTTCGCCCAGCAGGTGGAGGCGGGCGAGCTCAAGGCGCTCGCGGTGTCCTCCGAGGAGCCGGCCGCGCTGCTCCCGGATGTACCGACCCTGACGGAGGAGGGCATCGACATCGTCGTGACGAACTGGCGCGGGCTCATCGCCCCGGGGGACATCTCGGAGGAGGAGAAGGCGGCGCTGGAGGACCTGGTCACAGCGACCCATGACGGCGGCGCCTGGGCCGAGGTTCTCGAGACCAACGGCTGGACCGACGCGTTCCTGATCGGCGACGAGTTCTCGTCCTTCCTGGAGGGCGACATCGCCACCACGCAGGAGACGCTCACGACCATCGGGCTGATCGAATGACCCAGCCCATCACCACAGGGGCGTCGGCCGTCGCCGGCGCCCCCCGGTCGCGTCGGATCGGGGAACTGGTGTTCCTGGCCGTCATCGCCGGGTTCTCGGCGGTCGCCCTCGTGATGACCGGGTTCATCCGGGAGCCGATCGGGTCATCGAACGTGCTGGGCGCGCGGGTCGTCCCGTACGCGGTGACGGGACTGATGCTGCTCGCGTCGCTGGGCGCGATCGTCGCGGTCCTGCGCGGAGACGTCGGCGAGCCGGACGAGGGGGAGGACATCGATGCCGAGGCGAGGACGTCCTGGAAGACCGTGATCCTCCTCGCACTGTCCTTCGCCTCGCTGATGCTCGTGATCCCGCTCGCCGGATGGCCGGCGGCCGTCGTCGTGCTCTTCACGGGTGCCTCGCTGGCTCTGGGAGCCGCCCGCTGGTGGATGGCGCTGATCATCGGGCTCGGCCTGGGCGTCGTCACGCAGGTGCTGTTCGGCACGCTGCTGGGGCTGTCGCTGCCGCCCTTCGGCACGATCCTGCCCGGGGTGCTCGGTGGATAGCCTGCAGCTGCTCCTGGAGGGCTTCGCGACGGCGCTGCAGCCGCAGTACCTGCTGTTCGCGTTCGTCGGTGTGCTGCTGGGCACCGCGGTGGGCGTGCTGCCCGGGATCGGGCCCGCCATGACCGTGGCGCTGCTGCTGCCGCTGACCTACACGCTGGACGTCACCAGCGCCATCATCATGTTCGCCGGCATCTACTACGGCGGCATGTACGGCGGGTCCACCACCTCGATCCTGCTGAACACGCCGGGGGAGTCGGCATCCATCGTCACCGCGATGGAGGGGAACAAGATGGCCAGGATGGGGCGGGCGACCGCCGCACTGGCCACAGCGGCGATCGGCTCGTTCATCGCCGGCACGATCGCGACAGCTCTTCTCACGCTGTTCGCGCCGTTCATCGCCGACTTCGCGGTGACGCTCGGACCGGCGGACTACTTCGCGCTGATGGTCGTGGCGTTCCTCACGGTGGGTGCGCTGCTCGGCTCGAGCCCCGTGCGCGGCATCGTGTCGCTGTCGATCGGGCTGTTCCTGGGGCTCGTCGGCACCGACACCCTGACGGGTCAGGCCCGGTTCACCTTCGGCATCCCGAACCTCGGCGACGGCATCGACGTCGTCATCGTCGCCGTCGGCCTGTTCGCGGTCGGCGAGGCGCTGTACGTCGGATCCCGGCTGCGCAATGGCCGGTTGCCGATCATCCCGGTGTCGGGAAGTTGGCGGACGTGGATGAAGCGCAGCGACTGGAAGCGGTCGTGGAAGCCGTGGCTGCGCGGCACGGCGATCGGCTTCCCGATCGGCTCGATCCCGGCCGGCGGCGCGGATGTCGCGACGTTCCTGTCGTATGCGACCGAGAAGCGGCTCGCGAAGGACCCGTACCGCCGGCAGTTCGGCAAGGGCGCGATCGAAGGCGTCGCCGGGCCGGAGGCGGCGAACAACGCCGCAGCGGCGGGTGTCCTCGTTCCGCTCCTGACGCTCGGACTTCCGACGACCGCGACGGCCGCGATCATCATCTCCGCGTTCCAGACCTACGGCATCCGCCCTGGCCCGCTCCTCTTCGACAGCCAGCCGGCACTGGTGTGGGCGCTGATCGCGAGCCTGTACATCGGCAACGTGGTGCTCATCATCCTCAACCTGCCGCTGGTGGGGATGTGGGCCAAGGTGCTGCGGATCCCGCGGCCCTACCTGTACGCGGGCATCCTCGTGTTCGCGGGGCTGGGAGCTTACGCCGCCAACTTCACGGTGTTCGACGTCGGGATGCTGCTCCTGCTGGGCCTCATCGGGTTCTTCATGCGCCGGCACGGGTATCCGGTGTCTCCGATGGTCGTGGGGGCGATCCTCGGGCCGATGGCGGAGGAGCAGCTGCGCAAGGCCATGGCGATCAGCCAGGGCGACCCGGTCTTCCTGGTGCAGAGCCCCGGGTCCATCACGATCTACTCGGTCATGGTGGTGCTCATCGGGCTGGGGCTGTGGCTCAAGCGCCGTCAGGCGCGGTTCGAGGCAGCGCTGCCCGACATCGACACGGCCACGATCCGGACGGTGGATGCCGAGATCGCGGAGCGGCTCGGAGAGCGCTGAGGACGCGCCTCGGGGACCGGGTCCATCTGCTCGCGGTCTCCGAGGCGGGTCTCAGGCGCTGAGCCGTGTCCGCCGTTCGAGCATGCCGCGCTCGGCGCGCGTCTGGGGCGGAATCGCGGACAGCAGCGCTTGCGTGTACGGGTGCGCCGGATGGCGATACACCTCTTCGGTGTCACCGATCTCGACCATCTCGCCGAGATACATCACGGCGACGCGATCGGCGATGTGCCGCACCAGGGACAGATCGTGGGCGATGAAGACGATCGACATCCCCAGGCGCTCGCGCAGATCGCACAGCAGATCGATGATCTGCGCTCGGATGGAGACATCCAGTGCGGAGACCGGCTCGTCGCAGACGAGGACGTCCGGATCCAGGGCCAGCGCCCGTGCGATTCCGATGCGCTGACGCTGTCCGCCCGAGAACTGGTGGGGAAAGCGCGATGCCATGTCGGCGGACAGGCCGACGAGTTCCAACAGGTCGGCGACGCGTGCGCGGCGGGTCGCCGGTGAGCCGGTGCCGGTCGCGTCGAGGGGTTCGGAGACGAGTTGCTGCACCGTCATCCGAGGATTCAGCGACATGTAGGGATCCTGGAACACCATCTGCACCCCGCGGCGCAGGATCCGGCGGTCTCGCATCCGCCCGCGCGTGACGTCCTGGCCGCGGTATTCGAGCGTTCCGGCATCCGGCACGTCGAGGCCGACGAGCATGCGTGCGAGCGTGGACTTGCCGCTGCCAGACTCTCCGACGATCGAGAGGATCTCTCCGCTGTGCAGGGACAGGTCGACGCCGGCCACCGCGGTGACCGTGTGGCCGTGCGACCCGCGGAAGGTCCGACGCAGGCCGTTCGCCTTCAGGATCGGCTTCTCGTCCTCGTCCAGGTCCGCCGCCGCCGAAACCGGCTTCGGCATGGAGTTCAGGAGCTGGCGGGTGTACGGATGCTGAGGTTCGGTGAGGACGACGTCGGCGCTGCCGGATTCGACGATGCGCCCCGACCGCATGATCGCCACGCGGTCGGCGACCTCCATCACGACTCCGAGGTCGTGAGTGATCAGGAGGATCCCCACGCCGAGGCGTCTGCGCAGGGACAGGAGCAGGTCCAGGATCTGGGCCTGCACGGTGACGTCGAGAGCGGTGGTCGGCTCGTCCGCGATGATCAGGTCGGGTTCGAGCGCGATGGCCATCGCGATCAGGATGCGCTGTCGCTGGCCGCCCGAGAACTGATGCGGGTACTGGTGGACCCGGGTGGCGGGTTCCGGGATGCCGACGAGTCCGAGAAGCTCCTCCGCGCGTGCCAGAGCCTCCCTCTTGCTCAGCGGCCGGTGCGCCCGCAGGAGGTCCGTGATCTGGTCGCCGACGCTGAGCACGGGATTGAGTGCGGAGAGCGCGTCCTGCATGACCAGACTCACGGTCACGCCGCGGAGTTCTCGATGGCGCTCGGATGTCAGCGCGAGCAGATCGTCTCCGTTGAGGCGCAGCGTCTCGGCCTCGACCCTGCCCTCATCGATGAGGCCCATCACCGCGCGTGCGGTCATCGACTTCCCCGAACCGGATTCGCCCAGCAGCGCGAAGACCTCGCCACGGCGGACGGTGAGGTCGATGCCGTCGACGACACGGTTCTCGCGCCCCCCGCCGGTGAGTGTGACCGTGAGTGCTTCGATCTCCAGGACCGTGTCGCCGGAGGATGCTGACCTGTTCTCCATGGTGCCCATCATGCCATCAGAATGGTGCTGAAATGTTTCGAACAGGAAACATCTCAGCCGAAATTGTGCATTGCAGTTGACAGTAGCGCCGAAATCAACGAGATTCGGAGTCATTCTCCTCGCATGACCGGGGAGAGCCCACCCGCATCACCGAATCGAAGGAGCGCCTCCGTGCTCGAACCAGCAGGCCGCTACAGCGGCTACACCGCTTACGACTATCTCGAAGCAGGCAAGGACTACCGCGAGTTCCGCTACGCCAAGCAGATCGGGCGCGTTCCCGCATACACCGGCCTGGAGCTCAGCGACGCGCAGAAGGAGCGCACGGAACGGCTGCTCCGTGAGGAGACGGTGATCTCCCTGCACGAGCACGTGCAGGTCTTCCCGGAAGATATGGGAGAACTGCGCGACCACATCCGCCAGGGGCGCGAACCCACTGGCTACGAGGGTCTCTCGCGCTCCGGCCTGACTGCTGTCTTCGACAACGGCATGGACGGCACGTGCTGCATCTCGAGCGACGCCGGGTGGAAGTACCAGGACGTGCTGTTCGATCTCGGCGTCCGGATGGCGGATCTCGCCCACCAGGACTTCGTCATCAAGGCCGAGTCGATCAAGGACATCCGCCACGCCGCCGAGACGGGCCGCGTCGCGCACATCTTCGCCCTCGAGGCCGCGACGATGATCGAGAACGAGGTCGACCGCCTCGACGTGCTCTACGGATTCGGCGTGCGCCAGATGGGAATCGCCTACTCCGAGGCGAACATGCTCGGCGGAGGCCTGAAGGAGCGCGGGGACGGCGGACTGACCTACTTCGGCGAGCGCGCCGTGGAGCGCATGAACAAGTTGGGCATCGCGATCGACATCTCGCACTCGGGAGATCAGACATGCCTCGACGTCATCGCGCACTCGAAGGTCCCGGTGTTCATCACCCACGCCGGCGCGCGCGGTCTGTGGCCGACCAACCGGATGAAGACCGACGAGACGATCATCGAGTGCGCCAAGCGCGGTGGAGTGATCGGTATCGAGGCGGCTCCGCACACCACGATCTCGCCGCAGCATCCGAAGCACTCGCTCGAGTCCGTGATGGACCACTTCCAGTACTGCGTCGACCTCGTCGGTCTCGAGCACGTGAGCTTCGGTCCGGACACGCTGTTCGGCGACCACGTCGGTCTCCACGACGCCTTCTCGTCGAACCTGTCGCTGGGCCAGGCGCACGCCAACGTCGACTACGAGAAGCAGCCGTACGTCGACGGCATCGAGAACCCCGCCGAGGCCTTCTACAACATCATCGGCTGGCTCGTGAAGCACGACTACTCCGACGACGAGATCCGCGCAGTCGTCGGCGGGAACACCATGCGCGTCCTTGAGGAGGTTTGGGTCTGATGAAGCACAGCAGGTTCCTCGCGCTCGGCGCGACCGCGGCCGTCGCCGTCGGTCTCGTGGCGTGTGCACCGACAGCACCGGAGCCCGGTGAGTCCAGCGGGAGCGCCGGACCGAGCGACGAGACGATCAGCATCGGCACGACCACCGATGTCGTCAACTTCAATCCGGTCCTCGGCAACAGCCGGACGGACTCCTGGATCACCAACCTGATGTACCCGCATCTGCTGAGCATCAGCGACGACGGGAGCAAGGAGGCCCACGTCGCGACCGAGTGGGGGTATGTGGACGACACGACCGGGTTCTACGAGATCCGGGACGACCTCACCTGGAGCGATGGAGAGCCGCTCACCGCGGAGGATGTCGCGTGGACTCTCAACGCGGTCAAGCGCGACCAGGCGCCGGGGACGTTCTTCGGGCAGCTCGGGAACCTCGACACCGCCACGGCGGTCTCGGACACGCGGGTCGAGCTGACGCTCACCCAGCCGGACTCGTCGATCATCGACGAGATCGGATTCTGGGGTGTCGTCGTGCCGAAGCACGTCTTCGAGCCGCAGGGATCCATCGCCGAGTTCGCCAACGACGGATCGGACGGCGGTTGGGTGGGCATGGGTCCGTTCATCATGAGCGACTTCCAGGTCGGGCAGCATTACACGCTGGAGCGCGTCGAGGACTATCCGCTCGTCGAGGGCGGCGTCCCCGGTCCGGCCGAAGTGGTCTATCGCGTCTATCCCGACGTGAACACGGAGATCCTCGCTCTGCAGAGCGGTGAGATCGACGTGATCGCCAACGCGCTGCCCCCGGCGCAGGTGGAACAGCTCAGCAGCACGGAGGGACTGCAGGTCATCGAGGCGGCGGGGCTCGGCTACGCCCATCTGGTCTACAACATGACCAAGGAGGGCCTGGACGACGTCAGGGTCCGGAAGGCGCTCGCGCACGCCGTGGACTACGAGGCCATCCGCACGGTCGTGCTGCAGGGGCAGGCGGTCTCCACCGGATCGAGCGCGCTCATGCCGGTGCTCTCGAAGTACTACGACGACTTGATCACCGAGTACGAGTTCGATCCGGAGCTGTCGCGGTCGCTCATGGAGGAGGCGGGGTACACCGCGGATGCCGATGGCGACTTCCCGGTGTCCTTCCGCCTGATCTACTCGCTGCAGGACAGCGTCACCAGCCAATGGGCGCAGATGGTGAAGGACAGTGCGGCCAGGGCCGGCATCACGATCGAGTTGCAGGGAACAGAGCGCAACACGTACCTCTCGATGACGAATGAAGGCGACTACGACATCTACGCCGGCAACTTCGCCATCATGGACGACCCGGTGACGAACTTCGCGCTGTCGTACCTCCCCGGCGGAGCGATCAACTACACGTATGTCGACGACCCCGAGCTGAACGCCTTGATCGAGGAGGGCATGGTCACGTTCGACGAGGACGACAAGATCGCGATCATGCGGGAGGCGAACCAGATCGTTCACGACCAGGTCTACGACAACATCATGTACACGCAGAACCTGTTCTTCGCGGCGAGCGATGAATGGGCCGGCTTCATCTCGAAGCCGAGCGAGCTGCTCTCGATCGTGAACCCGCTCTCCCTCGCGAGCGCGTACCCGGTCGAATAAGCCATCGAAACACTCTCGAGGAAGGTCGCCCGGGTGTCCCGAGCATCGTTCATTCTCAGCCGCGTCGGACGTGGTCTGCTCACGATCTGGTTCGCCGTGACCGTGACGTTCCTGCTCCTCCGTCTGCTTCCCGGCGACCCGGCCCTGGCGCTGGCGAGCCCCAACATGACGGATGACATCCGGGCGACCATCCTCGAGCAGTACGGACTGGACCAGCCTCTGCTGGTGCAGTACGGGCTCTACATGTGGCAGCTGCTGCAGGGCAATCTCGGCATCTCGTTCACTCAGTCCATCCCGGTGACGGATGTGCTGCTTCAGCGTCTGCCGTGGACGCTGCTGCTGACGATCACGGCGCTCGTGCTGACGATCGTCATCGGAATCCCGCTGGGAGTCGCAGCGGCTTCCCACAAGGGAAGGTTCATCGACCGCGGTGTTCAGGTGCTCGGTGTCACCGGGCAGTCGCTGTTCGTGCCGAGCGTCGCGATCCTGCTGCTGTTCGTGTTCGGCCTCACCCTCGGGTGGCTCCCGATCGGAGGCGCCTACACGAACGGGACCTACGGCATGGAGTGGTACCTGAGTGTCGCTCAGCACCTGATCCTGCCTGCTGTCTCCCTCATGCTGATCCAGGTCGGCTCCTACGTCCTCACGATGCGGTCGACGCTGATCGAGACACTGGGAGAGGACTACATCCTTCTCGCCAAGGCGAACGGCCTGCGCGGCCGGCGGATCCTCTGGAAGCACGCACTGCGCAACGCCCTGTTGCCGACGACGACGCTGATCGGGCTGCAATTGGGCTTCCTCGTGGGAGGCGCTGTGCTCACGGAGACGGTCTTCGCGTATCCGGGGATCGGGCGCGGGATCTACGAGGCCGTCACCCAGCTCGACTTCCCGGTGCTGCAGGGCGCATTCCTCATGCTTGCGGTGACCGTCGTCGTGGCGAACACCGCAACCGACATCGTCTACGGATACCTCGACCCGAGAGTGAAGACGTCATGACCGCACCGATGCCCTCCGCCGAGATGACGGCGATTCCCGAACCGACCGCGATCGGCAGCGAGCGCGCTGCGGCGCACACGTGGCGCGCGTTCCGACGTGATCCCCTCGGCATGATCTCGCTCGGCCTGCTCCTGCTGCTGGTCGTGATCGCGCTCGCCGCGCCCCTGATCGCGCCGTACCCCGCCAGCTACGGCCCCGACGTGCTGCGTCCGCCGAGCGGCGCCCACTGGTTCGGCACCGACGCCCTGGGACGCGATGTGTTCTCCGAGGTGATCTGGGGAACCCAGCAGAGCGTGCTCGTCGCGGTGGCGGCATCCGTCATCGCGATCGTCTTCGGGACGATCATCGCGGTGCTCGGCGCCTACTTCCGGCGCCTGGACGGCCTGATCAGCGTCATCGTCGACATGACGCTCTCCCTGCCCGTCCTGCCGCTCATGATCCTGATCGCCGCACTCGTCGGACCGAGCACATCGACGATCATCCTCGTGGTCGCGGCCTTCTCCTGGCCGGAGGTCACTCGACTCGTGCGATCTCAGGCCCTGACCGTGGTCGGGCTGCCGTACGTCGACGCCTCGCGGCTCATGACGACGTCGCCGTGGTGGATCATCTCACGGCATCTGCTGCCGGCCGTCACCCCCGTCATCGTCGTCTCCGTCGTCGTCACCGCGTCACGAGCCGTTCTCTCCGCGGCAGGCCTGGCGTTCCTCGGCCTCGGCGACCCCACCACCTGGTCGTGGGGGCGCATCCTCTACGAAGCCCAGCAGGCCGGTGCGATGGTCAGCGCCTGGTGGCTGACCCTGTTCCCCTCGATCGCGATCCTGGTGCTCGTGCTGTCTGCGACGCTCCTGTCCATCGCCTACAACGATGCGCGCAACCCGCGCCATCTGGCCCGCTGAGGAGCGACATGACCGACTTCGACCAGCGCCTCGACGCGGCGTTCTACGATCGGGTCCAGCAGCGCGTGCTCGCGCGGATGGAGGAGGAGGGTTTCGACGCCTTCCTCACCGACCATCCCGAGGACATCGCTTATCTGACCGGCTTCTTCCACCATCCCTCCGAGCGGCCCGTCGCGATCTGGCTCGACGCGAGCGGTGCCGTGACGATGCTGCTGCCGGAGCTCGAACGCGAGTACGCCCAGTCTCAGGCCTCACGCGCCGAGATCATCGCCTTCCCGGAGTATCCCGGGATCGTCCCGCCGTTCGCCGTGCTGGCACGCGCCGTGCCGTCCGCGCGGCGCGTGGGGTTCGCCACGACGATGCCGTATCAGAGGCTCGTCGCGGCACGCGAATCCATGCCCGGCAGCGTGTTCACTCCGAGCGAGCTGATCACGCATGCCCGGTACGTCAAGTTCCCGGAGGAAGTCGTGCTGCACCGTGAAGCGGCGCGGATCACCGACCGGATGCTCGAGGCCGGTGTCCGGTTCGTGACCGACGCCGTCTCGAGCGGGGGAGAGCTCCCGACGGAGGCCGAGCTGGAGCGGCACGTGACGGCGTCCGGATCCGGGCTGATGTATGCCGAGCACCGCAACGTCGTCGTCGCTTCCCTTCTCGCGGGCGGTCTGGTGTATTCCGGGGCGAACTCCGCCTTCCCGCACGGCCTGCCGTCGGTGAACCGCCTCCAGCCCGGCGACACGTTCATGCTCTCGCTCGGCTGCGCGGTCGGCGGACGTTTCATCGAGGGGGAGCGGACGTTCGTCCTCGGGGAGCCGACGGCGCAGCAGAGGCGATACCACGATACGATCCGGCGCGCTCAGCAGATCGGGCAGGAGACGATCAGGCCCGGCCTCGAGTGCCGCGAGGCCAACCGGCTGTGTCTCGAGGTCATCCGGGAGGCCGGCCTCGGCGAGTTCATCCGCCACCGACAGGGGCACGGCATCGGCCTGGGGATGCACGAGCCTCCCTGGCTGGAGGATGGAGACGCCACGACGTTGGAATCCGGCATGGTCGTGTCCAACGAGCCCGGGATCTACGTGCCGGGGCATGCGGGCTACCGCATCAGCGACAGCATGCTCGTGACCGCCGATGGCGCTGAGGCCCTCACCACCTACCCCCGCAGTCTTGATGACTGCACGATCGCGCTGTGAGCGCTGACGCCTCGAGGAAGGACGCATCATGACAACGACCCCACCGGTCTCTCCGGAGTTCGCCGCCGCGACGAGCGAACACCAGTGGGTGGAGATCAACGGCAATCACCTCGCGGTCGAGGTGCTCGGGCCCGAGGGGGCGCCGGTCATCATCACCCATCACGGCGCGCCGGGACTCGGCTCCCGTGCCGAACCACGGGCGAGCTTCGGTCGGCTGGCCGACGAGTACCGGGTGGTCGTGTTCGACGCCCGCGGCAGCGGGCAGAGCGAGGGGAAGGGCACGTTCAGCCACGAGCAGTGGGCCGCCGACATCGACGGCCTGCGCGCATGGATCGGCGCCGAGAGCGTCATCATGGCCGGAGGGTCCTACGGCGGATTCATGGCGATGGAGTACGCCCTGCGGTATCCCGACCGCGTCCGCGCCGTGGTGCTCCGGGACACCTCGCCGGACAACTCGAACGCCCATCTCGCGCGCGAGAACGCCCTGGCCTCGGACCGCGTCTCGATCGACATGGAGAAGTTCGATCGCATCGACCTCGGACGGGTTCGGGACGATGCGGATCTCAAGGACTGCTGGCGCGAGATCCTGCCCCTGTATGACTTCGTCTACGACCCGGCGGCCGTGGAGCGCAAGGTCGAAGCGACTCCGTATCGTTACGAGGCGCACAACTATGCCTTCTCGGTGAACCTGCCCGCGTACGACCTCAAGCCGCGCCTGCACGAGATCACGATCCCGACACTCATCACGGTGGGGCGGACGGACTGGATCACGCCAGTATCGTGTAGCCAGGTGATCGCAGATCTCATCCCGAACTCCGAGATGGTGGTGTTCGAGAAGTCCGGGCACTCACCGCAGATCGAGGAGGCAGAGGCGTGGACGAAGACGGTCAGGGAGTTCCTGCACCGAGTGACGCCGCCGACCCGATGAGCAGCGTTCCCCTCGGACGCGAGGTCACCGAACTCGACCGACGCATCGTCGTCGCCCTGCAGCAGGACGGGAGGGCGAGCTGGACCTCGATCGCGGAGTTCGCCGGTGCTTCGGTGTCGACCGTGACACGCCGCGGCCAGCAGCTGCTGGCCGAAGGCGTCGTCCGGGTCGGGATCGTGCCGACGCTGGGCAGCGAAGGACACGTCGAGACCTTCTTCGTCCGCATCAACTGCACACCGGGTTCCCAGCTCTCGGTCGCTGAGAAGCTGATCGAATCGCCTTACGTGCGATTCGTGACGCTGGTCACGGGCAAGTTCGACATCTTCGCGGAAGTGGTGATCCCGGGAGATTCGGCGACCTATGCCCACGTGCTGACCGAACTGCAGGCGATCCCCGGCGTGGAGCGCTGGCGGAGCGACCTGATGATGCACAACTACAAGGTCAGCTTCGACTGGGGCCGCCAGCTCTACGACGCCCACGCGGACGCCACGAGTGATCCGTCCGGGTACATGCCGGCACCGAACACGTGCGACCCGACGCACTTCGATGAGGCCGATCGTGCGATCGTGCGCGAACTGCGGGAGAACGGCCGAGCATCGTTCCTGTCGATCGGCGCCAAGCTCGACATGAACGAGAGCAGTGTGCGGCGCCGCTACGAGCGGATGAAGAACGCGGGCTGCCTGACCACGGTCACCATGGTGCCGGCATCCGCTCTCGGAATGAGCGCCGAGACGCTCCTCATGCTGCGCGTGGAGCCCTCGCGCATCGCGGCCGTGGCGCAGACGCTCGCCCAGCACGTCTCAGTGAGGTTCCTTGCGGCAGCGCTGGATGAGAACTCGCTGTACTGCGAGATCATCCTGCCGAGCACTGAGTCCCTGCACGACTTCATGACAGGCACCATCGCGCACCTGAAGGGCGTCCGGGGATGGAACGCCTCGATGGAGCTGGTCTTCATGAAGCGGGGTTTCATCGAGACGCCGTGGTGGCGCGCGCAGGTCGCCGCCGGCGTCCCGGTGGCGGCGAAGCGCTGACTCCCGATCAGTGCACGAAGGCCTTCAGGATCACGAAGGCGATCCCGAAGCAGGCGGTCCCCGCGGCTCCGGCGAGGCGGACCGGAAGCGAACTGCCTCGTCGGAGGAACGCGATGTAGCCGAGGAAGGCGAGGATCACGGTCCCCGACCACAGCGCGAGGTCGTTCGCGAGGCCGTCCGGGATCGCCCTCGTCGTCCCGGCCAGAAGGATCGCGGCGGGCACGGCAGCGGAGCTGAGCATCCCGAAGGAGTGCCGCAGGGAGCCGCGCAGTGCCTGACGGACGCCGACGGGGCGTCCGTCCTCGTCGGGTTCCCCGACCCGGGCGACGGTCCCCGCATAGACGTGGGCGGACCAGAACACCAGCACCGTGACCGCGACCGTGATGAGCACCATCGCCGAGGTCTCGCCGTGGGCGGACGACACGGCGACGAGGCCGCTCATCAGAATCGTGCCGTACACGGCCGCCTCGGTTCCGAACCCTGGGCGGAGGACGCGGTGGATCCGCAGCAGATGGTGGTCGGCGTCGGAGCGGGGCGACATGACGTCAGTCTAGGGCGAGGTGCGGCCGAGCCTCGTCGGCGCGACGATTCAACAATTATGAGTGACTTATATAAGCGTCGATGCAACCATGAGGACATGCACGCGCTCGACGTCCTCGGAGACCCGGTCCGTCGCCGCATCCTCGAACTGCTCGCGGCGGGGGAGGAGGCGGCCGGTCGTCTGGGAGCTGTGATCCAGGAGGAGTTCGGCATCAGCCAGCCCGCGGTGTCGCAGCATCTGCGCGTGCTGCGTGAGAACGGATTCGCGACGGTGCGCCCGGAGGGGACCCGGCGGATGTACGCCGTGGATCCCGCGGGCGTGGCGGCCGCGAACGCCTGGTTGTCGCCGTTCGAGCGCTTCTGGCGCGGGCCGCTGGCCGCGCTGGACACCGAGCTCGCCCGGGGGCGTCTGGAGCGCCGCCGAGACGGGCGAGCCGAACCGAGAGTGGAGGAGTGACGACATGGACATTCAGAAGCAGCTCGACAGCGTCGAGCGAGAACTGCGCACGGAGGAGTTCGCCGGCGCGCCGGCCTACATCCAGAGCATCAGCCAGGCGTACTCCTCGCCGATCGAGGACGTGTGGGATGCCGTGACGACCGCGGACCGCATCGAACGGTGGTTCCTGCCGGTGTCGGGCGAGTTGCGTCAGGGCGGCCGGTACCAGTTCGAGGGGAACGCGGGAGGGCGGATCCTGGCGTGCGATCCGCCGGCGGACGGCCGGGCGGAGTACCGGGTGACATGGGAATACGGTGGCGGGGTGACGTGGCTCACCGTGCGGCTGGCAGCGGTGGAGGCCGGTGGCACCCGCCTTCGGCTCGAACACGCCGCTCACACGGCCGACGTGCCCACGGAGATGTGGGACGTGTTCGGACCAGGAGCGACCGGGGTCGGCTGGGATCAGGGTCTGTTCGGTCTCGCGCTGCACCTCGGCGCCGTGGACGGCCGCTTGGATCCCTCGGAGGCCCAGGCCTGGCAGCTCTCGGAGGAGGGCAAAGCGTTCACACGTGGCGCGGCCGAAGGGTGGGCGCGAGCGCATGTCGCCTCCGGTGCCGATCCGGCCGTCGCGGCACAGGCGGCGGACGCCACCTACGGGTTCTACACCGGGGAGCAGTGAGCGTCTCCGAAACGACGAAATCCCGCGATCTCTCGCGGGATTCTCGGTGGACCTGAGGGGACTCGAACCCCTGACCCCCTGCATGCCATGCAGGTGCGCTACCAGCTGCGCCACAGGCCCAGATGCCGCCCCGTAGAAGCCCGGGGCAACTTGAAAAGAGTACAACAGAAGCGGCCCCGTGCGCCAATCGGGCGCGGATCTCGGGTGTGTCCGGCCCTCGCCCGGCAGACACCGCTCTGCTACGGTTGCATGCATGTGCTTGGTCTTCTCACGCCTGCGCTCGGAGTAATCCGGCGCACTCCGTCGCGTTTGCCGCGACCTGTCTTACCGACCTTTCCCTGAGGCGGTCGACACGTGATGCCGATGGACCTTCCGCTCCACCGACAGGAAAGCACATGAACAACGCACCGTTCCCTTTCAGCGACCCCCGAAGCACGTTCCTTCTCGTCCACGGTTCCGGCACGAGCTCCCACATGTGGGCGCCGGTGCAACGCGAGCTGGCGCTCCTCGGGAGGCGCTCGTACGCGATCGATCTTCCGGGACACGGTCTGGAGGCGCAGTATCCGGTCGCCTATCAGGCCCCGCAGGATCTCGAAGCACTGCGGATGCATCGGTCGATCCTCGAAGACGTGACTCTCGACGACAACGTCGCCGCGCTGCTCGCGCCTGTCCGTGCGATGCGAGCGCACGGCCCGGTGATCCTCGTGGCGGCCAGCCTCGGGGGAATGACCAGCACGGTGTTCGCGAACCGTCATCCGGATCTCGTGGACGGACTCGCCTACATCTCTGCCTGGGCCTGTGCGTCGAGAGCCAATCCGATCGAGTACATGTCCGAACCCGAGTTCGCCAGGAGCCTGCTTCCGGAGCTGGCCGGCCTGAACATCGAAGTCGACTCCTCGCCCGCGGTCGGGAGAGCGAACTACCGGACGGCGGATGCGGATCTGCTGGAACGGTTGAAGGCGGCGACGATGGCGGACGTCGACGACGACCGGTTCCTGGCGTTCCTGAACCTCATGCAGCCCGACGAGTCGCTGTCCGTCATGCTCGCAAATGCCCGCATTCGGCCGGACGTCTGGGGGCGGATTCCGCACACGTTCGTGCGTCTGCTTCAGGATCGGTCGCTCCCTGTCGAGATGCAGGACCGCCTGATCCGTGAGGCCGATGCGCTCACACCGGAGAATCCGTTCCGTGTGCACTCCCTCGACACGTCGCACGCCGGCTTTCTCTTCCGCAGCGCCGAGGTCGCTCGGTTGCTGATCGGGTCGTGACCAACGGCGGAGGTTCCGGAGTCGCGGGACCTCCGCCGGAACATCCGCGGACCCGCGGGCGTTGGCCACATCGTGGGCATCTTCGACAGCATCGTGATCGGCGCGGGACAGGCAGGGCTGTCGGCGTCATATCACCTGCAACGTCTCGGCATCCGGCACCTCGTCCTGGATGCCGACAGCAAGCCCGGAGGCGCCTGGCAGCACCGCTGGGATGCCCTCACGATGACCGATGTCCACGGCGTCGCCGAACTTCCGGGCTCGACTCCGCCGCCGCGTGACGCCCAGCGCGCGAACCGGGCGGTCCCGGCATCCTTCGCCGCCTACGAGCGCCAGCACGGCCTGCCGATCGTCCGCCCCGTGCGGGTCGACCGGGTCACGGATGACGACGGCATCCTCGTCGTCCACGCCGGCGAGCGGACCTGGCGCACCCGCACGATCGTGAACGCGACCGGCACCTGGACCCACCCGTTCCTGCCGCACTACCCGGGGATGGAGACCTTCGTCGGTGAACAGTTGCACACGGTCGACTACCCGGGCCCGGAGCACTTCCGAGGCAAACGGGTGCTCATCGTCGGCGGGGGAGCGTCGGCCGTGCAGTTCCTCGGCGCGCTCGCGCCCCTCACGGACACGATCTGGGCGACCCGCCGTGAACCGGTCTGGCGCACGGACGACTTCACCCCCGAGGCCGGTGCCGCCGCCGTCGCCCTCGTCGAGCGGCGCGTGGCTCAGGGGCTTCCGCCGGAGAGCGTCGTGAGCGTCACGGGTCTCATGCTCCGGGCTCAAGAGCGCGAGGCCGAGCGGCTCGGCGCGTACGCGGCACGCCGCGCGATGTTCTCCCGGATCGAACCGGACGGCGTCCGCTGGGCGGACGGCTCCTTCGAACCCGTCGACGTGATCCTGTGGGCCACCGGTTTCCGTCCCGCCGTCTCGCATCTCGCACCTCTGCACCTGCGCAGCGCGGCCGGCGGCATCCGGCTGGAACGGAACGGCCGCGGCACCACGGCCGTAGCCGACCCCCGCGTGCAGTTGGTCGGCTACGGTCCGTCGGCCAGCACGATCGGCGCCAACCGCGCCGGACGCACCGCGGCGAAGGGCGTTCAGCGGGAGCTGGCCAGGATCGCGGAGAGCGTCCCCGGCTGAGCGGTCCTACGGGCGCATCCGTGATCGGGAGGGGCCGACGCCGATAGCCTGGAAGCGTGTTTCGGATCGTGGTTCTCATCGTCTGGCTCCTGCTCTCGGCCTGGCTGGCCATTTGGGCGGCGGAAGGCCTGTTCGGCGTCGATCAGAGCACCTCGATCCTGCCGTTCAACGACGACGGACCCGGTCCGATCCTGATCGGCGTCGCGTGGGGACTGATCCTCACGATCGGCGGCGGCGTCCTGGGCGTAGGACGCCGCTCCACGCCGCGGGGCGAGACGCGGATCGGCGTCGGCCGGATCGTGGAGGTGGCTCGCACCGGTCTGACGGTCAACGACGTCCCGCAGTACGACATCTTCGTGCGCGTGTCGCCCGTGGACGGCGAGGAGTTCGTCTCCCAGCTGCGGATGCTCGTCCCCGCCACCGATGCGAGCGCACTGCAACCGGGTTCCCCGCTTCCCGTGCGCTACAGCGCGAGCGATCACGATGCGGTCGAACTCGCCGACATCACCGACCCTCCCGTGCGCGAGGCCATGCTCGACTGGCGCATCGCGCGCGGCCTGATCGACCCGCGGCAGGTGCGTGCTCGGAAGGAGGGGCGGCAGGCCCCGGCATCCGTCCTGTCGGTGCGCCCCACCGGCAGGCGCCGCGAAGGGCAGAGCGAGCTCGCCGTCCGCCTCCTCATCACCCCGGAAGGCGAGACCGGCTGGGAGGCCGACACGACGGTGTTCGTCTATCCGGAGGCCGTCTCGCGCGTGCAGGTCGGCTCACCCGTGTGGGCGCGGTATCTCCGCGACGATCCGCACACCGTCGCCCTGACGATCGAAGAGGAGGCCGCGCGATGAACCTCATGGACACGCTCGTGTGGCTGGTGAACTTCCCCGTGACCCACGGGTACGCAATGGTGTTCATCGCGGGATTCGCGATGCTGGGCCTGCTCTCGCAGGCGACTCGGCCCATCGGAGCACGTTCCCGGCTCTCGACGATCCGCGCGCGGGAAGGCCTCGTGGAATCGGGTTCGGACCGGCGTTCCCGCGTCGTCATCGCCCGCCTCCAGCGCCTCTTCTTCCGCGTGCTCGCCGTCGTGATGGGTGCTGGCCTCGTCCTGGGCATCCTGGGTCTGATCGGCGTCCCGGTGACCTCGGCGTACATCCACGACAACGGCCAGCCGGCCGTCGCGACCGTCGACGGCGACTGGGTGAGGTTCACCACGGCGACGGGCGTGGAGTACACGCTGCCGAACGACTTCTTCACGCCGTCGATGTACCCCGACCGGGACGCCTGGGTGCCCTCAGGCGACATCGTCGTCCGGTACCTGCCTTCGCATCCGCAGGCCTACGTCATCGACACCGAGCAGCTTCCCGATTAGCATCAGAGGCCTCATGTCCCGCATCCTCGTCTTCGGCGGTCACGGCCGCATCGCCCTCCTGCTCGCTCCGCTGCTGGTCGCCCACGGCGACGAGGTCACCGCGGTGATCCGCAATCCCGCCCACGCCGACGAGGTCGCCGCCACGGGCGCGACCCCCGTCGTCTCGGACGTGGAGACAGCGGATGCCGCGACCCTCGCCTCGCTCATCGCCGGCCACGATGCGGTCGTGTGGTCGGCCGGGGCGGGCGGCGGCGATCCGCGCCGCACATACGCAGTGGACCGCGACGCCGCGATCCGAAGCATGGAAGCGGCCGCGTCCGCCGAGGTGCGGCGTTACGTCATGGTGTCGTGGATCGGATCCGCGGCCGATCACGGCGTGGATCCGGAGAGCAGCTTCTTCGCCTACGCGGATGCGAAATGGGCGGCCGACGCGCACCTGGCGCACACGGACCTGGACTGGACGATCCTGGGTCCGGGCACGCTGACCTTCGACCCGCCCACCGGTCTCATCCAGGTGGACGAGTCGGGGCGCGGATCGGTGGCCAGGGCGGACGTCGCCGCCGTCATCGCCCGGACGCTCGCGGAGCCCGCCACGATCGGGAAGACGATCCGGTTCGGCAACGGTCTGGACGGCACGCCGGCACCGATCGCCGAGGCGCTGCGGGGCTGAGACGCCGGCGGGTCAGACCGGGTCCGCACCCAGCCAGGCCGTCAGGATCCGCTCGCGCAGCACGTTCCCGCGTTCGGCGAATCCGCGCTGGCGGCGCACGTACTCGCTCTTGCCCTCCGGGGTCTCGATGCGCACCGGCGCGATGCCCCAGTCGCTCAGGTCGTAGGGCGCGGCCTGCATGTCGAGCTCCCGGATGTCGCGGGCGAGCTCGAAGCAGTCCAGGAGCAGCTCACCCGGCACGAGGGGGCCGAGCTTCATCGCCCACTTGTAGACGTCCATGCCGGCGTGCAGACAGCCGGGCTGCTCGGCATCCGGCTGGTCCGCCCGCGTAAGCGGAGTGCGGTTGCGCGGGACGGCCTCCGGCGTGAAGAACCGGAAGGCGTCGAAGTGCGTGCACCGCAGTTCGTGCGCGTCGACGACCGCATCCGTCCCGTCCTGGCCGAGCCGCAGCGGAACCGCATGCCGGTGCTCGTCCGCGCGATACACCATCGCCCATTCGTGCAGCCCGAAGCAGCCGAACTGACCGGGCCGTGCGGCGGTGCGCCGCAGCATCCGCTCCACCAGGGCTGCCAACGGCGCCTTCTCGACGGCGAACAGGCCCGCATCCGGCACCGCGGAGCCCGGGGAGCTTCCGGGGGAATACCAGCGCCAGCTCAGACGCTCGGACGCGTCCGCGAGTTCGACACCCGCGCCGGGATGCCAGCGCCGCAGGTGCGACGGCCGGTAGCTGTAGTACGTGAACAGGAAGTCCTCGACCGGATGCTTCTCGCCGCGCGCGGCGCGGTCCCGGTGGGCGGCCGTGAGCGCATCCGCCCGATCCCGGTGCGCCTGCTCGCGTGCGCGCCATTCGGCCGTGTGGAGCGCTGCGGACATCAGTGCAGGATCCCCACCTCGCCGAGTCGCTCGCGCAGCCCGGCGCCGTCGGAGGCCGACACCCACGGCGCCGCATCCTCGGAGTGGTCGTCCACAGGCGCACGTCCGCCGGCGAGCATGGCCTCGGTGGTGGAGAGCAGGCGGATCGCGACACCGGCGACGGATTCCGGATGCTCCTGCTGGAACTGCGTGTAGATCGCCTCGTCGTGCTGGCCGTCGTCGCCGATCAGCAGCCAGCGCATGGTCGGGAACTCCGCGGCCAGGCGTCGCAGGTTGGTGAGCTTGTGCTCGCGGCCGCTGCGGAACCAGCGGTCGTGCGTCGGCCCCCAGTCCGTGAGCAGCATGGATCCGGCCGGGAACAGATGGCGGCTGAGGAACCGGGTCAACGTGGGGGCGATGTTCCACGCCCCGGTCGACAGGTAGATCATCGGGCACCCGGGGTGCTGGCGCATGATCTGCTCCAGGAGCACCGCCATGCCCGGAACCGGAAGGCGGGCGTGCTCGTCGACGACGAACGAGTTCCACGCGGCGATGAACGGCCGGGGGAGCGCGGTGACCATGACGGTGTCGTCCACGTCGCAGATGACGCCGAAATCGACGCTCTCGTCGACGATGAAGACGGTGCCCTCGACGGGCGGCTGGCCTTCGACCGACATCGTGATCCGCTGCCAGCCCGGTTCCAGGTCCGCCTGGATCACGGTGTCGACGACCCCGCCGCGATCCGCCGCGACGATCTGCGTGCGATCGCCGATCGTGATCTCCACGTTCGAGAAGCCGACCGGGATGCCGACGAAGCTGCGCCAGCCGCGGATGCCGGCGAACTCGCCGTTCGCCTTCCGCCGTTGCGGGGGGACGATGAGCACGCGGCCCACCACGCGGACCCAGCCGGCACCGCCGTATCCGGGGAAGGGCAGGATCGACGCCGTGCGGCCGCGCTTGCGTGCGCGCCCTTCGCGCCACACGTGGAAGCGGTGCTCCAGGCGGGCGAACCAGTGGATCCTGGCCGGGACGGCGGACTGATCGGGCATCCCCCTCAGTCTTTCATGGGCTGACCCGTGCTCCGTTCGGGTTTCTTCCCGGTTCCGTTCAGGGGCCGGCCCGTGCTCCGTTCGGGATTCTTCCCGGTTCCGTCTGTGGCCCGGCCAGTGCTCGTGTCGGCCTTGTTCGCGGTCGCGTCCCCGGTCTGGCCCATGCTCCCACTCTCCTCGGCGGCCGACACCGCGCCGGCGGGGTGCGCGTGCATGTGCCGCGCCTCCCACGCTCCCAGCGCCTTCTTCCCCAGCAGCACCACGATCAGGAAGACGACGATGACGCCGACGAAGATGTAGCCGGCGAAGTGCACGCGGTCGACGAGCTCGCGGAAACTGCCCGCCGCCAGCGAGGTGACGCTCACGTACGCCGCGGCCCACAGGATGCACGCCGGAGCCGTCCAGGCCAGGAATCGCCGGTAGGAGTATCCGCTCATCCCCACCGTCAGCGGCACCAGCGAGTGCAGGACGGGAAGGAACCGCGACAGGAAGATCGCGAGTCCGCCGCGACGGCGCAGGTAGATCTCCGCCCGCACCCAGTGCGCCTCGCCGATCCGCCGCCCGAGCCAGGAGTGCCGGATGTGCGGACCGAGCCATCGGCCGAGGGCGAACCCGATGCTCTCGCCGATGAGGGCTCCGATGACGACCGCGACGCCCAGCGCGATGCCCTCGGGGACGCTCGTGACCCCCATGGAGGCGATGATGACGATGGTGTCGCCGGGGACGATGAGCCCGATGAGGATGCTGGTCTCCAGCAGCACGGCGACGCCCGCGATCAACGTGCGCGCGACCGGATCGACCGACTGCACGGCATCGAGCAGCCACAGCAGGAAGTCGTCCACGTTGACGAGGATACGCCGAGGCTCCCGGCCCTACGCTGGGAGCGTGCCGCACATCCCCGCCCTCGACGCCCGCGCGCTGTCGGTCGTCGCCGCGCCGGTCGACCTGTTCCCCGGGCTCGAAGCGGGCGGCGGGGACGTCTTCTGGCTGGACGCCGGGGCGGACGCGCGGCAGGGCTGGAGCATCCTCGGAACCGGGACGACGGAGACGGATGCCGCGGCTGCGGTGTCCGTCCGGATCGACGCGGTGCCCGCGCGCGACGACGTCCGCCCGCCTTTTCTCGGCGGATGGGTCGGCTGGCAGGACTACGAATCCGGCGCAGCTGCGGCCGGCGCGCCGACGGCAGGGGGCGAAATCGGCCGGGGCGGTGCCTGGATGCGCGTACAGCGGGCGATCGCGTACGACCACGCCGACGACGTCCTGTGGGCCCTCGCCCCAGCCGATGATCTGGATGCCTGGGCCGCCGAGGTCGAGCGCCGCTGCACCGCGGCATCCGGATCCGTGCACGGACCGACCGCCGCCATCGACCGGATGCCGGCGCCGACGGCCCTGGCGCGGCACAGCCCCGACGAGTACGCCGCGCTCATCGAACGATGCCGCGAAGAGATCCGGGCGGGATCCGCGTACCAGCTGTGCCTGACGACCAGGTTCGAGGTCCCGGGTGTGCACGACGCAGTCGCGGTCTATCTGCGACTGCGCGCCGCGACGCCCGCGCACCACGGCGGGTTCCTCCGGATCGGCGGCCGCGTCCTGCTGAGCGCGAGTCCCGAGCAGTTCCTCTTGACCGACCGCGGGCGCGTCATCACACGGCCGATCAAGGGCACGCGCCCCCGCTCGGCGGACCCGGGGGAGGACGCCGCCCTCGCGGTCGAGCTGCTCGAGAGCGCGAAGGAACGCGCCGAGAACGTGATGATCGTCGATCTCATGCGCAACGACCTGTCGCAGGTGTGCGCGCCCGGCACGATCCGGGTCGAGGGGCTGTGGGAGGTCGAGAGCTATCCGGCCGTGCACCAGCTGGTGAGCACGGTGAGCGGGGAACCGGCCCCGCACACGACCGTCGGGGTGCTGCTCGATGCGGCCTTCCCCGCGGGGAGCATGACGGGGGCGCCGAAGCTCTCCGCGATGACGATCCTGTGCGGGCTCGAAGACGCTCCGCGCGGTGTGTACAGCGGATGCTTCGGATACGTGGGTCTGGACGGCGCTCTGGATCTCGCCATGGTGATCCGCAGCATCCTCATCGACCGCGAGGGGGCGTACGTCGGCGCCGGCGGCGGCATCACGTGGGGGTCGGAGCCCCGGTCCGAGGTCGCCGAGGTCGCGATCAAGGCACGCGCCCCGCTGGCGGCCTTGGGGGCGCGGCTGCCCGAAGCCTGGCTCGGCGGATGATCCGATAACCTGGAACTTCGCGATTCCGCGCTCCCTGCTTTCCAGATTGGCCGTTCGCTCTTGTCCGAGAACACGTTTGAAGAAGCATCCGCTCTGCCCTCGCCGCACGCCCTCCAGGCGAAGTGGCAGAACTACTGGGCCGAGAACCAGACGTTCCTCGCCGGCGACCACGACGACACGCGTCCGCGCAAGTACGTGCTGGCGATGTTCCCATACCCCTCCGGCGACCTGCACATGGGTCACGCCGAGAACTACCTCTACTCCGACATCGTCGCGCGCTTCTGGCGTCACCGCGGGCACAACGTCCTGAACCCGATCGGGTGGGACTCCTTCGGGCTGCCCGCCGAGAACGCCGCCATCCGTCGCGGAGCCGATCCCCGCGAATGGACCTACAAGAACATCGCGCAGCAGAAGGCCGGCTTCGAGCAGTACGGCGTCTCGTTCGACTGGTCGCGGGTGCTGCACACCTCCGACCCGGACTACTACCGCTGGAACCAGTGGCTGTTCCTGAAGATGCACGAGCGGGGACTCGCGTATCGCAAGAAGAGCCCGGTGAACTGGTGCCCGAACGATCAGACCGTGCTCGCGAACGAACAGGTCGTCGACGGGCGCTGCGAGCGCTGCGGCGCCGAGGTCGTGAAGAAGAAGCTCACGCAGTGGTACTTCAAGATCACCGACTACGCCGACCGTCTGCTGGACGACCTCAACCAGCTCGAGGGCTTCTGGCCGCACAAGGTGCTGCAGATGCAGCGCAACTGGATCGGCCGATCCGTCGGCGCAGACATCGACTTCGTCATCGAAGGACGCTCCGAACCGGTGACGGTGTTCTCGACGCGCCCCGACACGCTGCACGGAGCGACCTTCTTCGTCGTGGCGCCCGATTCGGACCTCGCGTCCGAGATCGCCGCGGAGGCACCGGCCGACGTGCGTCAGCGCTTCGCCGACTACCTGGCCGAGGTGCAGAAGACCACCGACATCGACCGTCAGTCCACGGACCGCCCCAAGACCGGCGTTTTCCTGGAGCGCTACGCGATCAACCCCGTCAACGGCGAGAAGCTGCCGATCTGGGCAGCGGACTACGTGCTCGCCGACTACGGCCACGGCGCGGTCATGGCTGTTCCCGCGCACGATCAGCGAGACCTGGACTTCGCCCGCGCTTTCGATCTGCCGGTCAAGGTCGTCGTGGACACGACCGCACCGGTGACCGGTGCCATGCCTGTGATCGAGGTCGACGAGGACGGCGTCCCGATCGACACCCTGCCGAGCCTCGACGAACAGCACCCTTCGGTCACGGGCACAGCACTGACCGGCGAGGGCCGCCTGATCAACTCGGGTGAGCTGAACGGCCTGTCCAAGCGGAACGCGATCGCGCGGACGATCGAGAAGCTCGAGGCTGCCGGCACCGGCCGTGCGGCGAAGAACTATCGCCTGCGCGACTGGCTGATCTCGCGTCAGCGCTTCTGGGGGACGCCGATCCCCATGCTGCACGCCGAGGACGGGCGCATCATCCCGGTCCCCGAGGACCAGCTGCCCGTGCGCCTGCCCAGCGTCGAGGGGCTGGATCTGTCGCCCAAGGGCGCGTCGCCTCTGGGCGCCGCGGAGAGCTGGGTGCGCACGACCGACCCGGCGACGGGCGACCCGGTGCTGCGCGATCCCGACACCATGGACACGTTCGTCGACAGCTCCTGGTACTTCCTCCGCTTCCTGTCTCCGGGAAACGATGAGGTCGCCTTCGAGCCCGCCGAGGCCGACCGCTGGGCGCCGGTGGACAGCTACATCGGGGGCGTGGAGCACGCGATCCTGCACCTGCTGTATGCACGCTTCATCACGAAGGTGCTGTTCGACATGGGCCTGATCGACTTCACCGAGCCGTTCTCGAGCCTCATCAATCAGGGCATGGTGATCCTCGACGGCGCGAAGATGTCGAAGTCGAAGGGCAACCTCGTCCTGTTCCAGGAGGAGCTGGACGCGCACGGCGCCGACGCGCTGCGTGTCGGTCTGGCGTTCGCCGGACCCGTCGAGGACGACAAGGACTGGGCGGATGTCTCCACGACCGGCGCTCAGAAGTTCCTGGCGCGTGCGCTGCGCATCGCGCACGAGGTCGAGAGCCCGGTCGACGTGATCTTCGCCGGCGGCGACGGCGCGCTCCGCCGCGGCACGCACCGTCTGCTGGCGGATGCGCCCGCGTTGGTGGAGCAGACCAAGTTCAACGTCCTCGTCGCGCGGCTGATGGAGCTCGTGAACCTCACGCGCAAGACGATCGACTCCGGCGGCGGTGCCGCGGACCCGGCCGTGCGCGAAGCGGCGGAGACCATCGCCGTCATGCTCGACCTCATCGCCCCGCACACGGCGGAGGAGATGTGGGAGCTGCTCGGCCACGAGCCCTCCGTCGGTCTCGTTCCGTGGCGGTCGGCGGACCCCGCGCTGCTCGTGGAGGACACGATCACCGCGGTGGTGCAGGTCGGCGGAAAGGTCCGTGCGCAACTGGAGGTGTCGGCCAAGATCGGCGCCGAGGAACTCGAGGCGCTCGCGCGCGCGGATGAGCGCGTGATCCGCGCGATCGGCGACAAGGAGATCGTGAAGGTCGTCGTGCGGGCTCCGAAGATCGTCAGCATCGTCGTCAAGGGCTGAGCGAACCTGCCGCGGGTGCGCCGGCGGCACTCGTCCTGCACCGGGGACACCGACGCCCGGGTTCTCCCCGGGTGCCGGCTGAGGGCGGTCCCTGCCCGCTCGCGCGTGCGTAGCGTGGCGGCGTGCCCGAGGAATCCGAACCGCCACCGGCGCGCCGTCCGGCGCGAGGACGCCTCGGCGTCGGTGCGGCCGTGGTGCTCGGACTCGTCGTGGTCTCCGGCGCCGTGGGCCTCGGCATCCTCCGAGGGCAGGCTGCACCCTCGCAGGTGGTCGATGTCGCGGACGCCGGGCACGCGACCGTCGCACCCGGCGAGGTGTACGTGCACGTGCTGGGTGAGGTCGCGCATCCGGGGCTGTACCTGCTGGAGCAGGGCGCCAGGGTGGCCGACGCCCTCGCCGCAGCGGGCGGGACGACGGACGACGCAGATCTGGGCGCCGTGAACCTCGCGCGACTGCTCGCGGACGGAGAGCAGATCCTCGTTCCTCGAATCGGCGCGGCGGGGGAGACCTCGCCGCCCGCCGGCTCCGGCAACGGCAACGGCAACGGCAACGGCACCGGTGGTCTGATCGATCTCAACACGGCCGATCAGACCGCGCTGGAGACCCTGCCGAGGATCGGGCCGGCCCTCGCGGAGCGCATCATCCAGTGGCGCGACGAGAACGGCCGCTTCGCCTCCGTGGACGATCTCCTCGCCGTGCCGGGCATCGGGGAGAAGCTCCTCGCCGGGCTGCGTGACAAGGTGCGGGTATGACCCATCGGGATCTGCGGCTGGTCCCGGTCGCCCTCGGGGCGTGGGCGACCGCGCTGGGCTGCGTCTTCCTGCCCGGCGCCGCCTGGCCGTGGTGCGCTGCCGCGGCGGTCGGCTCGATCCTGCTCGTCGTGGCGGGTTCGCGGGGTGTCCGCTGGGCGCCTCTGGCGGCGCTGGTGTGCGCGGTCGGGGCGGCGGTCGCCCTCTCCTGCGCCCTGGCGACGCCGTCCCGGGAGGCGGTCCAGGAGCTGGACGGACGCGTCGTCGCGGTCGTGGCCGACATCAGCTCGTCCTCGTCGACGGGCGCCGACGGACGGCTCTGGTTCGATGCGCAGACCGTGCTGATCGGTCCGCCGGACGCGCCGGAAACGACGTCGGTACCCATCCGGATCGGTGTGGACGGGCTGGACGGCGCCGATCTCGGGGCTCGGGTGCGCATCGTCGGTGAGGCGATGGCGACGGATGCCGCGGAGAGGGCGGCTCTCGTCGCCTTCGCGAGTTCCGCCGAGGTGGTGACACCGGCCGCGGGCGTCTTCGCGGTCGCCGCCGCGACGCGTGCGGACTTCGTCGAGCGTGCCGTCCGACTGCCCGAGCCGGGAGCGGGGCTCCTGCCCGGACTCGCGGTCGGGGACACGCGCGCCGTGTCGCCGGAGCTCGATGCGGCGATGCTCACGAGCGGTCTGTCGCACCTCACCGCGGTCTCCGGCGCCAACTGCGCCATCGTGGTCGGGGCGGCCTTCTTCGTCGTGGCGCTGTGCGGTGGCGGTCGTCTGCTGCGCGTCGTCGTGGCGCTCTCCGCGCTCGGGGCGTTCGTCGTGCTGGTGACACCCGAACCCAGTGTGATCCGTGCGGCGACCATGGCGGGGCTGGCGATGCTCACGGTGGTGCTCGGCCACCCGAGCGCCGGCGTGAGCGTGCTGTGCCTCGCGGTGACCGGCATCCTGATCGCCGATCCGTCGCTCTCCGCGACGCCCGGATTCGCACTGTCCGCGGCGGCCACGGCCGCTCTGATCCTGCTGGCTCCGCCCCTCGCACGCGGCCTCGAGCGGTGGCTGCCGCATCCGCTCGCGCTGGCCCTCGCGATCCCGGTGGCCGCCCAGTTGGCCTGCGGTCCGATCATCGCGCTGTTCGCCGAACAGCAGTCGCTCGTCGGGATCGTCGCGAACATGGTCGCCGCTCCGGCTGCTCCCATCGCCACCGTCATCGGGCTGCTCGCCTGCCTGGCCGCGCCGCTGCCGGCGCTGGCGGACCTGCTCGCGGCATCCGCCTGGCTCCCCGCCGCCTGGATCGCCGCGACCGCGACCACCACAGCTGCGCTGCCCGGCGCGGAGGTGCTCGTGGTGCCCGGAGTGTTCACGGCTCTGCTCGTCCTCGTCGTGAGCGCGGCCGTCGCCGTCGTGCTCTGGCGGCGCCGCACGGGCGCATCCCCTCCGCGGCTCCTGCGACGCGCAGCGGGCGGTGTCCTGGCGCTCGTCCTGGCGCTGGGCGGCGCTCGCGTGGCGCTGGACGGACCCCTCGCCGCCGTGCAGACCCCGGCCGGATGGTCGATCGCGGCGTGCGATGTGGGGCAGGGAGATGCGCTCGTGGTGCGCTCCGCGGATCGGATCGCCCTGATCGACACCGGTCCCGAGCCCGACCCGCTCACTCGCTGTCTGGGGGCGCTCGGTGTCGACCGCGTCGATCTCCTCGTGCTCACGCACTTCGATCTGGACCACGCCGGCGGTGCGCGGGCTCTGATCGGGCGGGTGTCGACCGTGCTGCACGGTCCGGTCGGCGAGCAGGCCGACGGGCAGCTGCTCGCCCGGTTCGAGGCCGCCGGCGCCGAACTCGTCGAGGCCGCCGCCGGACAGCGCGGCTCACTCGGCGATGCACAGTGGAGGGTTCTCTGGCCCCGCGGAGGGCAGGCGGCCTTTCCGGCGGGGAACGACGCGAGCGTCGTGTGGGAGATCGCAGGTCACGACGTGCCGCGCAGCCTGTTCCTCGGCGACCTGTCCGCGACTCCGCAGCGGCTGCTCGCGGCATCCGGGATGCTCGACCCGCCGTACACCGTGGTCAAGGTCGCCCACCACGGCAGCGCGGATCAGGACACGGAGCTCTATGCGATGCTGGAGCCGTCCGTCGCGATCTTCAGCTCGGGAGCCGACAACGACTACGGCCACCCGCGACAGGAGACGCTGGACCTCCTGGCTGCGACGGGCGCCGTGTCCGTCCGCACCGACCGGCAGGGACGCGTCCTGCTGGGGACGCGAGACGAGGATCTGGTCGTCTGGACCGAGCGGTCCGCCGACGTCGGATCCGGGATCGGTGTCGGCGACCCCGGGTAGGCTGGCTGCATGGCAGCTGCTCGCACCCCCGCACGCAAGGCGGCGCCGAAGATCCCGCAGGTTTCCTGGCGAGACCCGCGTCCCGCACCGGTGGTGCTGGTGTCCGGCCCCGAGGAGGTCTGCGCCGAGAGAGCGATCGCCGGCATCCGCGACTATCTGCGCGCGGAGGATCCGGCGCTCGAGGTCAGCGACGTCCGCGCCGACGACTACGCAGCCGGCACGCTGCTGGCACTCACTTCGCCGTCGCTGTTCGGCGAGCCGCGCCTGGTGCGCGTCTCCGGCGTGGAGAAGTGCTCGGACGCGTTCCTCCAGGAGGCCGTCTCGTACCTCGACAACCCGCAGGAAGGCGCCACCGTTGTCCTGCGGCACAGCGGGGCGAGCGTTCGGGGCAAGAAGCTGCTGGACGCGTTGCGCGCGGGAACCGGGGGCGGCATCGAGATCGCGTGCCCGGCGGTCAAGCGGGACTCCGACCGGTTCGACTTCGCGGCGGGGGAGTTCAAGGCGGCCGGCAAGCGCATCCAGCCGCAGGCGCTGCGGGCGCTGGTTTCGGCGTTCGCCGACGACCTCACCGAACTGGCCGCAGCCTGTCAGCAGCTCATCAACGACGTCGACGGGGACATCACCGAGGACGTCGTCACCCGCTACTACGGCGGCCGGGTCGAGGTGTCGGCGTTCGTCGTCGCCGACACGGCGATCGCCGGGCGATACGGCGAGGCGCTGGTCGCGCTCCGGCATGCGCTGGCCTCCGGCGCCGATCCCGTGCCGATGGTCGCGGCGTTCGCGATGAAGCTGCGCACCATGGCCAGGGTCGCCGGCATCCGCGGATCGAGCCGGGAGATCGCGTCCCGGCTGGGCATGAAGGACTGGCAGATCGATCGAGCCCGACGGGACCTCTCCGGGTGGAACGAGCGGACCCTGGGGCTGGCGATCCAGGCGACGGCCCGGGCGGATGCCGAGGTGAAGGGCGCAGCGCGCGACCCGATCTTCGCTCTCGAGCGCATGGTCACGGTCATCGCGACGCGGGCTCCGTTCGCGGAGTAGCGAGTTCGCAGATGAGGAAAGCCCGCCCCGGTACGGGACGGGCTTTCAGAGGCGGAAGCGCGGCTCAGAGAGCGGCGACCTGCTTGGCGATGGCCGACTTGCGGTTCGCCGCCTGGTTCTCGTGGATGACGCCCTTGCTGACGGCCTTGTCGAGCTTCGTGGTCGCCTTCTTCAGCGCGGCCTGCGCAGCGGCCTTGTCGCCGGCGGCGACGGCCTCGCGGGTCTGGCGGACGAGGGTCTTGAGCTCGGACTTGACGGCCTTGTCGCGAGCCGTCGCCTTCTCGTTGGTCTTGATGCGCTTGATCTGCGACTTGATGTTTGCCACGCGTGGAAGCTTTCGTTCAGGGATGGGATTGGGATGTGCCGGGAGCAGTAGAGGGGCTGCCGTCCGGCGATCGTGAGGGGTTCACCCACACGCAAGCCAAGAAGCAAGCTTACCAGGTCCACGGCGAAGCCTTGCGCAATGCTGGTGCTGGACGCGCCGGATAGGGCATGCTGAGCGCTATCGACCCGAAGGAGCCGCCGATGACGGACGCCTCATCCGGCCGGGGCCCACGCGTCGGCGGCCGCTGGCTCACGATGTTCGCGCTCGCGTGGCTGGCCGTGTGGACGGTCCAGCTGACTCCGGTGCAGCTGCTGCTTCCGCTGCAGCTCGACACGCCGGGCGGAAGCCGGGACTGGATCGGCGGCGTCGTCTGGTCGGGCCTCATCCTCTCGGTCGGCGGTCTCGCCGGTGTGATCGCCGGGCCCGTGGCCGGGATGCTGTCCGATCGCACGTCCTCACGTTGGGGCCGGCGTCGCCCGTGGACGATCGGGGGATCAGTCCTGACCGCGGGATCCCTCGTCCTCGCCGGGGCCGCAGACGGGCCGCCGGCGGTCGGTGCGGCGTGGATCGGCGTGTCCGTCGGCATCGCCGTGGTGTCGGCCGCGTTGACGGCGCTGATCGCCGACCAGGTCGAGCAGCAGCGGGGGACCGCCTCGGCCGTCGTCAGCTCGGCGCAGGCGGTCGGCATCGTCGTCGGCGTCGGCGCCGTCGTGCTGCTCGGTCTCGGCATCGCCGAGAGCTACCTCGTGCTCGCCAGCTTCATCCTCGTCGTCGGCATCGCGGCGGCCGTCCTGCTGCCGGACCCGCCCGCCTCCCGGTCTGCCCTGGCGGACGCCGCCGCGACGCGCGCCGCGGGGAGGGACCGCTGGGGCGTGCTGCGCCGACGCGACTTCTCGCTGCTGCTGATCGGGCGCCTGATGGTGAACATCGGCAACGCCCTCGGAACGGCGCTTCTGCTGTTCTTCCTGTTGTACGGCATCGGCTCTCCCTCCGAGACCGCGGAAGACGAGCTGCTGCTGCTGATCGTCGTCTACACGGTCTTCGTCGTGGCGGCCTCCCTCGTCGCCGGCGCGATCTCCGACCGCACGGGTCGGCGACGAGTGATCGTCGTCGTCGCGGGACTCGTGCAGGCGCTGTCGGCAGCGCTGATCCTGATCATGCCGACCCTGGTCGGCACCGCGGTCGCGGCGGCCTTCATGGGCGTCGGCTACGGCGCGTACATGGCCGTCAGTCTGGCGCTGGCCACCGACCTGCTGCCGGACGATCGCGACAGCGCACGCGATCTCGGTATGGTGAACGTGTCCGCGAACCTCGGTCAGCTGCTGGGGCCGCTGATCGGCGCGGGGCTCGTCGCCCTCGTCGGAGCGTTCTGGCTGCTGTTCCTCGTCGCCGGCATCCTGTCGGTCATCGGGTCGGTCCTGACGCCGGCTGCGCGTCCCGTTCGAGCGTCGCTGTCGCCAGGTCCAGCAGCGCGTTGAACACGCGCGGACGCATCGCGGTCACGAGGTGCGAGGTCCGCGGCACGACGACGAGCTCGGACTGCGGCGTCAGGCGCTGGAACAGCCGCTCGTGCACCCGCAGCTGATCGAACTGACCGTTGATCCACCACAGCGGGATGCGGATGCGGGGGAGCGCCGCGGCGAGATCCAGCGCTGAGAGGCTGCCCAGGGCGATGTCCTGCGCGTCCAGCGCATAGCCGCCGGCCTCGAAATCCGCACGCGTGTCCAGCGGCAGGGTCGCCGCGAGCACTCGTCCGCTCAGCCACAGGCCGCGATCGGGAAGCGCGTCGAAGCGCTGGGCGAGGAACCGGTAGGTCGCGAGGGCGGCGCCGCGGGGGAGCGCGGTGCAGGAGGCGCCGATGAAACCTGCCACGGGCGGAGGATCCTCCTGGCCGGCGTACGCGACCGAGAGCAGCCCGCCCATCGAGTGCCCGACCAGCAGGACGGGCGCGTCCGCGGCGGCCGTCCGCACAGCGCGGTCGATCGTGGCGAAGGCCTCGGTCAGCGTGAACGGCTCGTCGATGCGCGTTCCGTGCCCGGGCAGATCCACGGCCTCGGCCTCGACCCGGCGGGAGGCGAGGTGCGCGAGCTGCCCGCGCCACATCGTGCGCGACGTGCGGATGCCGTGGACGAGGACGACGCGGGGCTTCACGGTGCCAGCATAGGCACGCCCTCGCGGAAAAGCGGAAGCGGGGCCGGTGGCGAACCACCGACCCCGCTCTCACAGGTGCAGAAGAAGTGCTTACTTCTCCCAGCCCACGTTCTCGACCGGCAGCACGCCGAACAGGTCGAGGCCGACGTAGCTCTCGGGGGTCAGGTTGGCCAGACCCTCCTTGGCGGTCACGATGAACGGACCGTTGTACATCGGGATGATGCCCCACGACTGGAAGATCTCGGTCTCGAGCTCCATCGCGGCAGCCGTCTGCTCCTCGGCCGTCGGCAGCGACTCGACCTCGGAGTGGATGCGCTCATCCATCTCCGGGGTGCCGGTGCCCGACAGGTTCAGACCGCTGTCCGAGCAGTACAGCTGGCAGAACCAGGCCGCACCGAACGGGTCGGAGGAGGTGAAGGCCAGGAACATCATGTCCCAGTTCTTCGAGGTGTAGTCGTCCGAGAAGTCGGCCGACGGGCGGATCTCCAGCTGGACGTCGAAGCCGACCTCGTTGAGCTGCTGCTGGATGACCTTGCCGCGGTTCTCGACCGTGGCGCTGTCGCCGTGCACAGGGAAGACGACGGTGAGCTTCTCGCCGTCCTTCTCGCGCACGCCGTCCTCGCCCTCGACCCAGCCGGCCTCGTCGAGCAGCTCCTTGGCCTTCTCGACGTTGCCGTCCTCACGGCCGGTCTCAGCGAGAGCGTCCACGTAGCCGGGCTGGAACGAGAACAGAGTGAGCGAGCCTGCGGGCTCCTCGGTGTAGTCGAGGCCGTTCCAGACGACCTCCTTGACCTGCTCGCGGTTCAGCGCGGTGAACAGCGCCTCGCGGACCTTGACGTCCGAGAGGTTGGGCTTCTCGGAGTCGACCTCGAGCAGCGCGGTCGCGGTCGACTGCGCGCGGTACGTGACGACGCCCTCCATGTCGGCGACCTGCGCGAGCGAGTCGGCGCTCTGGGTCTCGACCTGGTCGATCTCACCGTTCTTGAAGGCGTTGATCGCGGCCGTGGTGTCGAGCTGACGCCACGTCACCTTGTCGAGCAGCGGCGCGTTGCCCCACCACTCCGGGTTCGGCTCGAGAGTGACCTCGCCGCCGTTGAGGTCGAAGTCGGTGACCGTGTAGGGACCGGCACCGTACTGCGGGTTCAGGTTGTCGATGAACGCCTCGTTGAAGACGGCCGGGTCCGCCAGCGCCGGGTGCACGATTCCGGTGAGGAACGGCATCTCGGGCCACGCGAAGATGCCGTCGAACGTCACGATGGCGGTCTTCGGGGTGTCGCCCTGCTCGACCGAGGTGATGGACTTGTATCCGTCGGTCGCGTTCGGGGTGAAGCCCTCGTCGTAGGAGCGGTTGGCGAGCCACGTGGCCTCGATGGACTTCCAGTCCATGTCGGTGCCGTCGTTCCAGTGCGCCTCTTCCGTGAACGTGAAGGTGATCTGCGTGTTGCCGTCGACCTCCTCGATCTTCCACTCGTCGAGGTAGGCGTCGTTCTTGTACGGCGTACCGTCGACGTCCTGCAGCATGACCTGCGGCATGTACCAGGCCGCGATGCGCGCGGTGTTCGACGAGCCGTCGCCGTGGAACGCGTTCAGCTGCGTGGGGATGTCGCTGATCGGGAAGATGACCTCGCCACCCTCCTGCAGGTTCTCGCGGGGCTGGGGGTTGTAGTCCGCGCCCGTGACGGTGCTGGCTCCGTCGCCTTCGCCTTCTCCGCCGTTGTTGCCGGAGTCGGACGCACACCCGGCCAATGCGAGTGCGAGGGCTCCGCTGAACGCGATCGCCCCCATCAGCTTGTGCTGCTTCATGGTGCTCCTTTCGCCTTTCGGCGTGTCATAAAGGCGAGAATAGTTCGCCGGTCGCACAAAAGGGGCGCCGCGAAAGTGAATCCCGCCTAACTGTTATCGGACGGTGACCGACCGTTACCGGCTGGTAACAATCGGGCACCGTCCGATGGAGGAAAACGCGTTCCGGACTCAGACCGTGGCGGCCTCGGTCTGCATCGTCTCCGGGTTGAATACGAGCCTCTGACGCGTGCGCTCGATGTCCGGATCCGGCACCGGGATGGCCGACAGCAGGGCCTTCGTGTAGGGGTGCTGAGGGTTGTCGAACACCTCGTCGACGTCCCCGTGCTCGACGAAGTCGCCGAGGTACATCACCGCGACACGGTCGGCGATGTGGCGGACGACCGACAGGTCGTGGGCGACGAACAGGTACGACAGCCCGAGCTTCACCTTCAGATCGTCGAGCAGGTTGATCACACCGGCCTGGATCGAGACGTCCAGGGCCGACACCGGCTCGTCGAGCACCACGATCTTCGGGTTGGTCGACAGCGCGCGGGCGATGCCGATGCGCTGCCGCTGACCGCCGGAGAAGGCCTGCGGGAAGCGGTCGCTGTGCGTGGGGTCGAGACCGACGAGGTCCATCAGCTCGTCCACGCGGGCGTGCGCCTCGTCCTTGGGCGTCCCGATCGCGAGCAACGGCTCGGCGATCACGTCCGCCACCGTCATGCGCGGGTCCAGGGCGCCCATCGGGTCCTGGAAGACGATCTGGATGTCGCGTCGGACGCGGCGCTCGATCTTGCGGCTCGTGATGTCGTTGACGCTCGTGCCGTTGATCACGATGTCGCCGTCCTGCTGCTTGATCAGATCCATGATCTGCAGCAGGGTCGTCGTCTTGCCGCTGCCGGATTCGCCGACGATCGCCATCGTCTCGCCCTCGCGGACGTCGAAGCTGATGCCCTTGACCGCGTGGACCTCGCCGACCTTGCGCTTGAAGAGCGCGCCCTTCATGAGCGGGAAGGTCTTGGTCATGTTCTTCACGTCGAGCGTGATCGGGCGCTGCTCGCGCGGAGTGCGGGTCAGGTCGCTCTCGGGGATCTCGCGCACCGGGTAGACGGGCAGGCCGCCCAGCATCCCGTCGTCGTCGATCTCGTGCGCGCGGATGCACGCGGCCTGGTGACGGACGCCGGGCTCGGCGGACACGTCGAGCAGCGGGGGTTCGCCGTCGCGGCACGCGTCGATCGCGATGGGGCAGCGGTCGGCGAACGGGCAGGCGTCCGGCAGGTTGATCAGGAGCGGGGGATTGCCCTTGATCGGGGTCAGCGGCTCCTTCTCGGCCTTGTCGACCCGGGGGATCGCGCCGAGCAGGCCGATGGAGTACGGCATCCGCGTGCGATGGAACAGCTCACCCACCGGAGCGTGCTCGACCGGCTTGCCGGCGTACATGACCATGACGTCGTCGGCCGTGCGGGCGACGACTCCCATGTCATGGGTGATCATGATGACGGCAGCGCCCGTCTCCTGCTGTGCCTTGCCGATCAGGTCCAGGATCTGCGCCTGGATCGTGACGTCGAGCGCCGTGGTCGGCTCGTCCGCGATGATCAGCTTCGGGTTGTTCGCCATCGCGATGGCGATGACGACGCGCTGACGCATTCCGCCGGAGAACTCGTGGGGGAAGGCCTTCATGCGCTTCTCGGGCTGCGTGATGCCCACCAGGCGCAGCAGCTCGAGCGAGCGGTCCCACGCCTCCTTCTTCGACAGGTTGCGGTGAACCGTGAGCGCCTCGATCAGCTGATCGCCGATCGTGAACACCGGCGTGAGCGAGGTAAGGGGATCCTGGAAGACCATGGACAGGCCGTTGCCGCGGATCGCGGACAGCTGCTTGTCGCTCTGGCCGATCAGCTCCTGGCCGTCGAAGATGATCGAGCCGCCGACGCGGGCGTTCTCGTCGAGCAGGCCCATGATCGCGAGCGACGTGACGGACTTCCCGGAGCCGGACTCGCCGACGATGCTGAGGGTCTTTCCCGCTTCGAGGTCGAAGGAGACGCCGCGGACGGCGTCGACGCGCCCCGCCTCGGAGGGGAAGCTGACGGTGAGGTCGCGGACGGAGAGAACAGTGCTCATGCGCGGCCTCCTGCCGCCGAGGTGGGATCGAGGGCGTCGCGCAGACCATCGGCGATGAGCGCCATCGAGACGGTCAGCAGCGTCAGGGCCGCGGCGGGGAAGTAGAACAGCCAGGGGGCGCTCGTGATCGTGCCCGCGCCGGAGCCGATCAGCGATCCCAGCGACACGTCCGGCGCCTTCACGCCGAAGCCGAGGAACGACAGGCCGGTCTCGGTCATGACCGCGGTCACGAGGCCGAGGGTGAAGTTCACCACGAGCAGCGAGCCGATGTTGGGCAGCATGTGCCGCAGCACGATCTTCATTCCGCCGATGCCGGCGTACCGCGCGGCGTGGATGTACTCCCGCTCGCGCAGGGAGAGCGACAGCGTCCAGATCACGCGGGCCGGGAAGAACCAGCCCGTGAGGATCATGATGACCGAGATGACCCGCCAGTCGCCGCCGGCGCTGTTGGAGATCATCGCCAGCAGGAGGAACGTCGGCACCACCATGAGGAAGTGGATGACCAGCAGGGTGGCCCGCTCGACGAAACCGCCGAAGTACGCCGCCGCCGCGCCGACGACCGCGGACAGCACGACCGTCCCGATCGACACCGTGAGCGCGATCATGAGCGAGCGCTGCAGGCCGACCGCGACCTGGGCGAACGTGTCGTTGCCCGCGCCGTTCGTGCCGAACCAGTGCTCGGAGGACGGCGGGGTGGTGATGTTGAGGAAGTCGCTCTCGATGTGGTCCCACTGCGCGATGAGGGGCCCGACGATCGCGAACACCACCAGGACGGCGAACACGATGATGCCGCCGACCGCGGGCTTGTTGCGCAGGAACCGCTTGGTGTAGAGCTCCATCTTGGACATCCGCTTGCGCGGCGTCCGGCGGGTGGTCGTCTCTTCGACCGTGTCGTTGATGATCTCCGTGGTCATGTCAGCTCACCCGCACTCGAGGATCGAGGATCACGACGGCGATGTCGGCGAGCATGGCGCCGATGGCCGTCATCAGGGCTCCGAAGGCGGCGATCGCCACGGTGCCGTGGATGTCGTTGGTGGACAGCGTCTGCATGAAGTACTGCCCCATGCCCTTCCACGCGAAGATCGACTCCGTCAGGATCGCGCCGGTGAATGCCGCGGGGATCATGAACGCGACCTGCGTGGTCACGGGGATCAGCGAGGTGCGCAGCGCGTGCTTGCGGACGGCCTGCGCCTTCGTGAGGCCCTTGGCGCGCGCGGTGCGGACGTAGTCGGCCTTGATGTTGTCGAGCAGAAGGGAGCGCTGCAGGAAGTGGATCGAGGCGTAGCCGGTGATCACGAGCGCCGTGACCGGCAGGATCATGTGTTGCAAGCTGTCTATGATCACCGGGAAGAACCCGGTCACCCCCGATGATGAGGAGCCGGTGACGTAGAACACCGTCGTGCCGACCCAGCGGTTGAAGCTGATCGCCAGCAGCACGAGAGCGAGCGCCGCGACGACGACGGGGATGTTCAGGGTGATGATCGAGGTCGCCTGTCCGATTCGGTCGGCGAGCTTGTACTGGCGGGACGCGGTGTAGACGCCGAGGGCGATGCCCAGGATCGTCATGATGAGGATCGCGCCGAGCACGAGCTGCCCGCTGACCCAGACGCGGTAGGACAGCTGACCGTTGACGGACTGCCCGACCGGGCTCTCGCCCCAGTCCCAGCGGAAGATGATGCCCGAGAACCAGTTCCACCAGCGCTCGTACAGCGGCATCTCGTCGCTGAGGTTGCGCGGATAGAGCGAGTTGTAGATCTGCTCCTCCGTCGCCGGTGGACGCCGCCCGACGTAGTTGCTTCGCGGATCGAGGTACGCCCAGGCCAGGAAATAGGTCAGGTTGGTCGCGACCACGATCATGAGCAGCCAGCCCAGGATTCGGCGCAGGAGATACTTGATCAAGGTGTCGAGTCTTTCTCTATTACAGCCGCGCGCGGGATCTTCCGACGCAACGCTGGGTCGGGATGATATTCAAGCACCATCCGCAGTCTTGCGCGATGCAACACCGCCACGAGGTCTGTTACGGAGTCGTATCGCCCGTGGGACTCAGTGTCACTGAGACGAACAGGGCAACTTCGCGAGACTATCACTGGTTTCGGGGAATCGGGGATTAGGGGCTCCTGACCGTAGAATCGTCGAGACATGTCACCACGCGCTCTCACTCCGCTCTCGCCTGCCGCGACGCCGCCCGCGCAGATCCGGAACTTCTGCATCATCGCCCACATCGATCACGGCAAGTCGACGCTCGCCGACCGGATGCTCCAGATCACCGGAGTCGTCGCCGAGCGCGACATGCGCGCCCAGTACCTGGACCGCATGGACATCGAGCGCGAGCGCGGCATCACGATCAAGAGCCAGGCCGTGCGGATGCCGTGGCAGCTGGGGTCGGAGACCTTCGCGCTGAACATGATCGACACCCCCGGCCACGTGGACTTCACCTATGAGGTGTCCCGGTCGCTGGCCGCCTGCGAGGGGGCGATCCTGCTCGTCGACGCCGCGCAGGGCATCGAGGCGCAGACGCTCGCCAATCTGTACCTGGCGCTGGAGAACGACCTCCACATCATCCCGGTCCTGAACAAGATCGACCTTCCCGCCGCCGACCCCGACAAGTACGCGAAGGAGCTCGCCTCACTGATCGGCGGAGACCCGGACGACGTGCTGCGGGTCTCCGGCAAGACGGGTGCGGGCGTCGAGGACCTGCTCGACCGGCTCGTGCAGGAGATCCCCGCTCCGGTCGGGGATGCCGAGGCCCCCGCCAGGGCCATGATCTTCGACTCGGTCTACGACGCCTACCGCGGCGTCGTCACGTACGTCCGGATGGTCGACGGCAAGCTGAGCCCGCGTGAGCGGATCCAGATGATGTCGACGGGCGCGCATCACGAGCTGCTGGAGATCGGCGTATCCAGCCCCGAGCCGATCCCGTCCAAGGGGCTCGGCGTCGGCGAAGTGGGCTATCTCATCACCGGGGTGAAGGACGTCCGCCAGTCCAAGGTCGGCGACACGGTCACGACGGCGCGCAAGCCGGCGTCCGAACCGCTCGCCGGCTACACGGACCCGAAGCCCATGGTGTTCTCGGGCATCTATCCGATCGACGGCAGCGATTACGCGGAACTGCGCGAGGCGCTGGACAAACTGAAGCTGTCGGATGCCTCGCTGCAGTACGAGCCGGAGACCTCCGTCGCCCTCGGCTTCGGCTTCCGCTGCGGATTCCTCGGGCTGCTGCACCTGGAGATCATCACCGAGCGGCTCTCGCGGGAGTTCGGCCTCGACCTGATCACGACTGCGCCCAGCGTCATCTACGAGGTGCTCACCAGCGACACCGGCGAGACCGTCATCGTGACCAACCCGAGCGAATACCCGGACGGGCGCATCGGCTCGGTCTCGGAGCCGATGGTGAAGGCCGCGATTCTGCTGCCGAAGGACTACGTCGGCACCGTGATGGAGCTCTGCCAGTCCCGCCGCGGGTCGCTGCTCGGGATGGAGTACTTCTCCGAGGAGCGCGTCGAGCTGCGCTACAACATGCCGCTCGGTGAGATCGTCTTCGACTTCTTCGACCAGCTGAAGTCGAAGACGCAGGGCTATGCCTCGCTGGACTACGAGCCGTCTGGCCAGCAGGAGGCGGACCTCGTGAAGGTCGACATCCTCCTGCAGGGCGAGAAGGTCGACGCGTTCAGCTCGATCGTGCACCGCGACAAGGCGTACGCCTACGGCACGATGATGGCCGAGCGGCTGCGCAAGCTCATCCCGCGTCAGCAGTTCGAGGTGCCGATCCAGGCCGCGATCGGGGCGCGCATCATCGCGCGCGAGACCATCCGCGCGATCCGCAAGGACGTGCTCGCCAAGTGCTACGGCGGTGACATCACGCGCAAGCGCAAGCTGCTCGAGAAGCAGAAGGAGGGCAAGAAGCGCATGAAGATGGTCGGCCGCGTCGAGGTCCCGCAGGAGGCGTTCATCGCCGCCCTGAGCGGGGACGTCGAGGGCAAGGACAAGAAGTAGCGGATGCCGCACCCGCCGTACTCGCGAGGCATCACCCGGGAATCCGTTCCTGCTGCGCCGTCCGGGTACCGCGTCGAGGAGCGCTCCGTGCGCGTTCCGGTCTCGGCGCGAGCGAGAGTCCTCGACCTCATCGGCGGGTGGGAGTTCAAACGCCGCGCGGGCTTCGAGACGCCTTCCGGCGCGCCGGAACCGGGGGTAGAGGGTACCCTCGCGACGCGGATCCTCGGCATCCGCTTCGTCGAGCCGATCCGCATCGTCTGGGCGGATCCGACCGGATTCGGCTATGAGACGAGACCAGGGCACCCGCTGCACGGCGAGGAGTCCTTCCGCCTCGGAGAGGACGGCCTCTTCATCGCCCGATCGCTGTCCCGTCCTGCGACAGCGATCTGGTGGATGCTGACGCCCGCCCTGCGGATGCTGCAGCTCGCGACGCACCGCCGGTACATCCGGATCGTCCGCGACTGCGTGGGTCGCCAGGGCCCTCTCAGGCAGGATGGGTAGGCTGGACCCCATGCGGCGCGGTACCTTCCGAGACGACACGGTGGACTATGCGGCCGTGGGGGCGACGCACGCGCCCGACCTCATGCAGTATCCGCCGGAGCGCAGCATCCCGGCTGAGGACGCCTGGCGCATCGGCAGCGGGGCGGAGCGTTTCCGCACAGCGGGCGACTCCCTGCTCTCCTGGACTGCCCAGCGCGCCGCAGGCCTCTCGGTCGAGGATGTGCGCCCCGCATCGGGTCCGTCGTATGCCGGGGTCAGCTTCGATGCCGAGGGCAACGCGATCGCGCCCAGCAAGCGCGAGGTCGAGCAGCGCTTCGACTCCGAGGGGCTGCCGTACGCGGGGGCGGGCATGACCCTTCATCTGCGCGGTCGCGTCGGGGGCATGCGCGCAGATGCCGAACTGCGCGTCATCTCCGTCACCGAAGAGGCGCGTCGGATCGGCTTCGTGCTCGGGACGGTCGGCGGCTCGGTCGTCAGCGGCGAAGAGTCGTTCGACATCGAGTGGCGCGAGGACAACGACGAGGTGTGGTTCACGGTGCGGGCGTTCGACGCCCCGAACGCCGTCCTGTACCGGACGCTGCCCGCGCTGGTCAAGCGGCGCCGTCGCGAGCTGTTCGCCCGCTACCTGCGCGCGATCTCGCCGCTGTACGCGACGCCGCTCTGATGGCCGGACCGCTTCCGATCGGGGATCCCGCCCCGGTGGACGGGCGCCTGCCCGCGGACCTGCCGATCGATCCGTCCGTCCCGTTCTCGGCGTACCTGCACATCCCGTTCTGCCGGGTGCGCTGCGGCTACTGCGACTTCAACACCTACACGTCCGGGGAGCTGCGGGGTGCGAAGCAGGAGGACTACGCGGCCACGCTGATCGGCGAGATCGACCTCGCCCGCCGCGTGCTCTCGGATGCCGGAGCGCTGCGTCCGATGGACACCGTGTTCTTCGGCGGCGGGACGCCGACGCTGCTTCCGGCCGGCGATCTGGCGCGCATGCTCGGCGCCGCCACTGAGGCCTTCGGCCTGCGGGACGGTGCCGAGGTGACGGTCGAGGCGAATCCCGACACGGTCACTCCGGAGGTGGCGCGCACGCTCGCCTCGGCAGGCATCACGCGGCTGTCCATCGGCATGCAGTCCGCCGTGCCGCATGTGCTGGCAGCCCTTGACCGCACGCACGATCCGGACAACGTGCGCACGGCGGTCTCGGCCGCTCGCGACGCCGGGCTCGCGGTCAGCGTCGATCTCATCTACGGCGCGCCGGGGGAGTCGCTGGCCGACTGGGAGGCGTCTCTGGACGCGGCGCTCGCGCTGGATCCCGACCACGTCTCCGCCTACGCGCTCATCATCGAGGACGGCACGAAGCTGGCGAGGCAGATCCGTCGAGGCGAGGTCCCCGCGCCGTCGGACGATCTTCAGGCGGACATGTACGAGCTCGCGGACACCCGCCTCGCCGATGCCGGCTTCGACTGGTACGAGGTGAGCAACTGGTCGCGCACGGCGGACCAGCGGTCGCGGCACAACCTGGCCTACTGGCGCGGAACGGACTGGTGGGGCTTCGGTCCAGGGGCGCACAGTCACATCGCGGGCCTGCGGTGGTGGAACGTCAAGCATCCGGCGGCGTATGCGCAGCGGCTCGCCGCCGCGGAGTCGCCGGCGGCGGGCACGGAGCGTCCGGACGAGTCGTCGCGGATGCTGGAGCGCGTGCTGCTGCTCAGCCGCATCCGTGAAGGCATCCCGGTGGACGACCTGCCCGAAGCGAATCGCACGCGTGTCGCCGAGCTCATCGCCGACGGGCTCGTGGAGCCAGCCGCGGCGATCCGGGGCCGCGTGCAGCTGACCCTGCAGGGTCGATTGCTGGCGGATGCCGTGGTGCGCGCACTGACCGACTGAGCGCCGCCGGGGGCCGATCGTCAGGGGAGCAGATCCAATCCCCTCGTCCGGCGCTGCGGCAGATCCTCCACCTGCTCGTCGTACACCCGCGTGATGCGCCGCGCGTCGAAGGCGGGCCATCCGGGGTCCCCGGTGGAGATGAACCGCACCCAGTCGGCGTTCATCCTCTCGGCGAGCAGCTGCGGAGCATCCGGTCCCGCGAGGCGCTGCGACTCGGCATCCGCCAGCGTGTCGAACACGAAGCCGAGCTCGAGCGCGTGCGCGGCGCGCAGGTCGCGGACCGGGCTCTGCCACGCGAACTCGTAGACGAAGGTCGGAGAGGGCTTGTCCGCTGCGACCCGTGTGGCCGGGGCGCGCAGCATGACGTCGGTGGCGAGCTGGCCGAAGATCTCGCCCGTGCCGGCACCGGGCCAGGCCGCGCGGTACGCGCGCTCCGCGCGACCGGGGATGCGCAGCGCGAGGCGCGCGGCGAACAGTTTCGCGCGGCTGATCCCCGCCAGCGCTTCGGGCGGGAACCAGAGCCGGTACTCGTCGGTGTTGGTGCCGATCAGCAGCGGCGTCGTGAGGGAGCGCAGCGCCTCGTGCGGCGATCGCGGAAGGGAATCCGGGTCGATCGCGAGCTGAAATCCCGGAGCTCCGCCCAGGGGCGAGCTTCCGGTGGCCTGGGCCCTCCGCGCCTGAAGCAGCTCGTCCGGAGGGAGTGCGGCGAACGCGCTGCGTTCAGCGGGCACGTCCAGGCGCTTCGCGAGCTGCGTCGTGACGCGGGCGGCCTTCGCCTCCGGCTGCGCCTCGAGAGGACCGGACTGGATGATGGCGCGGGCGATCAGCGCGCGGGAGTCGTCTCTCGCGAGCAGGGCGGCGGTGAGGCCGCCTCCCGCGGATTCGCCCATCACGGTGATCCGGTGCGGGTCGCCGCCGAACGCGGGGATCTCGCGGTGCACCCATTCCAGCCCTGCGGCCGCGTCGCGAAGGCCGAGATTGCGCGGGGCGCCGTCCAGTACCGAGAACCCCTCGGACCCCAGGCGGTAGCCGATGGACGCGAAGACGATCCCGGCCCGCGCGAAGGACGTGCCGTCGTAAGCCGGCAGGGCGGCGGTCCCGCGCTCCAGGGCGCCGCCGTGGATCCACAGCACGACGGGCGCGCCGTCGGCGCCCTCCGGCGCCCACACGTTGACGGTGAGGATGTCCTCGCCGGGGATGCGGACCGAACCGAGGAGCTCGCCGATCGCGCCCGGATAGGGGAGCTGGGGCGCCGTCGGACCGAACGCCGTCGCGTCGCGCACACCGTCCCACGGAGCCGGCGGCTGCGGCTTGCGGAACCGGTTCTCCCCGAACGGCGGTGCCGCGTAGGGGATGCCGAGGAAGCGCCGGATGCCGTCCGCGGTCGTGCCCCGCAGGACGCCGGTGGAGATCGAGACGCGCGGTTCCTGGCCCATGCTCCCTCATCGTACGGGGGCGCCTCACGCGCGCCGTGGACGCGCGGAGCCCGTCGGCGGGTAGAATTGGCACTCGGAAGCATCGAGTGCCAGCGGGAGGGAGAGCGGACATGGTCACCGAGCGCGGACTCCAGGTCCTGCGAGCCATCGTGCAGGACTACGTCGCGACCCACGAGCCCGTCGGCAGCAAGTCGATCGTGGACCGCTACTCGTTCGGGGTCTCCGCCGCGACGATCCGCAACGACATGGCGCTGCTCGAGGACGAGGAGCTCATCACAGCTCCGCACACCTCGTCCGGTCGCGTGCCCACGGACAAGGGCTACCGGGTCTTCGTCAATCACCTGGCGCAGCTGCGTCCGCTCTCGACCGCGCAGCGCAGCGCGATCGAGACCTTCCTCGCCGACCCTGCCGACCTCGACGACCTCATGGCGCGCACGGTCCGCGTGCTCACGCAGCTCACCGGCCAGGTCGCCCTCGCGCAGTATCCCTCCTTCGCGCGCGCCCACCTCACGCATCTCGAGCTCGTGGCCCTCGCACCCAACCGGCTGCTCGTCGTGCTCGTCACGGACGCGGGAGGCGTGTCGCAGCGGATCGCGGTGCTGCCGGTGGATCTCGACGAGGCCGACGTCGCGGTGCTGCGCGCGCGGCTGTCCGCGACGATCACGGGGCGCGCCGTGAGCGAAGCGCGGGAGCTCGTCGGAGCCCTCGCGGAACCCGGCAGATCCGGGCGCTCGGACGTCGCGCAGCGCGTTCTGGCGGGCGCCATCGCGGAGGAGCTGGACGAGTTCCGTCAGGAGAAGCTCGTCATGGCCGGAGCCGCGACCCTGGCGCGGCGGGAGCAGGACTTCCGCGGCAGCATCCATCCGCTTCTCGAGGCCATCGAGGAGCAGGTGACGCTGCTGCGGCTGATGAGTGAGATGGTGACCGACGAGCAGGGCCTGGCGGCCAGCATCGGCACCGAGAACGAGCCGTTCGGGCTGGGTGAGGCGTCGATCGTCGCGAGCAACTACGCCGCCCCGGGCGGCATGGCGCGGGTCGGCGTGATGGGCCCCACCCGGATGGACTACCCGAGCAATCTGGCGGCGGCGCGGGCGGTGGCCCGCTACCTGTCCCGGCTGCTGGACGAAGACGAGAGGTGACTGTGGCGGACCACTACGAGGTCCTCGGGGTGGCGCGAGACGCGTCCCAGGATGAGATCAAGAAGGCCTATCGGCGCCTGGCGCGTCAGCTGCACCCGGATGTGAATCCTGGTGAGGACGCGGCTGAGCGCTTCAAGCTCGTGACGCACGCCTATGACGTGCTCAGCGACGAGGATTCGCGTCGACGCTATGACATGGGCGGCGACGAGAACGGCGGTTTCGGCGGCGGGTTCGGCGGCTTCGGCGACATCTTCGAGACGTTCTTCGGCGCCGCGGGCGGCGGGCGCGGCGCCCGCCCGCGGTCGCGCCGCGAGCGCGGACAGGACGCACTCGTGCGCGTGACGCTCGATCTCGGCGATGTCGTCTTCGGCGTCCACCGGGACATCGAGGTCGACACCGCGGTGCTGTGCGAGACGTGCCAGGGCTCGTGCTGCCAGGAGGGCACGTCTCCCGTCACCTGCGACATCTGCGGCGGAACCGGGCATGTGCAGCGCCAGGTGCGCAGCCTGCTCGGCAACGTCGTCACCTCGCAGCCCTGCGGCACGTGCGAGGGGTACGGCACGACGATCCCGTACCCGTGCGCGACGTGCGCGGGTCAGGGCCGTGTGCGCTCGCGTCGCACCGTGTCGCTCGACATCCCGGCCGGTGTCGAGACGGGGCTGCGGCTGCAGCTTCCCGGCTCGGGCGAGGTCGGCCGCGCGGGCGGTCCGAACGGCGACCTGTACGTCGAGGTCACCGTCGCCACCCATCCCACGTTCAGCCGGGAGGGCGACGACCTGCTGGCGACGCTCGAGGTCGCGATGACCGACGCGATTCTCGGCACGGAGACGACCATCGAGGGCCTCGACGGTCCGGTCGAGCTGGAGATCCGCCCTGGTGTGCAGTCCGGGGACGTCCTGACGATCAAGGGTCGCGGGATCACCCCGCTGCGGGGCACGCAGCGCGGAGACCTCCGGGTCGGCGTGCAGGTGCTGACGCCGACTAAGCTCGATTCCGCCCAGCGTCGACTGATCGAGGACTTCGCCAAGAAGGCCAAGGCGCCGGCGCCGCAACTGGCGCAGTTCCAGCAGGGACTGTTCTCGAAGCTGCGCGACCGCTTCCGCGGGCACTGACCGATGGCGCTGCACTTCGTCGTCGAGTCCGCGACGGACGCCGTCGCGGGGGATGTCGTCTCGCTCACCGGTGCTGAGGCGAAGCACGCCGCGGTGGTGCGGCGCGTCCGCGTCGGCGAGACGATCACGATCGGCGACGGGGCGGGTGTCTGGCTCGAGGGCAGGGCCGTCGATGTCGCGGCGACGCGGGTGGACGTCGAAGTGAGGCGGCGTGATGTCGTCGATGCACCCGCGCCTCGCCTGGTCCTGGTGCAGGCTCTGGCGAAGGGCGACCGCGACGAACTGGCCGTGCAGGCGTCGTGCGAACTCGGTGTCGACGAGATCGTCCCCTGGCAGGCGGCGCGCAGCGTCTCCCGCTGGGAGGGGCAGAAGGCCGTCAAAGGCCGAGAGCGCTGGGCGTCGATCGTGCGCGAGGCGGCGAAGCAGGCGCACCGGGCATGGATCCCCGACGTCGCCGCGGTGACCTCCACGGCTCAGTTGACCCGGCGCGCGCAGGACCAGCGGGTGCTCGTGCTCGATCCGGCTGCGGAGCGCCGGTTGTCGGCCGTGGAGCCCGACGGGCGCGATCTCGTGCTGGTCGTCGGGCCGGAGGGCGGGATCGCCGCCGAGGAGCTCGAACGGCTCGACGAAGCCGGAGCCGAGCGCGTGCGTCTCGGCGACACCGTGCTGCGCACCTCGACCGCAGGTCCTGCGGCCATCGCCGTCCTGTCGGCCGCGCTCGGGCGCTGGTAGCCGGCGACAGGGTCGCCGACCCCGAGACGGCACCGTGGATAGACTGGAGACATGACGTCGCCCTCGATCTTCACGCGCATTCTCACCGGGGACATCCCCGGCGAGATCCTGCTCGACACCGAGCGGGTGTTCGCGATCCGCGACATCAATCCGCAGGCGCCGCTGCACGCCCTGGTGATCCCCAAGACCGAGCAGTACCGCGACGTGACCGAACTCGCGGCTGGGGACCCTGGGCTGCTGGCCGAGATGGTCGCTGTGGCGAAGCGGCTCGCCGACGAGCACTCCGATGGCGAATACCGACTGATCTTCAACAACGGCGCCCGCGCAGGCCAGTCCGTCTTCCACGTGCACGCTCATGTGCTCGGCGATCTCGAAGAGGGCGACCTCGTTGGCCTCTGACGATCACACCGGCGCCACCGAGCGCATCTACGCGGACGGCGTCGCCATGGTGCAGCTGCTCGGTCCGCAGGACCGTCTGCTCCGGATGCTCGAGAAGGAGCATCCGGACGTGCAGGTGCTCGTGCGCGGAAATGAGATCACCCTGTCCGGCGACCCTGCGCGCGTCGCCGCGGCCAAGACCCTCGTGGAGGAACTGCTCACGATGACCAGAGAAGGTCACGATCTCGCGCCCAGCGACGTCACCAGCTCGGCGCGGATGCTGCGCCAGGAGGGCGGTCCGCGCCCGAGCGAGGTCCTCGGCGAGGCCATCCTGTCCACTCGCGGCAAGGTGATCCGCCCCAAGACGCTCGGCCAGAAGGAGTACGTCGACGCGATCGAGGAGAACACGATCGTGTTCGGAATCGGCCCCGCCGGCACCGGCAAGACCTACCTCGCGATGGCCAAGGCCGTCCAGGCGCTGCAGCGCAAGGAGGTCACCCGCATCATCCTGACCCGTCCGGCGGTGGAGGCGGGGGAGCGCCTGGGATTCCTGCCCGGGACGCTCACCGACAAGATCGACCCGTATCTGCGCCCGCTGTACGACGCGCTCAACGAGATGATGGACCCCGAGATCGTCCCGCGCCTCATGGCCACGGGGACGATCGAGGTCGCGCCGCTGGCCTATATGCGCGGACGCACACTGAACGACTCGTTCGTCGTGCTCGACGAGGCGCAGAACACCACGCCGGAGCAGATGAAGATGTTCCTGACCCGCCTGGGCTTCGGGACCAAGATGGTCGTCACGGGCGACATCACCCAGGTCGACCTCCCGCAGGGGGCCTCCGGCCTCCGCCTGGTCACGCGGGTGCTGAAGGACATCGACGACATCCACTTCTCGCGGCTCACGAGCGACGACGTGGTACGGCACTCGCTGGTCGGGCGCATCGTCGACGCCTACAGCGAGTACGACGAGCAGCGGACCGCGGCCAAGGTCGAGCGGGACCAGGCGCACGAGTTCGCCAACCGCGCCGAGCGTCGGGCGGGTATGCGTCCCGGTCCTCGTGATCGGATGCCCAGGCGAGGATTGTCCTGATCGAGCGAGGATTGTCATGATCGAGATCAACAACGAATCCGCCATCGACGTCGACGAGACCGTGCTGCAGAGGCTGACCGACTTCAACCTCGCGCAGCTGCACGTCAGCCCGGACGCCGAGGTCGCCATCGTCCTCGTCGACGAGGGAGCGATGGAAGCCCTGCACGTGCAGTGGATGGATGAACCCGGCCCCACCGACGTCCTGAGCTTCCCGATGGACGAGCTGCGCCCCGGCACCGAGGACCGGCCGACCCCGCCCGGACTGCTCGGCGACATCGTGCTCTGCCCGCAGGTGGCGGAGACCCAGGCGCAGGCTGCGGGTCACACGCTGATGGACGAGCTGATCCTGCTCACCACCCACGGCCTGCTGCACCTTCTCGGATTCGACCACGCGGAACCCGATGAGGAGCGTGAGATGTTCGGGCTGCAGAAGGAGCTGATCGCCGGTTTCGGCCGCGCCGAACGCGCCCGATGACCGAGACCCTGCTGCTGATCGCCGCCGTCCTGCTGGTGGCCTTCGGCGGCCTCATGTCCGCGATCGATGCGGCGTTCGGCGTGACGAGTCGCTCCGACCTCGAGGAACTCGGCGTCGAGGGACGCAATGCGCCCGAGCTGCGCAGGATCGCTGCCGACCCCGACGTGCATGCCAACGCCGTCGCGTTCATCCGCGTCCTCGCCGAGACGACCGCGGCGGTGCTCGTGACCGTCGCCTTCATGATGCTGTTCGACAACATCTGGTGGGCGATGCTCGCGGCCGCCGTCCTCATGACGGGGATCACCTTCGTCCTCGTGGGCGCGAGCCCCCGCTCTGTCGGACGTCATCGCGCTCCGGGGCTGCTGCGCGCATGCGCACCCGTCGTGCGCTTCCTGCGCCTCATCCTGGGCCCGCTCGCGCAGGGTCTCGTCGTGCTCGGCAACCGCGTGACGCCGGGGACCGGCCGCAGCTCGTTCACGAGCGAGGACCAGCTGCTGAGCATGGTCGACGAAGCGGCCTCCAATGACCTCATCGAGGAGGACGACCGGGACCTGATCCACTCCGTGTTCGACTTCACCGACCAGTTCGTCCGCGCGGTCATGGTGCCCCGCACCGAGATGCTGGCCGTGGACGCGTCGGCGACCACGAGCGACGCCATGGAGCTGTTCCTCCGCCGCGGCGTCTCACGCATGCCCGTGGTGGACGACGAGGCGGACGACGTCGTCGGAGTGCTGTACCTGAAGGACCTGGTGCAGTTCGCCTACCGCGACGAGAACGCCTGGCGCGGTGTCCCGGTGCGGCCGATCGCACGTCCGGCGACGTTCGTGCCGGAGTCGATGCGCGCCGAGACGCTGCTGCAGCAGATGAAGCGCGACGCGGTGCATGTGTGCATCGTGATCGACGAGCACGGCGGCATCTCGGGTCTCGTGACGCTCGAGGATCTCATCGAGGAGCTGGTCGGAGAGATCGCCGACGAATACGATCACGGCCCCGCCGAGGTCGTGGCGCTCGGCGACGGAGGGTATCGTGTGAGCGCCCGGCTTCCTCTCGAGGACGTCGGCGATCTGTTCGGCCTCGAACTCGAAGACGAGGACGTCGACTCGATCGGCGGTCTGCTCGGCAAGGCGCTCGGGCAGATCCCGCAGCCGGGCGCGACGGCGGTGCTGAAAGGCCTGGTCCTGACCGGCGGCGCCTCCCGAGGCCGCGGGCGCGGGATCGCGACGGTGTTCGTGGAGCGCGCTGAGGAATCGGAGCAAGGAGAAGACGATGACTGACACGTCCCGCAGCGGTTTCGCCACCTTCGTCGGACGCCCGAACGTCGGAAAGTCCACGCTCACCAACGCACTCGTGGGCGAGAAGATCGCCATCACCAGCGAGAAGCCCCAGACCACGCGACGCGCGATCCGCGGCATCCTGAACCGACCGGACGGCCAGCTCGTGATCGTGGACACCCCGGGGATCCACAAGCCGCGCACCCTTCTCGGAGAGCGCCTCAACGACCTGGTCGAGCAGGTTCTCGGCGACGTCGATGTGATCGGGTTCTGCGTGCCGGCCACCGAGAAGGTCGGCCCTGGCGACCGGCGCATCGCCGCCTGGCTGGACGGGTACCCGCGGGCGCAGAAGATCGCGATCGTCACCAAGACGGATGCCGCGACGCGCGACGAGATCACGGAGCGCCTCATGGAGGTCGACGCGCTGCGCGAGGACTGGGCGGCCGTCATCCCGCTGTCCGCCTTCACACGCGAGCAGCTCGACGTGCTCGCCGACGAGATCCTGCTGCTGATGCCGAAGGGCCCGGCGCTGTATCCCGAAGGTGTCACGACCGACGAGTCCGTCGAGGACCGCATCGCCGAGATCATCCGCGAGGCCGCCCTGGAGGGGGTCCGCGACGAACTGCCGCATTCGATCGCCGTGGTCGTCGACGACATCTCCGAGCGCGAGAGCGGCGATCTCACTGACGTGCACGCGCAGATCGTCGTGGAGCGCGACAGCCAGAAGGCCATCATCATCGGGCGCAAGGGCTCACGACTCAAGGACGTCGGGGCCAGAGCACGCGCCGGGATCGAGGAGCTCCTGGGGACCAGGATCTTCCTCGGACTGCACGTGAAGGTCGCGAAGGAGTGGCAGCGCGATCCGAAACAGCTGGGACGACTGGGATTCTGAACACCCGGTCGGAGCAGCGTCAAGCGGAGAAACGGCGCGTCTTCGACCCGCTCTTCTCCCGCTACTGGCTGCCCGTCACCCGCCACGTCGAGTGCTATCTCGACGTGGATGCCGAGGTGTACGAGGTCGTGGCGCAGGTCTTCCAGATCGCCTGGGAACGTCTGCGTCCTGCGCGGCCCGGCGGACTGACCTGGTTGCTGCGGATCGCCGAGGGCGTGCTGCGCGATCGACGGCGCCGCGGCGGGCTCCGGGAGCCCGTGCTGGATGCCGTCCACAAGAATGTCGTGACCAATCCCGCCGAAGCGAGTACTCTCGATCGGCGGGACGTCCTCCAGGCGATGGCGCGGCTGAACGAGCGCGAGCGCAGGGTCGTCGTCTTGACGTATTGGGACGGTCTCTCGACGGGGGAGGCCGCAGAGGTCATGCGCAGCAGACCGGGGGCGGTACGTGCCACGTTGCGACGGGCGCGAGAGAAGCTGCGTGATGCACTGGAGGGTGGATCGCAGTGGTGACGGTGCTGGACGACGACGCGCTGACGCGTCTGCTGATCGAGGCGAACCCGGCGAGGACGCCGCAGGGCGCTGAACCCGACGCCGCGGCGCTGCGCATGCGCGAACGCATCATCTCGGGTGCGGTGAAGCCGGAGCGTGCGGTCACGCGGCGTCCGGTTCGCGTGGCGTGGGCGTCCGCGGCGGCCGCCGCAGTCGCTGCGGGCGTGGTCGTCTTCGGGCTGGTGACGCCTGCGGGCCAGGCCGTCGCCGTGACCCCGCAGCCGCTGACGTTCACGGACGCGGGAAGCACCCAGCAGATCATCGAGCGATCACGTGCCCTCCTCGCCGAAGGCACGGGCCCGGATCTTCCGCAGCGCGAGGTCGAGTCCGCGATCTGGGCGCTGTCGGTGGACGTCGACGAACAGCAGATGGCGGTGACCCCGCAGATCTCGACGCTGACGTGGAACGAGGACCTGTCCGGGAGCCTGTTGATCGTCGGCGCCGAGCCCTACTGGCCGGATGGCGCGCCGGACGACTCCGCTGAGATCGTGCGCGGCGAAGAGGTGCTCGTCGACCTCGAGATGGCGCCGGGGGAGTTCAACACTCCTGTGGTCGCACCGCCGGGTGACGACGAGACCGGGGTCCGGGACATGCTCACGGCGTACGGGATGCCGGAGGACCCGAACGCGTCCGAGCTCGTCGGCGCGATGGTCACGGCGCTCGACCAGTGGACGCTGACCGACGCGCAGCACGCGGCGATGCTGGAGATGCTCCGAGACGAGGACGGCGTGCGCGGGCTCGGGGCGAGCACCGACCGCCTGGGACGACCGGTGTACGCTCTGAACGTGCCGGATTCGGGCGACGGGACGGAGGAGACCGTCCTGATCAGCACGGAGACGGGACGGATCGTGGGGGTCGAGTCCGAACAGGGCGCGAAGGACGGCATCATCCCGGAGGGCGCTGTCGTCATGTACAACCTGTGGTTCTGACACTGGAGGATTTCCCGATGAAGCGATCGATCACGACCGTCCTCGTTGGCGCCGCGCTGCTCATGGCCGGCGCCGTCGCCGCGCCGATGGCGGCAGCTGCCGACGACAGGATCGAACCGGACCCCCAGATCGCCGCCATGCTCGAAGCCGTCCCCGGCGGGGTGGTCCTGGATGCGTACAACGCCGTGTGGCCGGAGCTCGACATGGAGATGACGGTCGAGCCTGCGCGACCGAGCGGTCTCGCGGAGCGCTCGTCTGTGACGGCGCTGTCATCGGTCGGCGCCTGCGCGAGCGGCAAGGTCTGCGCGTTCTCGCTCTCGGGCACGAACGGCTCGAAGCTGAGCTGGGGGACCTGCAACACCTCGTTCCCAGTGGGCACGTTCACGGTCCGCTCGATCGCGGATGCGCGTTCCAGCGGCTACGCGCAGGCCAAGTACGGCACGACGGTACGCGCCACCGCATATGCCGGAGGCTGGAAGAACGTGTACGGCTCGGTGAGCCGCATCACGTGCGTCTCCTGAACGGTCGTGGCAGGCATACCGCCCTGCTACCATGGCAGCATGCCTTTCGGCGGTCTGCTTCTTCTTAGCTGCCGCGACGAGTCCTGAAGCTAGGGCCTTCCTCGTCGCGGCGCTTGTGTTGGCCCGATCACATCGACGAAGAGAAGAAGCCCATCATGCAGAACACTCAGCGCTCCACCTCGATGCCGGTCCACAAGTACCGGCCGTTCCACGAGCAGATCCGGGTCGATCTCCCGGACCGGACCTGGCCGGACGCCCGCATCACCCGCGCACCGCGCTGGTGCGCCGTCGATCTCCGCGACGGCAACCAGGCGCTGATCGACCCGATGTCCCCCGAGCGCAAGCGCATCATGTTCGAGCTGCTCGTGAACATGGGTTACAAGGAGATCGAGGTCGGGTTCCCCTCGGCCAGCCAGACGGACTTCGACTTCGTCCGTCAGCTGATCGAAGAGGACCTGATCCCGGACGACGTCACGATCCAGGTCCTGACGCAGTGCCGTGAGCACCTCATCGAGCGCACCTACGAGGCGATCGCCGGTGCGAAGCAGGCCATCGTGCACTTCTACAACTCGACGAGCGTGCTCCAGCGCGAGGTCGTCTTCCGCTCCGACCGCGAGGGTGTCAAGCAGATCGCTCTCGAGGGCGCGCGCCTGTGCCGCGAGTTCGAGAAGCGCATCCCCGAGACGCAGGTCTACTACGAGTACTCCCCGGAGAGCTACACCGGCACCGAGCTCGAGTACGCCGTCGACGTCTGCAACGCCGTCATCGAGGTGCTCCAGCCCACGCCCGAGCGCAAGGTGATCATCAACCTGCCCGCCACGGTCGAGATGGCGACGCCCAACGTGTACGCCGACTCCATCGAGTGGATGAACCGTCACCTCGCGCAGCGGGAGAACGTCATCCTGTCGCTGCACCCGCACAACGACCGCGGCACGGCGGTGGCCGCGGCCGAGCTCGGATACATGGCCGGTGCCGACCGCATCGAGGGATGCCTTTTCGGCAACGGCGAGCGCACCGGCAACGTCGACCTCGTGGCGCTGGGGATCAACCTGTTCACCCAGGGGATCGACCCGCAGATCGACTTCAGCGACATCGACCAGGTCAAGCGCACCGTCGAGTACTGCAACCAGCTGCCCGTGCCCGAGCGCAGCCCGTGGGCCGGAGACCTGGTCTTCACGGCGTTCAGCGGTTCGCACCAGGACGCCATCAAGAAGGGCTTCGAGGCCATGGCCGCGAAGGCCGCGGAGCAGGGCGTCTCCGTCGACGAGATCGAATGGGCCGTGCCCTATCTGCCCGTCGACCCCAAGGACCTGGGCCGTTCCTACGAGGCCGTGATCCGGGTGAACTCCCAGTCCGGAAAGGGCGGCGTCGCCTACCTCCTCAAGGCGGATCACTCCCTGGACCTGCCGCGCAAGCTGCAGATCGAGTTCTCGGGCGTCGTGCAGGCCAAGACGGATGCCGAGGGCGGTGAGGTCACCAGCGACGCGATCTGGTCGATCTTCAGCGACGAGTACCTTCCGTCGGCCGACGTCGCCGACAAGTGGGGCCGGTTCGAGCTGCTCGCGACGCGGACCGCGAGCGAGATGACCGGCGACGTCGAGCTCAGCGTGCGACTGCGCGACGGCGAGGCGGCCAGCGACGAGATCGGGCACGGGAACGGCCCGATCGCCGCATTCCTCGAGATCATCCGGGCGCGCGGGTTCGACATCTCGCTGTACGACTACGTCGAGCACACGCTGTCGACGGGCGGCGACGCGCAGGCGGCCGCGTACGTCGAGCTGCAGGTCGAGGGCGATCGCCTGTGGGGCGTCGGCATCGACGGCGACATCTCCACCGCATCCCTCAAGGCGATCGTGTCGGCCGTGAACCGTTCGATCCGCGCGCGGGAGTCGGTGTCCGAACTCGCGGCGGTGTGACGGGCGTCAGGGTTTGACGATCGGGATCGTGCCGGTCTCCGCCGCCACCTTGCGACGGTAGAGACGGCGCTGCTCCGGCAGCGAGAGATCGAAGATCACCGCGAGCACGCGGATGATCGCCGTGACGACGATCCCGATCACGCCGGCCGTGACGATGCCGACACCGAGGGCGTGCAGGACGACGATCACGGTGCATCCGACGCCCGCGGCGACCGCGTACAGCGAGCCGACGTGCATGATCGCGACCGGCAGGCCCATGATCACGTCACGCAGGATGCTGCCGCCGACGGCGGCGCACACCCCGATGAAGACCGCGGGCACCGGGGGAACCCCCAGCCCCAGTGCCTTGCTCGTGCCAAAAGCACCGAACATGCCGATGACCACGGCGTCGAGACCCACGATGACCGCGTTCGCCCGGCTCAGCAGGCCTGCCAAGAGCATGCCGATGATGGCGGCCCCGGCGGCGGTGACCAGATACCAGTTGTTCTGGAGCGTCGCCGGGGGCTGCCCCAGCAGCAGATCGCGGATGAGTCCGCCGCCCATCCCGATGAGGATGCCGATGATCGTGACCCCGAGCAGGTCGAGCCGCCGCTGTCCCTGGAAGCCCGAGGCGAACATGGCTCCCTGGATGCCGCCGAGCCCTACGCCGAGCAGATCGGCCCAGAGCGGAATGGTGAAGAGCGGTTCGGTCACGCATCCATTCTCGCGTGAGCGGAGGATAATCGGACAGTGCCCACCTATCGAGACGAAGCGGTGATCCTGCGCACCCACAAGCTCGGGGAGGCGGATCGCATCGTCACCATGCTGTCCCGTCGGCATGGCAAGATCCGGGCGGTCGCGAAAGGCGTGCGGCGCACGTCGTCGAAGTTCGGAGCACGGCTCGAGCCGTTCATGGTCGCCGACGTCCAGCTCTACGAGGGACGCTCGCTCGACATCGTGCAGCAGGCGGAATCCCTCGGCCACTACGGCGCCGACATCGCGGTCCACTACGACCGGTTCACCTCGGCGAGCGCCATGGTCGAGACAGCGGACCGGCTGAGCGACGCCGAGGCGACCCCCGATCAGTACCTCCTGCTCGTCGGCGGGCTGCGCGCCCTGTCCCGGGGCGAGCACCAGCCCCGCAGCATCCTGGACTCGTACCTGCTGCGCGTGATGGCGCTGTCCGGCTGGGCGCCGTCGCTGTCGGACTGCGCCCGATGCGCGAAGCCGGGACCGCACTCCTCGTTCGTGGCGCAGCTGGGCGGCACGATCTGCGTCGATTGCGCGCCGGCGGGAAGCCCCCGCATCGCCGATTCCACGCTTCGTCTGCTGCGGGCGCTTCTGGCGGGGGAGTGGGACGTCATCGACGCCGCCCCCGCTGCCGACGGCGCTGCCGCGTCGGGCGTCATCGCGGCCTATGCCCAATGGCATCTCGAGCGCGGAATCCGCTCGCTCGCCCACGTCAGCTCGACGCCTTCGGAAGGAGCACGGTGAGTCCGAAGCCGTACACGCACAAGGATGCGGTCGCGTACCGCCCGCTGGACTGGACCGGGAAGCACCCGCCGGTCTTCGCGAAGGTCCCCGAGCACGTCGCGATCGTCATGGACGGCAACGGCCGCTGGGCCAATCGCCGGGGTCTCAACCGCATCGAGGGGCACAAGGCGGGCGAGGAGGTGCTGCTCGACGTCGTCGCCGGAGCGATCCAGGCCGGTGTGAAGCATCTCTCCGTCTACGCGTTCTCGACCGAGAACTGGGCCCGCTCGCCCGAGGAGGTCCGCTTCCTGATGGGCTACAACCGTGACGTCCTGCACCGTCGTAGGGATCAGCTCAACGAATGGGGCGTGCGCGTCCGCTGGGCCGGTCGGAAGCCGCGCCTGTGGGGTTCCGTGATCAAGGAGCTGCAGTACGCCGAGCAGCTGACGCGCGGCAACGACGTGCTGACCCTGACGATGTGCGTCAACTACGGCGGACGCGTGGAGCTCGTGGACGCCATGCGCGAGATCGCCGCCGACGTCGCCGCCGGACGGGTGAAGGCGTCGGCGATCAGCGAGAAGACGATCCGCCGCCATCTGTACGTTCCGGACATGCCGGACGTCGACCTGTTCCTGCGCAGCTCGGGGGAGCAGCGCACGTCGAACTTTCTCTTGTGGCAGTCGGCCTACGCCGAGATGGTCTTCCTCGACACGCTGTGGCCGGACTTCTCGCGCGAGGAGCTGTGGCGGGCGATCGGCGTCTACGTCTCGCGCGACCGCCGCTTCGGCGGTGCGGTGGACGCGCCGGATGCCTCGGGTTAGCGCGCTGGCCGAAGCGCGCCGATGTCCGCAGTTCGGGGGCTGACGCGCCAGATGTCGGACCGATCCGCCGAGACCGTCCTACTTCTGGTGGGTCGGCCCCCGACGTGATGCCAACCAGGCTTCCGCCTCCCGCGGATGCCGCAATCGCACGATCGTCAGATGCGGGAAGCGTTCGGCGATCCCCGGCATCCGCTCGTCCCACTTGTAGCGCGTGTTCGTCTGCCAGCGCAGGATGTCGTTCTCGCCGGTCCAGGCGCCGCGGGTCCAGATCGCCGGCTCGACGTTCCCGTTCCAGAGCCGGGTGCGCAGGATGCGGCGCCTCATCGTCCGACGCAGCAGTCGCCTGCGCACGAGCGACCACGGATAGTCGAGCCAGATCAGCAGCTCGGCGCGCGGAGCAAGGACCTCGTCCGTGCCTTTGCTCGTGTACTGCCACTCGGTGACCCAGCGCTCCTCGGCGGCGAAGGCGCGCACGTCATCGAGGAACTCCGGCCTCGGCGTCCAATCCGGCCCGTGGAACAGCGCATCGATCTCGACGTGACGCAGTCCCCACGCCGTCGCCAGACGCGCGGCGAACGTGGTCTTCCCCGACCCGGTCACTCCGGCGATCAGCACCCGTTCGACGCCGTCGGGCACCGGGTCGTCGTACGAGAGCATCCGAAGATCTTAGCAACGCGCCTGCCTCCGCCGATCGTCCATACCGTCGCAGGAATATCCGGCGCGGACGGGCGGTTGCATGCAGTGTGACTGAACCCATCGCCATCGACATCTGGTCCGACATCGCCTGCCCCTGGTGCTATATCGGCAAGCGCAATCTCGAGACGGGCCTCGCGGCCGTCGCCGGCGATGAGGACGCCCCCGAGGTGCGCATCACCTTCCACTCCTTCGAGCTGTCGCCGGACACGCCTGTCGACTTCGACGGTGACGAGATCGACTTCCTCTCCGGTCACAAGGGCATGCCGCGCGAGCAGGTCGAGCAGATGCTCACCCGCGTGACGGGAGTCGCGAAGGAGGCCGGTCTGGAGTACCGCTTCGACCTGCTGCAGCACACCAACACCGTCAAGGCGCACGAGCTGCTCCATCACGCGAAGGAGAACGGGCTGCAGCACGAGATGGAGGAGCGGCTGATGTCTGCGTACTTCACCGAGGGCAAGCACGTCGGACGCATCGACGACCTCGTCGAGCTCGCGGTAGAGGTCGGCCTGGACGCCGACGAGACACGGGATGCCCTCACGAGCGAGAGGCATCTGCCCGCGGTCCGCCAGGACCAGGCGCAGGCGCAGGCCTACGGCATCCAGGGCGTGCCGTTCTTCGTGATCGACGGGCAGTACGGGATCTCCGGGGCCCAGCCCCCGAGCACCTTCGAAAGCGTGCTGCGGGATCTGTGGGCGAAGCGCGCGCAGACCGAGCCGGAGGCCGAGCCCGCCGCCTGAGCTCAGCGGGTGAGGGCGGCCTCGATCGCCCCGACGATCTCGGGATCGTCCGGCTTCTGCTTCGGACGGAAGCGCTGGACCGATCCGTCAGCGCGGACCAGGAACTTCTCGAAGTTCCACTCCACGCGGCCGGCCTTGCCGCCGGCATCCTGCGTCTGCTTCAGTTGCTTGTACAGATCGGCAGCGCCACGGCCGTTGACCTTGATCTTGTCGTTGATCGGGAAGCTGATGCCGTAGGTGGTGGAGCAGAACTCCAGGATCTTCTCGATCGACCCTGGTTCCTGCCCCATGAACTGGTTGCAGGGGAATCCGACCACGCTGAACCCGCGCTCCCCATAGGTGCGCTGCAGCTGCTCGAGCTGCTCGTACTGCGGCGTGAGGCCGCACTTGGAGGCGACGTTGACCACGAGCAGGACGTCCGCGTCGTAGTCGTCGAGTGTCTTCGTGGCCCCCTGAGCATCCGTGAAGGGGATCTGGCGCAGGTTCTCGTCGGTCATATCCACAGCCTAGGCCGCCCTGCGCCGTGCCGGGCCGGGAGGATGGGAGAATGGAGGGGATATGACTCTCGCCACTGCCCCCGCGCGCCCGCTGCGCATCGGTCCGCTCGACATCGACGTGCCCGTCGTCCTCGCCCCCATGGCAGGGATCACGAACACGGCCTTCCGTCGACTGTGCCGCGAGTACGGTGCGGGACTGTACGTGAGCGAGATGATCACCTCGCGCGCGCTCGTCGAGCGCAACGACGTCACGATGCGACTCATCCGTCACCACGAGTCCGAGACGCCGCGGTCGATCCAGCTGTACGGCGTGGATCCGGCGACGATCGCCGAGGCCGTGCGCATCATCGTCGCGGAGGACCACGCGGACCACATCGATCTGAACTTCGGATGCCCCGTCCCCAAGGTGACCCGCAAGGGCGGGGGAGCGGCGCTGCCGTGGAAGACGAAGCTGTTCGCCGACATCGTGGACCAGGCGGTGAAGGCCGCGGGACCCATCCCGCTGACCGTGAAGATGCGCAAGGGCATCGACCGCGACCACCTCACGTTCCTGGAGGCCGGCCGCGCCGCAGAGGACGCCGGAGCGGCCGCGGTCGCGCTGCACGCGCGGACGGCGAGCGAGTTCTACTCCGGCCACGCCGACTGGAACGCCATCGGCGAGCTGAAGCAGGCCGTCACGAGCATCCCGGTCCTCGGGAACGGCGACATCTGGTCGGCCGACGACGCCGTGCGGATGATGGCCGAGACCGACTGCGACGGAGTGGTCGTCGGGCGCGGCTGCCTCGGACGACCCTGGCTCTTCGGAGACCTCGCAGCCGCCTTCGGCGCGGAATCCCGCCCCGTCGACGCCACGCTGGGCTTCGTCTCGGACGCCTTCCGCCGCCACGCCGACCTGCTCGTGGAGTTCTTCGAGGACGAGGACCGCGGATGCCGCGACATCCGCAAGCACGTGTCCTGGTACTTCAAGGGCTACCCGGTCGGGGGCGAGCTGCGCACGGCGCTGGCCAAGGTCGAGAGCCTGGCTCAGATGGACGACCTGCTCGGGCAGCTCGACCGCGACGCTCCCTACCCCGGGGCGGATGCCGAGGGGCAGCGCGGCCGGGCCGGACACCCGAAGCGCCCGGCGCTTCCGGAGAAGTGGCTGGACTCCCGCGACGTCGCCGGCGACACGCAGGAGATGCTGCGGGGAGCGGAGATCGAGAACAGTGGCGGCTGACCCGCGGGAAGCGGCGAGCCCCGATCGTCTCGGCCTCGTCGCCGGCTACGACGCGCACGACACCGAGCGCTTCTTCGCCGAGACGCACCGTTCGGAACGCGATGACTTCGCCCGCGACCGCGCCCGGGTGCTGCACTCCGCCGCGCTGCGCCGACTCGCTGCGAAGACGCAGGTGCTGAGTCCGGCCAGCACGGCCGACTTCGCCCGCAATCGGCTCACGCACTCGCTCGAGGTCGCGCAGGTGGGCCGTGAACTCGCGATCGCCCTCGGCGTCTCGGCCGACGTGGTCGACACCGCCTGCCTCAGCCACGACCTCGGCCACCCGCCGTTCGGGCACAACGGCGAGCGGGCGCTGAACGAATGGGCCGAGCCCATCGGAGGCTTCGAGGGGAACGCCCAGTCGCTGCGCATCCTCACCCGGCTCGAAGCCAAGGTGCTCGACGACGACGACCGCTCGGTCGGACTCAACCTGACCAGAGCGAGCCTCGACGCCACCTGCAAGTACCCGTGGACGGTCGACAATCCGCTGCCGGACCCGGGCGGGCGGCTGAAGTTCGGTGTCTACCCGGAGGACGAAGCCGTGTTCCGCTGGATGCGCGAGGGGGCGCCGGGGCGCCTGCGCTGCATCGAAGCCGAGATCATGGATCTGTCCGACGACATCGGATACTCGGTGCACGATTTCGAGGACGCGATCGTGAACGGCTACCTGGACGTGGCGCGGCTGTCCGACCCCGCCGAGCACCACGCGCTCATCGGTCGCATCCAGCAGTGGGTGGGGTACGACTACACGCGCGAGGAGCTCGCCGACGGGCTGTACCGCCTGACGCGGCAGCCGATGTGGCTGCGCTCCTTCGACCGTTCGCGGCGCGATCTGGCGCGGTTGAAGAACCTCACGAGCGACCTGATCGGCCGGTTCGCCCGCGCCGCCGTGGCGGCGACGAGAGAGGCCTACGCCGGTCCTGCCCTCGCGCGGTACAACGCCCACGTCGTGGTGCCCCGAGTGATCGAGGTCGAGATCGCCGTGCTCAAGGGCATCATGGGGCAGGCGATCGTCACGATCGACGCCCGGCGCGGTGTCTACAAGGAGCAGCGCCGCGTTCTCAAGCGCCTCGCCGACGCGCTGTGGTCGACCCATGCGCTGTGGACGGCCGGCGCCGATGTGCTCGAGCCCGCCTTCGCCGCGGACTTCCTGGACGCCGACACGGATGCCGCGCGCGCCAGGGTCGTCGTCGACCAGATCGCGAGCCTCACGGATCAGACCGCGCTGGACTGGCATTCCCGTCTGGTGGGCGACATCGACCCCGCCGAGGTCGGGATCTGGACGCCGCGTCATGCGCGCCCGCGGTCGCACGGGCGTTCCGAGGCATCACCGGTCGCCGAAGGGGCGCGCTGATGCCGCGGATCCGTCAGGCCGACGTCGACGAGGTCAAGGCGCGCACGAACATCGCGGACATCGTGGGCGAGCGGGTCTCCCTGAAGTCCGCCGGCGTCGGATCGCTCAAGGGCCTGTGCCCCTTCCATGACGAGAAGAGCCCGAGCTTCCATGTCCGCCCGCAGGTGGGCTACTACCACTGCTTCGGCTGCGGCGCGTCCGGGGACGTGTACTCGTTCCTGCGCGAGATGGACCACGTCAGCTTCACCGAGGCCGTGGAGCGCCTCGCCGGTCGGGTGGGATACACGCTGCACTACGAGGACGGCGGAGCAGCACCGGAGACGAGCGGCCGCAGCCGGCTGTACGCCGCGAACACGGCGGCCGCGGAGTTCTTCCGCGCGCAGCTGCTCAGCCCCGACGCGGAGACCGGTCGACGCTTCCTCGGCGAGCGCGGCTTCGACGCCGGCGCAGCGGCCCACTTCGGTGTCGGCTTCGCGCCGCGCGGGTGGGACGGGATGCTGAAGGCCCTGACCGCACAGGGGTTCACGCGCGAGGAACTGCTGGCCGCCGGGCTCGTCTCGCAGGGACAGCGGGGCGTCTACGACCGTTTCCGTGGCCGCCTGGTCTGGCCGATCCGCGACGTCACGGGTCAGACGATCGGGTTCGGCGCCCGCAAGCTCTTCGACGACGACCAGGGACCGAAGTACCTGAACACCCCGGAGACACCGATCTACAAGAAGGCGCAGGTGCTGTACGGCCTCGACCTCGCCAAGCGCGACATCTCCCGCGGCGATCCGCGTCGCGTCGTGGTCGTCGAAGGCTACACCGACGTCATGGCGTGCCATCTCGCCGGGCTCACGACCGCGATCGCGACGTGCGGCACGGCGTTCGGCACCGAGCACATCAAGGTGCTGCGCCGCGTCATGGGGGACGACTCGGCCTCCGGTGAGGTCGTCTTCACGTTCGACGGCGACGAGGCCGGTCAGAAGGCCGCGCTGCGCGCGTTCAGCGAGGACGACCGGTTCAACGCACAGACCTTCGTGGCGGTCGCGCCGGATGGCCTCGACCCGTGCGATCTGCGCCTGCAGCGCGGGGACGCCGCGGTGCGCGGCCTCATGGACGCCAAGCAGCCCATGTTCGAGTTCGCGATCGACCGCAAGCTCGCGGGCTTCGATCTCGCGACCGTCGAGGGACAGGTGGGGGCGCTGCGGGCGGCGTCGCCGATCGTCGCCGAGATCCGCGACCGCCTGCTGCGCCCGGGCTACGAGCGCGTCCTGGCGCGGCGGCTCGGCATGGATCCCACCGAGGTGCACGCCGAGGTCGAACGGGCCGCGCGGGGGAACTCCCACCCGCCCCAGCGGCGCGAGGCAGCGCCCGCGGTGTCCGAGACCCCCGGAGCACCCGTCGTCTCCGCTGTGACGATCGCGAGCCTGCCGCGCAGCGCCGAGGTATCCCTGGAGCGCGACGCGCTGATCGGCGCTCTGCAGTACGGCCATCGGGTCGACGGGGAGCTGCTGCGCCGCGCTCTGCAGCAGCCGTTCCGGCATCCGGCGCTGGAAGCCGTCCGGGAGGCCACCGCCGAGGCAGACTGGGGCCGCCCCGGCTGGTCGATGGAGGCGGTGAACGCCGTCCGAGAGCCGTATCGTTCCCTGGCCGGGGAGCTGCTGATGACCGCGTTCCCGGCGAAGGACGAAGAGGGGGCGGTGGCGTCCACGACCGATCTCGCCCGGCGCCTGATCGTCCGGGGGATCGAGCACGAGAAGCAGGAACTGCTCGGAGCAGTCCAGCGGGTGCCGGCCGATTCCGACGGCGGTCGCGCACTGCGCGTACGGCTGCGCGACCTGGATCTGGAACGTCAGCGTTTCACCGAGTCGTAACGGCGCGGTATACCGAAACCGGGAGAGGATGGGAGCATGTCTCGCAGGCCGCCTTCTCCGAACGTGATCGACTGCTCGGACCTGGTGATCGACCGGATCGGACACGGCGGGGCCACCCGCGCCGTGGACGGCGTGACCTTCCAGATCCCTCCCGGAGGACTGCTGTGCGTCGCCGGCCCGACGGGGTCGGGCAAGTCGACGCTGGTCGCCGCGCTCGCGGGTTCGACCGACCCGTCCGTGAAGATCGTCGGCGGCAGCGCCGAGGTCTGCGGCGTGAACGTCCGAAAGCCCGGGCGGCGACACCGCGAGCTGACCTACCAGAGCGGCTTCGTGCCCCAGGGCGCGGGCGCCGACCTGCCCCCGAGCCTCACCGTGAACGAGGTGATCGCGGAGCCGATCCTCATTCGTGAGAAGCGCGTCAACGCCAAGGCGCTGTCGATCCGGATCGCCACGCTGCTGGATGAGCTCCACCTCCCGCTGGGCACCGCGGCGAAGTTCCCGTACGAGCTCAGCGCCGGCATGCGCCAGCGGGTCGCGATCGCGCGCGCCTTCGTGCTCGAACCGAAGGTGCTCATCGCCGACGAGGTGCTCGCCAACCTCGACCTCGAGGTCCGTCCCGTCGTGTTCGACGCCATCACGCGCCGTCGCACCGAGCAGGGCATGGGGGCCCTGCTGGTCACCAACGACGCCGCATTCATCCGGGAGCTGAAGGCCGAGACGCTGATGCTGCGCGCCGGGCACGTCGTCGCGCGCGGCGTCGGGGACGACCTGCTGTGGGTGCCGAATGCCGAGGCCGACTCGAAGCGCTGAGCGCGACACACCCGGCGGTGCGGAAACACCCGCCGATGTCATTCGCACCCCTGGACGTTTGCTAAGCTTGGGGAGTTGCTTCGGCAGCGAGCCTGATCCTCGATAGCTCAATTGGCAGAGCAGCCGGCTGTTAACCGGCAGGTTGTTGGTTCGAGTCCAACTCGGGGAGCGACATGACCCCCATCCGATTCGTCGGATGGGGGTTCTTCGTTCCCTCGGAGCTCAGGGCGCCTCGGGCGCGATCAGCGGCGGCGCAGCCGCGGCATCCGTCACGACTCCGGCGATTCCGGCGCGTTCCAGTGCCGCGGCGACGCCGACGACGACGGCGGACGTGACCGTCGCGGCGTGCAGCGGATGATGCCAGAACTGCAGACGGAGGATCCATCGGCCGTCGGAGACCTCCTGGACGAGGACGCCGACGGGCTCCCGTGCGTGGACGCCCTCCGTCCCCGCGGCCGCGTCGGCGAGGATGCCGGTGAGCGCTTCCAGGTCGCCGGAGCCCGTCCGTGCCACGCGCACCTGCACCTCGCTGCGCCTCGCGCCATGGCGCGAATCGTTCACGAGGATGTCGGACAGCAGGCGCGCGTTCGGCACGTGCGCCGTGCGGCCATCCGCCGTCACGACGATCACGGAGCGTCCGTTGAGCTCCTTGACCACGCCCGTCAGAGGCCCGTCCGGCCCCTCGAACAGGATCTCCTCGCCGAGCCTGACCGGCTGGCGGGACTGCACGAGGACACCCGCGGCGAAGTTGTCCGCGACGCCGCGCAGCACGAGGACCACGACGACGACCGCGATGATCGTCACGGCCAGCAGGGGCTGGATGCTGGCGCCGAGGAAGCCGAGGCCGATGCCGATCCCGAGGAAGATCAGGACGTACTGCACGAGCCGCGCGGCGACGTCGACCATCGTGTCGGAGACCCCCGGCGCCCTTCGTCCGAGGGCCAGGATGCCCTTGCGCGCGTACCGGGAACCGATCCAGCCGGCGATCACCGACAGCGCGGCGAACACGAGCTGCCACACCGTGACGTTCGTCGGGATGAACTGCGTCAAGTCCACGGCCGCTCCGATTCTGGGCGTGGCCTCGTCCGCACGCCCGTCTCGCTCCGACGATGGTAGTGCGCGCTCCTCCTGCACCGCATCCGCGGCGCACCCGATCCGCCGATTCACCCGCTTCGGGTGACCCTCTTCCGACGGGACGGAGCCTCTGCAAGACTCGCGGTCATGCGGCCGCGCGCTCTGGTGGCCGCAGGGATCGGAGCGGGTGGGATGAGCACGACGAGCAGACCTCACGGATGGCGGCGCCGGATCGCGGCGGGGGCGACGGCGGTCGTACTGGGGATCAGCACCGTTCTCGCGGGCTTCGCGCCGGCGGCCTACGCGGCGGACGGCGACGTCGAGGTGGACAAGATCGCGAGCGTCGAGACCGTCGCTCCCGGCGAGTCGTTCAGTTACACGATCACGGTCGCCTGCACCTCGATCACGACCGGCTGCGTCAACGCGGTGCTGGACGACGTCGTCCCGAGCGAGCTCGAGGTCCTCAGCGCCGCCGTCGGCACGGGGCTGGAGGGCGACCTCACGATCGACGGGCAGTCCGTCCACGTGGACTTCACGATGCCCATCCTCGCGGGCGGACAGGGGCTTCCCGGCGGGACGACCGGCACGGTGACGATCCAGGTGCGCCTGCCCGAGGACGCGCCGTACGAGCTCAACGGCGTGCCGATCACGAACACGGCGATCACGAACGCGGACACGCAGACCTCGGGGCCCCTCGACGCCTCGGACGTCGTGACGCCGGTCATCCCGCTCGAGCTCGAGCCCGTGGTGGCGAAGTCGATGGATCCGGCGAGCGCCGTCGCCGCCGCGGGCACGCCGGTGACGGCCACGGTCAGTACGGAGAACGCGTCCAACGCCCAGCTCGATCAGATCGTGATCACCGACCCTGCCGACCCCGCCGCGGCGGGCAATCCTTTCGAGACGCTGCCGTTCACGGGTCTGGGGACCGTCACGTACCCCGAGGGCGCTGAGCAGGCGCAGGTCGAGGTGTGGAACGGCACCGACTGGGTCGAGGGTCCGGTCACGACCGCGCCGGAGCAGCCCACGACCCCCGCCTCCGTGCCGGACGATGAGGTCCTCGGCGTCCGCATCACGTTCACGGACACCGACGGTGAACGCATTCCGGTCGGTGCATCCGCGAGTGCCGATATCGGCATGGAGCAGCCCGAGGACGTGTCCGAGCTCGGGGACGTGACCGTCACGAACACGGTCGACGGCGCGATCACCCGAGACGGCACGACGGAGGCGGCCGAGGACTCCGCCACGCATCAGATCGTGGCGGAGGACATCGAGATCGGCACGACGAAGTCCTTCGATCCCGCCGAGGTCGCCGCGGGTGACACGAGCACCGCGACGATCTCCTCGACCAACGACAGCGACTTCGCGCTGACCGAGATGTCGATCACCGAGCCCGCCCTCACCGGCGACGACCCGTCCGAGGGCGGTTTCGACGCATCGATGCAGTTCGACGGTTTCTCGGGTCCGGTGTCCTATCCCGCCGGTGCGACGGGAGCGACGATCACCTACTACTACGCCGACGGGGCGGCCGAGGGCCCGACCGCGTTCGCCGACGGGGAGATCCCACCGGATCCCTCCGGCGATCCGGTGCGGTTCCAGATCACGTTCACCGGGGAGATCGCGCCGGAGGCGGGCACCAGCATCCCGTTCGACGTGCAGACCGACGCGGATCAGGCGGGCTATCCCGCGACGCTCACGAACGTCGCGACGACGACGGGCGTGGGGCCCGCCGGCGGCGTTGTCCGTGAGGACGCTACGGCGGACCTTCTCGTCTATGAGAAGCATCTCGAGACGACGACGACCAAGTCGATCTACCCGGGCACGATCATCGATCGTCCGGGGGAGTGGGTGATGGTCACGCTCAACGGCTCGATCGATCCGTTCCCGCAGTCGACGACGGACGCGACCGAGATCGTCGTCCAGGAGCCCTCCGTCGTCCCGTACACCGTGGACGGCTCGTTCTGGGACGTGTTCGACGCGACCGACATCACCGAGACCGCCGTCCCCGCGAACGCGACGCTCGCGATCAACTACTGGAACGGCACCGAGTGGGTGCCGCTGCTCGACGCGGACGGCGAGCCCGTGGTGGTCGAAGGACCCACGGTGTTCAGCATGGACATCCCCGACTCCGAGCAGGAGGACATCCTCGGGCTCCAATTCGTGTACACCGCGGACGACGGTACGAGCTTCCCGCCAGGGACGACCGTGGCCCCGCATTTCACGGCCGCGATCCGCGACGCCGAGCGCGACCCCGCGTCCGAGACGACCGCCCCCGTGGATGTGGCGAACTGCGGGGTGACGGATGCCGAAGGTGCGGACGCCCTGCAGGCCACGCCGAGCGCGGACTCGGTGGGATGCGCCCAGGTGCATCTCGATCCCTTCGACCCGGACGAAGGTCCGGACGTCCTCGACAAGGAGCTCGATCCGAACATCGTGACCTCGCGCTCAGGCGCCGAGGTGACCGCGACGCTGCACTGGTCGACCGGCGGGTACAGCGGACTCGACGAGGTCGTGATCCAGGACGAGGCGGATCCGCCGTCGACCGACGCCGCCTCTCTCGCGGGTTCGTTCTACGATGCCTTCGACCTGGCGGGCATCGCCGAGATCACGTCCGCCATGGACCCCTATCTGCAATACGACGAGATCACCGCCGTCGAACTGTGGGACGGCGACTCGTGGGAGACGCTCCAGAACGATCCGTGCGCGGACGTCTGCGTGGGGGGATTCCCCGGCGTCACGCTGACCGACGAGGATCGGGACGCGGCCCTGGGGATCCGGATCGTCGTGCAGGAGAGCCGCGATCGCGCGAGCGCGGCGGCCGGCGATCCGACCGCGCCGCCCGTCGGCAGCGGCGTGGCGCGTTCCTCGGGGAACGACCGCCAGATCGAGCTGCTGTTCGAACTGCGCGACGATCGGCGCTCGGACGGTGAGCCGGCGATGGGCGACCTCGACTACAACGCCGTCGAGGACCCGGACGACCCTGAGGTGGGCACGGTGCTCGACCTCGCCGGCGTCACCGGCACCACCGGCGGCGAGGAGGTCATCCACACCGAGGACTCCGACACGATCGGGATCGTCGACGTGCCGCTGAACGTCGACATCGCGAAGACATGGACGAACAGTCCCTTCGGCATCCCGCCGGACGGCACCCCCGCCGACGAGTTCCCGACCGGCCGGGTCACGCTCCAGGCGACCAACCTCACGGCGACGCGCGTCGACACGGTGTCGATCACCGACCCGGCGCCGGGCAGCGCGCAGAACCCGTTCCTGTACTTCGACCTGGACGACATCCGCTCGATCACGATGCCTGCGGGCGCCGAGTCCGCCGAGGTGACCCTGTCGCACGACTCAGACGGGGACGGTCTCGCGGACGGCGACACGACGCACACGATCGACGAGGTGCTGGCGATGTCGTCCTCGGAGCTGCTCGACGTGGTGGGCATCGTCGTCCTGTATGAAGGGCGCATCGAGCCGAACGCGGTCGGGACGATCGAGATGGACCTGCGGATGCGCGAGTTCGTGCGCGGAGAGCCGGGCAACCGCGTCGACGACGACGAGGCGAGCAACGAGAGCCCCGTGACGAACGTCGCGGAGGCTGCGGTCACCGATGCCGGAGGCGGCACGGACGAGAACACGCCGACTGCTCAGGACCAGGCGACGGTCGTGTTCGAGGAGCTCTCGCTCGAGGTCGAGGCCGGCAAGTCCTTCTCGGTCGACTCCCAGACCGAACCCGATGACGCCCCGGTCACGATGACGCTCACCGGCCAGCCGACCGGCTCGGCGCGCGTCCAGGGGATGCAGATCCTCGACGACGAGGCGACGTTCTGGAATGCCTTCGACTACGTGGGCATCGACGCGTCGTTCGCGCTCGCGACCCCCATCAACGTCGTGAAGATGGACGTGCTGACCGGCGGCACGTTCACGTCGCTCGCCGACGGCGCCGTGGTGGTCAACGACGGAGCGTCCTGGGTGGAGGGGGAGTACCTCAGTCAGGCAGACTTCCTCGCGCAGCCGCTGCCCGCGGGTGTCACGCCCGCCGAAGTCCAGGGAGTCCGCTTCACCTTCGCGAACATCGTGGACGGCGAGTTCCAGCAGTGGGAGAACCCCATCACACCGCTGCAGGAGGTGCCGATCACGGTCCAGCGGCGCACAGATCTGCGCAGCGGCGGCGAGGTCCCCAGCGACCGCTCCGACCTCGAACCGGCGCCCGGAGAGACCGCGGCGGGGCAGTTCACCAACCAGACCACGGTGACCGCGTGCGCCAACCTGCAGTCCACCTGTGAAGAGGGTCAGGCCGGTGTCGTCAGCGACATGGCCGAGGACCTGATCGGGTATCTGCACGCCGAGTCGGCCGTCGAGATCACCAAGACGCCGACCGAAGGAAGCCAGTTCGCTCCGGACGAGGTGATCCCGTACACGATCACCGTGACCAACACCGGGGCCTGGCCGATCGAGAACCCCGTCATCGTGGACGATCCCGTAAGCGACGGCGAGCTGATCCTGGATCCCGAGGCCGGTGAGGAAGGGCCCTACTCCTACGCGTCGACGAACGACGCGATGCCGACCGACCCTGCCGACGTGACCGTCGTCGAGGCGGACGGGGCGTGGACGTTCACGTTCCCCGAGGGCAGTCGCATCGACCCGGGGCAGAGCTACACGATCACGATCGACCTCGTGATCGCCCCCGGAGTGGCCGGCGGAACGCAGATCGCGAACACGGCCAGCGTGAGCGGTGACCGCCCGCTGGACGAGTGCAACGGGGCGGCGGGCCCCGTCGACGAATGCTCTGCGGACACTTTCGTCACGGTGCTCGCTGCCGGCGCGGTGCGCTCCGGCAAGGGGGTGCGTCCGATCGACACCGAGCTCGGGGCATTCAACACCACGACAGGGGAGAACTGCACACCCAACGTGCCACCCGCGTTCGACCCCGACGACGAGGGCTTCTACATCGCGCCGTGCGTGCCCGTCGCCAAGCCCGGTGGCGAGGTCGAATGGCGCTACACCATCGTCAACACCGGGAACATCCCGATGGACCGCATCGTGCTCACCGACCGGCTGCCCGTGCCCGGTGACACCGGCGTGATCAGCGACCTCGATCGCGGCAGCCAGTGGCGTCCGATCTTCGACGGCGGGGTCGAGCTCGTCGAGGCTCCCGCCGGAGCCACGATGACGTGGGAGGTCACCACCGGCGAGGTCTGCGCCGACGATCTCACGACCACGCTCACCCCGGTATGCGCGGAGGGCGACTGGGTGGACCCGTCGACCGTCGACCTGGCGGACGTCACCGGCGTGCAGCTCACGATCGACCTGCCGACGCCGCTCGAGCCGCTCGGTGTCCTGCTCGCCGACTTCGACACGATCGCCGCGCCCTACGCGCCGGGTGAGGGACCGGCGCTTCTCGAGGACCGCCCGATCGCGTGGAACACGGTGGCTGCCGGAGCGCATCTGACCGAGGAGCAGTCCAGCGGGACATCCGACATGATCCCGACCGAGGGAGTTCGCGTCGGCGTCTCCCTGGCGACCGGGGCGCTGGTGGTGGAGAAGACCGTCAGTGGCGCGGGAAGCGACTTCGCACCGGACACGTTCGACGTGCAGCTCCTGTGCGTGTCCGCCGTCGGCACGCCGGTGGAGACCTCACTGCCGCCGATCGACCTCACTCTGACGGCCGGGGAGCCGCAGACCGTCGAGGGTCTCCCGTGGGGTGCAGAGTGCTCGCTCCAGGAGGGGGAGAACGGCCAGGTCGACGCGTCCGGGACGGGCGGCGTCGTCACGGACGTCGAGCCGTACGACACCGCGACGCTCGACAACGTGTACGAGCTGGCCTCGATGGAGATCACCAAGACCGTGACCTCCGACGCGGTCGACGCGAACGGCGACCCGGTGCCGTACGGCCCGTTCGAGGTCACTGTCGCCTGCACCTTCCTGGGCGAGGACGTGTACGCGGAAGGCTACGGACCCGATGAGCCGATGGTGTTCGAGATCTCCGACGGCGAGACCGTCGAGTTGACCGGGCTCCCGGCGGGCGCCGAATGCGTCGTCTCCGAGACCGACACCGCCGGGGCGGTCACCGTCACGACCAGCGGATCCACGGCGGACGGTCCGGTGTCGGACGGCGACGAATCCGGTGTCACGGTGATCCTGACCCCGGACGAGGACGGCAGCGCCACCAACGACGCGGCGGTGGACAACGCCTTCGGCGTCGGAGGCCTGCAACTGCTCAAAGTGGTGGACCCGGCCGATTCGCCCTTCGCCGGCGGCCCCTACACGGTCCAGGTCGAATGCGTCCTGGGGGAGGTGACGACGTGGTCGGGGGAGTTCGTCTTTGATGCGGAGACCGACGACCCGGCGACCCCGGACGACGACACGGACCTCGAGGCGAGCATCGAGAACATCGCGGCCGGCAGCGTCTGCACCGTCACGGAGACGGACGGCGGCTTCGCCACGAGCACATCCGTGTCGCCCGAATCGGTGACCGTTCCCCTCGACGACGTCGTCGAGGTGACGGTGACGAACACGTTCGCGGAGGGCAGCGCCACCGTGACCAAGCAGATCACGGGTGACACCCAGTGGGCGGACACGTCGTTCCAGGTGTCGCTGTTCTGCATCGACACGACCGGCGTCTCTCTGAACGTCGACATCCCCGGCGGCGCCGACCGCACCTTGGACGCCGCGGGGAACTGGACGACGACCTACGATCCGCTGCCCGCCGGCGCGCTCTGCATCCTCAGCGAGACCGATCCGGGATCCGCGGCCAGCACCCAGATCCTCGACGCGAACGGCGAGCCCGTCGGGTTCTGGCGCGTCCAGGCCGACACGGAACTGCAGTTCACGGTCGTCAACACCTACGAGGTGGGCAGCCTGGAGGTCACCAAGACGACCTCAGGTGAGGGCGCCGAGCTGTGGGGCACCGGAGAGTTCACGGTCTCGCTGGAGTGCACGGCCGTCGTGGACGGGGTCGAGACGACCATCGAGATCCCGGGCGGAGCCGATCGGACCCTGCAGGTGACGGACGACCCGGCGACGGCGACCGCCGTCTACGACGGGCTGCCGCCCGGAGCCGAATGCCAGGTGAGCGAGACCGACGACGCCGGAGCGAGCGCGACGACGATCACTCCGGAAGACGGCCTGGTCACCGTCGGCGGAGCCGACGAGCCCGTGCAGGTGTCGATCGACAACGCCTTCGACGTGGGGGAGATCGTCGTCACCAAGGACATCACCGGAGACGGCGCTCAGTGGGCGACGGGCGAGTTCGAGATCTCGCTGGCCTGCACCTGGAACGGCGAGAGCATCGAGATCCCCGGAGGGGCCGTCCGCACGCTCTCCGCCGAGAGCGGGCTGGCGACCACCTACGAGGACCTCCCCGACGGCGCGCAGTGCCAGGTGAGCGAGACCGACGCCGCGAACGCCTCCGAGGTCACGATCACTCCGGCCGACGGGGCCGTCGTCGTCGAACCCGGTGCGTCCGTCGCCGTCCAGGTCGAGAATCGCTACGACGTCGGGTCCATCGTCGTCGACAAGGTCGTGACGGGCGACGGAGCCGATCTCGGCGACGACACGACGTTCCGGGTCAGCCTGAGCTGCGTGTGGATGCTGCAGGGCGAGCTCGTCGCGCTCGACGTCCCCGGCACGGCCGTGCGGCTTCTGAACGAGCGCAATGACTACCGCACGGTGTACGAGGGGTTGCCGAACGGGGCGGAGTGCACGCTCACCGAGACCTACGACGGTGGAGCGGGGGCGACGACGCTCGTCCCGGCGGACGGCGTCGTCACGGTGGAGGAGAACACGGCGGTGCGGATCGAGGTCGTCAACCACTTCGACGCAGGATCGCTCGAACTGCTCAAAGTGCTCGAGGGCTCGGGTGCCGAGTACTTCGGTTCGGGTCCGTTCACCCTGCACGTCACGTGCGAGCTCGAGGACGGCACCGCGACGCCGCGCACGGTGTACGAGCAGGACGTGATCCTCGGGGGCGGCGAGCCCCTGCAGGCGACGATCGACGGCATCCCGACCGGCTCGGTCTGCGGAGTCGTCGAGACCGACGATTCCGTGGCGGATGCTCAGCAGATCGACGGTTCCCCGGCGACGATCGGCGACGGGGACACGGTCACGGTCACCGCGACGAACACGTTCCTCACCGGCAGCGTCGTGGTGGAGAAGACGATCACCGGCGAAGGAGCCGCCGAACGGGGCACGGGGCCGTTCGAGGTGACGGTGCAGTGCATCGATCCGGCGAACGGGCGCGAGCTCGTCGACATCCCCGGCGGAGCCGCCCGCGAGCTGAACGAGGGCAACGGATACCGGACCGTCTACGAGGTTCTGCCGGCGGGTGCGCTGTGCGGAATCGCCGAGACCGATGACGGCGGTGCGGACGACAAGCAGCTGCTCGACGAGAACGGCGAGGAGATCGGGCTCATCACGCTCGACAGCGGCAGCCGGGCCGGCTTCTTCCTCGTGCGCGCCGACGTCGAGCGCGGGTTCGAGCTCGTGAACACGTTCGATGCCGACCCGCCGCTGCCGGCGACCGGCATGGATCCGATGGCGACGCTGGGCGTCGTCGCGCTCGGCATCCTGCTCCTCGGCGGGGGAGCGCTGATGGTGTTCCTGGTTCGCCGTCGGTCGTGACGGCGCGCGCGTCCCGCCACCGGACCGGCTCATCTTCCCGGGGTGAGCCGGCCAGGCGGCGTCGCGGAGCGCGGGTACCGTTCACAGCGTGAGCGATCTCGAATCCGAGCAGCCGACGAACGGGGGCGTCGCGCCGTCGCCCCGCCGTTCGGCGCTGCTCCGCTTCGTGCCGGGGCATCCGCTGATCTCGGGCTTCACGGTCGCGCTCGGGGTGATCCTCGCCGTCGCGCTGTCGGCGACCGTGGCGTCGCTGTCGACGGTGCTCATCTCGATCTTCCTCGGCCTGTTCCTCGCGCTCGGACTGGACCCGGCCGTGCGCGCCCTGGAGCGCCGCGGCATCCGGCGCAGCCTGGGCATCGCGATCGTGGCCGTGGCCTTCCTGGTCCTGATGATCGTGATCCTGCTCGTGGTCGTGCCGGCCACCGTCCGCCAGTTCGTGACGGCGCTGCAGGCCGCGCCGGACGCGATCGCCGCGATGCAGTCCAGCGACTGGTATCGCTCGCTGGAGGCGAGCCTGGGGATCGACCTGGGTGTGGTGATCGAGGAGAGCATCCGCTCCGCCACGGATCTGTCCTCCTTCCTGGCCATCTCCGGCGGAGTGCTGCGCGCGGGCTTCGGCATCGTGGGCGCGATCTCCAGTTTCGTGATGGTCGTGGTGCTGACGCTCTATTTCGTCTCGTCGCTCGCTGTGATGAAGACCGCGCTCGCGAACCTCGTCCCCGCGTACCGCCGTCGCCGGTTCTCGGATCTCGTGGAGCAGATCACCGGATCGGTCGGCGCGGTCGTCGCGGGCGGGATCACCCTGTCCACTATCAACGCGCTCGTGGTGCTCGTGCTGCAGATCGTGATCGGATCCTCGGTTCCCGCGCTCATGGCGATCGCCGCGTTCTTCATCACGCTCGTGCCGCTGATCGGTTCACTGATCTTCCTGCTGATCGGCTCCATCGGCGCGCTGTTCATCAGCCCGTGGGCGGCACTGGCGTTCCTGGTGCTGTACTTCCTCTACATCCAGGTCGAGGCGTACTTCGTGACCCCGCGCGTCATGGGCAGGGCCGTCGCCGTGCCCGCCGTGCTCGTCATCATCGGCGCGATGGTCGGAGCCACGCTCATGGGGCTGCTCGGGGCGCTCGTGGCCATCCCGATCACGGCCTCGATCCTGATCATCATCCGCCAGGTGGTCGTGCCCCGTCAGAACGCGCTCACCATCGCGCCGGATGCCTGAGACCGAATGATCCGACCCTCAGAAAGGAAAACATGACTGACTTCCGATTCGGTCCCGTCGAGATCTATCTCGTCGGGTTCGAGGGCGAGCGTCCCGATCCGGCGACGCTCGGAGCCCTCACCGACCTCCTCGCGAGCGGGCTCGTGCGCCTGCTGGACTTCGTGCTCGTCTCGAAGTCCGAAGACGGGGAGCTTGCGACCATCGAGATCGACGCCGAGGCGGATGCACTCGGACTCGGCGGGGTCGAGCTGCACGCGGCCGGCATCGCCGGTGGTGAGGACATCGAGGAGTTCGGCGAGCAGATCCCGCCAGGCGGATCCGCCGCCCTCGTCGTCCTGGAACTGGCCTACGCCCGGACCCTTGCCGAGCGCTTCGATGCCAGCGGCGGAGTGCTGCTGCGCAGCGAGCGCGTCCCCGCCCCCATCGTCAACGCGATGGTCGACATCCTCGAGAACGACGAAGAAGGAGAGTGACATGCCGCTTCGCAGAATGGGGCGCCCCGGCCTGATCGGCCTCGCCGCCCGCACCGCGGTCGTCGCCGGCACCGCCTCGGCGGTCTCCGGCGGGATCGCGCGCAACCAGCAGCAGCGGGCTCAGGCCCAGTACGAGCAGCAGCAGTACGAGGCCGCACAGCAGCAGGCGCAGATCGACGCGGCCGCGCAGGCCGCCGCGGCGCAGTACGCGCCTGCCGCTCCGGCGGCGGCTCCTGCGGCGGCGCCCGCGGGCGGCAACGACATGCTGGCGCAGCTTCAGCAGCTTGCCGCGCTCAAGCAGTCCGGCGTGCTCTCCGACGAGGAGTTCGCCGCGGCGAAGGCCAAGCTGCTCGCCTGAAGCCGGGACACGAGAACGCCCCGCCGACAGATCGGCGGGGCGTTCTCCGCAAGAAGTCAGCGACTCAGCGTGCCGCACCCTTCAGGCTGCCTTCGACGTCCCCTGCCGGGTCGAGGATCAGGCACTGGACGAGGCGGTCGTTGCCCTCGGTCCAGCTCGACTCCGTCGGCTCGTACCAGGTGATGTCCAGCGTGGACTCGTCGTACGAGAGTCCGACGAACTCGCCGAACGCCGGGAGGCACTGCGCCTCGACCTCGGTCTGGATCGCGTCGCTGCCGGGGAACTCGCCGTCGGCGAGCTCGAACTCGTGATAGACCTCGTAGCCGTGCGGCTCGTCGCAGGGGACGACATCCGCGTCCGTCTGCTCGGCGCCCGACATCGCATCCGCCGGCAGGCAGTCGCCGAGCTTGAGCTGGAAGATGCTGATGTTCGACTCTTCTGTGACCTCGCCGGTCTCCTCGTCACGCGGCGCGTCCCCCGAGAACACGCTCGTGATCGCACTGCAACCGCTCAGCGCGATGCTCAGCGCGACCGCGGAACCGGCCAGCGCGAGCGCACGGCGCGTACGCATCTTCATCATTTCGTTCCCCCTCCGAGAACCTGCTGTGTCAGTGGGGCGGATCGCCCCACCAGACGACGGTAGTCGGGGCCGAATCTGGGATGCAACTTTGAGGACCTGATGAAAATGCTGTACGCGGGTGCCTCAGGCGTCGAGGTCGTCCACCCCGGGCGTCCAGCTGCGCCCCGGCCTTCCCCATCCGCGCTTACGGGCGATCTTCTGCACGGTCTTCCAGTCCCCGTCCGACAGTCGGTCCACGTACAGGATGCCGTCGAGATGGTCGAACTCGTGCTGCATGATCCGGGCTCGCCAGCCGTCCACCTCGATGCGGACGTCGGCGCCGTCCAGATCGATGCCCGTGACGAGCACACGGTCAGCGCGGCGCAGCGGGAAGCGCTCCCCGGGGAACGACAGGCACCCCTCGGACTCCTCGTCCGGGTCGGGGGATCCGGGCTCGGGCGGACTCATCCAGAGCACCGGATTCAGGATCGCGCCTCGCCACGGACGGTCCTCGTCGTCGACGTAGCTGTACGTGTAGATGCGCAGGGGTACGCCGACCTGCGGTGCGGCGAGCCCGACGCCCGGTGCCGCGTCCATCGTCTCGAACATGTCGGCGACGAGCGTGCGGATCTCATCGGTGATCTCCTCGACCTCGGCGGCGGGAGAGTGCAGGACGGGGTCGCCCATGATGCGAATCGGAAGAACAGCCACGCCACAACACTAATGCGCTCGGCCCGCCGGGTAAGGTCGATAGCGTGAGCGCAGGGGTGTGGATGGCGGAGGTCGACGTCAGCGATCAGCTGGTCGGCGTGTTCGAGAATCCCGGACTCCTGCTCGGCATCCCCCTCGCCCTCGCCGGGGCCGTCTTCATGTCGCTGGGCGCGCAGTACCAGCACAGGGGAGTCGAGAAGGTCGAGCGCCTCAGCGGCTCAGACGGTGCGACCGGCCTGAGCCTCGATCAGATCCGTCGCCTGCTGACCAGGCCCTCGTGGATCATCGGCACGCTGATGCTCGGACTGGCGGTGGTGTGCCAGCTGGCCGCCCTCGCGGTCGCGCCCCTCATCGTCGTCCAACCGCTCGGTGCGATCGCCCTCGTCATCACGACGCTGCTGAACGCGCGCGTTTCCGGACACTCCCCGACGCGGCAGTCGCTCACGGCGATCTTCGCCTGCGTGGGTGGCATCTTCATCTTCGTGTTCTTCGCGGCCATCTATGCGGTGGAGAAGGAGATCACCACCACCGAGCTGTTCACGATCCTCGCGATCCTTCTCGTGGTGATCATCCTGCTCGGCGCCTGCTGGCTGATCCTGCGCCACCGCATGCGCGCGCTGTTCTACGTGATCGGCGCCGGCATCCTGTACGGATTCGTCGCGACGCTCGCGAAGGCCGTGATCTCGCGGTTGCAGGCCGGGGAGTTCGACTGGATCACCCTCGTCTGCGTCATCGCGCTCATCGCCGCGGCCGGCGTCGGCGCCTACTTCGTGCAGACGGCCTACAGCTCCGGTCCGCCCGACCTCGTGATTGCTGGTCTCACGGTCGTCGACCCGCTCGTCGCCGTGCTGATCGGCATCGCGGTGCTGGGAGAGGCGGATGCTGCGCCGACGTGGGTCATGTTCGCGTTCCTCGTCTCGGGCGCCATCGCCGTCTGGGGGGTCGTGGGACTCGCGCGCTACCACCCGCAGGTGCTCAGTGAGAGCCAGGAGCTCGGAATCACCCGCGGCAGCGGGGGTGATGCCGTCAGGGGCTCCGTGGCGGACGGCCAGGTCGCCGATGCATCGGGCACGGTGCGCCCGCGGGATCAGGACCCCGCGGGCGGGCGTTCCGGACCGGCGGACGAAGACCCGAGCGCCCGCCGGGAGCGGGATCAGTAGCTCTGGTCGATGAGGTCGGGAGAGACCTCGGAGGCCGCTGCCTCGTCGACGAAGAAGACGGTGCGCTTGCGGCCCTTCGCACCGGCCACCGGCACGCCTGCGTAACTGGCGCCGGCCAGCGCGAGGCCGAGAGCCGAGGCCTTGTCCGCGCCGGTCAGCACCAGCCACACCCGCTTCGACGCGTTCAGCACCGGACGGGTGAGGGTGACGCGCTCCGGCGGGGGCTTCGGGGAGTCGCGCACCGGCAGTGCCGCGGCATCCGTCACCGTGACCTCGGAGCGGTCGGGGAAGAGCGAGGCGATGTGCCCGTCGGGGCCGACCCCGAGGAAGCACACCGCGAACGAGGGCCAGGGCTGGTCCTCCGAGCCGAAACGGGCCAGCTCCGCGGCGTAGGCGGCGGCCGCCTCGTCGAGGCTCAGGCCGCTGTCGGAGGCCGCGATCTCGTGGATGTTCTCCGCCGGCACAGGAAGGTGGTCGAGCAGGGCGTTGCGCGACTGCAGCGCGTTGCGGTCGGCATCCGCGCGGGGGACGAAGCGCTCGTCGCCCCACCAGAAGTGCACGAGCGACCAGTCGATCTCCGCCACACGCGGATGCACGCGCACCGCGGCGAGCACCGCACCGCCCATCGACCCGCCGGTCAGCGCGATGTGCGCGGTCCGGCCGTTTCGGGTGCGAGCACGGACGCGGGCGAGGAAGCGGTCGGCGACGCGTTCGGCCAGTGCCTGCGGATTCGTCTCGACGACGACGGTCTTCTCCACGGCAGCAGCCTCCCTGTCGCTCATGCTGCGGTCTCGGGCGGACCCAGCTTCTCCCACCCCTCGGTGATGACTCGACCGTACAGCACGTCGGCGTCCAGACGACGCAGCTCCTCGGCCAGGCACTCGCGCAGCGTGCGCCGGGGCAGGTGAAGGTCGTGGTCGGGCTGTCCGGGCTGAGTGAGGACCGCGCTTCCGGGAACCGGCCGCTCGAGCAGGATGTCGCCGGACGGGCGCGTGAGACGCACCGACTTGATGCCCTCCGACCAGTGGGCGGGATCCTCGTAGGCCCAGTGCACCGGGACGTCGAGAGCGAGGCCGAGCCAGCCCGCCAGGAGCGCCGTGGACGGGGAAGCGGCCGCCCCGCGCACCTCGACGCGCGTGACCGGCTCGTACGGCGGCTGGTCGAGCACGGCGGCGAGCTGCTCGCGCCAATGGGTCAGACGGGTCCAGGCGAGATCCGTGTCTCCGGGGGAGTGCGTCCGGCCCAGGAGAGCCAGGCGGTCACGGACGTCCGGCGAGGTCGCGGCGTCGGTGATGCGGCGCTGGGCGATGCGCCCGAGCGGCGAGGACGCCGGGTCCGTCGGCGCCTCCTCCGGCCACCAGGCGACCACGGGGGCGTCGGGCAGGAGCAGCCCCGTCACGAGGCTCTCGGCGTTGCTGGCGGCGTCCCCGTAGGCGCGCAGCACGACGACCTCGCTCGCGCCGGCATCGCCGCCGACGCGGATCTGGGCGTCCAGGTGCGCCTCGCCCTCGCCCGTGGTGAGGACGATGACGCGCATCGGGTGTTCACGCGAGGCGTCGTTCGCCGCGTCGATCGCGGCTTCGGCCACGCCGTTGCGCGCCGCGATGACGAGCGTGAGCACCCGGCCGAGCGCCACGGCGCCGCCTTCCTCGCGCACGCTCACGAGCTGCTTCGCGACCTGGCTGACGGTCGTGTCGGGAAGGTCGATGATCACGGTCGTCTCCAGACTCGTCCGTCGCGTTCCAGCAGGGCATCGGCGGATGCCGGACCCCACGAGCCGGGAGCGTACTGCTCCAGCGGCCCGCCTTCGGCGGCCCAGTACTCCTCGAACGGGTCGAGGATCTTCCAGCTGAGCTCGACCTCCTCGTGCCGCGGGAACAGCGGCGGGTCGCCGAGCAGCACGTCGAGGATCAGGCGTTCGTACGCCTCAGGGCTCGCCTCGGTGAACGCGTGGCCGTAGCCGAAGTCCATCGTCACGTCGCGGACGTTCGTGCCGTTGCCCGGCACCTTGGAGCCGAAGCGGATCGTCACGCCCTCGTCGGGCTGGACGCGGATGACCAGCGCGTTCTGTCCGAGCTCAGCGGCGTTGGAGCGGCCGAACAGATGCTCGGGGGCGCGCTTGAAGACGACCGCGACCTCGGTCACGCGACGGCCGAGACGCTTGCCGGTGCGCAGGTAGAACGGCACTCCGGCCCAGCGGCGGGTGGCGATCTCGAGCTTGATGGCGGCATACGTCTCGGTGGTTGACTGCGGGTCCATGCCGTCTTCGCCGAGGAAGGAGTTCACCTGCTCGCCGCCCTGCCATCCGCCGTCGTACTGCCCCCGGGCCTGGGCGAGCGAGAGGTCCTCCGGCAGGTGCACCGCGGCGAGGACCTTCTCCTTCTCCGCACGCAGGTGCTCGGCGGAGAGGCTGATCGGCTCCTCCATCGCGGTGAGTGCGAGCAGCTGCAGCAGGTGGTTCTGGATGACGTCTCGCGCCGCCCCCACGCCGTCGTAGTACCCGGCGCGACCGCCGACGCCGATGTCCTCGGCCATCGTGATCTGCACGTGGTCCACGTAGTTGCGGTTCCAGATCGGTTCGTACAGCTCGTTCGCGAAGCGCAGTGCGAGGATGTTCTGCACCGTCTCCTTGCCGAGGTAGTGGTCGATGCGGAAGATCGAGTCGGCCGAGAAGGCCACCTCGAGCGCGCCGTTCAGCTCGCGTGCGGACTCGAGATCGTGCCCGAACGGCTTCTCGATCACGACGCGCCGCCAGTGGTCCTCGGTCTCCTCGTCGCCGACGAGGCCGGAGTCCTTCAGCTGACGGGCGACGACCGGGAAGGCCTTCGGCGGGATCGAGAGGTAGAACGCGTGGTTGCCCATGGTGCCGCGTTCGACGTCCAGCTTCTGGACCGTGTCGCGCAGCCGCGCGAACGCGTCGGGGTCGTCGAACTCACCGGACACGAAGCGGATGCCCTGCAGCAGCTGCTGCCAGGTCTCCTCGCGGAACGGCGTGCGGGCGTGCTTCTTGACGGCGTCGTAGACGACCTGGGCGAAGTCCTGGTCCTCCCAGTCGCGGCGGGCGAAACCGACCAGGGCGAACCCCGGCGGCAGCAGACCGCGATTGGCGAGGTCGTAGACCGCCGGCATGAGCTTCTTGCGCGACAGGTCGCCGGTGACCCCGAAGATCACGAGGGCGCTGGGCCCCGCGATCCGGTTCAGACGGCGATCGTCGGGATCGCGCAACGGGTTGTGCCCGCGTGAGACAGGAACAGACATCGGTGGGGGATTCTCCTGGGAGCTACTTCTGAGCGGCTTCGAAAAGGGAGAGCACGTCGGCGGAGGAGTCCGTGATCGTCAGCGACACCACGGGGCGGCCGTGCTCGGCGAGGACGGCCGCGTCACCGGCGGCCTGGGCCTCGATGAGCTGACCGAACGTGAACGGACGCTCGGGGATCTCCAGATCCACGTCGGTGCGCTCCAGGATCTGCAGGAACACGCCCTGCGCGGGTCCGCCTTTGTGGTACTGACCCGTGGAGTGCAGGAAGCGCGGACCCCATCCGAACGTCGTCGGCCGGCCGGAATCGGCGGCGACGAGCTCGCGGAGACCCTGCAGCTGCGGGAGCTCCAGACGGTTCACGTAGGCCTGGATGGACACGTAGCCGTCCTCGGCCAGCTGCGCCCAGAGCGCGTCCAGGACGCCTTCGATCGTCCCGGGGGCCGCGAGGGCCGCATCGGTCACGCGAACCTCGATGCCGTTCTCGACGAACGCCGGTGCGGCCGGTTCGGGGCGTGCGTCCAGCAGTCCGCGTGCGGCGACCTTGGCCGACTCGACGTCGGGCTGGTCGAACGGGTTGATGCCGAGCAGGTGACCGGCGATCGCGGTGGCGTACTCCCAGACGATGAAGTTCGCGCCCAGCGTGCCGCTGACGAGGATCTCGCCGGGGTGGCGCTCGTGCAGGTGGAACTCGTTCGCGTCGTCGACCAGGCGGACGATCTGCAGGTCCGCCGGGACCGGGTCCAGCTCGGGGGACACGGGCAGCAGGACGACCGGGAGGATGCCGGTGCCCTCCTTGCCGGTCGACTCCGCGATGAGCTGCTCGATCCAGTCCGGCAGGCCGTTGATGTGGGTGCCGTCGGTGATGAGGCCCAGCTTGTCGCGGCGCGGGGACGTCGCAGCGATCGCAGCGCCGAGCCGCAGCGCGGGGTTGGATGCCTCGTCGACGGCCACCTCGAGCAGCGACGCCTCGGCCTCGTCGAGGAGCTCGGCGATGTCGACGCCGGCCAGCCCGGAGGGGACGAGGCCGAACGCCGTGAGCGCCGAATAGCGACCCCCCACGTTCGGGTCGGCGTTGAAGACCCGGTATCCGGCCTCGCGCGCCGAGGCGTCCAGAGGCGAACCCGGATCGGTCACGACGACGATGCGCTCGGCGGGGTCGATGCCGAGGTCGCGGAACGCGGCCTCGAACGTCCGGCGCTGCGAGTCGGTCTCGACGGTGGAGCCGGACTTCGACGAGACCACGAGCACGGTGCGCTCCAGCCCGTCGTCGAGAGCGGCGAGCACCTGTCCCGGCGCGGTCGAGTCGAGGATCGTGAGCGCCGCACCGGCGGTCTGCGAGATGACCTCGGGGGCGAGGGACGACCCGCCCATGCCGGCGAGCACGACGCGATCGACGCCCCGGGCGTTCAGCTCGGCGCGCAGCGCGACGATCTCGGCGATGAGCGGACGCGAGACCGACACGGCCTCGACCCAGCCCAGCCGGACGGACGCCTCTGCTTCGGCCTCCGCGCCCCAGATCGTGGCGTCGCCCGCCGTGATGCGCGATGCGATGAGATCGCCAACGAGGCGGGGGACGACCTCGTCGATGGCCGCCTTGGCCGCACCGGAGGCGTGCAGCGAGAACGTCATCGCTGGGCCTCCAGGCCGGAGGCGACCTGTGTGAGCAGGTCGTGCCAGGAGTCGATGAACTTCGCCACGCCCTCGTCCTCCAGCACCTGGGTGACGTCGGCGAAGTCGACGCCGACCTCGGCGAGTCCCGCGAAGACCTCGCGCGCCTCGTCGTAGCCGCCGGTGATCGTGTCGCCGGTGACGACGCCGTGATCGAAGGTCGCCTCCAGGGTCTTCTCGGGCATCGTGTTGACGACGCCCTGGGCGACGAGCTCCGTGACGTAGAGCGTGTCGGGGAGGGCCGGGTCCTTGACACCGGTGGACGCCCACAGCGGGCGCTGCCGGTTCGCGCCGGCGTCCAGCAGGGCCTTGGCGCGGTCGCCCGCGAAGGTCTTCTCGTACAGCTCGTAGGCGAGGCGGGCGTTGGCGAGTCCGGCCTTGCTCTTGAGCGCGAGGGCGGCATCCGTTCCGATCGAGGCGAGACGCTTGTCGGTCTCGGTGTCGACGCGCGACACGAAGAACGAGGCGACCGACTGGATCGTCGAGAGGTCGATGCCCGCGGCCTTCGCGGTCTCGAGACCGGTCAGGTAGGCGTCGATGACCTCGGCGTAGCGCTCCAGGCTGAAGATCAGGGTGACGTTCACGCTGATGCCCGCGCCGATCGCCTGCGCGATGGCGGGAAGACCCGCCTTCGTCGCGGGGATCTTCACGAGCAGGTTCGGGCGGTCGATCTTCGCCCACAGCTGCTTCGCCTGCGCGACCGTGCCGTCGGTGTCGTGCGCGAGGTCGGGGGAGACCTCGATCGAGACGCGGCCGTCGACGTGACCGGATGCCTCCCACACCGGACGGAAGACGTCCAGCGCGGCGGCGACGTCCTGCGTGGTGGCCGCGAACACGGCCTCCTCGGCGGTGGCTCCGGACGCGGCGAGCTCGGTGACCTGCGCGTCGTACGACGTGTCGTCCGGGTTCGTGATCGCGTTGGCGAAGATCGTCGGGTTCGTCGTCACACCGGTGACGTTGCGGGACTCGATGAGCTCGGCGAGATTGCCCGAGCTGATGCGGGTGCGCGAGAGGTCGTCCAGCCAGATGCTGACGCCGGCGTCGTGGAGCTGGGCGGTGGGGGTGCTCATGCGTTCTCCTTGATGGTCTCGCGTGCCGCCTCGACGACGGCTTCGGCGGTGATGCCGAACTTCTGGAACAGGGTCTTGTAGTCGGCGGAGGCGCCGAAGTGGTCGATCCCGACCGAACGGCCCCGGTCGCCGACCACGCCGCGCCAGGTGAGCACGGAGCCCGCCTCGACCGAGACGCGCGCCGTGACGGACGCCGGGAGCACCGACTCGCGGTAGTCGGCGTCCTGCTCGGCGAACCACTCCAGCGAGGGAGCGGAGACGACGCGGGCGTTCACGCCCTCCGCTGCGAGGGTCTCGCGTGCGGCGACGGCGAGCTGCACCTCGGAGCCGGTGGCGATGAGGATGACGTCCGGCGTGCCGTTCGGCGCCTCGGCCAGGACGTAGGCGCCCTTGGCGGTGTTCGCCGCGGAGGCGAAGACCTCGCCAGATGCCTCGCCTTCACCGCGCGCGAACACCGGGATGTTCTGACGGGTCAGCGCGATGCCGGTGGGGCCGCCGTGGCGGCGCAGGATCTCGAGCCAGGCGGCTGCGGTCTCGTTGCCGTCCGCGGGACGCACGACGGTGAAGTTCGGGATCGCCCGCAGCGTCGCCAGCTGCTCGATCGGCTGGTGCGTGGGTCCGTCCTCGCCGAGGGCGACCGAGTCGTGCGTCCAGACGAAGATGCTCGGGATGTCCATCAGTGCGGCCAGGCGCACCGCGGGGCGCATGTAGTCGCTGAAGATGAGGAACGTGCCGCCGAAGGACCGGGTCGGCCCGTGCAGCGTGATGCCGTTGAGGATCGACCCCATGGCGTGCTCGCGGATGCCGAAGTGGAGCACGCGTCCGTACGGGCTGCCGGACCAGTCGTGCGTCGACCACTCGGCGGGGATGAACGATGCGGCCGACGAGATCGTCGTGTTGTTGGAACCGGCGAGGTCGGCGGAGCCGCCCCACAGCTCGGGCAGCTCGGGCGCCAGCGCGTTGATGACCTTGCCGGACGCAGCGCGGGTCGACACCTCGGTGCCCGCCTCGAACACGGGGAGGGCCTTCTCGATGCCCTCGGGCAGCGCGTGCGCCTCGAGACGGTCCAGCAGCGCCTTGCGCTCGGGGTTGGCGGCGGCCCAGGCGTCGAAGTCGGCCTGCCAGGCGGCGCGCGCCTCGGCGGAACGGCCCACGAGCTCGCGGGTGTGCGCGATGACGGCGTCCTCGACGACGAAACTCTTCTCCGGGTCGAACCCGAGGACCTCCTTCGTCGCGGCGACCTCGTCCGCGCCGAGCGCGTTGCCGTGCACGGACTCGGTGCCCTTCTTGTTGGGCGCTGGGTAGCCGATGACCGTCTTGAGCACGATCAGCGTGGGCTTGGCCGTCTCGGCCTTGCCCTCCTCGATCGCACCGAGCAGCTCCTGGACGTCCTCGACGTACTCGCCGGTGCGGGTCCAGTCGACCTCGAGCACCTGCCACCCGTAGGAGCGGTACCGGGCTGCCACGTCCTCGGTGAACGCGACGTTCGTGTCGCCCTCGATCGAGATCTGGTTCGAGTCGTAGATCGCGATGAGGTTGCCGAGCTGCTGGTGGCCCGCGAGCGAGGAGGCCTCGCTGGTCACGCCCTCCTGCAGGTCGCCGTCCCCGGCGATGACGTACACGTAATGGTCGAACGGGCTCGAGCCCGGCGCCGCTTCCGGGTCGAACAGTCCGCGCTCGTAGCGCGCGGCGTACGCGAAGCCGACGGCGGACGCGAGTCCCTGACCGAGCGGGCCTGTCGTGATCTCGATGCCCTTGGTGTGGCCGTACTCGGGGTGGCCCGGAGTGAGCGAACCCCACGTGCGCAGAGCCTCGAGGTCGCTGAGTTCGAGGCCGAACCCGCCCAGGTAGAGCTGGACGTACTGGGTGAGCGACGAGTGGCCCACCGAGAGGATGAAGCGGTCGCGACCGAGCCAGTCGGTGTCGGTCGGGTCGTGGCGCAGCACGCGCTGGTACAGGAGGTAGGCCACGGGGGCGAGGCTCATGGCGGTGCCGGGGTGACCGTTGCCGACCTTCTGGACGGCATCCGCCGCCAGAATCCGCGCGGTGTCCACCGCGCGTCGATCGATCTCTTCCCACTGCAAATGCGACACGGTCATGCCCTTTCCGACAATTTCGAGGGCGCCCGAATTCCCTGGCGCTCCGCATCGTCACGGAGGAGAGCACAGCGCCGGGCGCGCGAGTGGTTTTCAGCATAGCCCGGTTGATTTGTTCACATCGCGTCTCTTACGGAGTGAGGTAACAATGCCCGCCCGGCATGCGCGGCGATGCGCGTGGCATAGACTGGATCCGGTATGGCGCTACGGCGCGGAGGAGGGGATCGAGATCTCGACGCAGACGCGGTCGGTCGCACCGAAGCACTCGCTCGGACGCACGGTGAAGGCCTATGTCGCACTCACGAAGCCGCGCGTCCTGGAGCTCCTTCTGGTCTCCACCGTCCCGGTGATGTTCCTGGCGCAGGGCGGTCTGCCCCACCTGGGACTGGTACTCGCCACGGTGGTCGGCGGTGCGATGAGCGCGGGGTCCGCCGCGGCGTTCAACATGTATCTCGACCGCGACATCGACGCTCACATGCATCGCACCGAGAACCGTCCGCTCGTGACGGGCGAGGTGACCCCCCGCGGAGCGCTCATCTTCTCGTGGACGCTCGCGATCGTCTCGACCGTGTGGCTGTGGTTCACGACGAACTGGCTGGCCGCCACGCTGTCGGCGGTCGCGATCTTCTTCTACGTCGTCATCTACACGATGATCCTCAAGCGCCGCACCGAGCAGAACATCATCTGGGGCGGCATCGCGGGATGCTTCCCCGTGCTCATCGGCTGGGCGGCCGTGACCGGCTCGCTGGACTGGCCGGCGTTCATCCTCTTCGTGCTGGTGTTCCTGTGGACGCCGCCGCACTATTGGCCGCTGTCGATGAAGTACAAGGACGACTACGACGACGTGGACGTGCCGATGCTGGGCGTCACACGGCGCGCATCGCAGGTCGGCCTGCAGGTCATCCTGTACGCATGGGCCACGGTCGCCTGCTCGCTGCTTCTGATCCCGGTGGCCGGCATGGGCCTGGTGTACTCGGTCTCCGCGACGGTGTTCGGCGGCTGGTTCATCTACGAGTCGCACCGGTTGTACAGCCGTGCGGTGCGCGGGACCGAGCCGCGCCCGATGCGTGTCTTCCACGCCTCGATCACGTATCTGACGCTGATCTTCCTGGCTGTCGCGGTCGACCCGCTGCTCCCGTTCTGACCCGAGCACGGATTCGCGGGTCATCCGCGCGTCGGAGGCCCCGCGGCACGGATTCGCAGAACGACACGGATCTCGCAGAATTGCCGAGGCATCCTGCGAGATCCGTGCTGTCGTGCGAGATCCCCGCGTCAGCGCGCAGTGACGGTCGGCTGGTCCTCGGCGGGCTCGGACTCGGGCTCGTCGGTCTCGTTGGACTCGTCGCGCTGAGCGTCCGTCGAGGCCGATTCGGGCTGCGTCTCCTGCGCGCTCCAGTCGATCGCCTCGACGACCTCGACGGCCGGACGCGGTACGAGCGTCTTCGCGGCGGCGATCGCCAGTGCGAGGAACAGCCCGACGATGCCGCCGGCGACGAGCGCTCCGCTGAAGACGACCCAGGCCTGTCCGGCGTAGACCTCGACGCCGGTGGCGGTGCCGTCCAGGAGCGTCGCGGTCATGACGCCGATCTGCTCGGTCGTGATCCAGCCTCCCAGGCCGAGCGCGGCGAGCGACAGGACCAGCAGGAGCCAGTACGGGATGCTGCGGACGAGTGCGGTGTTCTTCATGCCGCCCACTCTGCGCGGCCTGCTGATGAGTCGCCTATGCGCGGACTGTGCGCGAGGTGTGCGCCCTGGCTCAGGCGGTCGCGGTGACCGGACGCTTCAGGTTCAGCACCACGACGGTGTAGGCCGCGGCCGACAGCGACGCGAGCACCATGTGGATGCCGACGAGGATCTCCGGCAGGCCCTCGCGCGCCTGCCAGACGCCCACCGCGATCTGCACGAGGATCGCCGCTGCCAGCACGAGCATCCACGTGCGCACGGGCAGGCGGAGGATCCAGGAGGACACCGCGAGCACGACCACGAGCGCGGCGAGGATGTACCCGGGCCAGGAGTGCACGTGCGCGAGGATCGTCGCATCGAATCCGGTGCGGATGATGTTCGCGTCCCCGGAGTGCGGACCCGATCCGGTCGTCAGCACGCCGAAGAAGATCGTGGCGGCGAGGGCCAGGCCGGTGACGTGCACGAGGACGCCGAACCAGCGCGGCACCGCCCGTTCGCGGGCGCCAGGGACGGCGTTCAGGCGCACGAGATAAGCCGCTGTGACGCAGACCAGCAGCAGGGAGGAGACGTAGTGGAAGCCGACGACGAGGGCGTTCAGATCGGTGATGACGGCGAGCCCGCCCACGACGGCCTGCGCCATGACGCCGGCCAGAACGATCCACGCCAGTACGGCCAGGTCGCGACGCCGGGTCGTGCGCCGCAGCGAATCCACCATCGCGACGACGACCGCCAGCAGCAGCGCTCCGGAGAAGAAGCCGAACGCGGGAAGCCCGAAGGGTGCGGTGACGGCGTAGGCGATCACGCCGGCGACGATCCCGCCCACGGCGAACCAGACGGCTCGCTTGACGAGCGGGGCCCCGCCGATCGCGGCGAGCGTGAGCAGCAGCACCGCGAGCGCCAGGATGCCGACGACGCCGGTCATGGTGCGGTTGCCGAACTCGATGATCCCGTGGATGCCCTGCTCGGGCAGCGGCACCAACGACTCCGGGGTGCACAGCGGCCACTCCGAGCATCCGAGCCCCGAACCGGTGAGTCGGACCGCCCCGCCCGTGCCGATGATGATCACCTCGGCGAGGAACGAGAGCCATGCGAGGATGCGCAGCGGACGGCCGATCACGATCCGGTTGTCGACGGCGGGCGTGGCGGAACTCGTGAGCATGGGGCCTCCGGTTCGCGCCGTCCGCTCCGGGAGCGGCCCGGATGTCAGGGGAACCTGTAGAATCGGATTGTTGCGATGCGCGCGAGAAGCGCGGGATGCATCAACAACAGTTTAGGCGCGATGATCGCGTCGTGATGAGGGCCCCACAGCGGCATCCCCACCCCGGTCACTCGACGGGGCTACGGCATGCCGGAGCGGATGACACCGCCAGGGCCCGACAAGGAGAGTGTGTGATGTCGGATGTGCTGATCGACCGCCCGGAGCTCGACGGTCTGGGGGTGTACGAGTTCGGCTGGCACGACCCCGATGCCGCCGGAGCGAGCGCGAAACGCGGGCTCAGCGAGGCCGTCGTCCGCGACATCTCGGCCCTGAAGGGCGAGCCGGAGTGGATGCTCAAGACCCGCCTCAAGGGTCTGAGCCTGTTCGGCCGCAAGCCGATGCCGACGTGGGGCGCCGACCTCAGCGACATCGACTTCGACAACATCAAGTACTTCGTGCGCTCCACCGAGAAGCAGGCCCAGTCCTGGGAGGACCTGCCCGAGGACATCCGCGAGACGTACGAGCGCCTGGGGATCCCCGAGGCCGAGCGTCAGCGGCTGGTGGCCGGTGTGGCCGCGCAGTACGAGTCCGAGGTCGTCTACCACCAGATCCGCGAGGATCTGGAGGCGCAGGGCGTCATCTTCATGGACACCGACACCGCGCTGCGCGAGCACCCCGAGTTCTTCGAGGAGTACTTCGGCACCGTCATCCCCGCCGGCGACAACAAGTTCGCCGCGCTGAACACGGCCGTGTGGTCGGGCGGTTCCTTCGTCTACGTCCCGAAGGGCGTGCACGTCGAGATCCCGTTGCAGGCCTACTTCCGCATCAACACCGAGAACATGGGCCAGTTCGAGCGGACGCTGATCATCGCGGACGAGGACAGCTACGTCCACTACATCGAGGGCTGCACCGCTCCGATCTACAAGTCCGACTCGCTGCACTCGGCCGTGGTCGAGATCATCGTGAAGAAGAACGCCCGCGTGCGCTACACGACGATCCAGAACTGGTCGAACAACGTCTACAACCTCGTCACCAAGCGCGCCGTCGCTCACGAGGGCGCGACCATGGAGTGGGTCGACGGCAACATCGGCTCCAAGGTGACGATGAAGTACCCGTCGATCTACCTGATGGGCGAGCACGCCAAGGGCGAGACGCTGTCGGTCGCCTTCGCGGGCCCCGGCCAGCACCAGGACGCCGGCGCGAAGATGATTCACATGGCGCCGTACACGCAGTCCTCGATCGTCTCGAAGTCGATCGCCCGGGGCGGCGGTCGCGCCGGCTACCGCGGTGAGGTCCGCGTTGACGCCAACGCCCACCACTCGGCGAACACCGTGCGCTGCGACGCGCTGCTGGTGGACACGAAGTCGCGCTCCGACACGTATCCCGCGATCGACATCCGCGTCGACGACGTGCAGCTCGGTCACGAGGCCACGGTCTCGAAGGTCAGCGAGGAGCAGCTGTTCTACCTGCAGTCCCGTGGCATGCCCGAGGACGAGGCGATGGCCATGATCGTGCGCGGCTTCATCGAGCCGATCGCGCGCGAGCTGCCGATGGAGTACGCCATGGAACTCAACAAGCTCATCGAGATGGGCATGGAAGGATCGGTCGGCTGAATGGCGCCCCAGGCGACAGCGTCCGCTGAGACGCAGCACACGAACGCGCACATCGACCCGGCCGCTCAGGTCGCGGACGCCGGATTCGTCCCCGTCCAGACCCGCTCGGAGCGTCCCCGGTCCTTCGAACCGGCGGATTTCGGGACCCCGAACGGCCGCGAGGTCAACTGGAAGCACACCCCGGTGGCGCAGCTGGCGCCCCTGTTCACGGCGGCCGAGCACAACGACGGCGTCACGTACGAGACCGTCAGCGGCGCCGAGTACGTCACGACGACGCTGCCCGCGGGGACCGCGCCCCGTGGCGAGTTCTTCGTCCCGGAGGACGTCGTCTCCGCCGTCGCGTGGCAGGGGGCCGCCGAGGCGATGCACGTGCGGATCCCGCGCGAGCAGGAGCTGAGCGAGCCGGTCATCATCCACGTCGCTGGCCAGGGCGCGGAGCGCCGCGCCGACGCGCACATCGTCATCGAGGCGCTGGAGCACAGCGCTGCGACCGTCGTGCTGCGCCACACCGGCTCGGCGCAGTACGCGCAGAACGTCGAGATCATCGCCCGCGCAGGCTCCCGCCTGTCGGTGGTCTCGGTGCAGCAGTGGGAGGACGACGCCGTGCACGCGGCATCCCACCAGGCGCGGGTCGACGCGGACGCGGACCTCAAACACTTCGTCGTGAGCTTCGGCGGCGGCGTGGTGCGGGTGAACCCGAACGTCGAACTGCACGGCAACGGAGCGCAGGGGCGCCTGTACGGCCTGTCCTACGCGGATGCCGGTCAGCACCTGGAGAGTCAGGTGTACCTGTTCCACAAGGGCGCGCACACCGTCGGCGACGTGCTGTACAAGGGCGCGCTGCAGGGCGAGAGCGCGCACAGCGTGTGGATCGGCGACGTGCTCATCGGCCCGGACGCGACCGGGACCGACTCCTACGAGGCCAACCGCAACCTGGTGCTCACCGAGGGAGCGCGCGCCGACTCGATCCCGAACCTCGAGATCCAGACGGGCGACATCCTGGGCGCCGGTCACGCCAGCGCGACGGGCCGATTCGACGACGAGCAGCTGTTCTACCTGCAGGCCCGGGGGATCACCGAGGACGAGGCGCGCCGTCTCGTCGTCCTCGGCTTCCTCAGCGACATCGTGCAGCGTCTGGGCATCCCCGCGCTCGAGGCGGAGCTGCTGGCCGCCGTCGAGACGGAGCTCGCGGCGGTGAACGCGTGAGCGCCCAGCGAGCGTGCGGACTGAGCGAGCTCGAGCCCGACACGCCCCGGCGGGTCGAGCTGGACGGCGTCCCCATCGCCATCGTGCTGGACTCCGAGGGCACCGTCCACGCGATCGGTGACACCTGCACGCACGGCGACATCTCCCTCTCCGAGGGCTTCGTCGAGGGCGACACGCTGGAATGCTGGGCGCACGGCTCGGCGTTCTCGCTGTGCACCGGCAAGCCCCTGAACCTCCCCGCCTTCGAGCCCGTCCCGGTCTACATCGTCGAGATCGACGGAGACGACGTGCTCATCGACCCCACTGTCATTAAGGAAGTCTGAATGTCTGTTCTCGAGATCCGCGACCTGCACGTGACGGTCGAGACCGATGCCGGGACCACCCCGATCCTCAACGGGATCACCCTCACGATGCGCACCGGCGAGACGCACGCCATCATGGGGCCGAACGGCTCCGGCAAGTCCACCCTCGCGTACACGATCGCCGGTCACCCGAAGTACACCGTCACGGGTGGCTCGATCACCTTCGACGGCGAGGACGTCCTGGAGATGAGCGTCGACGAGCGCGCTCGCGCCGGACTCTTCCTCGCGATGCAGTACCCGGTGGAGATCCCGGGTGTGACCGTGACGAACTTCCTGCGCACGGCCAAGACGGCCCTGGACGGCGAGGCGCCCTCCATCCGCTCCTGGACCAAGGACGTCAAGCAGGCGATGACGAACCTGCGGATGGACCCGAAGTTCGCACAGCGCAATGTGAACGAGGGCTTCTCCGGCGGTGAGAAGAAGCGTCACGAGATCCTGCAGCTCGAGGTGCTCAAGCCGAAGTTCGCCGTCCTCGACGAGACCGACTCCGGTCTGGACGTCGACGCTCTGAAGATCGTGTCCGAGGGCGTCAACCGCGCCAAGGAGGCCACCGGCCTCGGCGTGCTGCTCATCACGCACTACACCCGGATCCTGCGCTACATCCGCCCGGACTACGTGCACGTCGTCGTCGCCGGCAAGATCGTGGAAGAGGGCGGCCCCGAGCTCGCCGACCGGCTCGAGGACGAGGGCTATGACCGGTTCCTCGACCCCTCGGCGCCCATCGAGGCGTAGGCTGAGGGCATGACCGCGACGCTTGCCCCCGAGAAGTACGACGAGGTCACCGAGGCTCTCAAGGACGTCATGGACCCCGAGCTCGGGATCAACGTCGTCGACCTGGGCCTGATCTACGATCTCGCCTGGGACGAGGAGAACGACGCCCTCGTGATCCACATGACCCTCACGAGCGCCGGCTGCCCGCTGACCGATGTGCTCGAGGAGCAGACCGCCCAGGCGTTGGACGACGTCGTGGAGCGGTTCCGGATCAACTGGGTCTGGATGCCGCCGTGGGGTCCGGAGCGCATCACCGACGACGGGCGCGACATGATGCGCGCCCTCGGCTTCGCCATCTGACATGTCACAGGTCACGGCCGCGAAGCGGAGGTGACGCGTGAACTTGTCACGGTCGAGCGAGCGCAGCGAGCCGAATCCCCCGGAGAAGGTCGAAGCGCTGCCGATGGAGCGGCTCCGCGAGCGCAGCAGCGAGAAGTGGCGGGAGTATCCCGCGGATGTGCTGCCGCTGTTCGTCGCGGAGACGGACTTCCCCCTCGCTCCTGAGATCACGCGGGTGCTGGAACGAGCGGTAGCGATCGGCGACACCGGGTACATCGCCTCTCGGACGCCGCTGCCCGAGGCGTACGCGGGCTTCGCCGCGCGCCGCTTCGGCTGGTCGCCGGATCCGGCGCGCATGCGTCCGACCGCCGACGTCAGCATGGGGATCGTCGAGATCCTCCGCCGCGTGACCTCACCCGGCGACCGGGTGATCGTCACGCCGCCGGTCTACCCGCCGTTCTACGAGCTGGTGGCCGAAGCCGGAGCCGTCGTCGAGCGCGTCCCGCTGCGCGACACGGGCTCCGGGTGGGAGCTCGACCTCGAGGGCATCGGGCGGGCTCTGGATGCCGGGGCGCGCGCGATACTGCTCTGCAACCCGCACAACCCCACCGGGACCGTGCACACGTCCGCCTCGCTCGCGGCACTCGCCGAACTCGCGGCGAGCCACGGCGCCGTCGTCGTCTCGGACGAGATCCATGCTCCGCTCGCGCAACCAGGAACGGGCTTCACGCCGTTCCTGGCCGTCTCGGACACGGCGCGCGCCGTGGGGTACGCCGTGGTGAGCGGCAGCAAGGCGTTCAACCTCGCCGGTCTCAAGTGCGCGCTGATGGTCACGGCGTCCGAGGACACGACCCGCGTGGTGCGCGGGCTCCCCGTCGAGGTCGAGTGGCGCACCGGTCAGTTCGGTCTGCTCGCCGCCGTGGCCGCGTTCTCGCCCCAGAGCGACCCCTGGCTCGACGGGCTGCTGGCGACCCTGGACGAGAACCGCCGGCTGCTCGCCGACCTGCTGACCGCGCGTCTGCCCGCGGCCCGGTACCGGATCCCCGACGCCGGTTATCTGGCCTGGATCGATCTCACCGATCTCGGCTGGGGCGACAACCCGTCGCGGCGCATCCTGCGCGAGGCCAGGGTGGCGCTGCACTTCGGTCCCGCCTTCGGTGCGGAGGGGGCAGGACACGTCCGACTGAACTTCGGGACGAGCCCCGCCATCATCACCGAGGCGATCGAGCGCATCGCGGCCCTGTCATGAGCGGGTCGGAGACCGGCGTCGAGGCCGGGATCTGGGATCGCGAACGCCGCTGGGTGACGCTCGGCGCGATCGCCCTGATCTTCCTGGCCGCCATCGAGGCACTGGCCGTGACGACCGTCATGCCGGTGGTCAGCGCGGCGCTCGACGGCGACGCGCTGTATGCTGCGGCCTTCGCCGGGACCCTGGCGACCAGCGTGATCGGCATGGTCGCCAGCGGTGCGGCATCCGACGCGCGAGGCCCCCGCGGAGCGCTCTACGTTGCCGTGACCCTGTTCCTCGTGGGACTCGTCGTGTCCGGCGCCGCGTTCTCGATGCAGCAGTTCCTCCTCGGCCGTCTGATTCAGGGGCTCGGCGCGGGCGGCCAGACCGTCGCCCTGTACGTCGTCGTCGCCCGCCTCTACCCGCCGCACCTGCACGGACGCGTGTTCGCCGCCTTCGCCGCGGCCTGGGTCGTCCCCTCGATGGTCGGTCCGTTCCTCGCCGGCGCGATCGCGGACTACCTGGACTGGCGATGGGCGTTTCTCGGGGTCGCGGTCCTCACAGCGGCCGCCTTCGCCCTCATCGCCGTCCGACTGCGCGGAGTGGACCTGGGCGGCGGAGAGCCGTCCTCCCGGCGCGTCGTCGTCTCCCGCCTGGTGCTCGCCGTCCTCGTGGCCGTCGCGGCCGTGGTCGTCGGCTTCTCGGCCGACGCTCCTCCCGGCATCGGCTGGCCGGTCGCCGGCGCTGCAGTGGTCGTCATCGCCCTGGCGATCCGCCCGCTCCTGCCTGCGGGGACGCTGCGGGCGGCGCGAGGACTGCCGAGCGTCGTGCTCATGAGGGGGATCGTCGCCGGCGCGTTCTTCGCGGCGGAGGCCTACATCCCGTATCTCCTGATGGAGCGGTTCGGGTTCACGGCCACGCTCTCGGGGATCGCGTTGACCTTCTCGGCCTTCGCCTGGGCAGGCGCCTCGGCGCTTCAGGGGCGCTACGGCGAGCGCCTCGGCAACCGGCGCATCACAGCCCTCAGCCTCGGACTGATCCTCATCGCCCTGCTCGCCGTGCTCGCCACGGCGGTGCTCGGCGCCTCGCCCGCCATCGTCGTGATCGGCTGGGCCTTCGCGGGTGGAGGCATGGGTCTGGTCTACCCGAGGCTCACCGTGCTGACACTGGCGTACTCGGACGCCTCGAACCAGGGATTCAACTCCTCGGCCCTGTCGATCTCGGATTCCGGCGGCTCGGCCGTGGCGATCGCCGTCGCGGGCCTCGGCGTCGCGACGCTGGGAGGCGGGGCCGCCGCGTTCGGGGTCGTCTTCGCGTTCGCGATCGGGCTGACGCTGATCGGCACGATCCCCGGATTCCGCCTCGGCCACGGGGCGGAGCGTCCGTGACCGCGCCGGTCGTCCGCGGGGCCGTCGTGGACGCTCAGACCCGGTGCGTGCACTACCGCGGGGCGCTGGATGTGATCGCGATCCGCTTCGCCTGCTGCGACCGGTGGTATCCGTGTCTGCGCTGCCACGAGGAGGAGGCCGATCACGGCATCCGCGCCTGGCCGGTCTCCGCCCGCAGCGAGCGGGCGGTGCTGTGCGGCGTCTGCGGGCACACGATGACGATCGAGTCCTACCTCGACGCGCACGCGTGCCCGCAGTGCGCTGCCGGCTTCAACCCCGGATGCGCTCTGCATCATCCGGTGTACTTCGGGACCTGACCCGCGGAGCCCGTGCCAGCTGCAGGGCGGCCACGATCAGCGCCGACGCGGCGAGCGCGGTCGCCGGGTCCGTACCCGCCACCAGCAGCAGCACGACGGCGACGAGACCGCACAGGGTTCCGAGCACCAGGCGGGCGCCTGTGGCGTGCGCGGCGGGAGCCCGACGGGATTCGAGCCGAGCGAGGGGCACGGCCACGGCCGCTGTGAGCACGAGGGTCGCGATGAGCCAGATCGGTCGCGTCAGCCACCACTCCGCTGAGCCGGGGGCCGGAAGCGGCGTGCCCGCGCCGAGTGCCCACAGGGCGAGCACGCCGGCCGTCGCCAGCAGCACCGGCATGTGCCAGAGGTAGATCGTCATCGCGCGCCTGTTGACGAACGTGTGCAGGGCGGTGAGCGCTGGGCGCCTGCTCCACACCGACAGTCGCTCCCGCAGGAGCGAGAGCACCATCGTGTGCGCGAGCCCGACCAGGATCAGGGCGGTGGTCGGCGGGTTCAGGTTCGCGATGAGGTCGGGCGAGTGGATGCCGCACAGCATGCTGATCACGAGCACCGCAACGGCGCCGAGCGCGATCCGCACGCGCGCGCGGCGGGAGAGTGCGTCGATGCGGCCGTCGGCGAGATGGAAGCCGAGCTGCTGGAGGGTCAGCCACACGAAGGCGAGGTTCGCGAACCCGAGCGCTTCGACGCCGGTAAGGAGGCGGAGGACGTCGATGCCCGCAGCCAGGGCGGCGAGGACGGCGAGCGAGCCGAGCGGAGCGCGATCGTGGGCGCGCGCCAGCACGGGCAGCAGCGCCTGGCAGAGGAGGAACGTCCCGAGGAACCACAGCGGCTGCGCGTATCGGTAGCCGGCGATGTGGAGCAGGTCGGCAGGGACGCCGGTGACGGCGAGGAGCAGCAGCGCGGTGCCGACCGTCGCGATCACCGCGAGGGCCGGCAGAAGCAGCCGGTGCAGGCGCCCGGACACGAACGCGGCCGCCGTCCCGCCGCGGCGCTGCGAGCGCCGCAGAGCCGTCCACCCGGCGAAACCGCCGATGACGAAGAACAGCGGCATCACCTGCAGCATCCAGCTCAGCGGGGTGATCCACCACGAGCCCTCGGACGCGTTGGCGAACACCGGTCCCGTGTCGGCGACCGTCACGCCGACCATGAGGGCGTGCAGGACGACCACGGCGATGATGCACAGGGCGCGGACGAGATCGATGCCGGTGTCGCGCAGGTCGGCTCGGGGCGACGGGGGAGCTGCGGCGACGGGCCGCTCGACGATGGTCACAGGGTTCCTCCTCGGTTCTGTCCGAGGAGGCTATGGAGACGGTGGGAGGCGGCGCATCACCCCACGGTGTCGTCGCGCCCCGTACCGCGGGGTGAGATCGTCAGGCGGGTTCGACGAGCCCGGCGTCGTAGGCGAAGATGACGGCGTGGACGCGGTCGCGGGCGCCGATCTTGGCGAGCACCTTGCCGACGTGCGTCTTGACGGTCTGCTCGGCGATGAACAGCTCCCGCCCGATCTCGGCGTTCGATCGGCCCTGACCGATGAGCGCCAGCACCTCGCGCTCCCGGTCGGTGAGCTCTGCCAGCTGCGCTGAGGCGCGCGAGGCGCGCGGCTTCTGAGCGGCGAACTGCGCGATCATGCGTCGGGTCACGCTCGGAGCCAGCAGCGCGTCTCCCGCGGCGACGACGCGGACGGCCTGCACCAGATCCTCGGGCAAGGCGTCCTTGAGCAGGAATCCGCTCGCCCCGGCCTGCAGTGCGTCGTAGACGTAGTCGTCGATGTCGAAGGTGGTGAGCATGATGATCCTCGGCACCTTCGCGGCGGGATAGGACGAGCCGAGGATCCGACGCGTGGCCTGGATTCCGTCGAGCTCGGGCATCCGCACGTCCATGAGGATCACGTCGGGGTCCAGCCGGGCCGAGAGCGTGACGGCCTCGGCCCCGTCCGCGGCCTGCCCGGTCACGCGGATGCCCTCGTGGGCGTCGAGGAGCGCGGCGAAGCCGGCGCGCACCATGGCCTGGTCGTCGGCGATGAGGACGTCGATCGTCACGCGGGGCCTTCCTGAGCAGGATCGGACGGGTGTCGGGGGAGTGTCGCTGAGACGGTCCAGCCGCCGTCCGGGTCGCGCCCTGCCTCCACGCTACCGCCGAGCAGAGCTGCGCGCTCCGTCATCCCGCGCAGCCCGTGGCCGCCCGGCGTCACCGGACCCGCCGCAGCGGCTGGGACATTGCGGATCGCAAGAGCCACGACGTCGTCGTGCGTCGAGACGGACACCGTGATCGCCGCGCCCGGTGCGTGGCGCACGGCGTTGCTCAGCGCCTCCTGCACGATGCGGTACGCGGCGATCTGCGTCGCGGGGGAGATCTCCCCGGCGACGGCTGTCGACAGCGCGACGTCGGCCCCGGCGCGACGGGTCGTCTCGATGAGGGCGGGGATGTCGTCGATGCCGCGCTGCGGTGCGAGCTCGGCCGCGTGGTCCTCGGTACGCAGCACGCCGAGGATGCGCCTCATCTCGGTCAGCGCGGACCGGGCGGAAGCGGCGATGTCGTCGAACTCCGCCGCCGCGTCGGGAGCGAGGTCTGGAACGCGGTAGCGCGCGGTCGACGCCTGGACCTGGATGAGCGACATGCCGTGCGCCACGACGTCGTGCAGTTCGCGCGCGATGCGCGTACGCTCCTCGACGAGCTCGCGCCTGGCCTGCTCCTGGGCGGTCAACGCCCGCTCGCGAGTCAGCTCGACCCCGACCCGCAGACGACCCATGATCAGCACCGTCACGAGATACACCCCGCCCACGACGCACGTCGTGACGATGAGCGAGTTGCCGCTCGCGAACCCCGGGAGCATGAGGGCGGCGCTGAACCCGGCCGCCGTGGCGGCGGCGTACATCACGAGGCCGGTGCGCCACCCGTGCTGGAAGGTGACCGCGATGACCGCGACCGCGAAGGCGAGGAGCATCGGCACCGACCAGGGCCACGGCAGCTGCGGCGAGACGTCGCGCGGCACCATCAGGGCCATCAGCAGCGCGGCGCCCGTGAACAGGAGGATCGCGAGGTTGGGGTGGCGCAGGGACACGAGCGGAGCGGCGACGGCCGGGGCCGCGAGAAGCATCGTGAACGCGACGGGACTGCCGTACTCGGCGGCGTGCAGCGGGACCATGACGGCGTACAGCGTGATGGCGATCAGCGACAGCAGCACGATCATCACTCGTGCGCGATCGCGCATCCAGGCAGGAAGGCGCGCGAGGCGCTCTGCGCGCCTGCGCGCGCGTTCCGCCTTCTTCTCCTGTGCCCTCGCCTGCGCGGCCTGAGCGCGCGTCTCACGCCGCTCCGCGCGGCTGAGACGCTTCGGCGACCGGCTGCGCGTCGTCCGTCTCGCCGTCATGGGAGTCATCCTCGCATCTCGGCCGTCCCGCCGCGGCCAGCCCCGGCCGGGACGACCTCAACCGCGTCCGCGGGGTGGCCGGCCTCGGTGCCGGCCGGGGTCTCCGCGGCGCGACGACGGCGGATCGCCGCGACGCGATCGATGGCGAAGCCCAGGATCAGGGCGACGGCGATGCCGAACACGGCGCTCAGCAGCGGCTGGTCCTCGATCCAGTGCCCGGCGAGCATCCCGATGCCGGCGCTGTACACGGCCCAGCTGAGTCCGGCGAGCGCGCTCAGCGGGAGGAAGCGCCGCCACGGGTAGCGCAGGGCGCCGGCGGTCATGTTCACGGCGACCCGGCCGACGGGGATGTACCGCGCGCCGAGGATGAGGCCGGCGCCGTTGCGTGCCAGCGTGCGTTCGGCGCGGTCGAACGCGGCCGCGACGCGAGGGCGGCGCATCCACCCGAAGCGCCGCGTGCCCAGGCCGCGACCGATCGCGTACGCGATGTTGTCGCCGATCATCGCTCCCGTCGCCGCGACCGCGGCGAGCAGGACGATGTTCGTCCCGCCGGTGGACGCCGCGGCCGCGGCAGCGGCCACCAGCACCGTCTCGCTGGGGACGGGCGGGAAGAACCCGTCGATGATCGCGACGGCGAACATGACGAGCAGGAGCCACGGGGAGGCGGCTGCGGCGAGGATGAGATCGTTGACGACGTCCATGCCTCGACGGTAGGAAGCGGGTGCCCCAGGGCACATCACTCGCTGGTATCGACCGTGTCATACCTCGGAGTGGTCTTCGCGCCGGCGCCGGGGCCGTCGACGCCCTGCAGGAACAGCCTCACGCCGTCGTCGAACACCGCCGAGACCTCGGCGGTGGCGTCATCCTGGCCTGCTCGCGAGGCCCCGTGGCTCTCGGCGTGGAGGCGCTGCTGGACGAGCAGCGCGTGCCCGATGACGAACTGCAACAGCGTCGCCGCGGCCGTCTCGGGGGAGCGCGTCGTGCGGGCGCCGAGGACGCGGCGCAGCTCCGTCTCGGCGCGTCCCACGCCGAATCCGAGCGCATAGGAGCTCAGCACGACCTCGGCGCCGTCGCGGTAGGCGAGCAGCGCGTCCCGGATGCCGCGGGCGCAGGCCAGCACCTCGGCATCCGAACCCGAGGAGGCCGCGAGAGGCGGTATGCGCGCGAGGATGCGCTCGGCGATCGCGCCGAACAGCTCCTGCTTGCTGTCGAAGTGCCAGTACAGCGCGCTGGGCTGGATCCCGAGCTCGCCGGCCAGCCGCCGCATGCTCAGGTCGGGCAGACCCACCTCGTCGAGCAGACGCAGGGCGGTATCTGCCACGCTGTCGCGGTCGTGACGTGCCTGAGGGTCGGAGTTGCGCGGGACCATCATGCTCTCACTATACTGAACGCCGTTCAGGTGAACACCGTTCAGGAACTACGAGGAGACGCATGTCCGAGAGAAGAGGCGACCTCGGTCGCGAGCTGGCGCGCATCGCGATCTTCGCGGCGCTCATCATCGTGCTCGGCATGGTGACGGTGCCGCTGCCCACCGGGGTGCCGATCACGGGTCAGACGCTGGGCGTGATGCTCGCCGGCACGGTCCTGGGACCGCGACGCGGGCCGCTCACCGTCCTTCTCGTGCTGGTGCTCGCCGCGATCGGATTGCCGGTGCTGGCCGGTGGACACGGGGGGATCGCCTCGTTCACCGGGCCGAGCGCGGGATATCTGGTGGGCTGGGTCGCCGGGGCTTTCGTGACGGGACTGATCGCGCACAGCGGCCGGATGACCTGGTGGCGGACGGGCCTCGCCACCGTGGTCGGCGGCATCGGCGTCGTCTACCTCATCGGCATCCCGGTGCAGGCGGCCGTGATGGGCCTGGGACTGGGACCGACCGCGCTGGCCAGCCTGGGCTTCCTCCCCGGCGACGTGCTGAAGGCGATCGCGGCGACCGTGCTCGCGCTGGCGCTGCGCCGCGCCTATCCGCCGGCGTTCGGCGCCATGGCCCGCGCGCATGCGGCCTGACACGGCTCTGGCCACGGTCGATCTGCGCGCGGTCCAGGTGGAGATCGACGGGAGGGCGGTGCTGACCGACGTCGACGTGTCCCTGAGCGAGCGGCGCATCGCCGTCATCGGGGCCAACGGGTCGGGCAAATCGACCTTCGCTCGCCTGCTCAACGGCCTCATCGCGCCGACGAGCGGGAGCGTCCGGGTGCTCGGCCTCGACGCGGTGGCAGACCGCGTGGCGCTGCGCCGTCGCGTGGGATTCGTGTTCACGAACCCCGACGCGCAGATCCTCATGCCCACACCTGCCGAGGATCTCGCCCTGTCGCTGCGCGGTCGCGGCCGGGACGAGATCGACCGTCGCGTGGCCCTGGCACTCGCCGAGCACGGCCTCTCCGGACACGCCGACGTCCCTTCATCCGCTCTGTCGGGCGGGCAGAGACAGATGCTGGCGCTGGCGTCCGTGCTCATCACGGAACCCGACCTGATCGTCGCGGACGAACCCACCACGCTGCTGGACCTGCACAACGCGCGGCGCATCGGAGACCTGCTGCTGCAGCAGGACGCGCCCGTGGTGCTGGTGACGCACGACCTGGAGCTCGCCGGTCGCTGCGACACGGCCGCGCTGTTCGACGGCGGCCGCCTCGCCGACGTCGGCGACCCCGCCGACCTCATCGCCTGGTACCGGAGACGGCGCGCATGAGATCCCTGTACCGCGCCGGCTCCAGCCCGTTGCACCGCATGCCGGCCGGCGCGAAGCTCGCCGGACTCGCGGTGTGCGCGCTCGTGCTCTCGCTGCATCCCCATGATCCGGTGAGCATCGCGATCGCGCTGGGCGCCGTCGCGACGCTGTACGCGCTGGCGCGCATGCCGGTGCGGGTCCTCGCAGCGCAGCTGTGGCAGCTGCGCTGGATGATCCTCGTCCTCGGCGGCCTGCTGTTCGTCTTCACCTCCCCGCAGAACGCGCTGATCAGCACGGGCCGGGTGGTGGCGCTCGTGCTGCTGGCAGGGCTCCTCACCCTGACCACGACGATGGGTGCGCTCCTGGACGTGCTGCATCGGATGCTGCGGCCACTGCGCCGCGTCGGGATCGACGCCGACGCGGTGGCGATGACGGTGTCGCTGACGATCACGATGATCCCGGTCGTGGCCGGCTTCGCGGGGCGCGTGCGCGAAGCGCAGCAGGCGAGGGGCGTGCGGCTCGGCATCCGATCGGCCGTTCCGCTGTTCGTGATGGCGCTGCGTCACGCCGACGACGTCGGGGACGCACTGGCCGCGCGCGGCCTGGTGTGAGCCGTGCCGGGGGAGTGCACAGCACAGCCGACCTATACTGGGAGGCTGGCCCCTTGGCCGCATCCACCCCCTGATGAAACGGACGTCCGCTGTGCTTGCCGTGCACGAACTCGAGATCCGCGTTGGCGCGCGCCTGCTGATGGAGAACGTGTCGTTCCGCGTGTCCGACGGCGACAAGATCGGCCTGGTCGGCCGCAACGGGGCGGGCAAGACGACGCTGACCAAGGTGCTCGCGGGGGACGTCCTCCCGTCGGGCGGCCAGGTCACGCGCTCCGGTGAGCTCGGCTATCTGCCGCAGGATCCGCGGTCCGGCGACCCGGAGATGCTGGCGCGCACGCGCATCCTGGACGCGCGCGGGCTCGGCACGCTGGCGCTCGGCATGGCCGAGGCGACCGTCGCGATGGGGTCGAACGACCCGGCCGTCGCGGACAAGGCCATGAAGCGGTACGCGCGGCTGACGGAGCAGTTCGAGGGGCAGGGCGGGTACGCGGCCGAGGCCGAGGCCGCCTCGATCGCGAACAACCTGTCTCTGCCCGACCGGATCCTCGATCAGCCGCTCAAGACGCTCTCGGGCGGTCAGCGCCGGCGCATCGAACTGGCCCGCATCCTGTTCTCGGACGCCGACACGATGATCCTCGACGAGCCCACCAACCACCTCGACGCCGACAGCGTCGTGTGGCTGCGCGAGTTCCTGAAGAACTACAAGGGCGGGCTCGTGGTCATCAGCCACGACGAGGAGCTCGTGGGGGAGACCGTGAACCGGGTATTCTACCTGGACGCGAACCGCCAGGTCATCGACACGTACAACATGAACTGGAAGAACTACCTGCGCCAGCGCGTCGCGGACGAGGAGCGCCGCAAGAAGGAGCGCGCCAACGCCGAGAAGAAGGCGACGACGCTGCAGCAGCAGGCAGCGCGCTTCGGCGCGAAGGCCTCCAAGGCCGCCGCGGCTCATCAGATGATGGCGCGCGCCGAGAAGCTCCTGGCCGGACTCGACGAGGTCCGTCAGGAGGACCGCGTCGCGAAGCTGCGGTTCCCGAAGCCCGCTCCGTGCGGGAAGACCCCGCTGATGGCTTCCGGCCTGTCGAAGTCGTACGGGTCGCTCGAGATCTTCACGGACGTCGACCTGGCGATCGACCGCGGATCGAAGGTCGTCGTGCTGGGACTCAACGGCGCGGGCAAGACCACGCTGCTGCGGATGCTGGCCGGTGTCGACCAGCCCGACACCGGGCGCCTCGAGCCCGGCCACGGACTCAAGGTCGGGTACTACGCGCAGGAGCACGAGAACCTCGACGTGAACCGTTCGGTGCTCGAGAACATGGTCTCCGCGGCTCCGCACATCACCGAGACCGAAGCGCGCAAGGTGCTCGGCTCCTTCCTGTTCACCGGTGACGACGTGCTCAAGCCCGCCGGCGTCCTGTCGGGTGGAGAGAAGACCCGTCTGTCGCTCGCCACCCTCGTCGTGTCCTCCGCCAATCTGCTGCTGCTCGACGAGCCGACCAACAACCTCGATCCGGCCTCGCGCGAAGAGATCCTCGGCGCCCTGGCGCACTATGAGGGCGCCGTGGTGCTCGTCTCCCACGATCCCGGTGCCGTGCAGTCGCTGAACCCGGAACGCGTCCTCATCCTGCCCGACGGCGTCGAGGACATCTGGAACCAGGAGTATCAGGAGCTCATCGAGCTGGCGTAGGGACGTCGCCTCGTCCTGAGACCTCTCGGACGCCGAGGCTGTCGGATGCCTGAGCTACGGTCGACGGATGAGGGAAGACGAGATCGAGGCGATCTGCTGGGACTGGAACGGCACACTCCTCGACGACGTGGCCATCTGCCATCGCACCATGAACGACGTCCTGGTCGGTCGCGGTCGCGAACCGATTCCCACGCTGTCGGACTATCGGGCGCGCTTCCGGTTCCCGGTGCGGGACTTCTACGCCTCGGTCGGCATCGACGGCGACGAGTTCCCCGAGGCTGCGGACGAGTATCTGGCATTGCTTCCCGAGCGCATCTCTTCGGCGCTCCTCCACAGCGACGCGAGGTCGACGATCGACGCCTTCGCCCGCAGGGGCGTGCGTCAGGTGCTCGCCTCGGCCACCCTGTCCGACGTTCTGGCGGAGCAGATGCGTCGGCACGACCTCGCGCCGGCCAGTTCGAAGAGGTGAGGGGCATCAGCGACGCCTATGCGGCGTCGAAGGACGCGGTCATCGCCGAGTGGGTGCACAGCACCGGGATCCCTCCGGAGCGGATCCTCCTGATCGGCGACACCAATCACGATCAGGAGATCGCCACGCGACTGGGCGCCCGTTTCGTGCACTTCGCCGGCGGGCACCAGCATCTGCCCGCGCCGACGACCAGCGTCGACGCACTCGAGGAGCTGCTCTCCCTGATCTGAGACCGGACGTCGGAGAGATCCCGGATTCAGGTCGCGGCGTCGAGCAGCTCGTCCTCGGCCTGCGCATCGCGATCGCGCCGGACCTTCTTCGGTGCGGACGGACGGCCCTCGACCTCTTCGCGGTGCTTCGTGATCTCGGTGCGGATGATGTAGACGATGAAGACGAACCCCATGATCGCGAACAGGATCCACTGGATCGCGTAGGAGAGGTTCATCCCGGGGTCCGCGGTGGGCCTGTCGAAGCCGCCCAGGGCTTCGTCGGGGGCCGGGTCCTCGCTCACGAGCTGTCCGTACGCGCCGGTCACGACGTCGTGCTGCGGCAGCGCCGCAGCGACCGTGGGCACGTGGATGGTGGGGACCTGTCCCTCCGGTGCGCTGCGCCCCGAGGCGGGCAGCTCCTCGGTGGGCCGCAGGCGCACCACCACCTCGACCTCGCCGGACGGCGCCGCGGGCACGGCGTCCGGCGATTCGCCCTCGCCCGGCGGCACCCAGCCGCGATCGACGAGGAAGACGCGGCCTTCGCTGTCCTGGAACGGCACCAGCACCTCGAACGCGCTCGTGCCGCCATGGGGGCGGTTGCGCACCAGGACCTGCTCGTCGGCGAGGTATTCGCCGGTCAGCACGACGGGACGCCACTCGTCCTGCGGATCGAGAACGCCGTCGGGCCCGAGGAGGTCGGCGAGCGGAACCGGATCCGCGTCGTGGTTCTGCTCGATGAGCGCCAGCTGCGCGCTGCGGCTCTCGCTGCGGTCGAACTGCCAGTGCGACAGGAAGGCGCACGCGACGGCGAAGCCGATCGCGACGAGGACATAGGCGCCCCACCGCAGGTGCCGATTGCTCATCCGGTCACCCCCGCGCGCACGGAGACAGGGAAGTCGCGAGCACGCAGATAGTCGCTCAGGAAGACGAGGTGCTCGTCGCACGCGAGCCAGATCTTCTCGCGGTCCGCCGCGTGGATGCGGGGGTTGCGCCAGACGATGCGGTGGGTCGCGGCGGAGCGGCAGCCGGCGCGGGAGCATTCCAGGTCGGTCACGGGGCGGCGTCCCGACCCTTCTCGGAGATGCGGATCACCGGCGGCTCGACCGGCGCGGAGGACGGCTTCCCTGTGGGTGCCTCCAGCGCCTGCTGGGGCGATTCCGCGCGCGTCACGGTGCTGTCGCTGCCCGCGTTGGCTGCTACGACGGCGATGTAGGGCAGCACGCCGGCCGCGATCGCGAACACCCACGTGTACCAGCCGTAGGGCGTGACGAACAGGGCCAGTGCGAAGCACACCATCCGGATCGACATCGAGATCAGGTACCGGCGCGTGCGCGAGTCCGCCTCGGCCTTCGGCGACTGCGGAAGCGAGGTGACGGATGCGGCGTCACGGGTGTGTTTCACGATGCATCAAGCCTACGCCGCGCCGGGCGTTCCGGATGCGCCGGATGCGACGGGGCAGGGTGTTCAGAGCCAGAACAGGGGAAGGAGACCGAGGCCGCCGACGAACAGCAGGGAGAAGAGCATGATGCCCACGAAGAGCACCAGGAAGGCGACGCCGATGTATCCGAGGACGAGACCTGTGATCGCGAGACCCTTGCCGCCCAGAGCGGGGTTCCGCTTGATCTGGTTGAGGCCCATGTGGCCGGTGATGATCGCCACGACCGAGGCGATCAGAGGAACGAGGAACGCGGCGAGCACGAGGCCCGCGATGCCGCAGATCAGCGAGGCGATCGCCAGGCCGCTGTTCGGACGCGGGACGTAGGGTGCCGTCGGGTATCCGCCGGCGGGGTATGCGACGCCGGGAGCCGCGGGCTGGGCGTACGGCTGCATGGCACCCGGCTGGGAGTAGGTCTGCACGGCGTGCGGGTGTCCGGAGGGCGGCTGGGCGTACGGCTGGACGGCGTATGGCTGAGCCGACGACGGCTGCGCGTACGGGGGTCCGGCATTCGGCTGCCCTGGGTACGACGGTCCGGGGTACGGTTGTCCGCCGGACGGCGTGGCCGGCCCGGACTGCCCGTAGGGCTGCGCGTGCGCCGTCGCGTCGGGCTGCGCGGACGACGGCGTCGACGGCTGCACGGATGCGGCGTACGGCGGAACCGGTGCCTGCGGGGCGGCGGGGGCCGGAGGCGGGGTCGGGGGCACGGCGCTCGGGTCGCCGCCCGGCAGGCTGTGGTCGTTCACGAAGTCCCTTTCGTCATCCGACAGGCTCCCAGCCTCGCGGGAACGTGTCAAACACGTCATCGACAGGCTCCCGGCACCGCGGGGACGTGTCATGCGTCCCGATAGGATTGCCAGGCCCGATTTCCGACGAGCTGGAGTGTCACATGAGCGAAGGACGCGTCGTCCTGGTCACCGGAGGCAACCGCGGCATCGGCCGCGCCATCGCCGAGCGGTTCGTCCGCGACGGCTATCGCGTCGCCGTGACGGCGCGCAGCGGCGAAGGGCCCGAGGGCACGCTCACCGTGCGGGCCGACGTGACGGATGCGGCAGCTGTGGACGCCGCGTTCACCGAGGTGGAGAACGCCCTCGGCCCGGTCGAGATCGTGGTCGCCAACGCCGGCATCACGAAGGACACCCTCCTGCTGCGCATGACCGAGGAGGACTTCGACAGCGTCGTGTCGACGAACCTCGGCGGTTCGTTCCGCGTGGTCAAGCGCGCGTCGAAGGGCATGCTGCGTGCGCGCTTCGGGCGCGTCATCCTGATCTCCAGCGTGGTGGGGCTGTACGGCTCGGCGGGCCAGATCAACTATGCGGCCTCCAAGAGCGCTCTTGTCGGCTTCGCACGTTCCCTGACGCGCGAGCTCGGCGGCCGCGGGATCACCGCCAACGTGGTCGCTCCGGGTTTCATCGAGACGGACATGACCGCCGAGCTCCCGGAGGAGACTCAGAAGCAGTACCGGGCCAGCATCCCGGCCGGTCGCTTCGCGACCGCGGACGAGGTCGCGGGCGTCGTGACGTGGCTCGCCGGCGACGACGCCGCCTACATCTCCGGCGCGGTCATCCCGGTCGACGGCGGTCTCGGCATGGGGCACTGACCCGCATCGGCGGGACGCCGAGGCGCGTTCCGTCTGCGCGATCCGTTCAGGAGGTCTCGGCCACGGCGTCCAGGATCAGCTGCGCGAGCCGGTCGGGCACGCTGAACTGCGGCCAGTGACCGGAACCGATGCGGACGACGGTCGCGTCGTCGATGGCGCGGTACTCGTCGGCGAACGGCGGCCAGTTCGCGACCTCGGCCTCGAAGGCCTGCTGATCCATGCCGCCCATCAGCATCGTGACCGGCACCCGGTGGCGTCCGCCGGTGAGCGAGATCGGGTCCGTCGGCACGCGCTCGGGAACGCTCCGGGTCGTCGGCGCGGTCCGGGCGCGCACCTCGGGGGTGAGATCCGCCACGTCCTCGTCCGGGAAGAAGTCCCACCCGGGGAAGGGGATGACGCCGTCGACGACGTCGAACTCCGAGATCGCGTGCCCGGGGGCGGGCGGAGCGGAATCGACGAACAGGACGCGGACGACGTGGTCGGGCCTGGCGTCCGCCGCACCCCACACGACATTGCCGCCGCCGGAGTGCCCCACGAGGACGACGGGACCGTTGAGCTCGTCGATGCGCTCGACCACGGCGCTCACCCAGTCGGCGAGCCCGATGTCCTTCGACTCCTCGGCCCGCGCGCCGAGGCCGGGCATGGTCAAAGCGTGCACACGATGGCCGGCGGCCGTGAGCGCGGGGGCGACGTCGTCCCACGAGGAGGCGTCCAACCACAGTCCGGGTACCAGGATGATGTCCATGAGACGACGCTACGCGCGACGTCCGACATCGCGCCAGGCCGGAACGGCTAGGGCAGCAGAGGGATCACCTGGCGCAGGTCGGCCGCCCCGATGACCACGTTCGCCTGCTCGCGCACAGCCGGCTTGGCGTTGAACGCGAGTCCGAGGCCGGCGACGGACATCATGCGCAGGTCGTTCGCGCCGTCGCCGATCGCGATGGTCGCCGCGCGGGCGACTCCGAGCTCGGCAGCCCATTCCTGAAGGGACGCGGCCTTCACGGCGGCATCGACGATGTCGCCGTCCACCCTTCCGGTGAGCGCGTCCTCGGCGACCTCGAGGCGGTTCGCCCGCCAGCGGTCGACGCCGAGTCCGGGCGCGACGTGGTCGAGGATCTCGTGGAAGCCCCCGGACACCACGCCGACGACACCCCCGCGCTCGTGCACGGCGGCAGTGAGCTCGCGGACGCCGGGGGTGGGACGGATCCGCGCGCGCACGCGGGCGAAGGCATCCGTCGGCACGCCCCTGAGCTCCTCGACCCGCGAGCGCAGGCTGGCAGCGAAGTCGACCTCGCCGCGCATCGCGGCCTCGGTCGCGGCCTGCACCTCGGCGCGTCGTCCGGCCTCGTCCGCGAGGAGCTCGATCACCTCGTCCTGGATCAGCGTGGAATCGGCATCGAGGACGACGAGGAAGCGCGCAGGGATCACGCGTGAAAGCCTAGGGCACCGCCGAGGGCCATCCTGCCGCGGGACGGACGCCGTCAGCGATCGATCCGCACGCCCTTGCCGACGATCGTGATCCCGGATTCGGTGACGGTGAAGCCGCGCTCGAGGTCGCGTTCGCGATCCACCCCGACGGTCGCTCCGTCCTCGAGGAACACGTTCTTGTCGAGGACGGCGCGATGCACGCGAGCGCCTTGACCGACCCGGACCTGATCGAACAGCACCGAATCCGTGATCGTCGATCCGCCGCCCGCCAGCGTGCCGGGTCCGACCACGCTGCGTTCCAGATGCGTTCCCGACAGCACCGAGCCGAGGGACACGATCGAATCGATCGCGTTGCCGATCCGGCCCACGGCGTCCCGCACGAACTTGGCCGGCGGGGCGTTGACGCTCTGCGACCGGATCGGCCACAGCGTGTTGTAGAGGTTGAACACCGGGAGCGTGGCGATGAGGTCCATGTGCGCATCGAAGAACGAGTCGATCGTCCCGACGTCGCGCCAGTACGCGCGATCACGCGGAGACGATCCGGGGACGTCGTTCTGCTTCATGTCGTAATAGCCCGCCTCGCCGCGCTCGACGAAGTAGGGGATGATGTCGCCGCCCATGTCGTGGCCCGATGTCGGAAGCTCGCCGTCGGCCTCGACCGCTGCGATGAGCGCGTCGGCATCGAAGATGTAATTGCCCATCGACACCAGCACCTCGTGCGGGGAATCCGCGAGTCCCACGGCGTCCACGGGCTTCTCCAGGAAGTCCCGGATCAGACCGGAGCCGTCCGGGTCGGCATCGATCACGCCGAACTGGTTCGCGAGCGCGAGCGGCTGGCGGATCCCGGCGACCGTCGCCTTGGCGCCGGAGGCGATGTGCGCCTCGAGCATCTGACGGAAGTCCATCCGGTAGACGTGGTCGGCGCCGATGACGACGACGATGTCCGGCTTCTCGTCGTTGATGAGGTTCAGGCTCTGCAGGATCGCGTCGGCGGAGCCGGAGAACCAGCGCTTCCCGAGGCGCTGCTGCGCGGGGACGGACGTGACGTACGAGTCCAGCAGGGCGGACATCCGCCAGATCTGCGAGATGTGCCGGTCGAGGCTGTGCGACTTGTACTGGGTGAGCACGACGACCTGTCGCAGGCCGGAATTGATCAGGTTCGAGATGGCGAAGTCGATGAGCCGGTACTGGCCCCCGAAGGGCACCGCCGGTTTGGCCCGATCCGCCGTGAGCGGCATGAGCCGCTTCCCCTCGCCGCCGGCGAGGATGATGCCGAAGACCTTCCGCGGTGCCGCCATGGCTCCACCATAGATGGCCGACACCCCGCTGTACTAGCGTTCAGACATGCGCGTCGACATGATCACGAAGGAATACCCGCCGGAGATCTACGGCGGCGCCGGCGTGCACGTGACGGAGCTCGTCTCCGCGCTCCGTCAGGGCATCGACGTGCGGGTGCGCGCGTTCGGCGCCGAACGATCCGCACCCGGGGTGAGCTCGTACCGGACGCCCGCCGAACTGGCCTCGGCGAACCCTGCGCTGCAGACGCTCGGCACCGATCTCGTGATGGTCGGCGACATCGCCGGCGCCGACCTCGTCCACTCGCACACCTGGTACGCGAACTTCGCCGGGCACCTCGCCGCCCAGCTGCACGGCATCCCGCACGTCCTCACCGCGCACAGCCTCGAGCCGCTTCGCCCCTGGAAGGCCGAGCAGCTCGGCGGCGGCTACGCGGTCTCCAGCGGGATCGAGCGCCTCGCCTACGAGAACGCCGCAGCGATCATCGCAGTCAGCGCCGGCATGCGCGAGGACATCCTGCGCAGCTATCCCCAGGTCGACCCCGCGCGCGTCCGAGTGATCCACAACGGAATCGACGTCGCGCAGTGGCACCCCGTCGACGACGCGGCGTTCCTGGCCGACATCGGCCTCGACCCTGCGCAGCCCTCCATCGTCTTCGTCGGGCGGATCACGCGGCAGAAGGGCCTGCCGTACCTGCTGCGCGCCGCCGCCGAGCTCCCGCCCGAGGTGCAGATCGTCCTGTGCGCCGGGGCACCGGACACGCCGGAGATCATGACCGAGGTCCAGGAGGGCGTCCGGCGACTGCAGCGCACGCGCGAAGGCGTCATCTGGATCGAGCGGATGCTGCCGAGGCCCGAGCTCTCTGCGATCCTCACGGCGGCCACCGCCTTCGTGTGCCCCTCGGTGTACGAGCCCCTCGGCATCGTGAACCTCGAGGCGATGGCCTGCGGAGCCGCGGTGGTGGGTACGGCGACGGGCGGCATCCCCGAGGTCGTCGAGGACGGCGTGACGGGTCGTCTGGTGCCCATCGAGCAGGTGCAGGACGGCACGGGGACCCCGGTGGACCCCGATCGCTACGTCGCTGATCTCGCCGCGGTTCTCGCCGAGGTCGTCGCCGATCCGGAGCGCGCACGGGCATTCGGCGCGGCCGGACGCGAGCGCGCCGCGACGCGGTTCAGCTGGACATCGATCGCGGACACCACGCGGGCGCTCTACCGGGAGCTCGTCGGCTGAGCCGATAGGCTGAGGGCATGCCGAGTGCCCTGGACCTCACCGATGTCGTCGTGCGCCGTGACGGGCGCAACATCGTCGATCATGTGACCTGGCGGGTCGCGGATGACGAACGCTGGGCCGTCCTCGGCCCGAACGGTGCGGGGAAGACCACCCTGCTGCAGCTGGCCGACACGCTGCTGCACCCCACGTCGGGCTCGGTGACGGTGCTGGGGGAGGCCCTCGGCCGGACGGACCTGTTCGAGGTGCGACCGCGGATCGGCTTCGCGTCCTCGGCGATGGCCAAGCGCATCCCTCGGGACGAGACCGTGGTCAACGCGGTGCTCACGGCGGCGTACTCGGTGATGGGGCGCTGGAACGAGGAGTACGAGAACATCGACGAGCGCCGCGCCCTGCGCGTGCTGGGGGACTGGAAGCTCGATCACCTGGCGGACCGGCTGTTCGGCTCGCTCAGCGACGGCGAGCAGAAGCGCGTGCAGATCGCCCGCGCGGTCATGACCGACCCCGAACTGCTGCTTCTGGACGAGCCCACCGCCTCGCTCGACCTCGGCTCCCGCGAAGAGCTGCTCGCCCTCCTCAGCGGCTACGCGTCCTCTCCGACGACGCCCGCCATGGTCATGGTCACCCACCACGTCGAGGAGATCCCGGTCGGATTCACGCACGTGCTGCTGCTGCGTGACGGCGGTGTCGTCGCCCAGGGCCCGATCGCCGAGGCGCTCACCGCGGAGTCGCTCACCGAGACGTTCGGCCTGCCGATCGCGCTCACGACGGACAGCGGCCGCTATGCGGCCCGCGCCGCCTGATCTGCTAGAATCGCTCTTTGGTGCATTCGGCACCGCAGACTTCCCTCGCTCCTGGCAGAATCCAGGGCAAACGTAAGGAATCCCATGAAGACTGACATTCACCCCGACTACCAGGCCGTCGTGTTCCGCGACCTCGGCTCGGGTGAGACGTTCCTCACCCGCTCCACCGTCACCAGCGACAAGACCATCGAGCTGGACGGCGTGGAGTACCCCGTCATCGACGTCGAGATCTCCTCGGCCTCGCACCCGTTCTACACGGGCAAGCAGCGCATCATGGACTCGGCCGGTCGCGTCGAGAAGTTCAACCAGCGCTTCAAGGGCTTCGGCGGCAGCAAGTAAGCATCTCGCACGAGAAGGTCCCGGCTCCGCGACGGAGCCGGGACCTTCGTCGTCGGGTGCTCAGTGCTCGTCGACCTCGATGACGATGCGCCCCTCGGCACCCATGACTCCTGGACCCTTGTCGGGCGTCGGCGCCGGGACCGAGGCGCGCTGCTGCCGGTCGCGCTCCTGGCTCGCCTCATGGGCCGACGGCGACCACACGGCATCGAAGACGCCGACGAGCCCGCCGGCGGAGAATCCCGAGTACTTCTCCTCGATCGGGCGCCGCGAGAAGACGTGCCGCAATCCGGTGAACAGCAGGACGGGGATCATGCCGACCACGACGGCGATGGTCGTCCAGCCCAGGACGTCGCTCATGCCCCGAGTCTAGGCCCGCGGGCCGGCCTCGGCGCCGCTATCCGGCGGACTCAGCGCCGTCGCGGATGGGCCAGGCCCCGTCGATGCTGTCGTCGGGATCGATGCGCCCGATGCGGATGAAGTACTCGGTGAGACTCTCGGCCTGCGTGCGCGCCCAGCCGATCTGACGGGTGTGCAGCTCGGTCGCCGACACCGGCAGCTCGAAGCGGCGCCCGAGTTCCTGAGCGACCCGCCCGGCGGCGATCGCGTCGGCGGAGGCCTCGTGCGCGCCGTCCAGCGGGACGGCGTAGTGCTCCGCGACGATCTCGAGAGTCCGCTTTCCCCGGCGGTAACGATCGACGGCCTTGTCGATCACGAGGGGATCGATCACGGGAGAGGGATCCTCGAGCGGTGCGATGCCGTGCCGAAGGCATTCATGGAACAGCAGCGAGAAGTCGTAGGACGCGTTGTACGCCACGACGGGCATGCCCTGATCGAGCAGGGCCCGCAGCGAGCCCGTCACCTCGCGGACGACGTCGGCCGCCGGACGCCCCTCGCGGCGCACGCGCTCGGTCGTGAAACCGTGGATCGCGGCGGCGCCGTCGGGCACCGGGATGACCGGATCCGCGATCCACGACCGGGCCGCGATCTGGCGGCCGTGGGCGTCGAGGACGCCGACGTGGGCGGTGACGATCCGATCGCGGGAGACGTCCACTCCGGTGGTCTCGAGGTCGAACACGCCGATGCGGGTGAGCCAGTCGGGGAGCGCGGTCGCGTCGGTCATGATCCACACGGTAGGACGAGGCTCGGACATCGTCGCGGCGACTCTCCGGCCGGCTGTGCGCCCGTAGACTCGGAGCATGCCATCGCCGTACGCCGACCGCCTCAAGGACCTGCCTGTCGAACGTCTCGAGGTCGAGGTCGACGGCGGCGTCACGGCGTACTGGGAGTACGGGGCGCAGACGGAGGGCTCCGATGACCGGCCCACCGTGATCGTGGTGCACGGCTTCCGCGGCGAGCACCACGGGCTCGAACCGGTGCTGGCGTACCTCCCCGACCTGCGGGTGCTCGCCCCGGACCTGCCGGGGTTCGGGGAGACGGCGCCCCTTCCGGGCGGACAGCACGACCTCGAGCGCTACGCGGACTGGCTCACGGCCTTCGCAGGAGCCGTGGCGCCCGGAGCCGTGATCCTCGGCCATTCCTTCGGCTCCATCGTCGCTTCAGCGGCGGTCGCCCGCGGCCTCGCGACCGAGCGGCTGATCCTCGTCAACCCGATCGGCGCCCCCGCCCTGGAGGGGCCCAAAGGGCTGATGACGCGACTGGCCGTGCTCTACTACGCGCTGGGGGCGAGACTGCCCGAGCGGCTGGGCACCGCGCTGCTGCGCAATCCGCTCATCGTGCGCGTCATGAGCATCACGATGGCCAAGACGCGCGACCCTCAGCTGCGCCGGTTCATCCATGAGCAGCACGACACGTACTTCTCGCGCTTCGCGGATCGGGACGTGCTGCGGGATGCCTTCGTCGCGAGCGTCTCGCACGACGTGCGCGCGTTCGCGCCGCTCATCGACGTCCCGACCCTGCTCGTCGCGGCGCAGCAGGACGACATCACCCCGATCGAGGACGAACGGCATCTGGCCACGCTGTTCCCTCGTGCAGAGCTGGTCGAGATCGCCGACGTCGGGCACCTCATCCACTACGAGACTCCGGCCGAGGCGGCCGGGGCGATCCGGCGCTTCCTCAGGCTTCCCGTCGTGCCAGCCCGATGAGGCCGGCGACCCGATAGGGGATCACCTCTCCCATCGCGAGCGACGTCTCGGTGCGCTCGACGCCGTCGATGGCGAGGATGCGGGCATCGGTGTCGAACAGATGCCGGGCATCGCGGCACGCCACACGTGCCAGCAGGTCGATCGAGCCGCTCAGCCCGTGCACCTGCAGGATCTCGGGGATGCGCGCGAGCTCACCGGTGATGCGCGGCAGCTCGGTCTGACGCAGTCCGATGCTGATGAAGGCCTGCAGCGGGAAGCCCAGCACCTCGGGGGAGAAGGACCGCTCGTACGACAGGAGCACGCCGCTCTGCTCCAGCCGCGCCATCCGTGCCTGGATGGTGTTGCGGGAGAGTCCGAGGCGTTCGGCGAGGGCGACGATGGTGGCGCGCGGGTCCTCGGCGAGGGAGGTGAGCAACTCGAGGTCGATGCGGTCCAGCGTTGGCATAGTGCCAAACCCTAGCAGGGTGCGTCCGGGCGGATCTGGGCAACATGCTCAACGACCGCCGAGATGCTTGAGCGAGGTGATCATCGGACGTAGCCTCGAAGAAGCCGATGACGATGTCGGCGCCGTGCAGCAGGGCTCTCACGAGGAGCCGCGCGAACAGGAGGACGAAGATGTCACCGCAGACCACTCCGATCACCGACACCCCTCAGGACATCGACCTCGTCGGGCGCCTCATCGCGCCGGACGGATCGCGCCTGCCGCATCCGGAACTGGACCGCCATGTCGCCGATGTGGATGCCGCGCAGCTGCGCGACCTGCACCGCGACATGGTCGTGCTCCGCCGCATCGACGCCGAGGGCTTCGCGCTGCAGCGCCAGGGCCAGCTCGGGCTGTGGGCGCCGTGCCAGGGGCAGGAGGCCGCGCAGATCGGCACGGCCCGCTCTCTCGCTCCGCAGGATTTCGTGTTCCCGAGCTACCGGGAGACCGGCGTCATCTATGCGCGCGGCGCGGAGCCGGCCGACTTCGTGCGCACATGGCGCGGCGAGGAGGGCGCGGCCTACGACCCCGATCGCCTGCGCTGCGCGCCCATGCAGATCATCATCGGCGCTCAGAGCCTGCACGCGGTCGGCTACGCCATGGGGATCCAGCGCGACGGGACCGACGAGGTGTCGGTCGCGTACTTCGGCGACGGAGCGACCAGCCAGGGCGACGTCAGCGAGGCGATGGTCTTCGCGTCCTCATACGCGGCCCCGGTGGTGTTCGTCTGCCAGAACAACCACTGGGCGATCTCCGAGCCGGTCGCGGTGCAGTCGAGGTATCCGATCGCGGGCCGCGCCCCGGCCTTCGGCATCCCCAGCATGCGCGTCGACGGCAACGACGTCCTGGCGTGCCTCGCGGCGATGCGCTGGGCCCTCGACCACGCGCGCAGTGGCAAGGGACCCGTCTTCATCGAGGCCGTCACCTATCGCATGGGGCCGCACACCACGGCCGACGATCCGACGCGCTACCGCGACCCGGCCGAGCTCGAGGCCTGGCGGACACGGGATCCGATCGCCCGGCTGGAGGCCTTCCTCATGGCTCGCGGAGAGCTGGACGAGGCGCAGATCGACGCGGCCCGCTCCGACGCCGATCAGGCGGCGCGCGCCATGCGCGCGGCCTGCATCGGCCTGGTGACGCGGAAGCCGTTGGCGGTGTTCGACGGCGTGTACGCCGAGCCGCACACCGGAATCGAGCGCGAGCGGGACGCGTACGCGGCCTACCTCCGCTCTTTCGACGAGGAGGCCTGAGATGACCGAGATGACACTCGGCAAGGCGCTCGGAGCCGGACTCGCGCAGGCGATGCGCGACGACGACAGGGTCGTGATCCTGGGCGAGGACATCGGTCGCCTGGGCGGCGTCTTCCGCATCACGGACGGACTGATCGACGAGTTCGGCGCCGCGCGCGTCATCGACACTCCGTTGGCGGAGTCCGGCATCGTCGGCACGGCGGTGGGGCTGGCGTTCCGGGGATACCGGCCGGTGGTCGAGATCCAGTTCGACGGGTTCGTGTACCCCGCGTTCGATCAGATCGTCTCGCAGGTCGCGAAGCTGCACTACCGCACCCAGGGCCGGGTGAAGATGCCGATCACGATCCGCATCCCGTGGGCGGGCGGGATCGGTGCTGCCGAGCATCACTCCGAGTCCCCGGAGGCGTACTTCGTGCACACCGCGGGGCTCCGCGTGATCGCCGTGTCGAATCCGCAGGACGCCTACCGGTGCCTGCGACAGGCGATCGCCAGCGACGACCCGGTGATCTTCTTCGAGCCGAAGCGGCTGTACCACCACAAGGGCGAGGTCGACCTCGATGGCCCCCTCGCGGACGCCGTGCCGATGGGCCTGGCCCAGGTGGTGCGGCCGGGCCGCGATGCGACGGTGCTGACGTACGGTGCGATGGTGTCGACGGCTCTGGATGCCGCGGCCGCCGCCGAGGACGACAGCATCGACCTGGAGGTGATCGACCTGCGCTCGCTGTCTCCCGTGGACTATGACACGGTCGCCGCGTCCGTGCGGCGCACCGGCCGGGTCGTCGTCGCGCACGAGGCGTCGCGGGAGGCCGGCGTCGCCGCCGAGGTGATCGCGAGCATCACCGAGCTCTGCTTCGAGTATCTCGAGGCGCCGCCGCTGCGCGTCACGGGACACGACATCCCCTATCCGCCGGCCAAACTCGAGAAGCACCATCTGCCCGATCTCGACCGCATCCTGGACGCGGTCGACCGGGTCCTCGATCGACCGCACAGCATGACGGAGGCCGGAGCATGACCGTCGAGTTCCGACTCCCCGATCTCGGTGAGGGCCTGACCGAGGCCGAGATCGTGCAGTGGCTGGTCGCCCCCGGCGACACGGTCGCACTGAACCAGACTCTCGCGGAGGTGGAGACGGCCAAGGCGATCGTGGAGCTCCCGTCCCCGTACGACGGCGTCGTGACGGCGCTGCATGCGGACGCGGGGGAGACCGTCGCGGTCGGCGCCGCGCTGATCGCCTTCGACGTCGAGGGCCAGGACGGCGGCCCCGCCTCCGACGCGGAGGAGACCGCGAGCGCCGCGGCCGCCGCTCCTGGGGACACTCCGGCGGCCCAGGCGAACCTCGTCGGCTACGGGGCGGCGCCCGCGGGCGGATCGCGCCCCGCTCGGCGTGCACGGCGCACGGCGGCAGCCGCAGCATCCGCCGTCGACACGGCCGTGCTGGAGGCTGCGCCGCACGACGCGCTGCCGACCGGGCCCGTCGAGACCGTGCCGGGGGAGCGCCCTCGTTCGACGCCGCCGGTGCGCGCCCACGCCAAGCGGCTCGGCGTCGACCTCGTGCTCGTCGCCGCCGAGGTCGGCGATCGGCCGATCACGCGCGCCGACGTGGACGCGTACGCGGAGCGGGTCGCGCCCGTCGGGACGCCGGTCCGGCCACCCGAGTCGGCGTCCGCCCCGACGGAGCGGGAGACGAGGATCCCGATCCGCGGCGTGCGCAAGCACACCGCGGAGGCGATGGTGTCGAGCGCGTTCACGGCGCCGCACGTGACCTGCTTCCACACGGTGGACGTCACGGCGACGATGGAGCTCATCGCGACTCTGAAGGCGGACCGGGCTCTCGCGGGGCACCGGATCGGTCCCCTCGCGGTCGTCGCCAAGGCCGTCTGCCTCGCGCTCGCCCGCACGCCGGGCCTCAACGCGCGCTGGGACGACGAGTCCGGGCATATCGTGCAGCATCATTTCGTGGATCTCGGCATCGCCGCGGCCACCGATCGCGGTCTGATCGTGCCGAACATCCGCGACGCCGAACGGCTCTCGCTGGTGGGCCTCGCCGATGCGCTCTCGGCACTGACCGAGACGGCGAGATCAGGGCGGACGTCGCCGGCGGAGCTCGCCGGAGGGACCTTCTCGATCACGAACATCGGCGTGTTCGGCATCGATGCCGGAACGCCGATCCTCCCGCCGGGGCAGTCCGGCATCCTGGCCGTCGGCGCCGTCCGGCCGCAGCCGTGGGTCCATCGGGGCGAGCTCGCGGTGCGCCAGGTCATGACGCTGAGCCTGTCCTTCGACCACCGGGTCGTGGACGGTGCCGAAGGGGCGCGGTTCCTCAAGGACGTCGCGGATGTCCTCGAGGAACCGGGGCGCGCGATGCTGATGGCCTGATTCCGCTCGCTCAGGATGCGTCGGCCGCGCCGATCACGCGGTCAGTGCGGCGTACGCCATGTCGGCGAGGACGGCGGCCGTCGCGGACTGGGAGCGCGCCGCCGAGCGGGTGCTGTGCGGGGTCGAGTTGATGAGTCCGAAGCCGCCCTGCACCCGCAGGCGCAGCTCGTCCGCCGGCACGTCGCGCAGCGTCGAGAGCGCCGCCATCCAGAGATCGATGTAGGTGCGCTGCAGTCGGCGCACCTGTGCGCGGTCGTCGTCCGAGAGGTGCGGCAGGTCGCGATCCTGCACGCGGATCACGTCGGCGTGACCGAGGGCGAAGTCCACATGGAAGCGGACGAGGGCGCGCATGCGCTCCTCGCCGGCGACCGCGGCATCCGACACCGCGGTGCCCCCTGTGACGAGATCGCGGCTGACGCCGATGAGCAGGGCGCCCAGCAGGGCCTGCTTGCCGTCGAAGTGCCGGTACACGGCGGGACCCGAGACGCCGACGGCGGCTCCGATGTCCTCCAGACTCACGCCCGAGAACCCGCGCTCGGCGAAGAGGGTGGCGGCGGCGGCCAGCAGGGCCCCGGAGCGTTCGGCCTTGGCGCGATCGCGCGCCGTGACGGGGGTTGTCATCTCAGTTAATGCTCGCTAACCTAAATGAACGGGTTAGTGAACACTAACCGACCGGCCCGGTCGGGCACCAGTTCGTGAGTCGAGGAGGACATCACGATGTCATATACCCAGCGCGAGCTCGCCGATCAGCTGCGCGACCGACTCGCACGCAGCGCCGAGGGCGGATCCGAGGCCGCGCGCCGCCGCCACGTTGAGCGGGGAAAGCTCCTGCCCCGCGAGCGCGTCACGCGGCTGCTGGACGAGGGGAGCGCGTTCCTCGAGGTCGCTCCGCTCGCCGCGGAAGGGCTGTACGGGGGAGAGGTACCCGGAGCCGGTGTCATCGCTGGCATCGGACTGGTCCACGGCCGGCACGTCATGGTCGTCTGCAACGACGCGACGGTGAAAGGCGGGAGTTACCTGCCGCTGACGGTGAAGAAGCATCTGCGCGCTCAGGAGATCGCTCTGGAGAACCGCCTGCCCTGCCTGTATCTGGTGGACTCGGGCGGCGCGTTCCTGCCCAAGCAGGACGAGGTCTTCCCCGATCGGGACCACTTCGGCCGCATCTTCTTCAATCAGGCGCGTCTGTCGGCAGCGGGCATCCCTCAGCTCGCAGCGGTGCTCGGCTCGTGCACCGCGGGCGGCGCGTACGTACCGGCGATGAGCGATGAGACCGTGATCGTCCGCGGGCAGGGCACCATCTTCCTCGGCGGCCCGCCGCTCGTGAAGGCGGCCATCGGCGAGGTCGTCACGGCCGAGGAGCTCGGCGGGGGCGAACTGCACGCGCGACGTTCCGGAGTCGTGGACCACCTCGCCGAGGACGACGAGCACGCCCTGGAGATCCTCCGCGACATCGTCGCGACACTGCCCCCGCCGGCGGATCCGGCCTGGCCCGTCGCGGACGGCGTCGCGCCCGCCGAGCAGTCCTCGCTGTACGACGTGGTCCCCGTCGACGTGAACGCGGGCTACGACGTGCACGAGGTCATCGTGCGGCTCATCGACGGCGGGTCCTGGCTCGAGTTCAAGCCCGACTACGGCGCGACGCTCGTCACCGGGTTCGCCCGCCTGCACGGGCACCCGGTCGGGATCGTCGCGAACAACGGCGTCCTGTTCAGCGAGTCGGCGGTGAAGGGGGCGCACTTCATCGAACTGTGCGACCAGCGCGGCATCCCGCTGCTGTTCCTGCAGAACATCACGGGTTTCATGGTCGGATCGGATGCCGAGGCCGGCGGCATCGCCAAGGACGGCGCCAAGATGGTCACGGCGGTCGCCACGACCAGGGTCCCCAAGCTGACCGTGATCATCGGCGGATCGTTCGGCGCCGGGAACTACTCGATGTGCGGTCGGGCGTACTCGCCGCGTTTCCTGTGGACCTGGCCGGCCAGCCGGATCTCGGTCATGGGCGGGAACCAGGCGGCTTCCGTCCTCGCGACCGTCAAGGAGGACCAGCTGGCCGCCCGGGGCGAGTCCTGGAGCGCCGAGGAACGCGCGGCGTTCGAGGAGCCCGTGCGCGCGCAGTACGAGGAGCAGGGCGAGCCGTACTACGCCACCGCCCGGCTCTGGGACGACGGCATCGTCGACCCGGACCGCACCAGGGATCTGCTCGGTCTCGCTCTCGACGTCGTCTCCCGTACCCCTCTGCCCGCGCCGGGCTTCGGCGTCTTCCGGATGTGATGCCCGTGTACACCTCAGTCCTGATCGCCAACCGCGGCGAGATCGCACGCCGGATCATCCGGACTCTGCGCCGCCTCGGCATCCGCAGCATCGCCGTCTACTCCGATGCCGACGTGCAATCTCCTCACGTGCGCGAGGCCGACGAAGCGGTGCGGATCGGCCCCGCGCCCGCCGCCGACTCCTACCTCGACGTCACCGCGGTCATCTCGGCAGCGCGCGCGAGCGGAGCGGAGGCCGTCCACCCCGGCTACGGCTTCCTCTCCGAGAGCGCGGCTCTCGCCCGCGCGTGTGCGCAGGCCGGTGTGGCGTTCATCGGTCCCGGCGTCGAGGCGCTGGAGATCATGGGGGACAAGTCGCGCTCGCGCGCCCACGTGGTGCGGCACGGTGTTCCCGTGGTCCCCGGCTTCGACGCCGCAGGCGCGACGGATGCCGAGATCGCCGCTCGCGCCGAGGAGGTGGGATACCCCCTTCTCGTGAAGCCCAGCGCCGGCGGGGGAGGCAAGGGCATGGAGGCCGTGCGGGATGCCGCGGGACTGTCCTCGGCGCTGTCCTCCGCCCGCCGGGTCGCGGCCGCATCCTTCGGCGATGACGCCCTCATCCTGGAGCGGCTCATCCGCCGGCCCCGGCACATCGAGGTGCAGGTGTTCGGCGATGCGCACGGCTCGGTCGTCGCCGTCGGCGAGCGCGAATGCACCCTGCAGCGCCGGCACCAGAAGGTGATCGAGGAGGCGCCTGCGGCCGGCATCCCGGACACTCTGCGCGAGCGGCTGTGGACCGAGGCGGTGCGCGTGGCGGCCAGCGTGGACTACCTCGGCGCGGGCACGGTCGAGTTCCTCGTCGACGCCGACTCCCCGGAGGATGTCTTCTTCATCGAGATGAACACGCGGCTGCAGGTCGAGCATCCGGTCACCGAGGAGGTCACCGGCCTCGACCTCGTCGAGCTGCAGCTGCGCGTCGCCGCCGGGGAGCGTCTCGGACCGATCCAGACCGCGCATGGGCACGCCGTCGAGGCGCGCGTGTACGCGGAATCGCCGGAGCGCGGGTTCCTGCCCTCCACCGGCACCGTGCTGCGGTTCGCCGCCGCACCCGGCGTCCGGACGGACGCCGCCATCGAGACGGGGTCCGAGATCTCGGGTTTCTACGACCCCATGATCGCGAAGGTCGTCGCGCACGGCCCGGATCGCGCGACCGCGCTGGAACGGCTGGACGCCGCGCTGGCGCAGACCGTCGTGCTCGGCGTGGACACGAACATCGCGTTCCTGCGGACGCTGTGCCGGAACGAGCGCGTGGTGGCGGGCGATATGGACACCGGGCTGATCGAGACGCTGCTGCCCGTCAGGCCGGCGCCGCCGTCCGAGGCCATGCTGGACGCCGCGAGAGACCACGTGCGGCGCGAGAGACCAGGCGAGCAGGAGCTTCTCACACGGCATTCGGTTGCTCGCGCGGGGGCGGCGTGGGCTGCGCTGGGCGGGTGGCGACTGGGCGGGGAGGATTCCGGCGAGCCGCGCGTCGCGTTCCTGACCGACGACGGCGAGGTCGTGGCTCCCTCCCCCGCCCCCTCTCGTTCGTTGAGCGACGAGCGCAGCGAGGAGTCGAAACGCGTCCCCCTGGAAGCAGCCCTCGCCCCCGACGGCGACGTGTGGGTCGCCGAGTCCGGGCGTTCCGTGCGCCTTCGCCCCCTGACACGGCGCCAGGCCATGGAGCACCGCCTCGCCGCCCGGCATCCCGAGCAGGCCGCGACCCACCCCGAGGCGCGCGCTCCGATGCCCGGATCCGTCGTGGCCGTGCACGTCGCGGAAGGCGACCGCGTGAACGCGGGGGACGTGCTCGTCTCGATCGAGGCGATGAAGATGGAGCACCCGGTGACCGCACCGCACGACGGCGCGGTGCACCTCCTGGTCGCACAGGGCGACCAGGTGCGGCGCGACCAACCGGTCGCCCGCGTCGAGGCCGAGGAGAGCCATGACTGACCTGACCGAAGAGGAGCGCGAGCTCGCGGCGATGGTGCGCGAGTTCGCCGAGACCGTCGTCGCGCCGCAGGCGTACGAGGCGGATCGCACGCACACGCTGAACATGGACGTCGTCCGGCAGATGGGGGAGCTCGGCCTGTTCGGGCTGCCGTTTCCCGAGGAGATCGGCGGTCAGGGCGGTGATCTCATGGCGCTGGGGATCGCGATCGAAGCACTCGCGCGCGTGGACCAGTCGATCGCCATCACCCTCGAGGCGGGGGTGAGTCTGGGGGCGATGCCGGTGTTCCGGTTCGGCACGGACGCGCAGCGCGCCGAGCTGCTGCCCGATCTGCTGGCCGGGCGCGCCCTCGCGGGGTTCGGCCTCACAGAGCCGGAGGCGGGCAGCGACGCCGGGGCGACGCGCACGACGGCGCGGCGGGACGGCGACGAGTGGGTCATCAACGGCTCGAAGCAGTTCATCACCAACTCCGGAACGCCGATCACCCGGTTCGTCACCGTGACCGCCGTCACGGGGGAGCGCGACGGGCGCAAGGAGATCTCGACGATCATCGTGCCGAACGGGACACCGGGATTCACGGTCGAGCCCGCCTACGACAAGCTCGGCTGGCGTGCATCCGACACGCATCCGCTGACGTTCTCCGATGCCCGCGTCCCGCAGGAGAACCTCCTGGGCGAGGAGGGGCGCGGATTCGCGGGCTTCCTCAGCATCCTGGACGAGGGGCGGGTCGCGATCGCGGCGCTGTCGACCGGGGCGGCGGAAGGCTGCCTCGAGGAGGCGACGGCGTACGCCCGCAGCCGCACCGTGTTCGGCGCGGCGCTCAGCACGCGGCAGAACGCGCAGTTCACGCTCGCGCGCATGCGGGCTCGCGTGCACACCGCTCGACTCGCCTGGCACCACGCCGCGCGCCTGCGGGACGCGGGGCGGCCGTTCGGCGAGGAAGCCGCGATCGCGAAGCTCGTGGCGGGAGAGGCGGCGATGGACAACGCCCGCGACGCGACCCAGATCTTCGGCGGGAACGGCTTCATGGACGAGTTCCCGGTGGCGCGGCACTACCGGGACTCGAAGATCCTCGAGATCGGCGAGGGGACGACCGAGGTGCAGCTGCTCGTCATCGCGCGTGCCCTGGGCGTGGCGGGGTAGCGTGGCATCATGACGGCGATCGTGCAGCGGGGGCTCTACTACGAGGAGTTCGACCTGGGGGCGACATACCTGCATCGACCGGGGCGCACGGCGACCGAGGCCGACAACGTGCTCTTCACGACGCTCACGATGAACACGCAGGCGCTGCATCTGGATGCTGCGTTCGCCGCATCCCAGGAGTTCGGCCGCCCGCTGATCAACTCGATGTGGACGCTGTCGACCATGGTGGGCTCCTCGGTCGCTCAGCTCACCCAGGGGACGCTGGTGGCGCAGCTCGCCCTCGGGGACGTCGCGTTCCCGCATCCGCTCTTCGCGGGCGACACGCTGTACACCGAGAGCGTGGTCACGGACAAGCGCCTGTCGTCCTCGCGCCCCGGCCAGGGCATCTGCACGATCGCGCACACCGGACGCAACCAGGACGGCGTGATCGTCGCGACGGCGAGCCGAACGGTGCTCGTGCGCTGCCGCCCGGAGGACGAGCGATGACCTTCGATCTCGGTCCCGCTCTGCTGTTCTGTCCGGCGGATCGCCCGGAGCGGTTCGGCAAGGCGCTGGAGCGGGCGGATGCCGTGATCCTCGATCTCGAGGACGCCGTCGCGCCGGCGGACAAGGCGAAGGCTCGCGGCAACCTGATCGACGCGCACCTGGACCCCGGCCGCGTGATCGTGCGGGTGAACGCCGCGGACTCGGCCGAGTTCGCGAGCGACCTGGCGACGCTGTCGCAGACAGACTTCCGGACCGTGATGCTGGCGAAGGCCGAGGACCCCGCGGCGCTGGACGCGTTCGACGAGCGCTTCTCGCTCATCGCGCTGTGCGAGACGGCACGCGGCGTCGCCGCGGCCGACCGGCTGGCCGAGCACGAGCGGGTCGTCGGGCTGATGTGGGGGGCGGAGGATCTCATCGCGTCGCTGGGCGGGACGAGCAGCCGCCGCGCTGACGGCGGGTATCGCGATGTCGCGCGGTACGCGCGCTCGCGCGTTCTTCTCGAGGCCGGTGCACGCGGCAAGGCCGCGATCGACGCGGTGCACATCGCCATCGACGATCTCGACGGGCTCGCTTCGGAGGCATCGGATGCCGCGGCCAGCGGGTTCTCAGCCACCGCGTGCATCCACCCGGGTCAGGTGGCGGTGATCCGCGACGCGTATCGGCCGGATGCCGCGACGGTGGATTGGGCGCAGCGCGTGCTGGCTGCGGCGGACCGCGAGGGCGGGGTGTTCCGCTTCGAGGGGCGGATGGTCGACGAACCGGTGCTCCGGCATGCTCGCAGCGTTCGGCGTCGCGCGGCGGACACCGGTCGCTGACGGATCCTTCAGACCTCGACGGTCTCGAGCAGCCGCAGCACTCCGGGGGAGGCCTCGAAGCGGTGCACCGACCCGTTGGCCAGGGGCACGCCCATCAACGGCATGGTCCCGCCGGAGGCGTGGTCCAGCAGAGCGCGGATCACGCCGCCGTGCGCCACCACGATGACGGATTCGGCCACCGGCGCCGAGCGGCGACGCGCATCCCGCGCGATGACGTCCAGGGCACCGAGCGCGCGGTCGCGCACCTGATCGAAGGTCTCGGCCCCCGGGACGTCGGCGTGCCAGTCGCCGTACTGCTCGATGTAGTCGGTGACGAGCATGCCCTCGCCGTCGCCGAACTCGCGTTCGCGCAGGTCGTGCACCAGGCCGGGCTCGTCGAGCCCGAGCTCCCGGGCGATGATCTGCGCGGTCTCCCGCGCGCGCACGAGCGGGCTGGCGTAGATCGCATGGTGCGTCCCGCCGGCGAGCGCGGCGGCGGCCTCGAGCGCGTGTCCGCGTCCCGTCGCGTTCAGCGGGATGTCGGTCGAGCCCTGGATGCGCCGTTCCAGGTTCCAGTCTGTCTGGCCGTGTCGGACGAGGGTGATGAGGGTCACGGGGTTCTGCTCCGTTCGCGCGCGTCTGTGCTCTTCAGCAGTTCCTGGAGGGCGGGGATGATCTCGCCCGTGCCGCCGGTGAGGGTCATATCGGCCCAGGCGTCGGCTCTGGTCGGTTCCCGGTTGATGATGACGAGCGGGATGCCGCGGCGCCGGGCGCGCTCGACCAGGCGCACACCCGAGTTCACCACCAGCGACGAACCGGCGACGATCATCGCCGAGCTCGCGCGCAGAAGCGATTCGGCCGCGCGGAAGCGGTCTGCCGGAACGAACTCGCCGAAGAAGACGACGTCCGGCTTGAGCATCCCGCCGCAGACCGTGCATTCCGGCACGACGAAGCCGTCGGCGGTGTCCGGGGTGACGTCGCCGTCCGGGTTGAGGGGGATGCTGTCGGGGACGGTGATCCACGGGTTGCGTTCGTCGATCTGCGTCGCGATGTCGCGCCGGTCGAAGACCTGGCCGCACTCCAGGCACAGCACGCGGCGCATGGTGCCGTGCACCTCGATGACGTGCGAGCTCCCGGCGCGCAGGTGCAGTCCGTCGACGTTCTGCGTGATGATGCCGCTGACCAGCCCGTCGCGCTCCATCTCGGCGAGGGCGACGTGCGCCGCGTTGGGTGCGGCTTCGGCGAAGGCGCGCCAGCCGAGATGCCCGCCGATCCAGTAGCGCCGGCGCGCCGCCTCGTCGGCGAGATAGCGCTGTGCGGTCATGGGATCCGCGCGCACGCGGGCGCCCTCGCCGCGATAGGCGGGGATGCCCGAATCGGTCGAGATGCCGGCCCCGGTGAGCAGGGCGATCCGCTTTCCCTGCAGCAGTTCCGCGGTGCGCGCGACGCCGTCGGCCAGATCGGCAGTCATCGTCACGCTCACGGAACCTCCCCGAGCGAGTCTACGGCGTGCTCGGGGGTGGGGCTCACGCGGCCGCCACGAGGATGACGCCGGCGGCGAGCACGACGTCGAGCGCGGCGCAGAACTCGGCCATCGACGACGCGACCACGCGCCGGGTGCGCAGATGATGCACATCCCACCCGGCGTGCAGGACGAGACCGATGCCGACGAGGACGGCTCCCCAGGGCGACGGCAGCGCGGGGATGATGAGCGCGAGGAGGAGGACCGCGAGCATCGCGGCGGCCTGCAACGGAATTCCCCAGCGGGGTCGCACGCGTCCGCGGACGAGCCCGAACGCGAAGAGAGCGCCGACGAGGACGACCATGGCCCACATCGGCGAGAACCCGCGGACGACGAGTCCCGCGCCGATCAGGAGGAACGTCAGGCCGAACAGCGGCCACGCGGCCGTGCGATGACCGAGCGCCGCCGAACCGAGATAGACGAAGGCTGCCGCAGTGAGGATCTCGGTCGCGGTCGTGGTGTCGGCGATCCCGACGGACAGCAGCGCGATCATCCCCGCGGCGAAAACGACGCCGACGACGGCCGGCCAGACGCGCAGCATCCGGTCGCGGGGTCCCGCGGCATCCGTCCCGTCGCTCATCACCCGCCATACGGTAAGGGCCCCTGCAGCGCAGGACAAGGGGATCTTCCGGCGGTGGCAGAGTGGACGGGTGGACCTCCAGCGCGTGACCGATGCCTCCGATCCCCGGCTCGACGACTATCGGGACCTCACCGACACCGCGCTGCGCCGCGTGCAGGAGCCCGCGGGCGGACTGTACATCGCGGAGTCCGCCAAGGTGATCGAGCGGGCCTGCGCCGCCGGCCATGTGCCGCGCTCGGTGCTGACGCAGCAGCGCTGGGTCGCCGGGATCGAGGCGATCCTCGGCGGTGCCGACGTTCCCGTGTACCTGGTCCCCGACGAGGTCGCCGAGAGCGCCACCGGATACGCGGTGCATCGCGGGGCGCTCGCGTCCATGCACCGGCCCGCGCTGCCGTCCGTCGCGGAGGTGGTCGAGAATGCCTCACTCGTGCTGGTCCTGGAGGATCTGCTGGACCACACCAACGTGTGGTGTTCCAAAACACCGAAGGCCAAGAATCGATCTCGCATCGCGATCTTGGAAGGGGTGACCGATCATACGAACGTCGGGGCTCTGTTCAGATCTGCCGCCGCGCTGGGCGTTGATGCCGTTCTGGTGACGCCCGACTGCGCCGACCCGCTCTATCGCCGCTCCGTCCGGGTATCGATGGGCACCGTGTTCCAGGTGCCATGGACGCGCATCCCGGAATGGCCCGCGGGCATGGACGTCCTCAAAGACGCCGGCTACGTCGTCGCCGGGATGACGCTGGGGGAGGGTGCGATCACGCTCGACGAGCTCGTCGCTGAGGACCATGAGAAGCTCGCTCTTGTCTTCGGCTCCGAGGGCTTCGGTATCACGGCTCGCACCGACGCGCTGCTCGATCGCCGAGTGACGATCCCGATGATGAGTGGCGTGGATTCACTCAATGTCGCAGCGGCTTCGGCTGTCACGTTCTATGCGACGAAGTGAGATCTGTTCGGGGACTACGCCCTGGGCGTGGCAAACTGCGCTTAGTTACAAGGGGCTGCTGACGCGTAGTCCGCACGATTCGCGTCATGGGTGGCTGCCAGGCCCTTCGTTGGGAGAGAGCAAGTGAAGATACGGGTCGTCGAGAGGTTTGCTTCGCACACGGGAGGTCGCGAGGACCTGGTGGTGTTGCGTCGTGACGGGTGGGACGATTTCGGGTTCAAAACTCTCTTCCACGCCGAGTTCACTCCTGCGCGTGGAGAGACCATCGACCTCGGATTGGTGAAAATCCTGAAGGCTGGACAGACGGGAGGTCGAACTCAGTTCGACAAGCCTGTCTTCCGCTCGCTCGACGAGAGCTACTGCTCGCTAGGGCAGGACATCGAGTATTACGAGAAGCTGGCACAGCTTCCTCCTAGGGTCAGAGATGCCTTTCTTGTGGCTATGCGAGATGCTGCAGTAGACAGCACCATCGCCCGTGAGTTCGAGCACGAGGAGGGGTGGACGACCTCACTTACAAGGTTCGGACAGGCTGAGCACACGCTCGCCATGGCAAGCGCCCTCTTCGAGCCCGCAACAAACGCGGGTGGAGTTGCGACGCTTTCCCACCAGAGCCGCGAGCTCGGGCTCAACCTTGAGTTCCGCTTCGACGACACCCGTGCGCTTCCGGGGAGGTGCAAGGTCCTGATCGGCTACAACGGCGTCGGCAAGACCAGATTGCTCGCAGAGATGGCGCGCGATGTCAGCCGGGTGGGACTGGCCGCTGCAGATCCGAAATCTGGAGCCAGCCGATCGTTCAGTTCCGTGGTGGCTGTCTCCTACAGCGCCTTCGATCACTTTGAACTGCCGCCGATCCTTAACGCGAGCGAGGATGACCTCAAGCTAGAGGAGGCTTCGTCAACGACGCGCTTCGGATACACCTATTGCGGCCTTCGCCAGGTGCAGGCAGATCCCCAAACCACGCGTCTCAAGTCGATTCGAGAGCTCGACGATGAGCTGGTTACCGCATTCGCCAAAGCATGCACGAGAGATTCGGCACTGCTTACCCAGGTTATGGAGACGATCGAGTCCGATCCTTCCTTTGGTCGATCTGGAATTAGCTTGTCGACGTGGGTGGCGTCCGCGGGGATCCCTGCCGAGTATCCTTCCCGCCTGAGTTCGGGACAGAAAATCGTGATGAACATCCTTGTCCAACTCGCGGCGCATTTGCGGAAGCGCTCGCTCGTGCTGCTCGATGAACCCGAGACGCATCTTCATCCGCCACTGCTCGCGGCGCTCCTTCGCGGCGTCCATCAGTTGCTCGACGCCTTCGATTCGTTCGCAGTTGTCGCCACCCACAGCCCCGTCGTGCTTCAAGAGGTGGCCGCCAAGGACGTGCTGGTGGTCGAGCGATTCGGCGATATTGTGCAAGCCTCGCCCACGAAGCTCGAGACGTTCGCAGCAGGCTTGGGAGAGCTCACGACCGAAGCCTTCGGACTGGACAACTCGATCTCGGGCCACAGGGGCGTCATTCGCGACTTGATCTCCCGCATGGAGGTTGAAGAATTCGAGCGACTCTTCGTCGATGGGGCAAGCAGCCAGGCCCGAGCCCTCGCCTTGAGAATGAGTCGAGAGTCCGACTAGGAATGCGCACAATAGACCTGCCTTCGACGGACGAACCTGAGCTCTACGATCAACTGTCGCAACGTCGCAACTCTACGGGAAGGGCACTGCTCGAGGCGGCACGACGAGAGGTGATGGAGGCGTACGACAACTACGTCGACGGCGAGGTGTGGAAACTTGATTCGTCGTTCGGGGACAAGCCGGTCGCGGAGGTGCTTCGGTCCAATTACGGGGTCCTGCGGTCTGGCGCGCTCAAGGAGATAGGGTCGGAACTCCTCGCGCGCAGCAGTCTCTGCTGTCTTTGCGCCCTCCGGGATTCGAGTGAACTCGATCACTACTTGCCGAAGGAGGACTTCCCCGAGTTTGCGGCCCTCAGCTTAAACCTCGTCCCTGCTTGCTCAGTGTGCAACAACAAGAAACGACAGGACTTTCGCAACGAGAGGGGGGAGCAGGCGTTCATTCATGCCTATCTCGATGACCTCCCGGACTCGCTTCCCTTCCTCCGCGCGTCACTCAGTGATGCGCCAACAGTGACCCCGTCGTTTCACGTAGTCCAACCCGCAGGAATGTCGGCATCGCTGTTCACCGTCATTGCGCAACAGTTCGAGCTCTTCGAACTGGACACCGCCTACTCTGGGGCGTCAGTTGAGCTCCTTCTTGAGCGCCGCGAAGCTCTTGAAGAGTACTTCGGCGATGGTGGGGCGGCCGACGTGATGAAGTACTTGGACCGAGACGCAAGAAGCGCGGCGCGGCGTGTCGGAGTGAACCACTGGCGACCCACGATCCTCGCCGCGGCCGCAGCGTCGCCCGACTTCTGCTCCGGCGGATTCAGATACCTCTAGACGCGCTTGATGGTGACCCGCGCCGACGAATGCGACACGCCGGAGCTGGCTAAAGCATAGATGCGCGATCGGTGTGTCAGAATAAAGTCGATCCGGTGGGTGACCGTGCGCTCCGGGGTTTGACTTTTCTGGAGGTCGTGATGGTCCCGAATTCTCCCTTCGAAGCGCTTGGCTCTCATGCTGCGGATGCGCGTGATCTCGTCGTCGAGGTCGTGCAGTCGCGTCATGCGCTGGCGGCTGATGCGCACCAGGCGGCGGCGACGCGTTACACGATCGGCTTCGGCGGGCAGTGGCGGGATCTCCAGGAGGACACGGTCGACGCGTTCAAGGAGCGCGGCTACCTGCCGTACAAGCTCAAGCCTGCCGGATACCGGCTGCCGATCGTCAACGGGTGCCTGCTGTTCGTCTGGCGGGTGCCGGCGACGCCGGATGCGGTGGGCGGGTTCGCGTCGAGCAAGACGCGCATGAACGGGTTCTTCGCGCAGGAGCCGGTGGGGCTGTTCGGCAGAAGCTTCGTCGAGGGCGGCGACGAAGTCCGGAACGCGAGCGAGCAGGCGGAGTTCGAGCGTGCCGTGCGCGCGGCGGGCGAGGTCATGCCCGTGGTGCTCGTCATGGTCCACTCCACCCCGCGTCAGCTCACCTCGATCGAGTGGGCCGTCGCCGAGTACGTCAACGGCACGGTACGCCCGCTCGGTCTGGAGACCATCTGGGAGCACCCGGCCGAGGGCGGCGACGCGACGGCCGAGGTCGAGTCGTTCGACAGTGGCACCCCGGTCGTGCCTTCGCTCGAGCCGCAGAAGCAGGAACGGTCGTCGGATGCGTGACAAACACCCTGGGCTGTTCGATCTCCCAGGTTCCTCGGATGGCCAGGGGAGGTTCGAGCCTGCGCGGCTGACCCAGGCTCGCGTGCGCCAGAGCTTGAGTAAGACGGAACTCGCGGCCGCGGTCGGGGTCTCCGCTGCCGCGATCGGCCAATACGAGGCAGGGGTGAACTCTCCTCGCGCAGATGTGGTCGAGCGGATGGCGACGACGTTGAAGGTGCGTCCCGGATTCTTCAGCGTGGGCAGGCCGCTCGCGCGCATCGACACCGTGCACGCGCACTTCCGCAGCCTGCGCTCGGCGCGGGTCGGCGACCGCCAGCGAGCGCTGGCGACCGCGACGCTGGTGTGGGAGCTGACGTTCGCGCTCGAGCGGTACGTCAAGCTCCCCGAGGCGGATCTTCCGAAGCTGCCTCAGGGGACGAGCCCGGGCGAAGCGGCGGCGGCGCTGCGCCGGCACTGGGGTCTCCCGGACGGGCCGGTGCGACATCTGGTCGCCACGGCGGAGTCGCGGGGGATCGTGGTCGTCGTGCGTCCGCTGGGGGAGATCGATGCGGTGGACGCGTTCTCGTCGGTGATCGTTGCCCGACCGATCGTGGTCACCACGCCTCGCCGCAGCGAGAACGTCTTCCGGCACCGGTTCTCGATCGCCCACGAGATCGGCCACCTCCTGCTGCACGCCGAGTCGGGGGAGCAGAGCACCGCCATCGAACGGGAAGCCGACGAATTCGCGGCGGCATTCCTCACACCGGCGGCATCGATGGACGCTGCCCTGCCGCAGCGTCTCGACCTCGCGGTCCTCGATCGACTCGGACGGACATGGGGCGTGTCGCCGCACTCGCTCATCCGGCGAATGGTGGAACGCGGCCGGACCACCGACTCCTCGGCACGACGCGCCTATCAGCGCCTCGCCATGGTTGATGATCCGTCCGCGGACCCGACGAGTGCTTACCCAGGGGAGATGCCGACGCTGCTGCGCAAGGCGGCGGAGCTCGCCGCTGAGCAGGGGGCGACGGTGCCGGCGCTTGCTGAGATCCTGCGGCTGGCTCCGGCACAGGTCCGCGACCTGCTCAGCGAGCCCGATCAGCGCCCGGTGCTGCGCCTCGTTGGCGATGAGGGCTGACGTGCGGGTGAGTAGTTGTTCGGCTGGTCATCTTTTCGTGCGCTATCCGCGGCGAGTCTCGCAACCTCAGTGAGTAGACGTTGCTTATGCGCGTCAACTCGCGTTCGATCCACTGGATATTCGGAGAGAAACTCGGGCAGGTTCAACGGCATTTCAGGCTCCATGCAGATCCGGGTGGCATACCTCGACAAAGAGCGTCGGGCGACAACAGACTTCGCTAGGTCGGCAAGGCCTGAGCAAGATCCTCCTCGAAACTTCCTCGTGCGCGCCGCCCCAAGCATGGCACCACACGCAGGAGGACGCGAATGTCCGCAGCCCGTCGCTGAAGGCACTCGAATTGTTCCACGCGAACTCAAGTGACGACATCTGCAGTGACATCCCAGTCGAGGTCGGCGACGCCGTGGCAAGAACCTACTTCGCGATCCTCCCACGTGAGAAGGCCAAGCGGCGCGCCGGCATCAGCGCCGCGGAACTACCCGGGCGCGTCAAGGATGTTGCTTACGCGCTGAACCCGCCCGCTGGTTCCACGAGCCCGAATCCCTGAGGCGTCCTCGATGGGATCGGTGATGCGAGCTCAACAGATCGAGACGGCGAGCACGCCGATGCCGAGGAGCATCAGCGCGATATAGAACGGGGCGATCGACCATGACGTCCAGATCGCCCGCTCAGGCAGGTACTTTTCGACGAACGTCTTCCATCTCGACTTCGCCGGCGTATCTGCGAGCATTGGATCGTCGGCGTCGACAGGATCGAGGGTATAGAGCGGCACCTTCCGGCTGGATCGCGCGACTGTGTTGTAGAGCCGGCGAAACTGCTTTTCGCTCCTCAGGTAGTTCGCGTCAAGGTAGGCGAACAGGACGATGGCGACCAAACCGAGAGCCGCTAGCGGCCACGACTCCTGCGTGAGAGCGAACCCGAACGTCGCGGTCACGATGGGCAGCAACCAAGCCTTCGCCGAGGAGGACGCGGCGGACTGCCTCGTAACCACGGACTGGATGTAGTCGAGGTGCTTGCGCCGGTCTTCCGGAGCGATCGGGGGATCGGCGGAGACGGCCCGCAACCGGACGGCACCGCGGACCTCGAGCATCGCGCGCTCCTTCTCTGGCTCTGAATAGTCCGTCTCCTCCGGCCAGATCGGTCCCATGGCGTCTCCCGTCCGACGTGGGACGACGTGGACGTGGAGGTGTCGGACGCTCTGGGTCGCCGCCTCGCCGTTGGACTGGATGACGTTGAGTCCTTCGGGACGGACCGCGTCGCGTATGGCATCGGCCAGCAGGAGGGTCGCCCGGGCGAGCTGTGCCGCCTCGTCGGCATTCAGAGCCCAGATGTCCGGCACGTGCCGACGCGGGACGACAAGCACGTGCCCGAGCGCGGCGGGCTCGGTGGGGAAGAACGCCACAACGTGCTCGTCCCGATAGACCTCGCGGACCTCGGGGTCGTCGCGGTCGACGATCTCGCAGAACTCGCATTCCTCGCTCACCACATGCGGACCTTCGCCTGTGCGACCCAGTGCTCCAGATTATCCGCGAGGTTGGCGTAGGTTGCCTTGGTGTCGATATTGCCGCGCCAGTCGGTCCTCGTCGGATCGAAAATCGGGATGCCACTCACCCCCGCCGCCTTGTCGAACGGGTTCGGCCCCTGTCGATCCGCACCGTTGCCGAAGTCCGCGAGGCCGTGGATGCGGATGCCTACGAGCGGCTTCTTGTCCTTCCATGCTTTCTCGATCTCGTAGATCACCCAGGGCCTGCTCGCCGTCTCCTGACCGATCAGCACGACGACGGCGCGCTTGTACTTCATCTGCTCGTCAATCCAGTCGACGATCGCCTGCTGGCCGCGCCTGCGCACGGCCTCCCAGTCCTGCGCGTTGAGGAGGGGCTGACCCTCCAGTGCCTTGATATTGCGGACGAGCTGCACGCGGTTCACGTCCCGCTCGTAGTGGAAGGAGTAGAACACTGTCTTGGTCGCCACACTTGGCTCCTTGCTGTCAGGTGGGGCGAGCGGGTCTCGACCCTACTCCGAGAGTAAGCGTGACCGCCGACATTCCTAGCGGGACTAACCGGGCTTGCCTGTGCAACTCATCGCGAACAGGCTCTACTGCGATGTCTTCGTTGAACCGTTCTTACTGAAGCAGTCCGGGGGCGAGCGCCATCGCTGTTTCGCGCCAAGCCATCGACTCTGTGACCAAGGAAGCTGAGTCAGTCGCGGCCGGAATTGCTTGCGCAGGCCTATCGGTTTGTCGATGAAGCGCGAATAGTCACCACAAGTTCCGGCAAACAGGTGCAGCAAGAGCTTTCCAGTGGTCGCCGGTGATCGCGACGAGCAGTAAGACCGCCCTAGCCTCGATCTCCTCAATGCTCATATTCCGGGTCCAGGGGCAATTACGGCGTGAACGGTCCCGACAGAAACGCCCACGCTCCCCGCGATCGAGCGAAGTGAGGTTCCTTCGTGTCGTTGGGACAGGATCGCCAGCCGAATCTGCTCGTCCACCACACGCGGACGGCCGATCACGGAACCGCGCCGTCGAGCGGCTTCCATCCCCCTCTTGATCTCGTCGCTTCGCATCTTCGCCTCCATCCGTGTGATCTCTCGCACATTGGCGTTGAACTCCGACTCAACCCGGTAACTGCCTGCGTCACTTCCCTCCAGCACTTGGACTGGCGTACCCTGCCGAAGCAGGTCGAGCAGGACGCGCCACCCATCGACGACGTTCTGCGCGAGGTGCCTGACACGCACGATCACGAGCACGTCGTCCATCTCGAGCGCGCCGACAGCAGCTTGAAGCGCAGGGCGCGAGCGGATCAGCAACCGCCTGCTCGCCTCTTCCTCGAAGACCTGCGCGCAGACGGAGTGCAGCGTGGTCCGCTGATGCTCGACCTCATCCGCGACCTGCGTCACTCGAACCAGGCCGACGAACCTCACCATCGAGAACAACTTGAAGAGGTCGCCGACGGCATACCCTTATTGAACACGTCTTCTCCGGCATCCCGATCACAGTCATTCGAAACGGGCCGCTGACCTGGGGAACGACCGACGAACGGTGGTCCTGCCAGCGCTTCGACCCCGAGTCGATTCACCAATATTCGAATTAGAACGAATTACGACCCTTCTCAATGTGGGGGCCGCCTTCCGGGCGGCTGCCGGTCTCGGCGCGGACGCCGTGCTGGTCACGGCACGATGCGCGGATCCGCTCTACCGCCGCAGCGTGCGCGTGAGCATGGGAACCGTGTTCCAGGTGCCGTGGACGCGCGTCGACGACTGGGAGAACGCGGCCGGCGACCTGCACGCGGCCGGATTCGAGATCGCGGCGCTCGCACTCGACGACCAGGCCGTGGATCTCCGCTCCTACGCGGCGGAACGTCCGGACAAGGTCGCCCTCCTGCTGGGCACCGAGGGCGATGGGCTTTCCCGTGCCGCGCTCGACAGCGCGGATGCCGTGGTGACGATCCCGATGGCCGGAGGCGTCGACTCTCTCAACGTCGCATCCGCCGCTGCCGTGGCGCTCTGGGGGCTCTCGCGCTGACCGCTGTGGCCCTATTCTGCCTCGGGGAAGCGGATCGGGACGGCATCGGGGCGCTTGGCCGCGACGTGATCGCCGGAGGACTGATGCCGGAGTCGACGCAGCACCCAGGGAACGAGATGCTCGCGTGCCCAGCCGAGGTCCTCCGAGCGCGCCTCGCGCCACGTGCGGGCCGGAAGCGGGTCGGGCTGCATGGCCTGGAGGTCGTTCGGGACGTTCAGGGCGCGCAGCACCATGCGGGCCACCTCGTGGTGCCCGAGAGCGTTGTAGTGCAGCCGGTCGTCGTCGAAGAAGCGCGGATCCTGCACGGTCTTCAGCGCCCACTGGTCGGCGACGATGCAGTCGTGCCGGTCCGCGATGGCACGGACGTTCTCGTTGTAGATCGCGACCTTGCCGCGGAACGGCCGGAAGACCGGCGTGAACCCGGTGTCGATGCCGGTGAAGAGCACCACAGCGGCTCCGGTGGAGGAAAGGCGTGCCACGGCATCCTCGAGCTGAGCGGCGATCGCATCGGGGTCGGTGCCGGGCCGGATGACGTCGTTGCCGCCGGCGCAGATCGACACGAGGTCCGGATGCAGCGCGACGGCCGGTTCGATCTGGTCGGCCACGATCTGGGCGATGAGCTTCCCGCGCACGGCGAGATTGGCGTAGGCGAAGTCCTCCACCTGGCGCCCCAGCACCTCGGCGACGCGGTCCGCCCACCCGCGATGTCCGCCGGGAGCTGCGGGATCGGGGTCGCCGATGCCCTCGGTGAACGAGTCGCCGACGGCCACGAAGCGGTGCCACGGGTGCGGGCCCTCGTTGGGGACGTACGGGGTCCGGGATGATTCCTGATCGGTCATCGCGCTCTCCTTCGCAGGTGCGAAGCCAGGGATCGCGGCCTCGCAGGGATCGAGCCTACCGGCCGCGGCGACGTCGCGGGGGCGACGGGCATCCGGTGTCCGCAGGACCGATTATCGTGGATGCGATGCTCTCTCCGTCCTTCCCTCAGCGCGCTCCCTGGGGCACCGCGAACAAGCTCAGGGCATGGCAGCAGGAGGCGCTGGAACAGTACTTCCGGGGCGACAAGCGGGACTTCCTCGTCGCCGCGACACCCGGCGCGGGAAAGACCACGTTCGCGCTGACGCTCGCCGTGGAACTGCTGCGCATGGGCGAGGTCAACCGGGTGATCGTGGTCGCGCCGACCGAGCACCTCAAGACGCAGTGGGCGGATGCCGCGGCGCGCGTGCACATCCGGCTGGACCCGCGCTTCAAGAACAGTCACTGGGCTCCGGCGTCGCACTACCACGGCGTCGTGGTGACGTATGCGCAGGTGGCGGCGAAGTCCTCCGTGCACCGGCACCTGACCGAGGACGCCAAGACCCTCGTGATCCTCGATGAGGTCCACCACGGCGGCGACGCCCTCAGTTGGGGGGATGCGATCCGGGACGCGTACGGGCCGGCGAAGCGCCGCCTGCTGCTGTCCGGCACCCCGTTCCGCAGCGACACGGCGCCGATCCCGTTCGTCGAGTACCTGCCGGACGAGTCCGGAGCGCGGGTGTCGAGCACGGACTACGCCTACGGCTACGGCAGGGCGCTGTCGGACGGCGTCGTCCGCCCCGTCCTGTTCCACATGTACTCCGGGAAGATGCGCTGGCGCACGAGCGCGGGCGACGAGCTGGAGGCGCATCTCGGGCAGGACAACACCAAGGACGTCAACTCCCAGGCGTGGCGCACGGCGCTGGATCCGGAGGGGGAGTGGATGCCCGCGGTCCTTTCGGCCGCGGATCGGCGCCTCACCGAGATCCGCCATCACGTGCCGGATGCCGGGGGGCTGGTGCTCGCGACGGACCAGACCGTGGCACGGGCCTACGCCAAGATCCTGCACAGCATCACGCGGCAGCAGCCGACCATCGTGCTCTCCGACGACGCGACCGCCTCGGAGCGGATCGAGAAGTTCAGTGCGAGCGATGCGCGATGGATGGTCGCCGTCCGCATGGTGTCGGAGGGCGTCGACGTCCCCCGCCTCGCGGTCGGCGTGTACGCGACGTCGTCCTCCACGCCGTTGTTCTTCGCTCAGGCGATCGGCCGCTTCGTGCGCGCCCGGCGCCGGGGCGAAGCGGCCAGCGTTTTCCTGCCGAACGTGCCGGTGCTCATGGGGCTCGCGAACGAGCTGGAGAAGCAGCGTGACCACGCGCTGGACCGGCAGTCGAAGGACGAGGACGGTCTGGACGATTCGCTGCTGGAGAGCGCGAACCGCGAGGACGACGCCTCGGACGCACTGACCCAGGAGTTCAGCTATCAGGCGATCTCGTCGCTCGCGCACTTCGACCGCGTGGTCTTCGAGGGGAAGGACTTCGGGCAGCTCGCCGAACCGGGTACGCCCGAAGAAGAGGAGTTCATCGGCCTGCCAGGTCTGCTCGAACCCGAGCATGTGCACGAGCTTCTCATGCAGCGCAGCGCCAAGCAGTCGCGCCTGCGCGAGGCGCGTGAGGCCGCGGAGGGCCCGGAAGCCGTAACGACTCTTCCCGCGCCGCTGCACCGGACTTTGCGCGAACAGCGACAGCTGCTCAACAGTCTCGTGGGACTGTACGCGCGTCAGGCCGGAGAGCCGCACGGTGCCGTGCACGCCGAGCTCCGCCGGATCTGCGGGGGTCCCGCCGTCGCGCAGGCGACCGTGACGCAGCTGCAGTCGCGCATCGACGTGCTGCGCAAGCGCGTCAGGTCGCACTGATACCGCGGCTCGTCCGTGAGGGTTGTGCATAGAACATAGGTACGATGCCGTGGGCGTGTCGCGACGAGGGTCAGTGAGGTCGCGCGCGCCGCGGTCGGGCAAATACCTTCGCCCAATGCGGCGCGAACGAGGCATGTGTCGCGTGCCGTGCGCATGAATCCGAGCGCACTGACGTTTGGAGCTGAGTTCACTGAAGCTCTTGACTGATTCGAAGATAGCAACGATACTTGGACTATGGCAGCGAAGAGGCGCGGACCGAGCGAGGACTCTCTCGCATATCGTCGCGCGCTTCTGGACGAGTGGGTGGATGCCGAGCGCGAAGTGTCCCGCCTGCACGCCCGGCAGGCCGTGCTGCTCGCAGAACGTCTCGAGTCGGCGATGACCGATCCCGACGCGGATCTGGATGCCGGCGAGGTGTCCCTGCGATCGCTTGCCGCGGAGTATGCGGCCGCGGCGCACATCCCGCCGTCGACGGCATCGATCCGGTTGACCGACGCCTGGGTGCTCGTGAGGCGCTTCCCGGCCGTGCTCGCGGCGATGGCCGAAGGCGTCATCAGCCGGCGGCATGCGGACGCCATCGTGAACGAGGCTCCGCAGTTGGCGCAGGATGCCGAGGGCGAACGGCTGCGTGCCGCTTATGAGGCGGAAGTCCTCGCGTTCGCCCGGCACGACACAGCGGCCGGGACGCGCGCCTGCGCGCGGGCCGTGGCGGCGCATCTGTGCCCGCAGTCGACAGCCGAGGCGCACCGGCGGGCGCGCAAGGAGCGTTCGGTCACCGTACGCCCCGATGGTGATGGGATGGCCGTGCTGACCGCGATCCTGCCGGAGATCCTCGCGTTCGCGATCAAGGATCGGTTGACCGGGCAGGCGCGGAGCGTGCGCGCCGCGCGCCGCCGGGTGAACGGGGTGCGCCCGGTTCCGGAGTACGAGCCGATGCTCCCCGAGGAGCCGCTCGATCTCGATGCGGAACTGCGCCGGATCCTGGACGACGTTCCTGGCTGGGAGCGTTCAGAGCGCGACGAAGCGGAAGGCGCTGAGGGGGACAGTTCGTCTGACGCCGATGGCGACGGCGCGGTCGTTGCTGATGAAGGCGGTTCAGGCGCGACGGCGGCCCGGGACATCGAAGACCCGTCGGCGGCGTCCGTGACTACGGTCGTGATCTCCGAGCGCGACTTCCCGATCTGGAGCCCCGTGCACGATGACGTGGTCAACGAGCCCGCGGGCGGACCACCGGGCCTGGACGGCGACCTCTCCACAGGGTCAGAGCATTCGTTCGACGGGCAGTCGCATCCGCGCGACGATCAGACTCATCCACCCGGCGATCCGTGGATGTCCGACACTGTCCGTCCCCCGTGGCTCGACGAGGTGTTCGATGAGCTGGTCGCCTCGTTCGAAGAGGAGCTCTTCACGAGCGCGCCTCCGATCGACCCCGCGCCCAAAGGCGCCGATCCGGGCGGTTGCCGAGCCGGCACCTTGCTCGATGACGATCTCGTCGGTGTGCTCGAGACGGACACGCGCACGATGGATCAGCTGCGGGCCGACATCCTCGCGGATCTGCTGCTGGCGTCGGATCCGAGCACGCTCACGCAGACCGGCATCGGATCGGTCCAGGCCACGGTTCAGGTGTCCATCGCGGCCGAGACGCTCATCGGCGTCGACGACCGGTTCGCGGAGCACGACGCGCACGGCCCCGTCCTCCCCGACACGGTGCGGCTGCTCGCCGGGCATTCTCCGTCCTGGACGCGGCTGTTCGTCGATCCGCAGGGACTCGTGACCGAGACCGACGGATACACCCCGACCGCAGCGATGAAGCGCTTCCTGCGGGCCCGTGACCAGCACTGCCGCTTCCCGGGCTGCCGCGCACCGGCGGCGCACTGTCAGATCGATCACAACCACGATCACGCCAAAGGCGGCCGCACGCAGGTGAGCAATCTGAGTCTGTTCTGCACGGGGCATCATCCGATCAAGCATCCCGACCTCGCCGATGAGGATCGCTGGACCGTGCGTCAGCTGGCCGAGGGGCTGCTCGAGTGGAACAGCCCGCTCGGACGGACGTACACGGATCACCCCACCCGTCGCGTGCTCTTCACCTGACGGTCCGCCGGAAGGGCCGGCCCGCTGTCGGGTCCCGTCCCCAGAGGAATCCCTCCGCCGGACCCTGAGCACTCGCACCCGTTCGGCTCCCCGAAATGCTGTCAATCCCTCGTTTTCCGCGGTCTCCGACCCGACGCGTGGCTAGCGTGGAAGCATCCCACCGCACCTTCAGGAGGTCCCTTGAGCGCGCCCGCCCCCGCGGAACCGACACCCGCAGACCGACGCCGCTGGGCTCGATATCTCGTCGAGGAACGGGCCGAAGGCCTCGTCTATCAGAAGCTCGCCGCCCGCAGGACGGGGGAGGAGCGGGAGATCCTCTTGAGCCTGGCCGACGCCGAGCGCCGCCATGAACAGCACTGGCTCGACCTCCTCGGCGAAGAACCTGCGAAGCTGCCCCGTGCCGGTGTCCGCTCCCGCCTGCTCGGCTGGATGGCCGGGCGGTTCGGCTCGATCTTCGTGCTCGCCCTGGCGCAGAGCGCGGAGGCGCGATCCCCGTACGACAGCGAGCAGTACGCGACTCCGGCGATGCGCGCCGACGAGAAGATCCACTACGAGGTCGTCCGCGGACTCGCGGCCCGCGGACGACGCCGCCTGTCGGGATCGTTCCGTGCCGCGGTGTTCGGCGCCAACGACGGACTGGTCAGCAACCTCGCGCTCGTGCTGGGCATCGGCGCGACGGGGGTCAGTTCGGCCTTCGTGCTGTTCAGCGGAATCGCGGGGCTGCTGGCTGGTGCCTTGTCCATGGGGGCCGGAGAGTTCGTCTCCGTCCGCTCGCAGCGCGAGTTGCTCGCCTCCACCGAGGCCAACGACGATGCGCACGACTCCGCGGCCGATCTCGACATCGACGAGAACGAACTCGCGCTGGTCTACCGGGCGCGAGGGATGGATGAGACAGAGGCGCTCGCGCGCGCCCGACGCATCGTGACCGCCGCCCAGGCCGGAGTGCGCGCGGCGGCCACTGGTCCGATCCGCACCGCAGGCGACGACCACGAGATCGTCGGCAGCGACTGGACGGCCGCGCTGTCGAGCTTCCTGCTCTTCGCATCCGGGGCCATCGTGCCCGTCCTGCCCTGGATCTTCGGTCTGGAGGGGACAGCGGCGATCGTGCTCGCCCTCGTGCTCGTCGGCGTCGCACTCCTGTCCACCGGTGCCATGGTCGGCATCCTCTCCGGCGGGCCGCCGCTGCGTCGAGCCCTGCGTCAGCTGGCCATCGGATTCGGTGCCGCCGCGATCACCTACGCCCTCGGTCTCGTCTTCGGGGTCGGCGCGGTCTGAGCTGCCCCGCCACCTCCGCGTAGCCTGGAGCGGTGACCATGCTGAACAAGGACATGACGCTCTGCATCTCGCTGTCCGGTCGCCCGAGCAACAACGGCACGCGCTTCCACAACCACCTCTACGAGGCGCTCGGCCTCAATTGGATCTACAAGGCCTTCGCGCCTACGGACCTCGAGCAGGCCATCGTCGGCGTGCGCGGGCTCGGCATCCGCGGCTGCGCGATCTCGATGCCCTACAAGGAAGCCGTCATCGCTCTGGTCGATCACATGGCGCCATCCGCATCAGCCATCGAATCGGTGAACACGATCGTGAACGACGACGGCGTGCTCACCGCGTACAACACCGACTATTCGGCCATCGCCCAGTTGATCGCACGCAACGGGCTGGATCCGGCGTCCTCCGTGCTGCTGCGCGGATCGGGAGGCATGGCGAAGGCGACGGCGGCCGCCTTCCGGGACGCCGGCTTCCATGATGTGACGATCGTGGCGCGCAACGAGACGGCGGGACGTGGACTGGCCGATCTGTATGGCTTCGCCTGGGCTCCGGAGCCCGGGGACCTCACGGCGGACATCCTGGTGAACGTGACGCCGATCGGAATGGCCGGGGGACCGGACGCGGAAGCGAGAGCCTTCTCCGATGACGCGGTGGCCTCGGCATCCGTGGTCTTCGACGTCGTCGCGCTTCCCGCGGAGACGCCGCTGATCGCGTACGCTCGCGCCCTCGGCAAGGCGGTGATCACGGGAGCGGAGGTCGCGACGCTGCAGGCTCTGGAGCAGTTCGTGCTCTACACCGGCATCCGGCCGTCAGCCGAGCAGGTGCAGTCCGCCGAACGGTTCATGCGCGCCGGTCACTGATCGCGATCGGCGGTTTCCTCGTCGTCGTCCTCGGCTGTCCCCTCGGCAGCCTCGGGCTCCGGAGGCGTCCCGTCCATGCGCTCAGCCGGCCCACCCGAGGCGTTGTCCGCCTCTTCGGCCTCACCGGGCACACCGCGCGTGTTCTGCGGATCACTCATGCGATCGTCCTTCCGTTCGTCCCGTCAGACTAGGCAGACCCTCGGATCCCTCCCACCCCCTTGACGAGGGAACGACGAAGGCCCCGGATCCGAAGATCCGGGGCCATTCCGTGCGCGAGGGGGGACTTGAACCCCCACGCCCTATGCGGGCACTAGCACCTCAAGCTAGCGCGTCTACCTATTCCGCCACCCGCGCAGGTGATGAAAAGTCGTTGCCGACCGAAGAATGAGATTAGCACGTTCTGGGTGCCGCTTCGAACCAGGGCGCATGCCGGGCGCGCCGTGAGGGTTCGATAGCCTGGAGGGCATGTCCGATCCGCAGCTTCCCGAGGTCGTCCGCGTCGCGCAGGACCTGATCCGCTTCGACACCTCGAACTTCGGCGGCGGAGAGGCTCGAGGCGAGCGCGAGGCGGCCGAGTACGTCGGCGCCTATCTCGAGCGGCTCGGACTCGAACCGCGCTTCTACGAGCCGATCCCTCGACGCACGAACGTGATGGCCCGCGTGGAGGGACGGGATCGGACCAAGCCCGCACTCGTGGTGCACGGTCACCTCGACGTGGTGCCGGCCATGGCCGACGACTGGAGCGTCGACCCCTTCGCCGGCGTCGTGCAGGACGGGATGCTGTGGGGCCGTGGGGCCGTGGACATGAAGAACATGGACGCGATGATCCTGACGTCGGTCGCCGACATGCTGCGTGCGGGGGAGCAGCCCGAGCGCGACCTGATCCTGGCGTTCTTCGCGGACGAGGAGAACGGCGGCGTCGAAGGCTCGGCCCTGGTGGTCAAGGACCGCCCGGAGTGGTTCGACGGCGCCACCGAGGCCATCAGCGAAGTCGGCGGTTACTCGATCAGCGTCGGCGACCGGCGCGCGTATCTGCTCCAGGTGGGGGAGAAGGCTCTCCTCTGGATCCGACTCGTCGCCAGGGGCCGGGCCGGCCACGGCAGCCGACTGCACGACGACAACGCCATCACCCGCCTCGCCGAGGCCGTCGCGAAGATCGGACGCACCCGCTGGCCGATCCGCCTCACCCCCACGACCGAGGCGCTGCTGCAGGGACTCAGCACGATCAGCGGAATCCCCGTGGACGACCCGGATGCGCTGGCCGCGGCATCCGGACCGGCCGAGGCCTTCCTGCGCTCCACGTTCCGCACCACCACCAACCCGACCGTCCTCACCGCCGGGTACAAGCACAACGTGATCCCGGAGCGCGCCGAGGCGCTCATCGACGTACGGGTCCTTCCGGGCACCGAGGACGACGTGCTCGCCGAGCTGCAGGAGATCGTCGGGGATGACATCGTCATCGAGACGGTGGTGCGCGACATCGGCATGGAGACCGCGTTCGACGGGGACCTGGTCGAGGCGATGGTCGCCTCGCTCGGCAGGCACGACCCCGGCGTCCCGGTCATCCCGTATCTGCTCGGTGCGGGAACGGACAACAAGGCGCTGTCCACGATCGGAATCACCGGCTACGGATTCGCGCCGCTGAAACTCCCTGCCGACCTGGACTTCACAGGAATGTTCCACGGAGTGGACGAACGCGTCCCCGTAGAATCTCTTGTCTTCGGTCAGCGGGTTCTGACCGACCTGCTGCGCTCCTACTGAGCGCCGCGCCGACTGAGCCTGTCCGATCAAGGAAGTCCCCCCATGCACCTGCTCGAAGCGCTGTTCCTCGGCATCATCCAGGGACTGACCGAGTTCCTCCCGATCTCCTCCAGCGCGCACCTGCGCATCGTGGGCACCTTCACGGGATCCGGGGAGGATCCGGGTGCCGCGTTCACCGCGATCACCCAGATCGGGACGGAAGCCGCCGTCGTGGTCTTCTTCTGGCGCGACATCGTGCGCATCATCGGGCACTGGTTCCGGTCGCTGACCGGCAAGCTGCCGCGCAACGACCCGGACGCGCGCATGGGCTGGCTGATCATCATCGGCAGCATTCCGATCGTGGTCCTCGGGCTGCTGTTCCAGGATCAGATCGAGACGGTCCTGCGCTCGATGTGGGTGGTCGCGATCATGCTGATCCTCTTCGGCATCCTGCTCGGCGTCGCCGACTACGTCGGCGCCAAGCGCCGCAAGCTCGACGACCTCACCTATCCGCACGGCGTCCTGTTCGGGCTCGCACAGGCGCTCGCGCTGGTGCCAGGCGTCTCGCGCTCCGGAGGCACCATCACGATGGGGCTGTTCCTCGGGTACGAGCGGGCTGCCGCGGCGCGCTACGCGTTCCTGCTCGCCATCCCCGCCGTCTTCGGAAGCGGGTTCTTCCAGCTCTTCAAGAGCTGGGACGAGCCGGACCAGTACTTCTCCCTGGGCGAGACGCTCGCGGCCACCGGGATCGCCTTCGTCGTGGCCCTCGGAGTGATCGCGTTCTTCATGAACTGGATCTCCAAGCGCAGCTTCCTGCCCTTCGTGATCTACCGCATCCTTCTGGGGACCACGCTGCTCGTCCTCCTCGGCACGGGCGTCATCGCGGCCTGACCGGCACGCGTCAGCGCTTGTGGTCGCCGGGGCCCTCGCCGCGGCGGCGCAGGTACCGCTCGAAGGCCTGGGCGATCGCGTCCCCGGAAGCCTCGGGCGAATCCCAGGTGTCCCGCGTGCGCTCGAGCTGGCGGATGTACTCGGTCATGTCCTCGTCGTCGGCGGCGGCCGCGTCGATCGACGCCTCCCATGCTGCCGCCTCGGTCCGCAGATGCGTGCGCGGCACGTCCACGCCGGTGAGCTCCTCGAGACGGTCCAGTAGCGCGAGCGTCGCCTTCGGTGAGGGCGCGGCGGATGCGACGTAGTGCGGCACGCTCGCCCAGAGGCCGGCAGTGGGGATGCCGGCGCGCTCGGCGAAGTGCTCCAGGACGCTGAGGATCCCCACGGGGCCCTCGTAGAGCGAGCGCTCCAGCCCGTGGGCCTCCCGGACCTGCTCATTCGGGCTGGACGCGAAGATCGAGATCGGCCGCGTGTGCGGGACGTCCGACAGCATCGCCCCGAGCGTCAGGAAGCCCGTGACATCGTCACGCAGCGCGACGTCGATGAACTCCGTCGCGAACGCCTGCCAGGTGCGGGCCGGTTCCGAACCGGTGAGCAGCCAGAACTCCGGACCGAGCTGCGCGGCCGGGACAGGGCGCCAGAGTGCCGCGCCGGGCCACTGCAGTTCGCGATGCCCCTGGGCGTCCATGCGGGTGGAGGGGCGCGTGTACTGATAGTCGAAATACAGCTCGGGGTCGACCGCGTGGACGAGTTCGTAGTCGCCGGACTGGCGGATCGCCTCGATGGCGCCGCTGGCGGCCTCGCCCGCGTCGTTCCATCCGTCGAACGCGGCGACGATGATGCGGGGACCCAGTGCATCCATCCCGGCCTCCCTCCTCGTCCGAATCGTCCGGTGTCCTTCCCAGGCTAGTCCTCGAAGAGCGGGCGAGGGCAGGCGCGCGGGGGCGGGCCGATGTCCGACGTCACGCCGGATAGCATGGTCCGGTGAGTGAGACGCCGAGCGCAGTCCTGTGGGACATGGACGGAACCCTCGTCGACACCGAGCCGTACTGGATGACGGCCGAGACCCACCTGGTGGAGTCCTTCGGCGGCACGTGGACACATCAGGACGCCCTGCAGCTGGTGGGCAAGGGCCTGCTGGACAGCGCTGCCGTCCTGCAGGGCGCCGGCGTCGACATGGACGGCGAGGCCATCGTCCAGCACCTCACGGATCGGGTGCGCGAATCGCTCGGCACGCACGGCGTCCCGTTCCGTCCCGGTGCGCAGGAGCTGCTGAGGGACCTCAAGGATGCCGGCATCCCCACGGCACTCGTGACGATGTCGCTGCGCCGCATGGCCGAGGGCGTCGCCGAGTTCATCGAGTTCGACGCGTTCGAACTGATCGTCGCGGGAGACGACGTCGAGAACCCGAAGCCGCATCCCGAGCCGTACCTCCTCGGGGCGGCGCTGCTCGGCATCGACATCGAGCACGCCGTGGTGATCGAGGACTCGCCGACGGGCCTGCGTGCCGGCGTGGCCTCCGGAGCCGTCGCCCTCGGCGTCCCGCACATCCTGCCGCTCGACGATGCGGGCGCGCACGAGCTCTGGCCGACCCTGCACGGACGCTCCGCGCAGGACATCATCGCGCTCTACCGGGCGCATCGCACCACCCCGACGGAGACCCCTTCATGACCGATGCGCCCACCACCCGCCCGAGCGGACCGTTCCGCGCGGGCGACCGCGTGCAGCTGACCGGCCCGAAGGGGCGTCTGCACACCATCACGCTGCGCGCGGACGGCGAACTGCACACGCACCACGGGGTGCTGCGCCACGCCGACCTCATCGGTCAGCCGGACGGCACGGTCATCGCGAACAGCTCGGGACACGAATATCTGGCGTTGCGGCCGCTGCTGCGCGACTTCGCGATGTCGATGCCCCGTGGAGCGGCGATCGTGTACCCCAAGGACGCCGCGCAGATCGTCATGCAGGCGGACATCTTCCCGGGCGCGGTCGTCGTGGAGGCCGGCGTCGGCTCCGGTGCGCTGTCGCTCTCGCTGCTGCGCGCGATCGGCCCGGCGGGCACACTGGTGTCCTTCGAACGCCGGGAGGACTTCGCGGAAGTGGCCTCGGCGAACGTCGAGACGTTCTTCGGCGGCATCCCGGACACCTGGCGCGTCGTGGTCGGCGACCTCGTCGATGCCCTGCCCGCGGAACTGCCTGCCGGCGGCGTCGACCGCGTGGTCCTCGACATGCTGGCGCCGTGGGAGTGCATCGACGTCGTCGCCGAGGCACTGACCCCGGGCGGTGTCGTGCTCTGCTATGTCGCGACGGCGACCCAGCTGTCCCGCGTCGCCGAGTACCTCCGCGGCACCGGCCTGTTCACCGAGCCGGACGCCTCGGAGACCATGGTGCGCGGCTGGCACGTCGAGGGACTCGCGGTCCGTCCCGATCACCGGATGGTCGCGCACACCGGATTCCTCATCACGGCGCGCCGGCTGGCGCCCGGTGCGATCCCTCCCGAGGTCAAGCGCCGCGCGTCGAAGAGCAGCTACGGGGACGAAGACGTGGAACTCTGGACCCCCGGTGCCGTCGGCGACCGCGAGATCACCGACAAGAACCTGCGCAAGCGCGTCCGCGAGGCCGAGAAGGCCGCCGCAGGGGCGCGCATCGCCGCCGCGGCGCGCGAAACAGACCGGGCGACGGAATAGACTGGAGCGCGTGCGTAAAACGTCCGCTGCCATTGCCAGCCTCAGTCTCGCCGCCGTCGCCCTGACGGGGTGCACCGCAGCCCCGACCTTCGCCGGGGAGACCTGCGACCGCGCCTCCTCGACGAGCGGCATCGACGACGCCGTCACGGTGACCGGCGAGGTCGGCGTCGCCCCCGATGTCGAACTCTTCTCGCCGCTGCACGTCGAGACGACCTCGTACACGGACGTCGTCACGGGCGAGGGGACGCCGCTCACCTCGCCGCAGCAGCTCACGGTCCTCGACATCGCGCTGTACAACGGGACCACCGGCGATCAGGTCGTGCAGACCGAGTTCGACGGCGACCTCTCGCGGCTGTCGAACATCGCGTCCTGGACGCAGCAGATCCCCGGTATCGGCGAGGTGCTCGAGTGCGCGACGCCCGGCACGCGGATGGTCGCGGCGATCGCCCCGGCCGACTTCGGGGAGGCGGCGCTGAGCGGTTTCCAGCTGGACGAGGACACCACGGTCGTGGCCGTCATCGACGTGCTCGACACGCAGCTCGCCCGCGCCACCGGGGCGAAGCAGTTCAACAACGCCCGCAATCTCCCCACCGTCGTGCGCGCGGCGGACGGTCGACCCGGGATCATCGTCCCGGACGACGCCGCGCCGACCGAGCAGGTCGAGCAGCTCCTGATCAAGGGCGACGGCGAGCGCATCGACGAGGACACGAACGTCTGGGTGAACTACACCGCCGTGTCGTGGGACTCCAAGACGGTCAGCAGCACGACGTGGGACTCGAACCCCACCGCCGGCCTCGCTCAGGCCGCCCCCACGGTGGCCGAGGCCCTGATCGGTCAGACGGTCGGATCTCAGCTCCTGGTCGTCGTGCCGGCGGCCGAGGGCGCGGAAGCGACGGCGTACGTCGTCGACATCCTGGGCACCAGTCCCACGCCGGAGCAGTGATGGCGGTCCAGATCCCCGCGGAGGAGCGCCTGACGAACCTCGTCGTGGCGCTCATGGCCACGGAGATCGGACTCACCAAGCAGCAGATCCTCGACAACGTCTCGGGGTATCGACAGCGCGCGGATGCCGGAACCCGCGCCGACGCGCTGGAGAAGATGTTCGAGCGCGACAAGGACGAACTGCGTTCGCTCGGCGTCCCGGTCGAGACGATCGGCGACCCCTCCGACCCCAATGATCTGCGCGAAGCCCGGTACCGTATTCCGCAGGCGGAATACGACCTTCCCGGCGACATCGCCTTCACTCCCGCGGAGCTGGCCGTGCTGCAGCTGGCCGGCAGCGTCTGGAGCGCGGAGTCGATGTCGGGGGACGCGCAGGCCGGTGTGCGCAAGATCCGCGCGCTGGGTATCGACGGCGACGCGCCGATCATCGGCTTCGCGCCGCGCATCACGACGCGCGATCCCGCCTTCGGACCGCTCCAGGACGCGATCGAGGCGGGCCGCGTGGTGCGCTTCGACTACCTGAAACCGGGGGAGGAGTCCGCCCGGCGCCGCCGGGTCCGTCCTCTCGCCCTGGTGGACTACGAGGCGCGCTGGCACGTCTACGGCATCGACGCGGATGCCGAGGAGGAGCGGACGTTCCTGCTCAGCCGCATCGTGGGCGACGTGAAGCTCACGACCGAACGCTTCGATGCCGGGCTGCGCGACGGTGCCGGGGAACGCGCGATGGCCGGGCTCGAGGAGGTCGCCCGCCGCAATCGAGCCCTGCTCGAGGTGACGCCGGGCACCGAGGCGTCGCTGCGTCTCGGTCGCCGAGCGGTTCCGGCCGCGCAGGGCATCCACGTGCACTACGTCGATCGGCACATCCTCGCGGACGAGCTCGCGTCCTACGGGCCTGAGGTGCGCGTCGTGGAGCCCGACGATCTGCGCGACGAGGTGATCGCCCGGCTGCGTGCGCTCGTCGAGGCTCACGACGAGGTCGCCTCATGAGCGCCCGGCCCAAGCCGAAGCCGCTGCTCGCATCCGAACGGGTCCGGCTCTATTTGACTCTCGTGCCGTATCTGCTCGAACGCGGTCAGGTCTCGCTCGCCGAGGCCGCCGCCGAGTTCCAGGTCACCCCGGACGAGATGCGCGCCATGGTGGAGAAGCTCACGGTCATCGGTCTGCCCGGGGACTCCGGCTATTGGCAGCAGCCGCACGAGATGTTCGACATCGACTGGGACCTTCTCGACGAGCAGGACGTCATCGAGATCACCAACGACGTCGCGCTGCGCCGCGTGCCGCGCTTCACGGCGCGGGAGGCCGCCGCGCTGCTGGCCGGTCTGCAGATGGTCGCCGCCGTCCCCGAGGTGGCCGGATCCGGGCTGGTCTCCGGACTCATCGCGAAGCTGTCCCGCGGTGCCGCGGATGCACCGGCGGCCGTCGTGGTCGCGACGGACGCCGTCGACGAGGTACGAGAGGTCGTCTCCCGCGCGCTGCGCGACGGAGTGGCCGTGTCGTTCACGTACCAGGCACCGGACGCCGATGCCACGATCCGCACGGTCGACCCGGTTCAGGTACTGATCACGAACGGGCAGTGGTATCTGCAGGGATGGTGCCACACGCGCGAGGCGATGCGGACTTTCCACCTCGACCGCGTCAGCGCACCGCGGCTGACGGACATCGTCAGCACCCACCAGGACGACGCCGCCCCCGAGCCGTTCGTCGGAGGCACCGGCGCCGACGGGAACGTCACGGTGCGGGTGCCGACAGCCCTCCTGCCGCTGCTGGCTGGATTTCAGGCGGACGAGCCCGCATCGGGCGATGTGGCCCTCGCACGGATCCGTCTGGCCGATCCCCGCGGGATCCGTCGCCTGGCCGGCCGCTTCGGCGGACGCATGGAAGTGCTCAGCCCCGTCGTCGCTCGGACTGCGACCCGCGAATGGGCTGCGGCCGGACTCGCGCTCTACCATCGACCGGACGACGACGTCGCCGGTTAGACTATGACGAACCCCCGAACCGAGGAGACAACATGGCCGGCTTGACCGGATGGCACCTGCTCATCATCCTCGCTGTCATCCTGCTTCTTTTCGGCGCTGCGAAGCTGCCCGCGCTCGCGAAGAGCATGGGACAGTCCGCGCGCGTCTTCAAAGGCGAGATGAGCGCGATGAAGGAAGAGGACGCGGCGCGCAAGACAGAGACGACCGCGGCGGACGCCGAGACGCCCTCGGCATCCACGGCAACCGACAACGGAGCCGCGCCCGGCACTGATCGCACCACCTGACAGCGGTGTCGGAAGGTGTGACGTCCCCGCAGGGCGGGGACTCCGGTCGGCGTGACCGCAGGATGTCGCTGGGAGCCCATCTCGTCGAGCTGCGCAAGCGCCTGCTGATCTCGGCTGCGGCCCTGATCGTCGCGATGATCATCGCGTTCTTCATCTCGGACCCGATCATCGATTACATCGAGCAGCCGTTGACGACGGTAGAGGACGCGAAGAACGGGGGCGGGCTGACCGGCCTGACCTTCTCGTCGGTGACGTCGCCGTTCGACCTCCGGATGCGGATCGCCTTCTCGATCGGCATCTTCTTGGCGGCTCCCGTCTGGCTCTGGGAGCTGTGGGCGTTCTTGATGCCGGGCCTCACCCGCAAGGAGATCAAGTACACGCTCGGTTTCGTCGCTGCGGCCGTTCCGCTGTTCTTCGCGGGATGCTACGTCGCCACGTTCCTCGTCCCGCACGTGATCGAGCTCATGGCCACATTCACGCCCGAGGGCGGGAACAACCTCTACGACGCGTCCAAGTACTACGACTTCGTCTTCAAGCTGATGATCGTCGTGGGAATCGCGTTCGTGCTGCCGGTCTTCCTGGTGGCGCTGAACCTCGCCGGCATCATGTCCGGCAAGGCGATCCTCAAGGGCTGGCGGGTCGCGATCCTCCTCGCCACGATCTTCGCCGCGCTGACCACCCCGGCGGCGGACGTCGTCAGCATGCTGATCCTCGGTGGCATCCTCATCGTGCTGTTCTTCGCGGCGGCGCTGCTGTCGATGCTGTTCGACCGGCGCAAGCGCAAGAAGGACGCCGCCGCCGGTCTTCTGCCCGGGCAGGGAGCATGAGCAGCCCGGCCGATCGCTACGCGGCCGCGCGGGCCGCCGCGGATTCTCCGGAGACAGCGGCATTCGCGGCGCGGCAGGCGTTCGATCTCGATCCGTTCCAGCTGGCGGGCTGTCATGCGCTCGAACGCGGGCGCAGCGTGCTCGTCGCCGCCCCCACCGGCGCCGGAAAGACCATCGTGGGCGAGTTCGCGATCCACCTGGCGATGCGGACCCCGAACGAGAAGGCCTTCTACACGACGCCCATGAAGGCGCTGTCGAACCAGAAGTTCCGCGAGCTCACCGAGGTGTACGGCGCCGATCAGGTCGGTCTGCTCACGGGTGACACGAACATCAACGGCAATGCGCGCATCGTGGTCATGACGACCGAGGTGCTGCGCAACATGCTGTACGCGGATTCCGCAGCTCTCACCGATCTCCGGTACGTCGTGATGGACGAGGTGCACTACCTCGCCGACCGTTTCCGGGGTCCGGTGTGGGAAGAGGTCATCCTCCACCTGCCGTCCTCGGTGCGCCTGGTGTCCTTGAGCGCCACGGTGTCGAACGCCGAGGAGTTCGGCGACTGGCTGGACACCGTGCGCGGGGACACCGAGGTCATCGTGTCGGAGATCCGGCCCGTCCCGCTCGAGCAGCACGTGCTGGTGCGCGACGACCTGCTCCCGCTCTTCGACGACAGAGCCGGTATCGCGACCGCGCAGGTGAACCAGGAACTGCTGCGCATCCGGTCCTTCACCGGATCGCGCTACGAGAGCAATCGTCAGGCGCAGGGCTACGTCAGCAATCGGCACGCCGGCCGGCAGGCGCAGCGCCCGCCGCGCGGAGGGCGACGCCCCGTCCGGGCGGCGAACGCGCGTCGCATCGAGCGGATGGACCGTCCCGAGGTCGTGGCTCTCCTGGAGCGCTCGAACCTGCTGCCGGCGATCTTCTTCATCTTCAGCCGCATCGGGTGCGATGCCGCCGTCCAGCAGGTGAGCCGATCGGGCCTGCGCCTCACGACGGCCGAGGAACGAGCGGAGATCCGCGCGATCGTCGAGGAGCGCACCCGCGCGTTGCAGGACGAGGACCTGGGCGTCCTGGGCTTCTGGGAATGGCGCGAGAACCTCGAGCGCGGCGTCGCCGCCCACCACGCGGGGCTCCTGCCGGCGTTCAAGGAGATCGTGGAGGAGCTGTTCCGGCTCAAACTCGTCAAGGTCGTCTTCGCCACCGAGACTCTCGCTCTCGGCATCAACATGCCGGCGCGCACGGTCGTGCTGGAGAAGATGGAGAAGTTCAACGGCGAGGCCCGCGTCGCGATCACGTCGGGGGAGTACACCCAGCTCACCGGGCGGGCCGGACGCCGCGGCATCGACGTCGAGGGACACGCCGTCGTCCAGTGGACCGAGGGCATGGACCCGCAGGCCGTCGCCGCCCTCGCATCCCGCCGCACCTATCCGCTCAACTCCAGCTTCCGACCGACCTACAACATGGCGGTCAACCTCGTCGACCGCTTCGGGCGGGCGCGGGCGCGCGAGATCCTGGAGAGCTCGTTCGCGCAGTTCCAGGCCGACCGTGCCGTCGTGGGCCTCGCACGGCAGGTCCGCGAGGCGGAGTCCTCTCTCGAGGGCTACCTCACGGCCATGCAGTGCGAGCACGGCGACTTCGCCGATTACGCCGCCATCCGTCGCGAGCTCAGCGACCTGGAGAAGAAGAACCGCCAGGACGCGCATGGTCCGCGAAGTGTGCGCGAGAAGCGCATCAAGAAGATCGAGAGCCTGAGGCGCCGGATGCAGCGGCACGGCTGCAACACCTGCCCGGACCGCGAGAAGCACGCCCGATGGGGTGAGCGCTACTTCAAGCTCAAGCGCGAGACCGATCGCAAGCGCCGCCAGATCGAGACGCGCACCGGAACCGTGGCGCGGATCTTCGACCGCGTCCTCGAAGTGCTGGCCGCCCTGGACTACGTCACGGGCGCGGGCGACGAACTGGCGCTCACGGATGCCGGACGCACGATGCGCCGCATCTACGGAGAGCGCGACCTGCTGGTCGCCGAGAGCCTGCGTCAGGGACTGTGGAAGGGGCTCGACGCACCCGCCCTGGCGGCGATGGCGTGCTGCCTGGTGTATGAACCGCGTCGCGACGAGGCGAACACGGGGGAGCGGGGCCTCCCTCGCGGTGCATTCCGTGCGGCGTACGAGAAGACCACGGCCCTGTGGGCGCAACTGGACGATCTGGAGCAGGATCACCACCTCCCCGGCACCGAGCCGCTGGCCGCGGGACTCGCAGGAGCGATGCACGCGTGGGCCCGCGGCGGGATGCTCGACCGCGTGCTCGTCGACGCCGACATGGCGGCCGGCGACTTCGTCCGGTGGGCGAAGCAGACGATCGACCTGCTCGACCAGCTCTCCATCGTGGCGGATGACGCCGAGATCGCCCGGACCGCGCGGCGCGCCCTGGAGGGCGTCCGACGCGGCATCGTCGCCTACTCCGGGGTCTGAGCAGGATGCCGCATCCCGCCCCGCCGACGCGCCCGCGCGCGCTCCTGCCGCTGTGGCTGGCCGTCCCGGTCGCCGCCGCGGCCGGATGGCTCATGGATCTGTCCTACCCGGAGGTGGGAGCATGGATCCTCGCCTTCCCGGCCGTCGGGCTGCTGCTCGTCGCGCTGATCGGACGTCGCGCCGGCGGCGCGCTGCTGGTCGGCCTGGTGTACGGCGCGGTGTTCTTCCTCCTGCTCGTGTCCTGGACCTCGCGCTACCTGGGACCGATCCCGTGGGTCGCCCTCTCAGGGCTCGAGGCGCTGCTGACCGCCATCGCGGCGATCCCGATCGCGCTGGCCTACCGCTGGATGCCGCGCGCCTTCCCCGGCACGGTCGCACGCCTGGTGGCGCTGCCGGCCACCGTGGGGGCGCTCTGGGTCGGTCGAGAGCTGCTGCTGGGCACCTGGCCGTACGGCGGCTTCCCCTGGGCGCGGATCGGCATGAGCCAGTCCGAGAGCCCGCTGGCGCCGCTCGCCTCGTGGGTCGGCGTGAGCGGACTGAGCTTCCTCATCGTCTTCGTCGTGGCGATGCTCGTCGAGGTCATCCGGCTGCGTCTGTGGCGCAGGCCCGTGCGGCTCCTGGCTCCGGTCGCACTGATCGCGGTGCTGCTCCTGGTCCCGGCGTTCCCCACGACGGCAGCCGGCGACCTGAGGATCGGCGCCGTCCAGGGCAACGGCCCCACCGGATACTTCGATATGCGCGAGCCGTATTCGGTGATCGACGCTCAGACCGATGCATCACGACCGCTGTACGGCGAGGACATCGACCTGCTCGTGTGGCCGGAGGGATCGGTCGACGGCGACCCCTTCCAGAGCGCGAATCTCGCCCGGCGGATGACCCTCGTGGCAAACCGCGCCGACGCACCGCTGCTCGCGAACGCCGCCACCGAGCGCGACGGGCAGTACTTCAACACCTCGATGCTGTGGCAGCAGGACGGCACTGCCGCGCAGACCCACGACAAGCGGCATCCGGTGCCCTTCGGCGAGTACGTGCCGGACCGCGCCTTCTACAACGCGATCGTGCCGGATCTGATCGGCCTGCTGCAACGCGAGTACACGCCGGGAACGAACCCGCCGATCATGGACGTCGACGGCGTCGCGATCGGACTGGCGATCTGCTTCGACGTGATCTACGACGACGTGATCCGTGAAGGAGTGACCGGGGGAGCGCAGGTGCTCGTCTTCCAGACCAACAACGCCGACTTCCGCGGGACCGACGAGAACCTCCAGCAGCTGGCGTTCGCCCGGATGCGGGCGATCGAGACGGGGCGCTCCGTGGTGAACATCTCCACGGTCGGGACGAGCCAGATCATCCGGCCGGACGGTTCCACCGTCTCGTTCCTGGACGCCGATGAGGCCGGAGCCATGCTCGAGGATGTCGAGCTGCGCTCCGGCCTCACGGCAGGGGTCGTCCTGGGTCCCTGGGTGCAGCAGGTGCTGCTGTGGGGTGGGCTCGCGGCGCTCGTGTTCGGGTGGTGGAGCGCACGCCGACGCGCTTAGGCGCCGATCTTCTCGCGGGTGGGGTCCTCACCGGCGCCGCGACGGGCCCGGAGGAATGCGAGGCGCTCCTCCAGGAGCTCCTCGAGTTCGGCGCGCGTACGGCGCTCCATCAGCATGTCCCAGTGGGTGCGTGCGGCCTTCTCGTCGTTCTCCTCGAGCGTGACGGACTTGCCGTCGACCTGCAGCAGGGCGTCGGCGCCGCAGGAGCGGCACTCCCACGTCTGCGGGGGCTCGGCATCCGCCGCGAACATCAGGGTCGTGACGTGTCCGCACGCGTCACAGGTGTAGGTGGTCTCACGGCGCTCCATGAACACGACGCCCTCTTCGCTCTGTAGGCTCTGGGCGCCGAGTCGGATGCCGCGCAGGCTGCGATCTGCCATTGTGTGGTCCTCTCGTCGCTCTCAGGTATAACGCTCGGACCTGTGCGCTTACTCCACGGCGGTGATTTCTCGGCGCTTTTCACAGTGGAATCCCAGCCGTCCGTGCTTCACGCGGAGCTCAGGGCTCTGACGGCGACATCTGCCCTGTCGGTGACGATGCCGTCGGCGCCTGCGTCGACCAACCGCCGCATGTCCGCCGCATCGTTCACGGTCCAGACGTGGACCTCGACACCGGCCCGGTGCGCGGCGCGGACGAGGGACGGGACGAAGACCCGGATAGGGCCCTGCCGCTCCGGGATCTGCACCGCGTCGACGCCGTCCAGGAGACGGCGGGGAAGGAAGCGGACTGCGGCGAGCAGGCGCAGCGCGATGATCGTACCGCGCCCCGCGGACACCGCCGGACGCAGCTCGGCTCCGGCGGCGATGGCCGCCTCCACGGCACGCCGCCGACGCGCGTCCGAGAAGCTCGTGAGCAGCACCCGATGCGCGTGCGCGGCGATGACGGCGCCGAGCGGCTTCGCCGCCGCGTCCGTCTTGACGTCGATGTTGAACCGCGATTCGGGGAACCCGGTGAGAGCCTCGGCGACTGTCATCAGTCCTCCGTGCGGCGCGAGGAGCTCCGCGAGCTCCCGCGTGCGCACTTCGGCGACGGGGCGCGGGTCGCCGAAAAGCCGCTCGAGAGTCTCGTCGTGGAACAGCACCGCGTCGCCGTCGGAGGTGACCCGGCAGTCCGTCTCGATGTAGGCAGCGCCGGCCGCGCGCGCCGCGGCGAACGCGGCCGCCGTGTTCTCCCACACGGCCGAGTCCTCGTCCGCCGACGGCAGACCGCGATGAGCGAGGACTCGCGGGTGAGGCGTGCCGATGAAGTACGGGTGGGTCACGCGCCGGGCGTGCTCGACGGCGGCGGGCCCTGGCGCGGAGTGAACGCGCTGCCGATTCCCTTGAGCGCCTCGGTGAGCTCGCTCGGGACGATCCACAGCTTGCTCGACGGGCTCTCGCTGATCTTCGGCAGCATCTGGAGGTACTGGTAAGCGAGGAGCTTGTCGTCCGGGCGGCCCTGGTGGATGGCGTCGAAGACGTTCTGAATGGCCTCCGCCTCACCCTGGGCGCGCAGCACCGCGGCCTGCTTGTCACCCTCGGCCTGGAGGATCGCGGCCTGACGCTGACCCTCGGCCTCGAGGATCTGGGACTGCTTGGATCCCTCGGCGGTGAGGATCGCGGCGCGCCGATCCCGCTCGGCGCGCATCTGCTTCTCCATCGAGTCCTGGATCGAGATGGGCGGGTCAATCGCCTTCAGTTCGACGCGGCCGACGCGGATGCCCCACTTTCCGGTCGCCTCGTCGAGGACGACGCGGAGCTGGCCGTTGATGTTGTCGCGGCTGGTCAGCGCCTCCTCGAGGTTCAGTCCACCGACGACGTTTCGCAGCGTCGTCGTGGTCAGCTGCTCGACGGCGCCGAGGTAGTTCGCGATCTCGTAGGTCGCCGCGCGGGCGTCCGTGACCTGGAAGTACACGACCGTGTCGATCGAGACGACGAGGTTGTCCTCCGTGATCACGGGCTGCGGCGGGAACGAGACGACCTGCTCGCGCATGTCGATCAGTGGCCGGAGACGGTCGATGAACGGAACCAGGATGTTCAGACCGGGAGTGAGCGTCTTGTGGTACCGGCCGAGTCGTTCGACGATGCCGGCGGTGGCCTGCGGGATGATCCGGATCGATCGCGCGACCGTCACCACCACGAAGATGATGACGGCGATCGCGAGGATCCATCCGATCGCGGCCGGGATGAACGAGTCGTCCACTGTCACTCCTACTGTTCGATTGCGGGACGTACGACGGCGATCGCACCGTTGATGGCACTCACGATCACGGGGGATCCCTGCGGGATCGGCGTCGTGCTCGCGCTCCGGGCCGTCCAGGTGTCACCGTTGGCGAGCTTCGCCTGTCCGGTGATCTGCGTGATGTCCGACAGCGCGACGCCGCGCAGGTCGATCAACGCCTCGACGTTGGATTTCACGGGGTCCTCGCCGCGATGCAGTCGTCTGAGCAGCGGCGGGCGCAGGAAGAGGATGAACAGGGCTGCGGCGAGAGCGGCCGCCAGCACCTGGACCCACACGGGCACTCCCACGAGGTCGGTGACCAGACCGACCGTGCTTCCGAGCGCGAGCATCAGGAAGGTGAAGTCGAGCGAGAGCATCTCGATCACGAGGAAGGTCGCGATCAGGACCAGCCAGCCGATCCAGGCCCACTGGTCCACCAGTTCGACGAACGTGGAGAAACCGTCCATGCGCCCACCCTCCTTCGCCGTCAACCTATCACGCGAGGTGACGGGGGAGGGGAGGGCGCGATTGGTAGGCTGGACCGGCCGCGCGAACGCGGCTGCCCTCGCATCACAAGGAGTCATCGTGACCGACGTTCTGCCCGCAGGTTCTCTCACCGGCAAGGTCGCGCTCGTGACCGGCTCGTCGCGCGGCATCGGCGCAGACACCGTCCGCTACTTCGCCGAGGCAGGGGCCGATGTCGTCATCAACTTCCGCAACAAGGCGCCCCGCGCCGAGAAGCTCGCGGCCTCGCTGCGCGAACTCGGCAGGCGTGCGCTGGTAGTGGGGGCGGACCTCACGGACCCGGCATCCGTCGCCGACATGTTCGAGAAGGTCCGCGCCGAGTTCGGCCGCCTCGACATCCTCGTCCTGAACGCCTCGGGCGGGATGGAGTCGGGCATGGCCGAGGACTACGCGCTGCTGCTGAACCGGGACGCGCAGCTGAGCGTGCTGAACGCCGCGCTGCCGCTGCTGGGCGAGGGATCGCGCGTCGTGTTCGTGACGAGCCATCAGGCCCACTTCATCCGCACCACCCCGACGATGCCGGAGTACGAGCCCGTCGCGCTCTCCAAGCGCGCGGGTGAAGATGCGCTGCGCGAGCTCATCCCGTCGCTCGCCGAGAAGGGGATCGGGTTCACGATCGTCTCCGGCGACATGATCGAGGGCACCATCACGGCGACGCTGCTCGAACGCGCGAACCCCGGCGCCATCTCGGCGCGTCGTGAGGACGCCGGCAAGCTCTACAACGTCGCCGAGTTCGCGGCGGAGGTCGCTCGCGCGGCCCTGGACCCGGTGCCCGCCGACAACACTCGCCTCGTCGGCGACACATCCTCTTTCATCGCGGAGTGAGGATCAACGAAGGGCCCCGCCTGCAACGCAGACGGGGCCCTTCGGGCGAGCGGGCGACTCAGCTGAGCTCGGTCCTCAGCTCCTCGGTGATCTCCGTGGCGTCCTTGCCGATCGTGATGGCGCGGATGATCTGGACGATGCCGATGACGATGAGCGTGATGCCGAGGATCCACCACAGCACGAGTGCGGCGAACAGCGGCGAGAAGATCACGACCAGACCGCCGATGATGCTGATGATCGCGTAGGTGATCGTCCAGCCCTTGGATGCTGCCTGATTGAGCAGCGTGAGCGAGACGATGCCGTCGACGATCCAGCTGACGCCGATGAAGATCACGACGATGACCGCGAGGACCGCTGTCGTCGCCGCGATGTTCGCGAACGCGACGACGCCCGCGACGATGTAGAGCAGTCCGAGCACGACGTGGCCGACTCGCGCCCATCCGCCCTTCGTCGCGGAGAACAGACCGAGTCCGATGTACACCAGACCGGCGATCACGAGGTAGAGGGCGAGGATCCAGGTGAGGACGCCGGCGGACTTGCCCGGCCAGACCAGCAGAAGGATGCCGACGACGAGCGCGATCACGCCGGAGACGGCGAGGGCGACGCGGAGGGACGTGAAGGCGGATTTTGCTTCGGATGTTGCGTCCGACATGATGTGTGCCTTTCTGAGAAGAACCTGTGAAGGTCGTGCCTCAGCGTAGCGCTCCCACGCGGCACGGGGGAGAGGCGCACGCCTGTGCCGTCATCTTCCTTCACGCGAGGTCATGGCACGGTGTCGGCGGCTCGTGGAAGGATCGTGTCGTGGACGACGCAGAGGAACGACGACGGCGAGAGCTCGTCCTGATGCGCCGTGTGCGCGACCGGATCGATCGCGAGTACGCGCGGCCGCTGGATGTCGAGTCGCTGGCGCGCGGCGTCCACATGTCCTCGGGGCATGTGAGCCGGCTGTTCAAGCAGACCTACGGCGAATCGCCGTACTCGTATCTCATGACGCGCCGCATCGAGCGCGCCATGGCGCTGCTACGACGCGGAGACCTCACCGTGACCGAGGTCTGCTTCGCGGTGGGCTGCTCGTCGCTGGGCACCTTCAGCACGCGCTTCACCGAGCTCGTCGGTGTGCCGCCGAGCCGGTATGCGGCCGAGGCGCCGGATGTCTCCGGCATCCCGAACTTCCATCTCAAGCAGGTCGCCAGACCCATCAGGAATCAAGAAGCGGCGCGCCGTCCGGTGCTTCTAGGGTGAAGCCATGAACATCACGATCCATTACGCGTTCCTGCCGCACACGGACGCCGAGGCAGCCCTCGGCTTCTATCGCGACGCCCTCGGATTCGAGGTGCGCAACGACGTCGGCTACGAGGGCCTGCGCTGGCTCACCGTCGGACCGGTCGGACAGCCGGAGACGTCTGTCGTGCTGCATCCGCCCGCGACCGACCCCGGCATCACCGAGGAGGAGCGTCAGACGATCCTCGGGCTGATCGCCAAGGGCAGCTATGCGGCGCTCACGCTCGCCGTCGACGACGTCGACGCGCTGTTCGAACATCTCGCCGGAACCGGAGCGGACGTCGTGCAGGAGCCCATGGACCAGCCCTATGGCGTGCGGGACTGCGCCTTCCGCGATCCTGCGGGCAACCTCCTCCGTATCAATCAGGCCGCCTGACCAGAAGGACATCGATGACCGACCAGCTCCATGCCGCAGACGCGCACGACCTGATCCGCGTGCGGGGTGCACGCGAGAACAACCTCAGGGACGTCAGCGTCGACATCCCGAAGCGCCGGCTCAGTGTGTTCACCGGCGTGTCCGGATCCGGCAAGAGCTCGCTGGTGTTCGACACGATCGCCGCTGAATCGCGCCGCCTGATCGACGAGACGTACAGCGCCTTCGTCCAGGGGTTCATGCCCTCGGTTCCGCGGCCCGACGTGGATGTGCTGGAGGGGCTGACGACCGCGATCATCGTGGACCAGGAGCGCCTGGGTGCGAACCCGCGTTCGACCGTCGGGACCGTCACGGATGCGAACGCCATGCTGCGGATCCTGTTCAGCAAACTGGGCCGGCCGCACATCGGCGGTCCGACGGCCTTCTCGTTCAACATCCCGACCCAGAAGGCCAGCGGCGTCATGACCGGCCCCGGCGGCGAGAAGAAGATCGTCAAGGACGCGATCTACCTCGGCGGCATGTGCCCCCGTTGCGAGGGCAGGGGAGCGGTGTCCGATCTGGACCTCGCGCAGATCGTCGACGAGTCGAAGTCGCTCGACGAGGGCGCGATCATGGTGCCGGGGTACACGGCCGACGGCTGGATGGTGAAGGGCTTCTCGCAGTCCGGCTTCTACCCGGCGGACAAGCCGATCGCGGAGTTCAGCGAGAAGCAGCGTCACCTGTTCCTCTACGGGGAGGTGACCAAGGTCAAGATCAGCGGGATCAACATGACCTACGAGGGGCTCATCCCGAAGATCACGAAGGCCATGCTCTCCAAGGACCTCGACGCGCTGCAGCCCCACATCCGCGCGTTCGTCGAGCGGGTCGCGACGTTCAAGACCTGTCCGGAATGCGACGGCACGCGTCTGACGGAGGGCGCCCGATCGTCCCTGATCGACGGGATCAGCATCGCCGACGCGTGTCGTATGCAGGTCACCGACCTGGCGGCGTGGATCCGCGGACTGGATCTTCCCGAGGCCGGCCCGCTGCTCGGGGCCCTGCGCGCGAACCTCGATGCCTTCGTGACGCTCGGCCTCGGCTACCTGAGCCTGGAGCGGCCGAGCGGCACTCTGAGCGGGGGAGAGGCGCAGCGGATCAAGATGCTCCGCCACCTCGGCTCCTCGCTGACGGACGTCACGTACGTGTTCGACGAGCCCACGATCGGTCTGCATCCGCATGACATCCAGCGCATGAACTCGCTGCTGCTGCAGCTGCGCGACAAGGGGAACACAGTGCTCGTGGTCGAGCACAAGCCGGAGACGATCGCGATCGCGGATCACGTGGTGGACCTCGGGCCCGGAGCCGGGCATGCCGGCGGGACCATCTGCTTCGAGGGCACGATCGAGGGGTTGCGCGCGAGCGGCACGCTGACCGGCACTCATCTCGACGACCGCGCAGCCCTGAAGGATGCCGTGCGCGAGCGCACCGGGGTGATCGAGGTCCGCGGTGCCGACGCCAACAACCTGCAGAACGTGGATGTCGACATCCCGACCGGCGTGCTCACGGTCGTGACCGGCGTGGCGGGTTCCGGGAAGAGCTCGCTGATCCACGGATCGGTCACGCCGCGTGAGGGCGTCATCGCGATCGACCAGGGCGCGATCAAGGGATCGCGCCGCAGCAACCCCGCGACCTACACCGGACTGCTGGAGCCGATCCGCAAGGCGTTCGCAAAGGCCAACGGCGTCAAGCCCGCCCTGTTCAGCGCGAACTCCGAAGGTGCGTGTCCGACGTGCAAGGGCTCGGGTGTCATCATCACCGAGCTCGGCTTCATGGACACGATCGAGACGCCGTGCGAGGACTGCGGGGGAAAGCGGTTCCAGGCCGCGGTGCTGGACTACAAGCTCGGCGGCAAGGACATCACCGAGGTACTCGACCTTCCGGTGGCCGAGGCGCGGGAGTTCTTCTCATCGGGGGAGGCGAAGATCCCGGCCGCCATGGCGATCCTCGGTCGTCTCGAGGACGTCGGCCTCGGCTATCTCTCGCTCGGGCAGCCGCTGTCGACGCTGTCCGGCGGGGAGCGGCAGCGCGTCAAGCTGGCGATCCAGATGGGGGAGAAGGGGGACGTGTACGTCCTCGACGAGCCGACCACGGGTCTTCATCTGGCCGATGTGCAGACGATCCTCGGGCTGCTGGACCGGCTGGTGGATGCCGGGAAGACCGTGATCGTGATCGAGCATCACCAGGCGGTGATGGCTCACGCCGACTGGATCATCGACATAGGCCCCGGCGCCGGGCACGACGGCGGCCGAGTGGTGTACGAGGGGACACCCGCCGATCTCGTTGCCGACAGGTCGACGCTCACCGGCCAGCACCTGGCGGAGTACGTCGCCTGATCAGCTGGAGCCGAGAATGAGGTTCTTCAGATCCCGCAACGCGCCGATCCGATAGGTCGCCTGCGAGAAGTCCTGTGTCGCGGTGAAGGCGTTGTCGACGACGGCGCAGTCGATTCCGGCGGCGACGGCGGAACGCAGACCGCGCGCGGAATCCTCGACCACGAGCGCCTCCGTCGGGCTGGCCCCGAACCGTGCGAGAGCAGTCAGGTACGGTTCGGGGTGGGGTTTGGCGTGCACGTAGTCGTCGCGGACCAGGATGAAGTCCATGAAGCGTGTGATCGCGTCCTCGGAGTGGATGAGGTCGAAGTCACTGCGTCTCGACGTCGTGACGATGGCCAGGCGTGCGACCTTCACCAGGTCGGCGAGGGCGTCGACGACCCCATCGATCGCGATGCTCTCGGTGCGCAGATACTCCTCGTAGAGCGCATCACGCATGCGCCGCTGACGCGCGATGGTCTGCTCGTCGACACCGGCGGCCTTCGCCTGGTGCCAGGTGCCGAGCCCGTGCGCCATGTCGCGAAGATACTGATCGAGATCCAACCGCACCCCGATCTCGGCCAGGGCGCGTTCGCCCGCACGGTAGTACCAGTACTCGGTGTCGACGAGGACGCCGTCGTGGTCGAAGAGGATGTACTTCTTCATCCGATCCGGTCGCTCTACCCGTCGCGACGCGCGACGATCGTGTACGTGCAGGGCACGAGATCGCGTTCGGCCTCCGGCCAGGCAAAGCCGCCCTCGACCTCGACCATGCGGGAGCTGAAGCGCCAGGGGAGCACCCGGCCCTCGTCGAAGTGGAGCAGGCGCAGACCGGAGCGCAGGAGCGCGCCCAGGATCTCCGACAGGGGATGCGGCCACTCGTACGTGCGGGGATGCGCGACGGTCCCTGGTCCGGCGTACGTGGACTCGTCGTCCCAGCGTTGCGCCCGGCCGTCGCCGAAGTAGGGGTACCGGGTCGTCAGCTCCGCGGCGTTCTCGTCCAACGCGTACAGTGCGGGATGTCCGTCCCGGATGAAGAAGGTTCCGCCCGGCCGCAGCAGGGCATGGACCTGTGCGGCCCAGCGGTCGAGGTCGTCGAGCCAGGTGATCGTGCCGATGCTGGTGTAGACGACGTCGAAGTCGCCGGGGACCGCGGCACGTGCGTCGAGGACGTCGCTCTCGATCCACGTCACGTCCGCGCCGGATCGCTCGGCGAAACGCGCCGCCGTCTCCAGCGCGGAGCGCGAGAAGTCGACACCCGTGACGCGCGCTCCGGCGCGCGCGAGCGACACGGTGTCCGTCCCGATGTGGCACTGCAGATGGCAGACGTCCAGGCCCGCGAGGTCATCCTGCTCAAGGAACGAGCGGAGGACCGGAAGATCGTGCCGGACGACGTCGCTGAGGTGGTCAGGGTCGTCGAAACGTTCGAGGCCATACGACTTCTCGTGCAGCGCGACGCGATCCTCCCAGTTCTCCAGATTGGCCTGGCGCGCGGCCTCCCAGTCGATCTCGACGTTCACGCCGTTCGCGGTCGCCGAACGATCGTCGAGGTCGACGGGAAAGAGCTCCGTGCGCGCGATGACCCGGTCACGCTCGTCGGCCAGCTCCTGGCGGCGCGGATCCGCGAGGAAGGCGTCGAGAGCGTCCTGGTCGGGAAACGTATAGATCTGGACTTCGTGCGGACTGTCCGAACCGCCGTCGCCGAACGCACGCTGCACGAGTTCGGCGCCGTGCGAGCCGAGCAGTCCGATCACGGCATCCTCGTAAGTCTTCATGTCGGCGACCCGGCCGTCGCGCGCCCAGAGCAGACAACAGAGTGACACGGCGCGAGAACGGGGCATTCCTCGATCATGCCAGGTGGATGGGCGGTGCTGATGAGCCGGCCGGCCTGGCGGAGATGCGCGTGCTCAGTGGAATGTACTGATATCCGATAATGCACATTATGTCAGATGAAAACGCGTTTGTGCGCCCGGCTGCTCCCCTGGCACGGACGGCCTCAGGAGGCCGCCCCGCCGTCCCATCAGGATTCCGGCGCCGTCCTGCATCGCGGACTTGACTGTCGCTGTGGTTCCGCGTGCTGGCTACCTGTCAGACGTTCGCGAGTTGGGATCGGCCCCGATCAGCCTGATCGCGAACTCCGTCTCTGCTTCGTCATCGTTGGTGACGAACACCTCATACGGACGGCCCTTGTTATGGTCAGCAACCCACTCGATGACCTCGAAGATGTCGCGCGCATCGTAGAGATGCCACGCTTCCAAGTTCCAGGCATAGCCCGGGGCAGGTTCGTGCCAGATGTTCACTCGATATAGAGGACGCTCGATCGGGAAGGACGACGTGCTCACGTCGCAAGCTGCGGCTCTCACTCCACAACCATAGGTTCTCCTCCCCTGCCTCTCGCTCAGAGCCGGCGAACCATCATCAGCGAGCGACCATGGACGCTCTCGCCGACGACGACCCCGCTGTCTTCGAATCCGAGCTTCTCCAGCACCCGGAGAGACGCGGCGTTCCAGTCCCAGACACTCGCCCGGATCCGGTGGTAGCCGGCCTGACGCGCCCACCCCAGAACTGCCGCGCCGGCCTCGGTCGCGTAACCGCGGTTGTGCTCGGCCCGGAGGATCTCGAACGCCAGTTCGGGTTCCTCGGGATTCCCCTTCCCCGCGACGACCAGGCCGCAGTATCCGATCACGGCGGATGTCTCTCGTCGCTCCATGGTGAGCAGGCCCGGCCCGGGACCGCTGCCGCGGTCGCGGATCTGCCGGACGATGTCATCGACGGTCGGGTGGCCGGAGGGGGCGATGCGCCGGTGAGGCGGAACGCGTTCATCCCGCTCCGTCCACAATTGGCGGAACACGGCAGCGTCGGACTCATGCTGACGTCGCAGCAGCAGACGCTCCGTGTCCATGGCGTCGAGCGCAGCATCCGAGAGCATGGGCCGATTCTGGCACGACGAGCCAGGAGAACGGCCGGTGATCCTCCCTCGCGGAGGCCTACTGCTCGGGAGCTTCCTGCAGGGCGCGGACCTCGATGCGGCACTGCAGCGCGGTCGACGCCTGCGTCGCCCAGTCGACGGCTGCCGCGTCATCGGCCGCCTCGATCACCCAGAAGCCTCCGACGTACGACTCCGCGGCGACGAACGGATCCTCGAGCACGGTCGTCTGCCCGGATGACGCGTCGACCGTCTTCGCGGTGGAGGGCGGGTTGAGGCCGCCGGCGAACAGGAAAGCGCCGGCGTCCTTCAGGGCGGTGTTGAACGCGTCGACGGCGGTGATCACGGCCGCGAACTCGGCCGGGTCGAACTCCTGCATCGATTCCATCGTCGGCTCGGTGGCGGTGTCGTGTGGCACGGTCAGGAAGTACTGAGTCATGATCGATCCTTTCGTCCGGGGACCCGATGTCCCCTCTCACCTCTACGTCGAACGATCGAACCGGATATCGACACCGGACCCGAATCGATCACGAATCCGCTCTGTAGCGGGCCAGGAACAGGTCGACGGCGCCGTCGACACTCGGGGTGTCGTCGTCCTCCGTGCCCAGCATCCGGGCGTTCAACGGCGCGCCGATCACGAGCCAGGTGAACTGCTCGGCCGCCTCTTCGGGATCGTCGAGCCGCAGACGCCCGGCGTCCGCGAGATCCCCCAACGCGTGCGCGAGGTTGCGGATGTTGCTCCGCCAGCTCTGATCCAGGTACATTCCGGCGACGTCGGGGTGACTGTCGGCTTCGGCCGTCACCAGCTTCCGCATGGCCATGACCGGCGGGCTCAGGATGCCGCGACGCATCGTCTGCGCCAAGTCGATGAGGCCGGACCTCGTGTCCGCACTCCCCCGCAGCTCGTCTAGCGCGGGACGCATCGCATCCCGTCCAGCGGCCGCCCAGTTCTCGACGACGGCCGCGTACAACGCGCTCTTGGACGAGTGCTCGCGATAGAGCGACGCTTTCGAGATCCTGGCGCGCGTGGCGATCTCCTCCATGGACGCGCCGGCATACCCCTTCTCCAAGAAGACCTCGCGCGCCTCGGCCAGCAGGTCTGCGCCGGTGAGGCCGCTCGGACGTCCCCGGCTCCGTCGTGCAGTCATCATGATCACCACTTTAGTACTTGACAGTTCTCAATCAGGTATGTACTTTGAGTACCGCAGGGTACTTAAAGGAGAGTTCTCATGGTCTTCCTCGGAATCGCGATCGCCACACTCGTCTCGTTCGTCGTCTCGGCGCTGCTGTACGCCGTACCTGCCGTGTCGGCGACCATCTCGCGCGGAAGCACTCCGCGGCCCGGGCTCTCGACCGCCGTCCAGATCGGCTCGGTCGCAGTGCGCAGCCTGATCGCAGCCTGCCTCGTCGCCGGCCTGATGCTGGCCGCACCGTGGCACGGTCCCGCCTCCGGTGCCCTGCTCGGCCTCAGCCTTTCGGCTCTGCCGTTGATCCTGCTGATGGGCGGTGTCGTGCATGAGAACACCGGTCTGGACGTGGCGGGCATCCACCTGCTCGACTGGGTCGTCAAGCTCGTCCTGATCGGGACCATCATCGGAATCTTCGTCTAGCGAGAACGAACAGGAGAACTGAGATGAGCACTCCCACTCCCCTCGACATCACCTTCACCGCGACGCTGGGAAAGGTGCGCGAAGGCGACACCTGGACCTGCGTCCAACTCCCCGAATCAGCACGCATCTTCGGCACACGCGGGCTGGTGAAGGTGGCCGGCACCGTCGACGGCGAGCCGTTCCGTGGCGCCTTTATGGCACTCGGTGACGGAACGCACAAGCTCCCCATCGCCGCAGCCGTCCGCAAGCGGATCGGTCGCACCGATGGCGACGAGGTGACCGTGCACCTCACGCAGCGCCTGAACTGATCGTCGCGGCCCAGCGTGCGCCCGTAGGCTGAGGACGTGCTGATCTGGATCAACGGCGCGTTCGGTGCAGGAAAGACGCACACCGCCTTCGAACTCCTGCGACGCATTCCCGGTGCGCACGTCGCGGACCCGGAGCTGATCGGCTTCGCGCTGCACCGGATGCAGCCGCCCGCGTCACGGCGTGACTTCCAGGATCTTCCGCAATGGCGTTCGTCGGTCGTGGAGACGCTGCATCAGGTCGAGCGCGCGCATCCGGGCCCGGTGATCGTGCCCATGACCATCGTCGAGACCGACTACTTCGAGGAGATGATCGGCGGTCTGCGCGTACGTGGGGTCGATGTCCGTCACTACGCGCTGCAGGCCCGGCCCGACACGCTTCGGGAACGCCTCAGCACGCGCATCGCCTTCCTCCGCACCGGAGCGAGACGCGAGACCTGGGCCATGCAGCAGATCCCGCGCTGCGTGGCCGCTCTGCGGCAGGAGTCCTTCGCCACGCACGTTCCGACCGATGACCGGACCACGGATCAGGTCGTCGAATGGATCGCTCGGGATGCCGGTCTCGTGCTCGAACGGCCGCGGCTGAGCCGGTGGCGATACCAGTTTCGGCGGCTGGGCGTCGGCATCCAGCACATCCGGTGAGGACGCGATCAGACCGGCCTGACGCCCGCGCACACGTGGAAGGCGTTGTGATCCATGAGCAGCCCGTCGCGATCGACCAGCGCAGCGAGTTCGGCACGGAGGCGTTCGTCGAATTCACCGATCCGCTCCCCCAGGACCGCCGGCGACGCGAACGACATCGAATGCATCAGCCCGATCGCACTGTCGACGGTGCGCGTGCGGCGGATCGGCAGCGTCTGCACCGTGATGCCTGTGAATCCGGCATCCCGGAGATCCTCGTCGTACCCGCGCTCGGGTCGACGGTACGTCCCGGTGCCGGCGCGGCGCTGCTCCCCCAGCATGTCCTGCACCACTTCCCTCGTGCGATCCTTCCACTCGTCCCCGCCCGCCCAGATGCTCTGGTCGCCGAACACCGCCAGCGTCGCGCCCGGGTCCATATGGGCGATGATCCGCGACAGGAACACCGGTCGATCGAACCAGTGGAATGCCCGGCAGACGGTCACGAGATGAGCCGTCCACTCCGCCTCCAGCGGAATGTCCTCGGCGAACGCTTCGAGGAATCGCACCGGCTCACCGTCGTGCTCCTCCCGCGCGACGGCGAGCAGGTCGTGGTCCGGGTCGACCCCGACCGCCTCGTCGAAATACGGCAGGAGGGCGCGGATGACGAAGCCGGTCCCCGTGCCGACATCGAGCAGGCGCCGAGGAGACCCGCTGGGGGCAGCGTCGCTGAGAAGCCGCGCGATGTCCTCGGGAACACCGGAGCGGTGGCGGCGATAGTACTCGGCGGTGGACGCGAACAGGCTCACGGACCGACGCTACCGGACCCGTGCGGCCGGTGACGTAGTCTGGCGCGGTGAGACCACCCCTGCTACCGCCCCGGCCGGCCCCGTCGTTCCCGCCGATCTCGCTGCCGCTCGATGACGAGCGCACCGTCGGGGTCCTGACCGCTGCGGACATCGCCGCGCTGACGGAGGCGATGACCGACCCGGAACTGCGGCGCTGGCTTCCCGTGCCGCACCCCTACACACGTGATCATGCGATGAGCTGGGTGGCCACGTCGGAAGAGCTCCGCAGGTCCGGTCGCGGGCTCGTGCTCGCAGTGCGCGAAGCGGAGAGGCTGGTCGCCGGCATCGACGCGAAGCGCGTCGACTGGCGCGCGCGCACGCTCGAGCTGAGCTACTGGACCGCCCCGGGGCATCGCGGTCGAGGGATCATGGCTGCGGCAGTGCGCACCGTCGCCGAGGCGCTGATGCGCGATCTCGGCTTCGAACGGATCGAGTTGCGCATCGCACCCGAGAACGCGGCCTCTCTGCGCACCGCCGCGCGTGCCGGCTTCCTCCGGGAGGGGATCGCTCGCAACGCGGGATTCACGGATGCCGGACGCGTCGACCTCGTGACCCACTCCCTGATCCCGGCGGACGTGGCATGAACGACGAGGTCCGCGTGTCCGTGTGGAGCGGGGACGCCGGGGAAGTCGCGCGAGCCGCCGAGCTCTACGGACAGGTCTTCGCCGAGCCGCCGTACCACGAGGACGCTGCGGCGGGCCGAGTCTCGTTCGCGGAGCGCGTCCACCGCTACGCCGAGACCAAACCGGACTTCCGCCTGCTCCTCGCCCGTGACGACGACGGGATCGTGGGGCTGGCCCTGGGAACCGGCATCGCGGCCGGCGATTGGTGGCGCGACCGCATCGTCGGCGTGCTGCCTCCCGAGACGCAGCGGCGCTGGCTGGGCAATGCCTGCTTCTCCGTCGCGGAGCTGGCCGTCGCCGCTGCGCATCGGCGCGGAGGTGTCGCGGGGCGCCTCATGGCGGCGATCCTGGTCGATCTCCCGTACGAGACGGCCGTGCTCGGCTGCTATGCCGACGCGACGGCGGCGCGGCGCTTCTACGGCTCGCTCGGATGGCGCGAGATCGCCGTTGACGTGCGCATCGGCACCGCCCCGCCGGTCTGCCTGCTCGCGCGGGAACTCCCGTGACCGAGGAGTAGCGTAGGAGAGTGCGCTCGATCCCCGTCTCCCCCGCTTCCACGCCGGGGTGGCGGGCCTGGCTGATCTGGTCGGTCGGCGTCGCCGCCTACGTGCTCGCGATCACCAACCGCACCTCCCTCGGCGCGGTCGGGGTCGACGCGGCCGAGCGCTTCCAGGCCGACGCATCGACACTCTCGCTGTTCGCCGTCGTCCAGCTCGCCGTCTACGGCGGGATGCAGATCCCCATCGGCCTGCTGCTCGACCGGTACGGATCCCGCCCGATCATCACGATCGGCATGGTGCTGATGGCTGCAGGTCAGCTCGTCATGGCGATCTCCCCGAGCATCGGCATCGCCTTGATCGCGCGCATCCTGTTGGGCGCAGGAGACGCGGCCGTGTTCCCGGCCGTGCTGCGTCTCGTGGCGACCTGGTTCCCGGCCCAGCGCGGGCCGGTGATGGTCCAGTTCACCGGACTCATCGGGCAGGCCGGGCAGCTGATCGCCCTCATCCCGCTCGCCGCGCTGCTGCATGCGACGACGTGGTCGATCACTTTCGGCAGCATCGCCGGACTCGGCATCCTCTTCGCCGTCCTCGTGTTCGTGGTTATCCGGAACCACCCGCCCGAGCGCGACGCTGACGTCAGCGTGGACACTGACACCGGCGTGATCAGGGTCGTCACAAGTGCCATCGACACCGGCGTCGGCATCCGCGCGGCCTGGGCGCATCCGGGCACCCGGCTGGCGTTCTGGTCGCACTTCACGACCCCGTTCGCGGGAACCGCGTTCGTGATCCTGTGGGGGATGCCGTTCCTCACCGCGGGAGAGGGACTCTCCACCGCACAGGCCGCGACGATCATCTCGGTCTATGTCGTCGCCGGCATGATCCTCGGCCCGCTCATCGGCGAGTTGTCGAGACGGATCCCGAACCATCGCTCGCTGGCGCTCGTGATCCCCGCCGTCGCCGCCCAGATGCTGGCCTGGATCGTCGTGATCCTGTTGCCGGGTCCGGCGCCGGCCTGGCTGCTCTATGTGCTCGCGATCGCGCTCGCTACGGGCGGCCCCGCCTCGATGATCGCGTTCGACCACGCCCGCACCCACAACCCGTCGCACCGGCTGAGCACGGCGACCGGCGTCACGAACGCGGGCGGCTTCATCGCCGCCCTCATCGCGATCTTCCTGATCGGGCTCGCCCTCGACCTGCAGGGTGCGGGCACGCCGGACACGTACTCGCTCGACGCCTTCCGGATCGCCTTCCTCGCGCAGGTGCCGCTGTGGCTGATCGGCGCGACCTTCATCGTCATCGAGCGGAAGCGCACGCGCATCCGCATCGGCCTCGACCCGGAACGGAGACGCCCATGACCTACACGTTCGCGCAGGACGACGCGCGCATCGACCGAGCCCGGGTGCACTCCTGGCTGAGCGAACAGTCATACTGGGCGACCGGCCGAGCCCGCGCGACCCAGGACGCCGCGATCGATGCGTCACGCAACTACGGCGTCTGGGACGACGAGAGCGGCGCACAGGTCGCTTACGCGCGCGTGGTGACGGATGGCGTCACCTTCGCATGGCTGTGCGACGTCTTCGTGGACGGTTCCGCGCGCGGAGCGGGCATCGGGAAGATGCTCGTCGCGGGCATCATCGCGGACCTCGAGCCCCTCGGTCTGAGACGGATGCTGCTCGCCACTGCGGACGCGCACGGGCTGTACGCCCAATACGGATTCGAGAACCCGGACGACCCGAAGCGCTACATGGTGCGCGCGATGTCCTGAGCTCCCCGCCGTCCCGAGATCAGAGCGTTCCCGCGTCGTCCGAACGCGTCGAACGGCGCGACACGTGCTCCCCCGCAACGGGGTCGGTCTCGGTGCGCGTCACGACGTCCGTGCGACGGCGCCGAGCCATCAGGATCAGTCCGACGACGAACAGGATGGCTCCCGCTCCCATCAGGATGTAGCCGATCATGTCGAGGTCTGCCCACTCGACCTCGACGTTGATCGCGAAGGCGAGGATCGCGCCGATGACGAACAGCACGACTCCGGTTCCGATGCTCATGAGGACTCCTTCCGGGCCTGTTTCGACGCGGTTGCGTCGGATGCCCAGAGTCCCCGGCCGCGGAGTGCGGCGCCAGGGGGTTGACACGAGCGCAGATCGTCAGCGCCGCGGCGTCCAGCCGACCGGTCGTGCCCCCTCGACCGCGGCGCGCTCCCGATCCGCGCGCGCGGACCAGCCCTGCGCCTCGCCCACGGCGTCGAACCCGCCACGCGCCAGACGCATGCCGACATCGGCATGATGCATGCGGGGCGCTCCCCCACGACGCACCGAGGCGCGGACGCTCCACGCGTCGTCGTCGAACCCGCCGCCGCGGAACACGCGGTAGTCGTCGTAGCGAGCGGGATCGAGCAGGTCCCAGCACCATTCCCATACGTTTCCGAGCGTGTCGAACATACCGTTCAGGTTCGGCAGCCTGCCTCCGACGTCCTGGGGATGGCGGAGGCCGTCGGCACTCGTCCAGGCCACGTCGGCGAGCGGTCCGTACTGCGGACCGGTCGAGCCGGCACGGCACGCGTGCTCCCACTCGGCTTCGGTCGGCAGCCGGTACCCGTCGCTGTCGACGTGCCAGGTCACCTCTTCGCCCTCGAAGGAGTATGCGGGGTCGAGTCCCTCCCATTCGGAGGCCGCATTGCGGAACCGCACCGCGCGCAGCCAGCTGAGGTCCGCGGCAGGACGGCGTGGATGCTGGGCGGCGATGCCGAGGACCTCGGCGAACTGCTCCTCGGTCACGGCGAAGACGCCGATCTCGAACTCCTCGAGCACGACCTGCCGCCGTTCCCCGCGGCGGGCATCGTGCAGGGTGACGGTGCCCGCCGGGATGCGGGCGAGCTCGAAGTCGGTCACGTCGAGGCCGCCGTGCGCTCCGGCATCCGGACGGCGAACACCCGCATGAAGTACTGGCAGAGCGGTCCCACCAGCAGAGCGAAGGCGAGAGTTCCGACTCCGACGTTCCCGCCGAGGAGCCATCCGATCGCCACGACCGTCACCTCGATCGCCGTGCGGACGATCCAGATGCGCCAGCCCGTGACGCGATGCAGTCCCGTCATCAGACCGTCCCGCGGCCCCGGACCGAATCGCGCCCCGATGTACAGGCCGGTGGCCGCCGCGAGCAGGACGAGCCCGGCCGCGAAGAACACGATGCGAAGCCACAGGTCCTGTCCGGCCGGGATCAGGGCCAGGCCGACATCCGCGGCGGGACCGACGAGCAGTGCATTCAGAACCGTTCCGATGCCCGGCTTCTGACGGAGCGGGATCCACAGCAGCAGCACCACGATGCTCGTGAGGATCGTGATGACGCCGAAGCTGAGCGGCACGTGGTTCGCGATGCCCTGTGTGAGGACGTCCCATGGCGCCGCGCCGATCTCGCCGCGCACGATGAACGCGATTCCGATGCCGTACAGGAACAGGCCGACGAGCAGCTGGCCGACCCTGCGCGGCAGGCGCCGGCCGCGCAGCGGCCTCATCGCGGCACCAGCTCGATCCAGGCGGGATGCTTCGGCTCCCGCCCGTCTCCCGACGACGTCCGGGTGACGCGGCGCTTGACCCACGGCCCGACGTGCTCCCGGTAATACGCGAAGCCGGAGGGCCCGGCCGGTGGGAACGCCGTCGGCGACCACCACGCGGACGGAGGCTCGAAGCCCAGCCCGTGCAGCACGCGGGCGGCCACGCGGTGATGCCCTGCCGCATTCATGTGGAGCCGGTCGGCCGACCAGTACGGCGGTGTGGAGAGCTCGCGGTCGGGCCAGTTGAGCGCGCGGACGACGTCCGGGCGGTCCTGGACGCGTCGCAGCACCGCCGCGGAGAGCTCATCGCCGCGGCGCTGCACGAGGGATCCCATCGGAAGCTGTCCGGAGGGATTCGCGCCGGACAGCAGGATGAGCGTGACGCCCTCTTCGTCGCAGCGTCGCAGCACGCGCGAGAACGCGTCCGCGATGTGCTCGACGTCGGTGCGAGGACGGAGCATGTCGTTGCCGCCGCCGTTGAAGGAGAGGTGCGTCGGTCGCAGCGCCAGTGCCGGCTCGAGCTGCTGCTCGACGATGGGCCAGGCGAGCTTGCCGCGGATCGCCAGGTTCGCGTACTGGATCGGCTGACCGGAGGCATCCGCCCAGCCCTGCGCCGCGATGTCCGCCCAGCCGCGCACGCGCCCGTCCGGAAGCTCGTCTCCGACTCCCTCGGTGAACGAGTCGCCGATCGCCACGAATCTCACTGCACTCACCGCACCAGCCTATTGCTCGCCGGGTCGGCGGAGGTCAGCGGTCGTCGAGCGCCTGCCCGCGGCGATCGACCAGCCCCCACACGGCGACGGCTGCCACGACGAAGACCGCGGCGAACACCACGAACAGCAGGGATGCTCCGCCGGCGACGAGCAGGACCGGGACCAGCAGCGGCGCGATGATCGAGGCGATCCGCCCCACGCCGGCAGCCCAACCCGAGCCCGTGCCGCGCAAGGAGGTGGGATAGATCTCCGGCGTCACGGCGTACAGCGCGCCCCACGCGCCGAGGTTGAAGAAGGACAGTGCCATCCCCGTGGCGATGATCGCCCCGTCCCCTGTCGCGGTGCCGAAGAGCACGGCGGAGACGGCGGAGCCCGCGAGGAACACGGACAGCGTGATGCGCCGGCCCCAGACCTCGATCAGCCACGCGGCGACCGCGTAGCCGGGAAGCTGGGCGAGCGTGATCAACAGCGTGAAGCCGAACGAGCGCACGAGGTCGTACCCCGCGTCGACCAGGATGCTGGGAATCCAGATGAAGGCGCCGTAGTACGCGAAGTTGACACAGAACCAGACGAGCCAGATGCACACGGTGCGCACGCGGAACTCCGTGTTCCAGAGCGTGCTCAACCGAGCCCGCGCGGTCACGGCCAGCGCACGCGACGGAGGCTCTTTGCGAATGGCCGGCGGCGTGATGATGCCGGCGTCCGTCTCGAACGCCGCGACGACGCGTTCGGCCTCGGCGATGCGGCCGTGACCGGCGAGCCATCGGGGCGACTCCGGCAGGCCCCAGCGCACGAGGAGCGCGTACACGGCGGGGATCGCGCCGATGGCGAACGCCCATCGCCAACCGTCCTCGGATGCCGGGATGACGAAGTACCCGATCAGCGCCGCCGCGGTCCACCCCACGGCCCAGAACGCCTCCAGGATCACGATCAGCCGGCCCCGGATACGACTCGGTGCGAACTCGCTCACGTACGTGGAAGCGACCGGCAGCTCGGCGCCCAGGCCGAGTCCGACGAAGAAGCGCAGCACCAGCAGAGCCGCGACTCCGCCGACCAGGGCGCTCGCCCCCGTGGCTGCGCCGTAGACGAGCAGCGTCAGGGCGAACACCTGCCGTCGGCCGAACCGATCCGCGAGCAGGCCGCCCAGGCTCGCTCCGAGCGCCATGCCGATGAAGCCGACGGAGGCGATCCAGCCTGTCTCGGTCTTGCTGAGATCCCACTGCTGCGCGAGCGCTGCGATGATGAACGAGATCAGTCCGACGTCCATGGCGTCCAGCGCCCAGCCCGCACCGGAACCCGTCAGCACCTTGAGATGACGTCGGGTGAACGGGAGATGATCGAGGCGATCCGCGAGGGAGGCGCGACTCGGCAGCGTGTCAGCCATGTCCTTCATCGTAGGGCCGCTCCGACACGGGATCCCGCATCAGTCCTCGGCGAGCAGCTCGCGCACCCGAGGGATCACCACGGTCCCGTACAGCTCGATGCTGCGCATCATCTGCTCGTGTGCCAGTGTCCCCGTGGCGTACTTCAGGTCGAACCGGCCGAGTCCGAGGGTGCGGACGGTGTCGGCGATCTTCCGCGCGACGCGCTCGGGCGAGCCCGCATAGATCGCGCCGGCGGGACCGACGTCGTTCTGGAAGCGCGCTCGGCTGTACGGCGGCCAGCCGCGTTCCGCCCCGATGGTGTTGTTCATCGCCTCGAAACCCTCGTACGCGGCGTCCCAGGCCTCCTCGTCGGTGGGCGCGACATGCCCTGGTGAGTGCACGGCGATCGGATGCGCGGTCGTCCCGAAGCTCGCGGTCGAGCGGTGATAGAGATCGACGAACGGGCGGAAGCGCGCCGCGGGACCGCCGATGATCGCGAGCATGAGCCCGAGTCCGTGGCGCGCCACGCGCACGACCGACTCCGGGCTGCCGCCCACACCGACCCAGGTGCGCAGACCCGCCTCGGTCTTCGGGAAGACGTCGGCGTTCTCGAGCGCGGGACGCATGGTGCCGGACCACGTCACGGGCTGCTCCTTGAGAAGCTCCACGAACAGCTCGAGCTTCTCCTCGAAGAGTGCTTCGTAGTCGCGCAGATCGAAGCCGAACAGCGGGAAGGACTCGATGAAGGACCCGCGGCCGAGCACGACCTCGGCACGCCCACCGGACACCGCATCCAGCGTCGCGAACCGTTCGTACACGCGCACCGGGTCGTCGGAGGACAGGACCGTGACCGCCGTGCCGAGGCGGATCCGCTCGGTCCGCGAGGCGATCGCGGCGAGCACCATCTCGGGAGCGGAGACCGCGAACTCCTTGCGATGGTGCTCGCCCACGCCGAAGAAGTCCACGCCGACGCGATCGGCGAGCTCGGCCTGCGTCACGATGTCGCGGATGGTCTGCGCCGCGGAGACGAGGTTTCCGTCCGCGTCGCGGGTGATGTCGCCGAAGGTGTCCAGCCCGAATTCGATGTTCATGTCAGCCTTTCGTATTCAGGTGAATGAACCATGCCGACGTTCGCCGCATTCCCGGCACCGGCCGCGTCAGCCCAGCAGCGCCGTCCGCAGGGTGTCGAGACCGACGCCGCCCAGGTCGAGAGCGCGCTTGTGGAACCGCTTGATGTCGAACCCGTCGCCCTCGCGGACCCGACAGGCGTCGCGCACCTGCTCCCAGATGCGCTGACCGACCTTGTACGAGGGTGCCTGCCCTGGCCAGCCGAGATAGCGGTTGACCTCGAACTGCACGAACTCGTCGGACATGTTCACGTTGCGCCGCATGAACTCGAGTGCGTGATCGGCGTCCCAGACGCCCGAACCGTCCAGGCGGGGCTTCTGCAGGTGCACGCCGATGTCCAGGACGACCCGCGCGGCGCGCATGCGCTGCCCGTCCAGCATCCCGAGTCGGTCGGCGGGATCGTCGAGGTAGCCGAGCTGCTGCATGAGCCGCTCGGCGTACAGCGCCCAGCCCTCCGCGTGACCCGAGGTCCCCGCCAGCAGCCGCCGCCAGGAATTGAGCTGCTCGCGGTTGTACACGGCCTGCGCGATCTGCAGATGGTGTCCAGGGACGCCCTCGTGGTACACCGTGGTGAGCTCGCGCCAGGTGTCGAACTCGGTGACGCCCTCGGGTACGGACCACCACATCCGGCCCGGACGCGAGAAGTCGTCGGTGGGGCCGGTGTAGTAGATGCCGCCCTCCTGGGTGGGAGCGATCATGCACTCCAGGGTGCGGATCTCCTCGGGGATGTCGAAGTGCGTGGCTCCGAGCTCGGACACGGCACGGTCGCTGGTCTCCTGCATCCACCGCTGCAGCGCATCGGTGCCGTGGAGTTTGCGGGCGGGGTCCGCCTCGAGATGCGACACGGCCTCCTCGACCGTGGCACCGGGAAGGATCTCGTTCGCGATCGCGGTCTGCTCGTCGACCATGCGGCGCAGTTCTTCGATCCCCCACTCGTACGTCTCGTCGAGGTCGATCGTGGCGCCGAGGAAGCGTCGGGAGTTCAGCGCGTACAGTTCGCGGCCCACGGCGTCGGTGTCCGTCGCGGAGGCCGCCAGAGTGCCGGCCAGGAAGGAGCGCAGTTCGTCGTAGGCGACGCGCGCTGCCGAGGCGTTGTCGGCGAGGGTGCGCGCGAGCGAGGCCGGCAGCTCGCCCTCGGCAGGGGCGGCATCCGCGACGAAGGCCGCGAAGAAGCCGTCGTCGGCCGTGTAGCGCTCGATCTGCGTCGCGACCTCGACGGCCTGGCGGCGGGCGGGCACCGTACCGCGTCCGATCCCTTCGCGCAGCGTGGCGGTGTATCCCTGCAGGGCCGCGGGGATCGCGGCGAGACGCGTGGCGATGACCTCCCAGTCCTCGGCAGTCGCGGTGGGCATCAGATCGAAGACCGAGCGGATGTCCTGCGGCGCCGAGGCGATGACGTTGAGGTCGCGCAGATGCCATCGGGCATCGTGCAGCTCCAGCTCGAGGCGCAGTTCACTGCCCAGATCGGCCTTCGTGACGGCGTCGACCTCATCCACGGGCTCGATCGCGTCGAGCTTCGCAAGCGTGCGCCGGACCTCCGAGGCGTACTGCTCCTGGCCGTCGGGACTGAGGTCGGCGAAACGGTCGTTCGCGTCGTTACGGCCGATGTAGGTCCCCAGCGTCGGAGCCAGACGGACGAGGTCGTCGACCCATTCCTCGGCGACCTGGTCGATCGCGGTGGGTGTGCGCGCAGAGTTGGTCATCGCTCCAGGGTACTGGGGCGCCGCCTGCTGCCTAGTGCGCCGCCTCGTTCCAGTCCCGGCCGCGCCCCACCTGCACGTCAAGGGGCACCGACAGCTCGGCGGCCCCGGCCATCCGGGTGCGCACGATCTCCTCCGCGGCATCCCACTCCCCCGGGCCGACCTCGACCACGAGCTCGTCGTGGATCTGGAGGAGGACCCGTGAGCGCAGACCGGCGGCGACGAGATCGTCGTGGATGCGGAACAGCGCGATCTTCATGATGTCGGCCGCACTGCCCTGGATCGACGCGTTGAGCGCCGCTCGCTCCGCGTTCTCGCGCAGCACGCGATTCGGGCTCGTGAGGTCGGGGAACGGGCGGCGACGGCCGAAGATCGTCTCGGTGTACCCGACCTCCTTGGCCGCGAGCACGGATGCCCGCAGATAGTCGCGCACCGCGCCGAAGCGAGCGAAGTACTCCAGCATGAGCTGCTTGGCCTCGGTCTGCTCGATCCGCAGCTGCTTGGACAGGCCGAAGGCGCTCAGCCCGTACACGAGACCGTAGGACATCGCCTTGACCTTGGTGCGCATCGCGGCCGTGACGTCCGAGGGGTCGACGCCGAAAACGCGCGCGCCGACGAACCGGTGCAGATCCTCGCCGCTGTTGAAGGCCTCGATGAGCCCCTCGTCACCCGACAGGTGCGCCATGATGCGCATCTCGATCTGCGAATAGTCCGCCGTCAGGAGCGTCTCGTAGCCCTCGCCCACCTCGAAGGCGCTGCGGATGCGCCGTGACTCCTCAGTGCGCACCGGGATGTTCTGCAGATTCGGGTCCGTGCTGGAGAGCCGTCCGGTCTGGCTGCCGGTCTGCACGTAGGTGGTGTGGATGCGATGGTCGTCCTTGATCGCGGTGTCCAGCGACTCGATGATCTGACGCAGCTTCGTCGCCTCCCGGTGCTGCGACAGCTGCTCGAGGAACGGATGGGGACTCTTCTCCTGGATGTCCGCCAGCGACGCGGCATCCGTGGAGTAGCCGGTCTTCGTCTTGCGGGTCTTCGGCAGCTGGAGCTCCTCGAACAGCACCTCCTGGAGCTGCTTGGGAGAGCCCAGGTTGACCTCGTGCCCGATCGTCGTGAAGGCCTGCTGGGCGATCGCGTCGGCCCGCGCGCCGAGCTCGGCGGAGAACGTGGACAGCACGTCGTGCGAAACCGCGACGCCGGCGAGCTCCATGTCGGCGAGAGTCAGCAGGGTCGGCAGCTCGATGTCGGTGAGCACGGATCCCACCGCCTCAGGCAGGTCGGCGCGCAGCGCGGCGGTCGTGCGGAGTGTGAACCACGCCTCCTGGGAGGGTGTCGCGCCGTCGGTCTCGGGGACGAGCTGCGTGGGGTCGGCCTCGGGAAGCTTCTCGCCGAGGTATCGCTCGACGAGGTTGCCGAGGGTCTTGTCGGGGAAGCTCGGGCGCAGCAGCCAGCCGGCCAGGCTCGTGTCGTAGGCCAGCCCGCCCAGCCGGATGCCGGAGCGCAGCAGAGCCTTGACCTGGGGCTTCGCATCGTGGAGCACCTTCGGCGCTTCGGATTCCAGCCAGCCTCGGAGAGCCTCGGCTGCGCCCTCGTTCCAGTCGGTCTCGCGCAGCTCGTCCCCGCGCGCGACGCCGAGCCGGGTCGCGTGCCCGCCCGCGACGACGAGCGTCAGCGCCGTCTCGTCCGCGCCGGCCTGAAGCCACGCGGCGAGGTCGGCCGCGGTCGCCTCGAGGGGGGACGGCAGCTCGACGGCGTTCGCTGGATCCTCGACCGGGGCGTCGCTGCCCGCCGCCTCGAACACGCGCGGCAGCAGGGTGCGGAACTCGAGTCGGGCGAAGATGTCGCGCACCGCCTGCGCGTCGATGGGGCGCACGGCGAGGTCGGAGGGTGCGACGGGCAGCGCGACGTCGGTGAGCAGCCGGTTGAGCTTCCGGTTGCGGCGGACATCCTCGATGTGATCGCGGAGGTTGCCGCCGACGACGCCCTTGATCTCGTCGGCGCGCTCCAGCAGAGCGTCGAGCGAGCCGAACTGGGTGAGCCACTTCACGGCGGTCTTCTCTCCGACCTTCGGAACACCGGGGAGATTGTCGCTCGTCTCGCCGACGAGCGCGGCGATGTCGGGATACTGCTCGGGGCGGACGCCGTAGCGCTCCTGCACCGTGGCCGGGTCGTAGCGCTTGAGCTGCGACACGCCCTGCACCGACGGGTAGAGCAGGGTCACCTCGTCGTTCACGAGCTGGATCGTGTCGCGGTCGCCGGAGACGACCAGGACGTCGTAGCCGTCCACGGAGCCCTGCGCCGCCAGCGTGGCGAGGATGTCGTCCGCCTCGATGCCCTCCTGCGTCAGCACGGGCACCGACATCGCGGCGAGGCAGTCCTGCAGCAGCGGGATCTGGCCGCGGAACTCCTGCGGCGTCTCGGAGCGGGTCGCCTTGTACTCGGGGTACTCGTCCGTGCGGAACGAATGCCGAGAGGTGTCGAAGGCGACCGCCAGATGCGTCGGACGCTCGGCCTTGATGAGGTTCACGAACATCGACAGGAAGCCGTAGATCGCGTTCGTGTGCTGGTTGTCCTTCGTGGTGAAGTTCTCCACGGGGAGGGCGAAGAAGGCGCGGTAGGCGAGCGAATGGCCGTCGACGACCATGAGGGTAGGCTTTGCGGAGTCCGTCACCCTGTCAGCCTAACGAGGACGACAGACACGTGCTGAGGAGGATCGGTGAGCGACAGCATCCAGACGAACGGCCTCGAGTGGGCGACGGCGCGAGGCATGGGCGCCCTGGCCGAGAAGATGGGGATCGAGTTCACCGAGTTCGGGATCGACCGCGCGGTCGCGACGATGCCCGTCGAGGGCAACACGCAGCCGGTGGGACTCGTGCACGGCGGCGCCTACGTCGTGCTCGGCGAGTCGCTCGGGTCGATGGCCGCCAACCTCCACGCGGGTCCTGGACGGCTCGCGGTCGGCGTCGACATCAACGCCACCCACACCCGTTCGGCGACCTCCGGGGTCGTCACGGGAGTGTGCACGCCGATCCATCTGGGGCGCAGCATCACGGTCCACGAGATCGTCGTCTCGGACGACCGCGGCCGGCGCTGCTCGACCATCCGGATCACGAACATGATCAAGGACCTGCCCGACTGACGCGACGATCAGTCGGAGAGGATCCGCTGGAACAGGTAGTGGTCCTGCCACTCCCCCGCGATGTGCAGGTACTTCGGCGCCATGCCGATGCGCTCGAAGCCGTTGGCGGCGAGCACCCGCTGCGAGGCGTGATTGTGCAGCAGCGTGGAGGCCTGCAGCCGGTGCAGCTTCAGTTCCCTCGCCGCATGACGGCGCATCTCGGTGACCGCGCGGGTCATCAGTCCTCGACCGGCCAGTGAGGCGTCGATCCAGTACCCCAGGTCGGCGCTGTGGAACGCTCCGCGCACGATGTTGCTCAGGTTCGCACGGCCGACGACCGCCCCGTCCTCCGGACGAGCCAGTACGAACGGGGCGCTGCGCCCGGCATCCCGCTCGGCGAGCAGCAGCTCGATCAGCCGCGCCTGCTCCGCTGAGGTGAAGAAGTCCTCGGTGCGCTCGGGATCCCAGGGGGCCAGGTGCGCGCGGTTGCGCGCGAAGGCCTCCGCCAGAGCCGCGGCGTCGCCCGGCTCGAGCGGCCGCAGCAGGATGCCGCCTCCGAGGTCGATCAGGACTTCTTCGGGGCGAGCTGCTCGATGATCGCCTTCGCGACGTCCTGCATCGTCAGGCGACGGTCCATGGACGCCTTCTGGATCCAGCGGAACGCCTCGGGCTCGGACAGCCCCATCTTCTCGTTGAGCAGCCCCTTGGCGCGGTCGACGAGCTTGCGGGTCTCGAAGCGCTCGACCATGTCGGCGACCTCGGCCTCGAGCGTGATGATCTGCTCGTGACGAGCCAGCGCGATCTCGATGGCCGGCAGCAGGTCGTTCGGCGTGAACGGCTTCACGACGTACGCCAGGGCGCCCGCTTCGCTCGCGCGCTCGACGAGCTCCTTCTGGCTGAACGCGGTCAGGAGGACGACCGGGGCGATGTTGCCCTTGTGCAGCTTCTCGGCGGCGCTGATGCCGTCCAGCTGCGGCATCTTGACGTCCATGATGACCAGATCCGGACGCAGCTCGGTCGCGAGTGCGACCGCCGTCTCGCCGTCTCCGGCCTCGCCCACGACGTCGAATCCGTTGTCGCGGAGGATCTCCACGATGTCGAGACGGATCAGCGATTCGTCTTCCGCGACGACGACGCGTCGCGGAGCGGATGCCGTGGACTGTTCAGCCTGTTCTTCGGTCACGATTCCCATTCTAGTAGGGGTCCTTCTGTGCCGGCGGTGGGACTTGAACCCACACGCCCTTTCGGACAAAGCATTTTGAGTGCTCCGCGTCTGCCATTCCGCCACGCCGGCCCGGATCGACTTTAGCGCACGCGCCTCGGAACCCACGCGCGCGGAACGCGATGATGCGCGCCGGAGCCCCCTCGGGCGCTGCGGCGCGCATCATCGGTTACGGAGCCTCAGGCCCCGTTCTTGTAGATCGGAGCCGCGCCGCCGACGGCATCCCCGACCTTGTGGACGCGGATATCGTTGGTGGAGCCGACGATCCCGGGAGGGGATCCGGAGATCACCACGACCTTGTCGCCCTCGACGGCCAGGCCGTTCGTGAGCAGGTAGTCGTCGACCTGGTGGAACATCAGGTCGGTGTGCTGGACGACGTCGACGAGCGTCGAGCGCAGGCCCCAGGTCAGCGCCATGCGGCGACGGATGCCGGGCTCCGGCGTGAACGCGATCATCGGGATGCGCGAGCGCAGCCGCGAAAGGCGGCGCGCGGAGTCCCCGGACTGCGTGAACACGCACAGGTACTTGGCCTCGACGAAGTCGGCGACCTCGAGGGCGGCGAGCGTGATCGCCCCGCCCTGCGTCTTGGGCTTGGTCGTCAGCGGCGCGATGCGTTCGAGCCCGTGCTCCTCCGTCGACGCGATGATGCGCGCCATCGTCTCGACGACGACGATCGGGTACTCCCCCACGCTCGTCTCGCCGGACAGCATGACCGCGTCGGCGCCGTCGAGGACGGCGTTGGCGACGTCGCTCGTCTCGGCGCGGGTCGGAACGGGGCTCGAGATCATCGACTCGAGCATCTGCGTCGCCACGATGACCGGCTTGGCGTTGCGGCGCGCGAGCTCCACGGCGCGCTTCTGCACGATCGGCACGGCCTCGAGCGGCAACTCGACACCCAGGTCGCCGCGGGCGACCATGATGCCGTCGAACGCGTCGACGATCTCCTCGAGCGCATCGACGGCCTGCGGCTTCTCGATCTTGGCGATGACCGGGACCCTCACACCCTCTTCGGCCATGATCTCGTGCACGCGCTCCACGTCGGCCGCGTTGCGCACGAACGACAGAGCGATGAGGTCGGCGCCGGTGCGCAGGCCCCAGCGGAGATCCGCCTCGTCCTTCTCGCTGAGGGCGGGGACGTTGACGGCCACACCGGGAAGGTTGATCCCCTTGTTGTTCGACACGGCGCCGGCGACGATCACCTTGGTCGTGACGACGGTCCCGTCGGTCTCGACGACCTCGACGCGCACCTTGCCGTCGTCGATCAGCAGGAAGTCGCCGGGCTTGACGTCCTGGGGCAGGCCCTTGAACGTGGTGCCGCAGATCTCGCGGTTGCCGATGATGTCCTCGGTGGTGATCTTGAAGATGTCACCGACCTCGAGCTCGTAGGGACCGGCCTCGAACCTGCCCAGGCGGATCTTCGGACCCTGCAGATCGACCAGCACGGCCACGGCGCGCCCCGCGTCGTCCGCCGCACGGCGCACGTTCGCGTAGTTGGCGTCGTGAACGGAGTAGTCGCCATGGCTGAGGTTCAGCCGGGCGACGTCCACGCCGGCTTCGATGATGGCTCGCACGTTCTCATAGGAACTGGTGGCGGGGCCGAGTGTGGCGACGATTTTCGCGCGTCTCAACAGAAATCTCCAGGGTAGAGAGGAACGGAACTGGCGACGGTGCCCCCGTCAGCCTACGCGGGCTGCAGGCCGATCGCGACATCCGTGGGACGCACCGGCGCGGGCAGCACCGTCTCGCCCATCAGGAAGCGGTCGACGCTCGCTGCGGCCGCCCGGCCCTCGGCGATCGCCCACACGATGAGCGACTGGCCGCGGCCCGCGTCACCGGCCACGAACACGCCGGGAACGGTCGACTCGTAGGAGTCGTCGCGCTGGAAGGCGCCGCGGTCGGTGACCTGCGGACGCGTCTCCTCGTCGAATCCGTCCTGCTCGGGGCCGGTGAAGCCCATCGCGATGAGGACGAGGTCGGCGGGGATCTCCCGCTCGGTGCCGCTCTTGGGCACGCGGCGTCCGTCCACGAACTCGGTCTCCGCCACGCGCAGGGCGCGGACCTCTCCGGCGTCGTTGGAGAGGAACTCGACGGTCGAGGCGAGGTAGACCCGCTCGCCGCCCTCCTCGTGCGCGGACGAGACCTCGAACACGGTCGGCATCATCGGCCACGGCTGGTGGTCGGGGCGTCCCGCGCCCGGCTGGCGGCCGATCGCGAGGTTCGTGACGCTGAGCGCGCCCTGGCGGTGCGCCGTGCCGATGCAGTCGGCGCCGGTGTCGCCTCCGCCGATGACGACGACGTGCTTGCCCTCGGCGGTGATCTGGTTGGGGACCTTGTCGCCGGCGACGGCGCGGTTGGACTCGACGAGGTACTCCATCGCGAAGTGCACGCCGTCCAGGTCGCGCCCGGGGATCGGCAGATCGCGCGGCACGGTCGCGCCCGTCGCGACGACGACGGCGTCATAGCGGGCGCGCAGATCCGCCCAGCTGATGTCCTTGCCGATCTCGACGCCGGCGCGGAACCGGGTGCCCTCCTCCTGCATCTGACGGAGACGGGCCTCGACGTGGCTCTTCTCCATCTTGAAGTCGGGGATGCCGTAGCGCAGGAGTCCTCCGATGCGGTCGTCCCGCTCGAACACGGCGACCGTGTGACCGGCGCGCGTCAGCTGCTGAGCGGCAGCGAGGCCGGCGGGGCCCGATCCGACGACCGCGACCGTCTTGCCGGTGAGGCGCTCCGGCGGCTCGGCCTCGACCCATCCGTGGGCGAAGGCCTCATCCGCGATCGAGACCTCGATCTGCTTGATCGTCACGGCCGGCTGGTTGATGCCGAGCACGCACGAGCTCTCGCAGGGCGCCGGGCACAGCCGCCCGGTGAACTCCGGGAAGTTGTTCGTGGCGTGCAGCCGCTCGATCGCCGATCTGCCCTCGCCGCGCCACGTGAGGTCGTTCCACTCCGGGATCAGGTTGCCCAGCGGGCATCCGGAGTGGCAGAACGGCACGCCGCAGTCCATGCACCGGCCGGCCTGACGGCGCAGCACGGCCTGGTCGCCGGGCTCGTAGACCTCTTTCCAGTCCATGATCCGGACCGGGACGGGGCGACGAGCGGGAAGCTCGCGCTCCGTCACCTTCAGAAAGCCCTTGGGGTCAGCCACCGGTCACCTCCAGGATCCGGTTCCAGATGACGTCGCCGTCCGGGTCGAGCCCGGCCTCCTCCGCCTCCTGGCGCATGTTCTGAACCGCGGCGAAGTCCCGCGGAAGTACCTTGACGAACTCGCCCGCCACGGTGTCGAAGTCGGCGAGCATCTCTGCCGCCAGGGGGGATGCCGTGCGCTCGTGGTGCTCGGTGAGCAGGCTCCTGAGCACCTCGAGGTCGGCGCGGTCGAGCGGCTCCAGCCGCAGCTCTCCGCTCTCGCGCGACTGCGCGTTCACCTTGTCTGTGCGCAGCGCGTGCACGTACGCGATGCCGCCGGACATGCCGGCTCCGAGATTGCGGCCCGTGGTGCCGAGGATCACGGCGAGACCGCCGGTCATGTACTCCAGGGCGTGGTCGCCCACGCCCTCGACCACCGCCGTCGCTCCCGAGTTGCGCACCAGGAACCGCTCCCCGACCACGCCCGAGATGAACATCGTCCCGCTGGTGGCGCCGTAGCCGATCACGTTGCCGGCGATCACGTTCTCCTGCGGCAGGATCGTCGCGCCGCGAGACGGACGGATCGTGATGTCGCCGCCGGAGAGCCCCTTGCCGACGTAGTCGTTGGCGTCCCCCTCGAGGTGGAGCGCGATGCCCGCCGGCAGGAAAGCGCCCAGCGACTGGCCGGCGGTGCCGGTCAGGGTGACGTCGATGGTCTCGCGGGCGAGGCCTGCGGCGCCGTAGCGCGAGGTGACCTCGTGGCCCAGCATGGTGCCGACCGCGCGCTCCGTGTTGCGGATCGGCAGCTCGATGAGGACGGGAGAGCCGTCACGAAGAGCGTCCTGCGCCATCTCGATGAGCTGGACGTCGAAGTGCTCGTCGAGCTCGTGGTCCTGCTCCCGCCCGCTGCGACGCGGTTCGGATGCCGGGAACACCGGGCCGTCCAGCACCGACGACAGATCGAGCCCGTCGGCCTTCCAGTGCTCGATCGCGGCGTTCGTCTCGATGAGGTCGCTGCGCCCGATGATCTCGTCGAGCGAGCGGAAGCCCAGCTCGGCGAGGATCTCGCGCACCTCCTCGGCGATGAACTCCATGAAGTTCACGACGAACTCGGGCTTGCCGGTGAAGCGCTCGCGCAGAACGGGGTTCTGCGTCGCGACGCCGACCGGACAGGTGTCCAGGTGGCACACGCGCATCATGATGCATCCGCTCACGACGAGCGGGGCGGTCGCGAACCCGAACTCCTCGGCGCCCAGCAGTGCGCCGATGATCACGTCGCGGCCGGTCTTGAGCTGCCCGTCGACCTGCACCACGACGCGGTCGCGCATGCCGTTGAGCATGAGCGTCTGCTGCGTCTCCGCGAGGCCCAGCTCCCACGGCGTGCCGGCGTGCTTGAGCGAGTTCAGGGGGCTCGCACCCGTCCCCCCGTCGTGTCCGGAGACGAGGATCACGTCGCTGAGCGCCTTCGCGACGCCTGCGGAGACCGCGCCGATGCCGGACTGGCTGACGAGCTTGGTGTGGATGCGAGCATCCGGGTTCGCGCGCTTCAGATCGAAGATCAGCTGCTTGAGGTCCTCGATCGAGTAGATGTCGTGGTGCGGCGGCGGCGAGATGAGCCCGACGCCGGCGGTCGCGTGGCGTGTGCGCGCCACCCACGGGTACACCTTGCCCGGGGGCAGCTGGCCGCCCTCACCGGGCTTCGCGCCCTGGGCCAGCTTGATCTGGATGTCGTCGGACTCGGTGAGGTACTGGCTCGTGACGCCGAAGCGGCCGGACGCGACCTGCTTGATGGCGCTGCGCCGTTCCGGGTCGACGAGGCGATCCGGATCCTCGCCGCCCTCGCCGGTATTCGACTTGCCGCCGATGCGGTTCATCGCGATGGCGAGCGTCTCGTGCGCCTCCCGGGAGATCGAGCCGTAGCTCATGGCCCCGGTCGAGAAGCGCTTGACGATCTCGCTGACCGGCTCGACCTCGTCCAGCGGCACCGCGGGACGCAGGCCCGTGCGCAGCGAGAAGAGCCCGCGCAGGGTCTTCAGCTCCGCGGCCTGGTCGTCGACGAGCTTGGTGTACTCGCGGAAGATGTCGTACCGCCGCGTGCGCGTCGAGTGCTGCAGGCGGAACACCGTCTCCGGGTTGAACAGGTGGGGAGATCCGTCGCGACGCCACTGGTACTCGCCACCGGTCCAGAGGCGCTCGTGGGCGCGGGCCGCGGCGTCCTCGGGGTAGGCGTAATCGTGACGCGCCTGGTTCTCGGTGTAGACCTCGTCGATGCCGATCCCGCCGAGCTTGGTCTCGGTTCCGGTGAAGTAGGCGTCCACGAACTCCTGGCTGAGCCCGACGGCCTCGAACACCTGGGCGCCCGCGTAGGACGACACCGTGGAGATGCCCATCTTGGACATGATCTTCAGTACGCCCTTGCCGAGCGCGTAGATGAGGTTCTTCACCGCCTTCTCGGGCGAGATGCCCGTGATGAAACCGGTGCGGACGAGGTGCTCGACCGTCTCCATGGCGAGGTACGGGTTGACCGCGGACGCGCCGTAGCCGATGAGGGTGGCGACGTGGTGCACCTCGCGGACGTCGCCGGCCTCGACGATGAGCCCCACCTTCATGCGGTTCTCGCGCCGGATGAGGTGGTGGTGGATGGCCGAGACCATGAGCAGCGACGGGATCGGGACGAGGTCCTTGTTCGAGTCGCGGTCGGACAGGATGACGAACTCCGCGCCCTCCTCGATCGCGGCGTCCACCTCGGCGCACATCTCCCCGATGCGGTCCGGCAGCGACTGGGGTCCGGCGTCGAAGTGGTACAGGCCGCGGATGGTCACGGAGGACCGGCCGGGCATGGCCTTGTCAATGTGGCGGATCTTGGCCAGCTCGTCATTGTCGATCACCGGGAAGTCGAGGGTGACGGTCCTGGCGTGCTCCGGACCCCAGTCCAGGAGATTGCGCTCCGGGCCGATGCCGAGCCTGAGACTCGTCACGACCTCCTCGCGGATCGAGTCCAGCGGCGGGTTGGTCACCTGCGCGAACTGCTGGGTGAAGTAGTCGAAGAGCAGGCGCGGACGCTCGCTGAGCACGGCGATCGGGGTGTCGGAGCCCATGGCGCCGAGCGGCTCCACGCCGTTCTGACCCATCGGGGTCAGAAGGATCCGCACCTCCTCCTCGGTGTACCCGAACGTGCGCTGGCGGCGCGTGATGGAGGCCGGGGGATGCACGATGTGCTCGCGCTCGGGCAGATCGGCGAGGCGCACGGCTCCCGCGTCCAGCCATTCCTGCCACGGGTGCAGGTTCGCGAGGCGCTCCTTGATCTCGGCGTCCTCGACGATGCGTCCCGCGGCCGTGTCGACGACGAACATCTTGCCGGGCTGCAGCCGGCCGCGGCGCTTGATGCGCTCGGGCTCGAACTCGAGCACTCCGGTCTCGGACCCGATGACGACCAGGCCGTCGGTGGTCTCCGTCCAGCGCCCCGGGCGCAGGCCGTTGCGGTCGAGCGTGGCGCCGACGAGCGTGCCGTCGGTGAAGATCAGGGCCGCCGGGCCGTCCCACGGCTCCATCTGGTTGGCGTGGTACTCGTAGAACGCGCGCAGCTCCGGCGTGATGTCGGTCTGCTTCTCGTAGGCCTCGGGGACCATCATCAGGATGGCGTGCGGCAGGCTGCGGCCGGTGAGCGTGAGCAGCTCGAGGACCTCGTCGAACGATGCCGAGTCGCTGGCGCCGTCCGTGCAGATGGGCAGGAGCGGACGCACATCGCCGAGGAGCTCGGATTCGAGCTGCGACTGGCGTGCCCGCATCCAGTTGCGGTTGCCGCCGACGGTGTTGATCTCGCCGTTGTGGGCGAGCATCCGCAGCGGCTGCGCGAGCGGCCACGACGGGAAGGTGTTGGTGGAGTAGCGCGAGTGGACGACGGCGAGCTCGCTCGCGAAACGCTCGTCCTGCAGGTCCGGGTAGAACGGCTCGAGCTGCAGCGTCGTCACCATGCCCTTGTAGCCGAGCGTACGGCTGGAGAGCGAGACGAAGTAGGCGCCGATCTCGTGTCCGGCGCGCTTGCGGAGCCGGTAGGCGAGGCGGTCGAGCTCGATCCCCGACAGCGCGGGGGCGTCGACGGTCGCCGGACGGGACACGAAGAGCTGCTCGAAGGCGGGGCGCGCCTCGTCGGCGAGCTTGCCGAGGTGCTCGTTGGCCGTGGGGACCACGCGCCAGCCGAGGACCGTGAGGCCCTCTTCGCGGGCGATCTTCTCGACGCCCGCCTTCTGCGTGCGGCGCTCCCCAGCGTGCAGCGGGAGGAACGCGAGTCCGGCGGCGTACTCGCCGACCGGAGGGAGGTCGAACTCGGTCACGGCGCGGAGGAATTCGTCCGGCATCTGAGTCAGGATGCCGGCTCCGTCTCCGGTGCCGGCGTCAGAGCCGATCGCACCGCGGTGCTCCAGGTTGCGCAGAGCCTCGAGGGCCTGCTGGATGATGTCGTGACCTGCCGTGCCGCGGAGCGTGGCGACCATGGCGAGGCCACAGGCGTCCTTCTCGAACGCCGGGTTGTACATGCCCTGCTTCGGGGGGTAGGCGCCGGAGGCGCCGTAGGGAGGCTGGAAGTACACCAGTTACCGTCCTCAGATAGTTCAAAGTGACACCGGGGACGACGTCGGCCCGCTCGTTCAGTGCTATGGATCTCCCGCCGCGAGGCGGCTTATCGGGTGCCGTCCTCGCTCGTGGGAGCGGTGCTTGTGGCGGTGGCTCCTGCGGTGACTTCGTCTGCCGGAGGCTCGCTCACGTCCACGAAGTCAGAGGGATTGTCCTGCGATTGTACATCAGCGTCGACGTCCTTCCGGCTGTGGCCGGGGAGGTACACCGAGGGCTCCAGACCCGGGTGACGGCGGGTCTGGACGATGATGATGACGATGCCGACGACGACGCCGATGATCGCCGCCCAGACGTTGCTGCGCAGACCCAGGATGATCTCGCTCGGGTCGATGCGGATCGACTCCCACACGATGCGTCCGGCGCTGTACCAGATGAGATACATCGCGAAGAGCTTGCCCCACTGGAAGAACAGCTTGCGCCCCAGCCACAGGAGCACGACGACGCCCAGCCCGTTCCAGATGATCTCGTAGAGGAACGTCGGGTGGAACAGGGTGCCCTCGGCGAGCCCCGGCGGGAAGGCAGGGTTGTCGGACTCGATCTCCAGCCCCCAGGGCAGATCGGTCGGCAGGCCGAAGAGCTCGTGGTTGAACCAGTTCCCGAAGCGGCCGAGCGCCTGCGCGAGCAGGAGCCCTGGAGCCAGCGCGTCGGCGAAGCTCCAGAACCGGATCTTCGTCCAGCGGCAGCCGAGCCAGGCGCCGACGGCCCCGCCGATGAGGGCGCCGTAGATGGCGATGCCGCCCTCCCAGATCGCCCAGATAGACCCGGGCTGGAACGGGTTCCAGGTGTTGATGCCCTCGCCGAAGTAGTCGTTCGGGTGCGTGAACACGTGATAGAACCGCGCCGCGATGATCGCGAGCGGGACGGCGAGGATCGCGATGTCGATCACGATCCACGGCTCCGCGCCGCGCTTGGTCAGGCGGTGGTTCGTCATCAGCACGGCGACGATGATGCCGGCGATGATGCAGAGCGCGTAGTAGTGGATCGTCAGCGGCCCGAGCGAGAAGGTGTTGCTGGGCGGGCTCGGGATGCTGGTGAGCACGCCGGTCAGGGTGCTGGAGAGCGCGAGGGACATGAGTGCGATTCTAGTTTCTCTGGTCGGAGGGGACGGACAGCGGCGTGCCGGCTGCCAGCGCACGCGTGGTCTCGGCGAGGCCGTCGAGGCCGCCATCGCGCAGAGCGCGGACGAGAGCCGTGCCCACGATCGCGCCGTCGGCGTACTCGAGGACGGCCGCGATCTGCTGGGGCGTCGAGATCCCGATGCCGACGCAGGCGCGGCCGGCGCCGTGCGTCCGCAGGCGGGCGACGAGGGTGCGGGCCGCCTTGTCGAGCTCGGCCCTCTCCCCCGTGATGCCCATGGTGGACACGGTATAGACGAAACCGGTCGACGACGAGGTGACCAGGTCCAGCCGCTCGTCGGTGGAGGTCGGGGCTGCGAGGAAGATGCGGTCCAGACCGGTCCGCTCGCTCGCCGCGATCCATTCCGCCGCGGCCTCAGGGGTGATGTCCGGGGTGATGAGGCCCGCCCCGCCGGCCGCGAGCAGGTCGTCGGCGTAGCGGTCGACGCCGTACTGCACGACCGGGTTCCAGTACGTCATCACGACCACGGGCACGTCCGTGGCCGCGGTGATGGCGCGCAGCGCGGTGAAGAGGTCCTTCGTGCGGTAGCCGGCAGCGAGCGCCGCCTGCGTCGCCTCCTGGATCAGCGGCCCGTCCATGACAGGGTCGCTGTAGGGCGGCCCGAGTTCGATGACGTCGACGCCGTTCTCGGCCAGCGTGATCGCCGCACGGATGCTCGTGTCCAGGTCGGGGTATCCGACCGGCAGGTATCCCACGAAGGCACCGCGTCCGGCGTCGTGCGCCCGCCCGATGGCGTCTTCGACCCGGCTCATGCGCGCTCCTCGTCGTACAGGTGGAAGTAGCGTGCGGCGGTGTCCATGTCCTTGTCGCCTCGTCCGGACAGGCAGACGGCGATGAGGCCGTCCTGGCCCAGCTGCCGGCCGATCCGGAGAGCACCCGCGAGGGCGTGCGCGGACTCGATGGCCGGGATGATGCCCTCGGTGCGGCTGAGCAGGCGCAGCGCCTGCATGGCCTCGTCATCGGTCGCCGGGATGTACGAGGCGCGCCCGATGTCGGCGAGCCAGGAGTGCTCCGGCCCCACACCGGGATAGTCGAGTCCCGCCGAGATCGAGTGCGATTCGACGGTCTGGCCGTCCTCGTCCTGGAGCACGTAGGTGCGCGCGCCGTGCAGGATGCCCGGGCGACCGCGCTCGATCGACGCCGCGTGCTGCGGCGTGTCCACGCCGTCCCCCGCCGCCTCGACGCCGTACAGCTTCACGTCGGCGTCGTCCAGGAACGCGTCGAACATGCCGATCGCGTTGGAGCCGCCGCCCACGCACGCCACGACGGCGTCCGGGAGCCGGCCCGCGGTCGAGAGCAGCTGCTCGCGCGCCTCTTCCCCGATGATCTTCTGGAAGTCGCGCACCATCGCCGGGAAGGGATGCGGACCCGCCGCGGTCCCGAAGATGTAGTTCGTCGTCTCCACGGTCGCGACCCAGTCCCGGTACGCATCGTTGATCGCGTCCTTGAGGGTGCGCGAGCCGGTCCTGACGGCGACGACCTCGGCGCCGAGAAGGCGCATGCGCGCGACGTTGAGGGCCTGGCGCTCGGTGTCGACCTCGCCCATGTAGATGGTGCAGTCCAGGCCGAACAACGCCGCGGCCGTGGCGGTGGCGACGCCGTGCTGGCCTGCGCCGGTCTCGGCGATCACGCGCGTCTTGCCCAGGCGCCTGGTCAGCAGCGCCTGGCCGAGGACGTTGTTGATCTTGTGGCTGCCGGTGTGGTTGAGGTCCTCCCGCTTGAGGAAGATCCGTGCACCGCCGGCGTGCTCGGCGAACCGTGGCACCTCGGTGAGGGCGGAGGGCCGTCCGGCGTAGGTGCCGAGCAGGTGCGCGAGCTCGGCGCGGAAGGCGGGGTCCGCGATCGCCTCTTCGTAGGCGAGCGTGAGCTCGTCGATCGCGGCGATGAGCGATTCCGGCATGTACCGCCCCCCGAACTCGCCGAAGAAAGGACCTGGCTGATCGCGCAGGGAGGCGTCGTGCGCGCCCGTCGACTCGGAGCCGCTCATCTCATCCCACCTCCAGGAAACCGCGCAGCGTGGCGACGGGGTCGCCCGTCACGAGCGCCTCCCCGATGAGCACCACGTCGGCGCCCGCCTCGCGATACCGCGCGACGTCCGAGGGGGCGAGCACCGCGGACTCGGCGATCCGCGTCGTTCCCGCGGGGATCAGGTCGGCGATCCGACCGAACAGGTCGCGGTCGAGTTCGAGGGTCTTCAGGTCCCGCGCGTTCACGCCGATGAGCGGGGCTCCGAGGTCGGCTGCGATGCGGATCTCGTCGGCGGAGTGGGTCTCCACGAGCGGAGTCATGCCGAGCTCGGTGATGAGCGAGAACAACTCGGTCAACACGTGCTGCTCGAGACCGGCGACGATCAGCAGTGCGAGGTCGGCGCCGGCGGCGCGTGCCTCGAACACCTGGTACGGCGTCGCGATGAAGTCCTTGCGCAGCACGGGGACCGACACGCGGTCGGTAACGGCCTCGAGATCGGCGAGGCTGCCCCCGAAACGGCGCTCCTCGGTCAGCACGCTGATCGCGGAGGCTCCGCCCTGCTCGTACAGGGTCGCCTGGTGGGCGGGGTCGGGGATCTCCGCCAGGGCGCCGCGGGACGGACTCGCGCGCTTGACCTCGGCGATGATCTTGACGCGGGATGCCGGAGCCAGTGCTGCACGGGCATCCTTCGCAGCGGGACGGGCCAGGGCCGCTTTCTCGACGTCGGCGAGCGGTCGCGACAGCGCGCGACGCTCGGCGTCCTCGACAGCGCCGGCCGTGAGGTCGGCGAGGACCACTAGTGCGCCTTCGGCGAGTACTTGGGGCCCTTCACGCCGTAGCCGGCCTTCGCGAGGATCCAGCCCAGCAGTGCGCCGATCACGATGATCCCGACCGAGATCCACACGAACAGCGGCTGCTCAAGGCAGAACGCGACGGTACCCGCAGCGACGCCGAACAGCATGACCACCACAGCGGTCCAGGCGGCAGGCGAGTGTCCGTGGCCGGGGTCTGCGATGGGGTTGCTCATGGGGATTCCTCCGAATGGGTTGCGGGCGTCGTCAGTCTATCGGTCTCAGCGCGTCGGGTCGGTGCCGCGCGACAGCTCGTCCCAGGAATCGATCGCGTCGACGGGACCCTCGGACGTCGACCCCGGGGCGTCGGTGCGGAACCGGCGCCCGCCGGAGCGCCAGCCTCGCGCGGTGAAGAGCGCGAAGACCGCGACGACCAGCAGCAGCACCCAGCCGCCCAGCGCGACCGCGGGCCAGGCGGTCGGCGTGACCGCATCCACCAGGTCGGCGATCGCGGACTCCCCTGCCAAGCCAGTCACCTCGGTGACGGTCGATGACACCGCGGACAGCGGCGTCGTCAGCAGGAGGTCGAGCGTCGACCATCCGAGCAGGACGGCGATCAGTCCGCCGAGGGCAGCGAGGATGTGGCGCAGCACCGGGCCCACGATGGCGAGCACGGCCGCCAGCGCCAGCACGGCGAGGCTCAGCGGGGTGAGCAGGGGCTGCGCCTGAGCGCCCGTCACGAGGATCGGCTCGGCCGCGTCGTGGCGCGACGCGACGAGCCAGGTCTGCGTCGCGGACAGCACTCCGACGCCTCCCGCGGCCAGGAAGCCGAGGACCGTGATCGAGCGTCCGCGTCGTGCGATGCTCATGCGTCCACCGCCGCAGCGGCCTCGAGATCCGTCGCGTCGAAGCACGTGCGCGTGCCGGTGTGGCACGCGGGACCGTTCTGATGCACCTGGAGCAGGATCGCGTCGCCGTCGCAGTCGAGCCGGGCGGCGTGCACCAGTTGCGTGTTGCCCGAGGTGTCGCCCTTGCGCCAGTACTCCTGGCGCGAGCGGGACCAGTAGGTCGCTCGTCCCTCGGTGAGCGTGCGCCGCAGCGCCTCGGCGTCCATCCATGCGAGCATGAGCACCTCGCGCGTGTCCCACTGCTGGACGATCACCGGGGCCAGGCCGTCGGAGTTCCACGCGACCTGCTCGATCCGGGCCTCGATTCCGGTCACGTCGCCTCCTCCTGCTCGCCCAGGGCGCCGCGCACGGTCACGCCCTCCGCACGCAGCGCGTCCTTCACCTGGCCGACCGTCAGAGCGCCGGTGTGGAACACGCTCGCAGCGAGCACGGCATCCGCTCCGGCCTTGATCGCGGGTGCGAAGTCCGCGGCCTTCCCCGCACCTCCGGACGCGATCACCGGCACCGAGGCGACTTCGCGCATCAGGCGGACGAGTTCCAGATCGAACCCGTCGCGGGTGCCGTCGGCATCGATCGAGTTCACCAGCAGCTCCCCCGCGCCGCGCTCGGTGGCCTCACGCGCCCAGTCCAGCGCGTCGAGCGCCGTCTCGGTGCGGCCGCCGTGCGTGGTGACGACGAAGCCGGAGACCGTGCTGGGGGCGCGCTTGACGTCGAGGGAGAGCACCAGCACCTGGGCGCCGAAGCGGTCGGCGATCTCGCCGATCAGATCAGGACGCGCGATGGCCGCCGAGTTGACGCCGACCTTGTCGGCACCGACTGAGAGCAGTCGCGCGACGTCGTCGACGCTGCGCACTCCCCCGCCCACGGTCAAAGGGACGAAGACCTGCTCCGCGGTGCGCTGGACGACGTCGTAGGTGGTCGCGCGGTCGTCCACGGTCGCGGTGACGTCGAGGAACGTGATCTCGTCGGCGCCCTGGGCCGCGTAGTGCGCCGCCAGCTCGACGGGATCTCCCATGTCGCGGAGGTTCTGGAAGTTGACGCCCTTGACGACGCGGCCGGCGGCGACGTCGAGGCACGGGATGACGCGGCTCGCGAGCGTCATCAGAGCCTCGCCGCGTGGATCGCTGTGACCAGCAGCGCCCGCGCTCCGAGCGCGTACAGGGCATCCATGACCTGGTTGACGCCCTTGCGGGGGATCATCACGCGCACCGCGACCCAGCTCGGATCCTTGAGGGGCGAGATCGTCGGGGACTCGCGGCCGGGCGTGATCGCGACGGCCTGGTCGACGAGGTCCGCCGGCAGGTCGTAGTCCAGCAGCACGTAGCGGCGGGCCACGATGACGCCGCGCAGACGACGGAGGAGCGTCTCGGTGCCCTCGGCATCCCCTGGGCGGCTGATGAGAACGGCCTCGGACTCGATGATGACCGGGCCGAAGATCTCCAGGCCCGCCTGCCGCAGCGTGGTCCCGGTCTCGACGACGTCGGCGATGGCGTCGGCGACGCCCAGGCGCACGGCGGACTCGACCGCGCCGTCCAGCGGGACGAGCTCCGCCTCGACGCCGTGCTCGCGGAGGAATGCGTCGACGAGTCCCGGATACGCCGAGGCCACGCGGACGCCCGCGAGGTCCTCGATGCCGCGGAACGCACCCGGCGGGGCAGCGAAGCGGAACGTGGAGTGGGCGAAGCCGAGGGCCTGGATCTCGCGCGCCTGCTGGGGCACGTCCTTGAGCAGGTCGCGTCCGGTGATGCCGACGTCCAGCGCGCCGGATGCGACGTAGGTCGCGATGTCGCGGGGGCGGAGGAAGAAGAACTCGACGTCGTTCTCGGCGTCGATCACGTGCAGGGTCTTGGAGTCGCGCCGACCGGCGTAGCCGGCCTCCGCGAGCATCTCGGCGGCGGTCTCGGACAGCGAGCCCTTGTTGGGAACAGCGATGCGCAGCATGGGGGTCTTTCGGTTCAGGAGAGCGGTGGGACGGGGCGCATCAGAGATGTCGGTACACGTCCTGAAGGCTGAGCCCCTTCGCGATCATCATCACCTGCACGTGGTAGAGCAGCTGGGAGATCTCCTCCGCCGCCGCCTCGTCGGACTCGTACTCCGACGCCATCCAGACCTCGGCGGCCTCCTCGACGATCTTCTTGCCGATCGTGTGCACGCCCCCGTCGAGCTCGGCGACGGTGCCGGATCCCTCTGGGCGGGTCTCGGCCTTGACGCGGAGCTCGGCGAACAGCTCGTCGAAAGTCTTCACGATTCCAGGCTAGCGGCTCGCGCGAGGTCCCTGAGCCCGCTGATCGCCGCCTCGACGTTCTCGGCGCCGTACACGGCGGAGCCCGCGACGAAGGTGTCGGCCCCGGCCGCGGCGGCCTGATCGATCGTGGCGGCGGAGATCCCTCCGTCCACCTGGAACCACACGTCGGAGCCGCGCCTGCGGGCCTCGTCGACGAGAGAGCGCAGCTTGGGCATCGTCTCGGGAAGGAACCCCTGTCCGCCGAATCCCGGCTCGACGGTCATGACGAGGATCTGATCGAACTCGTCGAGCACGTCGTACAGCCGCTCCCCCGCCGTCCCCGGCTTGATCGCGACCCCGGCACGTGCGCCGATCGCGCGCAGCCGGCGTGCGAGGGCGATCGGGTCCGCAGCGGCCTCGAGGTGGAAGGTGACGCTCGCCGCGCCGAGCTCGGCGTATCCGGGCGCCCAGCGGTCCGGGTCGCTGATCATCAGATGCACATCGAGCGGCACGGGACTCGTCGCCTGGATGCGCTCGACCATCTGCGGCCCGAACGTGAGGTTCGGGACGAAGTGATTGTCCATGACGTCGACGTGCACGAAGTCGGCCGTGGCGATCCGGGCCAGCTCCGCCTGCATGTTGACGAAGTCGGCGGCGAGGATGCTCGGGTTGATGCGCGGGGCGCGGGGCAGCTCGGTCATCGGGATCCCTTCTCGGTGCGCTGCAGTAGCGCGAGGAACATGGCGTCGGTACCGTGCCGGTGCGGCCACAGCTGCACGCGACCGGTGCCGTCGGAGGCGAGGTCGATCGGCGAGCGGCTGAGCCCGGACATCACGGCCCTGGCGTCGAGCTCGACGAGGTCGTCCCGCACGCGGAGCACCTCGGACACCACTCCGGTGGTCTCGGCGAGGTGCGGGGAGCATGTCGCATAGGCGACGACGCCCCCGGGGCGCAGCGCCTCCACGGCGGCGAGCAGCAACTCCTCCTGCAGCGCTGTCAGCTCGGCGATGTCCGTCGGGGTCTTGCGCCAGCGCGCCTCGGGACGTCGGCGGAGAGCTCCGAGACCCGTACACGGGGCGTCGACGAGGATGCGGTCGAACGTCGAGGGACGCGCGGCCGCGAAGAGGCGGCCGTCCTCCTCGTGGACCGGCACGTCGATCGGCAGGGGCCGCAGGGCGTTGCGGACGAGGCCGGCCCTGGCAGGGACGACTTCGTTCGCCTCCAGCCGTGCGCCGTGCGCGTGGGCGATCGCCGCCAGCAGTGCGGTCTTGCCTCCCGGTCCGGCGCACAGGTCGAGCCACTGCTCCCCCTCGTCGACCGGAGTCGCCGCGGTGAGCGCCAGGGCGACGAGCTGGGAGCCCTCGTCCTGCACGCGGACGGTGCCGCCCGACTCCGCCAGGTAGGCGCGCGGATCGCCGCCCGGGGCGCCGAAGGCCGTCGGAGCGTACGGGCGCCGCGGCTCCGCCGGTTCGGCGAGGCCGGGGAGCGCCGCGAGCGTCACCTCAGGAGAGGCGTTGTCCGCCTCCAGCAGCGCGTCCAGCTCGTCGATCCGGTCTTCGGCCGCGAGTGCCCGACGCAGGGCACGGATGACCCATACCGGGTGCGCCGCGCGCAGCCCGAGGCGTTCGTCGTCCGACCGCGCCTGGCGCGCGATCCGCTCGTCCCACTCCCCCGGAGTGTCGCGAGCGATGCGGCGCAGCACGGCGTTGGCGAAGCCCGCGGCGCCCCTGCTGCCGGACGCGGCGAGGTTCACGGACTCGTTCACCGCGGCATGAGAGGCCACCCGGGTGGCGAGCAGCTGGTGGGCACCGAGCCGCAGGGCGTCGAGCACGCCCGGGTCGATGTCCGCCGTGTCGCGTCCGGCCGCTTCCGCGATGATCGCGTCGTACGTGCCGCGACGGCGGAGCGTTCCGTAGGTGAGCTCCGTGGCGAGGCTCGCGTCCTGCGGGCCGAGACCGGCCTCGGCGATCGCGGCGGGAAGGAGGAGATTCGCGTAGGCATCCGATTCGGACACGGCGCGGATCACGTCGTACGCGACCCGCCTCGCCGGTTGCACTGAGCGGTCCGGCTGCGGGCGCCCGCCTGGCCGGGTGGGCCGTCGGGAGGAGCGCCGGTCATTCATGATCCCGCCACCGTGCTCTCGCCCTCGCGCCGTCCCCGCCACCAGTCGGCCGCGGCCATGCCCGGCTTTCCCGCAGGCTGGACCCTGGTCACCGCCAGGGGGTCCGTGGCCGTGCCGATGAGGACGGCGTGCTTCGTCCCCGTCATGACCCCGGGCGCGGGTCTCTCGTCACCGGATGCCGGCTCCGCCGCGAGGATCTTCAACCGGGCGCCGTCGACGGTCGTGTGCGCCCCCGGTTCAGGGGTGACACCGCGCAACCGGGCGTAGACCTCCGTGAACGGGCGGGTGAAGTCGAGCAGCCCGTCGGAGAGAGAGAGCTTCGGGGCGAGCGTGACGGTGCCGGACTGCGGCTGCGGGGACGCGGACCCCGCGGCGATCGAGGCCACGACCTCCGCGGTGAGCGGCGCGCCGGACTCGGCGAGGGCGTCGAGGGCGACGTCCGCGGTGGCGTCGTGCGGGACGTCGATCACGCGGGAGTCGTACACATCGCCGGCATCGAGCTCCGGGACGAGCTGGAACACGCTCGCCCCGAGGACGTCGTCCCCGGCGATGAGAGCACGCTGGACCGGCGCGGCGCCGCGCCACGCGGGCAACAGGGAGAAGTGCAGGTTGATCCATCCGTGCTCCGGGGTGGAGAGCAGGGGTTCGCGCACCAGTCCGCCATAGGCGACGATCACGCCCAGCTCCGGCGCCAGTGCGGAGATGCGCTCCGTGACGTCGGCGTCCAGGCGGGCGGCCTTGATGACCTCGAGACCCCGTTCCTCAGCTGCCGCGGCGACCGGCGAGGGGGTCAGGACGCGCTTGCGCCCGAGCGGAGCGTCCGGGCGCGTGATGACGGCCGCGACCTCGTGCTGGGATGCGAGCAGCCGCAGGGTGGGGACGGCGACGGCGGGCGTGCCGGCGAAGACGAGGCGCATGAAGGTTCTCCGGGGGGATCAGATCTCAGGTTCGAGGATATCGAGACGCACGCCGAGCGTGGCCTTCGCCGGGCGTCCCCGGCCGCGTCGGCGCTGCACGGCGTCGGCGATGACCTGCGCCCGCAGCGTGCTCGCCACCGCGGGCCCGGCGCCGTATTCGAAACGCACCAGCGCGCGGACGCGACCCTCGCCGTCCGCGACCGGGACGGGGCCGAGGACGGCGTCGGGCGGCAGGCCGATCGCGCGCAGCGACTCGACCGCTGCGCGCACCGAGGCCGAGGTCCCCTCGACCTGTGCGACGCGGACGGTCGGCGGCATGTGCAGCGGCGCGCGCGTCTCCAGCTCGCCGCGGGCGTATCCCGGCTGCGTCCAGGTCGCGAGGGCGAGGGCAGCGGGACCCGAGATGCCGACGAGGTGCACCGGCGCCCCCGGCGCCGCGAGAGCCGCGGCGTTCGACCACCAGCGCAGGCAGGACTCGCCGATGCGCAGATCCGGGGCCTGAAGCATCCGCGGTCCGTCCAGCAGCACGACCGCACGGTATCCCCCCTCAGCGAGGGGCTCGGCTCCGCGGGTGGCGACGACCAGGCACGGCTTGTCGTCGACCCGCTCGACGGGGTGCGCGCCGTCCGCCACGATGACGCGGATGCCGGGGAATGCGCGTCCCAGTTCGTCAGCCGTGCGCTCGCTTCCCGAGGACGCCAGCCGCAGCCGCGTCGAGGAGCACTCCGGGCACGTCCAGGTGCGCGCGGAGCGGCCGCACCAGCCGCACACGGGCACCGCGCCCCGGTTCCGTGCGCCGAGCGGCCCCGCGCACTGGGGGCAGCGGGCGGGCCGTCGGCAGTCGGCGCAGACGAGCGACGGCGCGAACCCGGGGCGGGCCACCTGCACGAGGACGGGTCCTTCGGCGGCTGCGGAGCGAGCGGAGCGGAAGGCACTCGACGGCATCCGTGCGCCGCCCTGCTCGAGTTCCTGGGGCGTGCTCAGCTGGACACGAGGCAGGACGCGTCGGACCGCACGGACGTCCTGCAGCCAGCCGAGTTGGACGAGGCGCTCCACGTCGCTCGTGCGCGTGTGCCCGGCGAACAGCAGCGCACTGCCCTCCTGCTCCTGCCGCAGCAGTGCGGCGTCGCGCGCGTGCACGTAGGGTGCCAGCGGCTCGGACAGCAGCGGATCTCCGTCGTCCCAGATCACGACGAGGCCGGCGCGCACCGGCGCGTACACGGCGGAGCGATTGCCGATGACGACGCACGGAGCGTCCTCGAGCGTGCGCAGGAACGCACGGTAGCGATCCGGATTGGCCTGCCTCGCGTCGTGGCGCACGAGTGCGCCGTCGGGAAGCATCTTCTCCAGGGCGGCGACCGCGCGATCCAGGTCGCGGTGGTCGGGTACGACGATCACGCTGGAGCGGCCGGCCGCGAGGGTGCGCACTGCGGCCGCCGCGACGAGCGTCGTCCAGGCCGGCACTCCGTCGTCCAGGGCTGGGATCGCCTCGATTGCGGCGCGGCCGCCGTCGGCGAGGACCTCGGCGAGACCGGCGTAGCCGTCTATCACGACACCGGCCGCTTCGAGGGCCTCGGGCTTCGGCACTGGGGTCGCGGCATCCTGCGCCCAGGCCTTCTCGACGCGGACCTGGCGTTTCGGGATCGCCAGCCGCAGGATGTCGGAGGCAGATCCGGCCGCGCGATCGGCCGTGCGTCGAGCGAGCCGGTACAGCGCGTCCGTGAGCACCGGGACATCCGAGACGACGCCGTCGACCTCGGACAGCGGCCTGTCCGCATCGTCCTCGGCGGCGATCTCGACGATGAAGCCGTCGACGACGCGGCCCGCGGTGCGAAGCGGTACCTTGACGCGCACTCCGGGCGAGACCTCCCCCAGCTCCTCCGGCAGGGCGTAGTCGAAGAGCCGGTCCAGCTGGGGCAGCGGCGAGTCCAGGAGCACGCGCGCGATGCGCCGGCTCTCGCGGGCCATCAGAGCCCGGCGGCGCGGCGCAGCTGATCGGCGCGGTCGGTTCGCTCCCAGGTGAAGTCCGGCAGCTCACGACCGAAGTGGCCATAGGCGGCGGTCTGCGCGTAGATCGGGCGCAGCAGATCGAGCTCCTCGATGATGGCCTGCGGGCGCAGGTCGAAGACGTCGGTGATCGCCTTCGTGATCACCTCGTCGTCCACGGTGCCGGTTCCGAAGGTCTCAACGTACAGTCCGACCGGACGCGCGACGCCGATCGCATAGGCCACCTGCACCTCGATGCGGTCGGCCAGTCCCGCGGCGATCGCGTTCTTGGCCACCCAGCGCATGGCGTAGGCGCCGGAGCGGTCGACCTTCGAGGGGTCCTTGCCGCTGAACGCGCCGCCCCCATGGCGTGCCGCACCGCCGTAGGTGTCGATGATGATCTTGCGGCCGGTGAGGCCCGCATCCCCCTTGGGTCCGCCTGTGACGAACGGGCCCGCCGGGTTGATGTAGTACGTGAGCTCCGCCGGGATGTCGAGCCCGGTGGAGGCGAGGACCGGGTCGATGACGTGCTCGCGCACCTGCGCCTTCAGCTCCTCCTGCGAGATGTCCGGGTGGTGCTGTGTGGACAGGACGACGGCGTCGACCGTCTTCGGGGTGAAGCCGTCGTAGCCGAGGGTGACCTGCGTCTTGCCGTCCGGCCGCAGGTACGGCAGGAGACCCGACCGGCGCACCTCGGTGAGGCGCTCCGCGATGCGGTGCGCGGTCCAGCCCGCCATCGGCATGAGCTGCGGGGTCTCGTTCGTGGCGAACCCGAACATGATGCCCTGGTCCCCCGCGCCCAGACCGTCGCGCTCCTCGGTGGAGCTGCCGTCGCGGTGCTCCTGCGCCTGGTCGACGCCGTGCGCGATGTCGGTGGACTGCTCCCCCACAGACACGCTGACGCCGCACGAGTCGCCGTCGAATCCGGTGTCGCTGGAGGTGTAGCCGATCCCGTTGACGACCTGGCGGACGATCGTGGGGATGTCGACGTACGCCTCGGTGCGGATCTCTCCCGCGACGTGCACGAGGCCGGTGGTGACGAGGGTCTCCACCGCGACGCGCGAGCCGGGGTCCTTGGCGATGAGGCCGTCGAGGATGCTGTCGGAGATCTGGTCGCAGATCTTGTCCGGGTGGCCCTCGGTGACGGATTCGGACGTGAACAGGCGCAGAGCGGTCATGAAGGCTGTCGCGCTCTTACTCGGCGTGACGGATGCGCAGCTTGTCCTCGTTGATCTCGTGGAGCGCGATCGTGAGCGGCTTGTCCTCGACCGACGAGTCCACGAGCGGACCGACGTTGTCGAAGAGGTTGCCCTCGTGCAGGTCGGAGTAGTAGTCGTTGATCTGGCGCGCGCGCTTGGCCGCGTAGATGACCAGTTCGTACTTCGACTCGACGCGGTCGAGCAGGTTGTCGATGGGCGGATCGATGATGCCGTTGGTGTGGTGTCCGGCCATGGTGGGACCTCCAGATCAGGCGACGGGTTCGTCGCGAAGTCGAATCGGCGGGCGCGCGACGATGCTCAGCGCGCAGTCGCCTCGGACAATTCTACGACCTCGCGGGCCGCCGAGGAGACATCCTCGTTCACAATGAGGTAATCGAACTCGCTCTGGGCCGCCAGTTCGACCTTCGCGGTGCGCAGGCGGCGTGTCCGCTCCTCCTCGTCCTCCGTGCCGCGACCGACCAGTCTGTGCACCAGCTCGTCCCAGGAGGGCGGCAGCAGGAAGATCAGCGTGGCGGACGGCTCGGCCGCGCGCACCTGCCGTGCGCCCTGCAGATCGATCTCGAGAAGAACCGTCTTTCCGGCCGCGAGAGCCTCGTCGATCGGCCTGCGCGGTGTCCCGTACCGGCTGCGGTTGTGCACTACGGCGTACTCCAGGAGCTCGCCGTCGGCGATGAGCCGATCGAACTCGTCGTCGGAGACAAAGTAGTAGTGCACGCCGTCGACCTCGCCGGGGCGCGGAGCGCGTGTCGTCGCGGACACCGACAGGTGGATCTCGGGATGCGCTTCCCGGATGTGCGCCGCGACGGTCCCCTTGCCGACCGCGGTGGGACCGGCGAGCACGAGCAGCCTGCTGCGCCCGGCGCGCGGGCGGTGCGGCGGGAAGCGGCGGTCGAGCCAGGCGGCGAGCACGTCGCGCTGACGGATGCCGAGACCGCCGAGCCGCTTCACGGGCGAGATGTGCAGCTCCTCGAGGATCCGGTCGCGCTTTCCGACCCCGATCGCCGGGAGGGCGAGGAGGAAGTCGGTGACGCGGAACGATCCCGCCACGGAGTCCGGATCCGCGATCGCCTCCGCCAGGACGGACTGCGGAGCGACGACGCGCGTGGTCAGGTCGCGCTTCATGGCTGCCCTGGCGCGGCGGCGCTCCACCGCACGGTGAGCGGCAGCGACGCGATCGACCTCGGGAACGGCGCGCTTGTCAGCCACGGAGCACCTCCCGGTAGCGCTCGGCGGCCGCCGAGATCGCCTGGGCGAGTCCGTCGGGGCCGGCCGAGAGGATGCTGCGGCTCTCGCTCGCGATCACCTGTCCCGCGGCGGCGCCGTAGCGGGCGAGCAGATCGGCGGGACCCGCACCCTGCGCACCGAAACCGGGGCCGAGGATCGGCGCGGGCGGAGTGAACGGTGCCAGTCCCGCGGACTGCCAGTCGACGGTGGCGCCGACGACGAAACCGTTGCTCCCCCATTCGCCGTCCCGCGCCTCCGCGGCGTTCCGCTCGGACACCGCCGCGACGACAGCTGCGGACACGGTCCGGCTCTCGGCGCCCGTCGCCCGCTGCACGGGCGCGGCATCCGGATTGCTCGTCGCGGCGAGCACGAACGTGCCCTTGCCGTGGCGCGCGGCCAGGGCGAACGTGCTGTCCAGCGCGCCCACGCCGAGGTACGGGTTGACCGTGAGCGCATCGGCCTCGAGCGGGGACCCGGGGGTGAACCACGCGGCGGCGTACGCGTCCATGGTCGTTCCGATGTCTCCGCGCTTGGCGTCGGCGATCGTGATCAGCCCGGCCGAGCGCGCCTCGGAGAGCACGTCCTCGAGGGCCGCGAATCCGGCGGATCCGAAGCGCTCGAAGAACGACACCTGCGGCTTCACGACGCCGACCAGTCCGGCGGCGGCCGCGACCGTGCGCAGACCGAACTCCCGAGCGCCGCGTGCGCTCTGCGGCAGGGCCCACGCGTCGAGCAGTGCCGCATGCGGGTCGATGCCCACGCACAGCGGACCGTACTCGGCCAGCGCCGCTCTGGCGCGCTCCCCGAAGCTCGTGATCACAGGCCCTGCTTCCGATCGAGGGCGTACTCCTGGAGGCTTCGGACCGCGAAGCCCTCGCCGAGGGCATCCATGCCGCTGACGGCCGCGCCGAGCACGGCCATGGTCGTGAACAGGGCCTTGTCCGCCGCGACGGCCGCGGCGCGGATCTCGTAGCCGTCAGCCCGGGCCGCACCTCCCGAGGGCGTGTTCACGACGATGTCGATCTCGCCGTCATTGATCAGGTCGACGATGTTGCGCTCCCCGCTGTCCTGGGTCTCGCTGTACTTCGCCACGACCGTCACGGGGATGCCGTTGCGCGACAGGATCTCGGCGGTCCCCTCGGTCGCGACGAGCGTGAAGCCGAGCTGGCGCAGCCGGTGTGCGGGCAGGATCACGGCGCGCTTGTCGGCGTCCGCGACGGAGATGAACACGGTCCCCGAGGTCGGCAGGCCGCCGTATGCCGCCGCCTGGCTCTTCGCGAACGCCGTCGGGAAGTCCTTGTCGATCCCCATGACCTCGCCGGTCGAGCGCATCTCCGGACCGAGCACCGAGTCGACGGTCTTGCCGTCGCGCGTCCGGAACCGCTTGAACGGCAGCACAGCCTCCTTGACGGCGACCGGCGCGTCGAGCGGGACCTGCGAGCCGTCCTCGGCGGGGAGCAGCTGCTCGCCCTTCAGCTCGGCGATCGTGGCGCCGGCCATGATGCGGCTGGCCGCCTTGGCGAGCGGGATGCCGAGCGCCTTGGAGACGAACGGGACGGTCCGGCTGGCACGCGGGTTGGCTTCGATGACGTAAAGGACACCGGCGCTGATGGCGAACTGAACGTTCAGCAGACCGCGCACTCCGACGCCCTCGGCGATCGCGAGCGTGGCCTTGCGGACGCGGTCGATGTCGCTGCGGCCGAGGGAGACGGGCGGCAGGGTGCAGCTCGAGTCCCCGGAGTGGATGCCGGCCTCCTCGAGGTGCTCCATGACGCCGCCGATGTACAGCTCGTGGCCGTCGTACAGCGCGTCCACGTCGAGCTCGATCGCATCGTCGAGGAACCGGTCGACGAGCAGCGGCTTGCCCGGCTCGATCACGACCTCGCCCGCCGTGCGGACGAAGTAGTCGCGCAGGCTCGCGGTGTCGTACACGATCTCCATGCCGCGTCCGCCCAGCACGAAGCTCGGACGCACCAGGACCGGGTAACCGATCTCCTCGGCGATCGCGACCGCGCCGTCCACGTCGGTGGCCGTGCCGTGCCGCGGTGCCACGAGGCCGGCGTCGTCGAGCAGCCGCGAGAACAGCTCGCGCTCCTCGGCGATGTCGATCGCGGCGGGGCTCGTGCCGAGCACGGTGTAGCCGGCGGCCTCGATGCCCTTAGCGAGTCCGAGCGGCGTCTGGCCGCCCAGCTGGCAGACGACGCCCAGGATGGTTCCGCTGGCGGCCTCGGCATCCAGCACCTCGAGGACGTCCTCGAGGGTCAGCGGCTCGAAGTAGAGCCGGTCGCTGGTGTCGTAGTCGGTGGAGACGGTCTCCGGGTTGCAGTTGACCATGACGGTCTCGTACCCGGCATCCGACAGCGCGAAGGACGCGTGCACGCACGAGTAGTCGAATTCGACGCCCTGGCCGATCCGGTTCGGGCCGGACCCGATGATGACGACCTTGGTGCGCTCGGACGGAGCGACCTCGGTCTCGGAGTCATAGCTCGAGTAGTGGTACGGCGTCAGCGCCGGGAACTCGCCGGCGCAGGTGTCGACCGTCTTGTAGACCGGACGGATGCCCAGGCCGTGGCGCACGCCCCGGATCTCGGCCTCCGCGACGCCGCGGAGCTCGGCGAGCTGGGCGTCGGAGAAGCCGTGCTCCTTGGCGTAGCGCAGCGTCGCGGCGTCCAGCTCGGGCGCGGTGCGGACGATCTCGGCGACCTCGTTGATCAGCACGATCTGGTCGAGGAACCACGGATCGATCGCGGTGGCCTCGAAGGCCTGCTCGATCGTGGCGCCCTTGCGCAGCGCCTGCTGCAGCACCACGATGCGGCCGTCGGTCGGCGTCTTCGCGATCTCCAGGAGCTCTTCGACGGTCCGGTCCTCGGCGCCCCAGTGGAAGCTGGAGCCGCGCTTCTCGAGGGAGCGCAGGGCCTTCTGCAGGGCCGTGGCGTAGTTGCGCCCGATGGCCATGGCCTCGCCGACCGACTTCATGGTCGTCGTCAGCGTCGGATCCGCGGCAGGGAACTTCTCGAACGCGAAGCGCGGCACCTTGACGACCACGTAGTCGAGCGTCGGCTCGAAGCTCGCGGGCGTCACGCCCGTGATGTCGTTGGGGATCTCGTCCAGGCGGTAGCCGAGTGCGAGCTTGGCGGCCAGCTTCGCGATCGGGAATCCGGTCGCCTTGGACGCCAGGGCGCTGGAGCGCGAGACGCGCGGGTTCATCTCGATCACGATGATCCGGCCGTTCTCGGGGTTCACCGCGAACTGGATGTTGCAGCCGCCGGTGTCCACGCCCACCGCGCGGATGATGTCGATGCCGATGTCGCGCAGCTTCTGGTACTCGCGGTCCGTGAGCGTCAGCGCCGGGGCGACCGTGATGGAGTCGCCGGTGTGCACGCCGACGGGGTCCACGTTCTCGATCGAGCAGACGACGACCGTGTTGTCGGCCGTGTCGCGCATGAGCTCGAGCTCGTACTCCTTCCAGCCCAGGATGGACTCTTCCAGGAGCACCTCGTTGGTCGGCGAGTCGTGCAGGCCGGCCCCGCCGATGCGGCGCAGGTCCTCCTCGTCGTACGCGAACCCGGATCCGAGTCCGCCCATCGTGAAGCTGGGCCGGACGACGAGCGGATAGCCCAGCTTCTCGGCGCCCGCCAGCAGCTCGTCCATGCTGTGGCAGATGACGGAGGCGGCGACGTCCGCGCCGGCGTCCAGGACGAGCTGCTTGAAGATCTGGCGGTCCTCGCCCTTCTCGATGGCCTCGACCTTGGCCCCGATGAGCTCGACGTCGTACTTCTCGAGGATGCCGGCCTTGTCCAGCGCCATGGCCGCGTTCAGCGCGGTCTGGCCGCCGAGCGTCGGCAGGATGGCGTCCGGCCGCTCCTTGGCGATGATCGTCTCGATGACCTCGGGGGTGATCGGCTCGATGTAGGTCGCGTCGGCGAAGTCGGGGTCCGTCATGATCGTGGCCGGATTGGAGTTGACCAGGATCACCCGGACGCCCTCCTCGCGCAGCACGCGGCAGGCCTGGGTTCCGGAGTAGTCGAACTCGCAGGCCTGGCCGATGACGATCGGGCCGGATCCGATGACGAGAACGGAGGAGATGTCGTCGCGCTTGGGCATTACTCGGAGTCCTTCTGGTTGGCGACGACCAGGTCGCGGAAGCGATCGAAGAGATAGTTGGCGTCGTGCGGGCCTGCGGCGGCCTCGGGGTGGTACTGCACGGAGAACGCCGGGATGTCGAGGGCGCGCAGACCCTCGACGACGTCGTCGTTGAGACCGACATGGCTGACCTCGACCTGGCCGTATCCGGCCGGGCTGTCGAAGACGCCCTCGATCGGGGCGTCGACGGCGAAGCCGTGGTTGTGCGCGGTGATCTCGACGCGCCCGGTCGCCTTGTCGCGCACCGGCTGGTTGATTCCGCGGTGGCCGAACGTCAGCTTGTAGGTGCCGAGACCGAGCGCCCGCCCGAAGAGCTGGTTGCCGAAGCAGATGCCGAAGTAGGGCAGCTTGGCGTCCAGCACCTCGCGCAAGACGGCGACCTGAGCGTCGGAGGCCGAAGGATCCCCTGGGCCGTTGGAGTAGAAGACGGCGACCGGGTCGATGGCCGTGATGTCCGCGAACGACGAGTTCTGCGGCAGCACGTGGACCTCGAAACCGCGTTCGGCGAGGTTGTTCAGGGTGGCCTGCTTGACGCCGAGATCGAGGACGGCGAGGTTGCCGATCTTCTCCCCCACCGCGGGCGTCACCGCCGCGACCGCGACCGACACCTCGGCCGACAGGTTCTGACCGGCCATCTGCGGCGCCTCGCGGACGATGCGCAGCTGCTCGTCGGCGTCCAGCGACGCCGCGTCGCCGGAGAAGATGCCGCCGCGCATGGATCCGGCCGAGCGCAGCACGCGGGTGATCGCGCGGGTGTCGATGCCGCTGATGCCGACGATGCCGTCGCGCTCCAGGGTGTCGTCGAGCGAGGAGGTCGCGCGCCAGTTCGACACGACCCGCGAGGGGTCGCGGACGATGTACCCGGACACCCAGATGCGACGCGACTCGGGGTCCTCGTCGTTCATGCCGGTGTTGCCGATGTGCGGCGCGGTCTGCAGGACGATCTGACCGGCGTACGACGGGTCGGTGAGCGTCTCCTGGTATCCGGACATGCCGGTGGCGAAGACGACCTCGCCCAGAGTGGTGCCGCGGGCGCCGTATGCGCGTCCCGGGTGGCGGGAGCCGTCCTCGAGGACGAGGACGGCGGGATCGGGAAGATGGGTCATGACGAGGCTCCCGTCTTGGGGGCCGCGATGAGCGGCCGCAGTTCGGAGATGAGGTTCTGAGGGTCGCCTTCGGTGAGGCGGAGGTAGGAGTCGACCGGGTGGGCGTCGGCGACGTCCCACACGAGCTTGACGAGGCCGCCGGGTTCGACCACCCGATCGATCGTGACGGTAGCGCGGTCGACGGCCTGGAGGCGGTCCTTCGCGAGGAACACGGTCGGTGCCCCGTCCAGGCACAGCGCGACACCGCGGTCGGTCACGGCGAGCTCTCCGCGGGCGCGGTACGCCAGTGGCGTGATCGCCAGCCTCTCGAGCGGCTCGTCGTGCCGGGTGGTCGAGACGTAGAGCACCTCGTGGCGCGCGCGGACCTCGGCGTGCTCGGGGACGCCCAGCGGCGCCGACAGGCCGGCGTCGCGGCGCAGTCGTCGTCGCCAGGCGAAGAACATGACGAGCAGGATGCCGAGCGCGATGAGTCCCGTGACCAGGAACAGGATCTCCCGCGTCACCGGGCCAGCTCCTCGACCAGCGTCCCGTCGGCGACCGTGGGGACGCCGCGGTGGATCGTCCACTGCACGCGTCCGGGCAGCTCGCGCCCCAGGTATGGCGAGTTGACGCTGCGCCCGTGCAGGTCGGCCTCGGTGAAGACGCCGGGGACGGACGGGTCGTACAGTGTCACGTTCGCCGGGGCGCCCGCTTCGAGCGCGCCGAATCCGTCGAGCCTGCCGATACGCGCCGGCGCCGTGCTCAGGACGCGCGCCACGTCGGACCAGTCCAGCAGGCCGGTGTCGACCATCGACTGGTGGACGACCCGCAGCGCGCTCTCCAGTCCCACCATGCCGTTGGCTGCAGCCTGCCACTCGCAGGCCTTGTTCTCGCTCGGGTGCGGAGCGTGGTCGGTGGCGACGATGTCGATCGTGCCGTCCGCGAGGCCCTCGCGGACCGCGAGCACGTCCTCCTCACGCCGCAGCGGCGGGTTGACCTTGTACCGGGCGTCGTAGCCGCGCACGAGCTCGTCGGTCAACAGCAGGTGGTGCGGCGTGACCTCGGCGGTGACGGCGATGCCGCGCTTCTTGGCCCAGCGGATGATGTCCACGGAGCCGGCCGTGGAGAGGTGGCAGACATGCAGGCGCGAGCCGACGTGCTCGGCGAGCAGCACGTCGCGCGCGATGATCGACTCCTCGGCGACCGCGGGCCAGCCTGCGAGACCGAGCTCCGCTGACACGGAGCCCTCGTTCATCTGCGCGCCTTCGGTGAGGCGGGGGTCCTGCGCGTGCTGAGCGATCACGCCGTCGAAGCTCTTCACGTATTCCAGCGCTCGGCGCATGATCAACGAGTCCCACACGCAGAACCCGTCGTCGCTGAAGACGCGCACCTGGGCGCGCGAGGACGCCATCGCACCAAGCTCGGCGAGACGTTCGCCCTTCTGCCCGACGGTGACGGCGCCGATCGGCTGCACGGTCGCGTAGCCCGCGGCCTCGCCCAGCGCCAGCTCCTGCTCGACGACGCCCGCCGAGTCGGCGACCGGTGAGGTGTTCGGCATCGCGAACACGGCCGTGAAGCCGCCGGCCGCGGCGGCACGTGTGCCGGTGAGGACGGTCTCGGACGCCTCGTAGCCGGGTTCGCGCAGGTGTGTGTGCAGATCGACGAGCCCGGGCAGCGCGACGAGTCCTTCTGCATCGATCGTGCGGGCGCCGGCGCGGCTCAGGCCGCTGCCGATCTCGGCGATCACGCCGTCCTCGATCACGATGTCGGCGCTTTCGCGCCCGAGCAGCTGGACGCCTGCGATGACGAGGGTCTGGCTCACTTCACTTCCCCTCGTTCGTCTTCGCGCTCTCCGGCCAGCAGCAGGTAGAGCACCGCCATTCGCACCGAGACGCCGTTCGCGACCTGCTCGAGCACAGTGGAGCGGGGGGAATCGGCGGCCTCGGAAGAGATCTCGAGGCCCCGGTTCATGGGTCCCGGGTGCATCACAATGCTACCGTCCGGCAGCCCTGCCGAACGCACGGCGTCCAGTCCCCACCGACGGGAATACTCCCGCTCACTCGGGAAATACGCCGCGTTCATGCGCTCCAGCTGGATGCGCAGCATCATGACGGCATCCGGTCCCTCGGCGAGGGCTTCGTCGAGGTCGTAGCGCACCCGCACCGGCCACTGCGTCACGTTCTGCGGGATCAGCGTCGGCGGGGTCACCAGCGTCACGTCGGCGCCGAGCGTCGTCAGCAGCCAGACGTTCGATCGCGCCACGCGCGAGTGCAGCACGTCGCCGACGATGACCACGCGGATGCCGGAGAGATCGCGTCCCCGGCTGTCCGCGCCGTGCCGGCGCTTGCGGATCGTGAAGGCGTCCAGCAGCGCCTGCGTGGGATGCTCGTGCGTCCCGTCCCCGGCGTTGACCACACCGGCGGTGATCCAGCCGCTCGTGGCGAGCGTCCGCGGGGCTCCGGACGCGCCGTGCCGGATGACGACGGCGTCGGCGCCCATGGCCTGCAGGGTCTGCGCGGTGTCCTTCAGGCTCTCGCCCTTCGAGACGCTCGACCCCTTGGCGGCGAAGTTGATGACGTCGGCTGACAGGCGCTTCGCGGCCGCCTCGAACGAGATGCGCGTGCGGGTCGAGTCCTCGAAGAAGAGGTTCACGACCGTCTTGCCGCGCAGAGTCGGGAGCTTCTTGACCTCGCGGGACTGGGTGTCGGACATGTCCTCGGCGACGTCGAGGATCCTCAGCGCCGAGGCGCGGTCCAGGGTCTGGGTGTCGAGCAGGTGCCTCATGCCTCGATCGTCACCTCCTCTGCGCCGTCGTACTCGAACAGGCGCACGTTGACGCGCTCCTGCCGCGAAGAGGGGATGTTCTTGCCGACGAAGTCCGGGCGGATCGGGAGCTCGCGGTGACCGCGGTCCACAAGGATCGCGAGCCGGACGACCGCGGGACGGCCGATCGACTGGATGGCGTCCAGGGCGGCGCGGATGCTGCGTCCGGAGAAGAGGACGTCGTCGACCAGCACGACGGTCTTGCCGTCGATGCCCCCCGCGGGGATCTCCGTCGGATGCGGAGACCGGGTGGGGTTGCGGGAGAGGTCGTCCCGGAAGAGCGTGACATCGAGCGCGCCGACGGCGATCGGCTGCTGGCTGATGTCGCGGATCAGTGCTCCGAGGCGCTCGGCCAGGGCGACACCGCGGGTGGGGATCCCCAGCAGGACCAGATCGGTCGCTCCGCGATTGGATTCCAGGATCTCGTGCGCGATGCGGGTCAGAGCCCGCGAGATATCGGCTTGCTGCAGCACGGTGCGCGTGCTCATCCGCCGCTCCCTTCTCCGCCTCACAGGACGGTGTTAAAGGTTGCTCGTGATCTCAGTCTAGCGGGTATGACGCGGACGCTACGCGCCCAGGCGCAGCGCCTCGTCCGTCACCTCGTCGATCCTGGCGGCGCGGATCGGGTGACCGCTCGTGGACAGGCATCGCCCGGTCTTCAGATCCCACTTCCAGTCGTGCATCGAGCAGGTCAGCACGCCGTCCTCGTCGATCTTCCCCGTGCGCGTGAGGTCCGCGCGCAGGTGCGGGCAGCGGCGCTGCACGACCCAGTCGCCGATCTCGGCATCCTCGGTCTGGTCCGTCTGCTCCTGATACCAGTTCTCGACGTACTCGATGCGGTCGACCGACAGGCACTTGAGGAACGTCGTGAGGAACTCGTTGAACTTTCCGCTTCGGCCGACCGAGAACTGCATCGACAGGAAGATCGAGTTCGACCAGTCGATCTCGTGGTCGCGGATGTTCGTCGACACGAGGTCGGCGGGGATCGTGTACCAGTAGATGCACTCCTCCCCCGCGTACTCCCGCACCTTCGCCTTCGGGAAGTCGACGACCATGTCCAGCTCACCGATGCGGAACCGGACGCAGCCGCCGACTCCGAGACGGATCGTGCGCGACTTCTTCAGCAGCGGCTCCCACCACTCCTTGATCTCCTGGAGCATCTCGGCGGGCGGGATGACCTCGGCGCGCGTGGCGATCTCGTCCTGGATCTCCTGCTGGCGCGTCGCGCGCTGGGACTCGAGGTAATCCCACTTCTCGTCGAAGATGTGCGCGATCTCGGCATCCGTGTACAGGGTCTGCTCGGTCGTGACCTCGCCGGCCTCCACTGTCACGACGGTACCGGGGATGAACAGCTGCCCGTCGTACTGCGGGGCGAGCTCCCGCATGTGGGCGAGGAACTGCTTCTGGTCGGTGAAGATCGACTCGCCGTTGCGGCCGAACCCGTTGAAGTCGAACAGGTCGTCGCGCAGGAACATGGGCGGACCCGCCATCGGGAACACGTGCGGGGCGTCGACCTTCTCGATGTAGTACATCGCGCGCTTGTTCTGCGCGTCGCGCTTGAGCTGCGCGAAGTTCTGCTTCGCGTCCAGCGGCAGGTCGTAGACCATCGGCCACCAGATGGCGCCGGAGACCTGCGTGAAGTAGGCGTCCGGCTTGCCGAAGCCGAGCAGCTTCTCCAGATCCAGCGGGTGGGAGTCGTTCTGGTTCAGGACCGACCCGGTGCCGTCGTCGACGCTCAGCGACGAGTCGCCGATCGGTCCGTCGCTCGGAGCGCGCAGCGGCGTGATCATGATCTTCGTCCCACCGCGCTCGATGACCTGGCCCGCCGGCGCGTACGTGATGTTCGTGTACCCGAGCGCACGGATGTCCTGCTCGAGCTCGTCGGTCGGGTACTCGGGCAGCAGCACCTCGATGTCCTTGCGGATGTAGCGCTCGAGCAGTCGCGGGTCGAAGTGGTCGCGGTGACGGTGCGAGATGTAGAGGAAGTCGGCGTCGCGGCCGTACCGTTCCCAGTCGAGGCCGCGATTGTCGGGGAACGGGAACCAGGATCCGAAGAAGGAGGGACCGAGTACGGGGTCGCAGATGATGTTCCCGCCGACCGTCTCGATGAACATCCCGGCGTGGCCGAGTCCCGTGATCCGCATGCTGATTCCTCCTGACCTGGACCGATCGAGTCTACCCGGCGGGTCCTGACCGGACGCCGAGACGGGCCGGGGATATCCGCTCTCTCAGCGTGCTTGCGCGGGCCGCAGCCGCACGACGGCGGTCTTGAACTCGGGCATGGCCGAGATCGGGTCTGTCGCCGATGTGGTCAGCAGGTTGGCCGATCGGTCCTCGGGAAAGTGGAACGGCAGGAAGACGGTGTCCGGGCGGATCCCCGCACTCGTCGCCACGCGCGCGGTCACCGTGCCTCGGGCGTTCTCGAGCAGGACCTCGTCCCCGTCGCGCAGTCCGCGGTCGGCCGCGGTGGACGGATGCACCGTCGCCTCGAGGACCGGACGCGCGGCGATCAGCTCCGGCACTCGACGCGTCTGCGCACCCGACTGGTAGTGCTCCAGCAGTCGTCCCGTGATGAGCGTGAGCCGGTCGCCGGAGGCCGGCTCCTCCGGCCGCCTCCGCACGGTCACGGCCACGATGCGTGCGCGACCGTCCGGGTGGCGGTAGCCGTCCAGCAGCGGGCGCGGCGTGCCACGGCTGCCGGCCGGGTAGGGCCAGTACGCCTCGGTCCCGGCATCCAGGACCGCGTGGTCGAGTCCCGAGTAGTCCGCGATGCCGCCGGCCGAGGCACGCGCGAGCTCGTCGAAGACCGTCGCCGGGTCGGTGTCGAACCGGCCGGGCGCGTCCAGACGGCGTGCCAGCTCGGCGAGGATCCACAGCTCGCTGCGCACGCCGTCGGGCGGCTCCACCGCTCTCCGGCGCCGGATCACCCGGCCCTCCAGATTCGTCATGGTTCCCTCCTCCTCGGCCCACTGCGTGACGGGGAGGACGACATCAGCGAGCTCCGCCGTCTCGGACCGGAAGATGTCGCACACGACGAGGAGGTCGAGCGCTGACAGACGCTGTCGTACTGCTCCGGCATCCGGTGCTGAGATCACGGGATTGGATCCGTGGACGAGGAGGGCCCGGATGCCGTCGGGCCGCCCGATCGATGAGAGCAGCTGCACGGCGGGCAGGCCTGGGCCGGGAATCGCGTCGGCCGGGACGCCCCAGACCGCCGCGACATGCGCACGCGCGTCGGGGTCGGTGATCCTGCGGTAACCGGGAAGCTGGTCGCACTTCTGCCCGTGCTCGCGGCCGCCCTGTCCGTTGCCCTGACCGGTCAGGGTGCCGTACCCGCTGCCCCGCCGGGTAGGAAGACCCAGGATCAGCGCCAGGTTGATGGCGGCGGTCGCGGTGTCCGTGCCGTCCGCGTGCTGCTCGACACCGCGTCCGGTGAGGATGAACGTCTCGCGCCCGGATGCGAGGCGGCGCGCCACCCGCCGGAGGACGGTCACCGGCACGCCCGTCGCCTGCTGGACCCGCGCCGGCCACCATGCGGCCACGCTGCGGCGCAGCTCGTCGAACCCGGTGGTCCATCGGGCGACGGCCTCGGCGTCGTGCCGGCCCTCGGCGATGACGATATGGGTGAGTCCCAGCAGCAGCTCCAGGTCGGTACCCGGCGCAGGGGCGACGTGGATCCCCTGGTCCCCCTCGGCGAGGCGCGCGGTCGAGCTGCGCCGAGGATCGACGACGATCAGTCCGCCGGCGGCGCGCACCCCCGCCAGATGCGACAGGAACGGCGGCATGGTGTCGGCGACGTTCGATCCCAGCAGGAGCACCGTGTATGCGTCGTCCAGGTCCGTGAGCGGGAACGGCAGGCCGCGATCGATCCCGAAGGCGCGGTTGGCAGCAGCTGCGGCGGAGGACATGCAGAAGCGCCCGTTGTAGTCGATGCGAGACGTGCCGAGTGCGATGCGCGCGAACTTGCCGAGCTGATAGGCCTTCTCGTTGGTCAGCCCGCCGCCGCCGAACACCCCGATCGCGTCCGCGCCCGACTCCGCCTGCAACGACCGGATCCGAGTGGAGACCAGATCGAGCGCCTCGTCCCACGACGCCGCCGCGAGCGTCCCGTCCGCTCCGCGCACGAGGGGGTGCGTCAACCGGTCCGGCGCGTCCAGCAGCGAGGCGGAGGTCCAGCCCTTCGTGCACAGACCACCGCGGTTCGTCGGGAAGTCGCGCCCCGACACCGTCGTCGACGGATCGGAGGTGGGCGCGTCCGCCGCTCGCGCGGAGAGCGTCATGGCGCACTGCAGAGCGCAGTACGGGCAGTGCGTGTCCGTGCTTGGCGTGATGCTCATGCCGACGCCGCCTCCGCCACGGCGAACCGCTCGATGAGGTCGACGAGACGGCCCTTGCAGCCGCCGCATCCGGTGCCGGCCCGGGTGTCGCGGCCGAGGCATGCCACGGTGTCATTGCCCGCGGCGATCGAATCGGCGATGCGCTGCACTCTCACGCCGTTGCACGAGCACACCGTGGCGGTCGGGGCGAACGCGTCGGCGGCGGAGGAGATCTCGTCGGCGCCGTCCAGGCGCAGAAGCAGCGAGCGGTCCGACGGCAACTCGCCGCGCCGGTCGTACAGCAAGGTGAGCTCTGCGGCCGTGCGCGGCATCCCGACGCACGCGAAGGCGTCGAGGACACCGTCGTGGGTCACCATCTTGACGTAGCGCCCGTGCATCGGATCCGCCCACTGCGCGACGTGCCGGAGCGGCTCCGTTTCGCTGAGCGGCTGGTCCCAGAGCTCGATGTCGACGTCCCCGACCGCGACGACGTCGATGTCGTCGTCCTTCAGCATGACCACGGCGTCCGACTCGATCGGGGCGGGGTCGTCGTGCCGGATGCGTGCAGCCTCGGCAGCGAGCCGTGCGGCGAGCCAGGCCGCCTGTCGCCATCCCGGTCCGATGAGCCCGGAGGGCGCCCCCGGCAGCCGGGAGAGCGCCTCGTTCTCGGCCGTGCGGGGCACGACGTGCGCGCAGTCGCCGATCGCGTACACGGCCTCGTCGCTCCAGGAGCGGAGCTGCTCGTCGACGACGACGCCGGCCGCCGTGCGGAGCCCGGCCAGGGTCGCGAGCTCGGTACGGGCGCCGATCCCGCACGACAGCACGAGGAGATCACCGCGCAGGTAGTTCCCGTCCGCCGTGACGACGGCGTCGAAGGCTCGGCTGCCGCCGTTCTCACGGAACGCGACCGCCTCGGCCCGGCTGTGCGCGAACACGGTGATGCCCCGGTCCTTCAGCGCCCTGGCGAGCACCGTCCCGGCACCGCGATCGAGGTTGCGGGGCATCGGCGTCGGACCATGATGCAGCACGCTCACCTGTGCCCCGGCATCCGCCGCGAGCAGGGCGAACTCGAGCCCGAGCACTCCGGCGCCGAGCACGGTGATGCGTGCACCGGCCCGTACCGCCCGGTGCACGCGCTCCGCGTCGGCGATGTCGCGCAGCACCGTGACCCCCGTGGGAAGCAGGGCGTCCGATCCGATCGCCGCGGGTCCGGTCCGCCGGAGCGCCGCCTCGTCGTATCGCGGCCTGTCCAGCCCGGCCAGGGTCGGCACGTTCGCCCTGGCTCCCGTCGCGAGGACCACGCGGTCGTAGGGGATCCGCTCCCCCGTCTCGAGCTCGGCGCACCGGGCATCGCGGTCGAGCGCGACGACGCGCGTGCCCAGCACGACCCGCGCTCCCGCCGCCCGAGCATCCGCCGGGTCGTGCAGCAGGAGCGCGTCGCGGTCGGCCCTGCCCGCAGCCAGCTCCGCGATCAGCACGCGGTTGTACGGGGCATCCGATTCAGCGCCGATGACGGTCAGCTCGACCGTGCCCGAGCGCACCGCGGGAAGCAGCTCTTCGCACAGGCGCGCGCCGACGGGGCCGAAGCCCACCACCACGACGCGCAGGCGCCCGGAGGACACGTCAGATCCGCCGTCCGTCGAGGAACGACCGCGGGACGCCGTAGACGAGGAGCGTGACGACCAGCAGCACCACGTAGCCGATGCCGAAGCCGATGAACGCGCCCTGGTAGCCGCCGGTCGCCAGCTGCGACGCGTTCAGGACCTGCGGGACGAGGAATCCTCCGTAGGCCCCGATGCCCGAGATGAGGCCGAGGGCAGCGGCCGCTCGGCGCGCGACGGCGGCGGCGTCCGCTTCCTTCCGTGCCACCGCACGCGCCGTGAACACGATCGGGATCATGCGGTAGGTGGAGCCGTTGCCGATCCCGGTGGCGGCGAACAGGACGAGGAATCCGAGGAGGAACAGCCAGAAGCTCCCGAGCGCCAGCACGCCGAGGATGCCGAAGGCGCCAAGCGCCATGACCGCGAAGGCCCCGATCGTCACGCGTGCCCCGCCGAAACGGTCGGCCAGCCGCCCGCCGAACGGCCGGAACAACGAGCCCACGAGCGCGCCGAGGAAGGCGAGGGAGACCGCCGCGGTGCCGATGTGCAGCGACGAGAACTCGGGGAACTGATCCGCGATCAGCTTCGGGAACACGCTGGAGAATCCGATGAACGAGCCGAACGTGCCGATGTAGAGCAGCGCCAGCAGCCACAGGTGCCCCTCGCGCAACGCCGCGGCCGAACCGGCGAAGTCGGCCTTCGCCGACGAGAGGTTGTCCATGTACCGCCACGCGCCCCAGGCCGCGACGAGGATGAACGGCACCCACATCCATCCGGCCAGGGGAAGGCCGAGCCCGATGCCGGCCGTGAGCGACACGACGACGGGCACAAGGAACTGCGCGACCGAGGTGCCGAGGTTGCCGCCGGCCGCGTTGAGGCCGAGCGCCCAGCCCTTCTCGTGCTGCGGGAAGAAGTAGGTGATGTTCGCCATGGAGCTGGCGAAGTTGCCGCCTCCGAATCCGGCGAGAGCGGCGATGACGAGCATCATCCAGAACGGCGTCTGCGGGTCGCCGACCGCGACGGCGAGCAGGACGGACGGGATCAGCAGCAGCAGCGCCGACACGATGGTCCAGTTGCGCCCGCCGAACCGCGGCACCATGAACGTGTAGGGGAACCGCAGGGTCGCGCCGACGAGGCTCGGCAGGGAGATGAGCCAGAACGTCTCCGCGCTCGTGAAGGCGAATCCCGCCGACGGCAGGAGCACCACGACGATGCTCCACAGCTGCCACACGATGAAACCGAGGAACTCGGCGAAGATCGACCACCCGAGGTTGCGTCGCGCGATGCCGCGACCCTCGGCCTGCCAGAACGCGGTGTCCTCGGGATCGAAGCCGTCGATCCATCGGCCGGGTCGTCGGGTGAGGACGACCCCGGTGTCGATCGAGGCGGAGACGACGGGTGCGGTCATGACTGCTCTCCTGGGTCCGGTGGGTCCGGTCGTCCGGACGGTACGCGACCGACGATAGGAGTGTGGTGTTTCGGCCGGACGCGTGGCCGATTACCGCCCGATCACTTCTGCGTCACCCGGGGACGCCTCTGCGGTGAGGGCGTCGTCACACCCCCGTAACACGCCCCGGATCAGTCTTCGAAGAGGCCGCGGATGTCCTCAGCGCTCAGGGACTGCGCGAACAGCTGCTCGTCGTCCATCACGGCCGTGAACAGACGTGCCTTGCGCTGCTGCAGCGCGAGGACCTTCTCCTCGACCGTCCCCGTCGCGATCATGCGGTACACGAAGACCTGCTCGCGCTGGCCGATGCGGTGGGCGCGGTCGACCGCCTGCGCCTCGGCGGCGGGATTCCACCACGGGTCCAGCAGGAAGACGTAGTCGGCCTCGGTGAGCGTGAGGCCGAACCCGCCGGCCTTCAGGCTGATCAGGAACACCGGCTGATCGCCGGAGCGGAAGTCCTCGATCACGGCGCGCCGGTCACGCGTCGAACCGTCCAGGTAGACGGCGGGGACGCCCGCCTCCGCCAGGCGCTCGGCGGCCAGTCCGAGGAACGACGTGAACTGGCTGAACACGAGGGCCCGGTGCCCCTCCGCCTGCAGCTCCTGGACGCGTTCGAGCAGGACGTCGAGCTTCGCGGAGCCGATCGCCGCGTCCTCCGGATCGATGAGCGCCGGTGCCAGGCTCAGCATCCGCAGCATGGTGAGGGAGCGGAAGACGATGAACCGGTTGCGGTCGAGATCCTGGAGCAGGCCGAGGACCTTCTGCCGCTCGCGCTGGAGCACGGTGTCGTACAGGGCGCGGTGCTGGGGACTCAGGTCGACATGCAGCACCTGCTCCTGCTTGGGCGGCAGATCGTCCGCGACGAGCTCCTTCGTGCGTCGCAGCAGCAGCGGACGGATGCGGCGGCGCAGTCGCTCCAGCCGGCGCCGGCGGTAGGGCGCACCCTCCTCGTTCTCGGGGACCTTGCCCTGTTCGATCGGCTGGATGTATTCCTGCCGGAACCGGCGAGCCGACGGGAACAGGCCCGGCGCGGCCAGCCGCAGCAGCGCCCACAGCTCGGACAGGCTGTTCTCCAGCGGAGTGCCCGTCACGACGAACGTCACATCCGCACGGAGGGCGGCGACGGCACGATGCTGCTGTGTGGCGGGGTTCTTGACGAACTGCGCCTCGTCGAGGATCAGCGCGGCCCACTCCACTGCGGCGTACTCGTCCTGGTCGAGCCGCGTCACGGTGTAGGAGGTCACCACGACGTCCGCCGAAGCCGCCGCCTCTGCGACGCTCTGCCCGCGTTTCGCGCTCGTGCCGTCGAGGAGCCGGACTGTCAGGTCGGGCGCGAACCGGGTCGCCTCGTCCTGCCAGGTGCCGAGCACCGAGGTCGGTGCCACGACGAGGACAGGGCGCTCCTCCCCCTGCTCCCGCATGTGCAGGATGAGCGTCAGCAGCTGGAGCGTCTTGCCCAGGCCCATGTCGTCGGCCAGGATTCCGCCGAGCCGGTGACGCCACAGGAACGCGAGCCAGTCGAAACCAGCCTGCTGGTACGGCCGCAGCAGCGCGCGGAGACCGGCAGGGGTCTCGGTCGCCGGCACGCTGTCGGCGGACCGGAGCCCCTCGGCGGTGGCCCGCCAGCTCACGGCGGGCTGAGCCTCGTCCGCGAGATCTTCGAACTCCTCCCACAGCGCGATCTGGTGACGGCTGATCCGGGGGCCGCTCTCCCACTCGGCGAGCTCGGCTGCCTCGTCGAGCAGGTCCCGCAGCCGCTGCAGCGCGGGGTGCGCGAGCGAGAAGTAGCTGCCGTCCACGAGCAGGAGCTTGGACCGGCGCAGCGCGAGAGCCGTGAACAGCGGTTCGAAGGGGATCGTTCGCCCGTCGATGGACACCAGGATGCCCAGGTCGAACCAGTCGGTCGATGTCGTCTCGACGGTGGAGACCGTGATCAGCGGGTCGCCCGTGAGCTCCCGATAGGCCTGCGGTTTGCCGCGGGTCTCGATGACCGCCCCGGCCGCCTCGAGAGCGGGAACGATCCGCGACACGAATTCGGCGGCATCCGCATCGCGCCGTTCCGCCCGCACAGCGAACGGCATCTCGGTGAGCGGTTCCCACGCCTCGCGCAGCGCCTCGAGCAGGCGTGCCTCGCCCGCGGCGTCGCGCACCGCGTCGGGCGAAGGCTCCGGGGCGAAACGACCGAAGCCCTCGTAGTCCCACTGCAGGGAGTGCGTGAGCACGTGCCCCGCCTGGTAGTCGACCGAGATCACCGCGCGCGGCTCCGGGGGCGACGGCAGCGCGATCTCGTCGCTCGCCTGCAGCGGGACCTGCCGCACGAGGTGCGGGTACGCCTCGGCCAGGAAGTCGTCGCGCTCCTCGGCGGGCACCTCGATGCTCCCCGGTCGGGTCAGCAGCGTGTGCATCATGGGCGTGAGTTCCACCGGAGCAAGAGTCAGCCGGATGCGCGCGCCGACGACCTCCCATGCGTACACCCCGGATCGACCGATCGGGCGGACCTGGCGGGAATCCTGCGGCACACCGTCGATGTACACGCGGCTGTCGAGCAGCAGCGCCTCCTCGTCGCCGTGGATCTCTGCGCCGACCTCGGCGTGTGAGGACATGCGGACATCGGTGTGCTTCTGCGTCGCGACGAGATCGATGCCGAGCTCGGACGCCTCGGCGAGATGCGCCCAGAGCAGGCGCGACGCGACGTGGTCCAGAAGGATCCAGTCCCCTGCGGTCCCGGACAGCAGCGACTCGCGGGCGAGGCTCAGCAGATCGGTGAACCAGCGCACCTGATCCGGTGCGAAGCGTCCGACGGAGCGACGGAGCGTGTCCCATCCCGCATCGCCCTGGATCCAGTTCCCGGTCGACGCGCTGCGCATGAGCGGCCGGACGGCGAGGAGCGCCTCGCCCGGGTCCTTCACGAGGTCACGCGGGTGGGCGGCCACCACGGGACGAGGTGCCCACTGGTGCACGCCCTGGGCCGGGCGGCGCCGGAGTTCGATCCCGAGAGCCAGGGGTCCGGCAGGCGGCGTCTGGGGCACCCCTGCCAGTAGGGTCCGCCAGACGGGCGGGCGGGCCCGGACCGGCGGCGCCGTGTCCGTCGGGAGTGCGACCTTGTCGTTGCTGGCCAGCAGCACCGCCACGACGTGCTTGCACGCGGTGCGCACGGGGCACGCGCACCGGCTGGAGGCGATCCGGTCGTCGTCGGCGAACTCGATCGCGCAGCTGTAGGGCATGCCCCGAGAGCCGGACACCTGCCCGTTGATCCGCCGGCGCGCGTCATCCCAGATCGCGTAGAGCACACGACCCGTGCGCGCATAGGCGTGACCTCGGTCGAAACTGCCGCGGTCCGTGTGCGCGAGGATGTCGTGCTCAGGGACGAACGGCGCGGTCATGGGCACCATCCTTCCCGCGGCATCCGACATCGACACCGGATGCCGGCCGACGACGTCAGCCCGCGCGCGCGATGCGGGCGAGCACGCCGTGCACGAAGGCGCCGGACTCGTCGGTGGAGAACTCCTTGGCGAGTTCCACGGCCTCATCGATCGCGACAGCGGTGGGGACCTCGTCGTTGTAGAGGATCTCCCACACCGCGATGCGCAGCAGAGCGCGGTCGACGGCGGGCATCCGCTCGAGCTTCCAGTCGCGGCTGTGCGTGGTGATCTGCTCGTCGATTTCGTCCTGGTGGTCGACGATCCCGTCGGCGATCTCGCGGGCGTACAGCCAGCTCGCCTCGCGGGCAGGCTCGCTGGCGGCCCGCTTGGCCTCCGCCGCCAGGGTCACCGGGATCGCGTCTCCGCGGACGTCCGAGGAGAACAGGATGTCGAGTGCGCGCTTGCGCGCCTTCGTCCGGGCGCTCACGCCTTACTTCTCGCGACCGAGGTACTCACCCGTGCGGGTGTCGACCTTGATCTTCGTTCCGGTCTCGACGAAGAGCGGGACCTGCATCTCGTATCCGGTCTCGACCGTGGCCGGCTTGGTGCCGGCCGAGGAACGGTCGCCCTGCAGGCCGGGCTCGGTGTAGGTCACCTCGAGGATGACGGATGCCGGCAGGTCGATGTAGAGCGGGTTGCCGTTGTTGGTGGCGATCGTGACCTGCTGGTTCTCCAGCAGGAAGTTCTTCGCGTCGCCGACGGTCGCGGCGCCCACCGTGATCTGGTCGTAGTCGCTCGTGTCCATGAAGACGAACCCGTCGCCGTCGGTGTACAAGTACGTGAAGTCGCGGCGGTCGACGTTCTCGAGCTCGATCTTCGTGCCCGCGTTGTAGGTCTTGTCGACGACCTTGCCGGTGACGACGTTCTTCAGCTTGGTGCGCACGAACGCGCCGCCCTTGCCGGGCTTGACGTGCTGGAACTCCACCACGCTCCAGAGCTGGCCATCGATGTTGATGACGACGCCGTTCTTGATGTCTGCGGTGGATGCCATGAGAAGCGGGTTCCGTTTCGTGTCGAGGTGTGCGGGGCCGCGCTCACGCGGCCGACAGTCGATTCTAAGGGATCAGCGCGGCCAGCTGCCGCACGGCGTTCGCGTAGCCGTCGACGCCCTCCCCGATCACGCGAACGGCTGCGACGTCCTCGAGGTAGGAGAAGTGACGGAATCGTTCACGGGCGTGGACGTCCGAGACGTGGACCTCCGCGAACGGGAGCGCGACGCCGGTGAGGGCGTCTCGCAGCGAGACGGAGGTGTGCGTGAGTCCGCCGGGGTTGATGACGATCCCCGCACAGTCCTCACGAGCCGCGTGGATCGCGTCGATGAGCACACCCTCGTGGTTGCTCTGGATAGCGCGGATCTCGAAGCCGGCGGCGGCGGCCGCATCGCGGGCGATCCGTTCGGCGTCCGCCAGCGTCTGCGCCCCGTAGACGGCGGGCTCGCGGGTGCCGAGCAGGTTCAGGTTCGGGCCGTTCACGAGGAGCAGGCGTCGGGGGGCGGTCACGCCGACAGCCTATCCCCGCCCAGAGACCGCGCCATCTCGAGTTCGGGTCCGATGGGACCCTCGAATCGGAGCCCGGTCGGGCGGAAGCCGGCGCGCCGATACGCGGCCTGCGCGCGCTCGTTGTCGGCATGGACCTCCAACGCCAACGAGGCGTCGCCGTGGGAGCCGGCCCAGCCCGCCGCGGCCGCGAGCAGGTCGTCGATGATCCCTCGGCCGCGGTGGTCGGGGCGCACGTAGACCCCGACGACGTCGCTGCGCGGCTCGTCGAGGATCCGGCCGTGTGCGTCGCGGTCTCCGGGCCGTCGGCGCAGCACGGAGACCGAGCCGACCCAGGCGCCTTCATCGATCGCGACGAACTGTGCGGCGGTGTCCGTCGACGCGGCGCCCGCCGCACGCTCCTGCCAGAAGCCGTCGGGGCGCAGCAGCGCGGCGTCGGCGGTGTCGAGGAACGCGATCGGCGCCGCCGGATCGCGCAGGGCCTCGAGACGCAGGTCCCGCACCTCGCGCCATTCGTGCTCGCGGACCCGCCGGATGGCGTGGGTCACTCGCCGACCTCCTGGTACGCGGCGAACAGCAGGGACTCGTCCGGTGCCTGCAGCACGGTCGGCTTGGCGATCTCGTCGAGCACGATGAACCGCAGCATCCCGCCCCGGGTCTTCTTGTCGCGCTGCATGGTCGCCAGAAGCTGAGGCCAGGCTCCCGCCCGGTAACCCGTCGGCAGGCCGAGGGACTCCAGGATGGTGCGGTGTCGTTCGGCCGCGGCATCCGGCAGCCTTCCCGCGAGGCGCGACAGCTCGGCGGCGAAGAGCATCCCGACCGAGATCGCGGCCCCATGGCGCCAGCGGTACCTCTCGGCGTGCTCGATGGCGTGGCCGAGCGTGTGGCCGTAGTTGAGGATCTCCCGCTGACCGGCCTCGCGGAAGTCGTCCGAGACGACCCTCGCCTTCATGTCGATCGCGAGCTCCACGGCGCGCCGGAACTCGTCCGTCGAGGTGTCGACCGCACGCGCCGGATCCGCCTCGATGATGTCCAGGATCTCCGGAGCCCAGATGAACCCGGCCTTGACGACTTCGGTGTACCCGGCGGTGGCCTCGTGCGCGCTCAGGCTGCCGAGCTCGTCCAGATCGCCGATCACGGCCCTGGGCGCCCAGAAGGCGCCGACGAGGTTCTTGCCCTCCGCGGTGTTGACGCCGGTCTTGCCGCCCACGGAGGCGTCGACGAGTCCGAGCACGGTGGTGGGGACCTGGACGACCTGCACGCCCCGCAGCCAGGTGGCGGCGACGAAGCCCGCGAGGTCGGTCACCGCTCCCCCGCCGTAGCCGATCACGGCGTCCGTCCGGGCGAAGTCGGCCTGGCCCATGATCTGCCAGCAGAACGCGGCGACCTCGATGCGCTTGCCCTGCTCGGCGTCCGGGATCTCGGCGAGCAGAACCTCGCGCGGGCCCTCGGCCGCATCGGAGAGCAGCCGGTCGCGCAGCTCCGCGGCACGGCTCGCGAGGGTCGGCGGGTGCACCACGAGGACCTTGCGCACCGCAGGATCCAGGGCGCCGGACACCCGATCCAGGATGCCCCGCCCCACGGTGATGTCGTAGGGGTTCTGCCCCGTGACGCTGATGGTCGTGTCGGTCATGACAGTCCTCTCCGCCAGTCGGCGATCTCGTCCGCGATGCGCGACATCGGGCGCCGCGAGGTGTCGAACACGACCGTCGCGACCTCCTCGTACCAGTCCCGCCGCTCCTCCAGGATGCGCGCCCAGCGCTCGACGGGGTCCTCGTCGCCGCCCAGCAGCGGTCGCGCGGAGCCGCGGATGCGCTCGGCGACCGCTTCGCGGCTCACCGTGAGGAGGACGACGGGGTGGTCGCGCAGCAGTTCCCGCGTTCCGGCATCGGTGATCGCGCCTCCCCCGAGCGAGACGACCCCGCCCTCGGCGAGAGCCGCGCGGACGGCCGCGCGCTCCAGCTCGCGGAAGCGCTCCTCGCCGTGCGTCGCGAAGATGTCCTCGATCCGGCCGTGCTCCGCCACGACACGGCGATCGGTGTCGATGAAGGCGACGCCGAGGCGCTTCGCGACACGCCGCCCGACGCTCGTCTTGCCCGATCCCATCGGGCCGACGAGCACGACGGTCGGCGGATGGACGTCACTCATCGCCGACGGCGAGGCCCGACTCCGAGGAAGCAGCGGTCCGCAGCTCGGCGGGGATCGCGTCGAGGTAGCCCGCGAGGTTGCGGCGGGTCTCTCCCACGCTGTCGCCGCCGAACTTCTCCAGCACGGCACCGGCCAGCTCGATCGCGACCATCGCCTCGGCCACGACCCCCGCCGCGGGAACGGCGCAGACGTCCGAGCGCTGATGATGCGCCGTGGCGGCCTCGCCCGTGGACACGTCGATCGTGCGCAGTGCGTGCGGGACGGTCGCGATCGGCTTCATCCCGGCGCGCACCCGCAGCACGGTGCCGGTGGACATGCCGCCCTCGGTGCCGCCCGCCTTGTCCGAGGAGCGCGTGATGCCGTCGTCGGCGGCGAAGAGCTCGTCGTGCGCCGCCGAGCCGCGCCGACGCGTCGTCTCGAAGCCGTCGCCGACCTCGACGCCCTTGATCGCCTGGATGCTCATCAGCGCCTGCGCGAGCCGTGCGTCCAGGCGGCGATCCCACTGCACGTGGGAGCCGAGGCCTGGAGGCAGACCGTACGCGAGGACCTCGACGATGCCGCCGAGGGTGTCCCCGTCCTTCTTGGCATCGTCGACCTCGGCGACCATACGGGCCGAGGTCTCGGGGTCGAAGCATCGCAGCGGATCGGCGTCCAGCGCGGCGACATCGTCGGGCGTCGGCAGGACAGCGCCCTCAGGGACCTGCACGGGGCCGATCGACAGCGTGTGGCTGACGAGGCGGATGCCGAGCTCGGCGAGGAACGCGCGCGCCACGGCGCCAAGGGCGACCCGGGCGGCGGTCTCACGGGCACTGGCGCGCTCGAGGATCGGCCGGGCCTCGTCGAAGTCGTACTTCTGCATGCCGACGAGGTCGGCGTGCCCGGGGCGCGGACGGGTGAGCGGAGCGCCGCGGCCGCGGGACCGGTCCGTGAGCTCCACGGGCTCGGGGCTCATGACCTCGGTCCACTTCGGCCACTCGGTGTTGCCGATGCGCAGCGCGATCGGGCTGCCGAGCGTCTTGCCGTGCCGGATGCCGGAGGACAGCGTCAGCTCGTCCTGCTCGAACTTCATCCGCGAGCCGCGGCCGTACCCGAGCTTGCGGCGAGCGAGATCCGCCTGGATCTGCTCAGGCGAGATGGGGACACCGGAGGGCAGGCCCTCCATGACGGCGATGAGTTCGGGGCCGTGCGATTCGCCGGCCGTCAGCACGCGGAGCATTGCTCCAGTCTCCCACGGGTTGCGGGCCGCGATGTGCGGCGTGACGCATGACGCTACAACGCCGCGCGCATGGCGGAGAGCACCGCCGGCTCATCGGGCAGGAGCGCAGCGGGGTCGGCATGCAGGAAGATCCGGATCTGCCGGACGGCCTGGTGCAGCAGCATGCCCAGGCCGGAGATGGCCGGGGCCTCGCCCCACGCTGCCGCCAGAGCGGACGGCCAGGGCGCGTAGGCGACGTCGAAGAGCGCTCCCCCTGTCCGGGCGAGCGGCGCCACGACGTCCTCCGGCAGGACCGTGCCGCCGGGCAGCGAGGCGATCGTGAGATCGGTCTGCCCGGCGGGCGCTGCGAACGCCGTGACGGAGAGGTCGAGGTCCAGCCGTGCGGCGAGGGCGCGAAGGTGCTCCGCCCGCTCCGGCCGCCGGGCGCGGACCTCCACGCGCCGGGCGCCGAGGTCGGCCATCGCCACCAGCGCGGACGCCGCTGTGGCTCCCGCACCGAGCAGCCGCACGTTCTCGACTTCGTGGACGCCGTGCTCGACGAGCGCGTCGACGATCCCGCCGACGTCCGTGTTGAACCCCGCGATCCGCTCGCCGAGCAGCAGCGTGTTGACGACGCCGGTCAGCTCGGCGTGCCGATCGTGCGATTCCGCGACGCGGAACGCCTCCTCCTTCAGTGGCATCGTCAGCGAGAGCCCGCGCCAGGTGTCGTCCAGCGAGGCGACGGTCTCGGCGAAGGCGGCTTCCGCGACGCGCAGGCGCTCATACGACCACTCGAGGCCGAGTACCGCGTAGGCGGCCGCGTGCAGCGCGGGCGAGCGCGAGTGCGCGATGGGATCGCCCCACACCGCCAGGCGCGAACCTCGGGTCACGCGGGCACCGTCCTCTCGGGAGCGTCGGGTCTCGTCACCGGGCACCGGGTGTCAGTAGCAGCCGCTGTCGGGGTTGTCCTCGCACCACTGCTGATACTGCCGCTCGGCCTGCTGCTGCTCCTCGTAGGTGGTGGAGAACACCGTCTCCCCGGTGTCGAGGTTCACGGCCACGAAGTAGTACCACGGACCGTCAACCGGGTTCATGGCGGCGTCGATCGCCGCATGGCTGGCCGTCGCGATCGGGCCGGCGGGAAGGCCCGGGTGGGCATACGTGTTCCACGGGTTCTGGTCGCCGACGACGTCCTTCCAGGCCCACTCCGAAACAGGACCGTCGTGCGTGAGGCCGTAGCCGTACTGCGCCGTCGAATCCATCTGCAGCAGCCCGTGCGTCTCCTGGTTGTCCTCCTGGAGACGGTTCTGGATCACGCGGGACACCTTGGGGAAGTCGGCCGTGAGCCCCTCGCGCTGGATGATCGAGGCGATGGTCAGGATGCGCTGCGCGTCGGCATCCGGCACGCCCACCTCGGCGAGCGACTCGCGCGTGCGGTCGACCATGGCCTGGACGACCTGGGTCGCCGTCACGCCGGGATCGAACGTGTAGACGGCGGGGAACAACCAGCCTTCCAGAGTGTCGGCCTCGACGCCGTAGGCGGACGGGTCGGCGGTGGCGGCCTGGACGTCCTCCAGTGGCAGCTGCAGGCTCTCGGCGATGGTCGGCACGATCGTCTTGAGGGTCGTTCCCTCCACGACCCCGACCGAATGCTCCATCCGGTTCTCCGGGTTCTCGATGGCCTCGAGTGCGGCGGCCGCGGTCATCCGCTCCTGCAGCCGGTACACACCCGGCATGAAGTTCGGGTTCAGTCCCTCGGCGATGAGCATGTCGTAGAAGACGTCCTCGGTCTTCGTGACGCCGGCCTCGTAGAGCGCATGCGAGATCGGCTGTCCGGTGAAGCCCTCCTCGATCGTGACGAACACCTCGCCGGTGGCTTCCCCGGCGGCGTAGTCCTTCGGCTCGCCCCAGCCCATGGCGTCGCTGATCCGGTCGCCATAGGTGTTCCACACCCACACTCCGCCGGCGGCCAATCCGCCGATCAGGACGAGCACGATGATGAGGGCGACGAGGCAGCCCGTGCGGCGCCGGCGCTTCGGCTCGGTGCCGTGGTCCTCCGCGTTCGGGGCGAACAGATCCTCGAGCGAACCGCCTACGGTGGGTTCGGGGGACGGCGACGAGAGCGTGGCGGTCACGGGTGCCTCGGGTGCCTGCTCGGGGCCGGCGGCGGTCGCCTGCTGCGGTGCCGTCCCGACCGGCTCGCTCGTCCGCTCCGCGCCGGACGCCGTGTCCGCGGCTCCCGCGCGCTGCGCGGCCTCCCGTGCGGCGCGCCGCGATCCGGGCGCCGGAGGGGTCTGGTCGACCGTGGGATGCGCGGTCGACGGATCCGGGAGGTTGTCGAACAGATCTCCCTGGGACATGTCAGCTGGTCTCCTCGTCGAGATCGACCGGGGCGCCGGCCGGGGTACCGGTGCTCTTCTCGGTGTCGATCGCCTGCTGCAACAGGACCACTGCCGCAACCTGATCCACAATGCTACGAGAGTTCTTCTGGGTTCTGCCCGAGGCGCGGAGCGCGTGGTGCGCCGACACCGTACTCAGTCGCTCGTCGACGAGGCGCACGGCGATGCCGGTCCTGCGCGCCAGCGCCAGGGCGAATTCCCGCGCGTCCGCCGTCGAGGCCGTGTCGGTGCCCTGCATGTTCACGGGAAGACCGACGACGAACTCCAGCGGCTCGTGCTCCAGCGCGAGTGCCGCGAGGCGCTCGATCGACGCGTCGTCACGACGCACGGTCTCGACCGGAACGGCCAGGAGGCCGTCGGGGTCGCAGCGGGAGACGCCGACTCTGGCTCTGCCGACGTCGATGCCGAGCCGGACGCCGCGACGGAAGCCGCTCACGCGCCGCGCAGCTCCGCGACGATGCCGTCCAGAGCGCTCGGAAGCGCCGCGGCGTCCGCGCCGCCGCCCTGCGCCACGTCGTCGCGGCCTCCTCCTCCGCCGCCGAGGGCACCGGCGGCGCGCTTGGCCAGTGCTCCGGCCTTGGCACCGGCCGCGCGGGCCGCGTCGTTCGTGGCCACGACGACGATCGGCCGTCCGGACACGACGCCGCCGAGAGCGACGACCGCGGCATCCGCACCCAGACGGTCGCGCACGCTGAGCGCGACCCCGCGGATGTCGTCGGCCGACCCGACCTCACCGAGGGACTGCGCGGCGACGCGGTAGGCGCCGACGCGCTCGGCAGCCTCGGCGATCGCCGGGACGCGCCCCTCGCGCTCCTTCGCCTCGAACTGCGCGATCCGCTTCTCGGCGGTCTTCAGGTTCGCGGCGAGTTCGGCGATGCGCTCGGCCAGCTGGTCGCGCGGGGTCTTCAGGCTCGCGGTGAGCTGCGACACGAGCGTGCGCTCGGCGGCGAGCTCGCGGAAGGCGTCCTGTCCGACGAGCGCCTCGATCCGGCGGTTCGACGCGCCGACGGACGACTCAGCGGTGATGCTGACCAGTCCGACCTCGGCGCTGGTGGACACGTGCGTGCCCGCGCAGAGCTCGCGCGACCACGGTCCGCCGATGTCGACCATGCGCACGACGTCGCCGTACTTCTCGCCGAACAGCGCCATGGCGCCGGCTTCCTTCGCCTCGTCGAGGGTGACCACGCGCGTGGTCACCTCCAGGGCGTCGTGCACGGCGCGATTCGTGATCTCCTCGATCTCGGTGCGCGTCGCCGCGGAGAGCGCCTGGTTCCAGGCGAAGTCGAAGCGCAGGTAGCCCGCGCGGTTCAGCGATCCGGCCTGCGTCGCGCCCTGGCCGAGGGTGTCGCGCAGAGCGGCATGGACGAGGTGGGTCGCGGAGTGCGCCTGCCGTGCGGCGCGCCGGTTCGCGGCGTCCACGACGGTCGTGGCGCGGTCGTCGACCGCCACGGTCCCGGTGGTCACCTCGACCGTGTGGCTGATGAGGCCCGGGACGGGCTTCTGGACGTCGAGCACCTCGAGCGAGAAGCCCGGTCCCGTGATCGCGCCCTTGTCGGCGACCTGGCCACCGGACTCGGCGTACAGCGTCGTCTCGGCGAGGATCACTTCGGCGACCTGACCCTCGGTGGCGCTCGTCACGGGCTGGCCGTCCACGAGGATGCCGAGCACCGTCGACTCGGTCTCGAGCTCGGAGTAGCCGTCGAACACCGTCTCGCCGAGTCCGCGCAGTTCGCGGTAGACGGACACGTCGGCGAGCTGGCGCCGGCGGTTCTTGGCGTCCGCCTTGGCGCGCGACTTCTGCTCGCGCATGAGTTCGTCGAACGCGCCCCGGTCGACGGTCAGCCCTGCCTCCTCGGCGACCTCGAGGGTGAGGTCGATCGGGAAGCCGTAGGTGTCGTGCAGCAGGAACGCCTGGGATCCCGCGAGCGTGGCGGCGCCGGACTTCTTCGTCTCGTCCAGCGCGAGATCGAGGATGGTCGAGCCCTGGGCGAGAGTGCGCAGGAACGTCTCCTCCTCGGCCACGGCGGTCGCGGACAGGCGATCCCACTCGGTCTCCAGCACCGGGTACGCGCTCTTCATGGCGTCACGCGAGGCGCTGAAGAGCTCGGGGAACGTCGGAGCGTCCACACCGAGCAGGCGCATGGCGCGGACGGTGCGGCGCATGAGCCGGCGCAGGATGTATCCGCGGCCCTCGTTGGACGGCTTCACGCCGTCCGAGAGCAGCATCAGCGAGGAGCGCACGTGGTCGGCGATGACGCGGAAACGGACATCGTCCTCGTGGACCTTCCCGTAGGTGCGGCCCGAGATCGCCTCGGCACGGTCGAGCACCGGACGCACCTGGTCGGTCTCGTACATGTTGTCGACGCCCTGCTTGAACATGGCGACGCGCTCCAGGCCCATTCCGGTGTCGATGTTCTTCTTCGGCAGGGGTCCCGCGATGTCGAAGTCGACCTTGCTGCGGACGTCGCTGAGCAGCTCCTGCATGAAGACGAGGTTCCAGATCTCGGTGAACCGGTTGTCGTCGACGATCGGGCCGCCGTCGCGTCCGTAGGCGGGACCGCGATCGATGTAGATCTCGGAGCAGGGGCCGCCGGGACCGGGCTGGCCGGTGTGCCAGTAGTTGTCCTCCTTGCCCATGCGCTGGATGCGCTCGGCGGGGAGTCCGGCGATCTTCCGCCAGAGGGCCTCGGCCTCGTCATCGGTCTCGTAGACCGTGACCCAGATGTCCTTCTCGGCGAATCCGAGTCCGCCGTCGGACTCGGAGGTGGTCAGCAGCTCCCACGCGTAGCGGATCGCGCCTTCCTTGAAGTAGTCGCCGAAAGACCAGTTGCCGAGCATCTGGAAGAACGTGCCGTGGCGGGCGGTCTTGCCGACCTCTTCGATGTCGTTCGTGCGGATGCACTTCTGCAGGTCCGCCGCGCGAGGATACGGCGCCGGGACCACACCGGTGAGATAGGGCACGAAGGGGACCATGCCGGCGATCGTGAACATCACGGTCGGGTCGTCGGAGACCAGAGACGCGGACGGGACGATGGTGTGGTCGTTCTTCTCGAAGAAGGCGAGATAGCGCTGCGCGATGTCCGCAGTGTTCATAGGGGTACGGCTGTCCTCGTGTGGGATGGAGACCGGCGCCGGTGCGATGGCGCCGATAGGGAGATCAGTTCTCGTCGGGCTGGGCGAGGCGGGCTTCCTGGGCGCGGTACGCCTCGCCGAGGATCGCGGTGAACCCGCTGATGCGGGCATCCACCTCGGCGAGCATGTCGTGACCGCGAGGGTCCTTGTTCATGAAGTGCGCGGCGACGAATCCGCCGATCACTCCGATGAGGAACCACAGCAGCTTCTTCATGTCGATGTCCTTGCCTCGCTCCGCCCAGACGCGGTCGTTCCATCGTATGCGCATTCGACCCGGCAGACGACGAGAGGCGCCGGGAAACCCGACGCCTCTCGCAACGCTGTGTCAGCGCGTCTCGCTCAGCGAGCCGCGTAGTACTCGACGACGAGCTGCACTTCACAGGTCACGGGGACCTCGGCGCGCTTCGGGCGACGGACCAGACGTGCCTGCAGCTTGTCGAGCTCGACCTCGAGGTAGCCCGGAACCGGGGGGAGCACCTCGGCGTGACCGCCGGCTGCCGCCACCTGGAAGGGCTCGAGGCCCTCGCTCTTGGCCTTGACGTGGATGAGCTGACCCGGTTTCACGCGGAACGACGGGCGGTCGACGAGCTGGCCGTCGACGAGGATGTGACGGTGCACGACGAGCTGGCGGGCCTGCGCGGTCGTGCGGGCGAAACCGGAGCGGAGCACGAGGGCGTCCAGACGCATCTCGAGCTGCTCGACCAGGTTCTCACCGGTCAGGCCGTCCTTGCGGCGGGCCTCCTCGAACTGGATGCGCAGCTGCTTCTCGCGGATGCCGTACTGCTCGCGCAGACGCTGCTTCTCGCGGAGGCGGACGGCGTAGTCGCTGTCGGCCTTGCGCTTGGTGCGGCCGTGCTCGCCCGGAGCGTAGGGACGCTTCTCGAGGTAGCGGGCGGCCTTCGGGGTGAGTGCCACGCCGAGGGCGCGGGACAGACGGACCTTGCGGCGGTCCTGGGACTTCGTGACCACGAAGTTCTTCCTTCCGATGACGTGGACGTGTCTTTCACGTCTCACGGGCGTATCTCCCGCGCTCTGCCTTCGCGCGCACGCCGGGGCGCGGAGAAGGTGTGAGGAACGCGGGGATGCCCGAAAACACGGTTTCGAGCCGATCAAGTCTAACAGACCGGACGGGAGGCCTCAGCGATCGCCGAGGATGCGCCGGATGCGCTCCAGGCGGGCCGCCACATCGCGCTCCGCACCGAGCGTCTTGGGGTTGTAGTAGCGCCGCCCGTCGAGCTCGTCGGGCAGGTACTGCTGCGGAAGGACACCGTGCTCGCTGTCGTGCGGGTAGCGGTATCCCTTCCCGTGGCCCAGCCGCTTGGCGCCCGGATAGTGCGCGTCGCGCAGATGCACCGGCACGCGACCGAAACCACCGGCGCGCACGTCGGCGATCGCCGCGTCGATGCCCAGGTAGGCGGCGTTGGACTTCGCGGTCGTCGCGAGGTATACCGTCGCCTCGGCGAGCGGGATGCGCCCTTCGGGCATGCCGATGAACGCGACGGCGTCGGCTGCAGCCGTCGCGATCACGAGACCCTGCGGATCCGCGAGACCGATGTCCTCGGCGGCCGAGATCACGAGACGGCGCGCGATGAAACGCGGGTCCTCCCCCGCTTCGATCATGCGGGCCAGGTAGTGCAGCGCGGCATCCGGATCGGAGCCCCTGATGGACTTGATGAACGCGCTGATCACGTCGTAGTGCTCGTCGCCCTGCCGGTCGTAGCGCAGCAGCGCCCTGTCGACGGCCTGGGCGACGTCGTCGTCGGTGATCGTCGGGACGCCGGACGCCGAGGCGTCCTCGTCCCCGTCGCCGACGGACAGGGCTACGGCCGCCGCGGCTTCGAGCCCGGTGAGCGCACGCCGGGCGTCGCCGGAGGCGAGACGGATGAGTGCAGCACGGGCGGGCGGGCTCAGCGCGACGGCGCCGTCGAGTCCTCGGGCGTCGTCCACCGCGCGGTCGACGAGCTCGCCGATGTCATCGTCCGTGAGCGGCTGCAGGGTCAGCAGGAGCGAGCGCGACAGCAGCGGGGAGATCACGGAGAAGGACGGGTTCTCAGTGGTCGCCGCGATCAGGATGACCCAGCCGTTCTCGACGCCGGGCAGCAAGGCGTCCTGCTGGGCCTTGGTGAATCGGTGGATCTCGTCGAGGAACAGGATGGTCGTCTGGCCGTACAGATCGCGCTGCGTGACGGCCTCCTGCATCACCTCGCGGACGTCCTTCACACCCGCCGTGATCGCGGAGAGCTCGACGAAGCGCCGTCCGGACGAGCGGGCGATCGCCTGTGCGAGGGTGGTCTTGCCCGTCCCCGGCGGACCCCACAGGATGATCGACACCGCGCCGGGCGAGCTCGCCTCCGGATCCGCCAGCGCCAGGATCGGCGAACCGGCGCGCAGCAGATGCTTCTGCCCCGCCACCTCGTCCAGCGAGACGGGACGCATCCGCACCGCGAGCGGGGTCTGTCCCGACAGGAGAGGCGCGGAGGCGGTCATGACTCCAGGCTAATGCGGCCCGCGGACACGCAGCACCGGCCGGACGTGCCGCCGCCCCGCGGACGGTAGGCTCGCAGATGCTGCCACGACGACGGAGAAGGGTGGAGGGATGGCCGGACGCAAGAGCGCTCAGCGCACCGAACAGGAGCGCGCCAGGCTCTACGCTGCCCGCACGGCGTGGCACGAGGGGCGCATCGCTCGGCGCGTGCGCGACAACACCGTCATCGGCATCGTCGGCGGACTGATCGTGGCGGGCGCCGTCGCGAGCCAGTTCGTGCACGCCGCCGTCACCGCGCCCGAGCCGACTCCGACGCCGACCCCGACCGAGACCGTTCCGCCGCTCGAGCCGCTGCTGCCGAGCACCACCCCGGTCCCCTCCGACACACCGGCCGAGTGAGCCTCACCGTGACCGTCGGGAGGTTGTGAGGGGTTCGCTCCACATTCGTAACCTGCCCGGTCGGCGGTCGAAACGCCGGTCCGTCACGCTGGACGCAGCCGAGCCCGAGTGCTCCCGTCCCCCGTGGAGGTCCCGTGTCGTACATCAAACCTGCCGAACTCGTCACCCGAATGGTCGACGCCGGCGCGTACAAGATGCAGCTGTCCACCCGTGACACGCTGATCCGCTCCTTCATGGGGGCCGCGTTCCTGACGATGGGAGCGGCGTTCGCCGTCACCGTCTCGACGAACACGGGTCAGCCGCTGCTGGGTGCCCTGCTGTTCCCCGTCGGCTTCGTGATCCTCTACCTGTTCGGCTACGACCTGCTCACCGGCGTCTTCACGCTCGGCCCGCTCGCCGTGATGGACCGGCGCCCCGGCGCGACGCTCGGCGCCATGTTCCGCAACTGGGGCCTGGTGTTCCTCGGCAACTTCGGCGGCGCCTTCCTCGTCGCGGTGCTGATGGCGATCTACTTCACCTACGGCTTCTCCACGGAACCGAGCGCGGTCGGCCAGGCCATCGGCGAGATCGGTCACGGCCGGACGGTCGGCTACGCGGATCACGGCGCGGCCGGGATGCTGACCCTGTTCATCCGCGGGGTGCTGTGCAACTGGCTCGTCTCGACGGGCGTCGTGCTGTCGATGGTCTCGGACAACGTCATCGGCAAGATCGCGGCCATGTGGCTGCCGATCATGCTGTTCTTCTACATGGGCTTCGAGCACTCGATCGTCAACATGTTCCTGTTCCCGTCCGGGCTGCTGCTGGGCGCGGACTTCACACTGTGGGACTACCTGCTCTGGAACGAGATCCCCACGGTCATCGGGAACCTCGTCGGCGGCCTCGTGTTCGTCGGACTGCCGCTGTACTTCACGCACGGGCGGCCGAAGGCGCGCAGGGCCCGCGCGGCGAAGCGCACCGCACGGACGGCGCTCTCCACCGCGAACGGGACGCCGAGCAGCGTCTCCACGGAGCCCGCCCGCGAGCGCGAGCCCGCCGGCGTGTCCTGAATCCGGGAGCTGAGACGGGGCGGGGCGCGCAGAGCGCTCCGCCCCGTCCTTCTGCCGTCGGCAGCAGAGATGTCAGCGGACGGCGGCGAAGCGTCAGGCCGAGCGGAACCGGTCGATCACGACATCGGCCATGCGGGGGTCCGCGCCCAGCGGCGCCGAGACGACGTCCGCTCCCGCACCCCGCACGAGACCGGCGAAGTAGCCAGGGGCGAGAACGTGGCTCGCGGCGATGACGCGGGTCGCGCCGGCTTCTCTGGCGGCTCGGACCGCGTCGGCGATCCGCGGCTCGATCGCCGAGGCGTACCCGATCGTGACCGGCGCCGGGATCAGGGCCGCCAGCGCCGCTGCTGCGGCTTCGACGTCTGCCACGGCGGCGGGATTGCTCGATCCGGCCGCGGCGAGCACGACCGCGTCGCCGTCGAGCCAGGTGCCGCCGATGGCCGCGCGCAGCCGCGTCGCGAGGACCTGGGCCACAAGAGGATGCGTGCCCAGGGGATCCGCCTGACGGACATCGGCGTGCGGACGCACCGCCTTGGCGATGTCGACGGCGGTGTGGAAGCCGACCGACAGCAGCAGGGGAACGACGACGACGTCGTCCGCTGTCCGCTCCTGCTCGACGACCGACGCGATGTCCGGCTCCTGGACGTCGACGAACGCCTGGACGACGCGGACGCCGGGCATCCGGTCGCGCACCAGGGAGACGAGGTCCGCGACGACGCGCCGGCCGTCCGCCGAATCCGTGCCGTGCGAACACGCGACGAGAGTGGTCATGACTTACTCCTTGACGGAAAGACGATAGCCCCGTTTGATCACGGTCTTCACGGCGTCCGAGCAGCCGAGCGCCTCCCGGAGGCGCGCGATCGCCATCTCGACGGCGTGCGCGTTCTCCCCTCCGCGGGGCAGCACGCGCCCGAGCTCCTCGCGCGACAGCACGCGTCCGCCGGCGTCGAACAGCGCGCCGAGCACGCTTGCAGACGCCCGTGACAGCGGGACGAAGCGGCCGTCCACCAGCGCTCCGCCGCTGCGCACCTCGATCGTTCCCGCGGCGGTCTCCTCACGCGGCGCGGCTCCGGTGGCGTAGTGGTCGACGACGCAGCGCACGAGGGACCCCAGCCGTCCGCGGACGGCCAGCGTGGTGCGCAGACCGGACTGCTCGAGGGGTGCAGCCGTCACCGGGCCCACCGAAGCGAGCAGCAGTCGGCCCGAGGCCGCGCGGCGGCGGATCGCATCGAGCCGGCCCGCCCGCTCGGCCGTCCGGATCCACTCCGCGGCCCCCGGAGCCGACGTGAACAGGACCGCATCGGCTTCACCGGTGGCGGCCTGCATGACGGATCGGCTCACGATCTTGGGGTCCGGCGGCGGACCCCATCGGTACACCGTGATGCTGACGACTTCTGCGCCGTGCGCGGTCAGCAGCTCGTCCAGCCCGTCGGAACCGGCGCCGTGGTGCTGGACGGCGACGCGCCGACCGGACACCCCGCCGACCGTGAGGTACTCCCCCACTTCGGCGGCGGTCTCGGACTCCGCGACCCAGTCCGCCGTGAAGCCGGCCTGCTGGATCGCTCCGTGGGCCTTCGGGCCGCGAGCGACGAACTGCGTGTCGCGGAACGCGTGGGCGAGCTCCTCGGCGAGACCGTTCTCGTGAGCGGCGTCCATCCATCCCCGGAACCCGACCCCGGTCGTGACGATGACGATGTCGGGCGGGTCGGCGATGAGCTCCCGCGTGCGCTGGAGCAGCAGGTCATCGTCGGCGTTGGGCAGGATGCTCAGTGCCGGAGCACGGTAGGCCTGGGCGCCGCGGCGCTCGAGCGCCGTGACGAGGTCGCCGGCGCGGCGATCGGCAGCGATCACGATGGTGCAGCCGGTCAGTACGGCATCCAGCAGGGGTCGTCCGGTCACGCCAGGAATGCCCCGATCCGCTCGGGCGACGGCAGGAGCAGATCGGCCCTGGCGACGTCGCCGATGACGATGACCGCGGGGTTGCGGAGCCCGATGTCCTCAGCGTCCGCGACGGCCCGGCCCAGCGTCGTGCGCGTGGTCCGCTGCCGGGGCGTGTGTCCGCTCTCGATGAACGCCACCGGTCGATCGGCCGCGATGCCGTGGTGCTCGGCCGCGCGGACGATCCTGCCGAGGGCCGCCACGCCCATCAGCACGACCGTGGTCACCGCGTCATCCGCCATCGCCTCCAGCGTACTGGCCGTGATCTCCCCTTGTCCGTTGACGACGTGGAACGCGGACGCCGTGCCCCGGTGCGTCACGGGGATGCCGGCGGCCTGGGGCACCGCGATCGCGCTCGACGGTGCGGGGACGACGTCGACCGGGATCCCCGCGGCGAGGCACGCCTGGATCTCCTCTCCGCCACGTCCGAAGACGAAGGGATCACCGCCCTTCAGGCGCACCACCCGGCGCCCTGCCGCAGCGTGCTCGACGATGATGCGGTTGATCTCCTCCTGAGGCACCGGGTGGCTGCCGGGGCGCTTGCCGACGTCGATGACCCGCACGTCGGGGTCGAGATCCTGCAGCACCTCCGCGCTCGGCCCCAGCCGGTCCGCCACGATGACATCGGCCTCGGCGATGACCCGTCGGGCGCGCACGGTCATGAGATCGGCCGGTCCCGGCCCTCCGCCCACGAGATCGACGCGCCCGGAGCGCGCGGCTCGGCGACGCCGCAGCGGCAGCCTGCCGGAGGCGAGGAGATCGCCGATCGCGTCGCGCAGCGCTGCGGAACGGCGAGGATCCGCTCCGCTCGTGCTGGCGACCGCGACCGTGACATCCCCGGCGTCCAGCTGCGCGGTCAGGCGGGCCGAGCCGTGCGAGCCGTCGGAGGCGTTGATGCAGAGCACGCGACGTCGCTCGCAGCGCGCCGCGATACCGCGATCCACGCGCGGGTCTCCGGTGGCGGTGTGCACGAGCCAGGCGCCGGTGACGTCGGATGGGCGGAATCGCCGCGGGTGCCACGGGAGATCGTGGCGACGGATCAGCAACGCCGTTTCCGGGTGCACCTCCGGGGCGACCAGGCGCACGCGCGCGCCTTCCGCCAGGAACCGGCGCAGTCGGCGGGCCGCCACCGATCCCCCGCCGACGAGCAGCACGTCGCGGCCGGCGAGCGAGACCCCGAGCAGCAGGGTCATCGCAGGCCCTCACCGTCGATATGCACGATGCCGTCGATCACCGTCACCGGCCACACGCGCAGGGCCACCGGTTCCTTCCCCTGCGGATCCAGGCACTCGCCGGTGCGCAGGTCGAAGACCTGCTTGTGCATCGGCGAGGCCACGGTGGGCGCCTCGCCCCGCGTTCCCACGATGCCGCGGGAGAGGACGTTCGCTCCACTGTACGGGTCGAGATTGTCCACGGCGTGGACGCTGCCGTCGACGAGGAGGAACAGCGCGATCTGCGTGGCGCCGAACAGAGCGGCTCTGCCGCGCTCCACTTCGAGGTCGGTCACGGCGCACACGCGGACGAGCGTCTGCGGGTCTGTCGCGATGGTCATCGGCGCACCTCCAGAGTGGTTCCTGCGATCAGCACGCCGCCGGCGGCGCGCTCGCCGGCCGTGGCCGGGCGCACCTGGCCGCGTTCGGGAACGTAGGCGAGCGACGGGTCGGGAGTGTCGGACGCGTTGACGAAGGACTCGAAGCGGCGCAGCTTCTCCGGGTCGCGCAGGGTCGCGGCCCATTCGTCCTCGTAGCGGTCCACGTGCGCGGCCATAGCGGCATCCAGGTCGGCGCAGATGCCCAGGCTGTCCTCGAAGATCACCTGCTTGAGGCCTTCGAGACCGCCCTCGAGCTCCTCGCACCAGCCCGCGGTACGTTGCAGCCGATCCGCCGTGCGGATGTAGTACATGAAGAACCGGTCGATCGCTCGGATGAGTCCCTCGTCATCCAGATCGGAGGCCAGCAGCTCGGCGTGGCGGGGCGAGAACCCGCCGTTGCCGCCGACGTACATGTTCCATCCCGTCTCCGTCGCGATCACGCCGACGTCCTTGCCGCGCGCCTCCGCGCACTCCCGAGCGCAGCCGGAGACGCCGACCTTCAGCTTGTGAGGCGACCGCAGGCCGCGATAGCGCAGCTCGAGACGAACGGCCATGCCCACCGAGTCGAGCACGCCGTAGCGGCACCAGGTGGACCCCACGCACGATTTCACGGTGCGCAGCGCCTTGCCGTAGGCCTGCCCGGATTCGAACCCGGCATCCACGAGGCGCTGCCAGATCTCCGGCAGCTGTTCGAGCCGCGCCCCGAACATGTCGATGCGCTGACCGCCGGTGATCTTCGTGTAGAGCCCGTAGTCGTCGGCGATGCGTCCGATGGCGATGAGCCCCTGAGGCGTGACCTCTCCGCCGGGCATGCGCGGTACGACCGAATAGGTCCCGTCCTTCTGCATGTTCGCCATCACGTGGTCGTTTGTGTCCTGCAGTGCGGCGTTCTCGCCGGCGAGCACGTGCTCGCCGACCAGGACGGCGAGGATGCTGGCGAGGGCCGGCTTGCAGACGTCGCAGCCGCGCCCGCGGCCGAACCGCGCGATGACGGCGCTGAACGTGGTGAGTCCGGACACGCGCACGGCGTCGAAGAGCTGACGGCGGGAGAGGTCGAAGTGCTCGCAGAGCGCGTTGGACGCGGTCTGGCCGAGCTTCGACAGCTCCTGCCCGACGATCTTCTTCACCGTGAAGATGCAGGATCCGCACGTGGCGCCCGCCTTGGTGCACGCCTTGACCGCGCCGGCGTCGGTGCAGCCCTCCTCGTGCACGGCCTGGCGGATGCGTCCCGCGGAGACGTTCGAGCAGGAGCACACCACGGCGGCGTCCGGCAGCTCCCCTGTCGGCGCCTCGACGCCGCCCGCGGGCATCAGGTAGGCGGCGGGGTCGCCGCCGAGCGGAGCGCCGACCAGGGGACGCAGCGAGCCGTAGGCGGACGCGTCTCCCACGAGGATGCCGCCCAGCAGCGTCTTCGCGTCGTCCGACAGCACGAGCTTCTTGTACACCCCCGCGACGGGATCCGCGTAGACGACGTCGAGCGCGTTCGGGGTCGTCGCCATGGCGTCCCCGAAACTGGCGACGTCGACGCCCGAGAGCTTGAGCTTGGCGGACTCGTCGTAGCCGGGGAACGTGGCGTCTCCGCCCAGCAGCCGGGTCGCGGCCACCTCGGCCATGGCGTAACCGGGCGCCACCAGGCCGACCGAGCGGCCGTCGTAGTTCGCCACCTCCCCGATCGCGAGGATGTGCTCGTCGGCGGTGCGGCAGCGGTCGTCGATGAGGACGCCGCCGGTCGGGTGGACCGCCAGCTGGGCGTGCCTGGCCAGTTCGTCCCGCGGACGCACGCCCACCGTGAAGATGACGATGTCCGCGGCGTGCATGCTGCCGTCCTGGAACTGCAGCGCGGCCACGGCGCCGGAAGGGTCGGGATCCAGCCGGGTGGTGCGGCTCTGGGTGCGCACCGAGATCCCCCGGGATTCGATCAGACGCCGCAGCATGGTTCCACCGGCGAGGTCGAGCTGCGCGGACATGAGCCGGTCGGAGGACTGCACGACCGTGCACTCGACATCCAGTCCCTGCAGAGCTCCGGCAGCCTCCAGGCCCAGCAGGCCGCCTCCGATCACTGCTCCGCGCAGAGGCCGGCCGAGCTGAGCGCTGCGGCGCTCGACGTACTCCCGCATCCGCGTGACGTCGTCCAGGGTCCGGTAGACGAAGCATCCGGGCAGATCCGAGCCGTCCACCGCCACGCGCGCCGCATACGACCCCGTCGCCAGCACCAGGGTGCCGTAGCCGTAGTCGAGGCCGGACCGGGTGCGGACCGTGCGTCCGACGCGGTCGATCGCGGTGACGCGGTCGCCCGCGATGAGTCGGACACGGGGGTCGTGAAGCACCTGCGCGTCCAGAGTGAGCTCCTCCGGAGTCGCGCCGCTGAAGAAGGATGTGAGCCCGACCCGGTCGTACGGCGCACGTCCCTCCTCGCCGATCACCGTGATGCGGAGATCGTCGTCGGTGCGCGTGACCAGGCTCTCCACGAACCGGTGCGCCACCATGCCGGCACCCACCACGAGCACATCGGACGATGTCGCCATTCCGTCTCCCACGGCGCCTCCTCTGTTCGGTGCTCCCGAAGGTAGGTCCGCGGTGTTTCGCGCAACGTCCGGTGGCCGTTACGCGCGTCGAACGATCTGCTCACAAATCGGTAACGAAGATGTGAGTGGCAGCCATCACCCTGAGACCGTCCGGCGACGCCGCGCATACTAGGCTGATCACCGTCCTTTCCCCCTCCCGCGGGATGACCGCGCAAGGAGAACATCGTGTCTGCCACCGAATCGCCGAAGCCGACTCCCCCTGTCCCCTCCCCGCCGCGCGTGCCCGGTCCGCCCCGCGTTCCCGTCGCCGCAGCCGCCCCGGTGGCTCCCACCATCGCCGGTGCAGCCGACTGGGGACGAGTCACGGAGGACGGCACCGTCGAGGTGCGCGAGGGCGACACCTGGCGTGTCGTGGGCCAGTACCCGGATGCCACGGGCGAGGAGGCTCTCGCGTACTTCGTCCGCAAGTTCGAGGACCTCGCGTTCAAGGTGACCACCCTCGAGCAGCGTCTGTCCGGCGGCGGTGCCGCCGCGGGCGAGCTGACCGCCCAGGCGCGTCACCTCGTCGACGAGGTGACGGATGCCGCGGCCGTCGGCGACCTCGCCGGGCTCCGGGAGCGGCTCGACGCGCTCACCGCCTCCCTCGCCGAGGCCAGCGCGCAGGAGGCGGAGAAGGCGAAGGAGCTGCTCGACCAGGCCATCGCCGATCGCACCGTGCTCGTCGAGAGGATCGAGGCGATCGCGGCCGGCGATCTGTCCAAGGCGCACTGGAAGCAGGTCACGGCCGAGGTCACCGAGCTCTTCGAGACCTGGCAGGCCCAGCAGCAGAACGGACCGCGCCTTCCGAAATCCGTCTCCCAGCAGCTCTGGAAGCGGTTCCGGGACGCACGCGCGACGATCGACCGTCAGCGCCGCGCGTTCTACGCCGAACTCGATGAGACCCACAAGGCCGCCCGCGACGTCAAGACCCGTCTCGTCGAGCGCGCCGAGGCTCTCGCCCCGCGTGGAGTCGACGGCATCCCCTCGTACCGTTCTCTCTTGGACGAGTGGAAGGCCGCAGGGCGTGCCGGTCGCAAGGTCGACGATGCGCTGTGGGCCCGTTTCAAGGCGGCGGGCGACGCCCTGTACGCCGCCCGCGCCGAGCAGAGCGCCGCCGAGGAGGCCGACTCGGCTCCTCGGATCGAAGCGCGCACCGCGCTGCTCGAGCAGGCGAAGGCCGTGGCGGACGAGCCGAACATCAAGCGCGCCCGTGCCCTCCTGACGAGCATCCAGCGGCAGTGGGACGAGGTCGGCCGCATCTTCCCGCGCGACAAGGAGCGCGCGCTGGACGACAAGCTCCGTGTCATCGAGCAGGCGCTCAAGGCCCGCGAGGACGTCGACTGGAAGAAGAACAACCCGGAGACGAAGGCGCGCGCGAACGACATGAGCCAGCAGCTGCTCGACGCCATCGAGAAGCTCGAGGCCGAGAAGGCCGCCGCCGAGAAGGCCGGTGACGCGAAGGCTACCGCCGAGGCGGCGGAGGCGCTCGAGGCGCGTCGGGCATGGCTCAGCGCGCTCGGCGGCTGAGCTCGCAGAGGTTCTCCACAGAAGCCGCCCTCCGGTCCCGCCGGAGGGCGGCTTCGTCCACACTGGACGCATGTCCTCCCCGCTGCTGCATCGCACCGGTGAGCCGCTGTCCGCGACCGAGCTGACGGCGCTGCGACTGGACGGTCTGCTCGTCGAGGTCGGCGAGGCCTTCGTTCCGGCCGACGTCCCGGAGACACCGGCGCTGCGCCTGGCGTCCCTCGCCCCACTCGTGCGCCCCGAACACGTCGTGTCCGGGCCGACAGCGGCGTGGGTGCACGGAGCCGGCGATCGCCCGCCGCTGCGCTGCCATGTGCGTCCGCACGGCGACCGGCGCCTCCGGGCACCCGCGCACGGACGTCTCGTACTGCACGAGGGCGTCGTCCCGCCGACGGATCTGCAGGTCATGGGCGGCCTGCGGGTCCTGACTGTGACCGCGGCCATGGTGGACCTCGCTCGCACCGACCACGTCCCGGGCTCGCGCAGCTGGCTGTCCGTCTTGGCCGCGATGCATCCCGCCGAGGTCCGCGAGGCCGTGGCCCGGCTCGCGGCGCACGAGCGCCTGCCAGGCAAGCGGACGGCTATCCGGGTCCTGGAGGCGGTCTACGAAGAGGTCACGCGGTACACGTCGTAGACCGCGTCGATGCGACGCACCGCGTTGAGCACCCTGTCCAGGTGCACCGCGTCGCCCATCTCGAACACGAAGCGGCTGAGCGCCAGACGCTCGTCCGTCGTCGTCACGGTCGCGGAGAGGATGTTCACGTGGTGCTCGCTGAGGACGCGCGTGACGTCCGACAGGAGTCCGGAGCGGTCCAGCGCCTCCACTTGGATCTGGACGCGGAACACGCTCTTGCTCGTGGGGCCCCACTCGACGTCGACGAAACGCTGTTCGTCCGCGCCCAGCGCCTTGACGTTGACGCAGTCCGCGCGGTGGACGGAGACCCCGCTGCCGCGCGTGACGAAACCGACGATCTGGTCGCCCGGGACCGGAGTGCAGCACTTCGCAAGCTTGACCAGGATGTCCGAGGCACCTCGGACGAGCACACCGGAGTCCCCGGAGCGCGGTTCACGGCTGGGCGTCACAGGGAGCGTGATCGCGCCCGTGCTGGTGTCCTCTGCGGCGACGAGAGCGGTGACCTTCTCGATCACGGACTGCGTGGAGATGTGCCCCTCGCCGACGGCCGCGTACAGCGCGGCGACGTCCTCGTAGTGCAGCTGACGCGCGAGCTCCGAGAACGACTCCTGGCTCATCAGCCGCTGCAGGGGCAGGTTCTGGCGGCGCATCGCGCGGGCGATGGCCTCCTTGCCCTGCTCGATCGCCTCCTCACGGCGCTCCTTGGTGAACCAGCCGCGGATCTTGTTGCGCGCTCGGGTGCTCTTGACGAATCCGAGCCAGTCCTGGCTGGGGCCGGCATCCGGATTCTTGGACGTGAAGACCTCGACGACGTCGCCGCTCTTGAGCACCGACTCGAGCGGTACGAGCCGGCCGTTCACCTTCGCCCCCATGGTGCGATGGCCGATCTCGGTGTGCACGGCGTACGCGAAGTCGACCGGCGTCGCGCCGGCGGGCAGACCGATCACCCGTCCCTTGGGGGTGAAGACGTACACCTCCTTCGCTCCGATCTCGAAGCGCAGGGAATCCAGGAACTCGCCGGGGTCCGCCGTCTCGGCCTGCCAGTCGGAGATGTGCGCGAGCCACGCCATGTCGGTGTCCGAGGCCCGCATCTCGGCCTTGCCGCCGTTCATGCGCTCCTTGTACATCCAGTGCGCGGCGACGCCGAACTCGGCCTGCTGGTGCATCTCGTGCGTACGGATCTGGATCTCCACCGTGCGCCCGCTCGGGCCGATGACCGTGGTGTGCAGCGACTGGTAGAGGTTGAACTTCGGCGTCGCGATGTAGTCCTTGAACCGGCCGGGCAGCGGCGTCCAGCGGGCGTGGATCGCGCCGAGCACGGCGTAGCAGTCGCGCACCGAGTTCACGAGCACGCGGATGCCGATGAGGTCATAGATGTCGTCGAACTCACGGCCGCGGATGACCATCTTCTGGTACACCGAGTACAGCTGCTTGGGCCGGCCGACGACCTTGCCGCGGATGCGGAGGTCGCGCAGGTCCTCGTCGATGGCCTCGATGACCTGCTGCAGGTACTTCTCGCGCTGCGGGGTGCGCTGGGCGATCAGGCTGTTGATCTCGGCGTAGATCTTCGGGTGGAGCACGGCGAAGGACAGGTCCTCGAGCTCGCTCTTGATGGCCTGGATGCCGAGACGGTGCGCCAGCGGCGCGTAGATCTCGAGGGTCTCCTTCGCCTTCTTCGCCGCCTTCTCCGGCGGGACGAAGCCCCACGTGCGCGCGTTGTGCAGACGGTCGGCGAGCTTGATGAGCAGCACGCGGATGTCCTTGGACATCGCCACGATCATCTTGCGGACGGTCTCGGCCTGTGCGCTCTCGCCGTACTTGACCTTGTCGAGCTTGGTCACGCCGTCCACGAGCATGGCGACCTCGTCGCCGAACTCGGCGGTGAGGTCGCTCAGCGCGTAACCGGTGTCCTCGACCGTGTCGTGCAGCAGCGCGGCCGCGATCGCCCGGGGCCCGAGGCCCAGCTCGGCGAGGATCTGGGCCACCGCGAGGGGGTGCGTGATGTACGGCTCGCCGCTCTGCCGTTTCTGCCCGGCGTGCTTCTCCTTGGCGACGGCGAAAGCGCGATCGATGATCGCGAGGTCGCCCTTGGGGTGGTTGGCCCTGACCGTCCGGCTCAGCTTGTCCAGGTCGTCGACGCGAGGCGCGCGCGAGAAGATGCGGGGAACGAGTCGTCTGAGACTGGATCCCTGCGTCTGCGTGTTCGCCTCCGCCATCGGCTACCTCCTGGGCTCTGCAATCCTACGCGCCTCGGCGGGGCCGCAGCCCCGTCCGGGGGCGTCAGGCACTGGCGACGGCGCGCTCGCGCGACTCGCGGATACGGGCGTCGCGCTCGGCGATGGCCGGCTCCTTCTCGCGGAACAGCGAGTACAGCGGAGCGGCCACGAACAGCGTCGAGTAGGTCGCCACGATGATGCCGACGAAGATCGAGAGCGAGATGTCCGTGAGCGTCTCGGCACCGAGCCAGAACGCGCCGATGAAGAGGATCGCGCCGACCGGCAGGGCGGCGACGATCGACGTGTTGATCGAGCGGACGAGCGTCTGGTTCACGGCGAGGTTGACGGACTCGCCGAACAGGCGCGCGGACTTCTCCCCGTCCTCCGTGGTGTTCTCCCGGATCTTGTCGAACACGACGGTGGTGTCGTAGAGGGAGTACGCGAGGATCGTGAGGAATCCGATCACGGCTGCCGGGGAGATCTCGAAGCCGGCGACCGAGTAGATCCCGACCGTGATCACGAGCACGTCGAGCAGACCGAGGATCGCGGCGGCCGACATCTTCCAGGTGCGGAAGTAGATCGCCAGGATCAGGAAGGTGAGGGCGAGGAAGATCGCCAGGCCCCACAGCGACTGCCGGGTAACGTTCTCTCCCCAGGCCGGGCCGATGAAGGAAGAGGTGACCTCGCTCTGGTCCACGCCGTAGGCCTCGGCGAGGGCTGCGGCGACCTGCTGGGTCTCCTCCGCGCTCATCTGGTCGGTCTGGACCCGGACGTCCGTGTCGCCGATCACCGCGACCTTGGTCGCGGCATCGGGAACGACCGTCCGGACCGCCTCGCTCGCGAGCGACTGGTCGGTCGTCTCGGGAGCGGCCACCGTGAACTGCGAGCCGCCGGTGAACTCGATGGAGAACTGCGGCGGACGCACGAACAGCACCAGGATCGAGCCGACGACCAGCGCGATCGCGATCCAGAACCACAGGCGGCGCTTCCCGACGAACGGGAACGAGGTCTTGCCCGTGTAGAGGTTGTTGCCGAACTCATTCATGGAGAACATCAGTGCCCGCCCTCGTTTCCGGTCGTGCTCGTGGATTCGGCGGCGAGGGCCTCGGCTCTCTTGCGCTCCGCGATCGTCTGTCGACGGTCCGCCTCCCCGCGGGAGCGGGCGTTCTTGGCGCCGCGCCCGGCCGAAGCGGTCTGGACCTCTCGGTACTGCGTCCTGGTGCGGTAGACGGCCCCGAGGCTTTCGGGGTCGAGGCCGGAGAGCCGGTGCCCCTCGCCGAAGAACTTCGTGCGGGCGAGCAGCTGCATCACCGGGTGCGTGAAGATCACGAAGATGAACACGTCGATGAGGGTCGTGAGACCCAGCGTGAACGCGAAGCCCTTCACGGTCGCGTCCGCGAGGATGTACAGCACCACGGCCGCGAGGACGTTGATCGACTTCGAGATGTAGATGGTGCGCTTGGCGCGGCCCCAACCGTCCTCGACAGCCGCCGTGACCGACTTGCCGTCGCGCAGCTCGTCCCTGATGCGTTCGAAGTACACGATGAACGAGTCCGCCGTGAAACCGATCGAGACGATCAGACCCGCGACGCCGGCGAGCGACAGACGGTAGCCGATCCGCCAGGCGAGGATGCAGATGATGATGTAGGTCAGCACCGCCATGACCGCGATGGAGGCGATGATCACCCAGCCGAGGGCCCGGTAACTGAAGAGCGAGTACAGGGCGACCAGGGCGAGACCGATCAGACCCGCGATCAGGCCGATCTGGAGCTGCTGCGTTCCGAGGGTGGCCGAGACCGTGTCGGAGCTCTCGACCGTGAAGCTGAGCGGCAGCGCGCCGTACTTGAGCTGGTCCGCGAGCGTCTGCGAGGTCTCCTGCGTGAAGCTGCCCGAGATGCTCGGGCGGCCGTCCAGGATGACGCCGTTCATCTGCGGCGCGGAGATGACCTTGCCGTCGAGCACGAACGCGAACTGATCGCGCGGGCTGAGCCCGTCGAGCTTGTTCTGGTACAGCCGCTGGCTGATCTCGCCGAAGACGCTCGCGCCGTCGTCGTCGAGGTCCAGCTGGACGATCCACGCTCCGGTCTGGGGGTCGCGACCCGACGTGGCGTCGTCGATCGCGGTGCCGTCGAGCTCCTGCGGACCGAGGATGAACTTCGCGGTGCCGGCGTCGTCGCACGTGATGAGCGGCTGGTCGGGGTCGGCGTTCGACGGATCGTTCTGCGGATTCGCGCAGTCGTAGGCGAGGAACTCCTGCTGCAGCTTCTCGGTCACCCAGGCGAGGTCGCTGGAGTCGGTCGGCTCGGGACTCGGCACGGCGTTCGCAGAGGGATCCGGGCTCGGGTACGGCGTCGCGTTCCCGTCCTCGCCGGTGAACTCCGTCGCCGCGGCGGTGCTGTAGATGACCGGTCGCAACTCCAGCTGCGCGGCGGCCTGGATGCGCGCTCGCGTCTCCTCGTCGGCCTCGCCCGGGATCTGGACGACGATGTTGCGTCCGCCCTCGGTGGTGATGTCGGCCTCGGCGACGCCGGAGGCGTCGACGCGCTGACGGATGATGTCCGCGGCCTGGTCGAGCTGCTCCTGCGTCGGGTCCGAACCGTCCTCCGTGACGGCGCTAAGGATGATCTGCGTGCCGCCCTGGAGGTCGAGCGCGAGCTCAGGCGTCCACGAGCTCTGCTTGAAGCCGTAGACGCCGAGCGCATTGATGCCGAACAGGGCGGCCGTCACCAGGAGCAGGCCGAGGAGGACCCGCCACGCATGACGGGTCGGAGTGGAGGATGCCACGTGGGTCGCGCTTTCTGGGAAGACCGGCGGGGATGGATGTGGTTGCTGGGGGAATGCTACTTGCCGTCGGCGTCGCGCTCGAGACGCGCGCGGGTCTCCTCGGGGGTCTCGACGCTGTACGGGGCGGCCTCCTCGGTCGCCGGAGCCTCGTCGATCGCCTCGACGGCGTCCTCGTCCGTCGCGACGGTGTCCGCATCCTCGACCACCTCATCGGTGGGGTCGACCACGCGCAGGATCGCCTGGCTGTGCACCTCGACGACCGCTCCGGGCGCCAGCTCGATCTGGGCGGGCTGGTCGAGGTTCTCGGGATCGAAGGAGACCACCGTGCCGTACAGACCGCCCTGCAGGAGCACCTTGGCGCCGGGAACGGTCTTCTGCGCCTTCTCCTCCTGCTCGGCCTTCATCTGCTTGTTGCGCTTGCGGGTGTTGATCACCATGAAGATGAGCAGGACCGCGAGAAGACCGAACAGCATGATTTCCATGGGAGGAACCTTTCCGGGGGCACGCGACAGAGCGTGCGAAGAGGGGGTCGGGTGAAGTCTTCAGCGATTATAGGTCATCGAACAATGCTGCCCCTTCGGGGTGCGCGACCCCGAGATGCGCATAGGCGTCGGGCATCGCGACGCGCCCGCGCGGAGTGCGCCCCAGGAAGCCGATGCGCACGAGATAGGGCTCGACCACGCTCTCGACCGTCTCGGCTTCCTCCCCGACGGCGACCGCGAGCGTGCTGAGACCGACCGGGCCGCCGCGGAAGCGGCGCACGAGCGTGTCGAGCACCGCGCGGTCCAGGCGGTCCAGGCCGATCGGATCGACGTCGTACAGCTCGAGGGCCGCCTGCACGTCGGCGACGGATGCCTCACGCCCGGCGCCGTGGACGAGCGCGTAGTCGCGCACTCGCCGCAGCAGCCGGTTCGCGATCCGGGGCGTGCCGCGCGACCGACGCGCGATCTCGGCCCTCGCGTCGATCGGAAGAGCCACATCGAGCACGATCGCCGAACGTGCGATGACCTGTTCGAGATCCGAGTCGTCGTAGAACTCGAGATGACCCGTGAACCCGAAGCGGTCGCGCAGCGGGTTCGGCAGCAGCCCGGCACGCGTCGTGGCGCCGACCAGGGTGAAGGGTGCGAGATCCAGAGGGATGCTGGTGGCACCGGCGCCCTTGCCGACCATGATGTCGATGCGGAAGTCCTCCATCGCGAGGTACAGCATCTCCTCGGCTGAGCGCGCCATGCGATGGATCTCGTCGATGAAGAGCACCTCGCCGGGAACGAGACTGGACAGCAGCGCGGCCAGGTCGCCGGCGTGCTGGATCGCGGGGCCGCTCGACAGCCGCAGCGGCCGCTCGCTCTCGTGCGCGACGATCATCGCCAGCGTCGTCTTCCCGAGACCGGGGGGACCCGCCAGCAGGATGTGGTCGGCGGGACGCTGCTGGAGTCTCGCGGCCTCGAGCAGCAGCTGCAGCTGCCCGCGGACCTTGGGCTGGCCGACGAACTCCCCCAGACTCGACGGGCGCAGTGCGCCCTCGATCGCGAGCTCGGTCTCGTCGAGGGGTTCGGCAGCGTCGCGGGCGTCAGCCACGGCTGCCTCCCTGAGCCGGCCCGAGCAGGGCGAGCGTCCGGCGCAGCAGCGCCTGCACCGAGGAACGCTCGGCCTCGCTCGCCTCCTCGATCGTCTGGGCGGCGGCTTCGCCCGCGACGCGCTCGGACCAGCCGAGACCGACCAGCGCCGCCGTGACCTGATCGGCGATGTCCGCAGACACGGCGCCGGATCTGGCCGCCGGGGCCGTCGCGTGGACCTTTCCCGCCAGCTGGACCACGATGAGCTTGGCCGTCTTCGGGCCGATGCCCGACACGCGCCGGAAGGGGGCATCGTCCTCGGCCGTCACGGCCTCGGCGATCTGGTCGACGGTGAGGTGCGAGAGGACGCCGAGAGCGGATTTCGGTCCCACGCCCGTCACACCGAGCAGGAGTCCGAAGATCTCCAGTTCGTCGCGCTCGGCGAAGCCGAACAGGCTCAGCGCGTCCTCGCGGACGATGAGGCTGGTGTGCAGCTGCAGCCGCTCCCCGATCCGGGCGGTGTGCGCCACGTCAGCAGGGACGGCGACGGCGAAGCCGACGCCTCCGACCTCGAGGACGACCTGGTCGCTCGTGGCGTGCAGGACGACGCCGTGCAGGGAGGAGATCATTCGTCCACCTTACGATGCCCGTCGTAGTTATGTTCGAGCGACACGCTCGGCCTCGGCCCAGGCGCGCTGCGCGGGCGTCAGGTTCTCGGCGCTCGGGCCCGCCGCGGGACCACGACGCCACGCGTGACACAGCGCGATCGCGAGCGCGTCCGCGGCATCGGCCGGCTGGGGAGGTGCGTCCAGACGCAGGATGCGGGCGATCATGGCCTGCACCTGCCTCTTGTCGGCCGATCCGTATCCGGTGACGGCGGCCTTCACTTCGCTCGGCGTGTGCGTCGCGGCAGGAAGCCCTGCCTCCGCCGCGACGAGAAGGGCCACGCCCGATGCCTGAGCAGTTCCCATCACGGTGTGGCTGTTGTGCTGGGCGAACACGCGCTCGACGGCCACGGCATCCGGTCCGAAGTTCGTGACGACCTGCCGGATGCCCGCGGCGACGGCCGCGAGACGGTCGCCGATCGCCGCATCCACCGGAGTGCGGACCACGCCGACATGCACGAGCCGCGCTCGCCGCGATCGGTCGACGTCGACGACACCGACCCCGCAGCGGGTGAGTCCGGGGTCGATTCCGAGCACGCGGATCGTCGAGGAGGTCACTCCCCCAGGTTATGCGCGGTGGTCTTCTCAGGCGTGCAGGCGCGCGTCACTCGCCCCCGGTCCGTCCCGGCCGCTTCACGATGCGACGGACGCGGTCCTCACTCGTCGTTCTCGAGCTCGGCCTGGACCTCGGCGGTCAGGTCGAAGTTGCTGAAGACGTTCTGGACGTCGTCGCTGTCCTCGAGGGCGTCGATGAGGCGGAAGATCTTGCGTGCGGTGTCCGCGTCGATCTCGACCTTCAGGTTCGGGACGAACTCGACGTCCGCGGACTCGTACTCGATCCCGGCATCCGTCAACGCCGAGCGCACCGGAACGAGGTCCGTCGCCTCGGTGACGATCTCGAAACCCTCGGCGTGCGGCTCGATCTCCTCGGCACCGGCCTCCAGCGCCACCATCATCACATCGTCCTCGGTGGTGTTCTCACCGCTGACGACGATGACGCCCTTGCGGCTGAAGTTGTACGCCACGCTCCCGGGGTCGGCGAGCGTGCCGCCGTTGCGGGTGAGCGCGGTGCGCACCTCCGCGGCCGCACGGTTCTTGTTGTCCGTCAGACACTCGATCATGAGGGCGACGCCGTTGGGTCCGTAGCCTTCGTACATGATCGAGGTGTACTCGACGGCCTCGCCGCCGATGCCGGCGCCGCGCTTGATCGCCCGGTCGATGTTGTCCTTGGGGACGGAGGTCTTCTTCGCCTTGAGCACGGCGTCGAACAGGGTCGGGTTGCCCTGCAGATCGGGTCCGCCCAGCTTGGCGGCGACCTCGATGTTCTTGATGAGCTTGGCCCACGACTTCGCGCGCTTGGCGTCGATGACGGCCTTCTTGTGCTTCGTGGTGGCCCATTTGGAATGCCCGGACATGTGACTCCGCTCGTCGAATCCGCCCCGGCACCTGCTCCAGGGCATCGTCCATTCTAATCAGGAGGTCCCGCGGCGCGAGGCCGTGCGTCCTGCCTGCGCCCACGTGATGCTCGCCGCGTCCACGGTGCCGCGCTGGCGATGCCGACCCGTACACTGACCGGATGCGCATGGGAGCCGACCGGGAACGCCCCGCGTGGGGGTCGCTGCCTACCGTGCTGCGCGAGCGCATCCTGGCCGAGGTCGGCGGCTCGTACGTCGCCGACGAGCCCGCGCACGGCGGATTCAGCGCCGGGTACGCCGGGCGCGTGCGGACGACGGCGGGAGACGTGTTCGTGAAGGCCGTCGCCTCCGACGGCCACGCCGACTCGGCGTTGTTCCTGCGCCAAGAGATCGCCGTTCTCGAGGCGCTGGCCCCGGGCATCGCGCCGACCCTTCAGGCCGGAATCGACGACGAGACGGGCACGGCGTGCGTGCTGCCGGTCGTCGAGGGCAGGCATCCCGGCTCCCCGTGGACCGTCGAGCACCTGCACGCCGTCGCCGAGGGCATGAGCGTGCTCTCCGTAACCCCGGCGCCTGCCACGCTGCCCTCCGCCGCCCAGAGCATGATCCCCGGCTGCGTGCGCTGGCCGGAGATCGCGACCTCCTCCGAGTCGCTCGCCGGGCTCCCGATTCGCATCCGGGATCGGATGCCGCAGCTCGTCGCCCTGAGCGACGCGATCGGCGAGGCGATCGACGGCGACGTGATCATCCACGGCGATCTTCGCGCCGACAACATCCTCATCTCCGGGGAACGCGCGCAGTTCCTGGACTGGCCGCACGCCCGACGAGGTGCGGCCTGGGTGGATCTGCCCTGGTTCCTGCCCAGCGTCGAAGCGGCCGGAGGACCGCCATGTGCTGCAGCGTGGACGATCTTCGAGGAGCGCGGAGCTCCGAGCCAGGAGTCGATGCTCCCCGTGATCGCCGGCATCGCGTCGTTCTTCTGGTTCGAACAGGCGCGGCCCGAGATCCCGCAGCTGCCCGGGCTGCGCGCCTTCCAGCGCGCCCAGGCCGCCCCGGCCCTCCGATGGCTGGAGGAACTCGTCTGAGTGTCGGCGCGGGACCCGTGGGAGCGCCAGGCGATCAACGCCCGCGCACGTGCTCCAGCAGCCGACGGTGGAAGCGGTCCTCCCCTGCGACCTCCGGATGGAACGATGTGCCCAGCAGCGCGCCCTGCTCGACCGCGACCACCCCGCCGTCCGGCAGCGCGCCGATCGCACGGGCGCGTGGTCCGACCCTCTCGATCAGCGGAGCGCGGATGAACGCGGCCTGAACCGGGCTGCGGAATCCGTCGACGGCGATCTCGGTCTCGAACGACTCGTTCTGCCTTCCGAAGGCGTTGCGGCGCACGACCACGTCCAGACCGCCGAAGCTCTGTTGTCCCGGTGCCGCGTCGAGGACGGCATCCGCGAGCAGGATGAGTCCCGCGCAGGTGCCGTACGCCGGCATCCCGTCGGCGATGCGCGCCCGCAGCGGCTCGGCGAGGCCGAAGGCGCGCGCGAGCTTGTCGATGACGGTCGACTCGCCGCCCGGGAGCACCAGACCGTCGACCTGCGCGAGCTCCTCCGGACGCCGCACCGGTGTCACGGCGGCGCCCAGATGCTCGAGCACGGCGACATGCTCCCGCACGTCGCCCTGGAGCGCGAGGACTCCGACCCGGGGCCTACCAGCCACGTTCGGCGAGCCGGTGCGGGGCGGGGAGGTCCGAGACGTTGATGCCGACCATCGCCTCGCCCAGCCCGCGGGAGACCTCGGCGATCACCTTCGGGTCGTCGAAGAACGTCGTGGCCTTCACGATCGCCTTGGCACGCTCGGCGGGGTTGCCGGACTTGAAGATCCCGGACCCGACGAACACGCCGTCGGCGCCGAGCTGCATCATCATCGCGGCATCCGCCGGTGTCGCCACGCCTCCCGCGACGAACAGGACCACCGGCAGCTTGCCGGTCTCGGCGATCTCGGCGACCAGATCATACGGCGCCTGCAGCTCCTTCGCCGCGACGAACAGCTCGTCCTTGGGCAGTGCTGTGAGCGCGGCGATCTCGCCTCGGATCTTCCGGATGTGCTTCATCGCCTCCGAGACGTCCCCGGTGCCGGCCTCGCCCTTGGATCGGATCATGGCCGCCCCCTCGTTGATGCGCCGCAGCGCCTCGCCCAAATTCGTCGCCCCGCAGACGAACGGGACGGTGAAGCCGAACTTGTCGATGTGGTTCACGTAATCAGCCGGCGAGAGCACCTCGGATTCGTCGATGTAGTCGACGCCGAGCTCCTGAAGCACCTGCGCCTCGACGAAGTGGCCGATGCGTGCCTTCGCCATCACCGGGATCGAGACGGCGTCGATGATGCTGTCGATCATGTCCGGATCGCTCATCCGCGACACGCCGCCCTGCGCGCGGATGTCGGCGGGGACGCGCTCGAGAGCCATGACCGCGACGGCTCCGGCGTCCTCGGCGATCTTCGCCTGCTCGGCCGTGACGACGTCCATGATGACGCCGCCCTTCAGCATTTCGGCAAGGCCGCGCTTGACGCGCCCGGTTCCGGTGGCGACTGGCTGGGACATCGGGTTTCCCTTCATCGAGGTCAATGATCCATTTGATCTATGCCAAAACCTAGCACTGTCGCAGGACGAACTAGACTCGTGTTTCGATGGCTAAGACGAACGAGCAGATCAGCGGCACCACGGCGGCCGAGATCGCCGGCAGCGTGCGCGGACTCCGCGACCGCGGCATCCTGCGCCCCGGCGACCCGCTCCCCCCGGTCCGCGAGCTGGCCGAGCGCCTGGGCGTGAACCGCAACACCGCCGTCGCCGCCTATCGGCAGCTCGCCCAGGCGGGCCTCGTCCGCACACGAGGGCGCGCGGGCACGGTGCTGACGGGGAATGCGCCGACCGCACAGGAGGGCTACGCTCCCGACACCGTGCTGCGCGATGTCGGGACCGGCAATCCCGACCCGCGTCTCATCCCGGACCCCTCCCCCGTGCTGGCCGGATTCCGCGGGCGTCCCGTGCTCTACGGAGAGCCCGTCATCGACCCGGGTCTGGAGGCCTGGGCGCGGGAGTGGATGACCGATGCCCTGCCGTCCGCGGACTTCCGCATCACCATCACCAGTGGCGCGGTGGACGCCGTGGAGCGGCTGCTCGCCCAGGCGCTGACCCGGGACGACGCCGTCGCGCTGGAGGATCCGTGCTTCCTCGCCAGCATTCACACCGTCCGCCTGGGCGGCTACCGGGCCGTGCCGGTTTCGGTCGACGCCGAGGGCATGACCGTCGAGGGGCTGCGCGCGGCGCTCGATGCCGGCGTGCGCGCGGTCATCTGCACGCCGCGCGCCCAGAACCCGACCGGAGCGCGGCTGAGTCCGCAACGGGCCGCGGAGCTGCGGGCCGTCCTGGCGGATCATCCCTACGTCCTGCTCATCGAGGACGACCACTTCTCGATGCTGTCCCCGCATCGCTACGAATCGCTCATCACACCGGAGCACCGGCGTTTCGCGCTGATCCGCAGCGTCTCGAAGTTCCTCGGCCCGGACATGTGCCTGGCCGTGGCGGCCACCGATCCTGAGACCGCCGCTCGTCTGGCGGAGCGGCTGAGCCCCGGCACCACCTGGGTGAGTCACCTGCTGCAGCGCCTCGTCCTCGGTCTGGTGACCGATGAGACGGCCCAGGCGCAGATCGCCGCTGCCGGCCGCCACTACGCGAGCCGGAACGAGGCGTTCGCCGACCGGCTGCGAGAACACGGTCTGCACGCCACGCAAGGCGACGGCATGAACCTGTGGGTGCAGCTCCCCGAGGCGGCGGCCGTCGTCTCGGAGCGCATGATGCGCCGCGGCTGGCTCGTCCGCACCGGCGACGCCTTCCGTCTGACCGAAGGCGCAGGACCCTCGCACCACCTGCGCCTCACCGTCCACGACCTCACGGACGAGGAGGGCGACGCCCTGCTCGCCGATCTCGTCTCCGCAACCCGATGATCTCCGCACACCCGAAGAAGGAAGCACCCATGAAGGTCCTCTCGATCCAGTCCGCCGTCTCCTACGGACATGTCGGCAACTCCGCCGCCGTGTTCCCCCTGCAGCGCATCGGCGTCGAGGTGCTGCCTGTGTACACGGTGAACTTCTCCAACCACACCGGATACGGCGCGTGGCGCGGACCGCTCATCGCACCGGACGACGTGCGCGAGGTCATCACTGGCGTCGAGGAGCGGGGCGCGTTCGCGCAGGTGGACGCGGTCCTGTCCGGCTACCAGGGCAGCGAGGGCATCGGCGACGTCATCATCGACGCGGTGAAGAGAGTCAAGGCGGCGAACCCGGACGCCGTGTACGCCTGCGATCCGGTCATGGGCAACGCGAAGAGCGGATGCTTCGTCGCACCGGCCATCCCCGAACTGCTGCGGGAGAAGGTCGTCCCCGTCGCGGACATCATCACGCCGAATCAGTTCGAGCTCGGCTTCCTCACCGGAACGGAGCCGTCCACACTGGAGGAGACGCTGGAGTCGGCGGACGCGGCGCGCGCGATGGGACCGCGCACTGTGCTCGTGACGAGCGTCGAACGCCCGGATCGCGAGGACGGCACCATCGAGATGCTCGCCGTCGACGATCAGGGCGCGTGGATCGTCCAGACGCCGTATCTCCCGATGAAGGCCAACGGATCCGGCGACGTCACGGCAGCGCTGTTCACGGCTCACTACGTGGGGACGGGCAGCGCTCAGACGGCTCTGGAGCGCACGGCATCCAGCGTGTACGACCTGCTGAAGCTCACGCTCGAGTCGGGCGAGCGCGAACTGCAGCTCATCGAGGCGCAGGAGTTCTACGCGCACCCGCGTCTGCAGTTCAGCGCACGCCAGGTGCGCTGAACTGCAGACCTACGCGGCGGGCCAGGCGGCGGCCACGGCATGCCGCACCTCGCCGAGCAGCTGCGGCAGCGCCTTCGTCTTGGCGATGATCGGGAAGAAGTTGGCGTCGGAGGACCAGCGCGGCACGATGTGCTGATGCAGGTGCGCGTCCACGCCGGCGCCTGCGACGGCCCCCTGGTTCATACCGAGGTTGAAGCCGTCGCAGTTCGACACGTCGCGCAGCACGCGCATTCCGGTCTGGGTGAGCGCGCCGATCTCGGCGACCTCCTCGGGCGTGGCCTGATCGTAGGTGGCGATGTGCCGGTACGGGCAGACGAGCAGGTGCCCGGAGTTGTACGGGAACAGGTTCAGCAGCACATAGGCGGTGCGTCCGCGGGCGACGATGAGGCGCTCCTCGTCGGCATGCTTCGGTGCCTCGCAGAACGGACATTCCTCGCGCAGCGGCTCGGGTCCCGCCTGGATGTACGCCATCCGGTGCGGGGTCCACAGCCGCTGGAACTCATCCGGGACACCGGCGAGGTGCGCGGCGTCCTCGGGGAACACCGGCGCACCGGATGCCGGGTCCGCGGCGGTCACGCCAGGTCACCCGCCGTCAGCACGAGGGCGTGCGCGTCGATCGCGGCGCGGATGCGCGTGACGGCCTCGTCCACCGGGACGCCGTTCTCCTGCGTGCCGTCGCGGAACCGGAACGAGACGGTCCCGGCCGCGCTGTCCTGCTCGCCCGCGATGAGGATGACCGGGACCTTCGACGTGGTGTGATTGCGGATCTTCTTCTGCATGCGGTCGTCCGAGTGGTCGACCTCGGCACGGACCCCGGCGCTGCGCAGCCGCGCGATGACCTCATCGAGGTACGGGCCGTACTGCTCGGCCACCGGGACGCCGACCACCTGGGCAGGCGCCAGCCACAGCGGGAAATCGCCGGCGTAGTGCTCGAGGAGGATCGCGAAGAACCGCTCGACCGAGCCGAGCAGGGCACGATGGATCATGACCGGGCGGTGCTTCTGCCCGTCCGGGCCGGTGTACTCCAGCTCGAAGCGCTCCGGCTGGTTGAAATCGAGCTGGATGGTCGACATCTGCCACGTACGGCCGATCGCGTCCCGCGCCTGCACCGAGATCTTCGGTCCGTAGAACGCCGCGCCCCCGGGATCGGCGACGAGCTCGAGTCCCGAGGCCACGGCGACCTCGCGCAGGGTCTCGATCGCGGTCGACCACTGCTCGGGTTCGCCGAGGAACTTCGGGTTGCCCTCCTCGTTCGTGGACAGCTCGAGGTAGAAGTCGTTCAGACCGTAGTCGCGCAGCAGATCCAGCACCAGGTTCAGATTCGTGGTCAGCTCCTGCTTGACCTGATCCTGTGCCACGTAGATGTGCGCGTCGTCCTGGGTGAGGCCCCGCACTCGGGTGAGCCCGGAGAGCGTGCCGCTCTTCTCGTAGCGGTAGACCGTGCCGAACTCGGCGAGGCGAAGGGGCAGCTCACGGTAGGAGCGTCCTCGCGAGCGGTAGATGAGGTTGTGGAACGGGCAGTTCATCGGCTTCAGGTAGTAATCCTGGCCCTGGCGCGTGATGTTGCCCTCGTCGTCGCGCAGTTCGTCCAGGTGCATCGCCGGGAACATCCCGTCGGCGTAGGTCTGCAGGTGCCCCGAGGTGGCGAAGAGGTCCTTCTTCGTGATGTGCGGGCTGTTGACGAGGTCGTAACCGTTGCGCAACAGGTGCCGTCGCAGATTCTCCTCGATCTCGTACCGGATGATGCCGCCCTTGGGGTGGAACACCGCGAGGCCCGAGCCGATCTCGTCCGGGAAGGAGAACAGGTCCATCTCGGCGCCGAGCTTGCGGTGGTCGCGGCGCTCCGCCTCCGCCAGGCGCTCCTTGTACGCGCGCAGCTCGTCCTTCGTCGGCCACGCGGTCCCGTAGATGCGCTGCAGCTGCGGGTTCTTCTCGCTGCCGCGCCAGTAGGCGGCCGCGACGCGCGTGAGATCCCACCCGTTCCCGACCATCCGGGTGCTCGGCACATGGGGTCCGCGGCAGAGGTCCTTCCAGGCGACCTCGCCGTCCCGGGTGACGTTGTCGTAGATCGTGAGCTCCCCGGCGCCGACCTCCACGGAGGCGCCCTCGGCGGCATCCGCACCGGAGCCGGGGCCGCCGGCCAGATCGATCAGCTCCAGCTTGAACGGCTCCCCCGAGAGCTCGGCGCGCGCCTCGTCGGCCGAGACCACACGACGCGTGAAACGCTGCCCCTCGCGGACGATGCGCTGCATCTCCTTCGAGATCGCCTTCAGATCGTCCGGGGTGAACGGCTCCTCGACGCCGAAGTCGTAGTAGAAGCCGTCGGTGATGAACGGGCCGATGCCGAGGTTCGCCTCGGGGTGCAGGCGCTGCACGGCCTGGGCCAGAACGTGGGCCGTGGAGTGACGGAGGATGTTCAGCCCGTCCTCGCTGTCGATCGTGACCGGCTCGACCGTCTCGGTCCCGGTCAGCGTCGCGGCGAGATCCGTGAGGACGCCGTCGACGCGCATCGCGACGACGGATCGGTCGGTGAACAGGGCGAAGCCGTCTTGCGGCTGGGCGTTTTCAGGCACAGAGCACTCCATCTGGGTCATCACCCAGATTACTCGCCCCGTCGGATGCCGCCGTCCGCCACGACAGCCCGTTCGGTCGCCCGCGTGTGCGACCTCAGTCCGCGAGGTCGGCGCTGGCCCGGGCCTCGTCCAATTCCGCGACGGCAGCGTCCCTCGCCGCTTCGGCGGCGGCACGCGTCGGGGTGCGCTTCTCGGCCTGTGCGATCTCCGCCTGCACCTTCTCGAGTTCTGCGGCGAGTTCGGATGCTCGAGCGCGCAGTCCGCCCAGACGGACCGCCGCGCTCTCGTCCTCGCGCCGCACGGCTTCGAGCGCCCGTTCGGCCTGCTTCACCTTCTGCTCGGCGGTGCGCACGGCCTGCTCGGCGGCCTTCCGTGCGCGACGCTCCTCCAGCTCATCCGGTGGGGTCTCCCGGACTGCACGGCGAGTCAGTGTCCCTGCCACCGCGTCGTCCACATCGACGGCATCGCCGCCGGAGGGCTCGAGCGCTCGCAGCAGGCGACCCGAAGCGACGGCGTCCGCCGCGCGCGCGTCGAGCATCGCCGCGTTCAGCGTCTGCTCGACCGCGGTCGAGGTCGCGGGTGTGACCTTCTCCCCCGCATGCGCGGCGAGGTCGGCCGCCGTGCGCGTCAACTCGCGCACCAGCGCTCGACGCTGGCGCGTCAGCGCCGTCAGGGCCGCAGCGTCCAGCTCCTCCTGCGCCTCGCGCAGTGCCTCGCCCAACTGCAGCGCCTGCGCGAGCTGATCGGGACGCTCCCGGGCGAACAGGTTGACCACCCACGCGGCGGTCGCGGGCTTGCGAAGCGACTTGAGTGCATCGGCCAGATCCGCGTCCCCCGCGGCTTTCGTGCGCGCGTTGCGCTCGGAGATGAAATCGCCGAGCGGGAGCGCGTACAGCTCGGCGGCGATGTCGTCCAGCTCTGCCATGCGCCCATTCTCGCGATCGCTCGACGGCGGCACCAGCGTCCGCGCCCGGGGTTGACCCGCGTCCGTCGGTCCGTGTTGACTCTCGGGGTGAATCAGGACACCCCGCAGACCCACCGCTCGCTCGTCGCGGATCTTCGCCGGCTCGGGCTGATGCCGGGACGCACGGTTCTCGTGCACAGCTCGCTGCGCTCGCTCGGCTGGGTGTGCGGAGGCAGCCAGGCCGTGGTCGCAGCGCTGCAGGACGTCGTCGGGCCAGAGGGGACCGTCGTCGTCCCGACCCAGACCAGCGACAACTCCGACCCTGCGAAGTGGGCGCACCCGCCGGTTCCCGAGCACTGGTGGCCGATCATCCGCGAGGAGATGCCCGCGTTCGATCCGCAGCGCACGCCCACGCGCGCCATGGGCGCGATCGCCGAGCAGGTGCGGACCAGCCCTGGGGCGGTGCGCAGCGCGCATCCGCAGACCTCGTTCGCAGCCATCGGCGCCCGGGCGCGGGAGATCGTGGACACGCATCCTCTCGCGTGCGCGCTGGGTCCCGATTCCCCTCTCGGCACGCTGGAGCGCCTGGATGCGGACGTCCTGCTGCTCGGGGTCGGGTACGACAGCTGCACGGCATTCCATCTGGCGGAGTACCGTCAGCCGGCTGCGCCTGTCGAGCAGTACGGCGCCGCCGTCCAGGACGAGGCCGGCGAACGGGTCTGGCGGACGTGGACCGATGTGGTCCTCGACGAGGAGGACTTCGAACGCATCGGCGCGGACTTCGAGACGACCGGCGCCGTGTGCTCAGGGCCGGTCGGCGACTCGACGAGCCGCCTCTTCCCGCTCCGGGATGCCGTGGCGTACGGCGCCGCCTGGATGGCGGAGCACCGTCAGCCGGCCCGCTGACCTCGCCGCCCGCGCGGCCTCCCGGAGGCGACGAAACCCCCGGCCGCGGCCGGGGGTTTCGGGTGGTGCGCGATACTGGGATCGAACCAGTGACCTCTTCCGTGTCAGGGAAGCGCGCTACCGCTGCGCCAATCGCGCCCGTTGGGGCTATTCAGTTGTGCAGAGAGGTGGCGACGGGATTCGAACCCGTGTAAACGGCTTTGCAGGCCGGTGCCTAGCCTCTCGGCCACGCCACCGCGAGGTGGATTCGAACCCACATGCCGAAACCCCCGAAGGAGCTCCTGCACTCGAGCGGATGACGAGACTCGAACTCGCGACCCTCACCTTGGCAAGGTGATGCGCTACCAACTGCGCTACATCCGCGTTGTGTTCCGGCTGACCGGGCACTTGTAAAACAATAGCCGACGATCCGCGCGACGCAAAACCGGACACGGATCTCGGGTGTGTCCCGGGGAATGGTCATGAACGCCCCGCGGCGTCCGGTAGTATCGGTTCTCGACCCCACAGGTCAGGGGCGATTGGCGCAGTTGGTAGCGCGCTTCCTTCACACGGAAGAGGTCATCGGTTCGAGTCCGGTATCGCCCACCATATGGAGAGGCATCTGCCGCCGGGCAGGAGGCTCTCCATCCCCTCCCAACATCGCTCACCCGGACGGCGATGCGGCTTCCTGTCCGGCCGCGTGCTCGTAGAGGGCGATCCCAGCCGCCACCGAGACGTTCAGAGATTCGACCCCTGGCTTCATCGGGATCGAGAAGCGATGGTTCGCGAGATCGTCGAAGCCCTGAGAAACGCCATCGCGTTCGCTTCCCAGGATGAGGGCGATGCGGTCGGTGACCGAACGGATCGCGTGCAGCGGGCTCTCGGCATCCGCGGACAGCGTCGCGATGCGGACCTTTTCGCGTTGCAGGAATCCAGCGCATTCCGTTCGCGAGGCGAGGACGACGGGGAGGGAGAAGACCAGTCCCCGACTGGCGCGGATCAGCCTGCGATCGAATGTCGTGCGCAGACCGCTGTCGAGAACGATGACGCCCGCTGCGCCCAGCGCGGACGCCGTGCGCGTGATGGCACCGATGTTGCCGACCATGCGCACGCCGTCGAGCACGACGACGTCTCCTCGGCTACCGCGCAGATCATCCAGCGCCCAGGCTCGCGGTGCGCGAGCGAGCGCGAACATCCGAGTGTGCTTCTGACCTCCGAAGAGCGCGTTCGCCACGTGATCGTCGAGGAGGTAGTGATGCACGCCGTCGTCGACGGGTCGCGTCGCACATTGATCCGACGCCGCTGAACTGGTGGTGTAGACGCTGTCGATCCGGAGTCCCGATGTCGTTGCTTGCCCGATGTTCTCCGCATCGTCGATCACGATGATCCTCGGTCTGCCCGACCGGTTGCGAAGCACATCGGCGACGCGCCTGGCGGCTGGATGGCGCACGCTCTCGATCGCCCCTGCCTTCTGGTGCGCAGGTGCTTCGCTCGGAACAGATGCTGCCGCCATGTGCACCAGCGTGTGGCCTCACGCGACGTGAAGGTCAAGACGAGTGCGCTGAGGTCACTCCCATGCCGCGTTGTCAGGATCGACGCCGTGTCTACGGGCGTTCGCGTTGATGACCTCCGCAAGCCACGCCGCCAAGCCAGGCTCCCGTTCAGCGAAGAATGCTGAGAACCGCTCGTCGCCGGCGTAGGTCCGCCCAAGGCAGACCTGCATGGAGTGCGTGCAATCGAACAGCTGACTGACCATCATGCGGTGCTGCTCCGCCAACAGGTTCGCGGACTCCGTCCCGGGTTCGACGCCGGAGCGCTTCGCCTCCGCCATCTCGGCATAGAGAGCTTCGCCCTGCTCCTGCATCCGCTTGCGGTCGGACTCGGAAGACGACATCGCGTTCCGCTCGAACTGCAACCATTCGTCGGACTCGCCCCACCGTTGACGTGCCGCGTCCGCCCAGTCCTCGCGCCAACCGCTTCCGAAGATCTCTGCCTGCTGTTGCGCCGTCAGACGAATTCCAGCGGCCTGCGAGTCGAGGACCCGGTCGATCGCATCAGCCATCTGCCGCAACCGTCGGATTCGGTCTTCGAGAAGCCCGCGCTGCTCCCGGAGTTGCGCACTCTCATCGACCGTCGGATCATCGAGGATCGCCGCGATCTGCGTGAGACCGAACCCGAGCTCCTGATACACGAGCACGCGATGAACACGCGCCACATCCGCTGCGGAGTATGCACGGTAGCCACTCGTGGTCCGCGATTCCGGGCGCATGAGACCCACATTGTCCCAATGGTGGAGGGTTCGAACACTGACCCCGACCATCGATGCGACTTCACCGACTGTCAGGTGCTCGTCGACCGAGAGGGGCACGGGATCCTGGGCGACAGGACGCAGCCAGGGAGTCATCGACGCGGGAGTGTTGACGTCCATGACGATTCCCTTCCGTTGCGACCGGCGCTGCCCGGCATCCATTTTCTCATCTGCGAGTCATGCGTCGGCGTGTCGTCGCTCCATGCCTGAGGCGAATCGCCACGCCGAGGCGCGGCGATTCGGCCGCGCGCACCATAATGGGCCACAGTGCGCACATCTGCTGAAGGGACCATCGTGACCACATTCACCGCCTGGAAGTTCGAGACCGTCGACGGAGCACAGACAGCGACCGATGTCCTGCGCCAGGCCGCCGGCGAAGGCCTGATCCGGATCGAGGACTACGCCGTCATCGAGTGGCAGCCCGGTGCGGATCGCCCGGATGTCAAGTACGAGAACCGCGACGAACTGCGCAGCGCCGGGTGGGGCGCACTGCTGGGCGTAGTCATCGGCGCTCTCTTCTTCCTGCCGCTGATCGGAGCCGCCGCCGGTGCCGCGATCGGTGTGCTCGCGAAGAAGATCGATGCGGTCGGCATCACGAAGGAGCAGCTCGACACCATCGGCAAGGCAGTCGTTCCGGGTACGTCGGCGCTCTTCGTGGTCAACCACGACAGCGACCGCGACCGCCTGGCCGAGCGTTTCAACGGACAGGGCGGCACGCTCATCGCAAGCAACCTCGTCTCCGGTGAAGAGGACGACGTCCGGCGCGCCTTCGAGGACTGAGCGCCGACCGAACGACCGGCAGCCGAACGCGCCGTCTAGCACAGTCCGCGGCCTGACGCCTCCCCCGTGCGGCGGCAGCGGTGCCGTGGCACGTTCGGCACATGCGCAATCTCCTCACCGACGACGCTCCGCACCTGCTGCTGCACGGATACGACTTCGCCGAGCGGATATGGGCCCGCGTCGCCCCCGGCTCGCGCTCCGCGCCTCTTCGGCTCCTCGGCGAGGACGCGCTGCTCGTGCGGGGTCCCGACGGGGTCGATCTCTTCTACGACGAATCACGGATCGCTCGCCACGCCGCGATGCCCGCGATCGTCCAGGAGACCCTCTTCGGTCACGGCTCGGTCCACAGCCTGGACGGCGCGGACCACCGGCATCGCAAGGCAGCGTTCGTACACGCCGCCTATGAGGATGCCCAGGTGCGGCGGCTCACGCCGCTGCTCGAGCACGCATGGCAGACGGAGCTGTCCGCGTGGGTCTCGGGCGAGAGGCGAACGGCGTACGACGCGGCAGTCGGCGCCTTCGGACGCGCCGTCATGCGCTGGGCGGGGCTCCCCGGCACCGACGCAGCCCGGACCCGATGGTCGCATCGTCTGGCGAAGATCGTCGACGGGTTCGGCGCCCCCTACTCGCCCGCCTTCGTCGCGACGGTCGTGAACCGTCGGTGGTCGGACCGCCACGCGGCGCGACTGATCGAAGCCGTGCGCAACGGTCGCCTCTCCCCGGATGAGGGCGAGGCCCTCGCCATCTGGGCGGGCCATCGCGACCGTGAGGGGCGGCTGCTCCCAGCGCGACGTGCCGGCGTCGAGCTGCAGAACTGTCTTCGTCCGATGATCGCCGTCGCACGTTTCGTCGCCTTCGCCGGCCGGCAACTCCGAGAGCAGCCCGAGTGGCGGGAGCGCATCCGCGAAGAAGCATCGCTCCGGGGCACCCTCGCCGACGGCCCGATCGCCACGGCCTTCGCTCAAGAGGTGCGCCGCACGGCCCTGTTCGTTCCCATGCTGCCCGGACGTGCCCTCACGGACATCGAGTTCGACGGACAGCGCCTCGCGAAAGGACGGCGCGTGCTGCTCGACATCCTCGGCACGGATCTCGACGAGCAATCATGGAGCGATCCTGCCCGATTCGATCCCCGTCGGTTCCTGAACCGCCCGGACTACGAGGCCCTGCGCGCCTTCGTCCCGCACGGTGGCGCGTCCGTCACGGAGGGTCATCGCTGCCCCGGGGAGAAGCTGGCGGTGGCGGGACTCGCCATCGCGGTCGCAGCCCTCAGCGACAGCCGCCTGGACATCTCGTCCACCGGTCTCGACGTCAACCGCCGGCGCCTGCCCACGATGCCGCGATCCGGCGTGCACGTCCGTGTCGCCGGCGCCGCACGGTGCCCGATGCACCGTTGAGGACGCTCAGCTCCGCGACCGGGCTCGCCAGCGACTTCCCCAGCGGGCCGCCAGGAACAGCAGCGCGCCCGCCGCGAGCATGATCCCGCCGAAGGCCCAGACCAGCGGCCGCTGCTGCGTGAGCAGCAGGATGCAGGAGCCGATGCCGAGCACGGGGACCCAGGTCCACACCCGGAAGTGCTCGTGTTCCACGGCGTCGCGCCGGAGGACGAGCACCGACAGGTTCGCGCTCAGGAAGACGAACAGCAGCAGCAGGACAACCGTCTCGGCCAGTGTCGCCAGGTCGCCGATCAGCGTCAGCAGCATCGCGACCGCGGTCGTGGCCAGGATCGCGACCCACGGCGTCCGGCGCTTCGGCAGCACACGGGCGAGCACCGCCGGCAGCAGACGCTGCTGCGCCATGCCGTACGCCAGGCGGCTCGCCATGATCATCGTCAGCAGCGCCCCGTTCGCCACGGCGATCAACGCGATGAGCGAGAACAGCCAGGACGGGATGCTCAGCCCGGTGGCCTCGACGACGGCGAGCAGCGGACCGCTGGATTCCTGCAGTTCCTCGGGAGGCAACGCCGCGGCGCTCGCGAGCCCCACGAGCACGTACACGACGCCCGCCGCGATCAGGGCGCCGAACAGGGCCCGAGGGTAGGTGCGCGTCGGGTCCTTCACCTCCTCGATCACGTTGGCCGAGGTCTCGAAGCCCACGAATGAGTAGTAGGCGACGATGGCGCCCGCGAGGATCGCGAGACCGAGGTTCGTGCCCTCGGGAACCTCAAGGGCACGGGAGGGGTCCCCTCCTCCGCCGCCGACGAACACGCCGACCACCACGACGACGATCACGAGCCCGCTGACCTCGATCGCCGTCATCACCAGGTTCGCTCCGAGAGACTCCCGGATGCCGCGCATGTTCAGCGCGCCGACGACGGCGAGGAACAGAACCGCGACCAGCGGGGTCGGCAGATCCACGAAGGTCCGCAGATAGTCGCCGGCGAACGCGATCGCGAGACCTGCAGCGCTCGTGACGCCAGCGGCGAGCATGCTGAAGCCGACGAGGAAGGAGACGGTGGGGCTGCGGAACGCCCGCTCCGCGAACACTGCCGCTCCCCCGGCCCGCGGATACTTGGTGACCAGCTCGGCGTAGGACCCGGCGGTGAGAAGCGACAGCAGCAGTGCCACGACGAGTGGCGCCCACAGCATTCCCCCGACGTCCTCGGAGAGCACGCCCATCAGGGCGTAGATGCCCGCGCCCAGGACGTCGCCGAGGATGAAGGCGAACAGCAGCGGCCCCGTGATCGCGCGCCGGAGGCCTCCGCTCCGGCCGGGTTCGTCCGCCGGCGACGGTCGTGCGGAAGCCGTCTCCGTCATCGCGTTCCCGGCGGCTCGTCGGCCTCGGGCATCCCCGGACCCGGACCCGGACGAACCGCCGCGTCCGGCGCGATGTCGACACGTGTGACACCGTCTTCCTCGGTCGTCACCACGCGAGCCTCGGCATCCTCCTCCGTGGCCTCCGGTGCGGTCGTCAGCTGGTCGTGCCGCTTCTCGTCGGGTGTCATCCCCTCGTGCATGCCGTCCTCCTGTCCGTTCCATGCCCGGTTCGAGCGCCGTGCTCCCGCCCCGCTCTCCGCCAGATACCCGAGCCGATGCAGCGTCTCAGCGTTGCGCCAGCGCAGCAGCGCTCCGGACACGACCGCCGGCAGCGCCGCAGCGGGTCCGCGCACGGGTCTCTCCTGAATGCGGACGACGCAGCCGTCGCCCCGGGGCTGCGCCTCGATCAGGATCTCCGCCTCGCCGATCGGCCAGCCGCGTGCACGCAGAACGGCCTTGCGCGGCGGATCCCACTCGAGGCAGCGTGTGGTGTCGTCGATCAGGAGCGGCCAGACACCGAAGGAGTGGTGCAGGCGGGCTCCACCGGCAGGCCACCCGTTCTCGACGTGGCGCATGCGCGAAGCTCCGACCACCCAGGACGGATACAGCCAGCCGTCCGACAGCACGTCGAAGACGTCCTCGACCGTGCAGTGCAGGACGCGGACGTTGCGTGCACGATTCCCGCGCCGCGTCGACGCCTCCCGCTGCTCCGGCCCCATCGTGGCACCCCCTGTCGCTCCTCACGAGACGCTACGGTCCACCGCAGGCGTCGCACAGGGGGTTGCTCTTTGCCGTGCGGACCGGTATTCACCCGCCGTTGCGCCAGCCGTACCTTCTCGTCAGCGCGGAAGCGATCACGATGTAGCGATCACGCGCCAGAACGGCGGCCTCGCGGCGCATCCCGTCGTCGTGCACGCTGTAGAGCTGCTCGATGTCCACCCAGGACTCCCTGCCCTGAGCATCCCAGCGACCCGAGCCGATCGCGAGGTAGTCGCGATCCCCGTCGTGCGGACGACTCGTCATCCGCACCGCGTACGCGCGATCCGGGCCGTGCCGCCCGATCACCAGGACGGGCCGGTCCTTGCCCCGGCCGTCGTTCTCCTCGTAGGGCACCCAGGTCCAGATGATCTCCCCGGCATCCGGCGCGCCGTCGCGAGCCGGGGCGTAGCCGATCCGGACGTCATGGACGTCCTGCGGATCCACGCGGAGAGTCTCACTGCCCGGCTCGCGCCCGGGCGTGGGCTCGGCGTCGCCGCGGGACGCGGCCGTGCCGACGTGAGCAGCCGTACGCCCCGGCTCCCTTTCGGGACTCCGGGGCGTACGGCTGGTGAGAGCGGAGAGCACGGCTCCCGCGAGCCGGGCGAAGAGGCTGGTCGACGACGTCACCCCGTCACCCTATCGGCGCCTCAGGCGTCGACGAGCGCGTAACCCTCCTCGCCGTGGACCACCGAGTCGACGCCGGCGATCTCGTCCTCGTTCGTGACGCGGAAGCCGATCGTCTTCTCGATCGCGAAGCCGATCACGAAGGCGACGACGAAGGAGTAGATCAGGACGCCGAGCGCGGCGATCACCTGGACGGCGAGCAGTCGTGCGTCACCGCCGACGAACAGGCCCTGCTCCGTGGCGAAGAAGCCCAGGTACACCGTGCCGAGAAGACCGCCGACGAGGTGGATGCCGACGACGTCCAGGGAGTCGTCGAACCCGAGGCGGAACTTCAGCTCGACGGCGAGAGCGCACAGGATGCCGGAGAGAGCCCCGAGCAGCAGCGACCACCCCGGCGTCAGGTTGGCGCAGGCGGGGGTGATCGCTACGAGACCGGCGACCGCGCCCGACGCCGCACCGACCGAGGTGGGCTTGCCGTCCTTGATGCGCTCGATCAGGATCCATCCGAGGATCGCCGCTGCGGTCGCGCCCAGCGTGTTCAAGCCGATCAGGCCGACGCCGCCCATGTCCTCGGACAGCCACTCCGCGCCGGCGTTGAAGCCGAACCAGCCGAACCACAGCAGGGCGGCGCCGAGCAGCGTCAGCGGCACGTTGTGCGGCTTGAGGATGCCCTTCTGGAAGCCGATGCGCTTGCCGAGCACGAGCGCGAGCGCGAGGGCCGCGGCACCCGCGTTGATGTGGACGGCCGTGCCGCCCGCGTAGTCGATGACCGCGATGCCGCTGTCCTCGCCGAACAGCCACGAGCCGAGGTTCATGACCCAGCCGCCGCCCCACACCCACGCCGCGATCGGGAAGTAGCCGACGGTCGCGAAGACTCCCGCGAAGATCAGCCAGCTGCCGAACTTGGCGCGGTCCGCGATCGCACCTGAGATCAGGGCCACGGTGATGATCGCGAATGTCGCGCCGTACGCCACGCCCAGCAGCGCGACGTTGGAGCCCTCCCCGCTCGCGAGCGAGGCGAGCCCGAAGTCGGCGAACGGGTTGCCTGCGAAGGCGGTCGGGTTCTCGACGGCGCTCATCGAGAAGCCGAAGAGAATCCACAGCACGGCGACGAGTCCGATCGAGCCGAAGCTCATCATCATCATGCTGACGACGCTCTTCGCCTTGACGAGACCGCCGTAGAAGAACGCGACGCCGGGCGTCATCAGCAGAACCAGCGCCGTCGCGGTGATCGCCCACGAGATGTTGCCGGGAGCATCCATAGGAAAACCTCACATCCGAAGTAATTGAGAGCTTCAGTGTGGCGAGGCCCGATTTCGGAAATGCGCGCGGTTTGTTTCCTGGCGGTTACACCAGAGCGTGACCTGTGAACATCACGTTACGCAGACCTGCGTCCTCACGCAGAATGCGTCAGCGCGTTCAGCCTGGAGATGGCGCGGAGATACTTCTTGCGGTAACCGCCGGCCAGCATCTCCTCGGAGAACACCACGTCCAGCCCGCGCCCGGTCGCGGCGATGGGGATCTGCGCGTCGTACACCCGGTCGACGAACGCCACGAACCGCAGAGCCTCGGACTGGTCGGTGAGCTCCCGCACCGCGCGAAGACCCACGAGGTCGATGCCGTCGATCAGACGGATGTAGCGCGACGGGTGCACCCGGGCGAGATGACGGATCAGGTCGTCGAACGAGTCGTCGGACGCCGTTCCGGCGGTGGCCGCGGCCTCCACGCGCTGGGCGTAGCCGTCGTCGTCGAGCACGACCGCGTGCCCGTCGATCGCACGCTGGCGGAAGTCGACGCCGTCGATGCGCAGGGTCTGGAAGCTGTCGGACATGGCGTGGATCTCGCGCAGGAAGTCCTGGGCGGCGAAGCGCCCCTCCCCCAGCGCATTCGGCGGGGTGTTCGATGTCGCAGCGAGCCGGGTCCCCGAGGCGACGAGCTCGCCCAGCAGCCGGGTCATCACCATCGTGTCGCCGGGATCGTCCAGTTCGAACTCGTCGATGCAGAGCAGGTCGGTGCCACGGAGCAGGTCGACCGTGTTCTTGTAGCCGAGCGCACCGACGAGGGCGGTGTACTCGATGAACGACCCGAAATACTTATGGCGGGCGGGCATCGCGTGGTAGATCGCCGCGAGGAGGTGCGTCTTCCCGACGCCGAACCCGCCGTCTAGGTAGACGCCCGGCTTGAGATCCGGCTCCTTGGGCGCGCGGCGGAACAGTCCGCCCCGCTTGGCGGGCCCCCCGCGCCCTGCGAAGCGCATGAGCTGCGTCTTCGCGGCCTCCTGCGAGGGGTAGGCGGGATCGGCGCGGTAGCTCTCGAAGGTCGCTTCGTCGAACTGCGGGGGCGGGACGAGGCCCGCCAGCATCTCGGGTCCCGAGACGACGGGCTGCCGGTCGGAGAGGCGCACGGTGCCGGCGCGGGGCGTCGTTTCGGTCATGGGGTCCTGTGTCGCAGTCTTACGGATCGGGCGCCGAGCGCACCGAATGGATCTATCGTCGAAGGGGACGGCACAACACTACGCCGTCGCCGAAGAGCCTTCGCTCGCCCGACCCGAGGAGCGTCCGTGACCATCGAGTTCGACACCACGTCCGAGAAGTTCGCCGCGTATGCCGAGCCCGGTCGGCTCGTCAGCACCTCGTGGCTGGCGGATCGCCTCGGGACCCCCGGGCTGGTCGTCGTCGAGTCCGATGAGGACGTCCTCCTGTACGAGACCGGCCACATCCCCGGCGCGGTGAAGGTCGACTGGCACACCGAGCTCAACGACCCGGTCGTGCGCGACTACGTCGACGGTGCCGGTTTCGCGGAGCTGCTCAGCCGCAAGGGCATCTCGCGCGACGACACCGTGGTGATCTACGGCGACAAGAACAACTGGTGGGCGGCGTACGCGCTGTGGGTGTTCTCGCTCTTCGGACACGAAGACGTCCGCCTGCTCGACGGCGGGCGCGACCGCTGGATCGCGGAGGGCCGGGAGATCACCACCGAGGCGCCGACCCCGGCACGGACCGAGTACCCCGTCGTGGAGCGCGACGACTCCGTCCTGCGCGCTTACAAGGACGACGTCCTCGCGCACATCGGCAAGCCGCTCATCGACGTCCGCTCGCCCGAGGAGTACAGCGGAGAGCGCACCAGCGCCCCGGCGTATCCCGAGGAGGGCGCGCTGCGCGCCGGCCACATCCCCACGGCCCAGAGCGTCCCGTGGGCGAAAGCCGTCGCCGAGGACGGCGGATTCAGGACCCGAGCCGAACTCGACGCCATCTACCGTGACGGCGCCGGGCTCGCCGACGGCGACGAGGTCGTGGCGTACTGCCGCATCGGGGAGCGCTCCAGCCACACCTGGTTCGTCCTCAAGCACCTGTTGGGTTTCGAGAACGTGCGCAACTACGACGGCTCCTGGACAGAATGGGGCAGCGCCGTGCGCGTGCCGATCGCGACCGGGACGGAGCCGGGCACGCGCTGAAGTGGGACAATGGCGGGGATGAGCACGACGCACGTACCCGACGCCCTCGCCGAGATCCGCGAGGACTTCCTGGCGCTCGCCGAGTCCGAGCGCCTGCAGCTGCTCCTGGAGTTCTCGAACGAGCTGCCGGAGGTCTCCGCAGAGGTGGCTGCGCATCCCGAGATGACCGAGCGCGTCGCCGAATGCCAGTCCCCCGTGTACATCCACCTCGACGTGACCGACGACGTCGTCACGATGCACGCCACGGCGCCGCCGGAGGCTCCGACGACACGCGGCTTCGCCAGCATCCTCGTCCAGGGGATCACCGGTCTCACGGCCGACGAGGTCCTGGCGATCCCGGACGACTATCCGCAGTCGATCGGACTGACGCGGGCGGTGTCGCCGCTGCGCATCGCCGGTATGACCGGGATGCTGCTGCGCGCCAAGAACCAGGTCAGGCAGAAGCGCTGAGATCCTGAGCGGCCGCCCATTCGGTGATCGCCCGGGTCCATCCGGTCTGGTCGTAGTTCCAGAGCTTCGCGTGACGCGCCACGGTGAAATGGGGCATCGTGACGATGTCCGGCCGTTCGTCGGCGAGGGCGTGCGACGCGTCAGCGGGGACGAAGCCGTCGTCGTCGCTGTGCAGGATGAGGATCGGCACGTCCAGCTCGTGCGCCCGGGCGAGCATGTCGAGCCGGTCGAACGGGATCGCGTCGTCCGCACCGCCCCATCGCGCCGTCACCGGAGAGGACAGCACCGTCATCGCCAGAGCGGGCAGCGGATCGCGCACGCCCTGCTCGCGGGCCTGGAACCGCAGGACCGAGCGCCAGTCGATGACCGGGGATTCCAGGACGAGCCCCGCGATCACGGAACGGTGCCCTGAGGAAACGGCCGTCTGCAGCGCGATGGCCCCTCCCATCGACCAGCCCATCAGCAGCACCCGCTTCGCTCCGTGGCGCAGCGCGTACGAGATCGCGCTGTCGACATCGCGCCACTCCGACGCGCCGAGGGCGTAGGCACCGCCGCGCGTGCGCGGAGCCTCCCCGTCGTTGCGATACGAGACGACGAGGTTCGCCATCCCGAGCGAATGGAACACCGGAACCGCGCGCAGGCACTCGGCGCGGTTCCCGCCCCGGCCGTGGATCTGGATGACCCAGATGTCGGATGCCGGGGCGTCGGGCGCCGCCGGGAACAGCCAGGCGGGGCACGGACCGCTCGGCGACCCGATCAGCACGTTCTCCCAGCGCAGGTGGAGCTCGCGCGGGGAGCTGTAGTACCACCCGCTGAACGCTGCGCTTCGATCGATCCGCGCACCCGGGTCGATCTGCGTCAGGAGCTTGCGCCGCACGCGTGCACCGTCGGCGCTGAGCACGGCGCCGAGCTTGACGTAGCCATGCGTTCCCGTGGTGAAGAGACCGTAGCGCCCGGGCAGTTCGGTGTCGGGCGTGCGGGTGAGCTCGATCGTCTGCGCGCCGGTGTCCACCGCCAGGATCTCGGTGTCGGTCGCGCGCGCGGTCGGGGTGACGACGCGTCGGGCGACCGCGAGCACGAGGAGGCCTGCGGCCGTGACGACCGCGAGCACCGTGAGGACGAGTGCCGTGACGGCGTGCCTGATACTCTTCATCGCCTCCTGACTCTAGCCTGTCACCGTGAACGCACATTCCGATGCCGGAGCGCGCTTCGAGCGAGCCGCAGCAGAACTGCGCGAGACCCGATTCCGCTCGGACATCACGGTGAGGGAGATCCCGTCTCCGCAGGGCCTCGCGCCCTTCGCCGTCGCTCTGGCCGCGGACATCCGCCCGGACGATCATGGGGACTCGATCTACGGCACCGCACGCTTCGTGCTGCTGCACGATCCCGAGGCACCGGATGCCTGGTCCGGACAGTGGCGCATCGTGGCGTTCGCGCAGGCTCCGCTGGAGCCGGAGATCGGCACGGATCCGCTTCTGGCGGATGTCACCTGGTCGTGGCTGGTGGACGCGCTGGAGTCGCGCCAGGCGGTGTACCACTCGGCATCCGGAACGGCGACCAAGACGCTGTCCAAGGGCTTCGGCGGCCTCGCCGCTGAAGGCGACGGCGCTCAGATCGAACTGCGCGCGTCCTGGACTCCGGAGGGCGCGCTGCGCCCGCATGTGGAAGCATGGGCTGAGCTGGTGGGGATGCTCGCCGGGCTCCCGCCCGGGTCGGAGGACATCGCCGTGTTCGGTGCGCGAAAGGCGGCCCGTGACTGAGTACTCCGTGATCGACGACCGAGAAGAGTTCCTGCGCGCGTGCGCGCTGCTCGCCGAAGGCGAGGGACCCGTCGCCGTCGACGTGGAGCGGGCCTCCGGCTTCCGCTATTCGCAGCGCGCGTATCTCGTGCAGGTCTTCCGCCGCCGTTCCGGAGTGTTCCTCTTCGATCCGCCGGCGATCGGGGACTTCGGCGCTCTGCAGTCGGCGATCGGCGACGAGGAATGGGTGCTTCACGCAGCGAGCCAGGACCTCCCGTCGCTGCGCGAGCTGGGGCTCGAGCCGGCCTCCCTCTTCGACACGGAGCTGGGGTCGCGCCTGCTCGGCCACGATCACGTCGGACTCGCCGCCGTCGTCGAGGACACGCTCGGCATCACGTTGAAGAAGGAGCACTCGGCGGCGGACTGGTCGACGCGGCCGCTGCCGTCGGCCTGGCTCGAGTACGCGGCCCTGGACGTGCTGCATCTCGTCGACGCCCGCGACGAGCTCGCCGCTGAGCTGATCGAGCAGGACAAGGTCGCGATCGCCGCCGAGGAGTTCGCGGCCACGCTCACCCGCGTCCCCAAGCCGGCCCGTACCGAGCCCTGGCGGCGACTGAGCGGGCTGCACCGCGTGCGCGGCGCACGCAACCTCGCCGTGGCCAGGGCGCTGTGGCAGGCCCGCGAGGAGTACGCCCAGCAGCAGGACGTCTCCCCCGGCAGACTCGTGCCGGACCGCTCCCTCGTCGCGGTTGTGCTGGCGGCGCCGCCGAACAAGCACGCGCTGGCCGGGCTTTCGGACTTCACCGGTCGGGCGAGCCGCACGCAACTGGATCGCTGGTGGAGCGCCATCGAGCAGGGCCGGACCACGACCGATCTCCCCAAGGAGCGGGTTCCGAGCGACGCGCTGCCTCCGCCGCGCGCCTGGGCGGATCGCAATCCCGAGGCGGACGCCCGGCTGAAGACGGCGCGTCCCGTCATCGAGGCGCGGGCGACCGAGCTGAACATGCCGACCGAGAACCTGCTCACGCCGGACCATCTGCGCCGTCTGGCCTGGGAACCGCCGGCTTTCACGGCCGACGCCATCCGCGTACGACTGGCCGAGCTCGGATCGCGGCCGTGGCAGATTGAGGAGACCGCACAGAGGATCGCGGATGCCTTTGTAGAAGCCGCGCAAGCGGTGGAAGCGGGCGCCGAGGCCGATTCGTAGAATCGACCCAACCGATTCCGCGCCCCCGAGCGCCCCTCCTAGGCTGAGATCATCCCAACCCCAGGAGGCAGAGTGGCCGAGATCTCGGACGTCTTCTTCGTCGATGGAGTGCGCACCCCGTTCGGGCGCGCCGGCGAAAAAGGCATGTACTGGAACACCCGCGCGGACGACCTCGCCGTCAAGGCGACGATCGGCCTGATGGAGCGCAACGGCTCCGTCCCGGCCGACCGCATCGATGACGTGGCGATCGCCGCCACGTCGCAGACCGGCGACCAGGGCCTGACGCTGGGCCGGTCGGTGGCGATCCTCGCGGGCCTCCCGCAGAGCGTCCCCGGACTCGCGATCGAGCGCATGTGCGCTGGAGCCATGACCAGCGTGACGACGATGGCGGCGTCGATCGGCGTCGGCATGTACGACCTCGCCCTCGCCGGCGGGGTCGAGCATATGGGCCATCACCCGATCGGCGGCAACGCCGACCCGAATCCCCGGTTCGTGGCGGAGAAGATGGTCGACCCCGGCGCTCTGAACATGGGAGTCACCGCCGAGCGCATCTTCGACCGATTCCCGCACCTGACCAAGGAGCGCTCGGACCGGTTCGGCATGCTCAGCCAGCACAAGGTCCAGGCCGCGTACGACGCCGGCAAGATCCAGCCGGACCTCGTGCCCGTCGCCATCAAGGACGCGGACGGCGCGTGGGGCCTGGCCACCGAGGACGAGGGCCGCCGGCCGCAGACCACGATGGAGGACCTGGCCGGACTCAAGACCCCCTTCCGCCCGCACGGCCGGGTGACGGCGGGAACCTCCTCCCCGCTGACCGACGGCGCGACCATGTCGCTGCTCGCCGGCGGTGCCGCTGTCAAGGAGTTCGGCCTGCGGCCGAAGATGAAGCTCGTGTCGTTCGCGTTCGCCGGCGTGCAGCCGGAGATCATGGGCATCGGACCGATCCCCTCGACGGAGAAGGCGCTGAAGAAGGCCGGCCTGCAGATCTCGGACATCGGGCTGTTCGAGCTGAACGAGGCCTTCGCGATCCAGGTGATCTCGCTGCTCGATCACTTCGGCATCGCCGACGACGACCCCCGGGTCAACCCGTGGGGCGGGGCGATCGCCGTCGGACACCCGCTCGCGGCATCCGGCGTTCGACTGATGATCCAGCTGGCTGCCCAGTTCGCGGAGCGCCCCGATGTCCGCTACGGCCTCACCGCCATGTGCGTGGGCCTCGGTCAGGGCGGATCGGTCATCTGGGAGAACCCCTTCTACGACGGCAAGAAGCGGAAGTGAGCGCGGGAATGACGAACTACGACGAGATCGACTTCGCTCCGATCCAGGCGCTCACGGATGACGAGGTCGTGACGTACTCCCCCGTGCGCGACATCCGCCTCGCCTCCGGCAAGGTCCTGGCCCTCATCACGCTCGACAACGGCCGCGACCACACACGCCCGAACACGCTGGGGCCGGCGACGCTCACCGAGCTCGGCGAGACGCTCGCCGGTCTCCGGGCCCGTGCCGCGTCCGGAGAGATCGACGCCGTCGGCATCACCGGCAAGCAGTACATCCTCGCCGCCGGCGCCGACCTGTCCGACATCAGCAAGGTCGGTTCGAAGGACAACGCCCGGCTCATCGCTCAGCTCGGACACAAGGTCCTCGGATCGCTCGGCGAGCTGGGTGTCCCCTCGTTCGCGTTCGTGAACGGCCTCGCCCTCGGCGGCGGCCTCGAGATCGCGCTGAACAGCACGTACCGCACCGTGGACGCCTCAGCCGCCGCGGTGGCGCTGCCGGAGGTGTTCCTCGGAATCATCCCCGGCTGGGGCGGCGCGTACCTCCTGCCGAACCTGATCGGCATCGAGAACGCGCTCGAGGTGGTCATCTCCAACCCCTTGAAGCAGAACCGTATGCTCAAGCCCCAGCAGGCGTTCGACTACGGGATCTTCGACGCGATTTTCCCGGCCGCGAACTATCTGGAGAACTCGCTCGCGTGGGCGGATGCCGTGCTCACCGGTGCCACGAAGGTGGAGCGCAGGAACGAGCCGGGCAAGATCGAGCGCCTGACCAAGTGGCCGATCGCCATCAAGATGGCCCGCGGAATGCTGGAGTCGAAGATCGGCACGGTGCCGAAGTCGCCCTACGCCGCTCTCGAGCTGCTGGACAACGCCCGCGGAGGCACCAAGGCCGAAGGCTTCGCCCGTGAGGACGAGGCTCTCGCGGAGCTCGTCACAGGCGATCAGTTCGCAGCATCCATGTACGCGTTCGATCTGGTCCAGAAGCGGGCCAAACGACCGGTCGGAGCCCCCGACAAGGCCCTTGCGAAGAAGGTCACGAAGGTCGGGATCATCGGAGCCGGCCTCATGGCGAGCCAGTTCGCCCTCCTGTTCGTACGCAAGCTGCAGGTTCCGGTGCTGATCACCGACCTCGACCAGGAGCGCGTCGACAAGGGCGTGGCGTACATCCACGACGAGATCGGGAAGCTCGAGGCCAAGGGGCGCCTGGACGCCGACACCGCCAACAAGCTGCGCTCGCTCGTGACCGGCACGACCGACAAGAGCCTGTACGCCGATGCCGACTTCGTCATCGAGGCCGTCTTCGAGGAGGTCGGGGTCAAGCAGCAGGTGTTCGGCGAGATCGAGAAGATTGTCGCCGAGGACGCGATCCTCGCCACGAACACATCCTCACTGTCGGTCGAGGAGATCGGTGCGAAGCTCGCGCATCCGGAGCGCCTGGTCGGGTTCCACTTCTTCAACCCGGTGGCCGTCATGCCGCTGATCGAGATCGTGAAGACGCCGGCGACCACCGACGCCGCGCTCTCCACCGCCTTCATGGTGGCGAAGGGCCTGGGCAAGAACGCCGTTCTCACGGCCGACGCTCCCGGCTTCGTCGTCAACCGCCTGCTGGCCAAGGTGATGGGCGAGGCGGCTCGCGCCGTCTACGAGGGCACGCCGCTGGTCGAGGTCGAGAAGGCGTTCGCACCGCTCGGGCTGCCGATGGGTCCCTTCCAGCTCATCGACCTGGTCGGATGGAAGGTCGCCGCCCATGTGCAGGACACGATGGTGCATGCCTTCCCCGATCGCTTCTACGCGAACGAGAACTTCCATGCGCTCGCGGAGCTGGAGCAGGTTGTCGAGAAGGACAAGGGCGGCCGGGTCGTCGGCTGGACGAAGTCGGCGGAAAAGGCGCTGAAGGGCGCGGTCGGCAAGAATCCTGCCTCCGCGTCGACCATCCTCGGCCGCGTCCAGGACGGACTCGCGCAGGAGATCCGCATCATGCTCGACGAGGGAGTCGTCCCCGAGGTCGAGGACATCGATCTGTGCCTGATCCTCGGCGCGGGATGGCCGTTCATCGACGGCGGCGCATCGCCCTATCTCGATCGCGAGGGTGCCTCCGAGCGCGTGTTCGGCAGCACGTTCCACACGCCGCCGATCCGCGGCATCGCGCACAGCTGAGGTCCTGTCCGGAGGGCGGGGCGGCCGGGGAGCCGTCCCGCCCTCCGCCGTCTTCGCCGCCAGGGCGGGAACGGACGGCGAAACCTGGGTGAACTTCTCCCGCCAGACGCCCGGACGGGAGCTCCTGCGGCCGGCCATCGGAGAAAGTGGACGCATGGACACGTTCCTCTCGTTCTTCAGCGTCCCCGGTATGTCCAGCCTCCTGAAGACCGGCACTGCCATCCTCACCGTCCTGCTCGTGGTCCCGGCGCTCCTCAAGCTCTTCCTCGTGACGATCGACGAGGGGTGGGCGGCGATCCGCACGCGCAACGGCAAGCCGATCGTCCGCAAGCCGAAGGGCGCTCCCGGCGCAGCGGGCGAAGTGGTCGTGCTGCCGCCGGGCACCCACGGCGCGTTCCCGATGTTCTACTGGTACAAGCTCATCGACGTCCGGTGCCGTGCGACGGATCTCCCGGCGCGGCAGCTCACCGGCGCCTCGGGGCACCAGCATCTCGTGCACGCGTCCTTCGAGTGGCGTCCCGTCGCCACGGGGCGTGCGCTGCGGGTCTTCGAGCTGGACGTCGTGAACGTCACGGAGCGTGCGGCCAACATCGTCGGTTCCGCGATGCGCGACATCGTCCGCGGCATCCCCGGAGATGTCCTCCCCGACAACGCCGACCTCGGCGCGCGCGTGCTCACGGCGTGCGGGGCGACCGCGCTGCGCGACTGCGGCGTCGAGATCGTCCGGGTCATGATCACCGGCGACGCGCTGACCGACGGGTACCTCATGTCGCAGGCGCTGCGCTCCACCGATCGGGATGCCGAGGCCGCCGTCGCCGCACTGCATGCGCTGAACTGAGAGAAGCCGGCATCAGCGGTAGTGTTTTGAGGATCACCGCCTCAGGAGGCCCCGCGATGCCCGACGACGAGCCCGTCCGCACAGCGCGAACGGCCGCTGAGCCGATGGCCGTTTCGCGGGATGAACTGCTGAGGGGCGCATTGTGCGTGTGGGGACTGTTCGTCGGCCTGTTCGCCGCCGGCATCGCCCTCCTGTTCATCTGGTTGAGCCTTGGCACGCCTCCTTCGCTGTCCACGTTCGGCTTCCTGCTGTGGATCGGCGGCTATTCGATATTGATCGCCGCGGCAGTGGCGGCCTTTGCCGCAGCCGTGTTCACGCCGCTGGTGTGGGGCCTCGCTCGCGCACTCCGCCGACAGCGCCGCGTGGGCGTCCACGCGTCCGCGTATGTGCTTCTCGGCACCGTCCTGGCCGCGCTCGCGGGAGTCATGACCAATCTGATGGTTCCCGGAAAGACCGACCTCATCCTGATCGCGGCTGTCTCCGCCCTGATCGCGGTTCCGCTCGGATGGTGGCTCACCGCCCGCGCCGCTCTCCGCCGCGATCGGGGCATCCTTTCCCGCCGCGAGCGGCGTGGCCGCATCGACGTCGACATGATCGCCGAGGACGCGGCGACAGACTGATCCGGTTCAGCGCTTCTCGTGCAGCGGCAGATCGATCGTCCCGGTCTCGCCGGCGTTGCGCGCCACAGGGATGCGGATGCCGAGCACCTGCGAGACGACGTCCTGGGCGATCTTCGAGGCCGTGAGGCCGGCGTCGGCGAGGATCTGGTCGCGCGACGCGTGATCGATGAACTCGTCAGGGAGGCCCAGCTCGTCCACGGCCGTGTCGATTCCCGCCTCCCGCAGGACCTGACGCACGCGCGTCCCGATCCCGCCGACGCGGATGCCGTCCTCCAACGTGATGACCAGCCGGTGGCGGCGCGCCAGGTCGATGACCGACGACTGCACGGGGATCGCCCAGCGAGGATCGATCACGGTCGCCCCGATCCCCTGGGCACGCAGACGCGCCGCCACGTCGACGGCGAGTGCGGCGAACGGCCCGATGCCGACCAGCAGGACGTCCTCCGCCTCGCCGCGCGCGAGCACGTCGACGCCGTCCTCCAGACGCTCGATCGCCGGCAGCTCGGCGGCGACGTCCCCCTTCGGGAAGCGGATCACGGTCGGCGCGTCGTCCACGGCGACGGCCTCGTCCAGGGCCTCGCGCAGCCGCGGCGCGTCGCGCGGCGCGGCGATCCGGATGTGCGGCACGATCTGCAGCATCGCCAGATCCCACATTCCGTGGTGGCTCGGGCCGTCGGGGCCGGTGACACCGGCCCGGTCGAGCACGAATGTGACGCCGGCCTTGTGAAGCCCCACATCCATGAGCACCTGGTCGAAGGCACGGTTCATGAACGTCGCGTACAGGGCTACGACAGGGTGCAGGCCCCCGTAGGCGAGCCCGGCCGCAGCAGTCACCGCATGCTGCTCGGCGATGCCGACGTCGTACACCCGGTCGGGGAACCGCTCCGCGAACGGTGCGAGACCGGTGGGGCGCAGCATCGCCGCGGTCATCGCGATCACCTTCGGGTCGCGCTCCCCCACCTGCACGAGCGATTCGGAGAACACGTCCGTCCAGCCCTGACCGCTGCTGGACAGCGTCTCGCCGGTCGCCGGATCGATGCGACCGACGGCATGGAACTGGTCGGCCTCGTCGTCGCGTGCGGGTTGATACCCGCGTCCCTTCTCGGTGATGGCGTGCACGATCACCGGCGCCCCGTAGGACTTCGCCAGCTCGAGCGTCTCCACGAGCGCGCCGAGGTCATGACCGTCGACGGGCCCCAGATACTTGATGTCGAGATTGGAATACAGCGCGGCGTTGTTCGTGAAGCGCGACAGGAAACCGTGGGTTCCCCCGCGAACCCCGCGGAACAGTGCACGCCCGAAGGCACCGAACACCCGGAAGAAGCGGTCGGACCTGCGGTGCAGGTCCTTGTACGCGGCGGCCGTGCGCACCCGGTTCAGATAGCGCGACATGCCACCGATCGTCGGCGCGTAGGAGCGTCCGTTGTCGTTGACGACGATCACCAGGTTGCGGTCGTTGTCGTCCGTGATGTTGTTCAGCGCCTCCCAGGTCATCCCGCCCGTCAGCGCGCCGTCGCCGACCACCGCGACGACGTGGCGGTCAGCGCGACCGGTGGCGGTCAGAGCGCGCGACACGCCGTCGGCCCAGCTCAGTGAGCTGGACGCGTGCGACGACTCCACGACGTCGTGAGCGCTCTCGGCCCGTTGCGGGTAGCCGGCGAGGCCGCCGCGCACCCGGAGCTGCGAGAAGTCCTGACGCCCGGTGAGGAGCTTGTGCACGTAGGACTGGTGGCCGGTGTCGAAGATGATGGGGTCGTCCGGGGAACGGAAGACTCGATGCAGCGCGATCGAGAGCTCCACGACGCCGAGGTTCGGCCCCAGGTGCCCTCCGGTGCGCGAGACGTTCTCCACGAGGAACTCGCGGATCTCGTCGGCGAGCTCCCTCAATTGCGCGGGCGTGAGCCGATCAAGATCTCGGGGGCCGGTGATGCTCGGCAGGATCGGCATGGACGCTCCTCCGCGACTCGACGACGTGCGCGGCGGTGTGCCGTGCGAACGTGCTCAAGTCTATCTCCGGGTCCTGAGTATCCGGTGCGGCCGCGACGCGCGCACGTCGTGCGTCTGACGATCGCGACAGGCGTTGCCCTCCCCCGTCCGACCCGCGACACTGGGGGCATCGGGTCCGACGAGGAGGCGGAACGCATGTCCGACACGACCGAACGCGTCTTCACGACGCGCATGCTCACGGACGACACCTGGGACGACTTCGCGGCCCTCGTCGAGGCCAGCAACGGCGTCTGGGGCGGATGCTGGTGCATCGGCTTCCACCCGGAGCCTTTCGGGGAGACCGCCCTGCAGAACCGCGATGCGAAGAGACGTCACGTGCGACGCGGCACCGTGCATCAGGTCCTCGTCTACGACGGCGGCGACTGCGTCGGCTGGTGCCAGTTCGGCACGCCGGCGGAGCTGCCGGACATCAAGAACCCGGCCGCCTATGCGTCGGGTGCGGGCGAACCGCCCGAGTGGCGCATCGGGTGCCTCTTCACCGGAAGCAGGCACCGCGGCGCCGGCGTCGCGAGGGCGGCTGTGACCGCCGCCCTGTCCGCGATCGCCCAGGCGGGCGGCGGCGTCGTCGAGGCGTATCCCGAGCAGGTCGAGGACCGCAAGCCCCAACGCGGTGCGTACTTCCACACCGGGCCGGAGACGCTGTTCACCGAGCTGGGATTCGTGCGGGATCGGCGCATCGCGAAGTGGCGATGGGTGATGCGTCGTGTCGTGCCGGATGGGAGCGCGGCGTAGCCGCAAACGCATCGCCCCGCCCGGCCGGGGCCGAACGGGGCGATGCGATGGGTCGCGTGATCAGACGAGCGAGCGCAGCACGTACTGCAGGATTCCGCCGTTGCGGTAGTAGTCCGCCTCACCGGGGGTGTCGATGCGCACCACGGCGTCGAACTCGACGACCTGCTTGCCCTCGGGCGAGTGCTCGCTGGGAGCGGCCGTCACGTGCACCGTCTTGGGCGTCACGCCGCTGTTGAGCTCTTCGAGGCCCGAGATCGAGACGACCTCGGTGCCGTCCAGGCCGAGCGACTCCCAGCTCTCCCCGGCGGGGAACTGCAGCGGGACCACGCCCATGCCGATCAGGTTCGAACGGTGGATGCGCTCGAAGCTCTCGGTGATCACGGCCTTGACGCCCAGCAGGCTGGTGCCCTTGGCCGCCCAGTCGCGCGACGAACCGGAGCCGTACTCCTTGCCGCCGAAGATCACCAGAGGAGTGCCCGCGTCCTGGTAGTTCCGGCTGGCGTCGTAGATGAACGACTGCGGGGCGTCCGCCTGAGTGAAGTCGCGGGTGTAGCCGCCCTCGACCTCGTTGCCGTCGTTCACCGCGCGCACCAGCTGGTTCTTCAGGCGGATGTTCGCGAACGTGCCGCGGATCATGACCTCGTGGTTGCCTCGACGTGAGCCGTAGGAGTTGAAGTCCTTCTGGGCGACGCCGTGCTCGGTCAGGTACTGGGCGGCGGGGGTGCCCGCCTTGATGTTCCCGGCCGGGCTGATGTGGTCCGTGGTCACGGAGTCGCCGAGCGTGGCCAGCACGCGGGCGCCCGAGATGTCCGTGACCGGGGTCAGCTCCATCGTCATGCCGTCGAAGTACGGCGCTTTGCGCACGTAGGTGGAGTCCTCGTCCCATTCGAAGACGGGACCCGTCGGCGTCGGGAGGCTCGTCCAGCGCTCGTCGCCGTCGAACACGGTGGCGTACTGCTTGATGAACTGCTCGCGCGAGATCGAGGAGTCGATGATCTCCTGGACCTCCTCGGGGGCCGGCCAGATGTCCTTGAGGAACACGTCGTTGCCGTCCTGGTCCGTGCCCAGCGCGTCGTTCTCGAAGTCGAAGTGCATGGATCCGGCCAGCGCGTAGGCCACGACCAGCGGCGGCGAGGCCAGGTAGTTCATCTTCACGTCGGGGCTGATGCGGCCCTCGAAGTTGCGGTTGCCGGAGAGGACGGCGGTGACGGCGAGGTCGTTGTCGTTGATCGCCGCGGAGACCTCCTCGATCAGCGGACCGGAGTTGCCGATGCAGATCGTGCAGCCGTAACCGACGGTGTAGAAGCCGAGACCCTCGAGGTCCTTGTCGAGCCCGGACTTCTCGTAGTAGTCCGTGACGACCTTGGAACCAGGGCCGAGGGTGGTCTTGACCCACGGCTTCTGCTTGAGCCCCTTCTCGAGCGCCTTGCGCGCGACGAGACCGGCCGCGATCATGACCGACGGGTTGGAGGTGTTCGTGCACGACGTGATCGCCGCGAGGGTGACCGCCCCGTTGTCGATGACGTAGGGCTCGCCGGCGGCGGGCTTGACCTTCACCGGCTTGGACGCGCCCTTGACGCCGCTGGAGATGTGGACGGGACGCGTGTGCGCGTCCTCCTCTCCGGGGACCGAGCCGGGGTCGGAGGCCGGGAAGGAGTGCTTCGACTCCAGATCCACGAGGTCGTCCGAGGTGCTCGCGGTGGCGTAGTTCAGGATGTCCTGCTCGAACTGGCTCTTCGCGTCGGAGAGCAGGATGCGGTCCTGCGGACGCTTGGGGCCGGCGATCGAGGGCACGACCGTCCCGAGGTCGAGCTCCATGTACTCGCTGAACACGGGCTCGTTGGCCGGGTCGTGCCAAAGGTGCTGCTGCTTGGCGTAGGCCTCGACCAGCGCGACCGTCTGCTCGTCGCGGCCGGTCAGGCGCAGGTACTCGGTCGTGACGTCGTCGATCGGGAAGATGGCGGCCGTGGAGCCGAACTCCGGAGACATGTTGCCGATGGTCGCGCGGTTGGCGAGCGGGACCGATGCGACGCCGGCGCCGTAGAACTCGACGAACTTGCCGACCACGCCGTGCTTGCGCAGCATGTCGGTGATGGTCAGCACCACGTCGGTGGCCGTGACCCCTGCCGGGATCTCGCCCGTGAGCTTGAAGCCGACCACGCGGGGAATGAGCATGGAGACCGGCTGACCGAGCATCGCGGCCTCGGCCTCGATGCCGCCGACGCCCCAGCCCAGCACGCCGAGCCCGTTGACCATCGTGGTGTGCGAGTCGGTTCCGACACACGTGTCCGGGTACGCGCGCAGCACACCGTCGACGGTGCGGTCGTAGATGACCTTGGCCAGGTGCTCGATGTTCACCTGGTGGACGATGCCGGTGCCCGGAGGGACGACCTTGAAGTCCTGGAAGGCCGTCTGGCCCCAGCGCAGGAACTGATACCGCTCGCCGTTGCGCTCGTACTCGATCTCGACGTTGCGCTCGAGCGCGTTGTCGGTGCCGAACAGATCGGCGATGACCGAGTGGTCGATGACCATCTCGGCCGGAGAGAGCGGGTTGATCCTGTTGGCGTCGCCGCCGAGCGCCGTCACGGCCTCGCGCATCGTGGCGAGGTCGACGATGCAGGGCACGCCGGTGAAGTCCTGCATGACCACGCGTGCGGGCGTGAACTGGATCTCCGTGTTCGGCTCTGCGGTGGCATCCCACGAGCCGAGGGCCTCGATCTGCGCCTTGGTGACGTTCGCGCCGTCCTCCGTGCGGAGCAGGTTCTCCAGGAGGACCTTGAGGCTGAACGGGAGCTTCTCGTAACCGGGGACGGTGTCGATGCGGAAGATCTCGTAGTCGGTGCTGCCGACCGTCAGGGTGCTCTGCGCACCGAAGCTGTTCACCGTGGACACGAATCCGTCTCCTTCTTCTCGGATGGAGGCAACAGGCGACTCCATCTTGCTCGCCAGCGAGCCCGCGCGGCTAGCAAGGCGGACCTAACCAGTCTGCTCCGCCGAAGCCGTGCGCGAAAGCCTGCAATTTATCTTGATGTCGAGATAAATCTATCACGAATCGGCGGCGTCGCGCTGCGCCGACCCACGCGGATACAGCGCCCGCACGACCAGCCACGTCACGGCGATCATCGGGGCGAACAGCGGCAGCCCCATGATCAGCTTGAGCGTGCCCAGCGCCGTGACGTCTCCCGCGAAGTAGAGCGGAAGCTGGACCGCGAGCCGCGCGAAGAACAGACCCGCCCACGCGATCGCGAGCCAGAAGAACGCCCGCTTCTTGCGCCGGTCGCCGCGCCAGGCCGTGCCCTCCCCCATGAGGAATCCGGCGGCGAGCCCGATCAGGGACCACCCGACGAGCGCCGACACGAGAAGGGCGGTGCCGTACAGGGTGTTGGTGAGGAACCCCGGGACGAAGTTATCCTCGCCCCGCCCGGTGAACAGCGCGAGAGCCGCCGCGGCTCCGGCCGCGACCAGGCCGCCGATCGCCGCGGACGGTGGAGACTTCTGGAGCAGGCGCACGACGGTGAACACGGCCGCGAGCCCGACCGAGACACCGAGGGAGAGGATGAGCGGCTCCGGGCGGATCGTGAACAGCACGACGAACGCCAGGCTCGGCAGCACCGATTCGAGGATGCCGCGCCAGCCGCCGATCGCCGACCACACCACGCGGTGGGTCGCGCCGCCCTCCTCCGGGTCGATGCCCGCCTTGCGGGCCGCCCCGCCGAGCGCGGCGCCGAGGATGTCGGATACACGGGGCTCGGGCTCGCCCTTCCCCGCCTCCTCCCCCGGGTCCTGGGCGGAGGGTCCCCGGTCGCTCACGCGGCGCCGGGCGTGGCCGGCATCTTCAACGGGATGAGATCCCGCGGCGGCATGGGTGCACCGCCGCGGACGACCACGAGAGAGCGGAAGAGATCCTCGACCTTCGCCGCGGCATCCAGGTCGGAGGCCGCGGCGCCGCCGATCACGCCGCGCAGGAACCATCGCGGGCCGTCGACGCCGATGAAGCGCGCGAGCCGGAGACCCGATCCCTCGGATGCCGACGCCGGCACCTCCGCGAGCAGCTCCTTGCCCAACGGGCCGTCGCGCTCCTCGACACGACCGCCCTGGGAGCGGACCTGGTCCTTGAGCTGCACCCGGGTCTCGTCCCACAGCCCGCCGGACCGCGGCGCGGCGAAGGGCTGCACCTGCAGCGAGGAGTCCGCGTAGTCCAGACCGACCGCGACGATCCTCTTGGTCTGCTCCTCGACCTCGAGGCGGAGGTTGAGTCCGTCCCTGGGCAGGATCTTGATGCCGCCGAGGTCGATGTACGGGCGGACCGGGTTCACCTCGGACTCGTCGAACGGGCCCTCGACGGCACGATCCGCCGGAGCCGACTTGGCCGACTGCTCGTTCTGCTCTGTCATGACTTCTCCCCTGGAGCTGCGGCCGGACCGGCCGCCTGGTATCCCGTCGAGCCGAAGCCGCCGTCGCCACGGACGCTCTCGGGGAGCTCCTCGACGGGGATGAAGGTGGCGCGGGTGACGGGCATGATGATCAACTGGGCGATGCGATCGCCGATCGCCACATCGTACGCGCTGCGGGTGTCCGTGTTTATCAGGCTCACCTTGATCTCCCCGCGGTAGCCGGCATCGACGGTGCCCGGCGAGTTCACGATCGAGATGCCGTGCTTGGCCGCCAGCCCGCTGCGCGGCACGACGAAGGCCGCGTATCCCTCCGGCAGCGCGATCCGCACTCCGGTCGCCACCAGCGCGCGCTCGCCCGGCTCCAGATGCACCGCCTCGGCGGCGACGAGGTCGGCACCGGCGTCACCGGGATGGGCGTAGTGCGGGACCACGGAGGCGATAATGGGAAGATCGATGGAATCGCTCACCCCACGAGGCTAATGCAGAACACGGTCCCCGCCACACGTCCGCGCTACCGGGAGCGCTTGGCACCCAGCCTCTGGCTGCTGGCGTCCGCCGCCGTGCTCGCGCCCATGGTCGCCCTCACCCTCGTGCCCGTGGCGCCCACGTTCGGCCTCGTGATCGGCGTCGCGGCGGCGGTGGCCGTCATCGCACTGCTGATCGCCGCCTCCCCCGTCGTGTCCGTCGACGCCGGAGTCCTTCACGCGGGCCGCGCGCACATCGACGCACGCTGGCTTGGCGAGCCGGTGGCGCTCACCGGCGAGGAGGCGAAGCACGCGCGCGGGCCGGGCCTGCCGGCGACGGGCTGGCACCTCATCCGGGGCGGGATCGACGGGGTCGTGGTCGTGCCCAACACGGATCCCGACGACCCGGTCACGGCATGGACCGTCTCGACCCGCACCCCCGACCGGCTGGCCGCCGCGATCCGGCGCGCCCGCGGCTGAACGACGACGCGCCCCGGACCTGAGAGGTCGGGGCGCGTTGAGGATGCTGCGATCAGGCCGCGCATTCCTTGCAGATGGGGCCGTCCGGGCCCTCGTGGTCGAGCTGCGAGCGGTGCTTCACGAGGAAGCAGCTCATGCAGGTGAACTCGTCCTGCTGCGCAGGCAGCACGACGACATCCAGCTCGAGGTCGGACAGGTCGGCTCCCGGCAGGTCGAAGCTCGACGGGTTGTCGGAGTCCTCGTCACCGGTCGAGCCGGAGAGCTTGTCCGGCACACGCTCCTTCAGGGCTTCGATCGACTCGGAGTCGTCTTCGCTCTTTCGAGGGGCGTCGTAGTCGGTTGCCATGCGGTAGATCTCCACTTTCATGGTGCTAGTGGGCGGGGCGCCGTCGGGTAATCGGCGGCCATAGTTTGCACGACCGGAGCGGAATACGCAAATGCCGGTCATCGCACCCGATCAAACTCACGGCGCGCCCAGGGTATTCCCGGCATCCGAGGGGCCCGCGTGACACCATGAACGCACACCCATCAGAGGGGCATTCGCATGGAAAACGTCACGATCGTGGGCACCGAGGCCGGTGTCCTCGTCCTCGCCACCGAGAACGGTCAGCGCTTCGCGCTGCCCATCGACGACCTCCTCCGCGCCGAGATCCGACGCGCGCGTGCGCAGGCGGCACCCGCGGCTCCGAAGCTCGCCGCGAGTCCGCGCGAGATCCAGGCGCACATCCGCTCAGGCCTGGCCGCGGCCGAGGTCGCCGAACTGCTCGGCATCGATCGCGCCGACGTGGAGCGCTTCGAAGGCCCCGTGCTCGCCGAGCGCGAGCACGTCGTCGGGCAGGCGCTCGCCGTCCCCGTGCTCATCGGCAGCGAGGTCGAGCCGGACGCGCAGCCCACCTTCGGCACCGCGATCCGCGCCAAGCTCTCCGACGTCGAGGCGAGCGGTGAACGCTGGGCGAGCTGGAAGGAGGAGTCCGGCTGGGTCATCAAGCTCGAGTTCACGGCCAACGACGTCGACCACGATGCGCGCTGGAGCTTCGACCCCCGCCGCAGCACGCTCGCGCCGCTGAACGCGGACGCCACTCAGCTCTCCCGCCAGGGTTCGCTCCCCGAAGGCCTGATCCCGCGGCTGCGCGCCGTCGAGAGCGAACGCCCCGCCTCCCCGTACAAGGACGAGACGCGCTTCGATTCCGGAGCGTTCGGCCCGCGCGGTGTCGCCGATCCCGAGGCGGACGTCACCGAGCCGGCGGTCGCAGACCGGGCACCGACCGCCGCGCAGAACGCCGCGATCAAGCGTGCCCCCGAGCACTCCAGCACGAGTCCCGAGACCGCCGACCTGCTCGAGGCACTGCGCCGCCGGCGCGGCCAGCGCGAGAGTGCGCCCGCTGTCGCAGACGAGCACGACGACGTCACTCCCCCGGACCCGATCGCGCTGTTCGATGCGCTCGAGCCGGGTTACGACGACGAGCCGCAGCCGGAACCGGAACCCGTTCCGAGTGCGTCGGAGAACTCCTCGCGCAAGCGTCGCCGGAACGCCATGCCGTCCTGGGACGAGATCGTCTTCGGAGCGCGCACCGACGAGTGAGCCCGGAACGCGGCTGCTACACCGTCCCGCTCGTTGAGCGAGGAGCGAAGCGACGAGTCGAAACGCGAACGGGACTCACCCCTCCCCGCTCGTTGAGCGAGGAGCGAAGCGACGAGTCGAAACGCGGATGCTGCAGGACCCCGCTTGAGAGATCAGCGCGCCAGCGCGCCCAGGCGGATGAGCGGGACCTGACGCTCCTCAGGGGTCAGCGCACCATGCTGCCCGATCATGCCGCGGCCGCGCTGGTCCTCGGCCGTCCCGTCGTAGAGCGCCCGGTTGCCGCGCGCGGCGACGACGAGGTCTCCGATGCGGGACGCCGCGGCATCCGTCACGCGCGATCCGAACAGTCCGGCCGCGATCGCCTCGTCGCGCGTCGCGACGTCGGCGATCCCGTCCGTGTCCTGGCGCCACAGCGCCGCGACGTGGCCGAGGTCCGCGCCGACCTCGAGGTAGAGGTGGAGCATGCGCGGCTCCCCGCCGAAATGGCGGATGTACGCCATGCCGCGGTCCGTCTCGTCGAACACGGCCTGGCGGTGGGCCGGGACGTCGAGCATGCCGTGGTCGGCCGTGACCAGCACGCCGACGCCCTCGGGAACGGGGCGCGACAGGGCCGCGTCCACGTCCTCCAGCGCCGCGATCCACTCCGGCGAGTCGACCCCGTGCTTGTGGCCGGCCTTGTCCACGTCGGCCAGGTAGCAGTAGACCAGCGCGCCGTCGTGGCGTTCAGCCAGTTCGTAGGCGGTCTCGACGCGATCGGCCGCCGACGCCACCGCATGGAACTGCGCCCCGCGCAGCGTGGCGTGCGTGAAGCCGCTGTGGGCGTAGGCGGCGACGCCGAGGGCGAAGGCGGGGTGCCCGGCGGCCGCGGCGCGCTCGAAGATCGTCTCGCTCGCCTGCCACGAACCCGGGTCGATGCCGGCGCTCTCCCAGTCCGTCAGCTGATTGACCAGCCGATCGCGTTCGCGGTCCAGCACGCGGTAGCCCACCAGACCGTGCTCGCCCGGCCAGGATCCGGTGAGGATGCTCGTCAGCGCTGCCGCCGTCGTCGAGGGGAACACCGACGCCGCGACATCCCGCTTCGCCATCGCACCGGTGAGGAAGCGCGCGTGCCCGGCATGCGCGCGCAGGCCGATCGCCCCGAGCCCGTCGACGACGACGAGCACACCCGAGCGGATGCGCGTCGTGCCCTCGCCGCGCACGGTGGCGAACAGGTCGTCCGCCACCCCGACGACGCTCCGGGCTGCGGCGGACTCGGACGGTAGCATGAGAGGCATATCCGAGCCAGTCTTTCACAGCCCCGTGCAACGCCCGAAGGTCCGTCATGCCCAGAACCTCGCCCGCTGAACCCGTCGAGGAACGCATCCAGGACATCGACCTCGAAAGCGAGATGCAGGGGTCGTTCCTGGAGTACGCCTACTCCGTCATCTACTCTCGCGCCCTGCCCGACGCCCGCGACGGGCTGAAGCCCGTGCAGCGGCGCATCCTGTTCCAGATGGCCGAGATGGGGTTGCGCCCCGACCGCGGGCACGTGAAGAGCGCCCGCGTCGTCGGCGAGGTGATGGGAAAGCTGCACCCGCACGGCGACTCCGCGATCTACGACGCACTGGTCCGCCTCGCGCAGGAGTGGGCTCTACGACTGCCGCTCGTGGACGGGCACGGCAACTTCGGCTCCCTCGACGACGGTCCCGCCGCGGCGCGGTACACCGAAGCCCGGCTCGCCGGCGCCGCGCTGGCGCTCACGGACAGTCTCGACGAGGACGTCGTCGACTTCATCCCGAACTACGACGGGCAGTTCCAGCAGCCCGCGGTGCTCCCCGCCGCCTTCCCGAACCTCCTCGTCAACGGGGCCAGCGGCATCGCCGTGGGCATGGCGACGAACATGGCCCCGCACAACCTCATCGAGGTCGTCGCCGCCGCCACCTACCTCCTCGAGAATCCGGATGCCACGACGGAAGAGCTCATGGAGTTCGTCCCCGGTCCCGACTTCCCGTCCGGCGGCATCGTCATGGGGCTGGACGGCATCAAGGACGCCTACACCAACGGTCGTGGAGCGCTGAAGGTCCGCGGCAAGGTGTCGATCGAATCCCTCGGGCCACGGCGCACCGGCATCGTCGTGACGGAGCTGCCGTACATGGTCGGGCCGGAGAGGCTCATCGAGAAGATCCGCGACGCCGTGCAGGCCAAGAAGCTGCAGGGCATCAGCGATGTCACCGACCTGACCGACCGCCACCACGGGCTCCGGGTCGCCATCACGGTGAAGACGGGCTTCGACCCGAACGCCATCCTCGAGCAGCTGTACCGGCTGACGCCGCTGGAGGACTCCTTCAGCATCAACAACGTCGCCCTCGTCGAGGGTCAGCCGCGCACGCTCGGTCTGCGCGACCTGCTCAGCGTGTACGTCGGGCACCGCATCGACGTCATCACGCGCCGCAGCCGCTATCGGCTGGCGCGCCGTGAGGAGCGCCTGCACCTCGTCGAGGGCCTGCTCATCGCGATCCTCGACATCGACGAGGTCATCCAGGTCATCCGCTCCTCGGACGACACCGAGCAGGCGCGGGGCCGGCTGCGTCAGGTCTTCGACCTGTCCGAACCGCAGGCCGAGTACATCCTCGAGCTGCGCCTGCGCCGGCTCACCAAGTTCTCGCGCATCGAGCTGGAGTCGGAGCGGGATGCCCTGCAGGCGGAGATCGCCGGGCTCAGAGAGCTGCTCGCGAGCGACGCGCTGCTGCGCGCTCAGGTTGCGAAGGAACTGGATGCCGCGGCCGAGGCCTACGGCACGCCGCGCCGGACCCTCCTGATGAACGCCAAGCCGGCAGTCGCGCGACGCGCCAAGGCCGGAGAGGCCGACCTCCAGATCGCGGATGCGCCGACCCTCGTGGCGCTGTCGACGACCGGTCGTGCCGTGCGCGTCGATCTCGTCGAGGGACAGGAGATCAGCCGCCCGCCGCGACGCAGCAAGCACGACGCCATCCTGTCCACGGTCGAGGCGACCGTGCGCGGCGAGCTCGGGGCACTGACGTCGACGGGACGGCTGCTGCGCTTCTCCCCCGTCGACCTTCCGTCGGTGCCGGCGAGTTCCGTCCAGCTCGGCGCGGGGACGCCGTTGCGGGACTACCTGGGAATCACGACGCGCACCGAGCGCGTGGTCGCCCTCGTACCGCTGAGCTCCGAGACACCGTTCGCGATCGGCACGGCGCAGGGAACCGTCAAGCGCGTCGTCCCCGCCACCCTCCCGGTGCGTCCGGAGCTCGAGATCATCGGCCTGAAGGACGGGGACACCGTGGTGGGTGCCGCCGTGGCTGCCGACGAGTCCGACCTCGTCTTCGTCACGACCGACGCCCAGCTGCTGCGCTTCGCGGCCTCGGCGGTCCGGCCGCAGGGTGCGCCCGCAGGCGGTATGGCGGGCATCAAGCTCGGCGCCGGGGCCGCGGTGCTCCACTTCGGCGTCGTGACGACCGATGAGGAGGCCGTGGTCGCTACGGTCTCCGGAGCCGAGGGCATGATCCCCGGAACGGATGCCGGCCGTGCGAAGGTCTCGTTCTTCTCCGAGTACCCCCGCAAGGGTCGCGCCACCGGCGGAGTACGTGCGCACGCCTTCCTGAAGGGCGAGGACCGCCTTACGGTGGCGTGGGTCGGCGACCAGCCGGCGTACGCGGTCGGTGCTGACGGAGCGGTGCGCGCGCTGCCCGTCCCCGGTGCCAAGCGGGATGCCTCGGGGCAGCCCGTCGACGGCGTCATCGGCTCGATCGGCCGCCCGGTCGTCTGAGTCGCGCGCTCGCGTCGAGCGGTGCCCCGCTCGCCGGCGGCGAACAACCCGGCTGAGTGTGCGAGCGACGACGTTCAGGCGTCGATCGACTCGCGGGACAGCTGGTCCGCGGAGTCGATGATGAACTCCCGACGCGGCGCGACCTCGTTGCCCATGAGCAGTTCGAACACGCGCCCTGCGGCCTCGGCATCCTCCATCCGGACGCGACGCAGCAGACGGCCGGAACGGTCCATGGTCGTGGTCGCCAGCTGCTCGGCATCCATCTCGCCGAGCCCCTTGTAGCGCTGAACCGGCTCGTGCCAGCGCTTGTTCTGCTTTCGCAGTTTCGTCAGCAGGTTGTGCAGCTCCTGCTCGCTGTAGGTGTAGATGGTCTCGTTCGGCTTCGATCCCGGATTGATGACGATCACGCGGTGAAGCGGCGGGACGGCGGCGAACACGCGCCCCTCCTCGATCAGCGGGCGCATGTAGCGGAAGAAGAGGGTGAGCAGGAGCGTGCGGATGTGAGCGCCGTCGACGTCGGCGTCGCTCATGAGGATCACCTTGCCGTACCGAGCCGCATCGATGTCGAACGTGCGACCGGAGCCCGCGCCGATCACCTGGATGATCGAGGCGCATTCCGCGTTCGACAGCATGTCGCCGATCGACGCCTTCTGGACGTTCAGGATCTTGCCCCGGATCGGCAGCAGCGCCTGGAACTCGCTGTTGCGTGCGTTCTTGGCGGTCCCGAGCGCCGAGTCCCCCTCGACGATGAACAGCTCGCTGCGATCCACGTCCTTCGTACGGCAGTCCACGAGCTTGGCGGGCAGCGTCGAGGACTCCAGGGCGTTCTTGCGCCGCTGGGTCTCCTTGTGCGCGCGCGCCGAGACGCGGGCCTTCATCTCGGCGACGATCTTGTCCAGCAGCTGGGAGGCCTGGTTCTTGTCGTCCCGCTTCGTGGAACTGAACCGGGCACCGAGCTCCTTGCGCACCACCTGCGCCACGATCTGGCGCACGGCGGGCGTTCCGAGGACCTCCTTGGTCTGACCTTCGAACTGCGGTTCGGGAACCTCGACCGTGAGCACCGCCGTGAGGCCGGCGAGGACGTCGTCCTTCTCCAGCTTGTCGTTGCCGACCTTGAGGCGCCGCGCGTTCTGCTCGACCTGCGACCGCAGGATCTTCAGCAGCTCCTGCTCGAAGCCCTGCTGGTGGGTGCCGCCCTTGGGCGTGGCGATGATGTTGACGAACGATCTGGTCGTCGTCTCGTAGCCGGTGCCCCACCGCAGCGCGATGTCGACGCGGCAGTCGCGCCGGACCTCCTGCGACGCCATCGACCCGTTCGCCTGCAGCACTGGGACGGTCTCGGTGAAGCTGCCCTCGCCCTGCAGACGCCACGTGTCGGTCACGGGGGCGTCGGTGGCGAGGTACTCCACGAACTCGGAGATCCCGCCCTCGTAGTGGTACGTCGTCTCGTTGCGCGTCTCGCCGCGCTCGTCACGGATGACCAGTTCGAGCCCCGGGACCAGGAACGCGGTCTGCCGCGCGCGCGTCTCGAGTTCGGCGAGCTGGAACGCGGCGTCCTTCGTGAAGATCTGCCGGTCGGCCCAGTAGCGCACGCGCGTCCCGGTGACGCCGCGCGGCGCCTTGCCGACGATGCGCAGCTCGCTCTTCTCCTCGAACGGGGTGAACGGAGCGTCCGGGCGCTTCTCCCCGGTGTCGGCGAAGACGCCGGGCTCGCCTCGGTGGAAGGACATCGCGTACACCTTGCCGCCGCGGTCGACCTCCACGTCGAGCCGCTCGGACAGGGCGTTCACCACCGAGGCGCCCACACCGTGGAGACCTCCGGATGCCGCGTACGATCCGCCGCCGAACTTCCCGCCGGCGTGCAGTTTGGTGTACACGACCTCGACGCCGCTGAGCCCCGTGCGGGGTTCGATGTCGACGGGGATGCCGCGTCCTCGGTCGTGCACCTCGACGCTGCCGTCGGCGTGCAGGATGATGTCGATGCGGGAGCCGTTGCCCGCGACCGCCTCGTCGACGGAGTTGTCGATGATCTCCCACAGGCAGTGCATGAGCCCCGGGGACCCGTTCGACCCGATGTACATGCCGGGGCGCTTGCGGACCGCTTCGAGGCCCTCGAGCACCTGGAGATGATGGGCGGAGTACTCGGCGGTCACAGTCTTCGATTCTACGCGTCGCGACGCCCCCGGCCCCGCCGACACTCCCCGTGCCGCCCAGGCCCGGCATTCCCGCGTACGCGCTGAGCGAAACACGCCGCGATCCGGGCATGCACCCAGGCGGAGCGTGGTTGTATTGAGCACGTCCCCCAGTGAACCCGACGACGAGGAGGCCCCGAGATGAACGCTACGACGGAACGCGAGACCTCCGCGGTCGAGTATCGGCTCACCGCCATGGACCGTTGCGACTCCTGCGGCGCTCAGGCGTACATCGCCGCTGTCGTGAACGGCTCGGAACTGCTGTTCTGCGCCCACCACGGCCGCAAGTACGAAGAGAAGCTGCGCAGCGTCGCCACCAGCTGGCACGACGAGACGGCGCGCCTGATCGAGGCCTGATCAGCCGGTCACGACCCGCTGAACCCTCGGCGACAGTCGCGTGAGGATCTCCTCGCCGACGGTGTCGATCCGTTCGGCGAGGTCGGTCGCGCTGGGTTCGCCCTGATCGCCCGGTCCGAACAGCCGGACGCGGTCGCCGATCGCCGCTCCCGGCCACGCGTCGACCGTGAGCGTGTCGAGGTCGACCCTGCGGACCGTGACCGGACCGACTGGCGTACCGACGCTCGCCCCGGCCAGCGTCGACGGATAGCCGTCGAGGGAACCGAGTCCGACCCGGACGCTGCCGTCCTCGACGCCGACCACGGGCGCGGACAGCGTCGCGATCGGACGGATGCCGTCGAGATCGGGACCGTCGGCCGACCGGATGCCGTAGCAGAAGGCGCCGATGCGGGACACGGATTCCCGCAGCTCTGGGCGCCACCAGGACGCCGCGGAGGCCGTGAGATGCAGCACCTCCGGCGCGAGCCCGGCCTCCTGCGCCTGTCGAACGGCTCCGCGGAATCGCTCCTGAGCGGCGTCGTCCTCGGCGTCGCCGGCTTCGGCGATGTGGCTCCAGATGCCCACGACACGCACAGACCCTTCGTCCTCGCCCGCGCGGGCCTCGGCGACGGCATCCGCCCATTCCTCCGGGCGCACGCCGTTGCGGTGCAGGCCGGTGTCGATCTTGAGATGCACGCGCGCCGTGCGGCTCAGGCGCGCCGCCACCGAGCGGATGCGCGCGAGGTAGTCCCGGGTGCCGACGCCCAGGTCGATGTCGTGCGCCACCGCGTCCGCCACATCCTCGTCCTCCGACGTCGCCCAGGCGAACACCCGCCCACGGCCGCCGATCGCCTCGCGGACGCGCAGACCTGCCGGTACGTCGTAGGACCCGAACCATTCCACTCCGGCATCGGCCGCCGCCTCCGCGGACCAGGAGATGCCGTGTCCGTATGCGTCGTCCTTCACCACGAGCATCAGCTGCGAGGGGGTGATCCGGGCGCGCACTGCGGCGACATCGGCCAGGAAAGCCGGTCGGGAGATCTCCAGCACGGGTCCCATCTCACGCCTCCCATTCACGCCGAGCGCGCAGCCCGGCGACTGTGACAAGTTCGGGGATCGTGAGCCCGGTCGCGTTGCCCCAGCGGGCCAGTTCACCGCGCACCGGTCCGCGACCGCCGAAGAAGGTCACTTCGGCCCCCGGCTCCACCGGAGCGTCGCCCAGGTCGACGACGCACACGTCCATCGCGACGCGTCCCACGATCGGGCGTTTCACGCCGGCGGCCTGGACCTCGACGCGATTCCCCAGTGCGCGGACGATGCCCTGCGCGTAGCCGCCGGTCACGAGCGCGATGGTGGTGTCCGACTCCGCGCGGAAGGTGTAGCCGTACGACACCGCCTCGCCGGCACGCAGCGGCTTGATCGACATCACCCGTCCGGTGAGGCGCATGACCGGGTCGGTGCGCAGCATCCCCCGCTCGTCCGGCAGTCCGTACAGCAGGAAGGGGTCGAGATCCGGCTCTCCCGAGGTCACGGCCGCGATGTCGTGCCGGCGGAGCACCCGCACGGCGTCCTCATCGTCGACGAGGACCCGGATGCCGTGCGCGGCGACCGCCGCGGCGACCTCGGACAGGCCGTGGCCCCAGGCGTCGCGACGCAGGTCGGCACAGGACCCGCCTGCATCGGCCGCGGCGGCCGCGGCGGCTTCGAGCGCACTGCGCGACAGCACGGCGCGCGGCAGAGCGCGGCTCGCAGCGGATGTCACCGGATCCCCTCCGTCACACCTGGATGGTCTTGAAGCCCTTGTCGCGGGTCGGGCGCATGAGGATCTTCGTGCGCGCGGCCTCGGCGTACTCGTCGAGATCGCCGGCGACGGCCGGTGCCAGCTCGAATCCGCGGCGCCGGGCGACCGTGCCGATCATCAGCTCGGTGAGTGCCGGGTTCAGAGGCAGCAGCGGCCCCTGCACGTTGCACGCGAACGCGTTGTCGCGGCGGACGAACTCGCCTCGCCGATCGCCGCGCGCGTAGCTGCCGTGGCCTTCCCGCACAGTGCCGTAGGCGGCCTGGGCATCCGTGAGCGTCCACTCCGAGGCGTGGTCCTCGAAGCCGACGACGGGTCCGTCCGGAGTGTCGACGATGATGTAGCCGACACGGCGATCCCGCACGCGCGCCACCCGGTACGGCAGGACGCCGAGCCCGGTGACGTCCTCACCACCGGAGACGGAGACTCCTTCGCCGAGCAGCTCCGCGGAGCCGCCGACGGAGAGCAGCGCGCCGCCGTCCGCGACGAACGCCGCGATCCGGTCCTTCCGAGCGGTCAGGTCGGCGTGCACACCGCGCAACGCCGAGAGCGGGCCGTTCCCGATCACGAGTACATCGAGATCGGCGGGCAGCTCCTCTCCTGGCGCGACGAGCACCGTGACGGTGTCGACCCCGTGCGCCTCGAAGCGCCGCTCGATCGCGCGGACGTTGCCGCGGTCGCCCGTGACGCCGAGCTCGGCCGGGTACAGCTGAGCGATCGTGATCTGCATCATCGGCGCGTCTCCTGCTCTCCGAGCCCCAGGATGCGGCGGCCGATCATCATGAGCTCATAGTTGACGAACCAGATCTGGCGTCCCGACGAGGTCTCGGGGAAGGAGCGCATGATCTCCACGGCCTTCTCCATGTCGGGCTCGACCGTGCCGATCTCGACGCCCGCGTAGGCGAGGGCGAGGGCGAGCTGGTGGGCCTTCTCCCCCGTGACGACATCCACACGTGGCAGCGGGGCGAAGTCCACGTCGTACAGCCAGGAGACGTCGGGGGTTCCGTCGTCGATCGCGATGAGCGCGCGCTCGGGCGTGCCGTCGAGGGCATCCAGGTTCATCTGCAGGCTCGGCGCGTTCTTGAACATGACGAACTCGACCTGCTCGCCCGCCGGGTTCCCTCGCAGGGGGATCACCTCACCGCGGCCGTAGGCGGGTGCCATGGTGGCGAAGCCGGCGGCGGCGCGGCCGGCGTCGAACTCGTCGCCCAGCACGCGCGCGGCGACCGTGAGGGCCGCCGCTGCGTCGGCCGCGTAGTGCAGGCCGCGCGCGGGCAGCGTGATGCGGGCGTCCGCACCGCCGACGTTCACGACGATCTCGCGCCCCGACACCTCGCGCACCTCTGCGAACGCGTCCCGCGCGATCGTGCCGGCGGTGCCGCTGCGCGTGTCAGCCGCGTTGGACAGGCCGTGCGCGGATGCCGCGACGATCTCCTCGGAGATCCCGAAGAACGACACCGGGGCCTTCATCGCGTCGACGTCGATCTTGGAGAGGTACGGGTCGTCCCGGTTGACGACGACATGACCGGACGCCCGCGTCGAGGCGTCCAGCATCATGTCCGCCACGCGCTCGGTCTCGAAGAATCGGAACAGCTGATCGACCTGCACGTTCAACGACAGGATCACCGACGGCGAGAGACGGTCGGCGAGATCGGCGGCGTATCCCTCATCGATCTCAAGGACCGCGACGTCGGCGGAGATCCGGCCGGTCGGCGTCGCATCGGCGAGCAGCGCGCTCGTCACGCCCTGCGGCAGGTTGGCCCCCGTGGGGTTGGTGAACACGCGCAGGCCGTGCGCGCGGAGCACCTCGCTGATCATGTGCGTGGTCGTGGTCTTGCCGTTCGACCCGAGCACGAAGATCACGCCGTAACGGAACTGGCCCGCGAGCGTGGGCAGCAGCGTCGGCGCCATCCGGTTGGTGAGATAACCGGGGAACGCCGATCCGCCGCCGCGCAGACGCGTCGCGAAGCGCGCGAGCTTGCCCGCCAGAACCGGGACGATGTACCGGGGACCCGCCGACCGCGCCTGAGGAGCGGCCGCCATCATTCGAGGTAGTCCCGGAGGGACTGCGAGCGGCTGGGGTGCCGCAGCTTCGCCATCGTCTTCGACTCGATCTGACGGATCCGCTCGCGCGTGACCCCGAACGTGTCGCCGATCTGGTCGAGGGTCTTGGGCTGACCGTCGCCGAGACCGAAGCGCATGCGGATGACCCCCGCCTCGCGCTCGGACAGCGAGTCGAGCAGCTGCTCGAGCTGGCGCTGCAGCATCGTGAAGCCCACGGCGTCCGCCGGGACCACGGCCTCGGTGTCCTCGATGAGGTCGCCGAACTCGCTGTCGCCGTCCTCGCCGAGGGGTGTGTGCAGCGAGATCGGCTCGCGGCCGTACTTCTGCACCTCGATGACCTTCTCCGGGGTCATGTCGAGCTCCTTGGAGAGCTCTTCCGGAGTGGGCTCGCGACCGAGATCCTGCAGCATCTGACGCTGCACGCGGGCGAGCTTGTTGATGACCTCGACCATGTGCACGGGGATGCGGATCGTGCGGGCCTGGTCCGCCATGGCGCGCGTGATCGCCTGACGGATCCACCAGGTCGCGTACGTGGAGAACTTGAAGCCCTTGGTGTAGTCGAACTTCTCGACCGCGCGGATGAGACCCAGGTTGCCCTCCTGGATCAGGTCCAGGAACTGCATGCCGCGGCCGGTGTACCGCTTCGCGAGGGACACGACCAGTCGCAGGTTGGCGCCCAGCAGGTGGCTCTTGGCGCGCTGGCCGTCGCGGGCCACCCACTGCAGGTCGAGGCCCAGCTGGCTGGACTTCTCCGCGGCGGACATGGCGGACAGCTTCTCCTCGGCGAACAGACCGGCCTCGATGCGCATCGCGAGCTCGACCTCTTCGGCCGCGTTCAGCAGGGCGACCTTTCCGATCTGCTTGAGGTAGTCCTTGACGGGGTCGGCCGTCGCGCCCGTGATCTGGGTCGAGTAGACCGGGACGTCCTCGTCGTCGTTCGACGAGATGACGATCGCGCCGGTGGGAAGAGGCTCGGTGAAGGCCGGCTTCTTGCCGTCCTCGTCATCCTCGGTCTCGTCGGCGGCCTCGGGCGCGGCGGCGGGCGTCTCGACGTCCTCCTCGTCGACGACGTCCTCGTCATCGGCCTTCTTGCGCTTCTTGGCGGGTGCCTTCTCGGCCTTCTTGGCGGATGCCTTGGCTCCGGTCCTGCCCTTGGCGGGCGTCGCCGTCTCCTCGGGCTCGACGGCCTCGGCGTCGGCGGCGGCCTTCTTCGTCCGGGATGTCTTGGTCGTGGCAGCGGTCACGTTTCGCCTCTCACGAGCGGGTGCGACCCGCTCGGAACTTTTCGGACACTAGTAAGACCCTTGTCAAGTCCGCGGCGTTCAGGCCGTGTCTTGACAACGGGTCGGACTACCAGTATCGCACATGTACGCGGCTGCGGCGCGCGATCAGCCGAGACCGCGTTTGTCGTCCTCCCCCGGAGGTCGCGAGGCGAGGTAGCGCTCGAGCTCCGCGGCCAGTTCGTCCGCGCTCGGGAGATCCCGTTCGCTGAAGCCCCCGTCGTCGACCCGGTCGGTGTCGGTGGGGTCGTACCCCGCCATGTAGGCGTCGTACCGGTGCTCGAGCGTCGTGAGCATCTGACTGAGCTCCTCGCTGGCGATGACCTGGTCGTCGACCTTCTTGATGAAGTCCTCGCGTTCGGCGTGCACCTCGTCCATGGTCAGAACGAGCCCGGTGGCGCTCATGAGCCGATCGGCGGCCGCCAGAACGGCATCGGGGTTCTCGGTCTCGGCGAGATAGTGCGGCACGAGCAGCACGAAACCGGCGACCCTGGCCCCGTTCTCCACGAACCGGTACTCCAGCAGATGCCCTGCCGTGGCCGGCACCTGGGTCCGCGGACGCCAGATCGACTGAGCCGCGATCAGCTCGGTGCGGTTGCCGCTCACCGTGGTCCCGATGGGGCGGGTGTGCGGCACCGGCATCGCGATCGCGTGCACCCAGCTGACGCCCGAGACCTGGAACTCCTCGGCCAGCTCGAGCACGACCTGGGTGAAGGCGTTCCACGCGAAGTCCGGCTCGTACCCCGCAAGCAGGAGGAAAGGCTGACCGAGCGCATCGTGCGCCAGCGAGAGCTCCAGCCGCGACGGCCGGAACTGCGTCAGATGATCCTGCTCGAAGACGATGATCGGCCGACGCGCGCGGTAGTCCAGCAGCACGTCGTTGTCGAACACCACGATCGGCTGCGGATCCGTGGTCTCGCGCAGATGATCGATGAGACCGGAGACGGCGCTGCCGGCATCCGTGAAGCCGGTCAGCAGCATCACGAGCGGCAGGCCGGAGGGAACGGCCGGCGCATTGGCGACGCGTTCGAAGAGATCACCGGAGAGGGGCATGTCTCCATGCTACGAGCCGCCCCCGACCGGCGGGTCGGTGTCGCTGTCAGCGAACACGGCGGGAATCCTCTCCGACCGCGGGCGCCGGGCGTCCCTAGGATGGGAGCATGACGCTTCCCGTGCTCTCGCACACCACCGACGCATTTCCCGGGAGCTCTGCAGACGCCGCAGTGCTCGTCATCTCCGAATCCACCACCGACGCCCTCGCCGCCCACCCTGGTCTCGCCGCGGCGCTCGACGCGGTCGGGTTCACCGGATCGGCGAACGCCTACGCGCGCGTGCATCTCCCCGATCTCTCGCCCGTGCCGCTGGCCGTCGTCAGCGCCGGCTCGCCGCCGACCGCCGCCTCGGTGCGGGACGCCGTCGGCACCGCCGTGCGGACCCTGACCGGCTTTTCGACCGTGTCCGTCGGTCTCGACGATTCCGTCGCCGACTTCGCGGCGGCCGCAGCCGAGGGCGCCGCGTTCGGCGGCTACCGGTTCGACGGCTACCGGTCCGATCCCGGCAAGAGCCGTGCGGATGCCGTGATCCTGCATGGCAACGTACTGACGGATGCCGATGTCGCCCGGGCCCAGACCCTCGGCGACGCGATGGCGCTCGTGAAGGACCTGATCTCCGTGCCCGCGCAGTGGCAGAGCCCCGACGACCTCGCGCGCTCGGCCGTCGACAGCGTCACCGGCACCGACGTGACCGTGGAGGTCCTCGACGAGGCGGCGCTGGCCGAACAGGGCTTCGGCGGGATCCTCGGCGTCGGCCAGGGGTCCGACCGGCCGCCGCGACTGGTCCGCCTGGACTACTCCCCCAGCGACGCCACCCGGCACATCGCGCTGGTCGGCAAGGGCATCACGTTCGACACCGGCGGGCTCTCGCTGAAGCCGGCCGCCAGCATGGTGGGCATGAAGTTCGACATGGCCGGATCCGCCACGGTGCTGGCCGCAATCCGCGCGATCGCCGCGCTCCGGCTGCCGGTGCGGGTCACGGCGTGGATGTGCATCGCCGACAACATGCCCTCCGGTCGCGCGACGCGGCCCGGCGACGTCCTGCGGCTGCTGGACGGCACGACTGTGGAGGTGCTCAACACGGACGCCGAGGGGCGGCTCGTGCTCGCGGACGGACTCGTCGCCGCCAGCCGGGAGAACCCGGACGTCATCATCGACGTCGCGACTCTGACCGGAGCCATCCTCGTCGCACTGGGACACCGTCACACCGGCGTGATGGGCTCGGAGGACGCCGTCGCCGAGTACCTCGCGGCGGCCGCGTCCGTCGACGAGCTCGCGTGGTCGCTCCCGCTGCCCGAGTACATGAACGAGTCCCTCCAATCCCCCATCGCCGATATGGTCAACGCCAACATGGGCGACCGTGCGGGCGGATCGATGTTCGCCGGGCTCTTCCTGCAGCGCTTCGTCGGCCGCACCGGCGAGGCCGAGGACGCCCCGCGGATCCCGTGGGTGCATCTCGACATCGCCGGATCCAGCGAGCACGGCGGTGCCCCGTACGGGTTCGTGGACAAGGGGCCGACTGCCGCGACGCTGCGGTCGATCGTCGCCTTCGCGGAAGCGTCGGCCGACCGGGAGGACGCGGCATGAGCGCGCACGCCTTCGACGTGGTCATCCTCGGCGGGGGCAGCGGCGGCTATGCCGCGGCGCTGCGGGCCGCCGAGCTGGGCAAGAGCGTCGCCCTGATCGAGAAGGACAAGGTCGGCGGCACCTGCCTGCATCGCGGGTGCATCCCGACCAAGGCCCTGCTGCACGCCGCGGAGGTCGCCGATCATGTGCGCGACGCCGCGTCCGTCGGCGTCACGGCCACGCTGGAGGGCGTCGATCCCGCGGGGGTGCGCGCATATCGCGAGGGCATCGTCGCCAAGAAGTTCAAGGGTCTCGAGGGTCTCATCAAGGCGCGCGGCATCACCGTCGTCGCCGGCGAGGGCCGCCTGAACACGGACCGGACCGTCTCGGTGGGCGACGACGTCTACACCGGCGGCGACGTGGTGCTGGCCACCGGGTCGTACAGCCGGAGCCTGCCGGGGCTCGAGATCGGCGGCCGGATCCTCACGAGCGAGCACGCGCTCGCGCTGGACGAGATCCCCCGCAGCGTCCTGATCCTCGGCGGCGGGGTCATCGGTGTCGAGTTCGCCAGCGTGTGGCGCTCGTTCGGCGTCGAGGTCACGATCATCGAGGCCCTGGACCACCTCGTCCCGAACGAGGACATCGCGCTCAGCAAGGGCCTGGAGCGCGCGTTCCGCCGCCGCGGCATCCAGTACTCGCTGGGCACGCGCTTCCAGTCCGCTGCCCAGGACGCCGACAGTGTGACCGTCACGCTCGAGGACGGCCGCACGTTCACCGCCGACCACCTGCTCGTCGCCGTCGGTCGCGGCCCTGTGACCGACGGTCTTGGCTTCGAGGAGGCCGGGGTCGCACTCGATCGCGGTTTCGTCATCGTCGACGAGGAACTGCGCACCGGCGTCGCCGGGCTCTGGGCGGTCGGAGACATCGTCCCCGGCCTCCAGCTCGCGCACCGCGGGTTCCTGCAGGGCATCGCCGTCGCGGAGCGCATCGCGGGCCTCTCGCCCGCGCCGGTGCCGGAGACGCAGATCCCGAAGATCACGTACTCCAACCCCGAGGTCGCGTCCGTCGGACTCACCGAGTCCGCCGCGGCAGCCGAACACGGGGCGGACGGCATCGTCACCCACGAGTACAACCTGGCCGGGAACGGCAAGAGCGAGATCATCGGAACCGGTGGACTCGTCAAGGTGGTGCGGCAGAAGGACGGTCCCGTCCTCGGCGTGCACCTGCTCGGCGACCGTGTCGGCGAGCTCATCACCGAGGGCCAACTGGCCGTCGCGTGGGAGGCACATCCCGAGGACATCGCACCCCTGATCCACGCCCATCCGACGCAGAGCGAGGCGCTCGGCGAGGCGTTCCTCGCACTCGCCGGAAAACCCCTGCACGCGCTCTGAGCACCAACCGCCGCCCAGGTCACTAAGCTTGAGGCGTCACATACTTCCTTAAGGAGACTCCGTCATGAGCACATCCGTGGTCCTCCCCGCTCTCGGAGAGAGCGTCACCGAGGGTACGGTCACCCGCTGGCTCAAGCAGGTAGGAGACACCGTTCAGGCTGACGAAGGCCTGCTCGAGATCTCGACCGACAAGGTCGACACCGAGATCCCCTCGCCGGTCACCGGCGTGATCGAGGAGATCCTGGTCGCCGAGGACGAGACGGTCGAGGTCGGCGCCCTGCTGGCCCGAATCGGCGACGGCTCCGGCGCAGCGCCGGCATCCGACGCCCCGGCCGCGGCCCCCGCCGAGACCGAGGCCGCTCCTGCGGAGGCCGCTCCGGCCGCCGAGGCCGCGCCCGCCGAGACCGCCCCCGCCGCCGAGCCCGCCCCCGCAGCAGAGGCTCCCGCAGCTCCCGCCGCGGGCGGCGACAGCACGGACGTGGTGCTTCCGGAACTCGGCGAGAGCGTCACCGAGGGCACCGTCACCCGCTGGCTGAAGCAGGTCGGCGAAGAGGTCGCGGTCGACGAGGCTCTGCTGGAGATCTCCACCGACAAGGTCGACACCGAGATCCCGTCGCCGGTCGCCGGCGTCGTGCAGGAGATCGTCGCCGCCGAGGATGAGACGGTCGCCGTCGGCGCCGTCCTCGCGCGCATCGGTTCGGGTGCCCCCGCGTCCGCACCGGCCCCGGAGGCCGCTCCGGCAGCGCCTGCTCCGGCACCCGCTGCGCCTGCGGCCGCTCCAGCGCCGGCTGCGGCTCCGGCACCCGCGCCCGCAGCGCCCCCGGCTCCTGCTGCAGCTCCGACTCCGGCCCCCGCGGCAGCTCCGGCTCCGGCGCCCGCTCCGGCGGCTGCTCCGGCCGCCGCTCCGGCGTCGACGGGCTCCGACAACCTCTACGTCACCCCCCTGGTGCGCCGGCTCGCCGCCCAGCAGGGCGTCGACCTGAGCACTGTCACGGGCAGCGGCGTCGGCGGACGCATCCGCAAGGAGGACGTCCTCAAGGCCGCCGAGTCCGCGAAGTCCGCTCCGGCGGCGTCCGCGGCGCCCGCACCGGCACCTCTCGAGGTGTCGCCGCTGCGCGGCACGACGCAGAAGATGTCGCGCCTGCGCAAGGTCGTCGCCGAGCGCGCCGTCGCGTCGATGCAGCAGACCGCTCAGCTCACCACGTTCGTCGAGGTCGATGTGACGGCTCTCGCCGCATACCGCAACGCGGTGAAGACGTCGTTCCAGCAGAAGACGGGCGACAAGCTCTCCTTCCTGCCGTTCTTCACGCTGGCCGCCGCCGAGGCGCTGCAGGCGTTCCCGATCATCAACGCGACCGTCGACGGCGAGAACATCGTCTACCCCGAGTCGGAGAACATCTCCATCGCGGTCGACACCGAGCGCGGTCTGCTCACGCCAGTGGTGCGGGATGCGGCGACGAAGAACCTCGCTCAGCTCGCCCACGAGATCGCGGATCTGGCGGCGCGCACGCGCGACAACAAGCTCAAGCCCGACGAGCTCGCCGGCGGCACCTTCACGGTGACCAACACGGGTTCGCGCGGTGCGCTGTTCGACACGCCGCTCGTGTTCCTCCCGCAGTCGGCGATCCTCGGCACCGGCACCGTGTTCAAGCGCCCCGGCGTGGTCACGGTCGACGGCGTCGACGCGATCGCGGTGCGCTCGTACGTGTACCTCGCGATCTCGTACGACCACCGCATCATCGACGGTGCGGACGCGGCGCGTTTCCTCGGCGCCATCAAGACGCGCCTCGAGGCCGCGCAGTTCGAGGCGAACCTCGGCATCTGAGCGTCACCCCTTCGGCTGGTCCGCGACGTCGTAGACGTCGCGGACCAGCCATTTTCCGTCCTGGCGCACGAGGACGAGCATCTGGGCGACGTCGGCCGAGCCGAGACGGATGACGGCGAGATCGCCGTAGTCGTCCACGAGCGCAGGATCCTCGGCCGCGTCCGAGCGCAGGACATCCTCAGGGCTCACGTGCGAGCCCGCGGCGATGCTCTGGGAGCAGCCGGCGTCCGCGTTCGCCGCGCATTCGTCGAGTGCCGCGAGGATGCTCTGGACCGCCGCCACGGGATCGTCGCGGTCCCCCTCGCTCTGAGCCGACCGCTCGGTCTCCGATTCGGGTGTCGTCGTCCCGGGCTCCGGAGGCTGCGTCGTGTCTGCCTCGGCTCCTGGTACGGCTGACGTCTCGGACGGGGTCGGCGCGGCCGACGCGTCGAGGACGGTCTCGGCCGCTTCCGACGCAGGGTCGTCCTGCGTGGGCCAGAGCGTCCCCACGCCCAGCACGACCGCGGCCGCTGCAGCGGCGACCACTGCGGTGCGTCGATGCGATCGCGGGCGCACCGGCTCGGCGCGCCCGGCCCTGGGGCGCACCGCGGCCCGGTGGCGCTCACCTCCGCGCCCGGCGGCGCGAGGAACGGCCCCGGCCACTCGCGCCAGGATGCCGGCCGCGGAGTCCCGCGCCCTCCGGAGAGGCGAATGGCGTTCCTCCCGCCGCCTCCGACGGGTCGCCGTCTCGACCGGGACGACTCGGAGCTGCTGCGCGGCCGACCCGCGGACCGCCTGCGGCGGGTGCTCGTCGAGCCTCAGCGGGCGCGGAGCCGCGTAGTCCAGCAGCTCGCCTTCCCAGGCCCGCACCCGCGCGCTCGTGGGCACCGCCTCGGCGACCGCTTCCGCGATGCCGGACAGGATCCGGCGCAGGGCCCGATCCTCGCACGCCTGCTGCACCTGCTCGAGCACCTCCACGACGCCCTCCCTGGCATTGGCCGCCCCGCCTGGCACGCACAGCGGACGCCCTTCGTGCGTCAGCCACCACTGACCGCGCAGGTCGGCGCCTGCCCGATCCGCGATCTCGCGGAGACCGCGCAGCATGCTGATGACGAGCGTCACGCACTCCCCCGCTGCGAGCGGCGCCGCAGCCGTCGTCCGCCGGACCAGGAAGGCCGGGACCCGCGCCGTGCACCAGGGCATCAGCGCACCGTGACCCTCGGCGGATCGCGCAACGTCGAACGGGGCCGCGACGTGCTCGGCACCGGCGAAGCGCCAGTCGATCGCGGCTTCCGACTCCTCGTTCAGAGCGCACCAGACCGCCACAGCATCCCCGTCGGAGACGAGCGTGCCCGGCCACGGCCCCTCTCCGTTGGCCAGCGCACGGATCGCGCGGTGCACGCCGGGCACCAGCACCTCGTCGTCCTGCCTCTTCCTCATGGTCCGAGCAGACCACACGGCCGACTCGAGCCGTCAGCGCGAACGGCGCGATCGCGCGGGTCGCGGGGACAACCGGTGGACGACGCGCTCCTGTGCAGGGCGAGTGCGCCCGGCGCGAACGCGTCACTGTCCTCGGCGGCGACTCGGTAGTCTTGTAGGCATGGCAAAGCGCGATTCCGAACCCGAGAAGCGTCCTGGGTTCTTCTCCCAGCTCAAGTCCCTCTTCCGGTTCACGCGCGAGGTGTACTCGTGGCTTCCCTGGGCGCAGATCGCGATCCTCGTCGGCGGCGTGCTGCTCGGCCTCATCGTCGGCTACCTCATCCCGCCGTTCCAGGTGTGGACGCTCATCCTCTGGGGCATCACCGGCCTCATGGTCGGTGTCCTCGGCGCCCTGATCCTCATGACCCGCCTGTCGACGAAGGCGATGTACGCCAAGATCGACGGGATGCCCGGCGCCTCCGGCCACGTGCTCAGCACGAGCCTCGGCCGCAACTGGCAGGCTTCGGACACGCCCGTCGGCATCAACCCGAAGACGCAGGAGGCTGTCTACCGCGCGATCGGCCGCGGCGGGATCGTCGTGGTCGGAGAAGGCGCGCGCGGGCGCCTGACCCGCCTCGTGAACGAGGAGCGCACGAAGGCGCAGCGCGTCGCCCACGGCGTCCCGGTCACTGTCCTCTACGTCGGCCACGGTGACGACGAGGTGGCCATCGCGGATCTCGCGAAGACGATCAAGAAGCTCCCCAAGGCGATCGACAAGGCGACGATGGCCGCCGTCATCCGCCGCATCGACTCGGTGTCCCAGTCCGTGACGTCGCTGCCGATCCCGAAGGGCATCGACCCGATGAAGGCCCGCGCCCAGCGCCCACGCTGACCCGCTCCCCCATCCGAAGCGCCTCCGCTCCCGTCGAGGGACCGGAGGCGCTTCTGCGTCAGTTCAGCGCTTCCTTCGGCAGCCGCCGCACCTTGGCTCGCCGGCGACGGCGCTCAGGGATCATCGAACGCATCTCCTCGAGCTTTCCGAAGCAGAGCAGTCGATCGCCGGCCTCCAGCACGACGTGCTTGCGGGGGTTCGGGATGACGGTGACGCCCCGATGCAGGGTCAGCACGGTGATGTCGCGGTCCCACAGCCCGAGGTCTCCGAGCTGCCGACCGACCTGCTCCGCGCCGGAGTGCATGACGAGCTCGGCGACGCCGTAGCCCGTCGACACGCTGAGCCGCTGACGGACATCGATCTCCGGGAAGGCGACCTGGCCGGCGATGTAGTCGATGATCGCGCCGGCCACGTCGAGGTTCGTGGCCTGCTCGATGCCCTGCAGGCCCGGCGAGGAGTTCACCTCCATGACCAGCGGCCCGTCATCGCCCTCGAGCATGTCGACGCCGGCCACGCGCAGTCCCATGATCTGGGCGGAGCGCACCGCGGTCTGCTCGTACACCGGATCCAGCTGCACGGCCTCGACGGTGCCGCCGCGGTGCACGTTGGAGCGGAACTCGTCGCCCGCGGCGACACGGCGCATCGCGGCGACGACGCGGTCGCCGACGACCAGGGCGCGGATGTCGCGCCCCCGGCTCTCGGCGACGAACTTCTGGATCAGCACATTCTGCTTCGTCGAGTGCAGGGTCTCGATGATCGCCTCGGCGACCTTCACCTGCGGCGCGAGAATCACGCCGATGCCCTGCGTCCCCTCCAGCAGCTTGATGACCACGGGGGCCCCGCCGACGCGCTCGATCGCCGGACGGACGTCCGCGCGGTTGCGCACGAACGCCGTGGCCGGCATCGCGATGTTGTGCCGAGACAGGATCTGGTTCGCCCGCAGCTTGTCCCTGGCCTGCGAGATGCCGTTCGCCGTGTTCGGGGTGTACACGTCCATCTGCTCGAACTGGCGGACCACGGCCGTGCCGAAGTACGTGATCGAGTTCCCGATGCGCGGGAGGATCGCGTCGTAGTCGCTCAGCGGGCGCCCGCGGTACTGCAGGTCCGGTTCGTCGGCCGTCAGGTCGATGGCGAACCTCAGCGTGTTGAGCACCTTGACGTCATGTCCGCGATGGACCGCGGCCGCGCGCAGTCGCTGGGTGGAGTAGGCCTGCGGCGCACGGGAGAGGACGGCGAGCTTCACGGGGATTTCCTGCCAGGATGTAGAGCATGAGTCGGACAATCCATTCAAACACCCTGACAGGGTGGCGTGAATGGGTCAGTCTGCCGGATGCCGGCGTGGACTGGATCAAGGCGAAGATCGACACCGGGGCGCGTACGTCGTCGCTGCACGCCTTCGACATCGAGGAGTTCGAGCGCGAGGGCGAGCAGTGGGTGCGCTTCCGCGTGAAGCCCTGGCAGGAGAGCCAGAAGGACACCACGGTGGTCGAGTGCCCCGTGCACGACCGCCGGCGGGTGCGCAGCTCCTCCGGACACGAGCAGGAGCGCCTGGTGGTGTGCCTGGCGATCCGGCTGGTCGACCGGCTCGTGGTGTCCGAGGTGACCCTGAGCAACCGCGATGAGATGGGGTTCCGCATGCTGATCGGGCGCGAGGCGCTGCGCCAGGGGTTCGCCGTCGACCCGGCGCGCTCGTTCCTCGGCGGACGCGCGCCGAAGGAGACCCGACGACGCAATCGCGGGCGCTCCTGAGCCGTCAGGCGCGCAGCAGGATGGTGCCGGCGGCCTTGTCGTGCAGTCCGCGCTGATCGGGATCCCAGATGACCGCCGGGATCACCACGACCAGCAGCAGCGTGCGGACGATCGGACGCCACAGCCCGACCCAGCCGCCGCCGGCGCGGACGACGCGGAGGCCGACGATCCGGTGCCCCGGGCTTCCGCCCAGCGTGGGGATGAAGACGATCTGCAGCACGGCGAAGACGATCATGGGCGTGAACAGCGTGATCCCGGCTTCTCCGGGGAGCGCGAACTGGTCGTAGCCGAGAAAGGCCGTGGCGATGATGGTCGCGGCGGCGTAGTCGATCACGAGAGCGGCGATGCGGCGCCCGATGCGGCCCATGCTGCCGGATCCGGATTCGGGAAGACCCAGTCGCTCGCCGGGGTAGGTGTTCGCAGCATCCGTCACCCCCTGATCCTACCGGGCGGCCTCGAGGTGGCCGCCCCTGTAACATGCCGGAAACATTCAGGACACGGCAGAGAAACCCTGCCGCCCTAGCCTTCACGAAGGCCACGGCCTCCATCCGCGTCATCCAGGAGTGATACATGTTCACCGATTCATCCGAGGTGCTGAGCTACATCAAGGAGAACGACGTCAAGTTCCTTGACATCCGTTTCACCGATCTGCCCGGCGTGCAGCAGCACTTCAACATCCCCGCGTCGACGGTCGACGAAGACTTCTTCACCAACGGCCAGCTGTTCGACGGCTCCTCGATCCGCGGCTTCGCGTCGATCCACGAGTCGGACATGCAGCTCATCCCCGATGTCTCCACGGCCTACCTCGACCCGTTCCGCGAGGCCAAGACCCTGGTGATGCTCTTCGACATCTACAACCCGCGCACCGGCGAGATCTACTCCAAGGACCCGCGTCAGGTCGCGAAGAAGGCCGAGAAGTACCTGGCCTCGACCGGCATCGCCGACACGGCCTACTTCGCCCCTGAGGCCGAGTTCTACATCTTCGACGACGTGCGATACTCGGTCACCGCCGGGGAGAGCTTCTACAAGGTCGACTCCGAGGAGGCCGCGTGGAACACCGGTCGCGAGGAGGAGGGCGGCAACCTCGCCAACAAGACGCCGTACAAGGGCGGTTACTTCCCGGTCTCCCCCGTGGACAAGACCGCCGACCTGCGCGACGACATCACGCTCAAGCTCATCGACGCGGGCTTCATCCTCGAGCGCTCCCACCACGAGGTCGGCACGGCGGGCCAGCAGGAGATCAACTACCGCTTCGACACCATGGTGCACGCGGCGGACGACATCCTGAAGTTCAAGTACATCGTCAAGAACACCGCCGAGGAGTGGGGCAAGGTCGCCACCTTCATGCCCAAGCCGCTGTTCGGCGACAACGGCTCCGGCATGCACACGCACCAGTCACTGTGGAGCGAGGGCAAGCCGCTGTTCTACGACGAGGCCGGCTACGGTCAGCTGAGCGACATCGCCCGCTGGTACATCGGCGGCATCCTCGCGCACGCTCCCGCCCTGCTCGCGTTCACGAACCCGACGCTGAACAGCTACCACCGCCTGGTCAAGGGCTTCGAGGCTCCGGTCAACCTGGTGTACTCCGCCGGCAACCGATCGGCCGCGATCCGCATCCCGATCACCGGCTCGAACCCGAAGGCCAAGCGCATCGAGTTCCGCGCCCCGGATGCCTCGGGCAACCCGTACCTCGCGTTCGCCGCGCAGCTCATGGCGGGCCTGGACGGCATCAAGAACCGCATCGAGCCGCACGAGCCGGTCGACAAGGACCTCTACGAGCTTCCCCCGGAGGAGGCCAAGAACATCCCGCAGGTGCCGAACTCCCTGCTGGACTCGCTGGACGCCCTGAAGGCTGACCACCAGTTCCTCCTCGAGGGCGGCGTGTTCACCGAGGAGCTCATCGAGACCTGGATCTCCTACAAGATCGAGAACGAGATCCTGCCGATCGCACAGCGCCCGCACCCGTTCGAGTACGAGCTGTACTTCGGGGTCTGACCCTCGGCAGCCGGACGACGCAAGCCCGCCACGCACTGTGGCGGGCTTGCGTCGTCTCCGGCGTCAGAGCACGGTCAGCGCACCCGGCTGCACTCGGACCGTGAAGGCCGACACCTCGCCGATCTCCTCGCCGTCGATCTCGAACTCCAGCGGGGTCTCGAGCTCGACCCGGATGCGCTCGGCCGTGAGGTGATCGGTCGAGTCCGTGCTGACGGCGACGGGTTCGCGATCGAAGAGCCGGCGGATGCCGTTGTCCCAGACGACTGAGCGCACGGTGTCCATCCACTGCAAGGCACCGTCGGAGCTCACCAGCAGCAGATCGAGCCGGCCGTCGTCCAGCTGGGCGTCGGGCAGCAGCCGGATGCCGCCCTGCAGCATGCCGCAGTTGCCGATCAGCATCGTGTGGGCGCGCACATCGACGGGATCCTCGTCGTCCAGTGCCAGGCTGATCCCGGTCATCTCCGTGCCGCCGAGCGCGCGTCCCATCGCCTCGACATAGGCCAGCCATCCGGCGCGTTCCTTGAGATCGTCGTCGGTCTCGACGAGCATCTGCGCGTCGACGCCGAATCCCACCATGACCGCGAAGGCGCACTCGACGCCCTCGATGTCCACCCAGCCGAGGTCGATGGTGCGGGCGGTGTGCGCGGCGATCCGCTCCAGTGCCGCCGGGATGTCGTCCAACGGGATCTCGAGGTTGCGCGCGAGGAGATTCCCCGTGCCCCGCGGGACGATCCCCAGTGAGACATCCGCGCCCGCGAGCGCCTCGGCGACGGCGCGGACCGTGCCGTCGCCGCCCACCGCGATCACCGTGCGGCATCCGGCGTCCACCGCGTCCTGCGCCATCCCCCGCCCAGGATCCTCCTCGCTCGTCTCCCACCAGCGGATTTCGCCAGAGAGCGTGTCCTCCACGGCGCTGCGCAGCTCCGCCTCATCGACTTTCGAAGGGTTCCAGATGATGCCGATCGTCGTGCTCATGGATCCAGCCTGGGCGGAACGGGCCCGGAAGGCAACTATCCGTAGAAGAGCTCCTCGAACACGCGCCGGGCGCGGCGCGTCACTCCGAGATAGTCCTCCTCGACGTCGCTGGCCGACCGGTCCGGATACCCGAGCAGCCGCCCGACGCCGTCCAGCTGACGCCGGTCCGACGGCAGCACGTCGCTGGTCTGTCCCGTTAGCAGGGTGATCGCCGACCGCAGCCGGCTCGCGAGGCGCCAGGCCTCGCGCAGGCGCTCCGCACCGTCCGCCGGGACGAGATCCGCCTCCACCGCCGCATCCAGCGCCTGCAGCGTCGACGTCGTGCGCAGGCCGGAGATGTCCGCCGCGTGCTGGAGCTGGATCAGCTGGACGAGCCATTCGACGTCGCTCAGCGATCCCGGCCCGAGCTTCAGGTGCCGACGCGGATCCGCGCCCTGCGGCAGCCGCTCCCCCTCGACGCGCGCCTTGATCCGCTTGATCTCGCGCAGCCCCTGCGGATCGACCTGCTCGGGATACCGCACGCTGTCGGCGAGCCGGGTGAAGCGGTCGATCAGGTTCGTGCTGCCGGCGACGCCCCGAGCCCGCAGCAGCGCCTGCGCCTCCCAGGACAGCGACCAGCGGCGGTAGTACTCGGCGTAGGCGTCGAAGGTCCGCACCACGGGGCCGTTTCGGCCCTCGGGGCGCAGATCCGCATCCAGATCCAGCGGGACGCGCTGATCGGCGAGATGCTCGCGGAGACCGTTCACGAGCCGGACAGCGAGCTGCTGCGCGCGCTGCGGGTCGACGTCGTTCGGCTCGTACACGTACAGGATGTCGGCATCGGACCCGAATCCGAGCTCCGCGCCGCCGAAACGGCCCATCCCGATCACCGCGAAGTCGAGCCCGTCGTCCTCGGGAGGCACGATCTCGCGGCGAACCGCCCGGAGGCCGGCCTGGATCGTGGCATCCGTGATCCCGGTGAGCGCCGTGGCGATCTCCTCGATCGTGAGGACGTCGAGCACGGCGCCCATCGCGGTGCGCAGCAGCTCGCGCCGCCGCAGGCTGCGCACCGCCTGCAGGGCTCCCGCGGTGCTCTCGTGGCGGGTCTGGATCGCCCGCGCCTCCTCGTCCAGCGCGGCCTCACCGCGGGGCCGCAGCGAATCAGTGCGATCCAGCCAGGCCACCGACTCCGGGATCCACTCCATCAGCTCGCCGACGTACCGCGACGACGACAGCAGCCGTGTGAGGCTCTCGGCCGCGCCGGAGGAGTCACGCAGCATCCGCAGGAACCAGGGCGTGTCCCCCAGCCGCTCGCTGATGCGCCGGAAGGCGATCAGCCCGTAGTCGGGGTCGGTCCCGTCGGCGAACCAGCGCACCATCACCGGCATGAGATGACGCTGGATCGTCGCCTTTCGGCTCAGCCCGTTCGTGAGCGCGCCGATGTGGCGCAGTGCTCCCGCCGGATCTCGGAAGCCGATCGCGGCCAGGCGATCGTGCGCCTGCTCGGTGGACAGGCTCCGCTCCTCCTCCGGCAGGGACGCCACGGCGGTGAGCAGCGGCCGGTAGAAGAGCCGGGTGTGGATGTCGCGGACCTCGCGGCGCACGCGCTCCCAGAGCGTCCAGATGCCGTCGCCCGTGTCGGCGAGACCGGTGGCCCTGGCCAGCACCCGCCTGCCCTCCTCGGTGCGCGGCATCAGGTGGGTGCGCGACAGCTCCCGCAGCTGGAGCCGATGCTCCAGCAGACGCAGTGTGCGGTAGTGCTGGGCGAACGCCGTGGCCTCGGCCCGGCCGATGTAGCCGCCGGAGACGAGCGCGTCCAGGCTCTCCAGCGTGCCGCGGGTGCGGATGGAGGGGTCCGTCAGGCCATGGACCAGCTGGAGCAGCTGCACCGTGAACTCGATGTCCCGGAGCCCGCCCTCGCCGAGCTTGATCTGATACGGCGCGTCGGCGGGGTCGATGTGCTCCGTCACGCGCTCGCGCATGCGCTGCACGCTGTCCACGAAGTTCTCGCGCGCGGCGCTGGACCAGATCTTGGGCTGGACCGCCGCGATGTAGGCCGCCCCCAGTTGCGGGTCGCCGGCCAGCGGACGCGCCTTCAGCAGCGCCTGGAACTCCCAGCTCTTGGCCCATCGGTCGTAGTAGGCCAGGTGCGATCCCAGGGAGCGCACCAGCGCCCCCTGCTTGCCCTCGGGACGCAGCGCAGCGTCCACCTCCCACAGCGGCGGTTCGACTTCGATGCCGGACAGCCCGCGCATGGTCTCGCGCGCGAGGCGGGTCGCGACATCGATCGCGCGGCTCTCCTCCACGACGGCCTCATCCGCCGTGCCGCCGACGAAGATGACGTCCACGTCGCTCACGTAGTTGAGCTCGCGTGCCCCGGCCTTGCCCATCCCGATCACCGCGAGCTGCGCGGCCGCGACGACCTCGCGCGGGACGCTCGCGGCGACCCGCGTCCGCGCGACGGCGAGAGACGCCTCCAGGGCCGCTCCCGCGGCATCCGCCAGCGCCGCGCTCACCGCCGGGATCAGGGCCGCCGGGTCGGCATCCGACACGTCCACCGCCGCGATCCGGGCGAGCTCGCGCCGATAGGCGACGCGCAGCCGCACCCAGGCCTCGTCCTCGCCGGAATCCGCGAACCCGTCCGCGGCGCCGACAGCTGCCAGCAGGCGCTGTGTCAGCTCGGTGGCATCCGGCACCCGACCGGACTGTTCGCCGAGCACGTCCAGCTCGTCCGGATGCCGGAGGAAGAAGTCTGCGAGGCCGATCGAGCAGCCGAACACCCGCCAGACGAGTCCGCGACTCGCGCCCTCGGCCAGCAGCGCGCGGATCGGCTCCGTCTCACGGCGCGCGACCCGCAGGATCCCGGACACCGCGGCATCCGGATCGGCGCCAGCGGAGGCCCCGTCCAGCACGACGGCGCGATCGATCCCGATCAGCTCGGCGAGTTCGTCGAGCGCGCGGGCCGCCGCGCCGAGCTCGGTGAAGCCCAGACGCGCCAGCGAGGACAGGGAGACGGAGTCGTCCGGCCGCGCCATGACTCAGAGCAGCTCGAGGTTGCTCTTCAGTTCGAACGGCGTGACCTGGCCTCGGTACGCCTCCCACTCCTTGCGCTTGTTGCGCAGGACGTAGTTGAACACCTGCTCGCCCAGGGTCTCGGCGACGAGCTCGGAGCTCTCCATGTACTCCAGCGCGTGGTCGAGGCTCGCGGGCAGCGCCGCATAGCCCAGGGCGCGTCGCTCGGCGTCGCTGAGGGCCCACACGTTGTCCTCGGCCTCCGGCGGGAGCTCATAGCCCTCCTGGATCCCCTTGAGACCGGCGGCGAGCATCAGCGCGTAGGCGAGATAGGGGTTGGCGGCCGAGTCCAGACCGCGATACTCGATGCGCGACGAGCCGCTCTTGTTCGGCTTGTACATCGGCACCCGGACCAGGGCGGAGCGGTTCGCGTGACCCCACGTCACGAAGCTGGGCGCCTCGTCCCCGCCCCACAGGCGCTTGTAGGAGTTCACGAACTGGTTCGTGACCGCGGCGATCTCGTTCGCATGACGGAGCAGTCCTGCGATGAACTGCCGCCCGGTGCGGGACAGCTGGTACTTCGCCCCCTCCTCGTAGAACGCGTTGCGCTCGCCTTCGAACAGCGACATGTGCGTGTGCATGCCGCTGCCGGGCTGGTCGCTGAGCGGCTTCGGCATGAAGGTCGCGTACACGCCCTGCTCGATCGCGACCTCCTTGATGACCGTTCGGAAGGTCATCACGTTGTCGGCCATCGTGAGCGCGTCGGCATAGCGCAGATCGATCTCGTTCTGCCCGGGGCCGCCCTCGTGGTGGCTGAACTCCACCGATATGCCCAGGTCCTCGAGCATGCGCACCGAGCGGCGGCGGAAATCGTGCGCCGTGCCGCCCGGGACATTGTCGAAGTACCCGGCGGAGTCCACCGGCACCGGTCCCTCCGGGCCGAAGGTCGAGGACTTCAGCAGGTAGAACTCGATCTCCGGATGCGTGTAGAACGTGAAGCCGGCATCGGCCGCCTTCGCGAGCGCGCGCTTGAGCACATGGCGCGGATCAGCGACCGCGGGCTGGCCGTCCGGGGTTGTCAGGTCGCAGAACATGCGGGCGGTCGGGTCGATCTCCCCGCGCCACGGCAGGATCTGGAAGGTGGTCGGATCCGGCTGCGCGAGCAGATCGGACTCCGAGGTGCGCGTCAGCCCCTCGATCGCCGAACCGTCGAAGCCGATCCCCTCGGCGAACGCTCCCTCGACCTCGGCCGGCGCGATGGCGACCGACTTGAGCGTGCCGATCACGTCCGTGAACCAGAGCCGGACGAACTTGACGCCGCGCTCCTCGATCGTGCGCAGCACGAAGTCCCTCTGCTTGTCCATGCCCATGCGTGTCAGTCCCAGCCCTCTTCTGCGGCTTCCTCTTCGGCCCATGCCGCCGCCCGCTTCTTCAGAAGCTCCGGAGCCGCGGCGGCCTCGGCCTCGGTGTCGAACGGTCCGACCCGGTCGGCGGACGGCGAGATCATGCCGTACTCGACCTCACCGGTCACGGAGTTGTACCAGTACTTGTGATCGTTGTCCGGCATGGCGGATCCCTTCGTAAGCATCTGTCACGATCCTACTGTCGCCCGGTGCTCTCGCTAGGCTATTGGCCATGGCAAAAGCGATCGGCGTCGACATCGGCGGCACAGGTATCAAGGCAGGCATCGTCGACCTCGAGCACGGCACCATGGCATCCGATCGGGTGCGCGTCCCGACGCCCGAAGGCGCGTCGCCGGAGGACGTGCTGATCGCGGTCCAGACGGTCCTCAAGACCCTCGACGTGCACGAGTCGACACTCCCGCTCGGCGTCGCGTTCCCCGCGATCGTCAAGCGCGGCAAGACGCTGTCGGCCGCGAACGTGTCGAAGCAGTGGGTGGACTTCGAGGCGGAGCAGTTCTTCCGCGACGGCCTCCAGCGCAACATCGTGTTCGTCAACGACGCCGATGCCGCCGGAGTCGCCGAGGCGCGCCACGGCGCCGCCAGGGACGTGATCGGCCTGACCCTCCTGACGACGCTCGGGACGGGCATCGGCTCGGCGTTCCTCTACGACGGCGTCCTCGTGCCCAACTCCGAGCTCGGCCACCTCAACTTCCGTGAGTACGAGTCGGTCGAGCATTGGGCGGCCACCTCCGCGCGCGAGCGCGAGGGACTCTCCTGGGCCGAATGGGCCGAGCGGCTGCAGGCGTTCTACTCGCACATCGAGTTCCTCTTCAGCCCTGACCTGTTCGTGGTGGGCGGCGGCGTGTCGAAGAATGCCAGCGACTTCCTCCCGCTTCTGGACCTGAAGACCCCGATCGTCCCAGCGATCCACCGCAACAACTCCGGCATCATCGGCGCGGCCTCGCTCGCCGGCGACTAGCGCGTACAGGCGACGGCCCCGGCATCCTGAATCTCTCGGATGCCGGGGCCGTCGTCGTCTGAGGTGAATGGGTCGGCCTGTACGCCGGGTTCTGTTCCGGGGTCCTTCGCCCCTTCGACGGTCATCTCTCTCGGCGACACGTTGCCGTGGCGCTCCAGCGGCCTACCCGAGGACTCGGCGAGCCGCGTCATCATCCTCTGTCTGGCCTTGCTCCGGGCGAGGTTTACCTGGCGGGCCGTGTCACCACGGCCCCCGGTGGTCTCTTACACCACCCTTTCACCCTTACCGGGCCGAAGCCCGGCGGTCTGCTCTCTGTGGCACTGTCTCGCGGATCGCTCCGGGTGGGTGTTACCCACCGCCCTGCCCTGCGGAGCCCGGACGTTCCTCGGTGCGGTCTCCCGCCACGCGACCGTCCGGCCGGCCCATTCACTCCTCCAGTCTACTTCTCCGCTGTTCGCGTCACCCTCAGGTCCAGAGGCACATCCAACGGGAAGGAGCCGAACAGACGCCTCGTGGCGACGACCGCCGCCTCGTGCACGGCCTCCGCCGCCTGCTCGGCCGATTCGGCCGGGACGTGCAGGATGACCTCGTCGTGGAGGAAGAAGGCCAGATGCGCCTCGTTCGCGAACGGACCGGAGGCCGCGGCCGGAACCTCGGCGGGAGGCAGCCCACGGAGGCGGTGACGGATCTCCGCCAGCCAGATAAGCGACCATTCGGCGGCAGTGCCCTGCACCACGAAGTTGCGGGTGAACCGGCCCCGCTCCCTGGCGCGCCGCTGCGCCTCCCGTACGACCCCGGTCGATGCGTCGGCGCCGCTCGCCGCAGCCTGTCCCGCCCGCCAGGCCTCCGGAGGTCTCGGTGAGGTACGGCCCAACCACGTGGACACGACCCCGCCGTCCTCCCCGATCCTGGCCGCTTCGTCGACGAGCCTCATCGCGCGGGGGAACACACGCCGCAACCGCGGCACGAGGCGCCCGCTGTCTCCCGTCGTCGCGCCGTACATCGCTCCGAGCACGGCGTACTTGGCCTCCTCGCGCGTATCGACGGCCCCGGACTCGACGACACCGGCGTACAGGTCGTTCCCCCGCGCCGCCTCGGCCATCGCCTGGTCCGCAGCCATAGCGGCCAGCATCCGGGGTTCGAGCTGCGCCACGTCCGCCACGACGAGCATCCAGCCCGGATCGGCGCGCACGGCGGGACGGAGAAGGCGCGGCAGCTGGAGGGCTCCTCCGCCCGCCGAGGCCCACCGCCCTGTCACCACGCCACCGGGGATGTACACCGGACGGAACCGTCCGTCGCGGACCCACTCCGCCAGCCATGCCCAGCCGTTCGCGCTGAGCAGTCGAGACAGCTTCTTGTAGGCGAGCAGCGGCGGCACCGCGGGGTGATCGTGCTCGGCGAGCTCCCAGCGGCTCGTGGACTCGGAGAGCACCCCGACGCGGTGCAGCGCCCGCAGCAGCTTCGGCTGGCTGTCCAGGTTGACGCGCGCGTCTCCCAGTTCGGTGCGAACGCGGTACGCCAGCTCGGCCATCCGTGCCGGCACGCCGCCCGCGCGGCGTTCGCCGAGCGTGTCGACGAGGATGCGCTCGTGCTCGGCGGCGTCCCAGGGCAGACCCGCCGCTCGCATCTCCTCGGCCACGAGCCCTCCCGCGGACTCCGCGGCGCAGAGCAGCTCCAGCCGCCCGTCGCGCGCGGTCGACAACGCCTGCAGCTGCGCACGGTACTGCTCCAGCAGGAGCCCGACCGGATCCTCGAGCGAACCGGCGTGCAGCGCGTCGAACAGGGTGGGCGCCTCGGCCTCGGACGTCACCGGCGACCACGCCTCGTCCCCGGGGAGCGGCTCGGCCAGCAGTGCGGTGTCCCGGAGGATGGCGTGGCAGAGCACGAGGTCGTGCGTGCGGGTCAGACGCGCACCCGCGTGGAGCAGCTCGGGGTACAGCTCGCGGGCGCTGCGGATGACCCATCGCGGTGCGGACTCCGCCTCGGTCGCGGCCGTCCATCCCGCGAGTTCGTCGGGCGCGATGCGGTGGCGTCCCTGCTCGGCGCCCTCCCGATCCAGATCGATCGCGACGTAGCCGTCCTCCGTCGCGACGAGCGCGATGCGGCGCTCAGCGCTGCGAGGCACCGGGCACGACGCGCACGGGCGTCACAGCCCGGATTCCTCGGTGCGCACGAGGATGCAGCCGCACTCCGGGCAGGAGACGACCTCGTCGGCCGGCGCGTTCCGCACGGTGGTCAGATCGATCCCCGACAGCACCATGCGGCAGCCCTCGCAGGTGCCCTGCCGCAGCAGCGCCGCACCGGTCGTGCGCGCCGCGCGACGGGTGTAATCCGCCAGCAGCGCGGCATCCACTCGGGCGACCACGGCCGCGCGGTCGCGGGAGAGCTGCTCGCCCTCCGTCGTCGCGGCCGCCACGTCGGCCTTCGCCCGGGCGGTGAGCTCGGTGCCCTCCGCCGTCGTGGCGTCGATCAGCGCCTGCTGCGCCGCCACTGCCGCTTCGGCCTCCTCGACGCGCGCCATGACCTCGAGCTCCTGATCCTCGAGGTCGCTGGTGCGCCGGGCGAGGCTCGCCAGCTCGCTCTCCAGCGCCTGGGCGTCCTTGGGGTTCGTGGCGGCGGCGAGCCGCTCGGCGTCGCGCGCGCGGCGCTGTTCGACGACCGCGACGTCCGCTTCCAGGCGACGAAGCTCCGCCACCGCGTCGTCGCGCGTCCCGGTCAGCGCCGTCAGGTCACGCAGCTGGCTCTGCCGGAGCGCGGCGAGCTCGTTGATGCGCGCGCCGCCGGCGGGCTGGGTGCGCAGGCGCTCGGCCTGCTGGATGCGCCGATCCAGATCGGCGACGTCGAGGAGGAGGCGCTGCTGTTCGGGGCTGGCGTTCACGATCCCAACCTAGTCTCTGCGGGCGACATCCGCTCTCGCCGCCTCAGCCGGGCGTGCCGTCGACGTACAGCCAAGCGCGTCCCTCCCGGACGAAACGGCTGCGTTCGCGCATCGATCCCGACCCCGATGCATCGCGGTGGAAGGCTTCGAAGAGCACGACGCCGTCGCGATCGAACGGACCGCCGCGCTCGGTGGCGAGCACCTCCAGGCGCGTCCACCGCACGGCCGGATCCAGGTCCAGGACCGCCGGTCGGGTCGACGGGTGCCAGGTGCGCAGCAGATGCGCCTCGTCGCCCCGCGCGAAAGCCGTGAAGCGCGAGCGCATGAGCCGCTCCGCCGTCGGCGCGAACCCGCCCGCGAGCAGCGGCCCGCAGCAATGATCGAACGTCTCTCCGGACAGACAGGGACAGCGCATGGGTCCATTGTCGCGCGACGTCACGTCCGCCCCGACCGCACGCGGCGTGCGTAGGCTGGACGGACGCGTTCGACGAAGGAGACTCGATGACCTCGCTGCCCACGTTCACCGCACACAACGGCTTCGCGCTGCCGGCCATCGGCCTCGGCACCTACGGACTCAGAGGAGAGGCCGGCGCCGCCTCCGTCACCGCAGCGATCGACGCCGGATACCGTCTGGTCGACTCCGCCTTCAACTACGAGAACGAGGGCGCCGTGGGCCGCGGCGTCGCGGATGCCGGCACCGATCGCGCCGAGATCATCGTGACGTCCAAGCTGCCCGGCCGGCATCATCCGTCCGACAAGGCGTCGTGGAGCATCGAGGAGAGCCGCTGCCGTCTCGGCGTCGACGCGATCGACCTGCACCTCATCCACTGGCCGAACCCGAGCCAGGACGAGTACGTGCAGGCGTGGGCCGCCCTCGTCGATGCCCAGCAGCGCGGTGTGGTGCGCCAGATCGGCGTGTCGAACTTCCTCCCCGAGCACCTCGAGCGTCTGGAGCGCGAGACAGGAGTGCGTCCGGTCGTCAACCAGATCGAGCTGCACCCGTACTTCCCGCAGGAGGAGCAGCTCGCGTACCACCGGGAGCGCGGCATCATCACCGAGGCCTGGAGTCCGCTCGGCCGAGCCCGCGAACTGCTCGACGAGGCGGTGATCGGCGAGGTCGCGGCCGCGCACGGGATCACGGCAGCGCAGACCGTGCTGGCCTGGCACGTCGCCCGCGAGGTCGTCTCGATCCCGAAGGCCTCCTCCCTCGACCACCAGAAGAGCAATCTCGCCGCGGCATCCGTCCGGCTCGACGCGGCGGAGCTCGAGGCGATCACCGCCCTCGGTCGCCCCGACGGTCGGCTCTTCGACGCCGATCCCCGCACGCACGAGGAATCCTGACGCGAGGGCGGCACGGATAGACTGAGACGGTCAGGGCCTTTAGCTCAGCTGGTAGAGCGCCACGTTTACACCGTGGATGTCGTCGGTTCGATCCCGGCAGGGCCCACCGTCCCATCCGTCCATCGCCCGCTCACCGCGCCCGCCGATGTGCGCCGCCGTCGTGGAAGAGGGCTAGGCTGAATCCGGCGCGCGTTGTGCCGAGCCGACAAGGCTCCCCGTGTCGCTTCCCGTTTTCCCGGCGAGACCCGCCAGCTTGACGAAAGGCTCCACCGTGACCGTCCACGACCAGGATCCGTACTCTCAGGGCCCCCTCGACAGCGATCCGGACGAGACCGGTGAGTGGCAGCAGTCGCTCGACGGGCTGGTCGACGCCAAGGGCCACGGCCGTGGCCGCGAGATCATGCTCAGCCTGCTCAAGCGCTCCAAGGAGCTGCACCTCGGCGTGCCGATGGTCCCGACGACGGATTACATCAACACCATTGCGCCGGAGAACGAGCCGGAGTTCCCCGGCGACGAGGAACTCGAGCGCCGCTACCGCCACTGGATCCGATGGAACGCGGCGATCACCGTGCACCGTGCGCAGCGTCCCGGCATCGGCGTCGGCGGCCACATCTCGACCTACGCGTCGGCGGCCTCGCTCTACGAGGTCGGTCACAACCACTTCTTCCGTGGTCAGGACCACCCCTCCGGCGGCGATCAGATCTTCTACCAGGGCCACGCGTCGCCCGGCATGTACGCCCGCGCGTTCCTCGAGGGCCGTCTCACCGAGGCGCAGCTGGACGCGTTCCGGCAGGAGAAGTCCGGCGCGCCGAACGGCCTGCCGTCCTACCCGCACCCTCGAATGATGCGGGAGTTCTGGCAGTTCCCGACCGTGTCGATGGGTCTCGGCCCGATCAATGCGATCTATCAGGCCATGACGAACAAGTACCTCGCCAACCGGGGCATCAAGGACGTCGCGGACTCGCACGTCTGGGCCTTCCTGGGCGACGGCGAGATGGACGAGGTCGAATCCCGCGGTCAGCTCCAGGTCGCGGCGAACGAGGGCCTGGACAACCTCACGTTCGTGATCAACTGCAACCTGCAGCGCCTGGACGGCCCAGTCCGCGGCAACGGCAAGATCATGCAGGAGCTGGAGAGCTACTTCCGCGGGGCCGGCTGGAACGTCATCAAGGTCGTGTGGGGACGCGAGTGGGACGACCTGCTCGCCCGCGACGCCGACGGCGCCCTGCTCAACCTCATGAACGTCACCCCCGACGGCGACTTCCAGACCTACAAGGCCGAGAACGGCGCGTTCGTGCGGGAGAACTTCTTCGGCCGTGACGAGCGTGCACTGAAGCTCGTCGAGGGATACACCGACGACCAGATCTGGAAGCTGCGCCGCGGCGGTCACGACTACCGCAAGGTGTATGCGGCCTACAAGGCGGCCATGGAGCACAAGGGCCAGCCCACGGTCATCCTGGCCAAGACGGTCAAGGGCTACGGCCTCGGACCGCACTTCGAGGGTCGCAACGCGACTCACCAGATGAAGAAGATGACGCTGGACGACCTCAAGCTGTTCCGCGACACGATGCAGATCCCGATCACGGATGCGCAGCTCGAGGCCGACCCGTACCGTCCGCCCTACTACCACCCGGGTGCACAGGACGAGACGATCCAGTACATGCTGGATCGCCGCCGCGACCTGGGCGGCTTCCTGCCGGAGCGCCGCAGCACGCACGTCGACCTCGCCCTCCCGGAGGACAAGGACTACGCGCTGCTGAAGAAGGGATCGGGCAACCAGGAGGTCGCCACGACGATGGCGTTCGTCCGCATGCTCAAGGACCTCATGCGCGTGAAGGGCTTCGGCCAGCGCATCGTCCCGATCATCCCGGACGAGGCCCGCACCTTCGGCATGGACGCCTACTTCCCCACGGCGAAGATCTACAACCCGAACGGCCAGAACTACACGTCGGTCGACCGCGAGCTGCTCCTGGCGTACAAGGAGAGCCCGCAGGGCCAGATCATGCACGTCGGCATCAACGAGGCCGGGGCGACGGCGGCTCTCACCGCGACCGGCACGTCGTACTCCACACACGGCGAGCCGCTGATCCCGATCTACATCTTCTACTCGATGTTCGGCTACCAGCGCACGGGCGACGCCTTCTGGGCCGCCGCCGATCAGATGGCGCGCGGATTCGTGATCGGCGCCACCGCCGGTCGCACGACCCTGACGGGTGAGGGCACGCAGCACGCCGACGGCCACTCGCCGCTGCTGGCCTCGACGAACCCGGCCACGGTGACCTACGACCCCGCGTTCGGATACGAGGTCGCGCACATCGTGCAGTCGGGCATCGAGCGCATGTACGGCGGCACGCACCCCGACCCCGACGTCATGTACTACCTCACGGTGTACAACGAGCCGATGAAGCAGCCCGCGGAGCCGGAGGGCGTCGACGTCGACGGCATCGTCAAGGGCATCCACCGCATCGCGGTCGGCGAGGGCGACGGACCGCGTGTCCAGCTGCTCGCGTCGGGCGTGGGCGTCCCGTGGGCGCTCGAGGCGCAGGAGCTGCTGGCCGCGGACTGGGGTGTCGTCGCCGACGTCTGGTCCGTCACCAGCTGGACCGAGCTGCGCCGTGACGGTCTTGCCGCCGACGAGCACAACTTCCTCCACCCGGCCGAGGAGCCGCGCGTCCCGTACCTGACGCAGAAGCTCACCGGGGCCGAGGGCCCGTTCGTGGCGACGAGCGACTTCATGCACGCCGTCCAGGACCAGATCCGCCAGTGGGTCCCCGGCGACTACTACACGCTGGGCGCGGACGGCTTCGGCTTCGCCGACACGCGCGCGGCCGCTCGTCGCTTCTTCAAGATCGACGGCCCGTCCATGGTCGTCCGGGCCCTGCAGGGCCTGGCGGACCAGGGCAGGATCGACCGCTCGGTGATCGCCCAGGCGATCGAGAAGTACGACCTGTTCAACGTCAACGCCGGCACGAGCGGGAACGCCGGCGGCGAGAGCTGAGCCGGAGGTGACAGGCTCGTCCCCCGCGTCGATGGACAAGGCCGCGACACTCGCGTGGCTGCGCCGGATCTCCGGCGACATCGCCACGGTGACGATCAAGCGCCTGGAGGACACGCTCCCCTGGTACGCCGACATGCCACCGGCCCGCCGCTCAGCGGTCGGGCTGGTGGCGCAGGCGGGCATCACCTCGTTCATCCAGTGGTACGACGACCCCTCCTCGACGCCGTGGATCGCCGCGGACATCTTCGCCGCCGCCCCGCGCGAGCTGCTGCGCAGCGTGAGCCTGCAGCAGACGCTGCAGCTCATCCGCGTCACCGTCGAGGTCACCGAGGAACGGGTGGCCGGCAAGGGCGAGCATCTGCGTGAGGCGATCCTGCTGTACTCACGGGATGTCGCCTTCGCGGCCGCCGACGTCTATGCCAGAGCAGCGGAGGCCCGGGGCCTGTGGGACGCGCGGCTCGAGGCTCTGGTCGTGGACTCGATCCTCACCGGCGAGGCCGACGAGGAGCTGCCCAGTCGCATCGCCGCGCTCGGTTGGCACGGTCACGGCGAGGTCTGCGTGATCGTGGGCACGACGCCGGCGCAGTTCGACGTCGACCAGGTCCGCCGCACGGCCCGCAAGCTCGCCGTCGACGTCCTGGTCGGCGTGCAGGGCTCCCGCCTCGTCCTCGTCGTCGGACGCGCACAGGACTCGGCTCGAGATTCCGGCGAGGACGAACTCGCCTTCGACGAGATCGCGGCGCGCCTGGAGCCGTCGTTCGGGCCCGGCTACGTCGTGGTCGGTCCCGCGGTCGCCGCTCTCGTGGATGCGGGGCAGAGCGCACGCGCTGCGCTGGCGGGATTCGCCGTCGCGCGGGCGTGGCGGGGAGCTCCCCGCCCCGTGGATGCGGACGACCTCCTGCCCGAACGCGCCCTCGCCGGCGATCCGCTGGCCAAGCTGACGCTCATCGAGCGGATCCACCGGCCGCTGCAGGCCCATTCCACGGATCTCGTCACCACGCTGTGGAGCTACCTCGACAACGGCCGGTCCCTCGAGGCGACGGCGCGGGAATTGTTCGTGCACCCGAACACCGTGCGGTACCGTCTGAAGCGCGTGAGCGAGGTCATCGGATGGGATGCGACCGGTCCGCGCGAGGCGCTGATCCTGCAGACCGCGCTCATCCTCGGATCCATCGGGACCGCGGAGCCCGCCCGGCGTCGCCCGAACCCCCGTCGATCGCGCTGAGCGCTGTACGCCACACACAAGGGATCTCGGCAATCTTGTGAGAGTTCCCCCACTCTCCGCGCGCGATCGTTGGCAGACTGGACTGGTGATTGTCGTCGCCTGCCCTGGACAGGGCTCACAGACCCCCGGCTTCCTCTCCCCCTGGCTCGAACTGGACGGCGTCGCCGAGCGGCTCGCGGCCTACTCCGAAGCCGCCCAGGTGGACCTCGTCCAGCACGGGACCGAATCGGATGCCGAGACCATCCGGGACACGCGCGTCGCCCAGCCGCTGATCGTCGCGGCCTCGCTCATCGCGCAGCACGAGCTCGAGCGGCGCGCGGAGCGCCGTGCGGACGGCGTCGCGGGACACTCGGTCGGTGAGATCGCGGCCCTGGTCGCCAGCGACGTCATCGATGACGAGACCGGCATGCGTCTGGTCGGGATCCGCGGACGCGCCATGGCGGACGCCGCGGCTCAGGTGCCGACCGGTATGAGCGCCGTGCTCGGCGGCGATGAGGATGCCCTGCTGGCGCGTCTCGCGGAACTCGATCTCTCCCCCGCCAATTACAACGGCGGCGGGCAGATCGTCGTCGCCGGCGCCCTCGAGGCGCTCTCGACGCTCGCCTCCGAGCCGCCGAAGGGGACGCGAGTCATCCCGCTCCAGGTCGCCGGAGCGTTCCACACCTCCTACATGCAGCCGGCCGTCGAGACGCTCCGCGACGCCGTGCGCGAGGTGACGGCATCCGCGCCTTCCCTCACCCTGTGGACGAACCGCGACGGCTCCGTCGTCACCGACGGCACCGCCGCGCTCGACCTGCTCGTCGGCCAGGTCGCCTCACCCGTCCGCTGGGACCTGTGCATGAACTCGTTCGCCGAGAACGGCATCACCGGACTCATCGAGCTCGCACCGGCCGGAGCGCTGACGGGCCTCGCCAAGCGCGGACTCCGCGGCGTGCCGACCGTCGCCGTCAAGACACCCGAAGACCTCGATGCAGCGGTGGAGCTGCTGAACGGAGCAGAGACGAAGTGAGCGCCACCCTCAAGCAGGCGTCCGGCCCGGCCTATACGCGCATCTACGCCTACGGCGCCGCGCGCGGGGAGAACGCGGTCCCGAACGAGGACCTGATCGAGCCGATCAACTCCAGCGACGAGTGGATCCGCCAGCGCACCGGCATCGTCACGCGCGCACGTGCGGTCGCCGAGACCGACGCCATCGATCTCGCGACCACCGCTGCCGCCGAGGCCATCGAGCGCGCCGGTGTCGACGCCGCGGAGGTCGACCTCGTGATCGTGGCGACCATCAGCAATCCCAAGCAGTCCCCGTCCGTCTCGGCGATCGTGGCCGACCGCGTCGGCGCGAATCCCGCCGCGGCCTATGACATCAACGCCGCGTGCGCCGGCTACGCGTACGCCGTCGCACAGGCGGATGCGTTGATCCGTGCCGGGGCCGCGCGCTACGCGCTCGTGATCGGCACCGAGAAGCTCTCGGACATCGTGGACCCCGCTGACCGCAGCATCTCCTTTCTGCTCGGGGACGGCGCCGGCGCGGCCCTCATCGGCCCGAGCGAGACGCCGGGCATCTCCCCCGCCGTCTGGGGCTCGGACGGCTCCAAGGCGGACGCCGTCGGCATGAACCACACGCTCACGGAGTTCCGCGACGGCAGCGCGCCGTGGCCGACCCTGCGCCAGGAGGGTCCCACGGTCTTCCGCTGGGCCGTGTGGGAGATGGCCAAGGTCGCTCGCGAAGCACTCGAGGTCGCCGGTGTCGAGGCGTCCGACCTCGCGGCGTTCATCCCGCACCAGGCGAACATGCGCATCATCGACGAGTTCGCCAAGCAGCTCGGCCTCCCTGAGACCACCGTCATCGCGCGCGACATCGAGACCACCGGCAACACGTCGGCGGCATCCATCCCGCTCGCGAGTCACCGTCTGATGGCCGAACACCCCGAGCTCTCCGGCGGTCTGGCCCTCCAGATCGGCTTCGGCGCCGGGCTGGTGTTCGCCGCCCAGGTCGTCGTCCTCCCCTGATCCCGACCGCCTGTTCCCTAGACTGTTCAACGGTTCCGACCAATCACCCGCAAGAAAGAGGAAAAGCAATGGCTTTCACCAACGATGAGGTCCTCGCGGGCCTCGCCGAGCTCATCACCGACGAGACCGGCATCAACGCCAGCGAGGTGGAGCTCTCGAAGTCGTTCACGGACGACCTCGACATCGACTCCATCTCGATGATGACGATCGTCGTCAACGCGGAGGAGAAGTTCGGCGTCACGATCCCGGACGATGAGGTCAAGAACCTCAAGACCGTCGGCGACGCGGTGAACTTCATCGTCGCCGGCCAGGAGTAAGACCCGAGGGATGCCACGCCCGCATCTCGCGGGTCGTGGCATCCTCTGCCTCGCTCCCTTACCGCCCGCTGCTCGACAAGGAACCACAACCCCATGACCAAGCGCATCGTCGTCACCGGCATCGGCGCCAGCTCCGCCATCGGCGGGACCGCCCCGGAGAACTGGACCAACCTGCTGGCCGGCGCCTCCGGCACGCGCACGCTCACCCACGAATGGGTCGAGCAGTACCAGCTGCCGGTGCACTTCGCCGCCGAGGCGACCGTCCGCCCCGAGGAGGTGCTGCCTCGTCACGAGGCCAAGCGCCTCGACCCGTCCACGCAGTTCGCGCTGATCGTCGCGCGCGAGGCCTGGGAGGACGCCGGAGCCCCCGAGGTGGCACCCGAGCGGCTCGGCATCGACTGGGCGACCGGCATCGGCGGCGTCTGGACGCTGCTGGACGCCTGGGACACGCTGCGGGAGAAGGGTCCGCGGCGCGTCATGCCGCTGACCGTTCCGATGCTCATGCCGAACGCCGGCGCGGGCAACCTCTCGCTGCACTTCGGCGCCAAGGCCTTCGCGCGCACCGTCGTCAGCGCGTGCGCCTCGAGCACTGAGTCGATCGCCAACGCCTACGAGCACCTCCAGGACGGCCTGGCCGACGTCGTGATCGCCGGCGGAGCCGAGTCCGCGATCCACCCCATCACGATGGCATCCTTCGCCTCCGCACAGGCGCTGTCCCGCCGCAACGACGACCCGGAGCATGCCTCGCGCCCCGGCGCGATCGATCGCGACGGCTTCGTCATGGGCGAGGGCGGCGCGGCGCTCGTGCTCGAGACCGAGGAGCACGCGCTCGCGCGCGGCGCCCGCATCTACGCGTACGTGGTCGGCGGCGGCGTGACGGCCGACTCGTACCACATCACCGGCAACGACCCCGAGGGCGCCGGAGCAGCGCGTGCTGTCGAGCTCGCGCTCGCCCAGGCGGGAGCGACGGCCGATCAGGTCACCCATATCAACGCGCACGCCACCTCGACGCCGGTCGGCGACCCGAACGAGTACGTGGCGCTGAAGACCGTGTTCGGGGACCGGATCGACGAGATCCCGGTGTCGGCCACCAAGGCGTCCACCGGACACCTTCTCGGCGGCACCGGCGCGCTGGAGGCCGTCTACACGGTCCTCGCTCTGCGCGACCGCGTCGCTCCGCCGACCATCAACATGACCGAGCAGGACCCGGCCGTGCCCTTCAAGCTGTCCGGCGAGCCGCAGCCCCTCGGAGACGGCCCGCAGCTCGCGATCAGCAACTCGTTCGGCTTCGGCGGTCACAACGCCGTCGTCGCATTCGCGGACTACCGCGGCTGACGCACACGCATGAAACGGCCCCCGGCATGCCGGGGGCCGTTTTCGTGTGGGCGGGATTCGCTGTCTCAGCGACCGGGATGACTCACCGGCATCCGATACCGACGCCTCCGACCCAGGTCTCGGTCAGCCGACCTTGTGCAGCCAGACCACGCGCGCGTCGTCGGAGGCGTGGCGGAAGGGCTCGAGCTCCTCATCCCAGGCGGAGCCCAGGGCGACATCCAGCTCGCGTTGCAGCTCGACCGCGTTTCCCGCCGCGATCTCCATGGCGTAGCGGATGCGGTCCTCGCCGATGACGATGTTGCCGGCGGCATCCGTCTGCGCATAGTGGATGCCGAGGTCCGGCGTGTGCAGCCAGCGCCCGCCGTCGCTGCGCGGTGTGGGGTCTTCGGTCACCTCGAAGCGCAGGTGCTCCCAGCCGCGGATCGCGGTCGCGAGGGCTGCGCCGGTGCCGACCGGACCGTCCCAGTAGAACTCCGCACGGCGAGATCCCTCGAGAACGGGCTGTTCGGCCCAGTCGAAGTTCACCGCACGACCGATAGCGCGTCCCACCGCCCATTCGAGGTGCGGGCAGAGCGCGCGAGGAGCGGAGTGGATGTACACCACTCCGCGTGCGTAAGCCGTCGCCATGATCTCTCCGTTTCATCAGGTGCGTCTTCCCCAACGACCTGAACCACACGGAAAGCGGCGAGAATATGCGGTTATGCGGCTATTCTCCTGCACGAGGGCGGAAATCACAAGCATGTGATTCCCGCCCTCCTGGCTGGAGAGGAGGCTCAGGCCTCGCTCATGGCCTGCTTGACCTGCTGACCCTTGGCCGCGTAGTACGCGGCGCGGGCCGCGTCCTTGCGCGCCTGCTCGGCGTACCCGGCTTCGAGCACGTCCTGCGGAAGCTCGAACTGGGTGTGCTGGTTGGTGCCGTGGTACTTCTCGATGTAGGCGTCGAGCTCGGGCCCGGACGTCCACGACGTGATGAGGTTGTAACGCGGCTCGGATCCGACGTGGGTCGCGGCGTGCCACAGGCGCTGCGTGTCGATGATCAGCTGCGCTCCGGCCGGCAGCGCGATGCGCACCTCACCGGCGGGGTCCGTGCGGTTCTCGCGCAGCACGAAGAAGCTGTCCTTGTCGTCGGTCAGGTTGAAGAAACCGCGCACGACCCAGCCGGTCCCGTCCGGGTTGAGGCGGTTGTTGTCGTCCTGGTGCAGGTTGTAGAGGCAGTCGCCGTAGGTGTTCGGCTGCAGCTCGATGATGCGGCAGCGTCCGACGTTGGCACCCGGCTCCTGGGCGCGGCGGGTGAGGTTCGGCGCCTTGGCGGTCTGCGAGTCGATCCAGACCCCGTCCTTGTCGGTGCGCGGCGGCTTGTGGTTCCAGAAGCCGTTGCACTCGATCTCGCCCTTCGCGCTCGCGAGCGGCGCGAACCGGGTGTCACCCGAGGACTTCCAGTCGACGTACTCGACGTCGAGCCATTCCTTCGGGTCGAGCGCCTGGTTGTAGCTGTCCAGGACGACGAAGCCCGTCTCCTCCAGCGCTTCCGACTTGATGTATCCCATGATCCGAGTCATGTTCCTTTCATCGGGGGCCAGCACGTTTTAACAGGCCCTGATAAGGCAAGCCTAACAGGGCACTCTGCGCCGCCCGCGGAGCACGGCCGTGCAAAAAAGCCCGGGCTAGACTCGATGCGGCGGGTCTCGGACTCCCGCTCTTCCGGAGGCATCACTCAGTCATGGCAACGGCCACCAACGTCGAAGCGACCGCAGTTAACACGATCGAATGGCTCGCCGCTCCGGGGACGACGATCGTCGTGCCCGTCTACCAGCGGCAGTACCGCTGGGACATCGGCGCGTGCGAACGGCTGCTCTCGGACGTCAGGGCCGTCGCCGGGGAGGACGACGCGCACCGGCACTTCATCGGGTCGATCCTGTCGGCCCAGGACGCCTCGGAGACCGACCTCATCCTCATCGACGGGCAGCAGCGGATCACCACGCTGATGCTGCTCGTCGCGGCCCTGCACCACGCCGTGCGCGGATCCGATCCGATCATGGCGGCCGAACTGGAGCGCGTGCTCGTCCGCGCCGACGACGCGACGAGGACCAAGCTGCGTCCCCATCATGCGTGGGCCGAGCTGTACGAATCGGTCGTGCTGGATGCGCGCGGCGACGCGGAGCGCGAATCGCGTTTCGACGACAACTACGCGTTCTTCCGCAGTCAGGTCCACGCCGATGAGGCGCCGCGCATCTGGCGGGGCCTGAAGAAGCTCGAGCACGTGTCCATCACGCTCGGTCAGCAGGCGAACGCGCAGCAGATCTTCGAGAGCCTCAACTCCACGGGCGAGCCGCTGCGCGATCACGAGCTGATCCACAACTACATCCTCATGGGGCTGACCCACTCCGAGCAGCTCGACGTCGAGGAGCACTTCTGGTTGCCGATCGAGCGTCATACCGGCGAGACGATCGGGGCCTTCTGGCGGCACTATCTCGTCATGCGGACGGGTCGAGAACTCGCCGCGAACGGCGAGCACGGCGTATACAGCGCGTTCCGGCACTCCTTCCCGCGCGTGGACGTCGCTCATCTGGAAGCGGATGCCGAGGTGTGGCGGCACTTCGCCGAGATCTACGGCATCCTGCTGGACCCGACCCGCGAGCCGGATGCGGGGATCCGCCGTCAGCTGCAGTTCGTGAACACGTTCGGGCGGGCGCCCTATCCGCTCGTCATGAGCGCGTACAGCGATCACGCGCGCGGCGTGATCGCCCGCGACGAGCTCATCGAGACCCTCGAGTGGATCCAGGCCATGTACCTGCGGCGCGCGATCGTCAATCTGCCGACGGACCGCCTGATCGCACGACTGTGCCGTGCGAGGTCGGAAGGGCGCGAGGCCCTCATGCGCGCGATCGCCCGCATCACGCCGTCGGACGAGCGCGTCGGCGCGGTGCTCAAGTACGGGGAGCTCCCCCACGCCGCGTACGTCCTCGGCCGCCTGGAGGACGTCGAGGACGCCTCGGCCCTTGACCTCGAGCACATCGTCCCCACCGCCCCCGGCGACACCTGGTCCCCTGACGGCCGGCGCACCTGGAGCGAGCTGAGCGACGACGAGCAGAACAGCCATCGCGCGCTCGCACCGACGCTCGGGAACCTGACCCTGCTCGAACCCGCTCTCGCGGAGCGCGTCTTCGGCGCGTCGTTCCCGGACAAGCAGAAGGACGCCTATGCGCGCAGCGGGGTGTCCTCGACCCGGCTCCTGGCCGAGGAGCCCGCCTGGGGCACCGGCGCGATCACCCGCCGAACGGAGCGCCTGAGCGCTGACCTGCTGCGGATCTGGGCCCGTCCCGCCCTGCCCGAGATCGACGACGACGGCCTCACGCCCATCCTCGACGCCGTCCGCCGCCGCGGCTGGCCGGCCGGATGGGACCGCGAGTTCTCCTACGTGGAGTACCGCGGTGAGCACTGGGACGTGCGAGACGTGAAGTACCTGTTCAACCGTGTGTTCCGACGGGCCTGGACCGACGATCGCGCCTCCGCCCTCGCCTACTGCGCGGCCCACGGCGGCCCCATCTACGACGACATGGCGTGGAAGGGGCAGTGGGACGAGCTGGACGCGACGCACTTCCTCTACATGGGCTGGGACTCGAACTACATGATGACCGCGGTGCAGGGCGTGCTCGAGGAATCCGGGATCGCGGCTGAGGTGTTCGTCAAGTACTCCTACATCGGGGACGTGATGTAGCTCGCCCGCCGGCTCTCGTCAACCCGCTCGCCCGACCTTCGCCGTGCTCGTAGCCTGGTCGCCGAAGAGAGGAGAGCATCATGTCGAACCCCTACCCCGCCCCCTTCCCGATCGATCCGGACGGATCGGATGCCGAGGATCGCGTCACGAGGGACGTGGACGGCGAAGAGGTCCTGGATGAGGACCTCGACGCGGATCAGATCGACAGCGCCGAGGCGGATCGTCTCGCCGCCGGCGGTTCCGAGGATGAGGAGTGGTGACGATGCCGGGGACCCCGGAGGAGGAGTCCGGAGAGGCGCTGCCCTCCGACGACGAACTGCAGGAGCCGAGCACGGAGAAGGAGCCGTCAGAGGAGCCCTCGGCCCCGGAGCGATCGGAACCGGAACCGAGCCATGAAGCGGTGGGGATCGGCGTGGTCGGTCGTCCGCAGGTCGAGCCGGAGGCGACCGAGCACTGACTGCTCAGCGCAGTGAGGCGGCCACCTCGTCGAGCGCGGCAGCCGAACGGTGGAGCAGGTCGGCCTCCTCGGCCGAGAACGTCGTGGCGCGCACCGGTACGGCACCGGCGGCGCTCACGACCGAAGGGACGGAGAGTGCCACACCGTCGACGCCGTGGAAGTCCTCCAGCACCGTGCTCACCGGCATGACGGCGTGCTCGTCACCGAGTATCGCCTCCACGATCCGTGCGCTCGAGAGCCCGATCGCATAGTTGGTGGCGCCCTTCCCACGGATGACCGTGTACGCGGCATCCCGCACGTCGACGGCGATCGCGTCCAGCTCCTCGCGGGTGATGCGCGGATGCCCCGGCGCCTCCCAGTCCAGGATCGGCACGGTTCCGATCGTGGCCTTGGACCAGAGCGGGAACTCCGTGTCGCCGTGCTCCCCCACGATGTACGCGTGCACGCTCGAGGTCGACACGCCGGCACGCTGTGCGAGCTTCCAGCGCAGGCGAGAAGTGTCCAGGACCGTCCCCGAGGCGAAGATGCGCTCAGCGGGAAGATCGGTCGCCTCACGGGCGAGCACGGTGAGGACGTCGCAGGGATTCGTCACGATGACGTAGATCGCGTCGGGGGCGACCTCGAGCAGCCGTGGCATCATGTCCCGCAGGATGCCGGCGTTGACGCTCGCGAGTTCGATGCGCGTCTGGCCGGGGTTCTGCTTGGCCCCCGCGGTGATGACGACGACGTGCGATCCGGCGACCACCGAGATGTCGCTGCCGCCGATGATGTCGCTCGATCCCGTGAACTGGGTGCCGTGAGCGAGGTCGAGCACCTCGGCCTCGACCTTCTCGGTCGCGATGTCGTAGAGCGCGACGTGACGCGCCGATCCTCGGATGAGGGCGGCGTAGGCCACGCTCGAACCGACGCTGCCTGCGCCCACGACGGTGAGCTTCGAGTTCTCGATGACTGCCATTGGCCCAGTCTGGCAGGTGGCGCGGCCGGAGCCGAGTGGTGGGGCGGGTGGGACTTGAACCCACGATCGTCGGGTTATGAGCCCGCTGCCTTGACCAGCTTGGCCACCGCCCCGCAGAGCACCAGCCTACCGGTGCGCGCGGGGGTCACCGCGTGCGCGCCGTCTCGTGCGTGCGGACGTGCTCCCGATAGATGTCGGCATTGGCGAGGAGCCCCGCCTTCTCGTCGTCGGTGAGCGCACGCCGCACCTTCGCAGGGACGCCGGCGACGAGCGAGCCGTCCGGCACCTCGGTGCCGCCGAGCACGACGGCGCCTCCGGCGATGAGGCACCCCGTGCCGATGACGGCGCCCGAGAGGATCACCGCGCCCATGCCCACGAGGGATCCGTCGCCGATCGTGCAGCCGTGCACGACCGCGTTGTGGCCCACCGAGACCTTCCGTCCGATCACCGTGGCGTGATCGCTGTCGACGTGCACCGAGACATTGTCCTGAAGGTTGCTGTCCGCCCCGACGGTGATGGATGCCGAATCGGCGCGCAGGACCGCGTTATACCAGACGCTCGATCCGGACTCGAGGACGACGTCGCCGACGACGCGCGCTCCGTCCGCCACGAACGCGTCGGAGGCGATCTCGGGGACCCGACCGGGGAGGGCGATGACGGATGCCGAAGGCGAGATGCTCATAAGGTGAGACTACCCTCAGATCCGCGGAATCCCGCGGGTTTCCGGGGGTATAAGCCGAGCCTCAGCTTCCTTGCGGAATGTCTCAGGCCGAGTACGGTTGTCAACAACAGGTACGAAGAAGCCGTCCCCGGGAGGAATCGACATGAGCAAGGCACAGACCATCTCCACCACCGCCAGCGACCCCACGGTCGCCGCAGCCGCGGCGCAGTTCCTCTCGCCCGTCGTGCTGGGGCTGCAGGCCCTGACCATCAACGGCAAGCAGGCGCACTGGCACGTGCGCGGCGCGAACTTCATCGGCGTCCACGAACTCCTCGACACCATCGTCGCCCACGCCGGCGACTTCGCCGACACCGCTGCGGAGCGCATCGTCGCCCTCGGGCTGCCGATCGACGCCCGCGTCAGCGCCGTCGCCGCAAAGGCCCCGGAGACGGGTGTGCCGGCCGGCTTCGCGCAGTCCGACGAGATCATCCGCACGATCGTCGCCGACATCGATGCGATCCTCGTCGACACCAAGGCCGCCATCGAGGGCCTGGACGAGATCGACCTCACCAGCCAGGACGTCGCGATCGAGATCATGCGCGGTCTCGAGAAGGACCGCTGGTTCCTCGTCGCACACGTCGCGGCGTAATCGTCGCTTTCGAAGGGCGCCGGGTCTCCCGGCGCCCTTCGTCGTCTCCGGGGCTCGAGTCACCCGTGGGTGACGAGGCCTCCCAGCAGAGTCATCCGCACCGGCATCCCTCGCAGGGCGACGGCATCCGCCGTCCGAGGATCGACGTCGCACAGAACCAGGTCGGCTCGTTCTCCGGGCCGGACGGCGGTCCGCACGCTGGCCGCGATCGCCTCATCGACGCTCAGCCGCTCTCCTGGGTCCAGAGGCTCGCGTACGTCGTCGGACCGCGTCACTGCGGCAGCGATCGCCTGCCAGGGGTCCAGCGGAGCCACGGGTGCGTCCGAGCCGAGGCGCAGCTCGACGCCCGCCCGCCGCAGCGACGCGAGCGGGTAGGCGAGAGAGGTCTGATGCGCCCAGTACCGGGACGCCATGTCGCGGTCGTCGAGCGCGTGCTGCGGCTGGACACTCGCGACCAGGCCGAGCCGGGCGATGCGCGACACGTCGGCATGACGGACGAGCTGCGCGTGCTCGATCGTGCCCGCGGCCCCTGTGTGCGCGAACGCGTCCAGCGCCGAGGCGGCCGCACGGTCCCCGATCGCATGGACCGACGCCTCAAGTCCTGCGCCGGCCGCCCGCGTGAGCAGATCGATCAGCTCCGGTGTCTCGACCGTCATGACGCCGTGACCGTCGCCGGGGTAGGCCTGCGAGCACGCGGCCGTGCGGGTCCCGAGGGACCCGTCGCTGATGACCTTGAGTCGGCCGACCGAGACCAGGTCGCTGCTGCCGAGCGCATCCCCCGTCCTCAGACCCTCGGCGATCGCGCGGTCGAGATCGGCCGGGTAGATCGCGAACTCGACGCGGTGTAGGTCGAAGCCGGACGCGACGCGCCGTTCCCAGGCCTGTGCGTTCCACGCCATCTCGAAGTCGACGACGCCGGTGATGCCGCGTCCGGCCGCACGCGACGCCGCCTGCTGCACCGCCTGGTCGGCATGGACCGGGTCCACGGCGTTGAGACGGCGTGAGATCTCGAACGCGTCCTCTTCGCGCAGCACGCCGTCTGCCGCGTCGAACCCCTCGCGCGCGAGCGCCGCGGAGTTCAGCCAGACGCTGTGGACGTCCGCGTTGATCAGATAGGTCGGCACGGCACCGGTCGCGGCATCCAGCGTCTCCCGCGTCGGCGCATCGGGCCACAGCGCGTCCCGGAAGCCCGTGCCGATGCGTCGATCGTCCGGACGGGTCTGGACGGCGGCCATGAGTTCCGCGGCCTCCCTCGCGGACGCCGCGTCGCCCAGCCACGTGCGTTCCGACGCCAGAGCCCACTGCACGACGTGCACGTGATTGTCCCAGAGCCCCGGGATCACCCACGCGCCCTCGGCATCGACGACCCTGCCCGCCAGCGCCAGTGCTCCGGTGGGCGCGATGTCCGCGATCACCCCGTCCCGGATGACGAGGTCCACCGGTTCGTCGTCGAAGAGGAACTCCTGCCCCGGACCCGTGACGCGCACGCCGCGCAGGGCGTCGACCTGCGCCCCGGTCATGCGTTCGGCCGGACGCGCGCGTCCTGCGCGCGGCGCATCTCCGCAGCCAGCGCCGGATTCGCGTACGCCCCGTCACCCTCCAGGTGTGCGATGACGTTCTCGACGGTCGCGGCGTCCTTGTTCTGGCTGAGCTTGCGCTTGGCGACCACTCGAGTGGGGGTCAGCCGGAACCCGACCGTACCGGCCTCCAGCCGGCGCACGAACGCCTCGTCGTTCGGCCTCTCCCACATCCCCCGAGGGTCCGGCATCCGCGACTCGAAGGCCTCCACCAGGCGGTCCAGGACCCGGAGGTTCTCCTCGGTGCTCAGCACCTCGGGGACACCGGCGAGATGCACGGCCGTGTAGTTCCAGGTCGGGACGCTCGGGGTCTCGGCGTCGTACCATCCCGGTGAGACGTACCCGTGCGGGCCCTGGAACACGACGAGCAGCTCGCGCTCGCCCATGCCGTGGATCGCGTCGTCAGGACGGCCGACGTGTCCGACCACGGTGAGGTCGTCGCGATCCTCGTCGAGCATCACGACGTAGTGCGAGGCCACCAGGCCGTCCTCGGCGGCGCTCATGATGGTCGCCCACGGGTTGCGTGCGATCACCCGCCTCATCTCGGCGATGTCGGCGAGGGCGAAGCTGGGGTTCTGGCGCATACGACCAGACTACGACGCGGCTTCGGGCCGGTCTGCTCCCGAAGCCGTGCGCATCACGTCCGGTCGACGACCGGAATCGCCTGCGTCTTCCACTCCTCGAAGGCCTTGTCCCCGGCCATGAAGGAGTTCACCTCTTCGGTGCTCGCGCGCAGTTTCGGGTCGTTGTCGAGGTACTTCTTCGTCTCCCGCGCGACGAGGCCGGAGAGGATCAGCAGCCCGAGCAGGTTCGGCAGGGCCATGAGCCCGTTCATCACGTCGGAGAACGCCCACACCACGCCCAGCTGGACCGTGCAGCCGATGAACACGACGAGCGAGAACACCACCCGGAAGGGCATGACGGCCCTGCGTCCGAGCAGACGCTCGATGCACCGCTCGCCGTAGTAGGACCAGCCGAGGATCGTGGAGCCGGCGAACATCACCAGGCCGATCGTCACGATGTAGTGCCCCCACTCCCCCGGCAGGCCGTGTGAGAACGCCTCGCCCGTCATCAGTGCCGGGCTGATCTGCTCGCCGGTCTCGGGGTCGGTCATGTCCCAGACCCCGGTCGTGATGATGACGAGCCCGGTGCAGGTGACGACGATGATCGTGTCGATGAACGTCTGCGTCATGGACACGAGCCCCTGGCGCACGGGGTGGCTGGTCTTGGCGGCCGCCGCCGCGATCGCCGCGGAACCCATGCCGGACTCGTTGGAGAAGATGCCGCGCGCGACGCCGAACTGGACGGCGATGATGATCGCCGACCCGGCGAATCCGCCGATCGGCGCGGTGCCCGTGAACGCGTCCGTGAAGATCTGCGCGAACGCCGCGGGCACGTCCCCGATGTTGGCGATGAGGATGTACAGCGCGCCCAGCACGTAGAAGATGATCATGATCGGCACGAGACCGGCCGTCACGCGGCCGATCGACTTAATGCCGCCCACGAGGACGACCAGCGCGAAGGCGGTAAGCACGAGTCCGGTGACCCACGTCGGCACGTTGAAGCTGTTCTCCATGTTCGACGCGATCGAGTTGCCCTGCGTCATGTTGCCGATCCCGAAACAGGCGAGCACGGCGGCGATGGCGAAGAAAAGGGCGAGGAACTTGCCGAGCCGGTTCGGGATACCCCGTTCCAAGTAGTACTGCGGTCCGCCGGACTTCTCTCCCGCGTCATCGGTCTTGCGGAAGCGCACTCCGAGGAAGGCCTCGGAGTACTTTGACGCCATGCCGAGAAGGCCCGTGATCCACATCCAGAACAGCGCCCCGGGGCCGCCGATGCCGATCGCGGTGGCCACGCCGACGATGTTCCCCGTGCCGACCGTCGCAGCCAGCGCCGTGGTCAGCGCCTGGAACTGCGAGATGTCACCGTCCGATCCCGGATCCTTGCGCGTGAAGAGTCCCAAGCGCAGCGCGGGCCCGAGCTTCAGGATCTGGAGTCCCCCGAGTCGGATCGTCAGGTACAGCCCCGTCCCGAGCAGCAGCGGGATGAGGACGAACGGTCCCCAGATGATGCCGCTGAGCCAGGACAGAAAGGCTTCGACTCCGGAAAGATCCATGCGCTGCTCCCATCGTGCGTCGTTGCGTGGAACTTCGACATCGTTTCACAGCCCGCGTTCAGGTTCCACTGCGACCTGCCGGTGGACGGGAACTCACGCCTGACAGGACGGGCACCAGTACAGCTTGCGCGCGCCGATCTCCTCGAGCGCGATCTCGGTGCCGCAGATCCGGCATGGGAGTCCGGCGCGGTGATACACCCAGTGCCGGTCGTCACGACTCGCCATCGCCGCGCGATACTGCTCGGGAGACAGATCGTCCATCGTCATCATCTGCCCGGTCTCGACGCCGATCGCCAGCAGCCGCACCCAGTCGCGCCAGAGACCGCGGACGACATCCTCGGGGACCTCGCGGCCGGGCGTGTGCGGGTTCAGACGCGCCCGGAACAGCATCTCGGCACGGTACACGTTGCCGATGCCGCTGACGACCGCCTGGTCCATGAGCAGCAGCGCGATCGCGGTCGGCTTGCGGCGCACAGAACGCACGAACCGCTCCTCGCCCTCGTCCGGGTCTCCGACGAGCGGATCCGGCCCCAGCTTCGCGACCGTGGCCAGCATCTCCTCCGGCGTCTGGAGCACGCACGCGGTGGGGCCTCGCAGATCCGCGCACGTCACGTCGGTCATGAGCCGCAGGCGCACCTGACCGACGACGGGCGGCGGCCACTCCGAGCCCTCCTCCGCGAGGCTCTTCGTCTGCTCCGACATGCGCACGTGCACCCGCGTCCGTCGGGGCGCCCCGATCGACGACAGCGAGTTCTCCCCGGCGTCGTCGAGGATCTCCTCGTCCAGGGCGGTACCGCGTTGATTGGTCTGCCCCATGCGGCCGTTCGCCGAGGCGATCGTCGGATCGACGAGGATCTCTCCCGCGAAGTCCCACGCACCGTAGAGGCCGAGATGCACGCGCAGCCAGAGGTCGCCCTCGGCTTCGAGGAACATCTGCTTGCCGACCGCCTGGACGCTCAGCGCCTCTCGGCCGTCGAGCACGGCGGCTCCCTCGGAGAAACGGCCCTGCGGGCTCGACGCGTGCAGGCGACGCCCGACGAAGTTCCGATCGAACTGGCGCGCGATGCGGTGGACGGAGTGCCCCTCGGGCATGTCAGGCCCGAGGGTCCGGCAGCAGCGACCCGTCGCGCTCGTAGTCGGCGATCTGGCCGATCCGGCGCACGTGGCGCTCGTCCTCGGAGAAAGGCGTCGCGATGAAGCGGTCGATGAAGCTCACGACCTCCTCGAACGTGTGCTGGCGGGCGCCGATCGAGATGACGTTCGCATCGTTGTGCTCGCGAGCGAGCTCAGCGGTCGACAGGTTCCAGACCAGAGCGGCGCGGATGCCCTCCACCTTGTTCGCGGCGATCTGCTCGCCGTTGCCCGATCCGCCGAACACGACTCCGAGCGCCTCGACACCGTCGCGCTGGTCCACGACGACCGCCTGCGCCGCACGGATGCAGAACGCGGGATAGTCGTCGAGCGCGTCGTACTCGACCGGGCCGTGATCGACGACCTCGTGGCCGGCGCCGCGCAGATGCTCCTGAAGCTGGGTGGAGAAATCGAGACCGGCGTGATCGGTGGCGATGTGGATGCGCATGGAACCCATCCTATTGATGCCCGAGCAGCCGAGAGCTGACCTAGGGCGCCAGACCCGCCGCCGCGGGCTTGAAGCCGGCACGAATGTTCTCGCAGCATCCCGGTCGGCACACGTCGAACCACGGTCCGAGTTCGGTGACATGGGCCCGCTCCGCCGCAGGACGACCCCGCAGCCGTTCTTCCACGAGGTCGACGATCCCGGCCACGAACGCGCTCGACACCCCGGGTGTCGGGGTTCGGACGAACGCGAGGCCCGCCTCTTCGGCGGCTTCCGCGGCCTCGGTGTCGAGGTCCCAGAGCACCTCCATGTGGTCGCTCATGAATCCGAGCGGGACGACGACCACCGCGGACCTGCCGCGTCGGGGCAGCTCTTCGATCACGTCGCACACGTCCGGTTCGAGCCATGGCTGCGAAGGCGGCCCGGACCGCGACTGGTAGACGAGCTCCCAGGCGACGTCCGATGCGACCGGCAGCTCGGTCGAGATGCGGTCCATGACCCACGCGGCCACCGCCTCGTGCTGGGCCGCATACGCGCCGCCCGGTCCCCAGTCCACATCGCGGGGCCCGGAGCGCACCGCATCGTCCGTCGGCACACTGTGCGTCGAGAAGAGCACCTGGATCTGGTCCGCGGCGATTCCCTGGGCGAGGAATCCGTCGACCGCCGCCCGCACGCCCTCGAGGAAGGCGTCCACGAATCCCGGGTGATCGAAGAAGGGCCTGATCTTGTCGATCGTCACCGTCGCGTCGAGACCCGTCTCCTCGAGCACCCGCGCGAAGTCCTCGCGGTACTGACGGCAGCTCGAGAAGGAGCTGTAGGCGCTCGTGGCGAAGGCGAGCAGGGTCGTGTCCCCCTCATCCGCCGCTTCGCGGACGGCGTCCTCGAGGTACGGCGTCCAGTTCCGGTTCCCCCAGTACACGGGCAGGTCGATGCCGCGTCGGTCGAGTTCGGCCTCGAGAGCCGCCTTCAGCGCACGGTTCTGGGCATTGATCGGGCTGACACCGCCGAAGTGGCGATAGTGATGCGCGACCTCCTCGAGACGCTCGTCCGGGATACCGCGTCCCCGGGTGACGTTGCGCAGGAACGGGATGACGTCGTCCTGACCTTCCGGCCCCCCGAATCCTGCAAGCAGGATGCCGTCATAGGCGACGGGCGTCTCGACGAACGGCGCGCCGCCGGCTGCTGCGGGCGAGGCGAAGGGAACAGAGGAAGAGGCGTTCGCAGTCACCCCTTCATCCTTTCACCTCTGCTCGCTCGCGACGAACGCCACCTGGCGTAGGCTGTCATGGTTGCCGTCGGCGCCAGCAGCGTCTTGGAGCGGTCACGACCCCTCACCCCTGGGAGAAAAGCTGTGCCTGGAGAGAACCTCACCCGTATCGAAGCGCAGGAGCGCCGAGCCCTCATCGACACCCAGTCGTACCAGGTCTCGCTGGACCTGACGAAGGGCGAGGAGGTGTTCGGATCGCGCAGCGTCGTGCGGTTCACCGCCCAGCCGGGCAGCTACACCTTCATCGACCTCATCGCGCGCGAGGTGCGCGAGATCTCGTTGAACGGCGAGCAGCTCGACCCCAGCGAGGTCTTCGCGGACTCGCGCATCGCACTGTCGGATCTGCAGGAGGAGAACGTCCTCGTCGTCGACGCCGACTGCCTCTACACCAACACCGGCGAGGGGCTGCACCGGTTCGTCGATCCGGTCGACGGAGAGGTCTACCTCTATTCGCAGTTCGAGGTGCCCGACTCCCGCCGCGTGTTCGCGGTCTTCGAGCAGCCCGACCTCAAGGCCACGTTCCAGTTCACCGTGACGGCGCCGGCGAACTGGAAGGTCGTCTCCAACTCCCCCACCCCCGAGCCGATCGTGCACGACGACAAGGCCACGGCGACGTGGGGCTTCGAACCCACCCCGCGCATCTCGTCGTACATCACCGCCCTCGTCGCCGGCCCGTACGAGTCCACGTTCTCGGAGCTCACCAGCGCCTCGGGCCGGGTGATCCCGCTCGGCGTCTACGGCCGCAAGAGCCTGTGGCAGCACCTGGACGCCGAGTACATCTTCGAGAAGACCCGCCAGGGATTCGCGTACTTCGAGGAGAAGTTCGGCGTCCCCTATCCGTTCGCCAAGTACGACCAGCTGTTCGTCCCGGAGTTCAACGCCGGCGCGATGGAGAACGCCGGAGCGGTCACCTTCACCGAGACCTACGTCTTCCGCAGCAAGGTGACGGATGCCGTCAAGGAGCGTCGCGTCGTCACGATCCTGCACGAGCTCGCGCACATGTGGTTCGGCGACCTCGTCACCATGAAGTGGTGGAACGACCTCTGGCTGAACGAGTCGTTCGCCGAGTGGGCGTCGACCATCGCCACCGCCGAGGCCACCGAGTGGACCGAGGCGTGGACGACCTTCAACGCCATGGAGAAGACCTGGGCGTACCGTCAGGACCAGCTGCCCTCCACGCATCCGGTCGTCGCCGAGATCAACGATCTCGAGGACGTCCAGGTCAACTTCGACGGCATCACCTACGCGAAGGGCGGGTCGGTCCTCAAGCAGCTGGCCGCCTGGGTGGGCATCGAGGAGTTCTTCGCCGGCGTCTCGCAGTACTTCCAGAAGCACTCCTGGGGCAACACCGAGCTCAGCGACCTGCTCACGGAGCTCGAGGCCACCAGCGGGCGCGAACTGACCTCGTGGTCGAAGAAGTGGCTCGAGACCGCCGGGGTCAACACGCTCGCCCCCATCGTCGAGGAGGACGCCGACGGGAAGGTCTCGCGCTTCGCGGTCACCCAGACCGCCCCGGCCGACTACCCCACGATCCGGCCCCACCGCCTGGGCATCGGCTTCTACGATCTCGTCGACGGCGCGCTGACCCGCACGCACCACGTGGAGATCGACGTCGACGGCGACCGCACCGAGGTGCCCGAGCTCAAGGGCATCAAGCGCCCCGACCTCGTGCTGCTCAACGACGAGGACCTCGCCTACGCGAAGATCCGACTCGACGACCGCTCACTCGCCACCGCAGTCGCCCACCTGGCCGACATCTCCGACCCGCTGGCCCGTTCGCTCGTGTGGGGCGCGGCCTGGGATCAGACCCGCGATGCCGAGAGCGCCGCGTCCGACTACATCGACCTGGTCCTGGGCAACATCGGCCGCGAGACCGAGTCGACGACCGTGCGCACGACCCTCGCCCAGCTGCGCACGGCGGCCACCCTGTACGTCGCACCGTCGGACCGCCTCGCCGCCCGTCAGAAGGTCGCCGACGGCCTGTGGGAGCTCGCCCAGGGCGCCGCGGCCGGCAGCGACAGCCAGCTCCAGTTCGTCACCGCCTTCGCCGGCAATCTCGTGACGGCGGAGCACGCCGGGATCGTCGGCCGGCTGCGCTCCGGCGAGGAGACCCTCCCCGGCCTCGAGATCGACACGGACCTGTCGTGGCAGCTGCTGGTCGGGCTCGCGACGATCGGTGCGACGGACGCGTCGTCCATCGACGCCGCTCTGGCCGCCGACAACACCGCGAAGGGCGCCGAGTTCGCCGCCCAGGCGCGGGCCGCCCTGCCGACGGTCGCGGACAAGAGGGTTGCCTGGGCGTCGCTCGTCGAGAAGGACGACGCGCCGAACACGATCGTCCGCTCCGCCGCGCTCGGCTTCGTCCACCCGGCCGGCGTGGACGCGCTCGCCGAGTTCGTCCCGGCGTACTTCGACATGCTGCTGCCGATCTGGGAGTCGCGGACCTATCAGATCGCGAACTATCTGATCACCGGTCTCTACCCGACGGCGCTGGGCAACGTCGAGCTGCGCGACGCCACGCGCGCATGGCTGTCGGCGAACCCGGATGCCGCGCCGGCACTGCGCCGACTGGTCAGTGAGAACCTCGCCGACGTGGAGCGCTCGCTCGCCGCCCAGAGCCGCGACGAGGAGCGCTGAACGCGCTTCGACACCTTCGGGCCTCTGCGTCGGCGATCCAGCTGACGCAGAGGCCCGCTCGGTAGAATCGGGGGGATGTTCATCCCTGCCGATTCCACGCCTGCTCCCGACACCACGGAGATCACCACGGCGTGGACCGACTTCATAGCCTTCCTCGGCGAAGCCGGCAGGACCGCCCTCAACGTCGCGATCATCGTCGTCGTCGCGCTCCTCGTAGGACTGGCACTGCGCTTCATCGTGCACCGCATCGTCCGCCGCATCGTGGACAGTGCTAAGGCGAAGGCGAACGTCGACGACACACAGGCGCTCGAACGCTCTCCGCTGGCGGACATGCGCCTCGTTCAGCGCACCCGCACGCTCGGTTCGATCCTGCAGAACATCATCAACGTCGCCGTCACCGTCGTGGCCCTGATGATGATCATCTCGGTCCTGCTGCCGGACCTCATCGGCTCCCTGACGCTCTTGACCGCGGCCCTCGGCGCCGGGCTCGGCTTCGGTGCGCAGAACATCGTCAAGGACGTCCTCAACGGGATGTTCATCGTCGCCGAGGACCAGATCGGCATCGGTGACGTCGTGGACCTGGGCCTCGCATCCGGCGTCGTCGAGTACGTCAGCGTGCGCATAACGCAGGTGCGCGACGTCAACGGCACGCTCTGGTACGTCCGCAACGGCGAGGTGACCCGGATCGGCAACATGTCGCAGGGCTGGGCGCGCGCGATCATCGACCTCGGCGTCGCCCCCGATTCGGATCTCGAGACGGTCGAGAAGGCGATGCTGGAAACGGCCCAGGAACTCGCCAAGGACCCGAAGTGGCGCACCCGCATCGTCGAGCGCCCCGAGATCTGGGGCCTCGAATCGATCACGGGCGACGCACTCGTCGTCCGTGTCGTCATGAAGACGCGCGCGAACGCCAAGGACGATGTGTCCCAGGAGCTGCGCAAGCGGCTGAAGAAGGCGCTCGATGCCCTGGAGATCGGGGTGCCGAGCATGACGAGCGTCACGCCCACGGGCCTGGACGGCGCCCGCCGCGTCCGCGGGGCGAATCCGCCGCGCACGCGTCCCAATGCGGTCACGGGCGTACCGCCCGTCGCGGAGCGGGGCATCTGGCGGCGCAAGAAGTCCGGGGACGGCACCGCCGCCCGGGGAGATGAGAAGACGTGACGTTCTACGACGAGGTGGGCGGATACGCCACGTTCGAGAAGCTGGTGGCGACGTTCTATCGCGAGGTCGCCCTGGATCCCGTCCTCAAGCCGATGTATCCCGAAGAGGACCTGGGGCCCGCCGCCGAGCGGCTGACCTTGTTCCTGGTGCAGTACTGGGGCGGTCCCACCACGTACGGCGAGACGCGCGGGCACCCACGGCTGCGGATGCGCCACGTGCCGTTCCACGTCGACCCGGACGCCAGGGATCGTTGGCTGCGCTGCATGCGCACGGCCGTGGACGAGGCGCAGTTGTCGCCTCTGCACGAATCCACGCTCTGGGACTACCTGGAACGCGCCGCCTATGCCATGGTGAACACATTCGAGCCGTCCGGCATCGGGCCCGCCGCCGCGGGTCGCGCGACGCTGCAGACGCGCAGTCAGGATTCGACGGAGAGCACATGACGACCACGCCCCTGTCCGCAGACGTACTCGTGATCGGATGGGGGCTGGCCGGACTCGTCGCCGCCTCGGAGGCGACGGCGGCCGGAAGACGCGTCGTGCTCGTCGATCAGGAACCGCGCACGAACCTCGGCGGGCAGGCCTGGTGGTCGTTCGGAGGACTGTTCTTCGTCGATTCGCCCGAGCAGCGCCGGATGGGGATCTCCGACTCCCTCGAACTCGCGCGGCAGGACTGGTTCGGGGGCGCCGGGTTCGACCGTCCGGAGGACGCGTGGCCACGGAGATGGGCCGAGGCGTACCTCGAGTTCGCCTCGGGCGAGAAGCGGGCATGGCTGCGCGAGAGGGACGTCGGGTTCTTCCCGGTGGTCGGCTGGGCCGAGCGCGGCGGATACGGCGCTCTGGGACCCGGGAACTCGGTGCCCCGCTTCCACATCACCTGGGGCACGGGGCCCGGTGTCGTCGCGCCGTTCGCCGCGGCCGTCGAGGCCGCCGAGGATGCCGGGACGCTCACGATCCTTCCTCGCCATCGCGTCACCGAGCTGGTGCTCGACGGCGGCGCGGTCGTCGGGGCCCGAGGCGACGTGCTGGCCGACGACGCGCGGGAACGCGGCCTCGAGACGTCGCGCGAGGTCGTGGGATCGTTCGAGATCTCCGCCGGCGCCACCGTCGTCGCGTCCGGCGGGATCGGCGGGAACCACGACCTCGTCCGCGCCTTCTGGCCGCCCTCTCTCGGGACGCCGCCGGAGCACATGCTCTCCGGAGTCCCCGCCTACGTCGACGGGTCCATGCACGCCGTGTCCGCATCCGCAGGCGCGCATCTGATCAACGGCGATCGGATGTGGCACTACGTCGAGGGGATCACGAACTGGGATCCGGTGTGGCCGGCTCACGGCATCCGGATCCTCCCCGGACCTTCCTCGCTGTGGCTGGACGCGACGGGCAGGCGACTGCCCGTGCCGCTGTTCCCTGGCTTCGACACGCTGGGCACGCTCGCGCACCTGCGTTCCACCGGCCACGACCACTCGTGGTTCATCACGTCGCGACAGATCGTCGAGAAGGAGTTCGCGCTCTCCGGCAGCGAGCAGAACCCGGATCTCACCGGCAAGGACGTCCGACTGCTGCTCAAGTCCCGGCTCGCGAAGGGACCGACCGGGCCCGTCCAGGCGTTCCTGGACGAGGGCGAGGACTTCATCGTCGAGAACGACCTCGACACCCTCCTCGAGCAGGTCCGGAGAGCACCCGACGGAGATCTGCTGGACATCGAGCGGGTTCGCGCCGAGATCGTCGCGCGCGATCGCGAGATCGACAACGACTTCACGAAGGACGCGCAGATCGGGATGCTGCGGTCGATGCGCGCGTACCGCGGCGACAGGCTCATCCGCACGGCCGCGCCGCATCGTCTGCAGGACCCGGCCGCCGGTCCGCTGGTCGCGGTGAAGCTGCACGTCCTGACGCGCAAGTCGCTGGGCGGGATCGAGACGGACCTCGACGCCAGGGCGCTCGATGCGAGCGGATCGCCGATCCCTGGGCTGTACGCTGCGGGCGAGGCGAGCGGCTTCGGCGGAGGCGGCATGCACGGCTATCGCGCGCTCGAAGGGACGTTCCTCGGCGGCTGCCTCTTCTCCGGGCGGCAGGCCGGTCGAGCGGCGTCCCGCTGAGACCCGGTCCGCCGGCTACGCCGCCGAGCCGGTCCCCCGCACCGGGGTGAGGCCGGAGGCGACCGGTCCCCTCGCGAGGACGTGTCCGCGGCGGAACGCGAGTCTCATCCAGCGCCCGGAGCGCATCACCGGTACGTCCTCCTCTCCCGAGATGAAGCCGAGGGCGTCAGCGGCGAAGGCCATGCCACGAGGAAGATCCGCGAGATCCGCGTCCGGCTCGCCCCAGATCGCGGCGCGCAGCGCGCGCACGGCCTCCTCGCCCGACCCCGACGTCGTGCCGTGTGCGACCGCGCTGATGCCCCATTGGGCGCGCTGCGCGATGACGGAGGCCGTGAGCGAGCTCTCCCGCTGCCACTCTCCACGCGGCGGGGCGATGCCCGCCCAGGACGGCGACAGACCGGTCTCCGGCAGCTCCAGCATCCGGTCGTCCTCGGTCGCGCTCAGGGACGCGACCACCACGTCGCACTCGAGCTCGGGGTCGGCGTTCACGATCCGCATCGCGAGGATCGTCGGAGTCTGGTCGAAGAGACCGTGCGGGGCGAGCGCAGCCGCCGTGATCGCGAGAACGCCGGCCTTCGCCTGCAGACGGACGCCCTCGTCGGAGATGCGCGCGGCCCTGCCGACGAAGGTCAGGACGTCTCTGGCGGTTTCGGGGTCGGCGAGCACGAGACGGGAGGGCACGCGCTCTAGACTACCGAGGTGCGGTGCCGAGCCGCGGGAGGGACCGTCATGAGCGTAGACGCGCAGGCCGAGGCATCCGTCGAGCTGCTGCTGGACGTCCTGGATCTCGATGAGAGCTCGGCGCGCACGACGGAGGACATCTTCACCGGCCGGTCCCATGCCATGCCCACCGGCCGGATCTACGGCGGACAGGTGCTCGCCCAGACGCTGATCGCCGCCGAGCGCACGATGCCGCCAGAGCGGGCGGTGCACTCGATGCACGGCTACTTCCTGCGGCCCGGCGACGCGGCACAGGGACTCACGATCGCCGTGGACCGGATCCACGACGGGCGGTCCTTCTCGACGCGGAGATCACAGGCGTATCAGAACGGCGTGCCGATCTTCTCGATGATCGCATCCTTCCAGGACGAGAGCCCCGGGGTCGAGCACGCCGAGCCGATGCCGACGGGCGTCCCCGCTCCCGAAGACCTCGCTCCCGACGAGGAGCTCGTCACCGGCGTTCATCCGCTCTCGATGCGGATGCTGCGCGATCGCCCGGCGGACGTGCGGCACGTCGAGGGCCCGCTCTACGTCGCGGTCGACGGCGAGCAACGGCCGCGACAGGCGGTGTGGATGCGCATCAGGTCGACGATGCCGGAGGACCCGCGCCTACATCGCGCCGCACTCGCGTATCTCAGCGACATGACCATCCAGGAGTCGATCCTGCGCGCGCACGGCGTGGCCTGGTCATTGACGGGGCTCAAGGTCGCGAGCCTGGATCACGCCATGTGGTGGCACCGCCCGGCACGCGCCGACGAATGGCTGCTGTACGTCCAGGAGTCCCCCAACGCCCGCGGCGGCCGCGGCCTCGCCACGGGGCGCATCTACACGCGCGACGGCGTGCTGGTCGCGAGCGTCGCCCAGGAGATCATGGTCCGCGTACCGGAGGGCGTCGCGTCGAGCTGATCTCGCTCGCGCTCAGCGATGCGCGTAGGTGATGGACTCCCCGACGAAGGGCGTCCAGACCTCGCGCATCTGCGGCGTCAGCCGGGTGGGGCGTCCGGTCGCCGCGTCGACGAGCACGATCACGGCGGTCGAACGCGCGTACACGACGCGCTCGTCCGAGGCCGGGTCGTTGTGCACCTCGTAGCAGACCTCGACGCTCGAGCCGCCGAGCCGGCCGAACCACATCTGCACCTCGAGCGGCCTGCGCTGGTACGGCACAGGCGCGAGGTATTCGATCTCCTGCCGGGCGATGAGGGTCAGGACGCCCTGCTCGATTCCCGAGTCGAGGACCGCCGTGGACGGCGCGTCCTCACCGGGGCCCGGCTTCCAGAAGGCGCGCACGCGCGCCTCCTCGAGGAGTTTGAGCATCGAGGTGTTGTTGACGTGGTTGAAGGCGTCCAGATCGCCCCAGCGCAGCTGGATGGGGATGTGGAGCCGAGCGCCGTCAGTCACGGGTGAGCTTGCGGTGCGTCGTGCGGTGCGGACGCGCCGCGTCCGGTCCGAGCCGCTCGATCTTGTTCGCCTCGTACGCCTCGAAGTTGCCCTCGAACCAGTGCCACTGCGCGGGGTTCTCGTCGGTGCCCTCGTACGCGAGGATGTGCGTGGCGATGCGGTCCAGGAACCAGCGGTCGTGCGTGATCACCACGGCGCAGCCGGGGAACTCGAGCAGCGCGTTCTCGAGCGAGCTCAGGGTCTCGACGTCGAGGTCGTTGGTCGGCTCGTCGAGCAGCAGCAGGTTGCCGCCCTCCTTGAGTGTCAGCGCGAGGTTCAGTCGGTTGCGCTCTCCACCGGAGAGCACGCCGGCCTTCTTCTGCTGGTCCGGACCCTTGAAACCGAACTTCGACACATACGCGCGGGACGGGATCTCGGTCTTTCCGACCGTGATGATGTCCAGGCCGTCCGAGACGACCTCCCACAGCGTCTTGTCGGGGTCGATGCTCGCGCGGGACTGGTCGACGTAGCTGATCTTGACCGTCTCGCCGATCTTCAGGTCTCCGCCGTCCAGCGGCTCGAGTCCGACGATCGTCTTGAACAGCGTCGTCTTGCCGACACCGTTGGGGCCGATCACGCCGACGATGCCGTTCGGCGGCAGGCTGAAGCTCAGTCCGTCGATGAGGGTCCGGTCGCCGAAGCCCTTCTGCAGGTTCTTCGCCTCGATCACGACGTTCCCGAGACGCGGACCCGCGGGGATCTGGATCTCCTCGAAGTCGAGCTTCCTGGTGCGCTCCGCCTCGGCCGCCATCTCCTCGTAGCGGGCCAGACGCGCCTTGGACTTGGTCTGCCGCCCCTTCGCGCTGGAGCGGACCCACTCGAGCTCGTCCTTCAGGCGCTTGGCGAGCTTGGCGTCCTTCTTGCCCTGGATGTCGAGGCGCTCGGCCTTCTTCTCGAGGTAGGTCGAGTAGTTGCCCTCGTAACCGATCAGGCGGCCACGGTCGACCTCGGCGATCCACTCGGCGACGTGGTCGAGGAAGTACCGGTCGTGGGTGATGGCGATGACGGCGCCCTTGTAGGCCTGGAGGTGCTGCTCGAGCCAGAGCACGCTCTCGGCGTCGAGGTGGTTGGTGGGCTCGTCGAGCAGCAGCAGGTCCGGCTTCTGCAGCAGCAGCTTCGCCAGCGCGACGCGGCGCTTCTCTCCACCGGACAAGTGCTGGACGGACGCGTCGCCGGGCGGCGTGCGCAGCGCGTCCATGGCCTGCTCGAGCTGGGAGTCGAGGTCCCAGCCGTCCGCCGCGTCGATCTCCTCCTGCAGCGTGCCCATCTCGGCGAGCAGCGTGTCGAAGTCGGCATCCGGGTCCGCCATCTGTGCGGAGATCTCGTTGAACCGGTCGACCTTCGCCTTGATCGCGATCCCGTCCTGGATGTTCTCCAGCACGGTCTTGGCCTCGTCGAGCTCGGGCTCCTGCATGAGGATGCCGACCGAGTACCCGGGGCTCAGCTTGGCCTCGCCGTTCGAGGGCTGGTCGAGCCCGGCCATGATCTTCAGGATCGTCGACTTTCCCGCGCCGTTCGGGCCGACCATGCCGATCTTCGCGCCGGGGAGGAACGCCATCGTCACGTCGTCGAGGATGAGCTTGTCGCCCACCGCCTTGCGTGCACGGACCATCGAGTAGATGTACTCTGCCACCGAAAACCGCTCCTTCTGTTGGCGTCGCGAATCGACACTCCAGCCTACCGGCTGAGCGCTGTGCGGATTCCGGTCACCAGTCGATGGGCCGTGTGGCGCCGATCAGGCACCGTCCTTCGGCGAGCTGGTCCGTGACCGTGGTCACCGGGTCGCCCGTCGACGGACCCACCTGTCCGACGAGGCATTCCGTCTCACCCCACCGGACGGAGAAGAGCAGGCTCTCGACAGGGTTGCCGACCGTCGTCTCGTCGGCGGTGACCTGCATGGCGGCCTTGTCGAAGCCTGCGGCGACCAGCGCGTCGATGTACGCCCGCCCCTGCACACGCTGCTCGGATGCCCAGACCTGTTCGGTGACGGCCGTGAACAACGGCAGGTTGTCGGCCGCCGTCCCCTCCGGGACCAGCACGGGACCGGCCGGCTCCGGAGTCGCCGTCGCGTCAGCCGATGCATCGGGTGACGGCGTCGTGGTCTCCACCGGCTCTGGTGAACAGGCCACCAGCCCGACTGCCAGGAGCACCGAGGCGGAGAGTGCGAGCGCGCGAAGGGCGGGAGCGGCGGGTCGGCGAGGCACGGCTCGAGTCTACGGGGCGCCGTCGCCGACCGTGCGCCGCATCAGTCCTCGTCGCCCTCGGAGACGCTCCACGCGTCGCCGCCGGCCAGGACGAGTTCGCCCTCCTGAACGTCGAGCTCCACATCGGAGGTGTTCGTCGGGAACGTCTCTCTCGCCGCCGGTTCCGCCACGCCGTCGGTGACGCCGGCGGCCGCCGGGTGCGCACGATTCGTCCGGACGAAGGCGCTCGTCCCCCAGCGCAGGTCGTGTCCGATCGCCTCGGCGTCGATGTCCACGCTCGTGCCCCGCGCCGTGCCGTTGTCCCAGTCCCGGACGCGCAGCCGCCCGGTGACGATGACGGGATGCCCCTTCTGCAGCGAAGCGCGAGCCTGCACGGCTAGCTGGCGGTACGCCGACACGTTGTACCAGTTGGTGCCCTGGTCGATCCAGGTCTGGGTCTTCGCGTCGTACCGGCGCTGCGTGCTGCCGACCCGGAAGTTCACGACGGGCACGCCGGTCGCGGTGGTGTTGCCGCCCGGGTCGTTCCCGATGAATCCCATGATCGTGATGGTGTCGTTCATCGTTTCTCCTCTTCGTCCCGGATCTGGCCCGGATGTCGAACAGCGTGCCCCTTCGCACCGACCGCCGGAGTCGGATCGGACGGATCTCCACGGCGACGGTGGAGAAGCCGCGTTTCGGCCGTGCTGTGCAGGGCGGGTGCGAGAACAGCGCGCACGGGGCGATGTCGGTGGTCGGTCATATGTTCGATGACGAGAGGAGACCTCGATGCACACCACAGCGGCCACCGCCCTTCCCGACATCCCCTACGCCACGCCCGACCTGTCATCCGACAGAGAGCGACTCGTCAGAGCCGGCGACCATCTGTGGCGCGTTCAGGACCGCGCAGGCCGCATCCTCGGGCATCTGCGCATCGCGGCCGAGCCCTTGGGCCTGCGCTACCGCGCCGAGCGTCTTCACCTGGCGACGGGCTCGTTCCGCCTCATCGGCGCCTTCTGGACGGCCGACGAGGCCGTGCAGACCCTGCGCTACCTGCGGTGATTCGAGTGTTTGTGCCCCCGGCAGGATTCGAACCTGCGACCGGCGGATTAGAAGGCCGCTGCTCTTCCGCTGAGCTACGGAGGCGTACTCCACAACGGTACCGTGCCAGGGGCCGATGTCTGTGCGCTCATTAGGATGCCTGTATGGCATCTGCGTCTGAGAACGATCGACTCGTCTGGATCGACTGCGAGATGACGGGACTCGATCTCGGAATCGACGAGCTCGTCGAGATCGCCGTCGTCATCACCGATTTCGAACTGAACCCGGTCGATCCGGGCTTCCAGATCGTGATCAAGCCGAGCGATGCCGCGCTCGGCAACATGAACGACTTCGTCACCGAGATGCACCGCTCGTCCGGGCTCATCGACGAGATCCCCTCAGGTGTGACGCTCGCCGAGGCGGAGGAACAGACCCTCGCCTACATCAAGCGCTTCGTGCCGCTGGAGCGCAAGGCCCCCCTGGCCGGCAACACCATCGGAACCGACCGCATGTTCCTCGCGAAGTACATGCCGCAGATCGATCAGTGGCTGCATTACCGGAACGTCGACGTGTCGAGCATCAAGGAGCTGTCCCGTCGCTGGTACCCCCGGGTGTTCTTCCAGGCACCGGCCAAGGACGGCGGTCACCGCGCCCTGGCCGACATCCTCGAATCCATCAGGGAGCTCCGCTACTACCGCGATGCCGTCTTCGTGCCGGAGCCCGGGCCCTCCAGCGAGGAGGCCCGCGCCATCGCCGAGCGCACGGTGTCATCGGCACCCTCCGACGTGTAATAGAATCGTCTGGTTGCCCGCTGACGCGGGCGCATGGTGGGTATAGCTCAGTTGGTAGAGCGCCTGGTTGTGGTCCAGGAGGTCGCGGGTTCAAGCCCCGTTACTCACCCCAGCCGAGAGGGCTCCGACGAATTCCGTCGGAGCCCTCTTCTGTTTCCGCCGGGGGGGGTGCCTCGGTAGGATCGAGGTGCGCTCGCGCTGGGATTCGATGTCATCCGAATTCCGGATTCGGCCCAGCACGACAGATGAGGAGTGCACAGTGAAGGCTGTCCGGTTCACCGCATGGAAGACGTTCCCCACCATCGAGGACGTGCCCCGTCCCGTCCCGGGGCCCGGCGAGGTCCTGCTCAAGATCGCGGGTGCGGGAGCGTGTCACTCGGACGTCGCCGTCTTCGAGCAGTTCGACGAGGGCATGGGCGACCAGCTCGCCCCCAGCTACACGCTCGGACACGAGAACTCCGGATGGATCGAGGAGCTCGGCGACGGCGTCACGGGCCTGTCCGTCGGCGATGCGTTCCTGTCGTACGGGCCCATCGGCTGCGGCCACTGCCCCGCCTGCTCGCGCGGGCAGGACACCTACTGCCAAAACGCCGCGACCCAGCCCTACCTCGCCACCGGCCTCGGCCGTGACGGTGGCATGGCCGAGTACATGACGGTGCCGGCGCGGAACCTTGTTCCGCTCGGAGATGCGGACCCCGTGACCGCCGCGCCCCTCGCCGACGCGGGCCTGACGCCGTACCACGCCATCAAGCTCGCTCTGCCGAAGCTCGCGGGCGGCGGCAAGTCCGCCCTCGTGATCGGTCTCGGCGGCCTCGGTCAGATCGCCGTCCAGATCCTCACAGCGATCACCGGCGCCACCGTCTACGCCACCGACACCAAGCCCGAGGCGATGGCCGAAGCCGAGAAGTCCGGAGCCGTCCGCATCGACGGCGGCGAAGGACAGGCGGATCGGATCCGCGCCGCCACCGGCGGGCAGGGTGTGGACGCCGTCTTCGACTTCGTGGGAATCAGCGCCACGATCGCCCTCGCCCAGCAGGTCGTCGCCCGCCGCGGGCGCATCACCGTCGTCGGTGTGGCAGGCGGACCGACCAATTGGGACTTCTACTCGAACCCGTACGAGGCCGAGCTCACCAACACGTACTGGGGAACGATCGAGGAGCTGTACGAGGTCGTCGAACTGTACCGCGCCGGCAAGATCGCACCGGCCGTGACGACCTACCCCATGGATCAGGCACTTCAGGCCTACCACGACCTGCATGACGGGAAGCTCACCGGGCGCGCGGTCGTCACCCCGCACGCCTGAGACGTCGTTCGGCGGGAGCCCGGTTCGGATCGAGCCGGGCTCCCGCCGTAGAATCTCCTGGTGTCGCTGACGGTCTGGCTCTCCCTGCTCGCGGCATCCGTCGTCATCAGCTTCACCCCGGGAGCCGGGGCGATCAACACGATGTCCAACGCGCTCAACGAGGGATGGCGGCGGGCGATCTGGGGAGTCATCGGACAGCAGCTCGCCCTGATCGTCCACGTCGTGATCGTCGCGGCCGGCGTCGGCCTGCTCGTGTCGCGGTCACCGCTCCTGTTCGACATCGTGCGCTACGCCGGCGCCGCGTATCTCGTCTACCTCGGCATCCGGATGATCCTCGCGAAGCCGGCGTCCGCCGAGGACGGCTCGGTCGCGCCCCGCCCGGCGGAAAGCCGATGGTCCATGCTCCGACGCGGGTTCTGGGTCAACCTGCTGAACCCGAAGGCCATCGTCTTCTTCCTGGCGTTCATCCCGCAGTTCATCCGCCTCGACCAGCCCGCCCTCCCGCAGTATCTGATCCTCATCACGACGGTTGTGGTCGTCGACGTCGCCGTGATGTGGTTCTTCTTCGCGGCGGCAGCGAAGCCCTTCCGCCGGCTGACGCGGACGTCGCGCGGACAGCGCACACTCAACACCGTCTTCGGAGCGCTCTTCCTCGCGGTGGCCGCGCTCCTGCTGTTCGTGCACTGACCCGGCTCGCGCCCATAGGCTGGAGGACGATGGATATGGATGCCGCGGCCTTCGAGCAGCTCGTCGTCGACGAGCTCGACCTGCTGCCCGACGACATGGTCGACGGGCTGGACAACGTGGTCTTCGTCGTCGAGGACCGCCCTGAGGACGGCAGTCTCGACCTGCTCGGCCTCTACGACGGTCTCGCGCTCACCGAGCGCGGACAGTACGGCCTGGGCGAGCTTCCGGACCGGATCATCGTCTACCGGGAGCCGCATCTCGACCAGTGCGACACCGAGGACGAGCTGCGCGACGAGATCCACACGACGCTCGTGCATGAGATCGCCCACTTCTACGGGATCGACGACGAGCATCTGCATGAACTGGGATGGGCATGAGCACGCCGATCGCGACCCCGGACACGGAACAGGATCTCCACCTGTCCGCCGCACCGCTCGAGCCCTGGCAGGTCGTCGTCTGGAACGACCCGGTGAACCTGATGAGCTACGTCGTGCGCGTCTTCCGCACCTACTTCGGCTACTCGCAGGAGCGCGCGACCCAGCTCATGCTCGCGGTTCACCACGAGGGCCACGCGATCGTGGCGACCGGCCCGCGGGAGACCATGGAGGTGCACGCGCAGGCCATGCACGACTACGGACTGTGGGCGACCGTGCGGCGGGCTCCGCGATGAACGACGGCATCCGGATCTCCCTCGCCGCGATCGAGGGCCATCACCTGGCCCGCCTGGTCGACGAGTTCGCGCGTCTGCTCTCCGCGGAGGCGACCGAGGACGCCGCGGATCCCGCGTTGGCGCGCCTCGCACCGGACGCCTACCCCGAGGATGCCGAGGCGTCCCTGGCGTTCACCGCCGCGACGCAGGACGACCTGCTGGACCGGCGGGCGTCCGACGCCGCCGTCGTGCGCGCCGCCCTGACCGGATTCACCGTCGAGCCCGACGGCGGGGGCGCCCACGCGCCTCAGGAGATCGAGATCCCGGATGCCGAGATCGATGCGTGGCTGCGCACGCTCACCGCGCTCCGGCTCGTGCTCGCCGCGCGCCTGGGCATCATCGTCGAGGACGACCTTCCCGAGGAGGACCCGCGCCGCGGCGTGTACGACTGGCTCGGCTATCGGCTCGAGACGCTCATCCAGGCCGCGGACGAGCGGAGCTGACACCCGGACGACGTCACGTCGTCACGGGATCCGCACCAGCACCGTGGCCAGCTGACGAGGATCGTCGCGATCGATGTGCGCCTGCTCCTGCGCGGCCCACCGCTCCCAGTGCGGGCGGAACGCGTCACCGTCGCGGTGCAGCGCACGCGCCTTGCGCGCGGCGTCCGGTGAGTCCACCCAGACCCGGACGTCTGCGAGCGGCGCCGTGCGCGGTGTGATGGTCCCGCAGCCCTCCAGGATGACGCCCAGCGCGGGATCCACCGCGTGGCTCTCGGCATCCTGCCCGTGGTCCCAGTCCCAGCGGTGCCACGTGCCGATCCGTCCGCGGCCGTGCGGACGGAGGATGCCGTCGAGCGCACGGTCGGTCCCGGCATCCAGTCCGTCCCACCCGGGGTACAGCGAGTCCATCGCGATGCGCTGCGGTCGCCCGGTCAGAGGCCAGCGCTGCTCGACGAGCCGAGCCAGGCTGGTCTTGCCCGCGCCGCTTCGTCCGTCGATCAGCACGACGGGATTGGCCGCCGACACCTCCGCGATCGCGGCGACCACCTGGTCCGCCGCGACGTCCAGTGCTGCTGAGACCGGGTCCTGGCTACTTCTTGAGCGCACGGATCACACGCGCGAGCGCACGTCCGGCGACCCAGACGAACGGGATCCCGACGGCGAGCAGCGACACCAGGTTCGGCTCGAACCGCAGTCCCTCTTCGCGACGCACATAGACGCCGAGCGGGATCGAGACCCCTCCGCCGCCTCCGCCGTCGCGTTCCTGATCCGACCCGCCGCCGAACCCCGACCAGGTGAGCGCCACCGGCGTGATGCTGACACCGTCCACGTCCTGCGGTTCGCCGTAGGCGCTCTTCACGCCGAAGACGGCCGCTTGCTTTCCGAGTTCCAGTGCGATGTTGGGCATTGCTCCACGCTAGCCGACATGTTCCGTGCTGCGAAGGTCATTCCGTCCCGCTCGCCCTCGGATGCTGCGGGGCACCCCGCCCGTCGCCGCGACCGAGGTGACGGGCGCGGGTGATCGTGGCGCTCCCGAAGCGCGCCCGGGCGCTGTCGAGCGCTCCTTCGACCCGGCGCCAGTCCTCGTCGTCGTCCCAGAGTGCGAAGGCGCCGGCGCCGGCCGGCTGCAGCCTCTCGGCGCGCACCCCGACGAGACGGATGGGGCTTCGCCGATCGATGTGCGCGAACAGTTCCTGTGCGGCTGTTCCGATGCGCTGCCCGACCGCCGTCGGCTCGGACAGCGTCTGAGACCGGTTGACCGTGGTGAAGTCGTCGAACCGGATCTTGATCGCCACGGTGCGCGTCTCCCATTCGGCCCGTCTCAGACGTGCCGCGACGCGATCCGCGAGGCGAAGGAGCTCCGAGCGGATCTCCTCGCGATCGGTGATGTCGACGTCGAACGTCTCCTCGTGCCCCACGCTCTTCTCGACGCGGGTGGTCTCGACCGAGCGAGGATCCTCGCCGCGCGCGAGTTCGATCAGGCGCTGCCCGAGCGCGGATCCCACCGCGCGGTCCAGCATCTCCGGCGCCGACTCGCGGATGTCGCCGATCGTACGGATGCCGCGCGCCTCGAGCGCCTCCGCGGCCTTCGGCCCCACGCCCCACATCGCCCGCACCGGTCGCGGAGCGAGGAAGTCCTGCGTGTCGGCCGCGGCGACGACGAGCATGCCGTCGGGCTTCGCCATCGTCGAGGCCATCTTGGCGACGTGCTTGGTCGCGGCGACGCCGACGCTGCAGGTGATCCCCACCTCGGCGTGCACCCGCTCCCGGATCAGCCGCGCGACCCGCGCCGGACTCCCCCACAACCGGCGCACGCCGTGGACGTCGAGGAACGCCTCATCGACCGACAGCGGCTCCACGAGCGGCGTGAACGATTCGAAGATCGTCATGACGTGGCGCGAGACCTCCTGGTACCGCGCGAAGTCGGGCAGCACGATGCGTGCCGTCGGGCACAGACGCATCGCCTGCGACACCGGCATCGCCGCCCTGACGCCGTATCGGCGCGCCTCGTAGGACGCGCTGGACACGACCGAGCGCCCGTCCGGGGCCCCGATGATCAGGGGCAGGCCGCGCAGCGACGGGTCGTCGAGGACCGCGACCGCCGCATAGAACGCATCCATGTCGACGTGCAGGATGCGCGTACCCGCATCGTCTGCACCCTCGGGTGAGACGATGCGGCCAGAACCGTCACCGCGCCCCATGGCACCATTCTCGCCGCGACCACCGACATCGAGCCCGTCTGTTCGGCGCGAATGCCCGCGCGCATCGGCGTGTCGCGGGCATTCGCACCATATGGCGGGTCGATTACTGCGCTGCGCGCTCCAGGATCAGCTCGCGCACGCGCGCGGCGTCGGCCTGGCCCTTCATCGCCTTCATGACCGCGCCGATGATCGCACCGGCGGCCTGCACCTTGCCGTCCTTGATCTTCGCAAGGACATCGGGCTGCGCGGCCAGCGCGTCGTCGATCGCCGCGATCAGCGCCCCGTCGTCCGACACGACCGCGAGACCTCGGGCGTCCACGACTTCCTGTGGGGAGCCCTCGCCGGCGATGACGCCCTCGAGCACCTGGCGTGCCAGCTTGTCGGTGAGCGTCCCGGCATCCACCAGCTGCTGCAGGGCGGCGACGTTCGCCGGGCTGATCAGCTCGGCGGCATCCCGCTCGGCTGCGTTCGCGAGGCGCGTGATCTCCCCGGTCCACCACTTGCGCGCAGCGGCTGGGCTGGCGCCGGCGGCGATCGTCGCCGCGACCTCGTCGAGCAGCCCGCCGTTGCGGACGTCCTGGAACTCCAGGTCCGTGAACCCCCATTCCGCCTTGAGACGGCGGCGACGTGCGACGGGCTGCTCGGGCAGAGCCGCACGCAGCTCCTCGATCAGCTCCGCGGTCGGCTGCACGGGCAGCAGGTCGGGCTCGGGGAAGTAGCGGTAGTCGTCGGCATCCGACTTCGGTCGTCCCGGCGAAGTCGTTCCGGTGTCCTCATGCCAGTGCCGGGTCTCCTGGATGATCGTCCCGCCGTCTGCGAGGATCGCCGCCTGACGCTGGATCTCGTATCGCACGGCGCGCTCCACCGAGCGCATCGAGTTGACGTTCTTCGTCTCGGTGCGGGTGCCGAGCTTCTCCTGGCCGCGCGGACGCAGAGACACGTTGGCGTCGCAGCGCAGGTTTCCGCGCTCGAGCCGGGCCTCCGAGATGCCGAGGCCGCGGACGATGTCGCGGATCGCGGCGACGTAGGCCTTCGCGATCTCCGGCGCACGGTGCTCGGCGCCGAAGATCGGCTTGGTGACGATCTCGACGAGCGGCACTCCGGCACGGTTGTAGTCGACCAGCGAGTACTCGGCACCCTGGATGCGTCCGGTCGCCCCGCCCATGTGCGTGAGCTTGCCCGCGTCCTCCTCCATGTGCGCGCGCTCGATCGGAACGGTCACCAGCGCGCCGTCCTCGAGCTCCACCTCGACGGAGCCCTCGTACGCGATCGGCTCGTCGTACTGGGAGATCTGATAGTTCTTGCCCAGATCCGGGTAGAAGTAGTTCTTCCGCGCGAACCGGCTCGACTCTGCGATGGAGCAGCCCAGCGCGAGGCCGAGGCTGATCGAGGAGCGGATCGCCGTGGCGTTCACGACCGGCAGCGAGCCGGGAAGACCGAGATCGACCGGAGCGATGAGGGTGTTGGGCTCTGCACCGTGGTAACGGTCGTTCGCCGGGTTCGGCGCGTCGGAGAACATCTTCGTCTCGGTGTTCAGCTCGACGTGCACCTCGAAGCCGAGCACGGGCTCGAACAGTTCGAGCGCCTTGTCGAAGTCCATCAGCTTGGCGGCGGCCATCAGCGGTTCCCTCCCACGAGCTCCGGGGCGCGGGTGAGCAGCGGTGCCCCCCACGAATCGACGAGGAGCGTCTCCAGGGCGGCGCCCACGCGGTACAGACGGGCGTCCTCGTGCGCCGGCGCGAGGAACTGGATGCCGACGGGCAATCCGTCTTCCGCCGCGAGCCCGGACGGGATCGAGATGCCGGGAACCCCGGCGAGGTTCGCGGGGATCGTGGTGACGTCGTTCAGGTACATCTGGAGCGGGTCGTCGACGCGCTCGCCGATCTTGAACGCGGTCGTCGGCGCGGACGGCGTCGCGATCACGTCGACCTCGGCGAAGGCGTTCGCGAAGTCCTGCTGGATGAGCGTGCGGACCTTCTGCGCGCTGCCGTAGTAGGCGTCGTAGTACCCGGCGGACAGGGCGTAGGTGCCCAGGATGATCCGGCGCTTGACCTCGTCGCCGAACCCGGCCTCCCGGGTGGCGGACATGACGTCCTCGACGGTGGCGCCGCCCTCGGGGGTCACGCGCAGACCGAAGCGGACCGAGTCGAACTTCGCGAGGTTGCTGGATGCCTCGGCGGGCAGGATCAGGTAGTACGCGGCCACGCCGTACTCGAAGTGCGGTGCGGAGATCTCCACGATCTCGGCGCCGTTGGCCTCAAGCAGTGCCAGGGACTCGCGGAAGGATGCCGCGACGCCGGCCTGGAACCCGGAATCCGGCAGCTCCTTGAGCACTCCCACCTTGAGGCCCTTGAGGACGTCGCCCCTGGCCCCTTCGCGGGCGGCCTCGGCGAACGAGGGCCAGGTGTCGGTGAGCGAGGTCGAGTCCTTGGGGTCGTGCCCGCCGATCACGTCGTGCAGCAGGCCGGAGTCCAGCACGGTGCGCGTCACAGGTCCGACCTGGTCGAGGCTGGACGCCAGCGCGATCGCGCCGTATCGGCTGACCCCGCCGTAGGTCGGCTTGATGCCGACCGTGCCCGTCACGTGCGCCGGCTGTCGGATCGACCCGCCGGTGTCGGAGCCGAGGGCGAGCGGTGCTTCGAAGGCGGCCACCGCCGCGGCCGAGCCGCCGCCGGAGCCGCCGGGGATGCGGTCGAGATCCCAGGGGTTGCGGGTGGGGCCGTACGCGGAGTGCTCGGTGGACGAGCCCATCGCGAACTCGTCCATGTTGGTCTTGCCCAGTGCGACGAGGCCGGCCGCGCGCGAGCGCGCCACGACCGTGGCGTCGTACGGAGACAGGTAGCCCTCGAGGATCTTCGACCCGCTCGTCGTCGGCTGGTCGGTCGTGACCAGCACGTCCTTGATCGCCAGCGGCACGCCGGCGAGCGGGTGCAGCTGCTCGCCGGAAGCGCGAGCCGCATCGATCGCGTCGGCTGCATCCAGGGCTCCGTCGTTCACGTGCAGGAACGCGTGCACGTCGCCGTCAACGGCGGCGATGCGGTCGAGGTGCGCCTGGGTGGCCTCGCGGCTGGAGACCTCACCGGCCTGCAGTCTGTCCGCGAGCTCTGCGGCGGTCCAGCGGATGATGTCGCTCACTGCTCTTCTCCCAGGATCGCGGTGACGCGGAAACGGCCGTCCGCGGCGTCCGGTGCGTTCTGCAGCACCTGCTCGTGCGTCAGCGTCTGACCGACCTCGTCGGGCCGGAAGACGTTCGCGAGAGGGATCGGGTGGCTCGTGGCGACCACGTCGGCCGTGGCGACCTCGGAGACCTTCGCGATGTTGTCGACGATGGCATCGAGCTGGCCCGTCAGCCGCGTCACCTCGTCGTCGTTCAGCTGGATGCGCGCGAGCACGCCGAGATGGCGTACGAGTTCGGGGGTGATTTCAGACACCCGACCAGTCTAGTTGCGGCGTCGGATCCCCTGCGACGCCGCCGGCCCGCAATAGGCTGGTGCGCATGACGACGTTCGATCCCCCTCGTCCCTGGGTCGCCAGCTACGCGCCGGGCGTTCCCGAGGACCTCGCACCGGTGCAGGGCTCTCTCATCGACATCGTCGCGGCGTCCGCCCGCGACTATCCGGATGCCCCGGCGCTGCAGTTCTTCGGGCGGGAGACGACCTACGCGCAACTGCAGGAGGCGATCGATCGTGCGGCCGCCGGCCTGCGCGACCTCGGTGTGAAGGCCGGCGACCCTGTCGCGATCGTCCTGCCGAACTGCCCGCAGCACATCGTGGCGTTCTACGCCGTGCTCCGGTTGGGCGCTGTCGTCGTCGAGCACAACCCGTTGTACACGCCGCGGGAGCTGCGCAAACAGTTCGAGGACCACGGCGCGAAGCACGCCATCGTCTGGAACAAGGTCGTCGCGACGGTCCAGGAGTTCCCTGCCGACCTCGCCGTGTCGACGCTGGTCTCCGTGGACGTCACGAAGGGGATGCCGCGGCTCACGCAGCTCGCCCTGAAGCTGCCCGTCGCCAAGGCTCGCGAGTCCCGCGCGGCGCTCACGGAGAAGGTGCGCGGGACCATCCTGTGGGAGCGCGTGGTCTCCTCCGATCCCCTGCCGTCGACGCATCCTCGCCCCGAGACCGACGACCTCGCGATCATCCAGTACACGTCCGGCACCACGGGAACCCCGAAGGGCGCGGCGCTCACGCACCGCAACCTGCTGGCCAACGCGGCGCAGTCGCAGTCGTGGGTCCCCTCGATCCGGCGCGGCGACGGATGCGTCGTGTATGCGGTCCTGCCGATGTTCCACGCCTACGGACTCACTCTGTGCCTGACCTTCGCGATGTCGATGGGCGCGCGCCTCGTGCTGTTCCCGAAGTTCGACCCGGACCTCGTGCTCGACGTGGTGAAGAAGCATCCCGCGACCTTCCTGCCGCTCGTGCCGCCCATTGCCGACCGTCTGCTCACCGCGGCGAAGGCGAAGGGCGTGTCGCTCGAGGGCATCGAGGTCGCCATCTCCGGAGCGATGGCGCTGCCGCATGAGCTCGTCGTACCGTTCGAGGAAGCCACCGGCGGCTTCCTCGTCGAAGGCTACGGACTGAGCGAATGCTCCCCCGTCCTGATGGCCAACCCCGTCGCCGAGAACCGTGTCCCGGGCACCGTCGGTCTCCCGCTTCCGGGCACCGAATGCCGCGTGGTCGATCCGGAGGAGCCGACGCGCGACGTCGAGCCCGGAACCGCCGGCGAGCTCGTCGTCCGCGGTCCGCAGGTGTTCTCGGGCTACTACGGCAAGCCGGAGGCGACCGAGGAGGTCTTCGTCGACGGCTGGTACCGCACCGGCGACATCGTCTCGATCGACGAGGCCGGGTTCGTGCGCATCGTCGACCGGATCAAGGAGCTCATCATCACCGGCGGCTTCAACGTGGCCCCGACCGAGGTCGAGAACGCGCTGCGCCAGCATCCCCAGGTCTCCGACGCCGCGGTCGTCGGGCTTCCCAGCGACCACTCCGGCGAGGAGGTCGTCGCAGCCGTCGTCGTCGACGGCGACGAGGAGATCGACGTCGAGGCGATCCGCGACTTCGCCCGCGGCATCCTCACCCCGTACAAGGTGCCGCGCCGGATCTTCCTCGTCGACGAGCTGCCGAAATCCCTGATAGGCAAGGTGCTGCGTCGGCAGGTGAAGGAGAAGCTGCTGGCGCTGACGACCGGCGCCTGAAGGGCACCCTCACAGACAGAGGCCGCCCCGGGGCGCTACCTTTAGGAAGTGACCCCTGAAGACGCAGCGCTGACCGACGCCCCCGAGGACTCCCCCGCGACCCCCGGATTCGAGGAGCTCGGCATCACCGGGCCGGTCCTGAAGGCCATCCGCGATCTCGGCTACGAGACGCCCTCTCCGATCCAGGCCGCGACGATCCCGACACTGCTCGGCGGCCGCGACGTCGTCGGCATGGCGCAGACCGGAACCGGCAAGACCGCGGCGTTCGCGCTGCCGGTGCTGGAGCGGCTGGACGTGTCGCAGAAGTCCCCGCAGGCGCTCGTGCTCGCTCCGACCCGCGAACTCGCTCTGCAGGTGTGCGAGGCGTTCGAGTCCTACGCGTCCCGCATGAAGGGCGTGCACGTGCTGCCGGTCTACGGCGGCCAGGGCTACGGCGTCCAGCTGTCGGCGCTGCGCCGGGGCGTCCACGTCGTCGTCGGCACGCCGGGGCGCATCATGGACCACCTGGCGAAGGGCACGCTCGACCTGTCCGAGCTGAAGTATCTCGTCCTCGACGAGGCCGACGAGATGCTCAAGATGGGCTTCGCCGAGGACGTCGAGCAGATCCTCGCCCAGACCCCCGAGGACAAGCAGGTCGCGCTGTTCTCCGCGACCATGCCCGCTCAGATCCGGCGGCTGGCGCAGCAGTACCTGCGGGATGCCGAGGAGATCACGGTCAAGTCCAAGACCGCGACCAACACGAACATCACCCAGCGCTACCTCGTCGTCTCGTACCAGCAGAAGGTGGACGCGCTCACCCGCATCCTCGAGGTCGAGAACTTCGACGGGATGATCGTGTTCGTCCGGACGAAGAACGAGACCGAGACGCTCGCCGAGAAGCTGCGCGCGCGGGGCTACTCAGCCGCCGCCATCAACGGCGACGTTCCGCAGGTGCAACGCGAGCGCAGCGTGAACCAGCTCAAGGACGGCAAGCTCGACATCCTCGTCGCCACCGATGTCGCCGCCCGCGGCCTGGACGTGGAACGCATCAGCCACGTCGTCAATTTCGACATCCCCACCGACACCGAGTCGTACGTGCACCGCATCGGTCGCACCGGTCGTGCCGGCCGCACCGGCGACGCGATCAGCTTCATCACGCCGCGCGAGCGCTACCTGCTCAAGCACATCGAGAAGGCGACGCGCCAGCAGCCGACCCAGATGTCGCTGCCCAGCACCGAGGACGTGAACAGCACTCGCCTCGCGCGCTTCGACGACGCGATCACGGCGGCGCTCGGCGAGACGGGCCGGATCGAGAAGTTCCGCGACATCATCGACCACTACGTGCGCCACCACGATGTACCCGAGTCCGATGTCGCCGCGGCGCTGGCAGTCGTCGCCCAAGGCGAGACGCCGCTGCTGCTCGATCCGGCGGACGACCCGCTGGCCCGCTCGGTCGAGCGCGACAACCGTCCGCTGCGCGAGAAGAACGCCCGCGAAGCGCGTCCGGCGCGCACCGAACGCCGTGGACGCGGCGACTACGCCCCGTACCGCATCGAGGTCGGCCGGCGCCATCGCGTGGAGCCGCGGCAGATCGTGGGCGCGCTCGCGAACGAGGGCGGCCTGGGTCGCGATGACTTCGGAGCCATCAACATCAAGCCGGACTTCTCGATCGTCGAGCTCCCGGCGAACCTGGACCCTGCCGTGCTCGACAGGCTCCGCGACACGCGGATCTCCGGCCGGCTCATCGAGATCGCGCCCGACCGCGGCCCCAGCGCCCGGCGTGGTGCACCGCGCGATGGCAGCGACCGGTTCGATCGTCGCCGGGACGAGCGCGGTTCCCGCAGCGACGACCGCGACGGCAAGCCGTTCCGCAAGCCGCGGCACAAGGGCTAGCGTCTGAGGCTGTCGCTCGCCGCTGTCGCCTCCGTCGCCCCGTCGCCGCCGCCCGCGAGACTTGCTCTGCGAGGCGAGACTTGGCCCGTGTGGCTCTGTCTCACCCCGGAAAACAAGTCTCGCGAGTCGAGTAGCGTGGGGTGATGGTGAGCGGCCTCCATGAACTGCGCCACGTGCGCATGTTGACATGACCTCGGTACAGGTGAGCGTCACCGGTCGGGTGCAGGGCGTCGGCTACCGATGGTTCGTGCAGGATCTGGCTTCGGAGCACGGTCTCACGGGCTGGGTGCGCAACCGCCGCGACGGTTCCGTGGAGGCGGAGCTGCACGGCGACCGGGTCGACGTCGAGGCTGTCGTCGGGGCGATGCGAGCCGGTCCCCGGCACGCGCGTGTCGACGCGGTCCAGGTGCGCGAGCTCACTGCGCGACGCGGGCTCGACGGCTTCGAGATCCGCGCGACCGAGTGACCTCCAGCTCCTGCCATGCCGTTGAGCACGATGAGTCGGTCAGCCACCGACATCCGCCCCGGATCGGGCGAGCTTCGCCGCGACGTCGATCACGGATTCCGGGCGCGCAAGCAACGACCGCTGGGCGGGCGTGCGGATGAGATGATCCAGCAGACGGTGAGCGCCGTCGACGGTCGGCGCCCAGTAGCCGCCCACATGGTGCCTGCTCAGCGGAACCCTCGTGGACTCGCCGTCCACGAGGAGCTCGGCAGCCCCGTCGTCCGGGTCGACATCGAGCATGTCGGCGGTGACCACCGTGACGGCCCCGAGTACGAGCGTGCTCACCAGACCGGGCAGGCGGAATCGCGTGGTCGGTACATCGAGCGTCACGCGCTCCACGTGATCCCACGCGTGCACCCCGCGGCCCTGGGTTCCGTCTCGCAGAATCACCGCATCCGGGGTGAGCCGCAGATGGTGCCGTCCGGGATCTCCGATGACCAGCACCCCGGAGACGGCGATCAACGGGCCGTAGCGCTTCACGCGAGTGCGTCCGGTCCCTCCGTGACGAGGATGTGGAACTGCTCGGCATCCAGGATCCGGATGCCGAGATCCTCGGCCTTCGCGAGCTTCGATCCGGCGCCGGGTCCTGCGGCGACGAAGTCGGTCTTCTTGGAGACGCTCGAGGCCGCCTTGCCTCCGGCCTTGATGATCGCCTCCTGGGCACCCTCTCGCGTGTAGCCGTCGAGAGAGCCCGTCGCCACCACCGTGAGGCCGTCCAGGACTCCGCCCGCGACCACGGCCGCTCCCGGTCCCGGGTGCCCGGGTGTCGTCCACTGCACGCCCGCCGCGCTCCAGCTGTCGACGATGTCCCGATGCCAGTCCACGTCGAACCAGGCCAGCAGCGAATCCGCGATGATCCCGCCGACGCCCTCCACCGCGGCGAGTTCCTCACGCGTGGCCGCACGGATCGCGTCCAGCGACCCGAACCACTGCGCGAGCGCGCGGGCGGCGACGGGACCGACGTGACGGATGTTCAGCGAGACGAGCAGGCGCCAGAGCTCTTTGGTCTTCGCCTTCTCGAGCTCGGCGATCAGCTTCACGGCCGCTTCGGACGGCAGCACCTCTCGGTAATCCTTCCGGATGCCCTGCCGTCGACGCTCCGCGGGGTCCAGGGTCTCGGTCCCGGGAGGATACTGCGCCGGCCCGAGCTTCTGGAACGGCGCACGTCGCACGAACTCGCCGGTCTCCTCGTCGACCTTCGCCTCTCCCGTCTCGCCGTCGCGCACCACCACCGAGATCGGCACGAGGTCTTCGAGCGCCAGGGAGAACAGACCGGCCTCGGTGTCGAGCGGCGCCACAGCAGGCGCTTCTGCTTGTGTGAGCGCCGCGGCGGTCACTTCGCCGAGGACCTCGATGTCGAGCGCGCCACGGGACCCGATGTGCTCGACGCGTCCCCGCACCTGCGCCGGGCAGGAGCGCGCGTTCGGGCACCGGAGGTCGATGTCGCCCTCCTTCATCGGGCGCAGCGGAGTGCCGCACTCCGGACAGCGCTCCGGCATCACGAACTCGCGCTCCGTGCCGTCGCGCTTGTCGGCTACGGGGCCGAGCACCTCCGGGATCACGTCGCCGGCCTTGCGCAGCACGACCGTGTCCCCGATCAGCACGCCCTTGGCCTTCACGACGTCCTTGTTGTGCAGCGTCGCCTGGCGCACGACGCTGCCGGCGACATGCGCAGGCTCCATGACCGCGTACGGCGTGGCCCGTCCGGTGCGTCCGACGGACACGACGATGTCGAGGAGCCGCGTCTGCACCTCTTCCGGCGGGTACTTGTACGCGATCGCCCACCGGGGCGCGCGACTGGTCATGCCCAGCTCGTCGTGCAGGGCGAGTTCGTCGACCTTCACGACGATGCCGTCCAGTTCGTGCTCGATGTCGTGCCGATGCTCGCCGAAGTACTCGACGAACTCGGTCACCTCATCGATCCCGTGGCACACCTTCGCGTGCGGACTCGTCGGCAGACCCCATCCGGCCAGCAGTTCGTAGACCTCGCTCTGCGCCGTCACTGGCGGGTTCTGCCATGCGCCGATGCCGTGCACGTACATCGCCAGGGATTCGATGCGCAGAAGTCCCGCTTCGAGTTCGAGACCGTCCTTCTTGTCCAGCTGCTGGCGCAGACCACCGCTGGCAGCGTTGCGCGGATTGGCGAACGCCGGGAACCGCCGTGCCGCCGCCGCGCGCGCCTTCTCCTCCTCGAACGGTCTCTTCGCTCCCCTCCGTGCTTCCCAGCGCGCGAGGGAATCCGCGTACGCCCGCTCGCGGAAGTCGGCCTGCGCGGCGTTGAGCCGCTCGAACGCGGCGACCGGGATGAAGACCTCCCCGCGGACCTCCACGATGTCCGGATGCCCTTCGCCGCTCAGGCGTTCGGGGATCTCCGGCAGTCGGAGAGCGTTCTCGGTGACGATCTCGCCGACACGGCCGTCCCCGCGCGTCGCCGCCGAGGTCAGCACGCCCTTCTCGTAGCGGAGATTGATCGCGAGCCCGTCGATCTTGAGCTCCGTCAGCCACGCCACCTCGCGACCAGCGGCGTTCTGCGTCTTCGAGGCCCATTCCCGCAGCTCGTCGACGGAGAAGACGTTGTCCAGACTCAGCATCCGTTCGGCGTGTTCGATCGTGGCGAGCCCTGTCGCCTCGGCCGCTCCGACCATCTGCGTCGGCGAGTCCTGGCCCTGCAGCTCGGGATGCAGGCGCTCCAACTCCTCAAGGCGGTGCATCCAGCCGTCGTAGGTGGCGTCGTCGACGAGCGACGTGTCACGACCGTAATAGGCGTCCTTCGCCTCGAGGATGCGGGTCGTCAGCTCCTCGGCCTCGACACGGGCTTCTTCCAGCGAGATGTTCTCGGGCACAGGTCGAGTCTACGAGCGCGCACCGACATCGCCCGGGTTCTTCGGGGTTAACACGGCGCGGATGTCGCGGAGCGGCGCCCGAGCCGACACGCGCTGGGTCCTACACCCCGACCGGGACCGCCGACACCGTCGTGTCGATCGTGAACTGGCCGAGCACACGGGTGCCGACGTACAACACGGCCGTCTGCCCCGGCGCAACGCCGTCCAGCGGATGCTCCGGCACGACGCGGACGCCGGCCTCCGACGCGAACGCCTGCGCCGGGACGGGATCGGCGTGCGCACGGATCTGGACCTCGCACGCGAACGCGTCGTCCACCGGCGCGGCACCTGCCCAGCTGAAACGCTCCCCCGAGATCTCGGCGATCGCCAGCGCCTCCTTCGGACCGACGACGACGGTGTTGGACACCGGGCGCACCTCGAGCACGAAGCGCGGCTTGCCGTCCGGCGCCGGAACACCGAGGTGCAGGCCCCGCCGCTGACCGACCGTGTAGCCGTGCGCGCCCTCGTGAGTCCCCACCACCGCACCGGTGCGATCCACGATCTCGCCGGTGGCCGTGCCCACCTTCTCGGCCAGCCAGCCGCGCGTGTCGCCGTCCGGGATGAAGCAGATGTCGTGGCTGTCGGGCTTCTGCGCGACGCTGAGGCCGCGCTCGGCCGCCTCGGCGCGCACGAGCGCCTTGGACGGCGTCGATCCGAGCGGGAAGTAGGTGTGTGCGAGCTGCTCGGCGGTGAGCACGCCGAGGACGTAGGACTGGTCCTTCGCGTTGTCGGACGCGCGATGCAGTTCCAGACCGCCCTCGCCGTCCACGAGCGTGGCGTAGTGACCCGTGCAGACCGCGTCGAAGCCGAGCTCGAGCGCGCGCTCGAGGAGCGCGGCGAACTTGATCTTCTCGTTGCAGCGCATGCACGGATTCGGTGTGCGTCCCGCCTGGTACTCGCTGATGAAGTCGTCGATGACGTCGTCGCGGAAGCGCTCGGAGAAGTCCCACACGTAGAAGGGGATCCCGAGGCGATCCGCCGCCCGGCGGGCGTCCATGGCGTCCTCGATCGTGCAGCAGCCGCGGCTGCCGGTGCGCAGCGTCCCTCCCGCGCGCGACAGCGCGAGGTGCACGCCCACCACCTCGTGGCCCGCCTCGACGGCTCGTGCGGCCGCGACGGCGGAGTCCACACCACCGCTCATCGCCGCCAGGATCCGCATGCCCCCAGTCTACGAGCGGATGCCTGAGCCGGAGCCGGATGCCCGAAGATACGTGTCCGCGATGACGGCGAGCACGGCGTCCACGTCCTCATCCGTCGAGGTCCGCCCGAGCGTGAAGCGCAGGGCGCTGCGCGCGTCCTGCTCGCCGCGCCCCATCGCCAGCACGACGTGGGAGGGTTCCGCGACTCCGGCCTGGCACGCGGACCCGGTGGATGCCGCGATGCCGGCGACATCCAGGAGGAACAGCAGGCTCTCCCCCACCGCCCCGGGAAAGAGCACGTGCGCGTTGCCCGGCAGGCGGTCGACGGGGTCCCCCAGGAGCACGGCTTCGGGCACCCGGTCGAGGATGCCCGACACCAGGCGATTCCGCAGCACGCGCAGGCGCTCCGACTCGCCGGCCCGCTCGGCCTCGGCCGCCTCGAGCGCCACGGCGAAGGCGGACGCACCGGCGATGTCCTGCGTCCCGGCACGCAGTCCGCGTTGCTGGGCGCCTCCGCGCAGCAGCGGACCCATCCTCGCGGTGCGAGCCACCACGAGCGCCCCGACGCCGACCGGGGCCCCGATCTTGTGCCCCGCGACGCTCATCGCCACGAGCCCGGACGCATCCGGTGCGCCTCCGCGCAGGCCCCGGAACGACACGTCGACGTGGCCCAGGGCGGCAACGGCGTCGAGGTGCAGCGGCACTCGCGCCTTCGCGGCGGCGCGTGCCAGCGCCGGGGCATCGTTGACGGTCCCCGCCTCGTTGTTCGCCACCAGGGCCGTGGCCATCGCTGCCCCGGGGAGAGCCTGGGTGAACGCCTCCGGATCGATACGCGCCTCGGCCGTCACCGGTACGGCCCGCACCTCGGCTCCCTCACCCGCGAGCGCCGCCACCGTGTCCATCGTGGCGTGATGCTCGGCATCCGGCAGGACGATCGCGGTGGTCCCGTCCGGACGCGACTGCCAGAGGCCGCGCAGCGCAGTGTTGATCGATTCCGTCCCTCCTGAGGTGAGCACGACCTCGATCGGGTCGCAGCCGAGCACCGCGGCGATGCGCTCACGGGATTCCTCCAGCAACCGGCGGGCGTCCTGACCGGCACCGTGCGTCGACGCGGCGTTGCCGATCACCGACGTGGCATCGATCCAGGCGTCGCGCGCCTCGGGGCGCAGCGGTGTCGTCGCCGCGTGGTCCAGGTAGTGCCGCATGCTTCGATTCTCCCCCGGATTCCGCCACACGGAACGGTGGAACCGAGTCCGGACCGTCATGAGACGGCAACACATCCCGCCTAGGGTGTATTCATGCCCGCGCCCCGTGTGTTCGCCGCCCCCGGCGGCCCCGCTCTCGACGACCTCGGCGTCCGTCTGCACGACGGCACTGCCACACTGCGCATCTGGTCGCAGAACGCGTCATCCGTCGAGCTGGTCGTGTTCGACGAGTCCGACCTCGACTGGGTGACCGACACCGCACCGCTCGAGCGCCGTCCCGGCGGAGTATGGGAGATCACCACGTCGCTGCTGCAGCCGGGGACCCGCTACGCGCTTCGCGTCGGCGGCCCGCACGGTCCGGGCAACACGTTCAACCCCGAGACCCTGCTGCTCGATCCCTATGCCCGCGGACTCGCGCAGGGCGACGGCTACGAGGAGTGGCGATCGGTCGTCATCGCCGACGGATTCGACTGGGGCGGGGTGGCGAAGCCGCATGTGCCCCTGGATCGCACCGTCATCTACGAGGGGCACCTCAAGGGCATGACGAAGCGGCATCCGGGTGTCACCCCGGCGCTGCACGGCACGTACGCGGGCCTGGCTCATCCCGCCATGATCGAGTACCTGCAGTCGATCGGGATCACGTCCGTCGAGCTCCTGCCGATCCACGCGTTCGTCCCCGAGCCGCGCCTGCTCGAGCGCGGACTAACGAACTACTGGGGCTACAACACCCTGAACTTCTTCACGCCGCATGCCGCGTACGCGAGCGAGGACGCCCGCAAGGAAGGCCCGGAAGCCGTGCTGGCCGAGTTCAAGGGCATGGTTCGGCTGCTGCACGAGGCCGGCCTCGAGGTCATCCTCGACGTCGTCTACAACCACACCTCGGAAGAGGGCATCGGCGGTCCGCGCTCCAGCCTGCGAGGCATCGACAACGCCGGGTACTACCGCCAGCAGCCGGACGGCGCCTATGTCGACACGACCGGTTGCGGCAACACGCTGAACACGGCGACGGACGCCGCGGCCCGACTGGTGCTGGACTCGTTGCGCTACTGGGCGAACGACATGCAGATCGACGGCTTCCGCTTCGACCTGGCCACCGCCCTCGGACGCAACGCCCGGCACGAGTACGACCGGGAGCATCCGCTTCTGCGGGCGATCCTGGACGATCCGGCGCTGCAGGACGCGAAGATGATCGTCGAGCCCTGGGACGTCGGCCTGGGCGGCTGGCAGACCGGCAACTTCCCGGACGGGTTCCTGGAGTGGAACGACCGCTACCGCGATCGCGTCCGCAACTTCTGGCTCAGCGACATCGACTACGCCCGTCGGGCTTCGGCGCCGGTGGGCATCGGCGGGTTCGCGACGCGGCTGGCCGGTTCCTCGAACACGTTCACGGAGGAACGGGGCCCGCTCGCGAGCATCAACTTCGTCACGGCGCACGACGGGTTCACCCTGAACGATCTGGTCTCCTACGACGTCAAGCACAACGAGGCCAACGGCGAGAACAACCATGACGGCGCCGACATGAACCGCGCCTTCAATCACGGCGCCGAGGGGCCGACCGACGATCCGGCGATCCTCGCCGCCCGCCGCAAGGCCATGCGGAACATCCTCGGGACGCTGCTGCTCTCCGCCGGCATCCCGATGCTCACCGCCGGGGACGAGACCGGCCGCACCCAGCGCGGCAACAACAACGCCTACGCCCACGATTCCGCCCTGACCTGGCTGTCCTGGGAGCACGAGCCGTGGCAGGAGGATCTGCGCGCGCACGTCGCCGCGCTGACCCGATTGCGTCGCGAGAACCCCGCGCTCCGGCCCAGCCGCTACGCCCGGCTCGGCGCGCACATCCCCAACGCGAGCGTCATGGACTGGTACGACCAGAACGGCGAGACGATGGAGCAGCAGCAGTGGACGGATCCGGGGAACCGGACGCTGCAGTACGTCGCGGCGTCCACTCCGGAGTCGGAGGAGTTCAACCGCATCCTCCTGATCGTCCACGGCACGGAGGCGCCGATCGACGTGACCCTCCCGGACGCCATCGAGGACGCGACCCGATTCGTGTCCCTGTGGTCCAGCGCCGACGAGCATCCGGATGCCGAACCCCGCGTCCTCGCGCCCGGTGACGTGCTGCCGATACCGGGCACCTCGATGCACCTGTTCCGGGTGGAATGATCGGGGGCCCGACCCCGCCCGTCACCGGCTGTCACGCGCGCTCTCGGAGCGGTACATTCGGGTTATGGCCGCACGCACGGTGACCCGTTCCGAGGCTCTCCGGAGTCCCGCCCAGATCCCCCTGCGGCACGCGAGGCCGACCGCTGTCGCCGAAGGAGTGCGCACCGGCCGCATCCCGCTGTCGGACCCGCGTCCGTCGGTGCCCGGCGGATTCCACGCGAAGGCGTTCGCGGGCGAGGTCGTCCCGTTCCGCGTCATCGCATTCCGGGAAGGGCATGATCGGATCGGCGTTCACCTCCGCCTCACCGCACCGGACGGCACCGAGTCACTGCATCGGCTGACTCCGCTGCAGGACGGTACCGACGAGTGGCAGGTGCTCATCGCCCTGGATGCCCGCGGAACCTGGCGCTACCGCTTCGAGGCGTTCGGCGACGATTTCGCGACCTGGGCTCACGCCGCCGCCGTGAAGATCGCCGCCGGTGTCGACGTCGCCGTGATGACCGCGGCCGGTGCGGAGCTGTTCGCCCGCGCCGCCGCCGAGAAGGACCGTCCCGCCGCCGAGCGGCGCCGGCTGGCGGCCGCGGCCTCCGACCTGGGCCGCGCCGACGCCGCAGGCGCACTGGACACCGCGACCAGCCCCGAGTTCTCCCGGCTGTTCGCGCAGCGCCCGCTGCGTTCGCTGATCTCCGCGACGGAGCTGCAGAGCGTGCTCGTCGAGCGCGAGCGGGCCGGCGTCGGTGCGTGGTACGAGTTCTTCCCGCGTTCGGAGGGCGCGAAGCGCGCGGCCGACAGCCGCATCGTCTCGGGCACGTTCCGTACCGCCGCGAAGCGCCTCGCCGCCGTCGCGGACATGGGCTTCGAGGTCGTCTACCTGCCGCCGATCCATCCGATCGGACGCACGCACCGCAAGGGCCGGAACAACACGCTGCATGCGGGTGACGACGAGCCCGGCTCGCCGTGGGCGATCGGCGGCGCCGAGGGAGGGCACGACGCCGTCCACCCCGACCTCGGAACGCTCGCGGACTTCCGTGCCTTCGTCCGCTCGGCGCAGACGGCCGGCCTGGAGGTCGCGCTCGACCTCGCGCTGCAGGCCTCCCCGGACCATCCGTGGGTCGCCGAGCATCCGGAGTGGTTCACGACGCTTCCGGACGGTTCCATCGCGTACGCCGAGAATCCGCCGAAGAAGTATCAGGACATCTATCCGATCAACTTCGACAACGACCCCCAGGGCATCTGCGCCGAGGTGCTGCGGATCGTCGAGCACTGGATCGCGCAGGGCGTGCGGATCTTCCGCGTCGACAACCCCCACACCAAGCCGCTGTGGTTCTGGGAATGGCTCATCGCGCGCGTGACCGACCGGCATCCCGACGTCGTCTTCCTCGCCGAGGCGTTCACGCGCCCTGCCCCGCTGCGCGCCCTCGCCGCGGCGGGCTTCCAGCAGAGCTACACGTACTTCACCTGGAGGAACACGAAGACCGAGCTCGAGGAGTTCCTCACGTCGCTCGCGTCCGAGACGGCGGACTACCTGCGGCCGAACCTCTTCGTCAACACCCCGGACATCCTCACCGAGTACCTGCAGTTCGGCGGCCGGGCGGCCTACCGCGTCCGCGCGGCGCTCGCCGCGACCGCAGCGCCCGTCTACGGCGTCTACGCGGGGTACGAGCTCTTCGAGAACATCGCGCGGCCGGGGTCCGAGGAGAACATCGACAACGAGAAGTACGAGTACAAGCTGCGTGACTTCGCCGCAGCGGAACGCGACGGCGACTCCCTGGCCCCGTTCCTGCGACGCCTCAACGAGATCCGGCGGGCGCACCCCGCGCTCCTGCAGCTGCGGAACCTATCGGTGCACTGGAGCGACGACGACGCGGTGCTGGTGTACTCCAAGCATCTGGACGCCGCCTTCACGGGCACGGGCGCGCCGGACACCATCCTCGTCGTCGCCAACGTGGACCCCCACTCCGTGCGCGAGACCACCGTCCATCTCGACACACGGGTGTGGGGCATCGAACCCGGCGACGCGTTCGATGTGGAGGACCTGATCACGGGTCAGGTGTGGACCTGGACGGACCACGATTACGTCCGACTCGACGCCTTCGCCGAGCCGGTGCACATCCTGGCAGTGAAGGAGCGATCATGAGCTTTGTCGAGGACGTCGCAGCCACCGAGGACTGGAGCCAGATCGCCGCCGGGGCGCACCATGCGCCGCATGACGTCCTCGGCGCCCATCCGATGACAGATGCCGCCGGACGCACCCTTACGACCATCCGGGTCCGTCGGCCGCTGGCGGAGACCGTGAGCGTCGTGTTCGCAGACGGTCAGCGGCTCGCGCTGACCCATGCCGCGCACGGCATATGGGAGGCGCGGCACGAGGGACCTCCGGTCGCCTATCGCATCGCCACCGTGTACGCCGGGGAGTCGGAGACCGTCACGGGTGATCCGTACCGCCACCTGCCGACCGTCGGCGAACTCGACCTGCACCTGATCGCCGAGGGCCGGCACGAGCGTCTCTGGGAGGTCCTCGGTGCGCACCCGCGGGCGCACGGATCCGAACTCGGCACAGCGTTCGCGGTGTGGGCCCCCAACGCCAGGGCCGTACGGGTCGTCGGCGATCACAACGGCTGGGAGGGCTCCGGTCATCCGATGCGCTCCCTGGGGGCGAGCGGCGTCTGGGAGCTCTTCGTCCCGGACGTCACGATCGGGACGCGGTACAAGTACGAGATCCTCACCCGGGACGGCCGCTGGATCCTCAAGGCCGATCCGATGGCACAGGAGGCGCAGACACCTCCCGAGACCGCGTCGGTCGTCACGGCATCCGCGCACGTGTGGCAGGACGGCGCGTGGATGACCAGGCGCGCCGCCACGCATGCCGTCGCTCAGCCCATGTCGGTCTACGAGGTGCACCTCGGATCCTGGCGGGAAGGGCTCGGATATCGCGAGATCGCCGCCCCCCTGATCGAACACGTCAAGACCACCGGATTCACGCACGTGGAGTTCATGCCGCTGGCCGAGCATCCGTTCGGGGGTTCCTGGGGGTACCAGGTCAGCGGCTACTACGCGCCGACCAGCCGGTTCGGATCTCCGGACGATCTGCGGTACCTCATCGACCGTCTGCACGGCGCCGGGATCGGCGTCATCCTCGACTGGGTGCCCGGTCACTTCCCGAAGGACGCGTTCGCACTCGCCCGGTTCGACGGCGAAGCGCTGTACGAGCACCCCGATCCGCGCCGCGGTGAGCATCAGGACTGGGGAACCCTGATCTTCGACTACGGCCGCCCCGAGGTCCGCGGCTTCCTGGTCGCCAATGCGCTGTACTGGCTCGAGCAGTTCCACGTCGACGGCCTCCGTGTGGACGCGGTCGCGTCCATGCTCTACCTGGACTACTCGCGCAAGGACGGCGAATGGGAGCCGAACGTCCACGGCGGACGGGAGAACCTCGAAGCCATCCGGTTCCTGCAGGAGGCGAACGCGACCGCGTACCGCCACCATCCGGGGATCGTCATGATCGCCGAGGAGTCCACCAGTTTCCCGGGCGTCACCGCGCCGACCGAGCACGCCGGCCTCGGCTTCGGGTTCAAGTGGAACATGGGCTGGATGAACGACTCGCTGCTGTACATCCAGCGCGATCCGGTGCACCGTTCACATCACGAGGGCGAGATGACGTTCTCGTTCGTGTACGCGTTCGGCGAGAACTACGTCCTCCCGATCAGTCACGACGAGGTCGTGCACGGCAAGCGGAGTCTGCTGGCCAAGATGCCGGGTGACCACGCGCGCCGTCTCGCGAACGCCCGCGCCTACCTGGCCTACATGTGGGGCCACCCGGGCAAGAACCTGCTGTTCATGGGCCAGGAGTTCGGTCAGCTCTCGGAATGGTCCGAGTCGCGGGAGCTGGACTGGTGGCTGCTGGAGCAGCCCGCGCACCGAGATCTGCTCGGCTTCGTCGGCGCCCTGAACACGACGTATCGCGCGCAGGCGCCGTTATGGGAGAGGGACGGCGACGCCTCCTCGTTCACGCGCCTCGGCGGACCGTCCTGGGATCCGAACGTGATCGCGTTCGAACGGCGCGACGCGCACGGCGGCCGCCTCGTCGTCGTCAGCAACTTCGCCGGAGTCACGCGCACGGCCCTGCCGCTGATCTTCTGCAGGGAGGGCGTCTGGCAGGAGGTCCTCAACACCGACGCGGCGGAGTTCGGCGGCCACGGCGTGGGGAATCTGGGAATGGTCGTGGCGCACCCCGCGGAGGACGGGGGATCCCCGGTCGCCGCGATCACGCTGCCTGCCCTCTCGACCCTGTGGCTGCGTCACCAGCCCGAGCCGCACGTGCCCACCGTGTCGCACGGCTGACACTGGCACGCGCCCGATCGGTCAGAACAGCAGCGACGACAGCCGGTTGCGCGCGTTCACGACGCGCGGATCCGCGGCTCCGACGAGGCCGAAAAGCTCGACCAGGCGCTCGCGAACGACGGCGCGCTCGTCGCCGGAAAGGGTCGCGAAGAGGTCGAGCAGACGATGGAACGCGTCCTCGACGTGCCCGCCCGCGATGTCCAGATCCGCGACCGCGAACTGCGCGGCGACGTCCTGCGGAGCGGCGGCTGCGGCATCCCGTGCCTGCTGCAGGTCCAGACCCTGCACGCGATCGAGCAGCCGCACCTGGCCGAGACCGGCGCGGGCGTCCTCGTCACGCGGATTCTCCGCGAGAGCCTTCTCATAGGCGCGGATGGCCGTCGCATAGTCGCCGCTCTCGATGGCGGCGAAGGCCTCGGCATGCAACGGAGGAAGCGGCGGCTCTTCCGCGGTCTCCTGAGGGGCGGACTCCCCCACGGCCAGCGTGCCCGTGACGCCGTTCTGGGCGGCGAGCTGGAGGAGCTGATCGAAGACCTGACGGACCTGTTCCTCCGGCACCGCACCCGTGAACATCGGCACGGGCTGTCCCGCGACGAGCGCGACGACCATCGGGATCGACTGGGCGCGGAACCCCTGCGCGAGCTGCGGGTTCGCGTCGACGTCCACCTTGGCGAGCACGACCCGGCCGGCGAGCTCCTGCGTGACGCGCTCGAGGATCGGGCTCAGCTGTTTGCACGGACCGCACCACTCGGCCCACAGATCGACCACGACGGGCACGGTGCGGGAAAGCTCGAGGACCTCACCGAACGTCTCGTCGGTGACGTCGCGCACAAGCGCACCGTCGGCCGCGGGGGCCGGCGCCCCGGCGGTGCCTTCAGTCGGCGCCGCGGGGCGGTTGCGCAGCGCGGACAGGTCGACGGCGCCGCGCAGCGCGGCCGCAGAGATATCGCTCACTTGATCACTTCCACATCGAGGATGTCCTGGTGCACGGCGAGGAGGCGGATCTGCTCACCCGAGACCTGCGTCGGCACAGAGAAGAACAACTGCATGCTGTAGGTCGTCTTCACGCCCTTGGCGGACTGGTCGACGCCGGTCAGCGCCTTCGCCACCGGGTCGTCGCGGAACCGGATGTCCACGCCGGGTTGGGTCGGCGTGATCGTCTCGCTATCGAGCACGGACACCGCGACGATCGCGCCGCTGTCCAGCGTCGCCATCGCGACGGGCTCCTCCGTGCTCGGGTCCATCCCGAACTCAGCCTTGGACGTCTCGGCCGCATCGTTCTCCGCGAGGCCGTCCACGACTGTCTTCCGGCTCTCCTGGATCTGGGTCGCGAGCGTCAGCGCCCCCTCGTCGAAGAGGTCGTACGACGCGCTCTTCTCCCCCTGGTCGACGACATCCGAGAACGCCGTCGCCAGCTCGTCCGGCGCGACCGCGAGGAACGTGATGTCCGGCGGCACCAGAGTCGTCCCGGCCCACGCCGGCGCGAGCTCGGGGAGCTCGACGGACGCCTGCATCTCGGCGAGGTAGGAGACCTTGTAGTTCGACCACGGATCCTGCTGCGTCATGGTGAGGATCACGGGAGCGGCGGCCTCGTCCTCGGTGCTCTTGGAGAGCATGAGGACCGTGCGCGGCCAGGCGTCCGTCGCCTGGGGCAGCAGGATCTCCACCTTGTCGGTCGGGATCACCGCCGGAGCGGGTCGGTCGGCGATGGCGCCGCGGAGGGCGTAGTCCGTGCGGCGCGCGGTGAGCGCGGCTCCGTCCAGACGGGTCGCCGCCGCGTCGATGTCGACCTCGGCGTCCGCCGTCGCGACCGTGTCGGAGATGCTCTGCAGGATCCGCGCCGCCTGAGCCTCGGTGACCGCCGGGGGCTTCTGATTCTCCGGCGCGATCACGGTCGGGGTCGGCGACGGGGTCGCTGACTCGGCACCGAACTGCGGCCATGAATCGGCCGAGCAGCCGGTCGCGACCACGGCGGCCAGCGCCAGGGCGGGGATCGCGAAGCGGCGACGACGGGCGGAGGCCACACGACGGGCCGTTCCCTCCCCCTTCGCCGGCTGCTCGTCCTGCGCGTCGGGCTCGGTCGTCGCCTCCTCGGCGGTCGGCGCCTGCTCGATGGCGTCCTTCTCCGGGACCCTGTCGATCGCGACGTCGATCGGCTCGGTCGCGGGAAGCGGACCCGGCCCCTTGCGTCGCGGCCCTCGGCCGCGACGCTGGTGACGGATGGCGAGGATGTACAGCACGATGCCCGCCGCGAGCACCACCGCTCCTGCGGCCATCAGGGGCCCCGCCAGCGGGGTGGAGTTGTCCAGCGGCCACGAGACGACGAGGTCGTCCGGTGCCGGCTCGGTGCCGTCGCGTGCGATGAGGATGCTCGTCCCCTCGGGCAGCTGCATGTCGGTGATGATCTGGTCCTGCTCGCTGAAGGAGTCGAGCCACAGATCGGACCCGGCCGGGTTCCGCCCCGGCGTCTCCTCGGCCGCGGCGTTCTCGGTCGGCTCCGGGGTCGGCGTCGCGCCGTCCGCCTCGCCCTCCTCGGCGGCCTCCGGCTCGACGATCGTCGTCACCGGAGCGCCGTCCTCACCGAGCGTGATCGCGTTGTAGGTCGCGTCCGACAGCCATGCCTCCATGTCGGTGGTGCGGCCGTAGGCGGCGAAGAGCTCGCCGTCCCCACGGATGATCAGCGTCTGCAGGCCCGCCTGCGTGCGCAGCACGGCGCCGTCGATGAGGGTGTAGGGCTCCGGCTGCGAGGTCTCCAGCACCAGCTCCTCGCTGGATGGTCCCATGAAGAGGGTGCGCTGAGCGATCCCCGCACCGATCAGGAGCGTGGCCAGGACGAAGGCCACGACGGCCCATACGAATCGCACGAAAAGATCTCCTTACGTGATCCGGTCCGATGCCGGATCATCGCTCGACGTTTCAGACTAGCGAAATCACCTGAGTGTTGTCCCAGGCGCGTTCGCGCAGGCTCACCGGCAGGTCTGCGCGGGCGTCCGTCGTCGACTGACTACGCTGGCCTCACCCGTTCTGCGAGGAGCCGTCATGAAGTTGCACAACCCGTTCCGCACGGCGCTGGTCGCGACGCTCGGCGTCGGACTCGGCATCCTGCTCATCGGCAGCGTGCAGACGCTGTCGACGGTGCTGCTGTACGTCGGGACCGCGTTGTTCATCAGCCTCGGGCTCGATCCCGTCATCTCCTGGCTGGAGCGGCGCAAGCTCCCCCGGTGGCTCGCGGTGCTGGCGACGATCGTCGCCGTGCTCGGCGTGTTCGCCGGCATCGTGCTCATCGTGCTGCCGATCATCATCTCCCAGGTCTCCCAGCTGATCGAGCAGATCACGCAGCTCGTGCAGCGAAGCAACGACGTCTGGGGAGACCTGCGCGACTGGCTCGGAAGCGTCTTCCCCGCTCTGGACATCGACCGCATCCTCACCGAGGCGCAGAACTGGCTGCTCGCGAACGTCGGAAGCATCACCGGCGGGGTCATCAACGCCAGCCTCACGGTCGTCAACGGCCTCTTCGGCGCGTTCATCGTCCTGATCCTCACGATCTACCTGACGGCGTCGACGCCGTCGCTCAAGCGGTCGGTGTACCAGCTCATCCCGGCGTCCAAGCGTCCGCGCTTCATCGACCTCGCCGACCAGATCACCGACTCCGTCGGGTACTACGTCATGGGTCAGGTCAGCCTCGGCGTCATCAACGGCGTGCTCAGCGCCGTCTACCTGTCGATCATTCAGGCGCCGTTCCCCGCCGTGCTCGCGGTCGTCGCGTTCTTCTTCTCGCTCATCCCGCTGGTCGGGACCCTGACCGGGTCCACGATCATCGTGCTGACCTGCCTCATCCCCGGTCTCGGCTCCCCCGCCACGGCGATCGCCGCCGGGATCTACTACCTCATCTACATGCAGATCGAGGCGTACGTGATCTCGCCGCGCATCATGAGCCGCGCCGTGTCCGTCCCCGGTGCCGTGGTCGTGGTCGCGGCTCTCGCCGGCGGCTCGCTGCTCGGCCTGCTGGGCGCACTGATCGCGATCCCTGTGGCCGCCAGCATCCTCATCATCTACCGGCAGGTCGTCATCCCGCGCATGAACGAGCGGTGATACCGGCGGGGCTGCGAGACTCCCCCGTCAGGAACGCAGCCCTCGGATCCCGAGGGTCATCCGAGCCTCCAGCAGTGGGTGTGCCAGTGCCTCCGGGCGGCCAGGTCGGCCGCGTCCCCCAGGACGCCGTCGCCGCGCCAGGCGACCAGGTGCGCCACCCCCGGTGAGATCGGACGGCCGCACCCCGGGCAGACGTACTCCTTCTGCGCCTGCAGCGCCGAGACGGGCTGGATCACCCATTCCTGACCACGACGGGTCTCGGTGCGCTTCCATCCCGCGAGGAGGCGGTCGAAGGAGTCGTCGGTGCTGGAGCGCTCCTGGCGCCTCTTACGGGATCGGGGCATGGCGGGACGGCGTCACCACCAGTGGTTGCTGCGCCAGAAGTTGTACGCGCCTTCCCAGCTGCCGTAGCGCCCCGTGGCGTAGCCGTTGCCCCAGCGCAGGTTGTCCACCGGGTCGTATCCGTTCCCGGGCACCTTGCTGCAGGGCAGCGCCTGGACGAGACCGCACGCGCCGGACGACGAGTTCGTCGCGTTCGGATTCCAGCCGCTCTCTTTGGAGACGATGTAGTCGACGAATCCCCAGTCGCTCTCGGCGATTCCCGCCGCGGCCATCCACTCGGCGGGCGAACCCCCGCCGGTGTACTTCGGACGGCTCCCGCTGCTGCTGCCGGAATCCCCCGAGCCCGAGGAGGAGGCCGTCTCCGGGGTGGGCGTCGGAGTCGGCGTCGGGGTGACGTACACGTCGTAGGAGCCCCGCTCGACGGGAGCGAAGGTGGATCCCTCCACGGTCACGCGCAGATCCTGGGAGTCCTCCGCGGCCAGCGAGAACACTGTGGTCTGCGCCTGCGCGGACTCGGACGGATCGGCCAGCGCGAAACCGGTCGGGGCCACGATGGCAGCGGCGAAACCCACCACCGCGACGGAGGCGAGGGCACCGGCGACCCCACGGCGCCGCGACCAACGCGCCCGCGCGGGCGCGGGCCGGGAGGAAGGGGCGACGACGTCGGAGCGAACCGGAGCGGTGCGCGCGACGACCTGATCAGACTCGTGGGATGAAGTCACAATAGGCCCAGTGTAGACCAGGGCGTCCTGGAGACACCATGAGAACGCTCAGCGAACGGCCAGCATGACCTCGATCGTCGCGTCCAGCAGGGCGTCCACCTGCTCCTCGCGGTAGCCTCCGCGCTGCATCCGGAAGGCGGCGGACCGGAGCTGCTCGACCGACAGCTCGTCTCCGTCGCGCAGGTAGCGGACGATGCGGCGCGCGACGTGGTCGACCTCCTCGGCGCGGTAGCCGAAGGTGAGCCAGCCGACGCGCGCGAACTTGTGCAGCTTGGGGCGCGCCAGGTGGTCGAGGATGACCTGAGCCTCCGCCCTCGCCTGCTCGACCCAGGCGGTCGCCCCTTCGGTGCGCACGGCCCGATCGCGGACCCGGGCGGCGAAGGCGTCCTCGATCCGGCCGAGAGCGGCGTCCACCTCGCCGACGACGTAGCCGCCGCGCACCAGCGGGAACGATGCGACGCGGACGTCCTCGGCGGACAGGGCATCGTCATCCCGCTCGAAGCTGGCCTTGGCCGCTTCGAGGAAGGTGTCCACAGCGGCCGGGTGGTACCCGCGGGTGCGCCCGGTCGTCAGGGTGAATGCCGACGGCGCCGGCCTGTTCTGCACGTCTGTCACGGTCACCAGCGTATCCGGCTCATCCGAGACTCACCCACGGCGACAGCAGGAAGTACAGGCACAGCGCCGGGATGGTCGACGGCAGGATGCTGTCCAGGCGGTCGAGCAGGCCGCCGTGGCCGGGCAGCCACGAGCTCATGTCCTTGATCCCGATGTCGCGCTTGAGCATCGATTCGGCGAGGTCGCCGAGCGTCGCGGAGAGCAGGACGGCCGCTCCCAGGATCACGCCGGCCCACCACGGCATCTCCAGCAGGTACAGCGCCAGCAGCACGCCCGCGCCGACGGCGGCGACGACGGCACCCGCGAAGCCCTCCCAGGTCTTCTTGGGGCTGATCCGCGGCGCCATCGGGTGCCGGCCGAATGCGAGACCCGACGCGTAGGCGCCCGTGTCGGCTGCCACGGCGATGATGATGAAGCCGAGGACCCACAGCTCCCCGCCCTCCTGGGAGAGCAGGATGAGCGCGATGCTCGCGAGGAACGGGACGTAGACCTGGATGAATCCGGCCACCACCACGTCGCCGAGCACGTCTCCGTACGTGCGGCCGTCCTGCGTCATCATCTGCGCCACGAGGCGCCAGACGATGACGACGGCGACCGCGGCGAACAGCGCGACCCAGCACAGCCACGGCTCGGCGAAGTACCCGGCGAGCACAAGCGGTGTCCCCACGACGAGCTGCGGAACGAGGTCGACGCGCCGACCGGCTCCGCGCAGCGCGAGACCGAGCTCGTAGATGCTCAGCAGCGCGATCGCCAGCACGATCGGCACGAACAGCCACTTGATGAACAGCAACGACCCGAGCAGCACCGCCCCCGCAGCGAGACCGATGAGGATCGCCACGATCAGGTCGCGCCCGGTGCGCTCCTTGATGCGCTCGTTGGCCTGATCCAGCTGGTCGCGCGCGTGCGAGACGTGGTTCTCGAACTCGCCGCGTGCCGCGCGCCACTGCTCGCGGATCGCGCTGTGCTCCCCCGTCGACGCACGCTCGGTCGCGGGCGCCCGCGCGCCGTCCGGCTCGACGGGAAGCGGCGGCTTGGGAGGCACCGCCTGTGCGTCGAACCCGGGGAACGCGCTGTCGCTGAGCGGCACGGCGGCCGCGTCGCGCTTGCGAGCGCTGCGCCTGGTCGGCGCCTCGTTCGGCGGCGTTCCCCCGGATTCGTCAGTCATTCCCGCTCACACCTCGAGCAGCTCGGCCTCTTTGCGCTTCAGCGCCTCATCGATCAGGTCGACGTGCTGACGCGTCAGGGCGTCCAGTTCCTTCTCGCCGCGGGCGATCTCGTCCTCGCCGACATCGCTCTTGAGCGCGTCCAGCTCGTCCTTGGCCTTGCGACGGATGCCGCGGACGTGGACCTTGGCGTCCTCGCCCTTGGAACGGACGAGCTTGACGTACTCCTTGCGGCGCTCCTGCGTGAGCTCGGGCATCGTGACGCGCACGATGTTGCCGTCGTTGGACGGGTTCGCGCCGAGGTTCGGCATGTCCCGGATCGCCTGCTCGATCGCCTTGAGCGCCGACTTGTCGTACGGCGTGATGATGAGCGAACGCGCCTCGGGGTTGGCGAGCGAGGCGAGCTGCGCCAGCGGCGTCGGCGACCCGTAGTAGTCGACCATGACCTTCTGGAAGAGCTGCGGGTTCGCCCGCCCCGTGCGCACCGTGGCGAAGTCCTCCTTCGCGGCTTCGACCGCCCTGGTCATCCGGGTGGTGGTATCTGCGAGGACGTCCGCGATCACGGCGACTCCAATCGTCTGGGGTGTTCTGGCAATTCTATCGGGGCGGATGCCGCGGCACCCGCGTGCGACGCTCAGGCGGTGACGAGCGTTCCGATGGTCTCTCCGAGAAGCGCGCGCGTGATGTTCCCGGACGGCTCCATGCCGAACACCCGCATGTCCATGCTGTTGTCCATGCAGAGGCTGAACGCCGTCGAATCGACGACCTTGAGTCCGCGCTGCAGCGCCTCCCGATACGTCACGCGGTCGATGCGCGTCGCCGAGGCATCCTTGTTCGGGTCGGCCGTGTAGATCGCGTCGACGCCGTTCTTGGCGACGAGCACCTCCTGTGCGCCGATCTCGAGGGCGCGCTGAGCGGCGACCGTGTCGGTCGAGAAGTAGGGCAGACCGGCGCCGGCCCCGAAGATCACCACGCGCCCCTTCTCCATGTGGCGCTCCGCGCGCAACGGGATGTACGGCTCAGCGACCTGGGTCATCGAGATGGCGGACTGCACGCGCGTCGCGGCGCCGGCCTGCTCGAGGAAGTCCTGCAGAGCGAGGGCGTTCATGACGGTGCCGAGCATCCCCATGTAGTCCGCGCGTCCGCGGTCCATGCCGCGCTGGCTGAGCTCCGCTCCGCGGAAGAAGTTCCCTCCGCCGACCACGACTGCGATCTCGACCTCGTCCACTGCCGCGGCGATCTCCCGGGCGATCTGGCTGACGACGTCGGGGTTGACACCCAGCTGACCGGCACCGAATGCCTCGCCGGAGAGCTTGAGAAGGACGCGGCGGCGTCCGGTGCGTTCAGTCATGGGTGAAATCCTCTCGTCCCGAATTCAAGATAGTGCCTCGCGGGCATGAAGAAGGGGTTCGGACCCTCACGGATCCGAACCCCTCCGACGTCGTTACGCTCCGACCTTGAAGCGCGCGAAGTCCGTCACGGTGATGCCGGCGTCCTGCGCGACCTTGGCCACGGACAGCTTGTTGTCCTTGGCGTAGTCCTGCTCGAGCAGAGCGACCTGCTTGAAGAACGCGGTGACGCGGCCTTCGACGATCTTCGGCAGAGCCGCCTCGGGCTTGCCCTCGTTGCGGGAGATCTCGGTGACGATCTCGCGCTCCTTCTCGACGTCGGCCGCCGGGACGTCCTCGCGGGACAGGTACGACGGGTTCGCGAACGAGATGTGCTGGGCGATGCTGCGAGCGGTCTCGGCGTCGTCGCCCGAGTAGGCGACGACCACGCCGATCTGCGGCGGCAGGTCCTTGCTGGTGCGGTGCAGGTAGACCTCGAAGTGGTCGCCGGTCAGCGTGCGGACGCGGCGCAGCTCGACCTTCTCGCCGATGATGGCCGCCTCGTCGGAGATCAGCTGGTCGACCGTCTGGCCGCCGGCGTCGGCCGCGAGCGCCTCCTCGACCGTGTTCGCCTTGACGGCGGAGACGGCGTCGGCGACCTTGTCGGCCAGCGCGATGAAGCGGTCGTTCTTGGCGACGAAGTCGGTCTCGCAGGCGAGCTCGACGAGCGTCACGGCGCCGTCCTGCTCGCGAGCGACGACCAGGCCCTCGCTGGTGGAACGGTCAGCGCGCTTGGCGTTGCCCTTCGCACCCTTCAGGCGAAGGATCTCGACGGCCTTCTGGACGTCGCCGTCGGCCTCCTCGAGCGCCTTCTTGGTGTCGACCATTCCCGTGCCGAGCTGCTCACGCAGCGCCTTGATGTCGGCGATGGTGAAGTTGGCCATGTGTGGTGGCTCCTTGCTTCGTGATGTGTGTGTTCGCGGGATTACTTGGCGTCTGCGGCCGCGGCGTCCTCGGCCGGAGCCTCGGTCGACTCGGCGGCGGGAGCCTCGGCGTCGGCGGCCTCAGCGGCGGGAGCCTCGGCGGCGGCGTCCGCGTTCTCCGCAGGAGCCTCGAGGAGCTCGCGCTCCCATTCGGCCAGCGGCTCGGCGTCGCCCTGCTCGGGGTTGTGCTTCTGCTGCAGGCCCTCGGCCGCGGCATCCGCGATGATGCGGGTCAGTAGCGAGACGGAGCGGATCGCGTCGTCGTTGCCGGGGATCGGGTACTGGAAGTCGTCCGGGTCGGCGTTGGTGTCGAGGATGCCGATCACCGGGATGCCCAGCTTCTTGGCCTCGTCGATGGCGAGGTGCTCGCGCTTGGCGTCGACGACCCACAGAGCGGAGGGGGTCTTGGCCAGGTTGCGGATTCCGCCCAGCGACTTGTGCAGCTTGTCCAGCTCGCGCTTCTTGAGCAGGAGCTCCTTCTTCGTGAAGCCCGACGCGGCCGGGTTCTCGTAGTCGAGCTCCTCGAGCTCCTTCATGCGGGCGAGACGCTTCGCGATGGTGGAGAAGTTGGTGAGGAGGCCGCCCAGCCAGCGCTGGTTGACGAACGGCTGGCCGACGCGCGTCGCCTGCTCGGCGAGGACTTCCTGCGCCTGCTTCTTGGTGCCGACGAAGAGGATCGTGCCGCCGTGCGCGACCGTCTCCTTGACGAAGTCGTAGGCCTTGTCGATGTACGACAGGGACTGCTGCAGGTCGATGATGTGGATGCCGCTGCGCTCCGTGAGGATGAAGCGCTTGACCTTCGGGTTCCACCGACGGGTCTGGTGTCCGAAGTGCACGCCGCTGTCGAGCAGCTGGCGGATGGTGACCACAGCCATGGTCGTCTCCTTGTTCTGGCGTTCGCACGCCGTTGAGGTTGCTTCGCCGATCGGTCGATCGTCGATCCTGGTGCTCGGCGCACACCCACCCGTTCTGCGAACGGGACCTGCGGGAGTGGATGCCGCGACCGAAGTCGCTCTGGGCACGCGTAGTCACCCCGGAATCGAGGTGCGGGTTCCAGTGTACCCGATCCGGCCGCGACGACTCGCCCTGCACAGGCCGCGTTCTTCCTGCGGATCATGCACCGATGCGGGGATCGTGCTGACCGGTCGAGCCCCGGTGTCCCACGATGGGGTGATGACACTGCGACCGCATCGCCGACGCCTCCGCAGAGTGTTCGTCGCATCCATCGTGCTGGTCCTCGCACTGGGAGCGGCCTCCCCCGCCGCCGCAGCGGGCGGGCCGGCCGGCGGCGCTGACGCACCCGCCCGGTCCCGGGATCCGGGCACGGCGACGGACGAAGCTCCGGATGCGGCGGCGGACTGGCTCTGGCCGACCGCCGGTCCTCGGTCCGTGCTCGAGCCGTTCGTCGCGCCCGCGCACGAGTATGGACCGGGACACCGCGGCATCGACATCGCGGTCGACGACGGCCGGGTCCGGGCACCGGCGGACGGAGTGGTCGCCTTCGTCGGCACGGTCGTGGACCGTCCGCTGATCACGATCGACCACGGCGGCGGGCTGGTCACCACCTTCGAACCCGTCGCGTCGGACCTCGCTCCCGGTGCGACGGTCCGTGCCGGCGACGCGATCGGCACGACGGCCGGCGGCGGGCATGCAGCCCCCGGGTCACTGCATGTCGGACTGCGCCTGCACGGAGTGTACGTGGATCCGATGGCCATGTTCGGGCCGGTGGAACGCGCGGTGCTGCTGCCGTGCTGCGCACCGCTGTGACGGCGCGCGCACGCGGCATCACTACGCCCGCGGGTGGGCGAGACGGTAGGTCGCCGTCAGCCGCTCTGCTGACACGTGCGTGTAGATCTGCGTCGTGCCGAGGCTCGCGTGACCCAGGATCTCCTGGACCGCACGCAGATCCGCTCCGCCGTCCAGCAGGTGCGTCGCTGCGGAGTGGCGCAGGGCGTGCGGGCCCACGTTCTCCGCTCCCACGACGGGGCCCAGCGTCCGGGCGACGAGGGCGTACACCGCGCGCGGGCCGATGCGCCCGCCCCGGGCGCCCAGGAAAACGGCAGGCGGTGCGTTCTCGGCGCGCGCCGAGAACGCCGGGCGCCCCCGGGTCGACCACGCCGCGATCGCGTCGCGCGCCGGACGCCCGTAGGGCACGACGCGCTCCTTGGCGCCCTTGCCGAGGACGCGAGCGGTCGCACGATCCTGGTCCAGGTCGTCGAGGTCGAGTCCGCAGAGTTCGGAGACGCGCATCCCCGAGGCGTAAAGCATCTCGAGGATCGCGTGGTCGCGGAGTGCTTCGGGGTCGCCGCCTGCCGCCGCCGCACGTTGTTCGTCCAGTAGGGCGCGCATGCCGTCCCGCGAGGCGACGGTCGGCAGGGTTCGTCCCCGCTTCGGCGAGACCAGGCGGAGGCTGGGGTCCACGGCGACGAGTTCCTCGTCCTTCGCCCAGGCGAAGAACGACCGCGCGGCCGCGGCACGGCGCGCCAGCGTGCTGCGCGCGTCGCCGCGCTGCGTCGCCGCCCAGAGCCAGTCCCGCAGCGTCTCCAGGTCGACGTCGGCCACCCGGACGTCCCCGGCGGATGCGATCAGATCCTTCAGGTCCGCGCGATAGGCGCGCACCGTCGCCGGCGACAGCCGCCGCACCCGGGCGAGATGCGTCGCGAAGGCGTCGACGGCCGCGGACAGCTCCATGACTCCAGCATGACCCGTCCGCTCCGTCGATCGCCGTCGCCCCGCCGGGTACGGCGATGCCCCGGGATCGCTCCCGGGGCATCGCCGTGATGTCGCCGCGTACTCAGTTGGTGCCGGCGGACACGACTGACGCCGGGGACGCCTGCGTCGCCGGGCTCGCCGGGGTGGGCGGCGTCGCGGGGGTGGGCGGAGTCACCGGCGACGGCGCGGTGGGCGGGGACGGCGGCGTCGTGGGCGACGGCGACGTCACAGGATCCGGGGCGGACGTCGCGGTCGCGGCCGTGGGGCCGGTCACGACGGTCACCGAGGTGTCGGTCTGCTGGAGCCGGACGGTCTGGGTGTCCAGGACGTCACCGCGGTTCGTCACGACACCGCCCGGGATGACCGTCCCCTCGGTCGTCTGCAGATCCATCGTGCTGGCAGTCGCGACGGCTCCGCCGGCGACCACACCGAGCCCGACCACTCCGGTCACTCCGTAGGCGATCCATCTCTTCCTGCTCATGTCCACTCCTCTTCTCGATCGGCGAGAGCCGATGTCCTTCCTCCATCGTCGCCACCCGGGCTAAGCGCAATCGAAAGCGCTCGTGAGACCGTTCTTAGGCGGGTGTTCGATGCGTTCATTTGGCGCAACAGCCGATCCGCTCCTGCGAGCATGGCGTCCTCGCGCTGCGGGTCTCCGAGGTCGCGCGCCGCGATGGCGTGCCCGAGGAGGTGCGTCGCGGCGTAGATGCGTACCGCAGGGTCCGCTCCCCAGCGGTCGAGAGCCTCGCCGGCGAGATACCGGAGTCGCGAGCGCCCTTCCGCGGGGCTCTGCTCCGCACTCGCGAGCGCATGCGCCACGAACGCCGCGGGATCCTCGGCCGCAGCACCGATGCCGAGCGTATCGACGTCGATCAGCCCGGTGATCGTGTCGCCGCTGAGGAACAGCTGTCCGAAATGCAGGTCTCCGTGCACGACGACCGGTGCTGTCGGCTCGAGCGTCGCGAGGCCGGCGCGGATGCGCTCGACGAGCGCCATCGCGTCGGCCGAGCCTTGGCTGTGCGTCGCATACCAGTCCAGCCGGTCCGTGACCGGAGTGAGTCGGCGCGAGGTCCGGACAGCGGCGATGCGCGGCCTCAGCCGGTCGACGGCGTCGATGAGCCCGGCGGGATGCCAGTCCGCGATGGGTGCCGGAAGCCCCTCGGCCTCGGCGAGCACCACCAGCCCTTCGGGTGACCATCCCCGCACCGGGGGCACGGGGAGTCCTGCGGACGCGCACGCCGCGTGCGCGTCGACGATGCGCCGCACGCGACGCGGTCGGACGACCTTGACCCAGACGGTCCCCTCGCCGGCGGGGATGCGCACGACCGCCCGGCGACCGGGACGGTAGGCGATCAGGTCACCAGGGCCCGTCGCGCGGATGCCCAGCCTGTCGAGCAGTACCTCGGCGGCATGGGCGTAGGCGACCGGCGCGAGCGCCGGCAGGTGCGGGTCCGCCGGATGCATCCAGACCCGCGCCTCCGGGTGGGCCGGGTCCTCCCCCGTCGCCATACCCGTCTCGGCGTCGACCGTGATGCCGGACGTGTCGACGTAGTAGACCTGCGCGGGGTCGGCGCCTTCCACGGTGAAGCCCGCGACGCTCCCCGCCCCGAGCGGTTCCCGGCTGATCAGCGATACGGGCACGTCGCCCAGCGCATCGCGGATCAGCTGCTCCTCCGCCGTGACGACGGCCGTCCGTTCCCTCGGCATCGTTCGATTGCATCACGGATCCCGCGGACGTTGGGTGAGACATCTCTTAGTCAGACCGGACTGCGCCCCGGCGCTCGGGATACTGGAACAATGACCGAACCCGTCGCCGACTCCCCGCCGCGCCGCTCGCGCGGCGTGTCGGTGCGTACCCGCATCGTCGCGGCGATCACGGCGGTGACGGCTCTGGGCCTGCTCGCGGTCGGACTCGCCGTCTCTCTGGAGGAGCGTCAGTCGAATCTCGATGAGATCGATGCGCGGTTGCGCGCGAATCTGGACTCGGCGCGCTTCATCGTCGCGGACGGGGACCGCTCGGTCGGCGACGGCGTGGACGCGGTGCCCTGGAAGACGTCCACCGATGCCCTGCGCGCGGTCGTGCAGCGGATGAGTCCCGACGACAACGCCGGCGCGATGGGAATGGTCGACGGCAGGATCGGCATGGTGCCCGGAGTGGCACTGGACATCGATCTCGGTGCCGCGACGGACTTCGCCGCCTACGTGGACGGCGAGGTCACGGACGGCCTGCCCGTCATGGGCACGTATGCGGAGGACGGTGTGGTGTGGCGCTATCTCGCGGCACCCATCTCGGTCGCGGACTCCCCCGCACCCGAGGAAGTCCTGTTCGTGCTCGCGTATGACGTCGAGGCAGAGCTCGCCGAGTTCGACGGCGCCGCCCGGACGTTCCTCGTCTCGTCGATCATCGTCGTGCTCATCGTCGCGGCGACCGGGACCGTCGTCGCGACGCGTCTGCTGCGCCCGCTGCGGCAGATGCGCGAGACCGCGAACCGCGTGTCGGCCCAATCGCTGGACGAACGCATCCCCCTGGTCGGGAACGACGACGTGGCCGAGCTCGCGCGGACCATGAACGCGATGCTGGACCGCCTGGACGCCGCGCTGGAGTCCCAGCGCGAGCTGCTCAGCGATGTGGGGCACGAGCTGAAGACGCCGATCACGATCGTGCGCGGACACGTCGAGGTCATGGACCCGACCGACCCGGCCGACGCCCGGCAGACGCAGTCCCTCGTCGTGGATGAGTTGGACAGGATGGGCAGGCTGGTGCAGGACCTCGCGAGCGCGGCGTCCCTGCACGGTCCGAGTCCGGTGAACGCCGCGCCGGTCGACGTCGCCGATCTGGTCCAGCAGATCTTCCGCAAGGCACAGGGCATCGTGGGTGCCGAGCCGAGCCTGGTCGCGACGGCGCACGTGGTGGCCGAGTTGGACGCCGCGCGCATCACCCAGGCGATGCTGCAGCTCGCGCAGAACGCGGTGACGCACGGCAGCGAACGCATCGAGATCGGCAGCAGAGCGGATGCCGAGACCGTCACGTTCTGGGTCCGGGACTTCGGCCCCGGCGTCCCCGACAAGGACAAGCAGCGCGTGTTCGAGCGATTCCACCGCGGCACGGACGCGAGCGCTCCGGGCAGCGGACTCGGTCTCAACATCGTCCAGGTGATCGCGCACGCCCACGGCGGCAGCGTGACCGTCGCCGACGCAGCAGGGTCGGGTGCCGTGTTCGCCCTGCGCATTCCCCGATTCCCCGTGCGCACGGAGCGAGCCGACGAGACGCCGGCACCGCAGACCGGGCCTCACCCATCCGAGGAGACCTGAACGATGGCATCGATCCTCATCGCCGACGACGAAGCCCGGATCTCCGGGTTCATCGAGAAGGGTCTGCGCTCCGCCGGGTTCGCGACCCGCCTCGCCGCGACCGGGCCGGAGGCACTGGAGCTCGCGTTGACCGACGAGTTCGACCTCATGGTCCTGGACGTGAACCTCCCCGGGTTCGACGGCTTCCATGTGCTGGAGCAGCTGCGCGGGTCGGGCTCGCGGATGCCCGTGATCATGCTCACGGCACGTGTGGAGCTGCACGACACGATCGCCGGGCTCGAGGGCGGAGCGGACGACTACCTCGGCAAGCCGTTCCGGTTCGACGAGTTGCTGGCCCGCATCCGCCTCCGGATGCGCCGCGATGAGACGGCGGCGCTTCCCGAGCTCAGCCATGGCGACCTGCACCTCGACATCCGCACCCGCCGTGCGCGGGTCGGCGATCACGCGATCGAGCTCTCGGCCAGGGAGTTCGCCCTCGCCGAGGAACTGGTGCGCAATGCCGGGCAGGTGCTCAGCCGCGAGCAGCTGCTCAGTCGGGTGTGGGGGTACGACTTCGATCCGGGATCCAACGTCGCGGACGTGTACATCGGCTACCTGCGCCAGAAGCTCGGCGCCGGCCGCATCGAGACGGTCCGCGGAGTCGGCTACCGGCTGGTCTGAACCTCCTTCAGCCAGCCGTTCTCACGACGAGACGTCACCCCGTCCAGTTCGAGCATCCCCAGCAGACCACGGACGCGGTCGACCGCCAGCCCGGAGCGCCGCGCGATCTCATATGGCGACACCGCCGTGCGCGTGCTGAGGGCGTCGAGCAGTCGGGTCGTGTCCGGATCCGGCCGTACCGCTGCGTCGGGTGCGGCCGGAGCATGGTCTCCCCAGAGCTCGCGCACCTCGGCGGCCGTCGTCACGCAGATCGCGTCGTACTCCCGCAGGAGTCGATGGCATCCGGCCGAAGCGGCGGACGTGATCGGGCCGGGGACGGCGCCGATGGGGCGGCCGAGCGATGCGGCGTGTCCTGCGGTGTTCAGCGACCCGCTGCGCCAGCCCGCTTCGACGACCACGGTCGCACCGCCGAGCGCGGCGATCAAACGGTTGCGCGCCAGGAAGCGCCATTTCGTCGGCGCCGTCCCGCAGGGCACCTCGGCCGCGACCGCTCCGCGTTCGATGATCCGCTCGAACAACTGGTGGTGGCCAACGGGGTACGCGCGATCGATCCCTCCTGCGAGGAACGCGACTGTCGTGCCGCCGACGCCGAGAGCCGCGCGGTGGGCGACTCCGTCGATCCCGTACGCGCCGCCCGAGACGACGAGGGCACCCGCCGCGGCCAGATCGCCGGCCAGTTCCGCCGTCACGGATTCGCCGTACGAGCTGGCCGCACGCGCGCCGACGACCGCGACGCTCGGTCGTCGCGCGAGATGCGCCGGGTCGCCGCGCACCCACAGCAGCACTGGAGCATGCTCGCCGAGATCGTCGAGCGCGGACGGCCAGTCCGGCCCGTCCGGCATCAGCAGGCGCGCGCCGATCTCGGAGGCCGTACCGAGCGCCGCCCGGACGGACTCGACGTCTGCCCGGGGCTGCCAGCGCTCCCGCGCGACGCGCAGCAGCTTCGCCCCACCGGCTCCCCCGAGCGCGTCGATCGCCGCGGCCTCGGCTCGCGGACGACGCACGTCCGCGAGGGCCGCCGTCAGAGCGCCCACCGCACCGAGGCCCGCGATGAGCGCGCCGGCGGTGCCGTCTCCGGGCTCGGCGACCACGGACCACGCCGCCCGTGCCAGGACCTCGTCGGCATCCGCATCCCGTCGCAGGCGCCGTACGAGCCCCAGCAGGTCCGAACGGCGTCTCAGCGCCTCCATCATGTGATCAGTCCTCTCTTCAGGAACAGCGCGCGTCCGATCTCCTCCCGCCCTGGGCGGTCCAGGCCCGCGAGGTCGGCGACCGTCCAGGCGAGCCGCAGGACCCGGTCGTAGCCGCGCAGGGTGAGCGCACCGCGTTCCAGCGCCCGGTCCAGGGGCGCACGGTGGTCGGCCGCCAGACGATGCGCGCCCTGGCGCAGCCAGGTGCCGGGGACGTCGGCGTTCACGCGCCACGGCGTGTCGCGCCAGCGCGCTGCGGCGCGCGCCCGCGCCTCGGCGACGCGGTCCCGTGCGACCTGCGAGGTCGGCGCCGTGCGCTCCCCGGACGTCGCGCGGGACGCGGCGACCCTGGCGACCTGCAGGTCGATGTCGATCCGGTCGCGCAGCGGACCGGACAGCCGGGACGCGTAGCGCCGGATCGCGATCGGCGGACACGTGCACTCCGCGCCGCGCACGCCGTAGTTGCCGCACGGGCACGGGTTCATGGCGAGCACGAGCTGGAACCGGGCCGGGAACCGCGCCGTGAATCCGGCGCGCTGGATGTCGACCGTCCCGGACTCCAGCGGCTGGCGGAGCGAGTCCAGCGCCTGCCTGCTGAACTCGGCCGCTTCGTCGAGGAAGAGCAGACCGCGGTGGGCGCGCACGATGGCACCGGGACGGGGCACGCGCGAACCGCCGCTGACGAGGGCCATCGACGAGGCGCTGTGGTGCGGAGTCTCCAGCGGCGGCACACGATCGAGTGCCACGACGGGGAGCCCTGCCAGCGAGCGGATCGAGGCGACTTCGAGCGCTTCCTCCTCGGTGAGCTCGGGCAGGATGCCGGGCAGGCGCCTGGCGAGCATCGTCTTCCCGGCTCCCGGCGGTCCGCTCATCAGGAGGTGATGCCCGCCGGCGGCTGCCGTCAGCAGCGCGTCGACAGCCTCCTCCTGGCCGATGACGTCGGACAGGTCGACGGCCGCGGCATCCTTCTGATCGGCAGTCACTGGACCTGGTATCGGATCGACGTCCGGGATCTCGACGTCGGCACCGTGCCACGCCGCGACCTCGGCGAGCGTCGTCGCCGCGCGCACCTCGATGTCCGCGACGAGGCGGGCTTCGTCGGCGTTCGCGTGCGGGACGACCACGCGCTCGAAGCCGGCCCGCTGCGCCGCGAAGACCGACGGAAGCACGCCGGGGACAGGGCGCAGCCGTCCGTCCAGCCCGAGTTCGCCGATGTGCACGGTCCGGCCGATCGAGCTGGCATCCAGAGACCCGCTTGTCGCCAGGGCCGACACGGCGACGCCGAGGTCGAATGCGGACCCCTGCTTGGGCAGGCTCGCAGGCGAGAGATTGATCGTGAGACGCCGAGACGACAGTTCCAGCCCCGCGTTCTTGCACGCGTTGTGCACGCGCTGCGTGGCTTCGCCGAGTGACCGGTCGGCGAGGCCGATGATGCGGAAGTCCGGGCGCTGGTTAGACAGGTCCGCCTCGACCTCGACCATGTGCCCGTCCACACCCGTCAACGCGACCGCCCACGTGCGCACCGCGCTCATCGCAGATCCACCAGGTGCTCCAGCGTCCCCGTGCGCGGATCGGCGCCGACGATCCCGATCGCCTCGAGCCGGACCCGCGAGTGCACCGCGAGGCCCGGGTGCGCTTCGATCCAGGCGTGCGCGAGTCGCCATAGCCGACCGACCTTGCGCTCGTCCAGGGCCTCGAACGGGTGCCCGTAGCGCAGTGAGGTGCGCGTCTTGACCTCGACCACGCAGAGCATGCCGCGGTGCGAGGCGACGATGTCCACCTCACCGGCGGGACAGCGCCAGTTGCGGTCCAGGATCGAGTAGCCGCGGTCGCCGAGATGCGCGACCGCGCGCGCCTCCCCCGACCTGCCGAGATCGTCCTTCGCTGCCATGCGGACAGCATCGCCGCTCACACCGCACGTGCGCGCGCGGCGAAGCGCACGCCCTACGGCACCTGGGGAGTATTCCCCTCAGACGCCGCGCTGTGCAGAGCGGGTCACTTGCCGTCGAGTGAGAGCTCTTCCGGCAGCTCGAACTCGCGCCGCTGGAGCTCCTCGACGTTGACGTCCTTGAACGTCAGCACGCGCACGGCCTTCACGAACCGGTCCGCGCGGTAGATGTCCCACACCCAGACGTCGCTCATGGAGATCTCGAAGTAGAAGTCGTGTTCGGTGTCGCGGCGCACGACGTTGACCTCGTTCGCGAGGTAGAAGCGCCGCTCCGTCTCGACGACGTACTGGAACTGCGAGACGACGTCCCGGTACTCGCGGAACAGCGCGAGTTCGAGTTCGCGGTCGTAGTCGTCGAAGGCTTCCTCATCCATGATGTGTCCATCCTACGAGGCCGGGCGGTTGCGCGGCGCACCGACGGCGTCAGAAGAGCGTCGGAGCACCGGCGATCGACCAGGACGCCCGGTGCAGCGGCGAGAGACCGCGCTCCTCGATGGCGGTGCGGTGCTCGGGACTCGCGTATCCCTTGTTGCGATCCCACTGATACACGGGATGCTCGTCATGCAGATCGGTCATCAGGGCGTCGCGGGCGACCTTGGCGATCACAGAGGCCACCGAGACCGAGGCGCAGTCCCGGTCGGCCTTGATCACCGGGCGCACCCTGATACGGGACGGATGCACGCGGGAGATGTAGTCGTGGTTGCCGTCGAGGATGACGAGGGCGCGGTCGACCGGGACTCCCTGCTCGGCGATCGCCAGCAGCGCGCGGGACGCGGCGAGCCCGAGGGCGCGCATGATCCCCACCTCGTCGACCTCGGCAGCGCTCGCCCAGCCGAGAGCGGATGCCGGCACCCAAGCCGCCGCACGCCGCGCCACGTCGGGACGGCGCCGCTCGGTGATGAGCTTGGAGTCGCGCAGCCCCTCCGGGATGCGACGACGCGCCCCCGCGGCATCCATCACGGCGGCCCCGATCGTGACCGGACCCGCGAGTGCTCCCCGGCCCACCTCGTCGAGGGCGATGATGAGCTCGTGCTCCTTCAGGAGCGAGCGCTCCAGCCGGAGGGACGGCGCCACGACGGTCATGAGGCAGGATCCGGCACGCCGTTGAAGACCTCGTGATGGCCGTCGATCAGCCCGATGCGATCCAGCGGCCACGTCGTCAGGAACGCCTTGCCCACGACGTTGTCCAGGGGGACGAACCCCCCGCTGGGCAGGTCCTGGTGCGCTCTGGCGTCCTGCGACCGATCGCGGTTGTCGCCGAGCAGCCAGAGCTGGCCTTCCGGGACGGTCACGTCGAACGGCTCCTCGGAGGCGAGCGTGTCGCCCTCCGGCAGGTTCAGGTACGACAGCTCGTCGATCGGCGCGTCGTTGACGGTGATCTGACCGAGGGAGTTGCAGCACACCACGTGATCGCCTGGCAGCCCGATGAGCCGTTTGACGAGGTGGTCCTGGGAGTCGGACGCCGAGATCCCGATGAACGTGAGCACGCCGTCGAAGAAGGCGAGCAACGGCGGCTGCGCGGGCTCCTGGGCCGCCGGAGGGAGCCAGCCGCCCGGATCCTGGAACACGACGACGTCCCCGCGCTCGTATCCCGTCCATCGCGGTGTCAGCTCGTCGACCAGGATGCGGTCGTTCACGAGGAGCGTCTGCTCCATCGAGCCGGAGGGGATGTAGAACGAGCGGACCACGAAGGTCTTCACGAGGAACGACACCAACGCCGCGATCAGCACGATGATGAGGACATCGCGCAGGAAGATCAGGAGGCCACGCCGCCGCTTCGGTTCCGGGGCCGGGGTGGACTCAGTCGTCATCGCATTCCTTCACGAGTTTCACGCCGAACGTCGGTGCGGCCCTACAAGGCTCGCACATCCCGACCGAAAGAAAGCACCCCGGGACGCGAGTGTCCCGGGGTGCTTCATTGGAGGCGGAGATCAGTTCTCGCGCTTCTCCTTGATCTTCGCCTTCTTGCCGCGGAGGTTGCGCAGGTAGTAGAGCTTCGCGCGACGCACGTCACCGCGGGTGACGACCTCGATGTGGTCGATCACCGGGGAGTGCACCGGGAAGGTGCGCTCGACGCCCACCTGGAAGCTGATCTTGCGGACCGTGAAGGTCTCGCGGACACCGTCGCCGGAACGGCCGATGACGACACCCTGGAAGACCTGGATACGGGAGCGGTTTCCCTCGGTGATGTTCACGTGCACCTTGACGGTGTCGCCGGGGAAGAACTCGGGGATGTCCGAGCGGAGCGAAGCCGCGTCGACGGCATCGAGGATCTGCATGATCGTCTACTCTCTGCATCCGCCACAGGTCGGGTGCAAGCTGGAAGGAATACGTAAGGTGTGTGCTGAACGGAACGTCATGTCCGCGGGCTCCCCTGAGGCAGAGCCGGTCACGGCACAAGGACCTATTCTGCCACGGATCCCCGGCGCCGCCAAAACGCGGTCAGCGGTCGGTCTCGGGCTTCTCCCTGATCACGAAGACCTCGCTGTCCGTCGTGTCCCGGCGAGCATGATCCTCGGCGACCGGCGTCTGCCAGGTCGTGCGGATGACGCGGACGCCGCCCGCCCCGCGTGCTTCGCTCCACAGCTGCCACAGCGACAGCCACACCAGTGCGATGCCGACGATGATCGCCCCGGTCAGAGCGGGAGCGAACCAGGACGGGTAGAACCCGATCGCGATGGTCAACGCGTGCCACAACCCGAATCCTGCGACGTCCCACCAGGAGACCGCGCGCGTGAGCCTCACCGACGGCCGAGCCCGAACGAGCAGCGTGAGGATCAGCTGGCCGAGGAACACCGACGGGATGCCGATGAACAGGAACAGGAACGCCCAGCCGCCGCGGGAGAACACGCCCCATCCGACCAGCAGCCACAGCGGCAGCACGAAGGCGGCCGGGATGAGCCACCGGAAGAACGCCTCACGCAACCACATACTGCGATGCTACGTCGCCCGAGGTCCGCGTTTCGAGGTGTTCGCTGAGAGCGGGTGCAGCCGACGCGCCTCGGCATCCGGGAGAATGGAACCACACGAGAGGAACACCATGATCGAACTGCGCACTCCGTCCGAGATCGACGAGATGCGGGCAGCGGGGCGATTCGTCGCCGAGACGCTCGCGACCCTCCGGGCGGAGACGAAGGTCGGCACGAACCTGCTGTCGATCGACCGCCGCGCGCACGACATGATCCGCAAGGCCGGCGCCGAATCCTGCTACATCGACTACGCCCCGTCGTTCGGACGCGGCCCGTTCGGCAAGGTCATCTGCACGTCGGTGAACGACGCGGTGCTGCACGGCCTTCCGCACGATTACGTGCTGCGCGACGGCGACCTCGTGACGCTCGACTTCGCGGTCTCCGTGGACGGCTGGGTCGCCGACTCCGCCGTCTCCTTCGTGGTGGGCACGCCACGTGACGAGGACCTCCGTCTGATCGACACGAGCGAACGGGCCCTGGATGCCGCGATCGCGGCCGCCTCGGTCGGGAACCGGATCGGGGACATCTCCGCCGCGATCGCCCAGGTCGCTCACGGAGAGGGCTACAGCATCAACACCGACTTCGGCGGTCACGGCGTCGGTCGCACGATGCACGGCGACCCGCACGTGGCGAACGACGGCAGGGCCGGCCGCGGATTCCCCCTGCGCTCCGGGCTCGTCCTGGCGCTGGAGCCGTGGTTCCTCGCCACGACCGACGAGCTGATCACGGACCCGGACGGCTGGACGCTCCGCAGCGCCGACGGCTCGCGCGGGGCGCACTCCGAGCACACCGTCGCGATCACCGATGACGGGCCGATCATCCTCACCGACCGTTCGTTCCTCGGCGTCGACTGAGTCCACTCAGCCGCGCGCAGGCGCGGCGCGCTCCCAGCTCGCGACGGGCCCCGGCACGACGGCGAACAGCGGATGCGGCTCCGGCCTCGGCTCGGAACGCCACCGCGCGTGCTGCTCAGGGCTCCTGGTGGCGAGCTTGGCCAGGAGGTGCTCCCACTCCCGGTTCAGCTGACCGTCTGTGACCTCGATGGACGCGGTCCGCCCCGGACGGGAGATCCGAGCGCGGTCGAAGCGGTAGCCGCGCTCGTCGGCCTCGGCGGCCAGCGCATCGAGATACGCACCGATCGCAGCGACCGGGTCGTCGGTGGCACGGAACCGCTCGAGTTGCGGGTGACGCGTGTACCCGCGGGTCGCGCCGCCGAGCACTGCCTGGGCCAGCAGCGTCTCCCGCCAGCAGGCGACGAGGCCCTGCCTGTCGAGATAGCGCGGGTGCACGGACCAGATCCTCATGCTCCGACGCTATCGTGCCCGATGCTCCCGCCGGAGCGTGCGCTGTGCCATCCTGAGGGCATGATTCCGCGCGATCGTCATGTGCCGTCGCGGGCATATCTCGCCCGCCATGGTCAGACCGTCTGGAATCTCGAGGGCAGGCTGCACGGCCGACTCGATTCGCCGCTGACCGCCGACGGCATCGCGCAGGCCAGAGCCGCCGCCGATCGGCTCGTTCCCTGCGGCATCCGCACGATCTGCTCCAGTCCGCTCGGCCGGGCGATGGCGACCGCGGTCATCATCGCGGAACACCTCGGAGCGGATGTCGTCGAGGTCGCCGATCTCGCCGAGATCGACCACGGCGAGATGGCTGGCATGACCTGGGCGGAGATCGACGAGCGGTATCCCGGGGCCCGCGCCGAGCGGGCCGAGAACCGGTACGGCTGGGCGTTCCCCGGGGGCGAGAGCTATGCGCAGGCGCGCCTGCGTGCGCGGCGTGCGCTGAGCGAATGCGGCTGGTCCGCCGTCGGACCGCCGCTCATCGTCGCCCACGAGATGATCGGGCGCCTGCTGCGGGCCGAGCTGCGAGGTCTGGATGCAGGTCAGGCGCTGTCGCTGCGGCATCCACCCGGACTCGTGATCGAGATCGACGACGACCGCGAGCGCGTGCTCTGACCGCGTTGCCCGTTGCTGCGTTCAGGCAGAGTCGCCGTCGAGGAGATCCGGGCGTCGGAGGCGCGTGCGCTCGAGCTGCTGCTCGTGTCGCCACGCGGCGATGGCGCCGTGATTGCCGCTGAGCAGCACACCCGGAACCTCGCGGTCCCGCCAGAGCGCCGGCTTGGTGTACGAGGGGTATTCGAGCAGCCCGTCCTCATGGGATTCCTCGACGAGGCTCTCGGGGTTCCCCACGACGCCGGGGATGAGGCGGCCGATCGCCTCGATCATCGCCATGACGGCGACCTCTCCCCCGTTCAGCACGTAGTCGCCGAGGCTGATCAGCCGGACCTCACCGAGATCGGCAGCATACTCGAACACCCGCTCGTCGATGCCCTCGTAGCGGCCGCACCCGAAGATGAGGTGCTCGCGGGTGGCGAGGTCCCGAGCGGTCGCCTGCGTGAAGACCTCTCCCGCCGGAGAAGGGAACACGATCGTCGGTCGCGCGCCACTCTCCGACGCGGCCGCGAGTTCGTCGAGCGCGAGCCCCCAGGGCTCGGGCTTCATGACCATGCCGGCACCGCCACCGTACGGGGTGTCGTCCACCGTGCGATGCCGGTCGCTGGTCCAGTCGCGCAGATCCCGGACGCGCAGGTCGATGATCCCGGCATCCTGCGCTTTGCCGAGCAGGGAGAGCGTCAGACCGTCGAAGTACGACGGGAAGATCGAGACGACGTCGAAACGGAGTGCCGGACGGGCGTCGTGAGTCGGGGCGCGCACGAGATCAGGATAGGACGATCAGGGCGCGGCGTCGTCCGACGGCGCATCTTCGACCGCTGCGTCCGGGAGCTCCTCGAAGAGGCCGGCGGGCGGGGTCACCACGACGCGTCCGCCTTCGATGTCGACGGTCGGCACGATCGCCTCGACGAAGGGCACCATGATCTCCCGTTCGGCGTCGGCACCGGCGGGCCGGACGATGAGGAGATCCTGGGCGGGAAGGTGGTCGATGCGGACGACGCGGCCCACGACCTGGTCGTCGCGGACGACGTCGAGCCCGGTCAGCTGGTGGTCGTACCAGGCGTTGTCCTCGGGCTCCGCGTCATCCTGATCGATCCAGAGGATCGCACGCACGAGGCCCTCAGCGGCGGTGCGGTCGTCGATGTCCTCGAAGAACACGACGGAGTTGCCGTTCATCACCCGGTACTCCCGGACGGTGATGGTCTTGCCGTGCCACGGAGATGCCTCGGGCACCTGCAACGTGAACTCGGCGCCGGGGACGAAACGCCCCTCGGGGTTGTCGGTGTACAGCTCGAGCTTCAGGGCGCCCTTGAGCCCGTGCGCCTTGACCAGCCGGCCGACGCGTAGCTGATTGCGTCCCTGAGCCCGGTCCTTCGCCGCCACGTCAGTCGTCCGCGACGTCGACACGAACGCGACGTCCGTCGGCGAGGGCGGTGATCAGCGTGCGCAGCGCCTTGGCGGTGCGACCGCCGCGCCCGATCACGCGTCCACGGTCATCGGGGTGCACGCGCACCTCGAGAAGGTCGCCTCGCGGCGACGTGGATTCGGTGACGCGGACGTCGTCCGGGTGATCGACGATCCCCTTGACGACGTGCTCGAGCGCGGCGGCCAGCACGGCGGATTACTCGGCGTCGGCGGCGGGAGCCTCAGCGGCCTCCGCGTCGGCCTCGGCAGCGGCGGGAGCCTCCTCAGCAGGAGCCTCCTCCTTCTTCTCCGCCTTCGGCTTGATGACCGACTTCTTCGAGGAGTCCGCTTCGAAAGCAGCCTTCTCCTCGGCGACCTTGAGCGTGGACTTCGCGTCCTTCTCGCCCTTGAACGTGCCCCAGTCGCCCGTGATCTTGAGGATGGCGGTGACCTGCTCGGTCGGCTGCGCGCCGACGGAGAGCCAGTACTGCGCACGCTCGGAGTCGACCTCGATGAACGAGGGCTCCTCGGTGGGGTGGTACTTGCCGATCTCCTCGATCACGCGGCCGTCGCGCTTGGTGCGCGAGTCGGCCACGACGATGCGGTAATAAGGCGCACGGATCTTGCCCAGGCGCTTGAGACGAATCTTGACAGCCACGATTCTCCTGAATGGTGTGGAAGGAATATTGAACCGATCGCCTGGAGCGTGGGGTGCACACCCGGCGGAAGCTCTGCGGGAGGACGTGCGCGCTGGATAGAGGGTCGAGCGAGCCGTCCGACCCTCTATTCTGCCAGATCCCCACGCCGGGCGCGAAACGCGATGTGTCCCCGCGCGTCGGCTGCGGCAGGCGGTCGTGTCAGACTGTGCTCGTGACCGTGACGTTCGCCGAATCCGCTCGCTCCACCGTGGGCATCGAGTGGGAGATCATGCTCGCCGACCCTGCATCCGGCGACCTCGTCGGGCGCGGCCCTGAACTGCTCGCCGCGCTGGAGGCGGAGAGCGCCGACGAGCGCCACACCGTCACCGGCGAACTGCTGACGAACACCATCGAGGTCACCAGCGGCGTCGGCGCCACCGTCGCGCACGCCGTCGACGACATCGCCGCGGCGATCTCCGCAGTGCGCGCGGCGACAGACCCGGCCGGCGTCGAACTCCTCTCCGCCGGCAGTCACCCGTTCGCGCAGTGGTACGACCAGCGGGTCACCGACAAGACGCGCTACCACAAGCTCATCGAGCGGACGCAGTGGTGGGGCCGGAACATGATGATCTGGGGCATCCACGTCCACGTCGGCGTGGACGACCGCGACAAGGTCTTCCCCATCATCGGCGCGCTGACCGGGTTCCTCCCGCATCTTCAGGCTCTGGCCGCCTCAAGCCCGTTCTGGGCCGGGGAGCGCACGGGCTATGCATCCAACCGGGCCCTGGTGTTCCAGCAGCTGCCCACGGCAGGGCTGCCGTGGGCGCTGAGCACCTGGACGGAGTTCGAGGGTTACCTGAACGACATGGTCCGCACCGGCGTGCTGGTCGATGCCACGGAGGTCCGCTGGGACATCCGCCCCGCACCGCGCTGGGGCACGATCGAGGTTCGCGCCTGCGACGGCATGTCCACGCTCGCAGAGCTGGCATCGGTCGCTGCGCTCGTCCAGGTGCTCGTCGAGCACTTCTCCCGGATGCTGGATGCCGGCGAGACGCTGCCGACGATGCCCGCGTGGTTCCATCGCGAGAACAAGTGGCGGGCTGCCCGGTACGGGCTCGACGCCCGCCTGATCACGGATGCCGCGGGCGAGCAGACCCCGGTGCGCGAGCACGTCTCCGCTCTGCTCGCCGACCTCGCACCGGTCGCCGTCGATCTCGGGTGCGCTGCCGAGTTCGCCCGCGTGGGATCGATCGTGAACGGCGGGGCGAGCTACGAACGACAGATCGCCGTGGCCGAGGCATCCGACGGCGACCTCCGCGAGGTCGTGCAGCACCTGATCCGGGAGTTCCGTTCGGGCCCCGAGGGCTCGATCGCCTGAGACGTCAGTCGTCGACCCAGTCGAACGTGCGCGTGACGGCCTTGCGCCAGCGCGCCACGCGGCGCTCGCGATCCTCCTCGGGGGCGGCCGGCTCGAAGCGAGCATCCTCGCGCCACATGGCGCGGAGCTCATCGAGGTCCTTCCACACGCCGACCGCGAGACCCGCAGCATAGGCCGCACCCAGTGCCGTGGTCTCGATGACCTCCGGCCGGATCACGGGCACGCCCAGCACGTCCGCCTGGATCTGCAGCAGCGTGGCGTTCGCCGCCATGCCGCCGTCCACCCGCAGCTCCGCGAGCGCCATGCCGGTGTCGGCCGCCACGGCGTCCAGCACCTCGCGCGTCTGGAAGGCGACGGCCTCGAGCGCCGCTCTGGCGATGTGCCCCTTGTTCGCGAAGCGGGTCAGCCCGAGGATCGCGCCGCGCGCATCCGGACGCCAGTACGGCGCGAACAGTCCCGAGAAGGCCGGCACGATGTGCACGCCCCCGTTGTCCTCGACCGTGAGCGCCAGCTCCTCCACCTCGGGCGCCCGCGAGATGATCCCGAGATTGTCGCGCAGCCATTGCACGAGCGAACCGGTCACCGCGATCGATCCCTCGAGGGCGTAGCGCGGCGCGTCATCGCCGAGACGGTAGGCGACCGTTGTGATGAGCCCGTTCTCACTCTCCACGATCTGCTCGCCGGTGCCCACGATGAGGAAGTTCCCGGTGCCGTACGTGTTCTTGGACTCGCCCGCGTCGAACGCCGCCTGTCCGAACGTCGCCGCCTGCTGATCGCCGAGGATCGCGGCGATCGGGACGCCGTCCAGAGCCGTACCCGTGACATGTCCGTAGACCTCGGAGGATGAGCGGATCTCGGGGAGCATACGGCGCGGGATGTCGAAGGCCGCGAGAAGCTCGTCGTCCCAGTCGAGCGTGCGCAGGTCCATGAGCAGCGTCCGGCTCGCGTTCGTGACATCCGTCGCGTGCACGCCCCCGTCCGCTCCCCCGGTGAGGTTCCAGAGCACCCAGGTGTCGGGCGTGCCGAACAGGAGATCGCCCGCTTCGGCCCGCTCGCGAACGCCCTCCACGTTGCGCAGGATCCAGGAGATCTTGGATGCCGAGAAGTACGTTGCCAGCGGCAGACCCGTCTTCTCGGCGAAGCGTCGGACGCCGCCGTCCGCTGCGAGGGCGTCGACGACGTCCTGAGTCCGCGTGTCCTGCCACACGATGGCGTTGTGCACGGGCTCCCCGGTGCGGCGGTCCCAGACGATCGCCGTCTCGCGCTGGTTCGTGATGCCGATGCCCGCCACGTCCGTCTTAGCGACCCCTGCCTGCGCGAGCGCGCTGTCGATCACCGTCAGCACGTTCTGCCAGATCTCGGAGGCGTCATGCTCGACGAGACCCGCACCGGCGAAGATCTGCTCGTGCTCCTGCTGCCCCGTGCCGACGATGCGCCCCTGGTCGTCGAAGACGATGGCCCGCGTGCTGGTGGTGCCCTGGTCGATGGCGACGATGTGCATGAAGCGTGTTCTCCCCCGTCGTGACGGCGCTGTCTGTCTCGACGACAGCCTAGGAGATGCCCGCACGTCCCCGCAGACGCCGTGCACGAACGTGCATCAGGACATCACGAGCTGCTCCGCGAGATGCTCGTCGAGCACCAGATCGGTCACGAGCTTCGTGGCGATCGCGCCGCGCAGGCTCGCCAGCTTCTGCACGCCGGAGACGACGCAGATCCGCCGGGCGGCCCGCGCGAGCACCTCGAATCCCGGTCCCGTGGCGCGGGCGTTGAGCCGGACGTCCTTCCAGGTGCCGTCCTGCCGGTAGAACACGGTGGCGATGTCTCCGACGACCTGCTCCTCGCGCAGGCTCCGGTAGTCGTCCCTGCTGAGGTAGCCGCCGATGTAGACCCGGCTCGGGACCTCCGCGAACGGCGAGCCCAGACCGAAGAGGATCACGTCCGTCCGCGCCTGGAGATCGAGCACACGCCGGGTGCTGCGCTCGCGCCACATCGCATCCTTCGTGCGCGGATCGTCGAAGAAGGCGGGCACCGGGAACTGCTGGACGGACGATCCGAAGGCCTGTCCGAAGCGATGCAGGATCTCGCTCGCGTAGTCGACGCCCGTGGTGAAGGTGTTCCCTGCGCCGTTGAGCTGAACCACCGTGGTGTTGTGCGTCTCCTTGCGCGGCAGGTGACGGCTGATGGCATCCAGCGTCGAACCCCACGCGATGCCGAGGGTCATGTTCGAGTCGAAGTACACCGGGAGCAGCCGCGCGGCGCTCATCGCCACGCGTTCGAAACGCTCCACATCCGAGAGGTTCTGCGGAGTCGGGACGACGTGGGCGGCGATCCCGAAACGAGCGCGGATCGCCTCCTCGAGTCGCATCTGCTGCCCCTGGGGCGGATGGATCTGGATCTCGACCAGCCCCGTCTCCCGAGCGTGGCCGAGCAGTCGTGAGACCGACGACCGCGAGGTGCCCAGTTCGCGCGCGATCGCGTCCATCGTCATGTCCTGCAGGTAGTACATCTGCGCCGCGCGCAGCGCCGAGGCCGCCCGCGGATCGGGGAAGGATGCCGTGTCCACGTCCGCCTCCTTGCACGTATGTGCACACCGCTTGCGCAGGTGTGCCGGTCCCCACAGGATAGAGCGTGAAGGCTCCGGGGAGGGAGACGTGATGGGTGACACGACACGCGAACGCGACGAGGTCCGGCGGGCACGCGAAGCCGGACGCGCCAGCGTCCTCATCATCGGGGCCGGCATCAACGGCATCTCGACCTTCCGGGATCTCGCGATGCAGGGCGTCGATGTGCTGCTGGTCGAACGCGACGACTTCGCCGGCGGAGCGACGGCGGCATCCAGCCACATGATCCACGGCGGCATCCGCTACCTCGAGAACGGCGAGTTCCGTCTCGTGAAGGAGTCCGTGCAGGAGCGCAACGGCCTGCTGAAGATCGCGCCGCACTACGTCAAGCCGCTTGAGACGACGATCCCGATCTACTCGACGTTCTCGGGCATTCTCGCCGCGCCCCTGCGGTTCCTCACGCACCGCCAGGGCCGCCCGACGGAACGCGGAGCGTTCCTCATCAAGATCGGCCTCCTGCTCTACGACACGTTCTCACGCGACGGCGGCACGGTCCCCCGGCACCGGTTCCACGGACGCAGGAAGTCGCTCGCCGACCTCCCGAAACTCGATCCGGACGTCAAATACACCGCGACGTACTACGACGCCTCTGTCCACGACCCCGAGCGGCTCGCGCTGGACGTGCTGCGCGACGGCGAGGACGCGCATCCGGGCGCCTCTGCACTGAACTACGTCGAGGCCGTCGGCATGGACGCACAGGGCGTGCTGCTGCGGGACCGGGAGACGGGAACGGAGTTCCGCGTCTCCGCCGACGTCGTCGTCAACGCCTCAGGCCCCTGGACGGACCTCACGAACGACGCTCTCGGCACTCCGACCGCGTTCATGGGCGGCACAAAGGGCTCGCACATCGTGCTCGATCATCCCGAACTGCTGGACGCCACGGGCGGGCGGGAGATCTTCTTCGAGCACTCCGACGGGAGGATCGTGCTGATCTACCCGCTCAAGGACCGTGTCCTGGTCGGCACGACCGATCTCGAGGCGGATCCCCGCGAGCCCGCGCGCTGTACCGAGGAGGAGGTCGACTACTTCTTCGCACTGATCGCGCACGTCTTCCCCGCGATCGCGGTCGACCGCTCGCAGATCGTCTACCGATACTCGGGGATCCGCCCGCTTCCGCACCACGACGACACGGCGCCGGGGTTCGTCTCGCGCGACTACCGGATCGAGCGCCGCCGGGATGACGGGATGCCCGCCGTGCTCAGCCTCGTCGGCGGCAAGTGGACGACGTTCCGGGCGCTCGGCGAGACCCTGGCCGACCAGGTGCTCTCGGAACTCGGACGCGAGCGCGTCACGACGACCAGAGGCGTGCGGATCGGCGGCGGTCACGGGTACCCGAGGACCCCGCGTCGACGGATCGAATGGCTCCGTCAGAACGTGGGCGACACGGTGCGAGGGCGCGTGCTCTTCGCGCGCTACGGCACAAGGGCAGCGGAGGTCGCGGACTTCCTCGAGTCGGAGCACGACGAGCCGCTGCTGGGCGATGCGCTCTCGACGCGCGAACTGGTCTGGATGGTCGAACGGGAGAAGGTCGTCCATGTGGGCGACGTCGTCTTCCGCCGCACGAGCCTGGCCTTCACCGGCGACGCGGATGCCGAGGCGGTCCGGACCATCGCAACGGCCCTGGCACCCCTGCTCGACTGGGATGCCGAGCGGACGGACGCCGAGGTCGAGGACACGCTGGCGACTCTCCGAGAGGCGCACGGCGTCTCACTCGATCACGTCTCCGTTCGTTGAGCGACCAGCGGCACCCCATCCGTTCGTTGAGCGACGAGCGAAGCGAGGAGTCGAAACGCACGGAACGCGACTCAACACCGACCCCGTTTCGACTCGCTCCGCTCGCTCAACGCACGAAAGGAAGTGACCCGCTCAACGAACGAAAGGAAGTGACTCGCTCAACGAACGAAAGGCAGCGGGCGCTCAGCCCTTGCCGAACAGCTTCTGGATCTCTGCGAGGTCGGCCTCGCTGGGCGCGGCCTGACCGCCGCCGAGACCGAAGCCCGATCCCGTCGGAGCGGCGCTGACGGGAGCACCGGCGTTCTCCGCGGCGCGCTTCGCCGGGTTCCCCGACCGCGACGGGCCCTTCGACTTGCCCTTCTTCCCGCGCTTGGCCGAGGCGCCGGGGCGTCCCATACCGGGCACCGGCCCCATCCCCGGGATCTGCGGCGTGCCCCCGCGCGCGACGGTCTTCATCATCTTCGCCGCCTGATCGAAGCGCTGCACGAGCTGGTTGACGTCGGTCACGGTCATGCCGGAACCGCGGGCGATGCGCAGCCGACGCGAACCGTTGAGGATCTTCGGGTTGCGCCGCTCCCCCGGGGTCATCGAGCGGATGATCGCCTCCGTGCGATCGATCTCGCGCTCATCGAAGTCGTCGAGCTGCTGCTTCATCTGGCCCATGCCCGGGAGCATCCCGAGCATCTTCTTCATCGATCCCATCTTCTTCATCTGCTGAAGCTGGTCGAGGAAGTCCTCCAGCGTGAAGGCCTCGTTCGCGAGCTTGTCGGCGACCTTGCGCGCCTCCTCCTCGTCGAAGGCCTGCTGCGCCTGCTCGATGAGGGTGAGGATGTCGCCGAGGTCGAGGATGCGGCTCGCCATGCGGTCGGGGTGGAACGGCTCGAGATCGTCGAGGTTCTCACCCGTCGACGCGAAGATGATCGGGCGACCCGTGACCGATGCCACGGACAGTGCCGCACCGCCTCGCGCGTCGCCGTCGAGCTTCGACAGGACGACACCGGTGAAGTCGACGCCGTCCTGGAACGCCTTGGCGGTGTTCACGGCATCCTGACCGATCATGGCGTCGATGACGAACAGGACCTCATCCGGATCGACGGCGCGGCGGATGTCGGCGGCCTGCTTCATCAGCTCGGCGTCGACGCCGAGACGACCCGCGGTGTCGATGATGACGACGTCGTGCTGCTGACGGCGTGCGTGCTCGACGCCGCCGCGCGACACCTTGACGGGGTCGCCGACCCCGTTGCCGGGCTCGGGGGCGTAGATCGTGGCCCCGGCCTGTTGAGCGACGACCTGCAGCTGGTTCACGGCGTTGGGACGCTGGAGGTCCGCGGCGACCAGGAGCGGCGTGTGCCCGTCCTTCTCGAGCTGCTTGGCGAGCTTGCCGGCGAACGTGGTCTTACCGGAGCCCTGCAGGCCCGCGAGCATGATCACGGTCGGCGGAGTCTTCGCGAACTCCAGGCGACGCTGCTCGCCGCCGAGGATGCCGATGAGCTCCTCGTTGACGATCTGCACGACCTGCTGCGCCGGGTTGAGCGCCTTGTTCACCTCGTCACCGAGGGCGCGTTCGCGGACCTTGGCCGTGAAGTCCTTCACGACTCCGAGCGCGACATCGGCATCCAGCAGCGCGCGACGGATCTCGCGGACGGTGCCGTCGACGTCGCTCGCGGTGAGCTTCCCCTTCGTGCGGAGGTTGCGGAAGGTCTCGGTGAGCCGATCGGAGAGCGTGCCAAAGGTAGCCATGGTGCTCCCGATTCTACGCGAGGGGACGGCGGTGCTCGGCGACGGAGAGGCCCGGCCGGTCCATTCGCCTCAGATCCCCCAGGGGAGGTCGTGGATCGTCCCCAGCGCGTCGAGCAGCACGGTTTCCACGCTCCCCCGGCCGGCGCCCTGTTCGGCCCACACCCTCAGCGAGGACAGCACGGCCGCGGCGTGCGCGGCTCCGAGGATGTCCGCGCGGATCACGTCGATGCCGCCTTCGACGGCGGCCTCCGCGATCGCCGCCGAAAGGCGCGCATGCCGCAGACCCGTGTCGCGGACGAGCTCGTCCTCCAGGCCCATCGCCGCGGCGTTGCGCAGCGCGAGGGCCAGCGGGTCCGGTGCGAAGTCCCGCACCACCAGGAGCAGGATGCCGCGGACGGCGTCGCCTGTTGCATCCGGCCCCAGCGACTGCAGCGAGGCGATGGCCCGGTCGATGCGCTCGTCGAGCCCGGACCACAGCACATCACTCTTGGAGGAGAAGTAGTTGAAGAAGCTCGAGCGGCTGACCCCGGCCCGGCGAGTGATGTCCGCAACCGAGGTGGACTCGTATCCCTGCTCGAGGAACAGCTCGCAGGCGGCCTCCGCCAACGTCTCGCGAGACGAGGCACGGGGGCGTCCTGCGCGACTGTCCGTGGTCATCCCTTCACCGTACCGCCTCCCATCCTCCCGAAGAGGCGTATTGTTGGACCGCATCCAACAACCGTGGAGGACAACCATGCTCGACATCCGGATCGCCGGACTCGACCCCGAGTTCATCCCCTATCTGGACGGCTGGGACCTGCAGCGGCGCACCCATGCCGATGTGGTCGCCGGTTCGCGCCCCGACACCCTGCTCCTGCTCGAGCACGAAGCGGTCTACACCGCGGGAAAGCGGACCGAGGCGCACGAGCGACCGACGGACGGCACGCCCGTCGTCGACGTCGACCGGGGCGGAAAGATCACCTGGCACGGTCCGGGTCAGCTCGTCGGCTATCCGATCGTGCGGCTGCCCGAGCCCATGGATGTCGTGGCGCACGTCCGCCGGCTCGAACGCGTGCTCATCGAGGTATTGCGGCCGCTCGGCGTCGACGGTTACCAGGTCGAGGGACGCAGCGGCGTGTGGGTGCGGCGCCCGCTCAGCGAGGACAAGGTTGCCGCCATCGGCGTCCGCGTGCAGCAGGGCGTGACCATGCACGGCTTCGCCATCAACTGCGACAACACCCTGGCGGGGTTCCGGGGCATCATCCCCTGCGGCATCACGGATGCCGGAGTCACCACGGTGAGCGAGGTGGTGGGGGCGGACGTCTCCCCCGCCGACATCGTCGAGCACGTGTCCGCGGTCTTCGCCGCCGAGTACGCGGGGGTGCCCGCATGAGCGCCGCCCCCGAGGGACGCAGACTGCTGCGCCTGGAGGTCCGCAATGCAGAGACGCCGATCGAACGCAAGCCGGAGTGGATCAAGACGAAAGCGAAGCTCGGTCCCGAGTACCAGGCGCTGCACTCGCTCGTGAAGGACGAAGGCCTGCACACGGTGTGTCAGGAGGCGGGGTGCCCGAACATCTTCGAGTGCTGGGAGGACAAGGAGGCGACCTTCCTCATCGGAGGTTCGCAGTGCACGCGGCGATGCGACTTCTGTCAGATCGACACCGGGAAGCCCGCGGACTACGACACCGACGAGCCCCGCCGCGTGGCCGAGAGCGTGCGGCAGATGGGCCTCCGCTACGCCACGGTCACGTCGGTGGCCCGCGACGACCTTCCGGACACCGGCGCCTGGCTGAATGCCGAGACCGTCCGGAAGATCCACCAGCTGAACCCGAACACCGGCGTCGAGCTGCTCGCGAACGAGCACAATGCCGACCCCGCCTTCCTGGGGCAGATCTTCGAGGCGCGCCCCGAGGTCTTCGCCCACAACGTCGAGACCGTTCCGCGCATCTTCAAGCGGATCCGTCCCGCGTTCACCTATGAGCGATCGCTGAGCGTCCTCTCGCAGGGCCGGGATGCCGGGCTCATCACGAAGTCGAACCTCATCCTCGGCATGGGCGAGGAGCCGGAGGAGGTCATCCAGGCGCTGCAGGACCTGCACGACGCGGGATGCGACATCATCACGATCACGCAGTACCTGCGTCCCACGCCGCGGCATCACCCGGTCTCTCGCTGGGTGAAGCCGGCCGAGTTCGTCGAGTTCAAGGAGGAGGCCGAGCGCATCGGGTTCCTGGGCGTGCTCGCGGGCCCCCTGGTGCGTTCGTCCTACCGCGCAGGCCGCCTCTGGGCGCAGTCGATGATCTCGAAGGGCCTGGAGATCCCCCCGCATCTCGCGCACATCGCCGAGGGCGCGGACCTGGGGTTCGCTCAGGCGGTCTGAGCGTCACGCGAGATCCGGAGGAACCGCCCAGATTCGGAGGGTTCGTCAGCATTCCTCCGGATCTCGGACTTTCCTCCGGACCTCGGTGCGGCGCGGTTCAGTCCGCGCTCATCACCGACTGCACCGAGCCGTCCGACGAGAGATTCACGAGCAGCACGTCGTCGGTGTCATCGGCATCCAGGGCGTACTCGAGCACGGCAAACGGCTCGGTCCCCCCGTGCTCGTCCGCGAGGATCGTCATGCTCATCAGGCGCAGCGATCGGATGATGTCGACCGCGGCGTCGCCGGAGACGTCGACCAGGACGTCCACGAGGTCCTCGCCGTAGACCTCCTGCTGCTGCAGGATGTACTCGGTCACCTCGCTCGTGCGGTCGTCGACCTCGGCCAGCATCCCTCGACGCGCCGTGGCATCGACGTCTTCGAGACCGGAGATGAGGGCTGCCGCGATGTCCAGCGCATCGGGCGACACATCGTCCTGGTCCGGGGCGGTCAGATCGACCGTGACGGACTGGTCGCCGAACTCCACGGTCTCCGACCAGAAGATCGATCCGTCCGGCCCCGAGGACAGGAGTCCGAAGTAGTCGTGTTCGATCGCCATACCGCTATGAAACCAGTCCCCGCCCGCTCGCGGTAGTGCTGATCACTGCCCGACCAGAGCCTGCACGAAAGCATGCGGCGTGAAGCCGGTCAGGTCGTCGATCCCCTCGCCCTGGCCGAGCAGTTTGACCGGGATGCCGGTGCGCTCCTGGACCGCGAGGACGAAGCCGCCCTTGGCGGAACCGTCCAGCTTGGTGATGACGAGTCCGGTCACGCCGGCGTGCTGGAGGAAGGACTCCGCCTGCATGACGCCGTTCTGCCCGGTCGTGGCATCCAGCACCAGCAGCACCTCGCTGATCGGCGCCTGCTTCTCGACCACGCGGCGGATCTTGGACAGCTCGTCCATCAGCCCGCCCTTGGTGTGCAGGCGCCCGGCGGTGTCGATGATGGCGATCTCGATGCCCTGGCTCTTGGCGTACTCGACGGTCTGGAAAGCGACAGATGCCGGGTCCTGTCCCTCATGCTGCGGCCGCACGATAGCAGCGCCCGCGCGCTGGGCCCACGTGGCGAGCTGGTCGACCGCGGCCGCCCGGAACGTGTCGGCCGCGCCCACCACGACCGAGCGCTGATAGCCGCGCAGGAACTTCGTGAACTTGCCGATCGTCGTGGTCTTCCCGACGCCGTTGACGCCGACGACGAGCACGACCGCCGGGCGCTCGGACAGCTTCAGCGTCGTGTCGAACTTCGCGAAGTGCTCCTCGAGGGTCTCCCGCAGCATCCGCTGCAGGTCCTTGGGGTCCGTGGTGCGGAAGCGATCGACCTTCTCGCGCAGCTCGTCGACGATGCGCTCGGTGATGTCGGGGCCGAAGTCCGCGGTGATCAGCGCCGTCTCGAGGTCCTCCCACGTGGTCTCGTCGATGGTGGGCTTGACGAACATGCCGCGCAGCGCGCGGCCGAGGGACCAGGACTTCTCCGCCATGCGTCCAGCCTACGGCCCACTAGCCTTGCAGAATGCAGGAAGCGGTTCGGCGGCTCTACATCCATGGCAGCGGTCGACAGGGGCCGTCGGCGTGGCCGTCACAGGAAGGCGGCGAGTTCCTGAGTTTCGGGACCAGGACCGTCCCTGAACAGGCCATCGTCTTCGCGGCTCGTCCCCACGGCGAGCTGGTGTTCGCGCACTCCATCGGAGCAGTCCCGGCGGTGCTCGCCGCACGGGGGAATCGGGCGAAGGGCCTCGTGCTGGTCGAACCGGCCCTCTACGACATCGCCCGCGGACATCCGGCGATCGAACGGCACATCGGCATCGTGCACGAGGCCAGGTCGCAGGCGGATGCCGGGAACCTGCGTGGATTCTGGGCCATCCTGCGCCCGTTGATGTTCGGCGGACCGTTCGACGCGTCCAACTGGGAGGCCGAGCGGCCCCTCGCCGAACGGTGGGCGACGACGACGCTGCCCTGGGGCCACGGCGTGCGGGCGTCGGCGGTGGACGGCATCCCCACGCTCGTGGTGACCGGCGGGTGGAACGAGGAGTACGAGGTGATCGCCGGATCGCTCACGCGACACGGTGCTCGGCACGTCGTGCTGACCGGTGCGCGGCACCGGCCGCAGGACGTCCCGGAGTTCGCGCCGCTGGTCGCCGAGTTCGAAGCCGCGCTGTAGCGGCGCTGCCGAGGCGTCCCGTTCCGAGTGCGGCGATCAGCTGGCCGCGGCGGCGCGATCGCCGACCCGCTGTCCGACGACGGCGGAGACGCCGTCCTGGCGCATCGACACGCCGTAGAGGGCGTCCGCGATCTCCATGGTGCGCTTCTGATGGGTGATGACGAGCAGTTGGGAGCTCTCCCGCAGCTGCTCGAACACCGTCAGCAGGCGCCCGAGGTTCGCGTCGTCGAGCGCCGCCTCGACCTCGTCGAGGATGTAGAACGGGCTGGGGCGGGCCTTGAAGATCGCGACGAGCAATGCGACCGCAGCCAGCGAGCGCTCCCCACCCGACAGGAGGGACAGGCGTTCGATCTTCTTGCCCACCGGACGCACCGCGACCTCGATCCCGGTGGTGAGCATGTCGTCGGGGTTCGTCAGCGAGATGCTCCCCGATCCGCCCGGGAACAGCAGCGGGAACACCTCGCCGAACGCCTGCTTGGTGTCCTCGAAGGCACTCGCGAAGATCGTCTGCATGCGCTCATCGAGGTCGGCGATGATCGTGAGGAGATCCTGTCGCGTCTGGGTGAGATCCGCCAGCTGCTCGGTGAGGAAGGCGTGGCGCTGCTCCAGGGCGGCGAACTCCTCGAGAGCGAGCGGGTTGACCCGGCCGAGCTGGGTCAGCTTGCGCTCGGCCTCGCGCAGTCGACGCTCCTGCACACGACGGTCGTACGGGACGCCGCCGCCGTCGGCCGCAGCCTCTTCGGCGTCCTCGACGAGGGTCCCGGCCTCGGCCGACTGCTGCTCCGTCGGGTCGCGTGGGACGAGCTGGTCCGGCCCATATTCCGCAACGAGAATATCTTCGTCCAGCGCGAGCTCACTGGCCACTCGCTCGAGCAGGCTCGTCAGGTGCAGCTTCTTCTCGTGGATCTGCAGTTCGAGTCCGTGCACGCTCTCAGTGAGTCCGGCCAGGCGATCGCGCAGGCTGCGCTCCTGGGCGCGGAGACCCGTGAGCTCCTCGTTCTGCGCCGACCGTGCGGCTTCCGCCTCGGCGAGGGCCACCCGCGCCTCCGTCACGGACCGATCGAGCGAATCCAGGATCCGCGGCAGCTCCTCGGCGACGCCGCTCGCCGCCTCCCGTTGCGCCCGCCGGATCACGGCACGTCGAGCGGCCTCGGCCGCGGCATCCCTCTCCTGCTCGCGCTGGCGCTCCAGCGCGGCGACCCGCGCCTGTGCGGATCGCACCCGTTCGCGCAGCGTCTCGATCTCGAGCCGGGCGCGCACCTCTCCCTCGCGGGCCGCCTCCAGCGCTTCCAGCAGGCCGTCTCGCGCGGAGGCGTCCAGAACGGGGCGCGGTGCCGATTCCGCCGCCTCGACCTCGGCCTTCGCCGAAGCCGCGGCCTCCTCGGCATCCGCGACGGCCGCCTGCGCCTGGGCGAGCCCCGCTTCGAGGCGCTCGCACTCCGCCACGGCGGACTCGTGCTGGACCGTGACGCGGTTGACCTGCTCGGCATAGGTCGCCAGCGCCGCGTCGTGCTCGCGCAGCAGCCGCAGGCTCTCCTTCGCGTGGCGCCGCGCGCTCTCGACGCGCTCGGACGCCTCCTCGCGGGCGTCGCGCAGCGAATCGACGATCACGCGGATCTCGTCCAGGCGCTCCGCGGCTGCATCTCGCTCAGCGGCGAGCTCGAGGCGCGATCGTTCGGAGCCCGAACCGGATCGCAGGGTGTGCGCCGTCAAGACGTCGCCACCGGTCGTGACGACCGTGGTCGTCGTGTCCGCCAGCGAGTCCAGCGCCGCACGCGCCTTACGCGCCGCGGACAGATCCTCGGCGATCAGCACGTGGGAGAGCACGCCGAGCACGCCGTCAGGGGCCGTCACGACCTCGGTCGCCGCCGTCACCCCGCCGATCCGGAGCTCGGATGCGGCCGGACCGGGCGCATCGGCGATCACGAAGTCGACGACACCGCGGTCCGCCCCGTCGATCAGCGCGATCGCATCGTCGACGCTGTCGACGAGCACTCCCTCGGCGAGGGGACCGAGCACGGCCGCGACCGCGGCCTCGAACCCGGCACGCACCTGGACGGCATCGCCGACCAGCCCACGGACACCCGGTCCGCCCGCCTTCACGATCTCGGCGGATCCGCCGGACAACGACAGAGCGCTGCTCAGCGCCGCTGTCTTCGCCGTCAGCGCGTCCACCTCGCGTTCGGCGGCGTGCAGACGCTCACGCAGTCCGTCGCGTTCGGTCTCGGCCGCCGTGGCCGCGGCCTGCGCGGCCTCGTAGGCCGCGGTGTGCTCGGCCGCCGTGCCTTCCGGGGCCTCGGCATCCTCGATCGCCTCAAGAGCCTCGGCCGCCTCGCGTCGGCGCGTGTGCGCCGCCTCGAGAGCGTTCTCCTGCCGCAGCACGGCGCCACGGACGGCGGCGAGGGCGGATGCCGCGGCCTCCGCGTTCCCCCGCAGCGTCGTCAGCCGCATGTCGTACTCGGAGACGAGTGCGCTCTGCTCGGCGATGTCCACGTCGAGCGTGTCCAGTTCCGCACGCGCCTGGATCACCTCGCGGCTGGCGGCGGCCGCGGCGTCCTGCGCGTCTCCGAGCCCCTCGGAGATCGTCGTGACCTCCTCCTTGGCCTCATCGATCGTCGCCTGCGTGACCGTCACGGTCGTCACGGCGGCGTCGTCCTCCTCGGAACCGAGCAGCGCGAGCCGCTGGTTCGCCAGCGTGTACAGGCCGCGCATGCGCTCCTGCACCTGCTCGAGCCCGAACGCGACGCTCCGAGCCGCGTCGACGGCCGCAGAGTTCTGATCGGCCTCCAGCCGCGCGATCTCGGCGCGGACCTGATCCGCCTGATCGGTGAGCACCAGTCGTTCGGTGTGGCGCTCCTGCTCCGTGCGCGTGTGATCGGCCAGAGCTGTCCGCAGCGCCACGACGTCGTCGGCGAAGATCCGTGCCTTGGCGTCCCGAACGACTGCGGCGATCGTCTGCGCCTCGCGCGCGATCTCGGCCTGCCGTCCGAGCGGCTTCAACTGGCGACGGATCTCCCCGGCGAGATCGCTGAGACGCGTGAGATTGGTCTCCATCGCATCGAGCTTGCGGAGCGTCTTCTCCTTGCGGCGGCGATGCTTGAGGATGCCGGCGGCCTCCTCGATGAACCCGCGACGATCCTCCGGAGAGGCCTGCAGCACGGTGTCGAGCCGGCCCTGACCGACGATCACGTGCATCTCGCGTCCGAGCCCGGAATCGCTCAGAAGCTCCTGCACGTCCAGCAGCCGGCAGCTCGCCCCATTGATCGCGTACTCGCTCGATCCGTTGCGGAACAGCGTGCGGCTGATGGTGACCTCGGCGTACTCGATCGGAAGCGCGCCGTCGCTGTTGTCGATCGTCAACTGCACCTCGGCACGGCCCAGCGGTCCGCGGGTGGAGGTGCCGGCGAAGATGACGTCCTCCATCTTCCCGCCACGCAGCGTCTTCGCCCCCTGCTCCCCCATCACCCAGGCGAGCGCGTCGACGACATTGGACTTGCCGGATCCGTTGGGGCCGACGATGCAGGTCACACCCGGCTCGAAGACGAACGAGGTCGGCTGCGCGAACGACTTGAAGCCCTTCAGCGTCAGGCTCTTCAGGTGCATGCGGGCACCACTCGACCGGGGAGAATCACGGCCGCTACGCTACCGGAATCCCGCGCCAGGACCGGCATCCCACACGGGACAGCGAACGATCCGACACGCCGCGACACGCCGACTTCCTGTGAGAATCCTTGACGCGACCCGCGCGGTTCGCTACCGTTGCACTCCGGATCGCCACACGAAAGGAGGTTACCGATGATGATTCAGCTCAACGCACAGGCCACAGGCCTCGATACGCACGCCTTCGGGGCGGCGCGTCCTGCGCACTCGGTAACCGCATCCTTCGGCGGCGGTCGCACCGCGCTGTCGTAGAACCGCAGCCTGAGATCGCGCGTCCTCAGTGGGCGCCTCTCCGCCGCATTCCGCGCGCCACGTCCCTCTGACCTTCCGCGTCACGGCCGTCCCTCTCCGCCGCCGTCGGATCCGCTGCCTTCGCGCACGCATATCCGCTTCCTCGGCCGTCTCCGGCTCCGCAGTCCGCGGACGCCTCGCCGTCCCGACCTCGTCGCCGGGCATCCATCACCATCACCACTGAAACGAGTACATCGTGACCATCGCACAGCTGCATCGCAGCACGTCCCACCCTCCCTGTCCCGAGGACCGGGAAATCCTCGAGATCCCCGTCCCGGTCGACCGCACGGAGCTCGCTCTGGCCGACCGGCTGTCCCTGCGGATCGGTCTCTGGCTGCTTCTGAGGACGCAGCGTCGTCGGACTCCGTCGGCGTCCATCGACGTGCCGTCGTTCTTCCCCGGCGCGCCGAACCTCACCCAGCACGAGGCCCTCACCCTGCTGACGTTCGACCTGCAGCGCCAGCTGCGCTGACCGAAGGAGACGACATGAGCGTTCCGCTCACCGACACCGCCACGCTGCACCCGCTCGTGCTTCCCGCACGGGCGGGTGCAGCCCCCACCCCGCTTCTGCGGGAGTACGCCGAAGTGCGCAACGCCTCGATCCTGGAGACGACGGGGCGCGACGACGACGCTCTCGATGCGGACACGCTGCTTCCGCTGCTCTACGGCACGCCCGACCGCGATCGACGTCAGTGGTACATCGAGCAGGACGGCGAGATCGTCGGCTGCTGCGCGCTGGACCGCTTCATGGACGACGACGGCCGCACCGCGATGATCGGCCTCGCCGTGCTGCGGCGCGCGTGGGGACAGGGCATCGGTCGCGCGGCCTATGCGCATGTCGAGTCCGTCGCACGCGAGGCCGGAGCCGAGAAGATCCTGCACTGGGCCGAGCATCACGAGGACGGATCGGATGCCGCGCCACTCGCATCCCCGACCGGGTTCGGCTCGGTGCCCGCGGACCGGGCCGCGCGATTCCTCGCGCGCAACGGATTCCGGCTCGAGCAGGTCGAGCGCGCCAGCGCGCTGACCTGGACCGCCAGCACCGTCGATCGCCTGACGACGCTGCGGGACGAGGCCGCGGCACACGCCGCGGAGTACCGGGTCGTGCGGTGGATGCTCCCGACCCCCGTCGAGTACGTCGACGGGTACGCCTGGATGAAGTCGCGCATGTCCACGGACGCCCCGGACGCCGAGCTCGGGATGCCCGAGGAGACCTGGGACGCCGCGCGCGTCGCCCGGGAGGACGAGCGCACCGCGCAGAAGGGCTGGTCGCTGCAGGTCACCGCTGCCCAGCACATCGAAACCGGTGAGCTGTGCGCGTTCAACGAGCTCACCATGAGCACGGACCCGGGATCCGTCACCCATCAGTACGACACGCTCGTGCTGGCTGAGCACCGCGGCCATCGCCTGGGCATGCTCGTCAAGACCGCCGGGCTCCTGGCCTGGCGCGACGCGCATCCCGACTCGCCGCGGGTGATCACCTACAACGCCGAGGAGAACCGGCCGATGCTCTCGATCAACGAGGAGATCGGCTTCGAAGCCTTCGCCTACGAAGGCGCCTGGAAGAAGGACCTGACATGACCGACACCCTGCTGCTCGAGGAGCTCGTCCTCCCGCAGACCCCGGATGCCGAGGACGCCGCGGACTTCCTCGCCGTCGTCGCCCTGAACAACGCCGTGTGCCGCAATGACGCCGGCACCGACGACCTGGCGCAGACGCCGGCGGAGATGCTGGCCGGATTGCGCGACACCGACGACGAGGTGCAGCGGATCTTCGTCGTGCGCGAGGAGGGGGCCGTCGTCGGATGCGTGATCGTCAGTCACGCGACGGCCGAACCGACGAGCACGCAGTTCGACCTGATGGTGCTCCCGGAGAACTGGGGGCGCGGCATCGAGGACGCCCTCCTCGCACGTGCCGAGGAGGAGACGCATGCGCTCGGACGCGCGGTGATGCAGACCTGGACGCTGCACCCCGGAGCCACCGCCGGCGCCACGATCTCTCCGGCCACGGGCTGGGGCGTCGTCGCCGACACTCCCCTCGCCCGGCTGCTCGCGCACGACGGCTTCGTCCTGGAGCAGGTCGAGCGCAACAGCGCCTTCGACCTCGCAGGCCCCATGGACGATGTGCGCCAGGCACTCGACGATTCGATCGCCGCGGCCGGGCCGGACTACCGGCTCGTCGATTGGACGATCCCGACCCCTCCGGACCTGGCGGAGGGCTATGCGTGGGCGCTGTCGCGCATGTCGACGGATGTCCCGGCCGGAGCTCTCGAGATCGATGAGGAGACCTGGGACGCGGCACGTGTCGAACGCCGTGAGGCACGGCTGACCGAGGGCGGACAGACGATGTCGGTCGCCGCCGTTCTGCACGTGCCGACCGGACGGCTTGCCGCGTTCAACGAGCTCGTCATCGGCGCGGACCGCAGCGAGGTCACGCACCAGTTCTGCACGCTCGTCCTGCGCGAGCACCGCGGACACCGGCTCGGGATGCTCGTGAAGTGCGCGAACCTGCTCCGGTGGCGCGAGATCGCCCCCGACTCGCCGCGCGTGTCCACGTTCAATGCGGAGGAGAACCGGCCGATGCTCGACATCAACGAGCGGATCGGGTTCGCTCCCGTCTCGTACGCGGGCGCCTGGCAGAAGAAGCTCGGCTGAGCGGGGATCATCCTGACGGATGACGGATGCGGCGACAACTGCATCCGCGGACGGATGTCCCGCGCCCGACGGTCGATCAGGCTGGAAGGCATGAACATCCCCGTCCTCACCGCGCAATCCCTTCAGAAGACCTTCGGCACCACTCGCGCTCTGGCGGGGGTCGACCTCGCCGTGACACGCGGCGAGTCCGTGGCGATCATGGGCGCGTCCGGGTCGGGCAAGACGACCCTGTTGCACGTGCTCGCCGGGATCACGGCGCCGGATGCCGGGCGCGTCACGTTCGCTCCGGCATCCGGCGCCGCCGTCGACGTCACCGGCATGAACGAGTCGGAGCGCTCGCGGCTGCGCCGCGAGTCCTTCGGCTTCGTCTTCCAGCAGGGTCTGCTGATCCCCGAGCTCACGGCGATCGAGAACGTCGCCCTGGCGCTGATGATCAACGGCACGCCGCGTCGTGCCGCCGAGGAGCATGCGGCCGGGTGGCTCGCCGCCCTCGGGCTCGCCGGAATGGAGCAGCGTCGGATCGGCGAGCTCTCGGGCGGGCAGGCGCAGCGGGTCGCGATCGCGCGCGCTCAGGTCACCGGCGCACAGGTCGTCTTCGCCGACGAGCCGACCGGTGCGCTCGACTCGCAGACCTCCTCCGAGGTGATGAACGCGCTGCTGTGGTCGACCACAGGACAGGGGCGCACCCTCGTGCTGGTCACGCACGACGCCTCGATCGCCGAGCGATGCTCGCGCATCGTCCTCGTCCGCGACGGGCGGATCCTCCCGACGGAGGTGGCCGCGTGAACCCCCGCGTGCTCGCGCTGCTGCTGCGCCCCGCACCGGGCGCAGGATCGATCGTCGCACTGCCGATCGTCGCGTTCGGCATCGTCACGGCTCTCGTGCTCACCGTGATCGGCGGAGCGCAGACCTTCTGGACCTGGAACGACCCCGAGGGAGTCCTGTACCAGGGACTCGCCGCGATCGCGCTCGTGCTCCTCGTCGTGCCGCTGGCGGGACTCGGCGGAGCGGCCGCCCGGCTGTCGGCGCGGCGGCGAGACGAGCGCCTCTCCACGCTGCGGCTGCTCGGCGTCGCTCCGGGCGGCGTCGTCATCGCCACCGTCGTCGAATCCGTGGCGGTCGCCGCAGTCGGCGCGCTGGCCGGCGTCGCCGGCTACCTGGCCTTGTCACCGGCGATCGGACTCATCCCGTTCCGCGGCGAGCCCCTCGGCTGGGCCGGTGTACTGCTTCCGGCATGGCTGATCGCCGTCGTCGTCCTCGGAGTGCTTCTGCTGGCCGCGATCAGCGCCGTGATCGGTCTGCGCCGCGTCGTGGTCTCCCCGCTGGGCGTGCGCATGCGCACGGACGTGCCGAAGGCGCACTGGCTTCGCGCCGTGCTCGGCGTCACGGCCGTCGCGGCCGCATTCGTCGCGATGCAGGTCTTCCCCGGCATCGGCGGGATCGTCGTCACGATCCTCGTCGTCGCGGGACTGTTCGCCGTCGGCCTCGCCATCCTGAACCTCATCGGTCCGTGGGCCGTGGCCGTGCAGGCCAGGAGGCAGTTGCGCCGCGCCGAGCGTCCGGAGCGCCTGCTGTCGGCACGCATGGTGCTGGAGTCGCCGAAGGCCGCATGGCGTCAGGTGAGCGGAGTGACCATGGCGAGCTTCATGGCCGTCTTCGCCGGCAGCGGCGTCGCAGTCATGGACGTGATGAGCGCATCTTCCGCACCGGCAGACATCGCGCTGGCCGCGGACATCCGCACCGGCCTCATCATCACGCTCATCGGCTCGTTCCTCATGGTCGCCGCGTCCGTCGGCGTGAACCAGGCCGCCGAGATCCTGGATCAGCGGGACCTGCACCGGAGCCTGCATCACCTCGGGATGCCGCTGCAGACGCTGGACAGTGCGCGTCGCCGCGCGGTGATGGCACCGCTGCTGCTCACGACCATCGGCGCCGCTCTGTGCGCGGCGCTGCTGATCTTCCCGCTGATCGGAATCGCGATGATCGTCGCCCCGATCTCCCTCGCGACGATCGCGCTCGTCGTGGCTGCGGGTGTCGCCGTCGTGTGGGCGAGCACCCGCGTGACGCGCCCGCTGCTGGCGCGGTCCTTCGCGGAGGCCTGAGCGCGGGCCGCGACGCCGGGCGCTCTGCGGCGTCCGCCGTCGGCGCCATGGTCGCCATCAGGATCGAGAAGACCAATCGCACGGCTTCCCGTGGTGGCGACGAGCGCGGACGTTCGAAGACGCGTGGAGGAGCGACGCAGACGTGTTCGTTCGTGCTGCGGGTGGGTCAGACTGTGCAGGTGATCGCCGCGATGAGCTGAATCGACTCGATCGCGCTAAGCGCCCTGCCCGTCCTGCGGGTGCTGGTAAGCAGGGAAGAGTCAGCGTCTCCGCTGGCACCGCGGGCAGTAGTGACTGGAGCGGTTCATGAACGCGTCACGCCGGATCGGGCCGCCGCACCTCGGACAGGCCTGCCCGGTGCGCCCGTAGGCGTTCAGAGAGTGCGCGAAGTAACCGGCCTGACCGTTCACGTTCACATACTGCGCATCGAAGCTCGTGCCGCCCTCGGCGAGGGCCTTGTCGAGGACGAGGCGCACCTCGCCGAGCAGACGCCGCACCGCGCGCGCCGACAACATGCGCCCCTGGGTCTCGGGGTGGATGCGCGCGGCCCAGAGCGACTCGTCGGCGTAGATGTTCCCCACACCGCTGATGAGCGTCTGATCCAGCAGGATGCGCTTGATCGCGCTCGCGCGTCGGCGGACAGCCACGACGAAGGCCTCGTCGTCGAAGTGCGGGTCCATCGCATCACGCGCGATGTGCCGGACTTGCGTGGGGATGAGGTCCTCGCCGTCGGCGACGAGGTCGTCGACGGCGAGCGATCCGAACGTCCGCTGGTCGGCGAAGACGACCGCGAGCGAGCCGTGCCGCGGATGCTCGATGCCGAGCCGGATCCGCTCGTGCCGCTCCGCCGGAGCATCCGGGGCGCGCAGAAGCAGCTGCCCGCTCATCCCGAGATGGGCCGTCAACGCGCGCTCCGCACCGGTCAACGGCATCCAGAGGAACTTGCCGCGGCGCGCGGCCGCGACGATGCCCGCGCCTTCCAGCTGTGCTGCGAAGTCGGCGGCCCCGGCGGGATGCCGCGTCAGAGCGCGCTCGTCGAGGACCGACACCGACGAGACCGTCGCCCCGACGACGGCAGGAGCGAGGCCGGCACGGACGACCTCGACCTCGGGGAGCTCAGGCACGATCGCTGAGCACCCGCCACGCGGTGAGCGCAGCGGCCATCTCGGCGGTCTTCTTGCTGGTCCCGTCTCCGGTGGTGGTGACGTCGCCGACCACCACGGTCGCGGTGAATCGACGATCGTGATCGGGACCGTCCGACTGCACCGAGTACTGCGGCGGCGGAGATCCGAGCCGAGCGGCGAGCTCCTGCAGGCTCGTCTTGGGATCCATCGCCGCGCCGTACCGCTCCGGGTCGGCGAGCAGTGGCTCGGTGAGCCGCAGCACCAGCTTGGTGGCGTGCTCGGGGCCGGCAGACAGGTACGTGGCGCCGATCACGGCCTCCATCGTGTCCGCGAGGATCGAGTCCTTGTCGCGTCCGCCGGTCTGCTCCTCGCCGCGGCCGAGCAGAAGATGTTCGCCCAGCCCGATGCCGCGCGCGACCTCGGCCAGCGCGACGGTCGAGACGACGCTGGCCCGCCGCTTGGCGAGCTGGCCTTCGTCGAGGTCGGGCTGCGTGGTGAACAGCATGACGGTCACCGCCTGCCCGAGCACCGAGTCGCCCAGGAACTCCAGTCGCTCGTTGTGCGGGATCCCGCCGTGCTCGTACGCGTACGAACGGTGGGTCAGCGCCAACGCCAGAAGCTCAGGGTCGATATCGACCCTGAGCTTGGCTGCGAGAGGCGCCGTCCCCCCGGGGACCTCCGTCACGATCCTGCGACCGTGATTCAGACGTCTGCGACCTTGCGGCCCTTGTACTCGAGGAAGAGCTCGGTGCCCTGCGAGTCGGTGACGACCTTCGCCTGGTGCGGGCGGCTGTAGACGACCTTGCCGTTCTCGACGGTCTTGACGAGCGCGACGGGCGCCGCCTTCCACTGCGCGCGACGCGAGCGGGTGTTGGAACGGGAAACCTTGCGCTTCGGGGGGTTACCGGCCATGGCTAACTCTCTTCTGTGTTCTCGGGCGCGCGGCTGTCTTCCGCACTCCCCTGGTCTGCGATCTGTTGGAGCGCACTCCATCGAGGATCGATGGGAGCGGCTGTCTCCGCCCCGGTGCTCTCGGTCAGTCGCTCACCCGTGATCGGGTCCAGACCCGGGCAATCCGGCTGACACACCGGCTGAAATGGAAGCGCCAAAACGGTCGCATCCCTGACAAGAGTTTCAAGATCCACGTGGTCGTCTTGAACCTCGAAGTCAGTTTCTTCTTCTCCAGGATACGCGAAAAGCTCCTGGAACTCGACTTCGACAGGCGCAGCGATGTCGGTGAGGCACCGTCCGCACACGCCTTCATAGGTTCCGTCGGCCGTTCCGGACACGAGAATCCCCTCGTGGACGGACTCCAGACGCACGTCGAGATCGAGGTCGGAACCCTCCTGCAAGGCGACGATCCCCTCGCCCCACTGCTCCGGGAGGGTCACCGTGAAGGCGTGTTCGCGCATCTCGCCCGGATGCCGGACGATGTCGCGGACGGGCAGCACGAAGGGGCCGTTGAGTCGGGATTTCACGCTTCGATTCTACCGGCTCAGATGCCGCGCGCTCCGGTGTCCAGGAACTCGGCCACCGCCGGCGGAACGAAGGGCGACACGTCCCCGCCCAGACCCGCGACCTGCCGGACCAGAGAACTCGAGACGAGTGCGTGCGACGGGTCGGGCAGCAGGAACACCGTCTCGATGTCCGCGAGGTGGCGGTTCACGATCGCCATGGGCGACTCGTACGCGACGTCGATCTGCGAGCGGATGCCCTTCACGAGCACCCCGGCGTTCACGTCTCGCGCGTAGTCGACCAGCAGGCCCATGCTCCACGAGCCGACGATGATGTTCCCCGGCATCCCGTCGTCCGAGATCGATCGCTCCAGCAGGCTCATGCGCTGGGCGATGGGGAGCATCGCCTCCTTGCCCGGGTTGTGCACCACGAGGACGTGGAGCTCGTCGTACAGCTTCGCCGCGCGACGGATGACATCGAGGTGACCCAGGGTCGGCGGGTCGAAGGAACCCGGCACCACGGCGATCCGGCTGCTCACTTCGACTCCTTCGATCGCTCAGTACGGCGCATGCGTCCCAGCCTAGGGCAGGAATCCCTCAGTTCTTCGCGAGCGCCGCGCGGTCCTCGGCCGTCACGCGCCGTGCGATCGCGTCGTGCAGACCGGGATGCCGGTCCAGCAGCGGATCCTCCTCGAGGATGTCCTCGGCGAGCCGCCTCGCCCTGGCGATGAGCGCGGTGTCCTTCACCACCCGCAGCAGCTTGAGCGAGGAGCGCACGCCGGACTGGGTCGCCCCCAGCACGTCCCCCTCGCCGCGCAGCTCAAGGTCGACCTCGGCGAGGGCGAACCCGTCCAGCGTCGCAGCGACCGCTTCCACCCGATCCCGGGCGAGCGTGCCCTCCTCCGCCTCGGTCACCAGCAGGCACAGGCCGGGAACGCCTCCGCGGCCGACGCGCCCGCGCAGCTGATGCAGCTGGGAGACCCCGAAGCGATCCGCGTCGAGGATGATCATGGTGGAAGCGTTCGGCACGTCGACTCCCACTTCGATCACCGTCGTCGCGATGAGCACGTCGATCTCCCCGCGCGCGAACGCCTGCATCACGGCATCCTTCTCCTCCGCGGGCATCCGGCCGTGGAGCACCGCGCGGCGCAGCTTCGCGATCCTCGGGTGCGTTGCGAGCGCCTCGTCCAGCTGGACGACACCCCAGCGCGGACCCGACGCTCCTTCCGGCGGCGGCTGATCCCCGACCTCGCCGGTCTTCGCGGCGGTGTCGATCGCGGCGCACACGACGAAGACCTGGCGCCCCTGATCGACCTCTTCCGCCGCGCGCTCGAAGACGCGGGCGAACCAGCCCGGATGCTCGGCGAGCGGGGCGACGAAGCTCTCGATTCCGGCGCGACCGGACGGCATGGTGCGGATGACGGACGTGTCGAGATCGCCGAAGACCGTCATCGCGACCGTCCGCGGAATCGGCGTCGCCGTGAGCACCAGCGCGTGCGGACTCGATCCCTTGGCGCGCAGGGCCTCGCGCTGCTCGACGCCGAAGCGGTGCTGCTCGTCGACGACGACGAGACCGAGATCGGCGAAGGTCGTCTTCTCCCCCAGCAGCGCGTGCGTGCCCACCACGATCAGAGCCTGACCGGACGCCACGCGCAGCGCGGCCCTGCGCCGTTCCGGAGCGGACATCTGCCCCGTGAGCAGCGTCGGCATCAGCTGCGGTGCGAGCTCGGGACCGAGCATCTTCGTGATCGAGCGCAGATGCTGTCCTGCGAGTACCTCGGTCGGGGCGATCAGGGCGGACTGCCCGCCGGATTCGGCCACTTGGAGCATGGCGCGCAGCGCGACGAGTGTCTTCCCCGAACCGACCTCGCCCTGCACCAGCCTGTTCATCGGCCAGTTCCCGACCAGATCCTCCGCGACCTCGGCGCCCACGGTCTTCTGATCCGCAGTGAGCTCATAGGGCAGCGCCGCATCGAACCTCTCGAGCAGCCCACCGGGCTCCGCGGGCCGGCGGGTCGCGCTCAGCATCCGCACGAACGCGCGCTGCTGCAGCAGCGCCGCCTGCAGGACGATCGCCTCGTGCATCCGCAGAGTCCGCACGGCCGGGTCGATGTCGTTGCGCGTCTCGGGCCGGTGGATCTGGATGAGCGCCGTCCTGGCGTCCAGCAGCCCCTCACTCCGGCGGACCTCCTCGGGCAGCGGGTCCGGGATGGCTCCGAGCTCGGGCAGCACCCGCTCGATGTGCCGCTGCACCGTCATGCTCGCCACCGCGGCCGTCGCCGGGTAGATCGGGATCGGGCGGGCGGAGCGGGCGTCGGCGCGCTTGCGGGCCTCCTCCTCGTCGTCGAAGAGCTCGACCTGCGGATGCGCCAGCTGCTGCTGGCCGTGATACTCGCCGACCTTGCCCGAGAAGATCCCCCGGCGGCCGGCCGTCATCTGCTGCGCACGCCAGTCGGCCTGCCCCTTGTTCTTCGCGAAGAACGTCAGCGACAGCGTGCCCATGCCGTCACCGATCCGGACCTCGACCATGGCTCCGGGTCGGTTGCGCATGACGCGCACGCTGGTGGAGAGGATCTCGGCGACGATGGTGACCATCTCCCCCACCGGGAGCTGGAGGATGGGCGTGAGCTCACCCGGGTCGGCGTAGCGGCGCGGGTAGTGCGTCACGAGGTCGGACACCGTCGTCATGCCGAAGGCGCGCTCGAGCGGCTTCGCCGCCTTGTCGCCGAGCGCGACGGTCAGCGGCGCGTCGAGACTCAAGGACATGGCTTCGAGTCTAGAAGGGACCGGGGACGTCGCCGGCAGCGTCGAGGCCGCCGTCACCCCGGTGCCTTAGGGTGAACGGGTGACCAGGATCATCGCGGGAGACGCCGGAGGACTGCGCCTCGCGGTTCCCTCGGCGGGCACGCGTCCCACGAGCGACCGCGTGCGCGAGTCGCTCTTCGGTGCGCTGGAGTCGGCTGATGCCGTGACCGGCGCGCGGACGCTGGACCTCTACGCGGGTTCGGGTGCGCTCGGACTCGAGGCTCTCAGCCGGGGGGCTGCCTCCGCCGACCTCGTCGAACTGTCCAAGGCCGCGGCAGGCATCGTCCGGCGCAACGCGGACGCGGTCTCGCGCGCTACGGGCAGGCCCGCCCGGGTGCACCATCTCGGCGTGCACGCGTTTCTGCTGCGTGCTTCCGGACCCTTCGACCTGGTGTTCTCCGACCCGCCCTACGACCTCGACGACGCGGCGATGACCGCTGACCTCCTTGCGCTCGCTCCTCTGCTGGCCGACGACGCCCTGGTCGTCATCGAACGCGCGAAGCGCTCCACGCCGCCGGATCTCGCCGCCGCCGGGCTCGAGCAGGTGCGTGCAAAGGTCTACGGCGACACGGCGCTGTGGTGGGCTCAGCCCGCGGTCGCGTCCCAGTCACGGTAGGGATCCCAGCCCGAGACGTCGACCGGAGCGCCGTCGCACAGGACGGCGGCGGAACCGCGCTCGCGCACGATCCCGATCTCTCGGAATCCCGGAGCCAGCCGGTCCGGGGGGAACGTCGCCAGCAGCGCGTGGTCCTCGCCTCCGGCCAGGGCGCGCCGAGGGGCCGCCCCCAGTCGGTCGCCGTGGAGTTCCAGCGTCACCTCCGAAGCGTCCGCCAACCGACCGGCGTCCAGCGCCAGCCCGTCCGAGACATCCATCAGGGCGGTCGCACCGGCTGTCGCGGCGGCGGCGCCCAGCCCGATCGGCGGGCGCGGGCGCAATTGCGCCGCCACGGCATCCGCTTCTCCCTCCGCGAGCAGCGCGGGGTCCACGGGGACGGGACGATCCCCGTCGCGGAAGCGTCCGAACAGTACAGCGAGACCGCGTGCGGCGTGGCCGACCTCGCCGGCGATGGCGACGACATCGCCGGGCCTGGCACCGGAGCGGGTGACCGGTGCGCGTCCTTCCAGATCGCCGAGCGCCGTGACGGCGATCGTCAGCACGTCCGACGTGGTCAGGTCCCCTCCCACGACCGCGCACCCGGGAGCGAGCGCGTCGCAGGCGTCTCGGACGCCGTCGGCGAGCCGCTCGACGAAGGACAGGCGCATGTCGCGGGGAACAGCCAGCGCGACGAGCAGCGCCGTGGGCCGCGCCCCCATCGCCGCGATGTCGGCGAGGTTCACGGCGGCGGCCTTCCATCCGAGGTCATGGCCGCTGGACCAGGCGAGGCGGAAGTCCGGCCCGTGCACGAGCGTGTCGGTGGTGGCGACGACGGAGCCGCTCGGCGCGGCGATGACGGCCGCGTCGTCGCCGGGCCCGAGCAGGGTGTGACTCGCGGGCGGCGTCCTGGTCAGGATCGCCTGCAGGATCCGCCCCTCGGAGAGCTCGGACAGGCGCGGATCATCGTCGGCTGAACGGGAGGGCATGCAGTCAAAGGTAGCCTGGAAGCATGCGTTCCCGTCTCGCCGCCGCCGCCGTTCTGCTGCTCGGAACGGCCCTGCTCGGCGGGTGCGCGAGCACCGTGCATCTCGAGCCCGCGCCCGCCGCCAACGACCCGCTCTGCGCCGAGGTGATCGTCAGCCTGCAGAACACGAACACGCTGGCGGGCCAGGACCGGCGCTGGACGGATGCCCAGGCGACCGCGGCCTGGGGCGCACCTTCCTCCGCCATCCTGCTGACCTGCGGCCTGGAGAAGCCTGCGCCGACCAGCGAGTTGCAGTGCGTGACGCTCGAGGGCGTGGACTGGCTGGTCGACGCCTCCGAGACGCCGATGGTGCGGCTCACGACCTACGGCCGCGAGCCCGCGGTGCAGATGTACATCGACACCGGCGTCGTGAGCTCCAACGACGTGATCAGCAACCGCGGCATCGTGGGTGCGGTCACCTCCATCCCCGCGGACGGCAAGTGCACCGCCCCGGATGAACTGCCCGAGGACTACGACCCGGATGCCGAGAGCTGACGCCCCTCAGTCGCGCAGCCCGGCTTCGATGAGCTCGGTGATGAGCTCGGTGTAGGTCAGCCCGGACGCGATCCAGCACTTCGGGAACATCGAGATCGGCGTGAAGCCGGGCATGGTGTTCAGCTCGTTCACCACGAGCTCCCCCGCCGGTGTCAGGAACATGTCGACGCGGGCGAGGCCGCGGCCGTCGACCGCCTCGAAGGCGCGGACGCCGACCTCCTGGATCGCGGCGGTCTCAGCATCCGTCAGGGTCGCCGGGCAGATGACGTCCACGCCGTCGCCGCCCAGGTACTTGCCCTCGAAGTCGTAGAAGCCGCGCGAGGTGAGGACGATCTCCCCCGGCACCGAGGCACGGGGACCGTCGGCGCGGTCGAGGATCGCGACCTCGATCTCGCGGCCGGAGACACCCGACTCGATGAGGACCTTGTCGTCCTCGGCGAAGGCAACCTCCAGCGCGGCATCGAGCTCGGAGGGATCGGACACCTTCGAGACTCCGACGCTGGAGCCGGCCCTGGCCGGCTTGACGAACAGCGGCAGGCCGAAGGCTGTGGCGGTGGCGCGCACGAGCTCGGTGTCCGCCGCCCAGTCGCGGCGACGGATCGTCATCCAGGGGGCGACCTGGATGCCCGCCGCCTGCAGCGCGATCTTCATGAAGTGCTTGTCCATGCACAGCGCGGAATCCAGCACGCCGCCTCCGGCGTACGGCACCTCCAGCGTGTCGAAGAACCCCTGGATCGTGCCGTCCTCGCCGTGCGGGCCGTGCAGGATCGGCAGCACCACGTCGATCTCGCCATGGCCCGTGATCGAGCCGTCCGGCGCCACGACGCGCAGCGTGCGGTCCCCTCCGGGCTCTGGCCAGAGGATCCGCGTGCCGTTGTCCGCCACCTCGGGCAGATGCGCCGCGTCCAGGGCGAACTTCTCCGGGTCGTCCGCTTCGAGGACGAACGCGCCCTCGCGGGTGATCCCGACCGGGATCACCTCGTACCGGTCACGATCGATCGCCTGCAGCACCCCGCCCGCCGTCGCGGAGCTGATCGAGTGCTCGCTGGAACGCCCGCCGAAGAGCACCACCACCGTCTGCTTTGCCATGATTGGTCCTCTCCCCCTGCGGGGTGTCGTCGTCTGTCGTCAGGTGCGGCGCGATGTCGCGCGGGTTCATGGTGCCGTCGAGCACCATCTTCACCTGCTGCACGATGGGCATGTCCACGTCGGCCTCGTGCGCGAGCTGCAGGATGGGCGCCACCGAGGCGAGCCCCTCGGCGGTCTGCTGCATCTGCGCGACCACGTCCTGGAATCCGTATCCCTGTCCGAGCAGCCGTCCGGCCGTGTTGTTGCGGCTCAGCGGCGACTGGCACGTGGCGATCAGGTCTCCGAGGCCGGCGAGTCCCTGCAGGGTCCCGGGCTGAGCGCCGTAGGCGACCGCGAAGTCCGTCATCTCCACGAGACCGCGGGTGATGATCGACGCCTTCGTGTTCTCGCCGTATCCGACGCCGTCCACGATCCCGATCGCCACGGCGATGAGGTTCTTCAGCACGCCGCCGAACTCGGTCCCGATCACGTCCGTGTTCACGAACGTGCGGAAGTAGGAGTTGCGCGCTGCCCTGGCCACCGTGTCGGCGGTGTCCTGACTGCGCGAGGAGATCACCGCTGCCGTGGGCTGCTCGCGGGCGATCTCGAGCGCCAGATTGGGTCCGGACGCCACTGCGATGCGCGCGGGATCGCAGTCGAGCTCGTGCTCGATGACCTGACTCATCCGCTGCCCGGTGCCTCGCTCGACGCCCTTCATCAGGCTGACGATCGGCGCGGGTCCCTCCGCGATCAGGGGGCGCAGCGTCTTGAGATTCTCGCGCAAGGTCTGGCTGGGCACCGAGAGGTAGATCTGCTCTGCGCCGTCGAGCGCAGCCGCGAGGTCGTGCGTCGCATCGATCGAGCGGGGCAGGTTGATCCCCGGCAGGTATCGCGAGTTGCGCTTCGCCTCCGCGATCTCCTGCGCGAGCTCGGGCCGGCGCGCCCACATCGTCACCCGGGCGCCGCCGTCGGCGAGGATCTTTCCGAAAGTCGTGCCCCAGCTTCCGGCGCCGACGACGACCACTCTGGGGCCCGTGGCGGGGATTCGTCTAGGAGTCAAGGCGTCCGGTCTCCTTCTGGCCGTGATCGGCCGGGTTCCACCGTTCGGCGGGAGCCTTCTCGTTGCGGATCTGCTCGAGCAGGGCGGTGATCGCGTCCATCAGACGGGCGGTGGCCTCGTTGAGCGCCGTGGCGTCGCCGGCGCGCCCCCTCAGATCGGACAGGTCGATCGGGTCGCCGATGATGATCCGGACGGGCTTGCGCGGCGGCCACAGCTTCAGGCCCTTCTCGTAACGACCCATGATGTCCTGCGTGCCCCACTGCGCCATCGGGATGAGCGGGATGTCGCCCGCCAGCGCCAGCCGGACCGCACCGGACTTGCCGCGCATCGGCCACAGGGCGGGATCGCGCGTCAGCGTCCCCTCCGGGTACACGATCACGCCCCGGCCGTGCTCCACGAGCTCGGTGGACTGTGCCATCGTCTGCTTCGCCGCCGACGCGGACGAGGCGCGCGCAACCGGGATCATGCCGGTCGCCCGCAGCGCCGCCCCGACGACCGGAACCCGGAACAGGCTCTCCTTCGCCATGAAGCGCGGCGCACGCCCCAGGCGCCACACCGCGGCCGCCACGATGAGCGGGTCGAACTCCGAGTAGTGGTTCGGGGCGAGCACGTAGGCGCCCTCGCGGGGCAGCTTCTCCCGCCCGATGAAGGTCATCTTCGACAGGTAGGACACCATCGGGATGACCACGATCGCGAGCAGCCAGAACAGACTCGGACGGGACTTCTCGGGTGACCGGGAGCCCATGTCGCTCACCGGACGACGTCGAAGTCGGCGCCCAGGGCGTCGAGCTTGGCCAGGAACTTCTCGTATCCGCGGCTGAGGATGTCGACGCCCGAGACCTGCGACTGGCCCTGAGCGGTCAGCGCTGCGATCACGTGGCTGTACCCGCCGCGCAGATCCGGAACGACGATGTCGGCGCCGTGCAGCGGCGTGGGGCCTGTGATGACGGCGGCCTGCTCGAGCTCACGACGCGGCACGCGGCGCGGTCCGTCCTGCAGACCGTGCGGGTGCACGACGATGTCGGCGCCCATCTTGACGAGAGCCTGCGTGAATCCGAACCGGTTCTCGTACACCGTCTCGTGGACGATCGAGCGCCCGTCGGCCTGCGTGAGAGCCACGATGAGCGGCTGCTGCCAGTCGGTCATGAAGCCCGGGTGCACGTCGGTCTCGACGATCACGGGCTGGAGATCTCCGCCTCGGCGGAACAGGATGCCGTCCTCCTGGATGTCGAACCAGCCGCCCGCCTTGCGGAAGACGTTGAGGAACGTGAGCATCTCCTGCTGCTTCGCTCCGCCGACGAAGATCTCGCCATCTGTCGCGAGTGCGGCGGACGCCCAGGAGGCTGCCTCGTTGCGGTCGAAGATCGAGCGGTGGTCGTAGCCGCGCAGGCTGTCGACGCCCTCGATGAGAATCACGCGGTTCGGCTCGTAGGAGATGATCGCGCCCATCTTCTGCAGCACGGCGATCAGGTCCATGATCTCGGGCTCGATCGCCGCGTTGCGCAGCTCCGTGGTCCCCTGGGCGCGGACGGCCGTCAGCAGCACCTGCTCGGTCGCCCCGACGCTCGGATACGGCAGGTGGATGCTGGCACCGTGCAGGCGCTGCGGGGCCGACAGGCGGATGCCGCTGGGCAGCTTCTCGACGATCGCACCGAACTTGCGCAGCGCGTCGAGGTGGAAGTCGATCGGGCGGTCGCCGATGCGGCAGCCGCCGAGGTCGGGGATGAACGCCTGGCCGAGCCGGTGCAGCAGCGGGCCGCAGAACAGGATCGGGATGCGGGATGCGCCGGCGTGCGCGTCGATCTCCTCCATGTGGGCGGATTCGACGCCGCTGGGGTCGAAGACGAGGGAGCCTGGCTCATCGCCCTCCTCCACCCGGACGCCGTGGACCTCGAGGAGCGAGCGCACCACGGCGACGTCGCTGAGGTCGGGCACGTCGCGCAGCGTGCTGGAGGTCTCGCCGAGGAGAGTGGCGACCATCGCCTTGGTGGCGAGGTTCTTCGCGCCCTTCACATCGACGCGTCCCCGCAGCGGGTGCCCTCCGCGGATGGCGATGACATCCCCGCTCAACGAGGGAAGGCCGTCCTGGAGTACGTCGCGCAGGGGTGTCGTCATTCGGGGCCTCACTTCACTTCCACGGATCACGGCGTCAGCCGCCGGGGCGGATGCCCCAGGCTCACGGTCCCCGCTCAGCGAACGGGAAGGGTCCGTGGCCGCCACGATTCGCGGCGGGCCTCGAACTGCGCGATCTTGTCTTCATTGCGCAGCGTGAGCCCGATGTCATCGAGCCCTTCGAGGAGCCGCCATCTAGTGTAATCGTCCACCCCGATGGTGGCCTGGAAGCGACCGATCGTGGCGGTGCGCGCCTCGAGATCGACCGTGATGGAGCGGCCGGGCTCCTCGTCGATCAGCGTCCAGATCGTCTCCAGGTCCTGCTCGGAGATCGTGGCGGCGAGCAGTCCCTGCTTGCCGGAATTGCCGCGGAAGATGTCGGCGAACCGCGGGCTCAGCACCACCTTGAAGCCGTAGTCGCGCAGCGCCCAGACGGCGTGCTCGCGGCTGGATCCGGTTCCGAAGTCGGGTCCGGCGACGAGGACGGATGCCCCCTGGAACGCGTCCCGGTTGAGCACGAAGTCCGGATCCTGGCGCCACGCGTGGAACAGCGCATCGTCGAATCCGGTCTTGGTGACCCTTTTGAGGAAGACCGCGGGGATGATCTGGTCGGTGTCGACGTTCGATCGCTTCAGCGGGGCTGCGACGCCGGTGTGCGTGGTGAACTTCTCCATGGCTCAGACTCCCGCCATCTCTTCGATCGGTGCGAGATCGCTCGGGCTGGACAGCGTGCCGCGCACCGCGGTCGCCGCCGCGACGAGCGGCGAGACGAGGTGCGTCCGTCCGCCCTTGCCCTGCCGGCCCTCGAAGTTGCGGTTCGAGGTGGAGGCGCAGCGCTCGCCCGGTGCGAGCTGATCCGGGTTCATGCCCAGGCACATCGAGCATCCCGCGAAGCGCCACTCCGCACCGAAGTCGGTGAAGATCCTGTCCAGGCCCTCGGCCTCGGCCTCCAGGCGCACGCGAGCGGAGCCGGGGACGACCATGACGCGCACGCCGTCGGCCTTCTTCCGCCCCTTCACGATCGACGCGAAGGCCCTCAGGTCCTCGATCCGGCTGTTCGTGCAGGAGCCCATGAACACGGCGTCCACCGGGACGTCCTTGAGCGGAGTGCCCGGCGTCAGGTCCATGTACTCCAGCGCGCGCTCCGCCGCGGCGCGCTCGTTCGGGTCCGAGATCTGCGCCGGGTCGGGAACGGATGCCGACAGCGAACTGCCCTGCCCGGGGTTGGTGCCCCAGGTGACGAAGGGCTCGAGTTCATCGGCGTCGATGAACACCTCGGCGTCGAACACCGCCCCCTCGTCGGTGGGCAGCGTCCGCCAGTAGGCGACGGCATCCTCCCAGTCCTGCCCTTGAGGCGCGTGCGGCTTGTCCTTGACGTAGGCGAAGGTGGTCTCGTCGGGTGCGACCATGCCGGCCCGGGCACCGGCTTCGATCGACATGTTGCAGATCGTCATGCGCCCTTCCATGGAGAGCGCGCGGATCGCACTGCCTCGGAACTCCAGGACGTAGCCCTGGCCGCCGCCGGTGCCGATCTTCGCGATCACTGCGAGGATGATGTCCTTGGCGCTGACGCCGGGCTTCAGCTCGCCCTCGACCGTGATGGCCATGGTCTTGAAGGGCTTCAGAGGCAGCGTCTGCGTCGCCATGACGTGCTCGACCTCACTGGTGCCGATGCCGAAGGCCATGGCGCCGAACGCACCGTGCGTCGACGTGTGCGAGTCGCCGCACACGACCGTGATCCCGGGCATCGTCAGGCCGAGCTGCGGACCGACGACGTGCACGATCCCCTGCTCGGCATCACCCAGCGAGTGGATGCGCACGCCGAACTCCTCGGCGTTGCGGCGCAGGGTGTCGATCTGGGTTCGACTGGTGAGGTCCGCGATCGGCTTGTCGATGTCGAGGGTCGGGGTGTTGTGATCCTCGGTCGCGATCGTGAGGTCGAGCCGGCGCAGCGGACGGCCCTCGGTGCGCAGGCCGTCGAACGCCTGGGGGCTGGTGACCTCGTGCACCAGGTGCAGGTCGATGTAGATGAGGTCGGGTTCGCCGTTCTCGCCTCTCACGACGAGATGGTCGTGCCACACCTTCTCGGCGAGGGTGCGCGGGCGGGCGGGAATGTCGGTCGGGTCGATGGTCATGCGTCTTTCGTCTCCTGGAATCGCAGGGCGGCCCACGCGGGACTCCGCGACGAGAAAGGCCTAGATCGAGGTCTCGTCGCGGCTGCTAAGAAGGAGAACCACCCGCCGCATGCCGGTCAGTTTACACCGCTGCGACGGGTGGTCCTCGCCATCATGACCACGGTCAGTGGGTCGGCGGCTCCGGGTGCAGCTCCTGCGGAGCGCGACGCTTGTCCTTCGCCGAGGCGATGAGGCTGGCGATCGTGGCGACGCCCATCGAGACGAGGATGACGGTGAGCGACAGCCAGATCGGGATGTCCGGCGCCCACTCGATGTGCTGTCCGCCGTTGATGAACGGCAGCTCGTTGACGTGCATCGCGTGCAGGATGAGCTTCACGCCGATGAAGCCGAGAATGACGGCGATGCCGTAGTGGAGGTAGCGCAGGCGGTCCAGCAGATCGCCGAGCAGGAAGTACAGCTGACGCAGGCCCATGAGCGCGAAGATGTTCGCGGTGAAGACCAGGAAGCTGTTGTGCGTGATGCTGAAGATCGCGGGGATCGAGTCGATCGCGAACATCAGGTCGGTGACCCCGATCGCGACGAACACCATGATCATCGGCGTCCACATGCGCTTGCCGTCGACGACCGTGCGGAGCTTGCCCTCGTCGTACTCGTCGCTGATGTCGATCCGGCGGCGCAGCATCCGGACGATGAAGTTCTCGCGCTTGGCCTCGCCCTCATGGTCGCCCTCGGGCATGGCCTGACGGATCGCCGTCCAGATGAGGAAGGCGCCGAAGATGTAGAAGATCGGCGAGAAGTTCTCGATGATCGCGACGCCCAGCAGGATGAAGATGCCGCGCAGCACGAGCGCGATGATGATGCCGACCATCAGCACCTGCTGCTGCAGACGCCGCGGCACGGCGAACTGCGCCATGATCAGCACGAACACGAACAGGTTGTCGATCGACAGGCTGTACTCGAGCGCCCAGCCGGTGAGGAACTCGCCGGCGTACTGGCCTCCGGCGATGAAGTAGAGAAGACCCGCGAAGACCAGGGCGAGGCCGACGTAGAAGGCCACCCACAGGGAGGACTCCTTGGTCGAGGGGATGTGCGGCCGCAGGCGCACGAGAAGCAGGTCGCCGATGAGGATGAGGGTGAGGACCACCAGCGAGGTGACTTCGAACCAGACGGGGATTACCAAGGGCGCACGGCACCTTTCGAGAGGGGACGGGAAAGAACCGAAAGTCTCTCCCACGCACCGAGTGCGCCGCACCCCCGGAGCAACGCTGTCGGTGCTCGTGATGACGAGGGCGCGAGGACGGGATACTCCCTCTCGCAGGTATTCATCGTAGCGGAGGTTCCCGGGCCCGATCGGCCATGATGGAATAGTCGCCGTGACTTCTCAGATCGACACCTCTGCCGACCCGCTCGAGACCACACCCCGCAACGGCTGGGCGCGTGCGATCGCCTCCCTGATCTTCGTCAGCCGGTGGCTGCAGGCGCCCCTGTATCTGGGCCTGATCATCGCTCAGGTCGTGTACGTCGTCGTCTTCATGGTCGAGCTGTGGCACCTCATCGTCGATGACGTGTTCGGCGACATCACCCATATCAACGAAGCAACCATCATGCTGAGCGTGCTCGGGCTCATCGACGTGGTCATGATCGCGAACCTGCTCATCATGGTGATCATCGGCGGGTACGAGACCTTCGTGTCACGGATCAACACGGAGGGTCACCCGGACCAGCCGGAGTGGCTCTCGCACGTCAACGCGAACGTGCTCAAGGTCAAGCTCGCAATGGCGATCATCGGGATCTCGTCGATCCACCTGCTCAAGACCTTCATCGCTGTCGGGAACATGGATGCGGACGGCGTCAAGGAGAGCGAGGTGGACGGACTGGGCAACTACACCCCCACCGGCGTCCTCTGGCAGGTCGTGATCCACATGGTGTTCATCATCTCCGCCCTCGCGCTGGCGTTGATCGACCGGATGTCTCAGAAGACGGCCATCGCGGCGCATCACGAGGCCACTCACTGATCACGCGTCGATTCTGAGACGATGAGGCATCCTCCGACACTTCCCGGGTGAGAGACACCGAACGGAGGCAGGATGCCGGAACGATCGGAAGACCAGGAACGGGCGGCCAGGGCCGCGGCGGGTGATGAGAGCGCCTTCCGCGCGATCTACCGTGCGCACGTCCGGCCGGTCTACTGGATCGCGCACGGCATCCTCGGCTCGGCCGCGGATGCGGAGGACGTGACGCAGGAGACGTTCGTCGTCGCCTGGCGGAAGCTGCCGAAGCTGGAGCTCGCGGGCGACTCGCTGCTGCCGTGGCTGGCGACCATCTGCCGGTTCCAGGCGGCGAACCGTCTGCGGCGCCGGATCCGCGACCGTGAGAACACGACGGATGCTGCGGACGAGGCGATCCCGGCCACGGTGAGCGTCGAGGAGCAGGTCATTTCGGCCGAGCTCGCCGCCCGCATCACGGCCGAGATCGGAACGCTCGGCGAACTGGACCGCGAGATCTTCCGGCTGTGCGCCTCCGAGGGCTACGCCTACCAGGCAGCGGCCGACGAGCTCGGCGTCAGCCACGCCGTCGTCCGCAATCGTCTCTCCCGTGTGCGCACGCAATTGCGCGGCACCGTCCAGGAAGTGAGAGACGCATGAACGAGCAGAGCACTGCTCTCCCCGAGCTGTCCGATGAGGCCGTGGCCCGCATCGAGGACGCCGTGTTCGACCGCATCGCAGACGAGCCGGCGAGAGTTCTCCCGTCGTCGGCCGTGCGCGGCAGGCGCCGGCGGCGCTTGCTGACCGGCGCCGGCATCGCGGCGGCGTTCGCCCTCGGCATCCTTGTCACTCCCCCGATCCTGAACTCGGTCACCGCCACGTCGATCGTCGGGCTGTCGAGCTCGGATGAGGGCGGCGCTGCGCCGGAGATCGCCGCCGTGCCGGAGAGCGCCGGACAGTCGGATGGCGTCGCCCAGGAGAACGCGGCCGGGGCCGACACGGCCGTCGCCGAGACGGATCGCGAGATCATCGCCACCGCGAACGCGAGCGTCGAGGTCGAGGACGTGTCCGATGCCGTGAGCGAGATCGGCGACCTCGCCGATCAGCACGGCGGATACGTCGAGAGCACGAGCGTCTCGCGCAACACGTCGACGACGGACACGAGCCTGCCCGTCCAGCCTGCTCCGGGATACGGCTGGATCAGCATCCGCGTCCCGTCCGCCGAGCTCACAGCCGTCATCGCGGAACTGGGCGATACGGGCCAGGTGCTGTCGTCGTCGATCACCAAGCAGGACGTCACCTCGACGGCCATCGATCTTCGCGCACGGGTCGACGCCCTCGAGGCGTCCGTCGCCCGGCTCACCGAGCTGATGTCCCAGTCCGGCTCGGTCTCGGAGCTGATCGAGGCCGAGGTCGCGCTGACCGATCGGCAAGCGGAGCTGGAGTCCTACCAGCAGCAGTTGACGGCGCTCGAGGATCAGGTGGCCATGTCGTCGCTGCAGATCGAGCTCGTGCCCGAGGCGACCACGACGAAGGCCGATCCGGCCGGATTCTCGGACGGCCTGCTCGCCGGCTGGAACGGACTGATCGTCTCGCTCAACGCTCTGGTGATCGCCATCGGCTTCCTGCTGCCCTGGCTCGCGGTCGCCGCAGTCGTGCTCCTGATCGTCTGGCTGATCCGACGGTCGCGCCGGCGGCGGCGAGCGGGTCTTGACTCCTCAGAAGCCTGATTTTCCGGGATATACAAGAAGTCTTGTGAGAATGGGTCTCCGCGCTTAGCGTTGCCTGCGTGGAACCGATCTCCGTCATCACCGCCGTGCACCATCCGCTGCGCCGGCGCATCATCGATCACCTCGTGCTGCACGACGCGACCCAGGTGGGAACGCTCGCGCATGCACTGGACGCGCAGGTGGGCAGCATCAGCCATCATCTGCGGATGCTGCAGAAGGCCGGCGTCGTCGAACAGGCCGACGACCCGACCGGGGACCGGCGAACGAGCTGGTGGCGCCTCGCCCGGCGCAAGTTCAGCTGGTCCGAGGCGGACTTCTCCTCCCCCGCCGACGCCCTGCTCGCGCGGGAGGCGCAACGGGCCAACGTCCGCCATCAGCTCGAGCTGCTGCAGCGCTGGCATCGTGTCTCGCGCGACAGCGAGATCGAGGGATTCGCGACCGACACGCTGAGCTGGGCGACGCCCGATGAGCTGCGCGACCTCGGACAGCGCCTGAACGCTCTGCTGGATGAGTGGCGCGCCGACATCGACCGCTCGGACGGACAGGACCGGCTTCCGGTGTTCTTCTTCGCCCACGGCTTCCCGACGGAGGTGTGACGTGACCACGACGGCCGAACCCCGGATGCTGCACCGGCCCCCCGCCTTCTCGCGGGACCGCATGGTGCAGGCGTGGCTGCTGGTGAAAGCTCTCTCCGATGCCGGGGATGCGATCTTCACGATCGCCTTCGCCTGGACGGCGGTGCAGATCGCCTCCCCGGCGATCGCGGGACTCGTGATCGCCGCCGGCACGCTCCCCCGCGCGATCGTGCTGCTGATCGGGGGTGCCTATGCCGATCGCGGCGACGCCCGGCGTCTCATGATCGTCTTCAATGCGATCCGCGTCGGCGTCCTCGTGACCGTCGCGATCTGGTGCCTCGCGACGCCACCGACCGTGGCGCTGCTGCTCATCGCCAGCATCGCCTTCGGACTCTGCGACGCGTTCTTCGAGCCGGCCGCCGGGACGATGCCCCGTCAGCTCGTCGCCCCATCCGACCTGCCCGCGTATTCGGCGTTGAGCCAGACGCTGTCCCGTCTCGGCACGATGGCGGGCTCCGCGGCCGGAGGCTTCCTCGTCGCCCTGTTCGGCATCGTCGGCAGCGCCGGCGTGAACACGCTGACCTACACGGTCGTGATCGTGTTCATCGTGCTCTGGCTGCGACCGCGATTCTCGCTTCCTCGCGCCTCGTCCGAGCAGAGCGTCCTGCGCGGCGTCGCGGACGGATTCCGGCACCTGCGGACCGAGCGCGCCACTCGCACCCTCGTCATCGCGCTGTCGGGACTGAACCTCGCCGTCGGGCCCGCGATCTCGATCGGCATCCCGCTGCAGGCCACGCAACGCGGCTGGGGGGCCGGAGCCGTCGGCATCTTCGAGGCTCTCGTCGGCGGCGGGGCGATGATCGGCGCGCTGATCGTCGTCCGGTGGCGGCCGCGGCACGAGGCCCGCGGCGCCTTCCTCGCTCTGATCGTGCAGGGTGCGGGCATCGTGGCGCTCGGTATCGGATCGCCGTTCGTCGTCGGCGCGGGGAGCTTCGTGATCGGCGTCACCGCGGGCTTCGCCTCGGCCCTGCTCGGCGCGACGTTCGCGGCGACCGCTGCTCCCGACTTCCTGGGGAGACTCGGATCGATCCTGAGACTCGGCGACGACTGCCTGATGCCGGTGGCCATGGCGGCATTCGGCGCGATCGCGGGACTGCTGCCGCTGTGGGTGCCGTTCGCGCTCTACGGCGGGGCCATGGCGCTGCTGATGACCGTGCCGCTCAGCAACCGCGCGTTCCGGACGATGTCGTTGCGCCGCGAGGACGCCGAGACTTCGGATGCCGAATCCGAGGACGCGCAGCCGGTGAATCCCTGATCGGATGCGGAGACGCGAAAACCCCCGGACGAACCGGGGGTTTTCTGTGTTGCGGTGACCCCAGCGGGATTCGAACCCGCGTTACCGCCGTGAGAGGGCGGCGTACTAGGCCGCTATACGATGGGGCCGTCTTGCGGAGCGTTTCCGTCCCGCGACAACCGTTCAAGTATGCCACGGGCATTCGAGCTCCGCCAAATCGAGGCCGCAGCCTGCCGCATCCCGGGCGTGGCGCGCGCGTACGGGGTTTGCCGACACCGTCGGATGGGAGTTGACTCTTCACATGCGCGTCACGAAGTACGAACATGCCACACTCCGCATCGACGAGGCCGGGGACACCCTCGTCATCGACCCCGGCAGCTTCACCACTCCGCTGGACGACCTCAGCGGCACCGTGGCGGTCGTCATCACCCACGAGCATCCGGATCATTGGACGCCCGAGCAGCTGGACCGGATCCTGCGCGAGGCGCCGGGGACTCCGGTGTTCGCGCCGGCAGGGGTGGCCGCAGCCGCGCCTGACCACGAGATCACCGTCGTCTCCCCCGGCGACACCGTGACCGCCGGGCACTTCACCCTCCGGTTCTTCGGCGGCGAGCACGCCGTGATCCACGCCTCGCTGCCCGCGATCCAGAACGTCGGCGTCCTGGTGAACGAGGAGCTCTACTATCCGGGCGACTCCTACGCCGTTCCCGACGGCGTCGCGGTGGACACGCTCGCCGCCCCGCTGGGGGCGCCTTGGCTGAAGATCGGAGAGGCGATGGACTTCGTCCTCGCCGTCGCACCACGGCGGGCGTTCGGCGTGCACGACATGACGCTGTCCGTGATCGGACGCGACATGCACCGCGGCCGGCTGGAATGGGCGACGGCGCAGAACGGCGGCGAGTTCTTCCGGCTGGATCCCGGCGATTCGCTCGACCTCTGAGGATGGCCGACTCGCCCGCCGCCGAGCGCTCCCTCGGCGAGGACCAAGTGCGCACCCTTCTGCTCTCCGCCGCGCCCGAACTCGCCGCTCGACCGCTCGTCCTGGTCGCCGAGGGGTGGGACAACGCCATCTGGCGCCTGGGCGACGATCTCGCCGTGCGCATCCCCCGACGCGAGCTCGCCGTCTCGCTCATCCTCCACGAGCAACGGGTCCTGCCCGTCATCGCCCGTCGGCTGGCCGCACTCGGAATCCGCACCCCGGTGCCCCTCGTCGCCGGGACCCCCGGTGATGCCTTCCCCTGGCCGTGGTCCGTCGTCCCGTGGATCGAGGGGACAGCCGCGATGAGCCGGCCTCGCGCACACAACGGTCGGTGGGCACCGCAGCTCGCCACGGCACTCGTCGCGCTGCACCGCCCGGCCGGCGAAGACGCGCCGCAGAATCCGTTCCGCGGCGTGCCCCTGTCCGCGCGCGACGGGGCCATCCGTCCGCGGCTCGAACAGTTCGCCGATCTGCCCGCGTTGCGCGAAGCGTGGGATGCCGGACTCGCCGCGCCCGCCGCCGCAGAGCGCGTCTGGATCCACGGCGACCTGCATCCCGGGAACATCCTCGTGGACGACGGGGACCTCGCCGCGCTCATCGACTTCGGGGACGTCACCGCGGGCGACCCCGCCTACGATCTCGCTTCGGCCTGGCTGGTGTTCGATCGGGACGGCCGTCGGAGGTTTCAGGAGGCGACCGACGGGCGGTACGACCAGGCGACCTGGACGCGCGCGCGAGCGTGGGCGGCTTTCCTGGCTCTGGTCTTCCTCACGCTCAGCGACGACCGCCCCGATCATCGGGCGATCGGGGAGGAGACCGTCGCCGAACTCAGCGCGGACTGACTACGACTGCGACGACCGCACCCGGAGATCCCGCGCCAGATGATCGCGCTGCTCGATCAGGAGCCGGCGCAGCGCGCCGGGGGCGTCCTCGTTCTCCGCCAGCCAGGCGTCGACGAGTGCGATCGAGTCGGACACCGGGAACATCCCCGTCACGAGCCGCTTCGCGATCTCGATGCTCCGTTCGGCCCACGCCGGGCGGATCCGGGTGAAGTAGTCCGGATCGTGATGAGCGGTCAGGTCGCGGCGCCCACCGGCGCGGAATCCTCCGATCGTCGCGTCGAGATGGTCATTGGACAGACCGGCATCGGTCCAGGCCGACTGCCAGGCGGCATCCCGCACCGACCGATCGGGTTGGGCGGCCAGCGCCCTCATCGCCGCCGTCCGGCCGTCGGCGGTGTCGTCGCGCTGCCGCTCCGCCTCGATCTCGGAAGGCATGATGCTTCCCGTGGTCGCCAGCGCGGTCACGAACTGCCACCGCAGCTCCGGGTCGACGGGGAGCCCGATCGGGCCTTCTCCCGCGAGGATCCTGCGCACCTCTGCTGCCGCACCCGCGTCATAGGCGGAGGCTGTGGCGAACGCCCTCGCCCACGACAGCTGGGAGTCACTGGCCGGTTCGGCGGCATACAGCGCCTGCTGCGCCGCGGACAGCCAGGCGGAGCGCTCTCCGGCCTGCGCCGCCTCGGGGACGTAGTGGCTGAGCGTGTATGCGGCGTTGCCGAGCACCCCCGCCAGCAGAGAGATGTTCCTCTCGGCGGCGGCGTGGGCGCGCACGATCTCCAGGTAGCGGGCGGCAGGAAGCTCCCCGTCCCGCGTCGCGTTCCACAGCGCCGACCAGACGAGACCTCGCGCCAGCGCATCCTCCAGGCTCGACAGCGCCGCCGTCACGGTCACCAGTGAGCGCTCGTCCAGCCGCGCCTTGGCGTACGTGAGGTCGTCGTCATTGAGCAGCACGAGATCCGCGTCGCCGAAGCCCACCGGCGTGCGCTCGTCGGCGATGTCGAGCTCCACCTTCTCGCGCAGCGCGAGACGCCCGTCCACGAGGTCGTACAGCCCGACGCGCAGACGATGCGGTCGAGTCGCGCTCTGCACCAGCATCCGCTCGCCTCGGGCATCCGTCTCCAGCCAGAGCGTCGACACACCGGTCGTCTCGAGCCAGGCGCGCGACCAGGCGCGCACATCGCGGCCGGACACCTCCTCGAGCTGCGCGAGAAGGTCCTCGAGGGTCGTATTGCCGAACGCGTGCGCGGCGAAGTAGCGCCGCGCACCTTCGAAGAACGCCTCCTCGCCGACGAAGGCGACGAGCTGCTTGAGCACGGATGCGCCCTTGGCATAGGTGATGCCGTCGAAGTTGAGCTTGGCCGCCTCGAGGTCGGGGATGTCAGCGACGATCGGATGCGTGGTCGGCAGCTGATCCTGCTGATACGCCCAGGCCTTGCGGCGGTTCGCGAAGGTCACCCACGCGTCCGTGAACCGGGTCGCGGCCGCCGAGGCGTGCGAGCCCATGTAGTCGGCGAAGGACTCCTTCAACCACAGGTCGTCCCACCACCGCATCGTGACGAGGTCGCCGAACCACATGTGCGCCATCTCGTGCAGGATCGTGTTCGCGCGCCCTGCGCGCTGGGCGTCCGTCGCCGCGCCACGCGGGATGTACGCCTCGGTGAAGGTCACCAGTCCGGGGTTCTCCATGGCGCCGAGGTTGTACTCGGGGACGAAGATCTGGTCGTACTTGCCCCACGGGTAGGGAGAGTCGAACGCCTCGGTGAAGAAGTCCAGCCCCTGTCGCGTGACGGTGAGGATCTCATCGGCCTCGAGGTGCTCCGCGAGGGAGGCGCGGCAGAGGACGCCGAGATCGACGACCTGCTCACCTCGCCGCCACGTCCCCTCGACCCGATGGTAGGGCCCTGCCGCGACAGCGGTGATGTAACTGGAGATCGGCAAGGTGGGTGCGAATTCGACGGTCTGCGCGGAGCCGTCCTCGATCGACGACACGGCGGACTGGTTGGAGAGCACCTGCCATCCGGCCGGTGCCTGCACCACGAATGTGTATTCCGCCTTCATGTCCGGCTGCTCGAAGCACGCCATGACGCGCCGGGAGTCGGCGGGCTCGTACTGCGTGTACAGGTACGTCGCGCCGTCGACCGGATCCACGAACCGATGCAGCCCCTCGCCGGACCGACTGTAGGCCCCGCGAGCCCGCACGACGACCGTGTTGGATGCCGCGAGGCCGGTGATCCGGATGCGCGCGCCGTCGTAGTCCACCTCCTGCGCCGCTCCGTTCACGACGACCTCGTCGACGGACTCGCCGATGAAGTCGATCCAGGTCTGCGTCGTCGTGGCGCCGAACTCCAGCGTCGTGGTCGTCCCGAAGCCGCTCCTGCCGGCATCCTGCGCCTCCCGCAGATCGAGGTCGACTCGGATGCTTCGCACGGTGACGGACGCGGATCGCCCGGCGGTCTCCTGGCGGGTCAGGTTCGCTGAGGTCATGCGTCCATCGTTTCACGACCGTGACCGGCGCTCGGGCGCACCACGGCCCGGGATGGGCTAGGCTGGGCCGACACCTTCACGATGGCGGCCGGGCTCTCCGACCGTGCATCAGCCCGAATGCCGCGCTGCGGCAGGGTGGCCGCTTTCCTCCGAATCCTCCGCCTCACCCCCTCACCATCCCCGGCATCGTCGCCGCCGCATTCGAGGGGCGCACAGACTGCACTGTCGAATCGTTCGCCAGTGCACGACGGGCCGAACATCGGCCCACGAACACAAAGGAAACACGCAGCATGGCCACTGGCACTGTCAAATGGTTCAACTCCGACAAGGGCTACGGCTTCATCGCTCCCGATGACGGTTCCGCCGACCTCTTCGCGCACTTCAGCGCGATCCAGGGCTCCGGGCACCGCAACCTCGAGGAAGCGCAGAAGGTCGAGTTCGACACGGAGCAGGGCCCCAAGGGTCCCCAGGCGACGAACATCCGCCCCCTCTGATCTGAACCCGATGGGCCCGGTCGCATCGCGCGGCCGGGCCCATCGGCGTCTCGGCGTACGAGGGGGTCCGGCGGTGCGCACGGAGCCCCGGCGCGCGACGGAGGGCTCGTCGAGCGAGGTCGGGAGCGGCATCCCCGCCTGACCAGCACGCGCCGTTCGGGATCGTTCGAAGTCGTGATCGGTATGGCGGACGGTCACGTAGCTTCGACAAGGAAGCGGGGCGACGACCCCGGCAGACGAACGACAGGAAACCCATGACCTCACGTGCAGAGATCGCCGCCAAGCTCGACGACTTCGCCTTCCAGAAGGTGAACTTCGGCGGATTCCTCATGAACAAGCGGGCCAAGGAATCGCACGCCCTGTGGACCGGCAGTTCCGACAAGGGCGTCACCGAGCTCGCCCTCGTGGCGACGCGCGACTACGGGGACGACAACGTCTACGATGTCGCGGCGTTCACGCTCGACGGCACCGTGCCGGAGGACGTGCTCGCCGAGCTCCGTCCTCGCGCCGAGGCACTCGCTGACTCGGCCAACCTGCGCGAGCACGGCTACGTCTACTCGAACCTCGAGCCGTGGGATGGCGGCGGGAAGATCTGGATCTCGAAGAAGCCGCAGTTCCGTGCTCTCAGCCGCCCCGAACAGGGCGTCTACGTCATCCCGATCCAGCGATTGAGCGGCCTCGGCGAACCCCGTTGGCTCGCCTGGGTTCGCGAGGCGGGGCAGCTGTACATCGCCATCGTCTACAAGCCCTGACCGATGTCGCTGATACACGCCTACGAACGCGCGCAGTCGACACCGCTTCGGCAGCGGTGGGCCGTGATCGTCACGGGGACGGCGGTGGCGTATCTCGCTGTCGCCGCTGCCGTGATGTTCTACCTCCTGCCCGTCGGCTTCGCCCTGGGGGGCGCGGAGCTGCTGCTGGCGCAGGTGGTCGTCGCGTTCGTCGGCGCCGCCGCCGTCGCGTACGTCGCGACGGCGGTGCGCCGCGGCATCCGTCAGCGGGCGCTGCTGTGGTCATTGGCCGACGATGCAGGCTGGGCGTACGTCGCCGACGTGAGCGATCGGATCTGGGGAGGTTCGATCGACGAGCAGATCGACCGCTCGGCCCGCACCACTATGGACTATCTGGATGCCTCGTCCCCCGTGCCCTTCGACACGGCGCGGCGGGTGTTCAGCGTCGGCGACGGCGAGGGAGCGAGCGTGCACACCACCCAGATGGTGCGCATCCCGCTGACCGCCGAGGCGCCTCGGATCGTGCTGCGTTCGCGGAACGCACGGGGTGCTCTGAGCGCGTTGCCGCGCGTCCCGCGCGGCCGGCACGAGCTCACCCTCGAGGGCGGCTTCAGCGACGTGTTCGCCGTGTCGGTCCCGACCGGTTACGAGGTCGACGCGCTCTATCTGCTCACACCCGACCTCATGGCGATCCTGCTCGATCACGCCGCCGACTGCGATCTGGAGATCGTGGACGGCACGCTGCACGTGTACCTGGATCCGGTCGATCTGACCGACCCGGCACAGTTGCGGGCCTTCCTGACGGTCGTCGGCGTACTGCACGACCGTTTCGGCCGCCGCACGGCCCTGTATCGCGACGAGGCCGCCCCTGTGGTGGATGCCGGGGCTCACCGCACCGCGGGCGACTCGCTGTCCGCGGCGGCGCGATCGCTCGACACGCGGGCACGCCTCGGCCCGGTCGTCGCGGCGGTGCTCGCACCACTGGTCCCGCTGCTGCTCGGACTCGGCTGGGTCTGGCTCACCGATTAGGCGCTGTCAAGGCTCTCGGCGCGACGCCCGGAGATCCGTAGCGTGTTCGTCATCGAAGGAGGTGGCCGATGACCGACACCCAGCGCCACGAGGACGATGACGAGCGGATCGCGGCCGTGCCGCCGGGCGGCGAGGGCGCCGACAGCGGGGCGGTCGACGCGGTCGAGGTCGACGATGACGAGCAGGGCGAAGTCCCCGACATCTCGCCCCAGAACGACATCCCCGGGGTCGGGAGCAGGCGCGCCGAGCACGGAGACGGATCCGGCCGCTGAGTCACCCGCCCCGCAGATCCTGCGCCAGCATGACGAGGATGCCGCTGGGTCCCCGGAGATACGTGAGCCGGTAGACGCCTTCGTAGTCCGCGACGCCGCGCAGCGGATGACAACCGTGGCGCGCGGCGATCTCGAGAGACGCATCCAGGTCGTCCACCGCGAAGGCGACGCGGTGCATGCCGATCTCGTTCGGACGCGTGGGCTCGGTCTCGATCGCCTCCGGGTGGATGTACTCGAACAGTTCGAGCCGCCCGCTGCCGTCCGGAGTCTGCAGCATCGCGATCGAGGCATGGTTGCCGTCGAGTCCGACAGCGGTGTCCGCCCACTCTCCGCTGACCGTGTCCCGGCCGAGGACCGTGAGACCGAGGTCGGTGAAGAAGGCGATCGCTGCCTCGATGTCGCGGACCGCGATGCCGACGTTCTCCAGTCTGATGCTCATGCGCGCGATGCTACGCCTGCGCCGACGGGATCTGAAAGCACGAAATCCCCGCCGAAACGGGGATCCTCACTGTGCTGGGGTACCTGGACTCGAACCAAGAACAACTGAACCAGAATCAGCCGTGTTGCCAATTACACCATACCCCAAGGGCGAAACCGGAGCCTCGCACCGAGGTTCAAGCTTACCCGACGCCGAGACAGGTTCCAAATGGAGCCGATCCGCCGCGCGTGGCGCGGTCACATCTGCACGACGTTCCCGGACTGCTCCGCCCTGATCCATCCGTCGAGGTCGAACCCCTGGTCCCTGGCGGCCTGCAGGAACTCCTCCTCGACGCTCTGCTCTACAGCCGGGCGGCGGGACAGGAACCACAGGTACTTCCGATCCGGGGTGCCGACGAGGGCGTGGCGGTAGTCCTCGTCCAGCCGCAGGATCCAGTAGTCCGCACGGGTGAACGGGATCCACCGCAGGGCGTCCGGGAGGAACGACACCCGCAGCCTTCCCGGATGCTCCCCGTCCGGAACCGCCTCGCCGACCGCCTGAGTCGGCTCGCCCTTCGCGTCGAGGCAGCGGTTGTCGACACGCACCGTGCCGTCGTCGTTCAGCGAGTACTCCGCGGTCACGTCGCTGGCCTCGTCATCCTCGAACCGCAACGGCAACCGGCCGATCTCGTACCAGAGTCCGAGATACCGGCCCAGCTCGACGGTCGCCACCGAGCGGACTTCTTCAGCCATGGTCATCTCCTCCTTCGGACGGGAGGATCAGGCTACGACGAGGCGACCGCGTCGCCGAGGGGGTTGCTCAGGCGGCGAGGATCTGCGACAAGGCGCGCAGACGTGCGAGCGTCGCGTCCTTGCCGAGCAGCTCCATCGACTCGAACAGCGGGGGCGACACCCGGCGACCGGTGATCGCCACTCGCGGCGGACCGTACGCGACACGCGGCTTCAGCCCGAGATCCTCGACCAGGGCCTTCGCCAGGGCATCCTGGATCGCCGAGGGCGTGAACTCGGTCAGCGGTTCGAGCGCCGCGACGCACGCCTGCAGCACCTCGACCGCGTTCGCCGGCAGGCCCTTCAGGGCATCCGCGTCGTACGACACCTCGTCCGCGAACAGGAAGCCGAGCATTCCGGGCACGTCCCCCAGCAGCTGGACGCGCTCCTGCACGAGCGGCGCCGCACGGAACGCCAGTACGAGCTGCTCATGTGTCGGCTCGTCGAAGAGGCCCGCAGCGGCGAGATACGGCACGATCCGCTCGGCGAAGTCCTTCTCGTCCAGCATCCGGATGTGGTCGCCGTTGATGGACTCGGCCTTCTTCTGGTCGAAGCGCGCCGGGTTCGGGTTGACGTTCTCGATGTCGAACGCCGCGATGAACTCCTCGAGGGAGAACACGTCGCGGTCAGGACCGATGGACCAGCCCAGCAGCGCGAGGTAGTTCAGGAGCCCTTCGTGGATGAACCCGCGCTCGCGGTGCAGGAAGAGGTCGGCCTGCGGGTCGCGCTTGGAGAGCTTCTTGTTGCCGGTCTCCCCCAGCACCAGCGGCATGTGCGCGAAGCGGGGAACGAACGACGTCACGCCGGCCTCGATGAGCGCCGCGTACAGCGACAGCTGACGAGCGGTCGAGGGCATGAGATCCTCGCCGCGCAGGACGTGCGTGATGCCCATCAGCGCGTCGTCCACCGGATTCACGAACGTGTACAGCGGCACGCCGTTGGGGCGCACGACGACGAAGTCCGGGAACGAGCCCGCCGGGAACGTCACCTCACCGCGGATCAGGTCCACGTAGGTGAGGTCCTCGTCCGGCACGCGGAGCCGGAGGGCCGGCTGACGCCCCTCGGCGCGGAACGCCGCCTTCTGCTCCTCGGTGAGGTCGCGGTCGAAGTTGTCGTAGCCCAACTGCTTGGCGCGGCCGTTGGCCTCGTTGCGGGCGTCGATCTCCTCGGCGTTCGAGTAGCTCTCGTAGAGGGCCCCGGTGGCGAGCAGCTTGTCGATGACCTCGCGGTAGATCTCGTGGCGCTGCGACTGGCGGTACGGCGCGTGCGGGCCGCCGACCTCGACGCCCTCGTCCCAGTCGATCTTCAGCCACGTCAGCGCGTCGACGAGCTGGCGGAAGCTCTCCTCGCTGTCCCGCGCGGCATCCGTGTCCTCGATCCGGAACACGAGCTTGCCGCCGTTGTGCCGGGCGTACGCCCAGTTGTACAGCGCGGTGCGCACCATGCCGACGTGCGGCAGGCCGGTCGGAGAGGGGCAGAAGCGGACACGGACGTCGGCACCACTGGCGGTCGTGGTGAGGGGGTGCGGAGTAGCCATAGCCCTTCGATTCTACGGGGACGGGGGTGCCGCGCCGACGGCGACGACGGCGGTGTGCTCGAGCGGAACGGTGTCGCCCTCGGAGCGTTCAGCGGCGACGAGATCGAATCCCCGGCGGAAGGCGCGACGGCCTTCTGCGTCCAGCGCCCTGTAGAACGCGCCGGCGGAGGCCACGCCCCCTTCCGCAGACGCCCACAGGATCTCGGGCGCCACCCGCCAGATCCAGGTGATCTCGGTGGTCGAGACGTCGCGCCAGCGCCCCTCTCCCAGCATGGCCGCGAACCCGGTCGTGGATCGGTCGAAGTCCTTCTCGGCAGGCAGCTTCTTCCCCGTCGGCGGCTCGAGCCCGGCACGCTCGCACACGTCCAGCCAGAACCACGACGGCGAACGCACCCACGTGGTCGCCACGAGCATGCCGCCCGGCACCGCGATCCTCGCGAGCTCCGCCGCCGACGCGCGCGGATCGGCGACGTGGTTGAGCACGAAGTTCGCCGTCACCGCATGGAAGACGCCGTCCGGGTACGGCAGGTGCGGCAGGGCGGCGTCCACGATCCGGATGCCGGGATGGATGCGCGCCGCGACAGCGCGCATCGTGGGCTCGGGTTCGACCGCGGCGAGGACGGAGTCCTCCGTCCCAGCGCACAGTGCCGCGTAGGATGCGGCGTACGCCTCACCTGTGCCGGACCACGGCTTCATCGGGTCTCGGCCACGCGGGGCATTCGGCCGTACGGCGACAGCGCGGTGATCGCGATCACCAGCGCGAACGCCGCGACACCGAGGCCCGCGTACTGGAAGTTCGACAGCACGACGCCCGCCAGTACGGCACCGGCAGCGGCGGACAGGCTCATCAGGGAATCGCTGCGTCCCTGCCGGCGGGTGCGCAGCTCCGGAGCGGATGCCTCGGTGAGCAGCGCTGCGCCGGCCACGGTCGCGGCGCTCCAGCCGAGCCCGAGGAGGATCAGCGCGGTCATGACGCCCCAGGCCTGGTCGTTCCACGCGATCGCGAAGACGAGGGATGCCGCGAGCAGCGCCTGGCCCAGCAGCACGACGCGCAGTCGCCCCCAGCGGTCGGCCAGGATGCCGAACACCGGCGAGAGCGCGTACATCCCGGCGACGTGCAGCGCGATCGTCACGCCCACCAGCAGCGAGACGTCGGCACTCGTCGCATGACCGCCGTGCATGCCGTGGGCCATGTGGGACAGATGGATCGGCGTCATCGCCATCACCGACGCCATGACCACGTGCGACCCCGCGATCGCGAAGACCGCGTAGCGCGCGACGACGGGCCGGTCGACGGCCGCGAGCGCGGATGCGGTGGCCGCGGCATCCCGGCTCAACCTCTGCGCTGCGAGCAGCGGGTCCGGGCGCAGCGCCACGAGATACAGCACGAACGCCGCGGACTGGGCGATGAGCGAGAACAGATAGGAGCCCGTCTGCGGCGGCATCCCGATGGCCTGCCCGACGATCTCGCCGGGGCCGAGCAGGAGCGGGCCCGCCACGCCGCCGATGGTCGTCGCCCAGACGACGATCGACAGGTCACGGCCGCGATGCCGCGGGGCGGCGAGGTCCGTCGCGGCGAAGCGGGACTGCAGGTTGCCCGCGTTGCCCGCGCCGATGAGGAGGATTCCGGCCAGCAGGAGCGGGAAGATCCGCAGGGCCGCTGCCAGGATCACGATGCCGATCCCGACGAGCGCGAAGAGGTTCCCCAGCGTGAGCGCCCGTCGACGGCCCACGCGGCTGGCCATCCGGGCGAGCGGGATGGCGCACAGTGCCGCTCCCAGCGTCACGGATGCCGTCGCGAGTCCGGACAGCGCATCGTCTCCGGAGATGTCGGCGGCCAGCAGGGCGCCGAGGGACACCGTCGCACCGAAGGCGATGCCGCCGAGCACCTGACCGAAGGACAGGATGAGGACGGTGCGGCGCTGGACGACCGCCTGCTCGGCCGCCGTCAGGACGGTCATGCCGCGGGTGCCGCGTCGCGCGCGGGATTGCGCAGGACGCCGATGCCGGAGACCTCGACCTCGACGGTGTCCCCCGCGGCGAATGGGCCGACGCCGGCGGGCGTTCCGGTGAGGATGACGTCGCCGGGAAGCAGCGTGAACACCGCCGAGGCGTACGCGATGATGTCGGAGACCGAGTGGATCATGTCCGTCAGGGGCGCCTGCTGGCGCACCTCGCCGTTCACGCGCGTGGCGATGGTCGCGGCATCCGCCTCGAACTCGGTCTCGATCACGGGGCCGAGCGGGCAGAAGGTGTCGAAGCCCTTGCCGCGTGTCCACTGCCCGTCGCGGCGCTGCAGATCGCGGGCCGTGACGTCGTTGGCCACGGTGTAGCCGAAGACGTACTCCAGCGCGTGCTCAGCGGACACGTTCTTGGCGATGCGGCCGATCACGACAGCGAGCTCGCCCTCGAAGTCCGTCTGCTCCGAGAGCGCGACGGGACGGACGATGGCGTCGCCGGGACCGATCACGGACGTGTTCGGCTTGAGGAAGAGCAGAGGCTCCTCGGGCGCCTCACCGCCCATCTCCTTGGCGTGATCGTGGTAGTTCTTGCCCACGCAGACGACCTTGGACCGCGGGATGACCGGCGCGAGAAGCGCCGCATCGGCGAGCGGAACACGCTCACCCGTCGTGTCGAAGCCGGCGAACAGGGGGTCGCCGGCCAGGACGACGAGCTCCCCCTCGTCCAGGATGCCGTAGCGGATGGCGTCGTTGTGGCTGAACCGAGCGATCTTCACCCGACCAGCCTACTCAGCCCGCGACGCCCGGTGGTGGCCCCCTCCCCCATCTCCGAGACCTCTCCTGGTTCACGAGACCTCTCGATATCCACGTCGACAAGACGGGGTTTCGTCGGCAATGAGAGGTCTGTGTGCGGTCGGGATGCGGTCGGGGCAATCGGGGCAGCGTTCAGCGGGAGGGATGGATGCCGAAGGCGGCGAGCCGAGAACCGAGCGACTCCACGGTCCGGATGTGCGCGTGCCCCCATCGCGCGAAACCCCAGCCGGTCACGCCGCGCACGTCGTCCTCGCGACGTTTCTCGGCCAGAACCGCCTCGGCGGTCGTCGACGCAGCGCGCAGGTCGGGCTCCAGGTACTTGGCCTCCCCGTCGAACTCGCCGAACTTCTGCGCACCCGGAAACCCGAAATCGACGAAGTACTCGTCACCCGCGGGTCCCGTCACGGGCACCTGAAGCGCGACGTCGCGGAAGCCGAGCTGATGCAGACGGAGGCGGCTCACGCTCTCTCCCGGCAGTTCCGCGCGTCCATCCGCGAATCGCGCGACCCAGCGCGCCTGGCGCACGCCCCGAGCACCGGTGCCGCATCGAGCGAGAAGATCGTCCCGCCAGAGCGCGGCCCGCTCGGCATCCTGCACATGGTGTGAGACCGCGGCCGCACCGAGGGCGGCGTCACCGACGGCGAGTGCGCCCTCGCGCGGAAGGGTGCGGGCCAGGTCGAACGTTGTCCGGACCAGTGATGTGCAGCGGAGTCCGTGCCGGATCGTGATGTCGTCCTCATGGACGACGAGCGCGTGACGCATGACCCCTGGCGCTCGCCGTGAGTGACGGGACCCGGCGATGAGGACGTGCACGAAGTCGTCCCGCATTCCGTAGAGCGGCAGACCCCAGAGCGCGGCAGCCGATGCATGGGTGAACACCGCGCTCGGACTCGAACGTGCGAAGGCGAAGACGCGGAGGAGATGCCTTCCCTCCTCCCAGAGCGACCGCCAGGTCGCCCCGTCGACGTACTGTCCTCGATGAACGCGGATCAACCTCCCCTCGCGCACGAGTCCTTCCAGCATCCGATCGGTCAACCCGGTGTCCAGCAGCTGGGAGCGACCGCGCAGCAGGTTGCCCGCGTCCTCGACGGTGATCCGCTTGCCCATGCCCTCATGGTGCGTGAAACGGGAGAGCCGATCGTTTCTCATCCACAGGTCCGGCACGCTCGGATCCCGAAGTCATCCGAATCGCCGATCTGTGCAGGGCGAGTCCCGCACCCGCGACAGACCTCTCCTCAGCAACGAAACCCCGTCGTAGTCACGTGAATACGACGGGGTTTCGTCAATAACGAGAGGTCTCCCGGAAATGGGGAGAGGTCTGGAGGATGGAGTGGGTCCGGGATCGCGGCGTCCGGGATCGGGGCGTCCGGGGCACGGTCCGGACGGGGACGTCCGAGACCGGGGCGTCCGGGCGCGCGCGTCCAGGGTCGTGCGCGAGGACGTGTCGAGCGGTCAGGCGTCCAGGCGGAGCAGCCAGCCGTGCTTGTCCTCGCGGCGACCGTACTGGATGTCGGTGAGCTCCTCGCGCAGCGACAGGGCGAGGTCGCCGGTCGGCTGGCTCTCCTCGAACTCCGCCGTCACCAGCGCACCGATCGGCGTCACGACCGCCGCCGTGCCGCACGCGAAGACCTCGACGATCTCGCCGGACGCCACGCCGTCGCGCCACTCCTGCAGGGAGACGGGCCGGCGCTCGACCGTGTGACCGCGGTCCTCCGCGAGCTGCAGGATCGAGTCCCGCGTGATGCCCTCGAGGATGCTGTCCGACTCCGGCGTCACGACGCGCCCGTCCTTGAACACGAACACGACGTTCATGCCGCCGAGCTCCTCGACGTTGCCGTCCTGATCGAGGAAGACGACCTGGTCGCATCCCTTGTCGTACGCTTCGGCCTGCGGAAGGAGGCTCGATGCGTAGTTGCCACCGGTCTTCGCCGCCCCGGTCCCGCCCTTGCCGGCGCGCGCGTACGTCTCGGACAGCCAGATCCGGACGGGCTTGACGCCGCCCTTGAAGTACGATCCGGCGGGGCTGGCGATCAGGTAATAGGCCACCTTCTGCGCGGGGCGCACGCCGAGGAACGCCTCCTTGGCGAACTCGAACGGCCGCAGGTAGAGGCTCTGGTCGGCCCCGGACGGCGTCCAGGCGCCGTCGACGGCGATCAGCTCGCGCAGCGACTGCAGGAAGTACTCGGTCGGCAGCTCCGGCAGCGCCATGCGGCGGGCACTGCGCTGCAGGCGCTCGGCGTTCTTCTCCGGCCGGAAGGTCCAGACCGACCCGTCCGCGTGCCGGTAGGCCTTGATCCCTTCGAAGATCTCCTGCCCGTAGTGCAGGACGGCCGCGGCAGGGTCCAGCGGGATCGGGCCGTACGGCTGGACGCGCGGGCGATGCCAGCCGCCCTTGGCCGACCAGCAGATGTCGACCATGTGATCGGTGAAGACCGTGCCGAAGCCCGGGTCCTTGAGCAGCTCTTCACGCTCAGCCGCGGACTTGGCGGCGAGATTGCGTGTCACGGAGAACTCGAGCGGGGCGAGTCCGGTATCGGTCAGTGTCATGTTCACATCCTGCGTTCGATGCGGGCGATGCCCTCAGACTACGCCTGAAGCCGTGCGATGATCGCGTCGCCCGTCTGGCCGGTGGTGCGCGATCCCTGGCGTGCGGCGATGTCCTCCTCGACCGCGCGGCTGATGCGGGCGGATTCGTCGCGCAGCCCGAGGTGGTCGAGCAGGAGCGAGACGGAGAGGATCGCGGCGGTGGGATCGGCCTTCTGCTGACCCGCGATGTCCGGCGCCGAACCGTGGACGGGCTCGAACATCGAGGGGAAGTCTCCTCGCGGGTTGATGTTCCCCGAGGCGGCGAGGCCGATGCCACCGGTGACGGCGCCGGCCAGGTCTGTGAGGATGTCGCCGAAGAGGTTGTCGGTGACGATGACGTCGAAGCGGGACGGGTTCGTGACCAGGAAGATGGTTGCCGCGTCGACGTGCAGATAGTCTACGGCCACCTCCGGGTGCTCCTGCGCCACCTCGTCCACGACCCGCTGCCAGATGGAACCGGCGTGCACGAGCACGTTCGTCTTGTGCACGAGCGTCAGCCTGCGGTTGCGGCGCTCGGCGAGCTCGAAGGCGTATCGCACGACCCGCTCGACGCCGAACGCCGTGTTCACGCTTGTCTCGTTCGCGACCTCGTGCGGCGTCCCCTTGCGGATCGCGCCGCCGTTTCCGACGTACGGGCCTTCGGTTCCCTCACGGACGACGACGAAGTCGATCTCCCCCGGATCCGCGAGCGGTCCCGGTGCTCCGGCGTACAGCTTCGAGGGCCGCAGGTTCACGTAGTGGTCGAGGCTGAAACGGAGCTTCAGCAGCAGGCCGCGCTCGATGTTCGCGCCCTTCAGACGCTCGTCGCCCGGCTGTCCCCCGACGGCGCCGAGAAGAATGGCGTCGTGCGCCGAGATCGCGGCGAGGTCCTCATCCGTGAGCGTGTCGCCGGTCTCGAGGTAGCGGCCGGCGCCGAGCGAGAAGCGCGTCCTCTCGAACACCACGTCGCTGGACGCCGTCACGGCCTCGAGCACGCGCTCCGCCTCGGCGATGACCTCCGGGCCGATGCCGTCACCGGGGATGACGGCCAGCTTCACGACACGCGACATGACACTCCTTGCATCGGGGATTCCTCCCCAGCGTACTGGTCAGCGCGTGCGCGACGTGCGCAGTGTGACGGCCGCGATGACGCCGGCGACGATGACGAGGCCGGCTCCGATCAGGGAGGTCACGGTCACCCCCGAGCCGAAGGCGGATGCCGCGGCCGACCACAGCGCGTCCCCGAGTTCCGCGGGCAGCTGGTGAGCCTCGGTGTACGCGCCGGCGAGGGTCTCCCTGGCGGCCTCCGCGGCACCGGCGGGGATGCCTTCCGGGATCACGAGCGCTCCGCGGTAGAAGGCCGTGATGAGACCTCCCAGAACGGCGGTGCCCAGCACAGCCCCCAGCTCGTACGCGGTCTCGGACACGGCGCTCGCTGCGCCCGCCTTCTCCGCCGGCGCGCTGGAGAGGATGAGCTCGTTGGAGATCGTCTCCGCCGCACCGATGCCGATGCCCAGGACCACGAACGCGAGGATCAGCGGCAGCACCCCGTGATCCTGCGTGCTGAAGGCCACGAGCAGATACCCGACGACGGAGAACACCAGCGCCGACGGGACGACGATGTGGGACGGGACGCGGCGCGAGATCGGCACCACGGTGAGCCCTGCCACGATCATGGCCGCCATTCCGGGGACCAGTGCGAGCCCCGCCTGCATCGGCGACAGACCCAGCACGAGCTGCACATGCTGCGACACGAAGTACAGGAAGCCCACGAGCGCGACGACGCTCAGCAGGTTCACGAGGATCGCACCGGAGAACGAGCCGCGGCGGAACAGCTGCATGTCCAGCATCGGGATCTCCGCGCGCAGCTGGCGGCGCACGAACAGGGTTCCCATCAGCGCGCCGAGCAGCGCCCAGGCCCCGGCGGCGAACGTCGGACCGTCGACCGCGAGCGACTTGATCGCGTACACGACGGGGATCATCGTCGCCATCGACAGCAGGATGCTGATCGGATCGATCCGGCCAGGGTGCGGGTCGCGGCTCTCGGGCACCAGGAGGGGCGCCGCGATGAGCAGCGGGATGAGCACGGGCACGGCGATGAGGAAGACCGAGCCCCACGAGAAGTGTTCGAGCAGGAACCCGCCGACGATCGGGCCGAGCGCGGATCCGGCCGAGAACGCGGACGCCCACACCGCGATCGCGAAGCGTCGCTGGTCACGATTGCGGAAGATGGAGCGCAGCAGCGACAGCGTCGACGGCATCAGCATCGCCCCGAAGAAGCCGAGCAGTGCGCGGGCCGCGATCAGCAGGCCCGCGGTGGGCGCGAAGGCGGCCAGCGCCGACACGGCGGCGAAACCGGTGGCACCGATCAGCAGCATCCGCCGGCGGCCGAATCGGTCGCCGAGGGTCCCCATGGTCACGAGGAGTCCGGCCAGCACGAGCGGGTAGACATCGATGATCCACAGCTGCTCCGTGCCGGAGGGCGACAGCGCGATCGCGATCTCCGGCAGAGCGAAGCTGAGCACGGTGTTGTCGACCGACACCAGCAGCACGGGGAGCATGAGCACGATGAGCGCCCACCATCCACGAGCGCCGACTCGGGGCGCGTTCAGCTCTGTCTCCGTCGCCGGGATCGACGCGGTCATCTTCCACCTCTGCACTCTCTGGGACGTTACTTAACCGTCCGGCTGGTATAGTAACAGATGTCGACCTGATCACGCCCTGAGCAGAGGTGCCCGATGCCCCGTCCTCCCCTGGCCCGCGAACGCGTGCTCGATGCCTTCGAGGCGATCCTCATCGACGACGGGGAGCGCACCGCGACGCTCGAGGCGACGGCCAAGGCCGCCGGGGTGTCCAAGGGCGGACTGCTCTACCACTTCGGCTCCAAGGACGATCTGTCCGCCGGGCTCGTGGAGCGCCTCGAGCATCTGACCGATCTGGACCTCGCCCGCATGGCCGAGGCGCCGGAGGGTCCGGTGGCGTACTACATCCGCACTTCCGTGATGGAGGACGACGCCCTCGACCGCGCCCTGATCGCCGTGTCCCGGCTGGCCCAGGGCGGCCATGCCGCGGCATCCGATGCCCTGCGCGAGGTGCGCCGTCGCTGGTCGGAGACGATCCGCCCTCACGTCCGCGACGAGACGGCTCTCGACCTCGTGATGCTGGTCAGCGACGGTCTCTACTTCAACAACTCGCTCGACGTGAACGGGCCGGAACGCCTCGTCCCGCACGGGCCGGAGCTCCAGGCGCTCATCGACCTCGTGCTCAGAGCGAGCGCGATCACTCCTCGACGATCTCGATCTGCTTGATCACGGTGGCGTCGATGTCCTTGCCGACCTCGGCCAGCAGCTCGTCAGGAACGCGCGAGTCGACCGTGAGGATGGAGAGCGCCTGACCGCCGGCCTCGCGACGTGCGATCTGCATCCCGGCGATGTTGATGCCCGCATCGCCGAATCGCTGGCCGTACACGGCGACGATCCCGGGACGGTCCGTGTAGAGCATCACGATGTGGTGCTTCTCGAGCGGGACCTCGATGTCGTATCCGTTGACCCCCACGATCTTCTGCACCATCCGCGTGCCGGCCAGCGTGCCGGCCACCGTGAGCACGGTCCCGTCGGCGAGGGCGCCGCGGAGCGTGGTGAGGTTGCGGTACTCGGGGCTCTCCTTCTCGACCACGAGGCGCGCCTCGATGCCGCGCTGCTCGGCGAACAGGGGGGCGTTCACGTAGGAGACGTTCTCGCTCACGACGTTCGACAGGATGCCCTTGAGCGCCGCGAGCTTGTAGACGCTCACGTCGTAGTCGGCCAGCTCTCCGCGCACCTCGATGTCGAGGCTCGTCAGCGCCGAGGACGCCAGCCCGCTGAACACCTGGCCCAGCTTCTCGACGAGGTCGATGCCGGGGCGCACGAACGGGTCGATGACGCCCCCCGCCACGTTCACGGCGTCCGGAACCAGGTCGCCCTCGAGAGCGAGCTTCACGGAGCGGGCCACGGACACACCGGCCTTCTCCTGGGCTTCGTCGGTGGAGGCCCCGAGATGCGGCGTGACGACGACGTTCGGCAGCTCCAGCAGGGCACGGGCGGATCCGCCCTCGACCGGTGGCTCGGACGTGAACACATCGAGTCCCGCCCCGGCGATCTCACCGGCGACGAGCGCGTCGTGCAGCGCCTCCTCGTCGATGAGTCCGCCGCGGGCGACGTTGATCACGTAACCGGTCTTCTTCATGGCGGCGAACTGGGCCGCCCCGATCATCCCGGTGGTCTCCGGGGTCTTGGGCATGTGGATGGTGATGAAGTCGCTCTCGGCCACGAGCTCGTCGAGCGTGCGCAGCTCGACGCCGAGCTGCTGTGCGCGTGCGCTCGTCACGTACGGGTCGTAGGCGACGACCTTCATCCCGAAGCTCTGCATGCGCGCTGCGACGAGGGCGCCGATGCGGCCGAGGCCGATCACCCCGAGCGTCTTCTCGAACAGCTCGGTTCCGGTGTAGGAGCTGCGCTTCCACTCCCCCGCCGCCAGCGACGCCTTCGCCGCCGGAACGTGACGGGCGAGGCTCAGGATGTGCGCGCAGGTCAACTCGGCCGCGGAGATGATGTTGGACGTGGGCGCGTTGACGACCATGACGCCCGCCGCGGTCGCGGCCTTGATGTCGACGTTGTCGAGGCCGACGCCGGCGCGGGCGACGACCTTCAGCCGGGGCGCGTGCGCGAGGGCCTCGGCGTCGACCTTCGTCGCCGAACGGATCAGCACCGCGTCCGCATCGGCCAGGGCCGAGAACAGCGCCTCCCGGTCCGTCCCGTCGACATGGCGGATGTCGAAGTCGGGGCCGAGGGCCTCGATCGTGGCGGGCGAGAGAACTTCGGCGATGAGCACGACGGGCTTCGGCACAGCGGATCCTTCGGGGTGGGCGTCACGACGCGGATGGGATCGATGCGCCGCACGCCTTCGGGGCGCGATCGGTTCCACTGTACCGGAGCAGGGATGCCGCCCCGCGCCGTGTGACAGCTCGGACTCAGGCGTCGAGGACGACCAGTGCGTCCATGTTCAGGATGCTGTAGCCGACGAGACTCAGCCAGAACACGGCCACGACCGAGAGCCCCGCGAGCATCACCAGCGCCAGTTCGCCGACGTTGCGGCGCCGACCGATCGCGTAGGCCAGCGCGAAGACGATCGCCGGGAACACGGCGCCGAACACCAGCGTGATCCAGCCGGTCGGAGTGAGGCCCGCCGGCTGAGCCATCGCGATGAGGTGCGCGATCGCGTTCCAGACCGCGTACGCGTAGAAGAGACCGCTCACGCCGACCACGAGCGCGGTGAGCCAGCGCGGGCCTCCACGCGTCTCGGCGGCGGAGGCGGACGAGGTGTTCTCCGTCATGATCCGATCGCTCCCATCATCACGAAGGGCCACGGCACGAGCAGCACGGCCCCGGCGAGCAGAAGGAGCACGCGCACCCAGGCCGCTCGGCCCCGCGTCAGCACCCACGCCACGAGCATCCAGAGCGCGGGAGCCGCGATCGCCAGCACGAACCACGGCAGATACATGGCATCGGAGACGATGAGGTTGGCGAGGGGCTTGATATTGATGCCGCCGATCACCCAGCCCACCGTGTAGAGCAGGTAGATCCCCCCGAAGACGCCGACGAGCAGCAGCATGGCCGTGCTCATCCCCGCAGGCTCGACGTCGGATTCCGCAGGCGGCTCGTCGGAGTCCGCCTCCGCGGACTCGCCTTCCGTGATGACGCCGTCGCTTCCCTTGCCGACCGCGTTCCAGCCGGGCGGCAGCGAGGCTCTCCTGGGAGGTCGATCGTCGTCGCCCTCCCAGGAGAGCGCATCTTCGGCATCCGATGTCATGACTCCAGCGTAGCGATGCCGGGAGCCGTCCCAGTAGGCTCGGGGCCAGCTATCGACGAGGGGAAGCACACCGTGGCTGAGGGCAAGAACGAGGCCGTCGACAGGACCGGCGATCCGACAGAGGCAGCCGCACCGACCGGCGGCGCCGAGTGGAAGCCGACGCCGGCGGCCAAGCAGAAGTCCTTGACGTTCCGCTGGATCGCCGTGGGGCTGTGGGTGCTCGCGATCGCCGCCGAAGCCGTCGGGATCTTCTGGCTGCTTCGCCAGCGGGTGTTCGTCGGCGAGGACGGCACCCTCGTGCGCGATCCGGACACCGGACTGCTCGAGGAACAGGGCGTCGAAGCGCAGTTCCCGCAGTGGGCCTTCATCGCGCTGATCGTGCTGCTCGTCGTGATCGCCGCGCTCTCGATCGGCGGCTCGCTGCTGTGGAAGAAGGCGAACCGCCTCGACCCGGCGAAGAAGTCGGAGACGGTGAAGTTCTTCGTCCAGAACCAGCTGGGCGTGATCATCGCCATCATCGCGTTCGTCCCGCTGATCATCCTGATCTTCCTGAACAAGGACATGGACAAGGGCCAGAAGGCGACAGCCGGCGTCATCGGCATCGTCCTGGCGGGGATCGCCGTCTTCTTCGGGATCGACTTCGATCCGCCCTCTGTCGAGCAGTACACCGCGGATCAGTCCGCCGTCATCCAGCTGCTCGGTGAGGACCAGGTGTACTGGGTCGAGGGCGGGCAGGTCTACCACGTGTGCGACGAGGTGTCCGACATCCAGACCGGCAGCGAGATCATGTCCGGGACCACGGCGGAGGCCATCGAGGCGGGGAAGATCCGGCTGACGCTGAAGTTCGAGTCCGAGATGCGCACCTGCGGTCTTCCCGTGCCGGAGAACGCCGACGAGATCACCGAGGCGCTGCGCGCGATCCAGGCCGGTCAGGTCGACACGCCGCTTCCGGCGCCGGTGTGGGCGAACGATGTCACTCCGCCGATCATGGTGGAGGACGCGCCCGCAGAGCAGTAGCCGAGCAGCGTTCGACGGGGACTCGGTCGGCCAGCGCGTCGGACGGTATCAGTCGGTCAGTGCGTCGGACGGTATCAGTCGGTCAGCGCGTCGACCAGTCGGTCCTCGGCCGCAGCCAGGTGCTCGGCGAGCAGTGCTGCGGCGACGTCGCCGTCCCCGGCGGCCACGGCATCCAGGATCGCGGCGTGCTGCGCACCGATCACGGCCGCGTCCAGCAGGCGTCGGCCCTGCACCTGCGCCATGCACAGCCGCACCTCGTCCAGGACGCTGCGGTACATGCGCGACGTGCGGTCGCTGCCGAGCGCGTCGATGATCGCGGTGTGGAAGCGCAGATCCGGGTCCACGGTCGCCGGGTCCGGCCCCGCCGGCAGGGCGAGGATCTCGGCGTTGGCCTCGGACGCCGCCGCCGGCGACTCCCTCACCGCAGCCAGTTCCCGCAGAGCCGCGCTCTCGAGCCGGGTGCGGGTGCGATAGACGTCGCGCACCATGCCGGCGTCGATCGCGACCACGCGGGCGCTGCGATGCGCGGTGCGCGCGAGCAGACCCGACGCGACGAGCTGTTCGATGGCCGCCTTCGCACTCGGGCGCGCGACGTCGTAGAGCGCGGAGACCCGCGCCTCGGTGACCGCCTCTCCGGGGCGGAGGCTTCCGTCCAGGATGCGGGCACGGAGCCGTCGCGTCACGGCCTCCACGACGCCCACCACGCCGAGAGCCTGTTCCGGTGCGATCGTCATGTCGCCAGCCTAGGCGACGCTAGACTGCTTCAGTATTCTTGTCAGACAATCTGAAGCGAGGAAGCTCCGTGTCCACTGCGCTCGCCACTCCCCTCGACGTCGACCTGCTCGGCCCCTGCACGGCGGTGACGGCGCGCTCGATCGATCGGTTCGCCCGCGCCCATGACGCATCGCACTACCTGCTGGTGCCCGACGCCGTGCTCTGCCCGCAGGATGCCGAGGGCGTCGCGCGCGCGTTCGACGCGGTGCGCGCGGCCGGGCGGACGCTCACCTTCCGATCGGGCGGCACGAGCCTCTCCGGACAGGGAGTGACGGGCGACATCCTGGTCGACACCCGCTCGGCGTTCCGCCACATCGTCATCGAGGAGGACGGCGCTCTGGTGCGCGTCGGCCCCGGTGCGACGGTCCGCCAGGTCAACACCCGCCTCGCACGGTACGGCCGCAAGCTCGGTCCCGACCCGGCGAGCGAGATCGCGTGCACGATCGGCGGCGTCGTGGCGAACAACTCCAGCGGCATGGCCTGCGGCATCACGGAGAACTCGTACCGCACGATCGAGTCGCTCCTTCTCGTGCTGCCCAGCGGCACCGTGCTCGACACGGGGGCCCCGGATGCCCTGGAGCAGCTGCGCGCCGCCGAGCCGGAGATCGCGGACGGTCTCCTCGCCCTGCGACGGCGGCTGATCGACTCCCCCGAGGCCGCCGCCTTCGTGCGTCAGCAGTTCTCGATGAAGAACACCATGGGCTACGGGCTCAACTCCCTCCTCGACTTCGAGGATCCGGTGAAGATCCTCGAGCACCTCGTGATCGGCTCCGAGGGAACTCTCGCTTTCGTCGCAGAGGCGCGCTTCCGCACGATCCGCGTCCGGCCGCAGATCGCGACGGGGCTTCTCGTCTTCACGACGCTGGCGGACGCCATGGCGGCACTCCCCGCTCTCGCGGCGCAGGGGCTCGCCACGATCGAGCTCATGGACGCCGCGTCGCTGCGCGTCGCCCAGGGGCTCAGCGACGTTCCGGCATCCATCGCCGAGATCGCCGTCGACGGTCACGCGGCGCTGCTCGTCGAGGTGCACGCATCGGATGCCGCCGAACTGGTCACCGCGTCGGAGGCGGCCCTTGCACGGTTCGCTGAACTGCCACTCGCCGTCGCCCCGAGGCTGACCACGGATGCCGCCGAGCGCGCATCCCTGTGGCACGTCCGCAAGGGACTGTACACAGCGGTCGCCGGCGCCCGCCCCTCGGGCACCACCGCCCTGCTGGAGGACATCGTCGTGCCGGTCGACCGACTGCTGGTCACCTGCGAGCGCCTGATCGACCTGTTCGCCGAGCACGACTACGACGGGTCGGTCATCTTCGGGCACGCCAAGGACGGCAACGTGCACTTCCTGCTCAACGAACGCTTCGACGATGCCGAGAGTCTGGCGCGCTATCGCCGCTTCACCGCCGACCTCGTCGACCTGGTGCTCGGGCAGGGCGGCTCGCTCAAGGCCGAGCACGGCACGGGGCGGATCATGGCGCCCTTCGTGCGCCGGCAGTACGGCGACGAGCTGACCGACATGATGTGGGAGATCAAGCGCCTGATCGACCCCTCGGGCATCCTGAACCCCGGGGTCGTGCTGTCCGAGGACCCGGAGTCCTACCTGCGCGATCTCAAGCGCGTTCCCACGGTCGAGGCCGAGGTGGACCGCTGCGTCGAGTGCGGGTACTGCGAGCCGACCTGCCCGAGCAAGAGCATCACCCTCACGCCCCGTCAGAGGATCGTGCTGCGGCGCGACATGGCCTGGGCCGAGGAGCAGGGCGATGACGAACTGCTCGCGGAGCTGCGGGCGGACTACGACTACGAAGGCGTCCAGACGTGCGCCGTCGACGGGATGTGCGGCGTGGCCTGCCCGGTCGACATCAACACCGGTGACCTCGTGCGCCGGCTGCGGGCCGAAGAGGCGTCGAAGGTCGAGGACGGCCTGTGGGATGCCGCGGCACGGAGCTGGGGCGTCGTCACGAGGGCCGGCGGCGTCGCCCTCACCGTCGCCGACGCGCTTCCGGCCCCGCTCGTGACCGGCGTGACACGGCTCGGGCGCGCGCTGCTGGGGACGGACACCGTACCGCTGTACGACGGCGGCCTGCCGCGTGGAGGTTCGGCGCCGCCGCGCCCGGTCTCGCCGGCCGACGCACAGGTGGTCTTCTTCGGCGCATGCATCGGGACGATGTTCGGTGCCGAAGGCCACGGCGAGGGTTCGCGCGACGCGGTGCTGGCCCTGCTCGAGCGGGCCGGGCTCACGATCGCGATCCCCGACGAAGCGGGCGGGCTGTGCTGCGGAACCCCCTGGAAGTCCAAGGGGCATCTGACCGGCTACGACCGCATGACCGACCGCGTGCTCGCCTCGCTGTGGGAGGCCAGCCGGCAGGGAGAGATCCCGGTGGTATGCGATGCCGCATCCTGCACGGAGGGGCTGCACGTGATGCTCGCGAAGGCCGCCGCGAAGCATCCGGAGTTCTCGGGACTGGTGATCGAGGACGCCACCACCTACCTCGCCAGGGAGGCGCTCCCCCGGCTGGAGGTCACGCGCCGGCTCGACCGCGTCGCCGTGCACCCCACGTGCTCCACGACCGCTCTCGGAGCCACCGGCGCCCTGACGCAGCTGGCGGCAGCGGTCGCCGAGGAGGTGTACGTCCCGGACGGATGGGGATGCTGCGCCTTCGCCGGGGACCGGGGCATGCTGCATCCGGAGCTCACGGCCAGTGCGACGGCCGTGGAGTCCGCGGAGATCGCGGCCGCCGACGCGGAACGCGGCTTCGACGCGTTCGTCTCGGCGAACCGGACGTGCGAGATCGGGATGACCCGGGCCACCGGAAAGCCCTACCGCCACGTCGTCGAGGTGCTCGAGGAACTCACCCGCTGAAACGAGGAACGGGCGTCCCGAAAGAGACGCCCGTTCCTCGTCGTGGAGGTGATCAGCGCGCGGCGCTGCCCTCCGTGTAGTCCTCGTCGGTCTGCTTCCAGGAGAACAGCGAGCGCAGCTCCCGACCGGTGACCTCGATCGGGTGACCCTGCTCCTTCTCGCGGAGGGCGAGGAACTCGGTCGCACCGTTGTCCTGGTCCTCGATGAAGCGCTTGGCGAACGCGCCGGACTGGATGTCGGCGAGCACGCCCTTCATGTTCTCCTTGACGCGGGCATCGACCACGCGCGGTCCCGACACGTAGTCGCCGAACTCGGCCGTGTCGGAGATCGACCAGCGCTGCTTGGCGATGCCGCCCTCCCACATGAGGTCGACGATGAGCTTCAGCTCGTGCAGCACCTCGAAGTAGGCGATCTGCGGCTGGTAACCCGCTTCGACGAGCGTCTCGAACCCGGCCTGGACGAGGTGGCTCATACCACCGCACAGGACGGCCTGCTCGCCGAACAGGTCGGTCTCGGTCTCCTCGGTGAAGGTCGTCTTGATGACGCCCGCACGGGTGCCGCCGATCGCCTTGGCGTACGAGAGGGCGACGTCCCAGGCCTGGCCGGACGCGTCGCGCTCGACCGCGATGATGTCGGGGATGCCGCGGCCGGCGACGAACTCGCGCCGCACCGTGTGGCCGGGGGCCTTCGGGGCGATCAGGATGACGTCCACGCCCTCCGGCGCGTCGATGTAGCCGAAGCGGATGTTGAAGCCGTGCGCGAAGGCGAGCGTCTTGCCCGCTGCCAGGTTCGGGGCGATCGACTCGGAGTAGATCGTGCGCTGGTGCTGGTCCGGCGCGAGGATCATGATGAGGTCGGCCCAGGCGGTCGCGTCCGCGACGTTCTTGACCGGGAAGCCCGCTTCCTCCGCCTTGACGATGGACTTCGAGCCGTCCTTCAGGGCGATGGCGACCTCGACGCCCGAGTCGCGCAGGTTCATCGCGTGGGCGTGGCCCTGCGAGCCGTAGCCCACGATCGCGACCTTCTTGCCCTGGATGAGCGACAGGTCGGCGTCGGCGTCGTAGAAGATCTCAGTACTCACTTTGTGTTTCTCCTTGATGGTGGTCTGGTCATGAGTGCGTTCCGACTCGTTCCGCTCGCTCGACGAGCGGAACGGAGTCAGCCGCGAAGGACGCGTTCGGTGATGCTCTTGCCGCCGCGGCCGATGGCGAGCAGCCCCGACTGCGCGAGCTCCTTGATGCCGAAGGGCTCCAGCGCGCGGAGGATCGCATCGATCTTGCCCTTGTCCCCCGTCACCTCGATCACGACCGCGTCGGCCGCGTAGTCGACGACCGAGGCGCGGAACAGGTTCACGATCTCGAGCACGTTCGAGCGGGTGGCGTTGTCGGTGCGCACCTTCACGAGCACGTGATGGCGCTGGACGGAGGTCGCGAAGTCGAGCTCGACGATCTTGATGACGTTGATGAGCTTGTTCAGCTGCTTCGTCACCTGCTCGAGCGGCAGGTCCTCGACGTCGACCACGACGGTGATCCGGGAGATGCCCGGCACCTCGGTCACCCCGACGGCGAGGGATTCGATGTTGAAGCCGCGGCGGGCGAACAGCCCGGCGACGCGGGTCAGCAGGCCGGGGGTGTCCTCGACGAGCAGGCTCAGCACATGAGTCGACATGGTCTCACTCCTCCCCTTCGAACGACGGCGCATGGTCGATGGCGTACTGGACGTAGCTGTTGCTGACCCCCTGGGGCACCATCGGCCACACCATCGCGTCGGCGGACACCACGAAGTCGATCACGACGGGACGGTCGTTCGTCTCCAGCGCCTGCTGGATCGCGGCATCCACGTCCTCCTCCTTCTCCACGCGGATCGCGAGGCAGCCGTAGGCCTCGGCGAGCTTGACGAAGTCGGGGACACGCACGGTGCCGTGCCCGGTGTTCAGGTCGGTGTTGGAGTGGCGGCCGTCGTAGAAGAGGGTCTGCCACTGGCGCACCATGCCCAGGGACGAGTTGTTGATGATCGCGACCTTGATCGGGATGCCGTTGATCGCGCACGTCGCGAGCTCCTGATTGGTCATCTGGAAGCATCCGTCTCCGTCGATCGCCCACACGACGCGATCGGGCTCGGCGACCTTGGCACCCATGGCCGCCGGAACCGAGTAGCCCATGGTGCCGGCGCCGCCCGAGTTCAGCCAGCTGTTCGGTCGCTCGTACTTGATGAACTGCGCGGCCCACATCTGGTGCTGCCCCACGCCGGCCGCGTACACGGCCTCGGGGCCGGTCAGCTCGCCGATGCGCTGGATGACGTACTGCGGGGAGAGCAGCCCGTCGCTGGTGGGCTGGAATCCGAGCGGGAACTCGTCACGCAGCCCGTCCAGGTAGGACCACCACTCGTCGATGTCGGGCTTGGCGTTGCTGGTCGTGCTGCGGAACGCGGTCTCCAGGTCCACCAGCACGTCGCGCACGTCGCCCACGATCGGGACGTCGGCGGTGCGGATCTTGGAGATCTCGGCCGGGTCGATGTCCACGTGAACGACCTTCGCGTTCGGGGCGAACAGCGCCGCCTTCCCCGTGACCCGATCGTCGAACCGCGCGCCGAGGGCGACGATGAGGTCGGACTCCTGGAGCGCCAGCACTGCCGGAACCGTGCCGTGCATGCCGGGCATGCCGAGGTGCTGCGGGTGGGAGTCCGGGAAGGCGCCCCGCGCCATCAGCGTGGTCACGACCGGCGCCCCGGTCGCCTCGGCGAGACTCTTCAGCTCCTCGGAGGCGCGTCCGCGGATCACGCCGCCGCCGACGTAGAGCACCGGCTTCTTCGACTCGGCCAGCAGGGCGGCCGCGGCCTGGATCTGCTTGCCGTGCGCCTTCGTGACGGGACGGTATCCCGGCAGGTCGACCTTGGGCGGCCAGATGAACGGCGCCTTGGCCTGCTGCGCGTCCTTCGTGATGTCCACGAGCACGGGCCCGGGACGGCCGGTGGAGGCGATCTCGAAGGCCGCGGCGACCGCTCCGGGGATCTCGTGCACGTCCTTGACCAGGATCGAGTGCTTCGTCACCGGCATCGTGATGCCGACGATGTCGGCCTCCTGGAAGGCGTCCGTGCCCATCAGCGTGGAGAACACCTGCCCGGTGATGGCCACGATCGGGACGGAGTCCATGTAGGCGTCCGCGATGGCCGTCACGAGGTTCGTCGCCCCCGGTCCGGATGTCGCGATCGTGACGCCCACCTTGTTCGAGGCCGCGGCGTAGCCTTCGGCCGCGTGGCCGCCGCCCTGCTCGTGCCGCACCAGGATGTGACGCACCTCGGTGGAGTCCAGCAGCGGGTCGTAGACCTCCATGATCGCGCCGCCGGGGATCCCGAACACGTCGGTGACGCCGAGCAGCTCGAGCGAACGCACCAGCGCCTGGGCGCCGGTGAGCTCCGGCGCTGCGGTCTGACGGGCGGGCGGCCGAGGCACGGCCGACACGGAATCAGCAGTCATGTGTCTTTCCTTGGATCTGATGAGCGGTCGTCGGGGCCGCGGGCTCGGGCGCCCGGGGCTCAACCGGTGGTCGCACCCTCGGCGGCAGAGCGCACAAGGGCTGCGTACTTGGCAAGAACGCCACGGGTATAGCGCGGGGGAAGCGGCTCCCAGCCAGAGCGGCGGGAGGCGAGCTCCGCCTCGTCGACGAGTAGGTCGAGAGAACGAGCTGCGATATCGACCCGTATCAGATCACCATCGCGCACGAAGGCGATGGGACCGGCGTCCACCGCTTCGGGTGCTATGTGGCCGATGCACAGGCCGGTTGTGCCGCCTGAGAATCGTCCGTCTGTCAAGAGTAGTACATCTTTTCCGAGTCCCGCGCCCTTGATGGCTCCGGTGATCGCGAGCATCTCCCGCATGCCCGGTCCGCCCTTCGGACCCTCGTAGCGGATGACGACCACGTCGCCGGCCCTGATCCCGCCCTCGGCGAGGGCGTCCATGGCGGCGCGCTCGCGCTCGAACACGCGCGCAGGGCCCTCGAAGACGTCGGCGTCGAAACCGGCGGACTTCACGACGGCGCCCTCCGGCGCCATCGATCCGTGCAGGATGGTGATCCCGCCCGAGGCGTGGATCGGGTCGTCGAAGGTGTGGATGACGTCGCCGTCGATGGGGTCCGGATCCAGCTCGCGCAGATTCTCCGCGATCGTCTTCCCGGTGACGGTGAGCGCGTCGCCGTGCAGCAGACCCTCGTCGAGCATCGCCTTCATGATGACCGGTATGCCGCCCTGGCGGTCGACGTCGTTCATGACATAGCGGCCGAACGGCTTCATGTCCGCGATGTGCGGCGTGCGGTCGCCGATGCGGTTGAAGTCGTGCAGGTTCAGCTCGACCTGGGCCTCGCGCGCGATCGCCAGCAGGTGGAGCACGACGTTGGTCGAACCACCGAGTGCCATCGCCAGTGCGATCGCGTTCTCGAAGGACTCCTTCGTCAGGATGTCCTTGGTCGTGATGCCCTGGCGGAGGAGGTTCACGACCGCCTCGCCGGACCGGTGCGCGAACTGGTCGCGACGGCGATCGGCGGACGGCGGCGCGGCCGAGCCGGGGAGGCTGAGTCCGAGCGCCTCGGCGACGGATGCCATGGTGTTCGCCGTGTACATGCCGCCGCACGCGCCCTCCCCTGGGGCGAAAGCGCACTCGATCCGCTTGAGGTCCTCCTCGCTCATGCGGCCGGCGCGGCAGGCTCCGACCCCCTCGAAGGAGTCGATGATCGTGATGTCCTTCTCGGTGCCGTCGGACAGCTTGACCCATCCCGGCGCAATGGACCCGGCGTAGAGGAAGACGCTCGAGAGCCCGAGACGGGCGCTCGCCATGAGCATGCCGGGGATGGACTTGTCGCAGCCGGCCAGCAGGACCGTGCCGTCCAGGCGCTCCGCCATGATGACCGTCTCGACGGAGTCGGCGATCACCTCACGCGAGACGAGGGAGAAGTGCATGCCCTCGTGACCCATCGAGATGCCGTCCGAGACGGAGATCGTGCCGAACTGCAGAGGGTAGCCCCCGCCGGAGTGCACGCCCTCCTTGGCGCCCTGCGCGAGGCGATCCAGGCTCAGGTTGCACGGGGTGATCTCGTTCCAGCTGGATGCGATGCCGATCTGCGGCTTGTCCCAGTCCGCGTCCCCCATGCCGACGGCGCGCAGCATGCCTCGCGAGGTGGTGGCTTCGATGCCGTCGGTGACGACGCGGCTTCGGGGCTTGATGTCGACGGACGCGTCCGTGGAATCCTGCGGGGCCATGACGGCAGTCTATTCCCGTCCGGCGGCCCGCTCGGTGGCCACCTGCGCCAGAAGTTCGGCGATCTGCTGTGGGTTCTCCACACGCAGCGTCGCGGCGGTCTCCCCCGGGCCGACGCGCACCCCCAGATCGCCCGGCTGGAGCACGCGCATGGCGTCCTCGTCGGTCACGTCGTCGCCCGCGAACAGGATGCCGGTGGCGTCGAAGTGCTCGCGCAGCGCGCTCATCGCGGCATCCTTCCCCTCGTCCCGCGAGGAGAACTCCAGCACGCGATGGCCGGAACGGCGGCGCCAGTGCGGGAACCGCTCGGCGACGAGCGCGTCGATCTCGGCGAACACGGCCCGCTCGACCTCGGGCGTGGCGCGGCGCGTGTGGACGCCCATGCCGAACGTCTTGGGTTCGAACTCGGCGCCCTCGTAGCGCTCTATGATCGGTCGCGCCGCGGCCCACAGCTCCTCGCGGGCTCCCTCAGCCGTGGCCTCGCCGGTGGGCTCGGCGTGCCCGGTGCCCGGGAACCAGTACTGCGCCCCGTGCGATCCGGCGAGCGCGACGGCGGAGTCGTCCTCGTGCTCCGTGATGATGCGCAGGTCGTGCATGCTGCGTCCGGACACGTAGGCGATCAGCGTGTCCGGGAGCTCGACCAGTCGATCCAGTTGCGTCTTGACCGTCGGAAGGGCCCGAGCGGCCATGGGCTCGGCGACGAGCGGCGAGGCCGTCCCGTCGAAGTCCAGCGCGATCACGAGGCGCGGCGTGGTCGCGATGGCGGTCAGGTCGGCATCCTCGGTTCCGGGCGTCCAGGTGCGGGTCACAGCGGTGTCTCCTTCAGCAGGCGGGCTTCTCCGCTAGCCTCTCACGCCCGGCGACTCCGCCCGGAATCGCGTCAACCGTCGCGGCGGGCGCCGTCCAGCGCGGCGAGGAACGACGAGGACCACGCGCTCACGTCGTTCTCCAGCACGCGTTTGCGCAGCGCCCGCATCCGCTTGCCCTGCTCGGCGGGGGGCATCTGCACCGCGGTCATGATGGCGTCCTTGAGGCCCTCGATGTCGTGCGGGTTGACGCGCACGGCCTGACGCAGTTCGTCGGCGGCGCCGGTGAACTCGCTCAGCACGAGCACGCCGCGGTTGTCCTGCCGCGTGGCGATGTACTCCTTGGCGACGAGGTTCATCCCGTCGCGCAGGGCGGTGACGAGCATGACGTCCGCGGCGAGGTACAGTGCGACCATCTCCTCCCGGGGGAATCCCTGGTGGAGGTAGCGGATGGCCGTGTGCCCCATGGTGTCGTAGTCGCCGTTGAGGCGGCCCACGGACAGCTCGATCTCGTCGCGCAGGTGCACGTAGCTGTCGACGCGTTCGCGGCTGGGGCTCGCGACCTGCACGAGGGTCACGTCCTCGACGCTCAGGGTCCCCTGCGCGATGAGCTCTCCGTACGCCTTGATGCGGTGCCGGATGCCCTTGGTGTAGTCCAGCCGATCGACGCCCAGCAGGATCTTCTTCGGGTTGCCCAGGCTCTCCCGGATCTCCGCCGCCCTGGCCTGGATGTCCGCGCGCCCGGCGAGCTCGCGATAGGGCGTGGTGTCGATCGAGATCGGGAACGCCTTCGCCACGACGGTGCGGGTCCCGTCCTCCTCCGGGACGGTGACGAACGCACCCTTGACCTCGTAGCGCAGCCGGCGCCGCACGGCCGAGAGGAAGTACGAGGCGTCCTGTGCGCGCTGGAAGCCGATCACGTCGGCCCCCAGGAGCCCGCGCAGGACCTGGTCGCGCCACGGCAGCTGCGCGTACAGCCCGTGGGCGGGGAACGGGATGTGGTGGAAATAGCCGATCGTGACGTCCGGCCGCAGAGCCCGCACCATCTCCGGCACGAGCTGGAGCTGATAGTCGTGCACCCAGACGGTCCCACCCGGTGCCACGGCGTCCGCCGCGGCCTCCGCGAAGCGGCGGTTCACCGTGACGTACGCCTCCCACCACTCGCGGTGGTACTGCGGCGGCGCGATCACATCGTGGTAGAGAGGCCAGATGGTGTCGTTCGCGAAGCCCTCGTAGTACTCCTCGACCTCCTGCTCGCTCAGCGCGATGGGGATGAGCCGGATGCCGTTCGCCTCGAACGGTGCGAGCTCGAGGTCGGCCTGGCCCGGCCAGCCGACCCACGCACCGTCGACCGAGTGCATGACCGGCTCCAGGGCGGCGACCAGTCCTCCGGGGGAGGTCCGCCACGTCTCCTCGCCGTCCGGACCCTGGACCCTGTCCACCGGCAGACGGTTGGCGACGACGACGAATTCCGCAACGGCCATGGAGACTCCTCACCCGGATCGGTGACTCCAGCGTAGCCGCGATGACCTCGGCGCCCCGCCGCGCGGCGTCACACAGCGCGGCGAGCGCCGCCCCGGCCGCTGAGGAACCAGTTGACGACACCGCTGAGCAGCACGATCGCGGCCGCGGCCGCCGGCAGCAGCAGCGCCGCGGGGGTGCCGAGTCTCTCGGCCACCTCCCCGGTGATCGCCGAGGCCGCCGCCTGGCCGACCACGACGCCGGATCCGAGCATGGTCATCACGGTCGCGGAGCGGCCCAGCGGACTGCGCGCGGCTCCGAAGCTGTACTGGGTCACGAGCGTGGGCCCGATGCCGATCCCCATGACGGCGAGAGCCAGGATCATCGCACCGACCGAGGACGCCGTCGCCACGACAAGCGTCCCGGCGAACAGGACGGCGGAGAACACGAGCCACCGCGCCCGCAGCGTGAAACGCGCGGGCAGCCAGGCGACGCCCAGCGCGAGCGCCGCCGACCCGATGCCCATGACCCCGTACAACAGACCCGCCTGCTCGGAGTCCCCGCGATCGGCCATGAACGAGGTGAGCGAGGTGAGCATGGAGCCGAAGAAGAGCCCCACGCCGAAGATCCCGACGACGACCACGAGCAGCGCCGGCCGGAACAGTTCGGAGGCGCGTGAGGGCGCCGAGCCGTCGGCATGGCGCTCGGCCGAGATGTGGCGGCCGGTGCGGTGCAGGGCGAAGGCGACCACGAACACGAAGGTGAGGGCGGCGGCTCCGACGAGCGGAGCCCACGGCGCGATCGCCGACGCCAGGATGCCCACGAGGAACGGGCCGAACACGAACACCGTCTCATCGGCCGCCGACTCATAGGAGAACGTGCCGGAGATGATCCGGGTGCGTTCCCTCTCCGGCATCCGCTCGGTGATGATCGCGACCAGGCGCGAACGCGACATGGGTGACACCTGGGGCGCGGAGGCACCGATCGCCAAGGCCGTCAGGAGGACGACCGCATCGACGGCGGGGCTGTAGACGACCGCGGCGAACACGGCCAGCATCGTGCCGTTGACGAGCGCTGAGACGAGCAGAACGATGCGCTGGCCGTACCGATCGGCGGCCGCGCCGAGCAGTGGTCCGACGACGGCCGTCCCCAACCCGACGGCGGCCGAGGTGAGTCCGCCGAGCGCCAGCGAACCGCGGGCCGAGACCACCACGGTCAGCACGCCGACGACCATCATCGCGAACGGGAGCCGCGCGACGAAGGCGATGAGGAAGTAGGGCAGTCCCGCCAGGCGCAGCAGGCTGGGCTGTGCGGCGCTGTCCGCCGCAGGGATGTGTGTCTGGGTCATGGCTCTCGCGCGCCCGTGGACGCGGGGATCGGGTGCCGCCGCTGTCCGCCGGGATGCCGACGGCCGGTAGATACACAGCTGGGGCGCCGAAGCGCCGCCCACATTCTAGCCGCGGCCACCTGGACGAAACCAGGGCCCCCTCCCATCGCACCGCGTCGACTACGTTTGAGCCATGCGTTACCTTTTCAGCACCGGACTTGTCGCGGCGATCTCGGCGGGCGTCTCACTGCTGCGTGGCACGCGTTCGGAACCGGTGACCTGGCGCGCGGTGCTCTCGTGGGTCAGCTGGGGCATCACGATGGCCCTCGCCATCGGCGCGGTGGTGGATCTGAGTCGCGAGCGGCGCGGCATCGCGGTCGATGCCGACTCTCCGCAGTCCGTCAAGAAGGCGAAGAAGGCGCAGCGTCTGCAGTTCCGGTCCCAGAAGGCGCTCGCCGACGCGCAGGACCACGCCAAAGAGCGGCGCTGACCCAGACGCGCGCAGCACAGCTCTCAGCGCGTGAGGATCAGCGCTTCGCCCTGACCACCCCCGCCGCACAGGCCGACCGCCACCGTGCCGCTCCCCCGCCGGGCCAGCTCGTGAGCCATGTGCACGACGAGCCGATTGCCGCTGGCCCCGATCGGGTGGCCGATCGCGATGCCGCCGCCGTGCACGTTCACGATGTCGGCGGACAGCCCGAGCTCGGACTGCGAGCGCGCCACGACCGCTCCGAACGCCTCGTTGATCTCGACGAGGTCCAGATCCGCCGGCGTGATCCCCTGCTTCTCGCAGGCGCGCTCGATCGCCCGCGCCGGTTGCGCCTGCAGTGAGTTGTCCGGGCCCGCGGTCTGCCCGCTCGCCCCGATCACCGCGAGCACCGGCCAACCCTGTGTGTCGGCATTCTCCCGCGTCGTCACGACGACCGCTGAGGCCCCGTCCGAGATCTGCGACGAGTTTCCGGCGGTGATGGACCCGCCCTCGGCGAAGGCGGGGCGCAGCCCCGCCAGCGTCTGCACGGTCGTCCCCGGCCGCACGCCCTCGTCGGCCGTCACGCGCACGGGATCGCCCTTGCGCTGCGGCACCTCGACGGGCACGATCTCCTCGTCGAACACGCCGGAGGCCTGCGCGGCCGCGGCGCGCTGATGGGACTGTGCGGCCACGACATCCTGCGCCTCGCGGGTGAGCTCGTACCGTGCGTTGTGCCGCTCGGTGGAGGCGCCCATGCTCTCCCGGTCGTACGCATCCGTGAGTCCGTCGTAGGCCATGTGGTCGAGCACCTCGACGGTGCCGTAGGTCCAGCCGTCGCGCGACCCCATGAGAAGGTGCGGTGCGCGCGTCATCGACTCCATGCCCGCGGCGACCACGGTGGTGGCGTCGCCGGTGCGGATGATGCGTGCCGCGTCGATCACGGCGGTGAGCCCGGAGAGGCAGACCTTGTTCACGGAATGGGAGGGGACGTCCCAGCCGATGCCCGCGCCGATCGCGGCCTGGCGTGCGGCGTTCTGGCCGGAGCCGGCGGCCAGCACCTGGCCCACGATCACCGCATCGATCGCGTCCGGAGCGATCGAGGCCTGCTCGAGCGCGCCGCGGATCGCGAACGATCCCAGTTGCGGGGCTGTGAACGACGCCAGCTGACCTTTGAGGCGTCCCTGCGGCGTGCGGGCGGCTGCGACGATGACGATGTCGGTCATGAGAGCTCCTTCAACTCCTCGGAGACGGACAGTTCGGGCTCGGTCGCGTCGAGCACATCCTGCACGCTCACCCCGGGCGCGGTCTCCACGAGCACGAGGCCCTCCTCGGTGACGTCGATCACGGCCAGGTCCGTGATGATGCGGTGCACGACGCCGCGGCCGGTCAACGGCAGCGAGCAGTCGTCCACGATCTTGGGCGACCCGTCCTTGGCGACGTGCTCCATCAGCACGATGACGCGCGCCGCGCCGTGCACCAGATCCATGGCACCGCCCGGACCCTTGACCATCTTGCCGGGGATCATCCAGTTCGCGAGGTCCCCGGATGCCGACACCTGCATGGCCCCCAGGATCGCGGCGTCGATCTTGCCTCCGCGGATCATGCCGAAGCTCGTGGCGGAGTCGAAGAACGCGGAGCCGGCCAGCACCGTGACCGTCTCCTTGCCGGCGTTGATGAGGTCGGGGTCGACGGCGTCCTCCGCCGGGTAGGGGCCTACACCCAGGATGCCGTTCTCGGACTGCAGCACGACCGTGACGCCCTCGGGCACGTAGTTCGGCACGAGGGTAGGCAGGCCGATGCCGAGGTTGACGTACGAGCCGTCCCGCAGCTCGGCTGCGGCTCTGGCGGCCATCTGCTCGCGGGTGAGCGGCATTGTCAGGCTCCTTCCTTCGCAGCCGGTGCGGAGACCGTGCGGCGCTCGATGCGCTTGGGCGCGTCCTCGCCCACCTCGATGATGCGATGCACGAAGACTCCGGGCAGATGCACCCGGTCAGGGTCGATCTCGCCCGGCTCGACGAGCCGCTCGACCTGGGCGATGCACACCCGGCCCGCCATCGCCGCGAGCGGGTTGAAGTTGCGCGCCGCCTTGTTGAACACAAGGTTCCCGTGCCGGTCGCCCACGGCGGCGTGGACCAGTGCGTAGTCCGTGGTGATCGCCTCCTCCAGGACGTACTCCCGCTCGGATCCAGCTTCGCCGAAGGAGCGCACGTCCTTCGGCGGCGAGGCGACGGCGATCGTCCCGTCGGAGTTGTAGCGCCGAGGCAGACCGCCCTCGGCGACCTGCGTGCCGACCCCGGTCTGCGTGTAGAACGCGGCGATGCCCGATCCGCCGGCGCGCAGCTTCTCGGCGAGCGTCCCCTGCGGGGTGAGCTCCAGTTCCAGTTCGCCGGAGAGGAACTGCCGTTCGAACTCCTTGTTCTCGCCGACGTACGACGACGTCATCTTGCGGATGCGCTGGGCGGCGAGCAGGATGCCGAGGCCCCAGTCGTCCACGCCGCAGTTGTTGCTGACGATGCTGAGCTGCGTGGTCCCCTGTGCGAGCAGCGCCTCGATGAGGGCGATCGGGTTTCCGGCGAGCCCGAAGCCGCCCACGGCGAGGGAGGCGCCGTCCGGGATGTCGGCCACGGCCTCGGCCGCAGAGCCCCATTGCTTGTCGATCACGCATCACTCCTTCGTGTGAGTCCTCCCTCCAGCATCCGCCCGTGGCAGTCAGAGCCGAAGCCGGATCTTGCCATGTGGTCGGATGGCCGATTAGTGTCCACCATATGGAACGGTCACCGACGAGCGTGCCCGGAGCGCAGGCCGTCGCCCGCGCGGCGCACCTGTTGCGCCTGGTGACCGCCGGTGGCGGGGACGGGGCGGGACTGCAGGAGCTCGCGCGTGCCGCCGATCTGTCCCGTTCGACGGCGCACCGGCTGCTGTCGGCACTGCGCGCGGAAGGACTCGTCGACCGCGACGAGGCCACGGCGCGCTGGATGCCGGGTCCCGAGCTGTTCCTCATGGGGACCGTCGCCGCGGCGCGCTACGACGTGACGGCCCTGGGCCGCGACATCGTGCGCTCCCTGGCGGTGAAGACCGAGGAGAGCGCGTTCCTGTCCGTCCGGCGAGCGGACGAGACGGTGTGCCTGCTGCGCGAGGAGGGATCCTTCCCGATTCGCTCGTTCGTCCTCAGTGAAGGCGTGCGGTTCCCGCTCGGGGTCGCCAGCGCGGGACTCGCGATCCTGTCGTTCCTGCCTGCCCACGATGTGGATGCTTATCTCGAGCGGCATCCCGAGCTGCCCGAACGCTGGGGGCGGTCGCACGCCGAGAAGCCGCTGCGCTCGCGGCTCGCGGAGACCAAGGAGCGCGGCTTCGCCATCAATCCAGGGCTCATCGTGGAGGGCAGCTGGGGAATCGGCGCTGCGGTCTTCGATCGGCAGGGTCGCCCGGAATGGGCGCTGAGCCTCACCGGCGTCGAGTTCCGGTTCGGCCCGGACCGGATCGCGGATCTCGGGCGCACGCTCCTGGCGCACGCGCATCAGCTGTCGGCGCGTATCGCAAGCGCTCGGCGCTGACCCGGCCCCATGTATACCGAGTGATATATACTCTTCGGTATGAATCGAGCCGACATCGTCCCGTCGATCGTGCTCTCCGCGCACGCGCTCGCCCGTATCGCCGCCCAGGATGCCCGGAACGAGGCGCCCTCGGCGCAGTGGCGCGTCCTCAGCATCCTCGAGCGAGACGGCGGGGTCCGCGTCGGAGCCCTCGCGACCGCCGCGAGGACGACCCAGCCCGGGATGACCCGGCTCATCGGCGACCTCGAGCGGACCGGCCTCGTCCGGCGCTCCGCTGACCCGGCCGACTCCCGAGCGACCGTCGTGACCATCACCGCCGAAGGCGTCGACGCCCTTCACGCCTGGCGCGCCGAGTTCCGCGCCACCCTCGAGCCGCGGTTCGCCGCCCTCGACGAGGACGACTGGGCAGCACTGTCCCGCGCCGCCGAGATCCTCGCGATCCACTCGGCCGAAAGGCCCCTCACGGAGACAGGAGACAGGGAATGAGCAGCGCGACAGCGACCGGATCAGTGTGGAGGCAGCCGGCACAGGTCTGGGCCGTGGCGTTCGCGAGCGTCGTGGCCTTCATGGGCATCGGTCTGGTGGATCCGATCCTCCCGGCCATCGCCGAGTCCCTGAAGGCGACGCCCACCGAGACGGAGCTGCTGTTCACCAGCTACCTGCTCATCACCGGGTTGGCGATGCTCGTCACCAGCTGGATCTCCAGCCGCATCGGTACGAAGGCGACCCTGCTCATCGGCCTGGGTCTCATCGTCGCGTTCGCACTCGCGTGCGCACTGAGCGGCAGCGTCGACGCCATCATCGGCTTCCGTGCCGGATGGGGCCTGGGCAACGCGCTGTTCATCTCCACCGCGCTCGCCACGATCGTCGGCTCGGCCGCCGGCGGCAGCGCCGCGGCCATCGTGCTGTACGAGGCGGCGCTGGGACTCGGCATCGCGATCGGCCCGCTGCTGGGCGGCCTGCTCGGCGAGGTGAGCTGGCGCGGCCCGTTCTTCGGTGTGGTCGCTCTCATGGCGATCGGGTTCATCGCCGTGCTCACGCTGCTGCGCCCGGCAGCCGAGAAGCGCGAGCCCGTGCCGTTCTCGGCCCCGTTCCGCGCTCTGGGACGTCCGGCTCTGGCGGTCCTCGCCGTGACGGCCCTGTTCTACAACATCGGGTTCTTCGTCCTGCTGGCGTTCTCGCCGTTCCCCCTCGGCTTCGGCGCCATGGGGATCGGCTTCACGTTCTTCGGCTGGGGCGTGGCCCTGGCGATCACGAGCGTGTGGGTGGCCCCGTGGATGATGCGCCGGATGCGCCGAACGACGATCATCCTCACGATCCTGCCGCTCCTCGCCGTCGATCTGGCCGTCGCCGGGTTCCTCGCCGAGAGCGCCCCCGCCCTGGTCGCCTGCATCATCGTCGGCGGTCTGCTGCTCGGCGTGATGAACACCGTGCTGACCGAGGCCGTGATGGAGGCCACGGATCTGCCGCGGTCGGTCGCCTCGTCCGCCTACTCGGCGGTCCGCTTCATCGGCGGCGCCATCGCCCCGCCGGTCGCCGCTCTCCTCTGGCATCACTTCAACGCCACCGTGCCCTATCTGTTCGCCGCAGCATCGGTGCTGATCGCCGCGCTCACGGTGTTCCTGGGGCGCCGCATCCTCGCTCACATCGACGACGAGGCGGAGGACGCGACCCGGGAGGACGCCGAGGCGATCCTGATCGGCGACGCGGCCTGAAGCGTCGGCGCACGCGCTACGGTGTCGTCATGACCGCCCCGGATTCCCTGCCAGAACGCTCGCGCCTCGTCCACCAGCACCTCGCGGATGCCGGCATCGAGGCCGCCATCCGTGTCCTTCCGGACTCCGCCCGCACCGCGCCCGAGGCGGCGGCGGCCATCGGGTGCGCGGTGGCAGCGATCGCGAACAGCCTCGTGTTCGTCGCCGACGGCGAGCCCGTGCTGGTGATGACGAGCGGCGGCCATCGCGCCGATCCCGTCGTCCTCGCCGAGCAGATCGGAGCCGAGGAGGTGGCGATGGCCCCGGCATCCGTCGTCCGCCAGGCCACCGGTCAAGCGATCGGCGGAGTGGCGCCGGTCGGGCACCCGAGCCGGCTGCGCACCTTCGTCGACGAGGCGCTCGCCGAGCACCACGAGATCTGGGCGGCCGCCGGCCACCCGCACACCGTGATGCCGCTGACCTTCGACCTGCTGAAGGACGTGACCGCGGCGCAGGTCATCGCCGTCACCCGGGACTGACTTCTCGCACTCTCAGTGCACTCTTAGGTAAGAAGTGCAAACTTGCACTCTATGAACGAGAGTGCAGATTCTCTGCGGGACCAGCGCAAGCGCGAGACCGCGCGGGCACTGACCGACGCCGCGCGGCGTTTGACAGCGGACCACGGGTTCTCCGGCTTCACGATCGAAGAGCTGTGCGCAGAGGTGGGCGTGTCCCGCCGCACCTTCTTCAACTACTTCGAGAGCAAAGAGAACGCGATCTTCGGTTTCACGCTCGTCGATGACGCCGAACGTGCCCTGGCCGAGGAGTTCGCCGCGTCCTCCGGCGACATCGTCGACGATTTCGCTGCCCTGCTCATCCGGCGCTGGGCGCTGTTCGACCCGATCGCCGACGCGCCGGCGGTGCTGGCCGTCGTCGAGCAGGAGCCCCGCCTGCTGAAGGCGGCGTTCGAGCACCTGGCCGACAACGAGCGCCGGGACATCGAGCTCGTCCAGCGCCGCGCCGGCGCCGACGACGCCGAATCGGGCGTCCGGGCCGAGGTCGTCGTCCATGTCTTCGGTGCGCTCATGCGCCTGTGCATGGATGAGCTGCTCCATCACCACTCCCCCGAACCCTTCGACGCTCTCCTCCTCGGACGCCTCGAGATCGCCCGCTCCACGCTGGGCCTGTCACAGAAAGCCGATTGATGTCCGCCACCGCAACCACGGATGCGCCCTTCCTGCTCACCAAACGCCGCATCTGGATCATCTTCAGCGCCCTGATCGCAGGGATGCTCCTGTCCAGCCTCGACCAGACGATCGTCTCCACCGCCATGCCGACCATCGTCGGCCAGCTCGGCGGGGTCGACCACCAGGTCTGGATCACCACCGCCTACCTGCTCGCCACCACGATCGTCATGCCGATCTACGGCAAGTTCGGCGACGTGCTGGGGCGGCGCAACCTGTTCCTCGTCGCGATCGCGCTGTTCACCCTGGCCTCCGTCGGCTGCGCGTTCGCGACGGACTTCTGGATGTTCGTCGTGTTCCGTGCGATGCAGGGTCTGGGTGGCGGCGGTCTCATGATCCTGTCCCAGGCGATCATCGCCGACATCGTGCCGGCCAACGAACGCGGAAAGTACATGGGTCCGCTCGGCGCCGTCTTCGGGCTCTCGGCCGTCGCCGGTCCGCTGCTCGGCGGATTCTTCGTCGACCACATGACCTGGCAGTGGGCCTTCTACATCAACATCCCCGTCGGCATCGCCGCCTTCCTCATCGCGCTCGTAGCTCTGAAGCTCCCGAGCAAGAAGGCTGAGAAGCCGATCGACATCTTCGGCGTGATCTTCCTGTCGATCGCGACGACCTGTCTGATCTTCTTCACCGACTTCGGCGGGGACGCCGAGTTCGGGTGGGACTCGCTCGCGACGTGGGCGTGGGGCGCAGGGCTCGTGGTCGCCGCCACGGCGTTCGTCATCACCGAGTCGCGTGTGCAGGACCCGATCATCCCGCTCAGCCTGTTCCGCAACCCGATCTTCGTGAACGCCACGGCGATCGGCCTGGTCCTCGGCATCGGGATGTTCGCAGCGATCGGCTTCGTCCCCACGTTCCTGCAGATGTCCTCCGGCACGTCGGCCGCGGCATCCGGTCTGCTCATGATCCCGATGATGGTGGGTCTGATGGGCACCTCGATCGGCTCGGGCATCGCGATCTCGAAGACAGGGGCCTACAAGATCTATCCGATCCTGGGCACCATCATCACCGGATTCGCGATGGCCGCGTTCACGACGCTGTCAGCGGCGACCCCGATCTGGCTGATCTGCGTGTTCCTGTTCGTGTTCGGCGCGGGCCTCGGTCTCATCATGCAGGTTGTGGTGCTCGTGGTGCAGAACGCGGTTCCGGCCTCCGAGATCGGCACGGCGACCAGCACGAACAACTACTTCCGCGAGGTCGGAGCGTCGCTGGGCACGGCGGTGTTCGGCACGATCTTCACCACTAGACTCACAGAGAATCTGCTCGGCGTGTTCGCCGACGCGGGGGCGACTCCGGATGCCGCGTCACAGGCCGCCGCGACGATCGATCCCGCGACGCTCAGCGCCCTGCCCGACGAAGTGCGCGACGGCATCGTGACCGCCTACGCCGATGCCCTGGCCCCGGTCTTCTGGTATCTCATTCCGTTCGTCGTGCTCGCGCTCGTGCTCTCCCTGTTCCTGAAGCAGATCCCCTTGTCGGATCAGGCGGGCCTCGTCGCCCGCGGTGAGGCGATCAGTGGTGACGAGGCAGAACGCCTGGAGCACGAGCAGCGTCACGGCTCATCCGCGGTTTCCTCGCCGCAAGATGCCGTGAGCGATGACACCGGGAGCATGCCGGTCGCGCGCTGATCCGCCGAACGCACCCGGTCCGCCGTCCTCGGGCGGCGGACCGGGTGCGTTCGCTATCGTCGACGCATGCGGAATCCTCTTCAGGACATCGGTCAGGTCTTCATCCCCGTGAGCGACATCGTGGTGTCCGCCGCTTGGTACGCGCGGCTGCTGGGTGTCGAGGCCTCCCCGCCCTCGCATGAGGACACCATCGTCGACCTCCCGACGCCGTCGGGACCGCGACTGGCGCTCGACGCGACGGCGCCGTTCACCGCCGATGGACCGCCGCGATTCTTCTGGTGGACCGAGGATCTCGAACAGGTCGTGCAGCATCTCGAGGATCTGGAGGTGACGATCGCCGCGGGCCCCGTGAACATCGGCAGCGTCTCGTTCGTGCAATTCCGCGATCCCGACGGCAGCCTGCTGATGGCCTGCGTACGCAACCCGTAAGCCCAGCGCGCGGACGCAGGGGCGACCGACGCGTCACGGCGCCGGAACGCGGATGATGCGATCGTCGCCGTCGCGCGGCCGGCCGCGGCCGTCGGTGTTGTTGGTGAGGAGCCAGAGTGCACCGTCGGGTGCGACGACCACGTCTCGGAGACGCCCGTACTCGCCGACGAACAGCTCGGTCCACGCGGCCAGGTCCCCCAGAGGCACCACGCGCAGCCGCTCGCCGCGCAGATTGGCGATGAAGATCGATCCGCCCGCGATCGCGATGCCACTCGGGCTCGCTTCGGCCGGCGGCCACTGCTGCACCGGGTCGACCATCGCGGGCTCGCCACCGGCTCCCTCGACCTCCGGCCAGCCGTGATTCCCGCCCGGTTCGACGACGTTGAGCTCATCCCAGGTGTCCTGCCCGAACTCGCTCGCGTACAGGACACCGTCCTCGTCCCACGCGATGCCCTGCGGGTTGCGATGCCCGTAGCTGTAGACGGGCGACCCGGGGATCGGGTTGTCCGGCGGGATGTCGCCCTCCGGTGTCAGCCTCAGAATCTTGCCGGACAGCGAATCGAGGTTCTGCGCGGCGGCGCGGTCCCCGGCATCCCCCACGGTCGCATACAGCATCCCGTCCGGGCCGAAGGCGATGCGACCGCCGTTGTGGTTCCGCGCCGCCGGCATCCCCGCGTGGATCGTCTCTGCCTCGCCGAGACCGAGCGAGCCGGGCGCTCCGGTCAGCGCATAGCGATCGATTCGGTTCTCGTCCGCCGCCGTGAGGTAGACGTACAGATGCTCGTCGTGCGCAGCGATGCCGAGCAGTCCACCCTCGCCTCCGGAGACCACACCGGGGACGATCCCCGCCTCCCGCACGGCCCCGTCATCGCCGATCTCGAGGATGCGCGCCGAGTCTCGTTCGCTGACGAGCGCCGCACCTTCGTGGAAGGTCACCGACCACGGCGCGTCCAGGCCGTCTGCGATGACGGTCACGGCCTCCTGGCTCTCCGGCGTGGCGGTACCGGAGGTCGCCAGAGGCGAGGGTGTGACCGACGGCGACGGCTGCGTGGTGCACGCCGTCAGGACGATCGCCGCGACGACCGCCCCGAGGATGCTGAGACGTCGGTGATGCCCGTTCATGATGCGCTCCGTCCCGTGTCAGTCCTCCGGCGAGTCGAGCACCTCATCGACGAGCGATATCCCGCCCGTCGAGTTCGCTGAGTGCATCAGAGCCTCGATCCAGCGTGGATTCAGATCTGGCGGATCCGGGGATTCGAAGGTGAAGCGCAACGGTATCGAAGGGTGGATCCAGATCGTGGACCGCCCGACGGGATCGCCGTCCGGATGCTGCCACGAGAGGGTGAAGGACTCCTGCCGGCGCAGTTTGGTGGCGATGACGACCTTGAGGTGCGCCAAGGCACGGTCCTCGATATGGATGGCGTCACTGGAGGCGCCATAGTGAAGAGTGCCCATGAGCTGACGGTATACCATTTCGCTCCCTGCCGACCGCTGAGCCTGGTGACCGGCAGCCCACCCGTCAAGAGCGACGGATGAGCCACCGGCGCGCGGAGGTTCAGACAGATGTGCTCCCGCCCGAACGGGGGCGTCTGAGCAGCTCCGCGTTCACGGTACGACGACTCCGCTCGAAGCGACGAGGGCCTTGCTCTTTGCCACGGGAATGCGGTAGCTGCCCCTGGAGGACGCCGCGGAGGGCTACCGTGCCATGGACGAGCGCCGTGCCACGAGGGGGCTGCCGACCGTCTGAGGCGGCGGAAGACGAATGAGGGCGGGATCCGGATGGATCCCGCCCTCATTCGTTGTGGTGCGCCCCCAGGGACTTGAACCCTGAACCCACTGATTAAGAGTCAGTTGCTCTGCCGATTGAGCTAGAGGCGCATGACCGGGGCTTCCCGGCCGAGGAATTACGTTACCAGCTTGTGGCCCGCAAACGAAATCGGGGCGGCTCCGCCGGGGAGCGCCTGTGAAGACGGCCTCCGCGCCCGGGGCCGCCCCGCTCCGGCGGCTATCCTGGACGGGTGACCGACTCCCCCGCTGCCGACTTCCGGGGTGACCTCGACCTCGCCCTCCGCCTCGCCGAAGCAGCCGACGCGCAGTCGCTGCCCCGGTTCGATGCCGCCGACCTCGAGATCTCCCGCAAGGCGGACCGATCGCACGTGACCGATGCCGACCTGGCCACCGAACGCGCGATCCGCGAGATCCTGGCCGAGGAGCGGCCGGCCGACGGCATCCTCGGCGAGGAATACGGCACCGAGGGAGACACGCACCGCCAGTGGATCATCGACCCGATCGACGGCACCGCGAACTTCCTGCGCGGCGTGCCGCTGTGGGGGACGATGATCGCCCTCGCGGTCGACGGCGTCCCTCAGGTGGGCGTCGTGAGCATGCCTGCCCTGGGCCGCCGCTGGTGGGCCGCGACCGGACTCGGAGCCTGGACCGGGACCGCCGAGGCTCCGCGTCGGCTCGCTGTGTCCGCCGTCGCCGACCTCGACGACGCCAGCGTCAGCTTCCAGAGCATCGCGCAGTGGGCGGATGCCGGGAAGCTCGATGCCCTCGTCGCGCTCGCGGCGCGCGTGTGGCGCGACCGCGCCTACGGCGACATCTATTCGTACATGCTGCTGGCCGAGGGGCGCATCGACATGGTCGCCGAGTTCGGTGTCAAGGAGTACGACATCGCCGCTGCCGTCCCGATCGTCCGCGAGGCGGGCGGGCGCATGACCTCCTTCGACGGGATCGAGACGCTCTCGGCTCTGTCGACGCTCGCCACCAATGGAGTGCTGCACGACGCATTCCTCGACCTCCTGCATTCCTCCGACTGACGCCGAACCCGACAAGGCCCGAGATGATCCCCCGCATCCCCCTCGCCGCAGCCGCCGCACTCGCGCTCGCCCTGACGCTCGTTTCGTGCGCCCAGACACCGGAACCCGTCGAGACGGAGACCGCGGCGCCGCCCGCCCCCGTGGAGACCGAAGTGCCCGTGGTGGACGAGCCGACGACGACGCCGGAACCGGAGGCCGAGCCCACCTGCGAGACGATCATCACGCCCGGGTACGTCAGCAGTCTCGCGGACCTCGGGTGGTCGGCGAAGGAATCCGAGTTCCGCATCGGCGAACTGGTCGTCGAGGACGGCATCTACTGCTCCTGGGCGAACTGGGAAGAGGCATCCGATCACGGGCAGTTCTTCGCGTGGGGCGAGCTGACGACGGACCAGGCCGCGGCGGCGCAGAGCGCCCTGCTGTCCCAGGGATGGGTCCGGGAGAACGAGGACGGCGCGGTGTACTTCACCGAGCCCGCCGAGTCCGCCTTCCAGACCGATGAGAACGGCTACGGCATGACCTACCTCTTCGGCGACGGCTGGGTGCGGTTCGCCGACACCAAGCAGAGCCTGCTGCTGATCACCTGGACCTGATCACAGGCACGAAGAAGCCCCGCCTTCCCTGACGTCGCAGGGAAGGCGGGGCTTCTTCCGTGACAGCGGTTCGGTGGAGCTGGGGGGAATCGAACCCCCGTCCAACGCTGAGTCTCCACGCCTTCTCCGGGCGCAGTCTGTGCAGACGTTCTGCTCGGCCCCGACCTTTGTCACAGACACCCAAGTCGACAGGCCCAGTCTGGGAAGAGTCCCATGTGACGTCCAGACGCCGTCACACAGCGAGATTCCTAGATGACGCCAGGATCCGTATCGGAATCACATACGGTCTGACGGACTATCGGGCTCGCTTAGGCAGCGAGGGCGAAGTCAGTGCGCTTTGCATCGGCACTTATTGTTTTGCAGGGAGCGTTCACGAGATAACCCTGCATCCTCGGCCCGCTTCTCGTGGATTCACAGGCGCTGTCGAAACCGATCAGCCCCGTGTTCCTTCTTGCGAAGGGACCGCTGTCACTCTGTGGAATTGCCAGGCCGGATGCCGAAGCACCCGAGCGTTACAGCTTACAACGTCTCGGCGCCATCCGCCATTCCGCTGGAGCTGCGATGTTTCCGGACTCTACGCCCATCGCTCGCGTAGAGTCAGCTCATGAGCGAGGTCACGATCACCGTCCGCGGCGAGAGCGAGGCGCGGATCGCGCCCGAGCGCGCCACGATCCACGCATCCGTCCGCACCGACGGACCCGATCGCGCCGCCGTGGTCGAGCGCGCGCTCGCCCTGGCAGAGCCCGTGCGCACCGGACTCGCCGAACGAGAGGATGCCGGAACGGTCCTGGAGTGGACGAGCAAGCGCCTAGCGGTGCGGGCCGAACGTCCCTGGAACAGCGAGGGCAAGCGTCTCGCCCCGGTGTACTACGCGACGGTGGATTTCACGGCCACGTTCGGCGAGGCGTCCGAGTTGTCGCTGTGGGTCTCCGATGTCTCCGCGTGGGACGGCGTGGAGATCGGCTGGGTGAACTGGCATCTCACCGAGCAGACCCGGGCCCGCATCGAACGCAACGTCGCGACCGCCGCCGTCGGCGTCGCCGTCACCCGCGCCGAGGCGTACGCCGGAGCGCTGGGACTCGCCGACATCAGACCACGCGAGATCGCCGACGTCGGACTCATCTCCCCCGGGCAGCCCGGACCGGCGGCTCCGGCCTTCAAGGCGCGCGAGGCGGCGTTCGCCGCAGCCGACTCCGCCCCGGCGATGGAGTACGAGCCGGAGGAGATCGTGGTCTCAGCCACCGTCGAGGCGCGCTTCACGGCGCGTTGACGCGTCGCGCGGGCGGCAATGCCGCTCGGATCCGGAGATCCTCCCGAGATCCGGATGCGTGAACGCCATCCGTCCGGATCCCGGGCGTTGCTCCGGATCTCGGGACGGCGGGGTCAGGCGACCGTCGCGAACGGCGCGAGGTCGGCCGCGAGACGCTCGGACACCCGGGCGTGCACCGCCGTGCCGTGCTCGGTGTGCTCCGCGGACAGCAGCATGCCGGTCTCGTGGATCGCCGCAACCAGGTCGCCCCGGTCGTACGGCACGAGCGCATGGATCTCGACCGCGGGCTTCGGCAGCGCCTCCTCGACGGCCTGCCGCAGCTCCGGGATGCCCTCGCCCGATCGCGAGGAGACGAAGTGCGCGCCCGGCTCGAGGCCCCGCAGCACGAGCCGCTCGTCCTCGTCGATCAGATCGGCCTTGTTGAAGACGACGATCTCCGGCAGGTCGCGCACGCCCACGTCGCCCAGGACGTCGCGGACGGTCTGCAGCTGCCCGGCCGGGTCGGGATGCGATCCGTCGACGACGTGCAGCACGACGTCCGCGTCCCCGACCTCCTCCAGCGTGGACCGGAACGCCTCGACGAGCTGATGCGGCAGGTTGCGCACGAACCCGACCGTGTCGGTGAGCGTGAACACGCGTCCGTCCGCCGTTTCGGTGCGGCGCACGGTCGCGTCCAGGGTGGCGAACAGCGCGTTCTCGACGAGCACACCGGCGCTGGTCAGGGCGTTGAGCAGGCTGGACTTGCCGGCATTCGTGTACCCGGCGATCGCCACCGAGGGGATCGTGTTGCGCTTGCGCTCGGCGCGCTTGGCCTCGCGTGCGGGCGCGAAGTCGCGGATCTGCCGTCGCAGTTGCGCCATCTTCGTACGGATGCGGCGACGATCGAGCTCGATCTTCGTCTCACCGGGTCCGCGCGAGCCCATGCCCGCGCCACCCGCGCCGACCTGTCCACCGGCTTGGCGGCTCATGGAGTCACCCCAACCGCGCAGGCGGGGAAGCAGGTACTCCAGCTGGGCGAGCTCGACCTGCGCCTTGCCCTCGCGACTCTTGGCGTGCTGGCTGAAGATGTCGAGGATCACCGTGGTGCGATCGATCACCTTGACCTTGACGACGTCCTCCAGCGCACGGCGTTGGCTGGGCGCGAGCTCGGTGTCGGCGATCACCGTGTCGGCGCCGACAGCGGCGACGATGTCCTTCAGCTCCTGCGCCTTGCCGCGTCCGAGATACGTGGCGGGATCCGGATGCGGACGGCGCTGGAGCAGGCCGTCGAGCACGACGGCGCCGGCGGTCTCCGCGAGCGCAGCGAGCTCGCGCAGCGAGTTCTCCGCGTCGTCCTGCGCCCCCTGCGGGTAGACGCCGACGAGCACCACGTTCTCCAGACGCAGTTGGCGGTACTCGACCTCGGTGACGTCCTCGAGCTCCGTCGACAGGCCGACGACCCGTCGCAGGGCATGCCGGTCCTCGAGGTCCCATTGGGCGCCGTCGGCGTCGGTGTGCGTCGCCGTCGCGGCATCCTGGATCGCCTGCGCGGCACCGAAGACATGCGCTTCCGTGCGCTGCTCGGCGTTCGCCAGGACGCGGTCCAGCGTCTCGTCGGTGCGCTTGTCGTTCGTGGTTTCCGTCATCCGTCCCTGTTCTCTGTCTCTCACGTGGAGCGCCTTAACCTTAACCCCCGCTGTCCGGTACGCTCGCCTCTATGGGGTCCGACCACTACTTCACTGCGGCCCCGGCAAGCCCCGAGAACCTGCGCACGATCGATGTGACGCTGGCCGGTCGGCCGGTCACGGTGACGACCGCTGGGGGTGTCTTCAGCCCCGATCGGCTGGATGCCGGCACTGCAGTCCTCTTCGCCAACATGCCTCCCGTGCCGCCCGGCGGCAACCATCTCGATCTCGGAGCCGGATGGGGGCCGATCAGCCTGACCATGGCGATGCTCGCTCCGCATGCGACGATCTGGGCCGTCGATGTGAATGAGCGGGCGCTGGATCTCGTCCGGCGCAATGCCGAGTCCCTGGGTCTCGACAACATCAACGCCGTGCGCCCGGAGGATGTTCCCGCTGAGGTGAGCTTCCGCACCATCCGGTCCAATCCGCCGATCCGGGTCGGCAAGGACATCCTGCACGACATGCTCGAGCACTGGATCCCCCGTCTCGATGAGCGCAGCGACGCCTGGCTGGTCGTGCAGCGCAATCTCGGGGCGGACTCGCTGCAGCGTTGGATCGCGGCGACCTTCCAGCCCGGCTACAGCGTCTTCCGCGCCGCGACGGGCAAGGGATACCGAGTGCTCAAGGTGCGTCGGCACGGTACTCCCCCGACGGAGCCGATCGCGCTCGGCTGAGTCGCTCTCGACTGCGCAGACGCCCCTGACGCGGATCGCCGTTCAGGCCAGGTCGATCTCACCGCGGAACACGAGCTGCGCCGGACCGGAGAGGGCGACATGCTCGCCGTCCTCGGCCGGGAACATCCGGACGCCGAGCGTGCCGCCCGGCACCTCGACGCGCCAGTTGTCCGGAGCACGGTCGCCGGCCCAGTAGCGCACCGCGAGGGCGGTAGCTGCGACACCGGTGCCGCAGCTCAGCGTCTCTCCGACACCGCGCTCGAAGACGCGCATCGACACGTGCCCTATGCCGTCGCGCACCAGCGGCTCCCCCGGGACGACGAACTCGATGTTCGCGCCTGTGGGCGGGTGCGGGTCGAGAATCGGCGCGTACTCGAGCTCGAGGGACGACAGCTCCTGCTCCGAGGCGAGCGCGACCACCACATGCGGGTTGCCGACGTCGATGCCGAGCCCCGGACGAGCGACGTCGAGTCCGCGCACGCGGGCGAGCGGATCGCTGCCGGAGAGCTTCCAGCGTCCGAGATCGACCTGGTAGCCGGTCTCGCTCCGTGTCACGTCGCGCACGCCGGCCCGTGTCCCGATCGGCAGCGTCGATCCCGCCTCGATCGTCGCCAGCCCCGCGCGTACGAGGAAGTGGGCGAAGACGCGGATGCCGTTGCCGCACATCTCGGCGATCGACCCGTCCGCGTTGCGATAGTCCATGAACCACTCGGCCGCGGGCTCCTCCGCCAGCGACGCGACGCCGTCTGCGATGGCGTTCGAGCGGACCACCCGCAGCACCCCGTCGGCGCCGATGCCGAAATGGCGATCGCAGATCGCGGCGACCTGATCGGGGCTCAGCTCGAGCTCGCCGTCGGGATCGGCGATGATGACGAAGTCGTTGCCCGTGCCGTGCCCCTTGGTGAATGCGACCATGCAGCAAGTCTATTGATGGTGCTCGCGAACCGGCGATCTGCCGCTACCCCATCGGCGACGACACACCTCCGTCACGACACGAAACCGAACGTCGACTCCACCGGCAGCCCTCCGTCTCGCAACCCGTGCAGCACCGACAGCTCGTAGTCGGGAACGGGATCGGGAAGAGCGTCCAGCGACCACCAGCGCACCTCGACGGCCTTGTGCGGCTCCTGGACCACCGGCTCGCGGTCCCAGGCGATCGCCGTCCAGAACCACTCGACGCGCTGCTCACGCGGATGATCGGTGCCGTCCGTGCGGTGCATGACCGTCGCGAGCTCGAGATCCTGCGGCCGCAGGACCACGCCGAGCTCCTCGGCTGCTTCACGCACCGCCGCCTGCCTCGCCGTCTCCCCGGGCTCGACGTGGCCCGCGGCTCCCGCCACCCAGTGTCCGTCCATGTAGCCGGTGTTCCGGCGAAGCTGGAGCAGAACCTCGTCGCCACGGCGGAGGAACACGTATGACGCGGGGATGAGCGCGAATGCGTGTGCCATCCCGCCAGCCTATTGGGGCCGAACGACCCGATAGCGCCCGCACAGGAAGTTCCGATTGCGCGCCACGTCGAGGAGCTCCAGATCAAGCGCACGGGGCAGCACCGGTGCACCGGCACCGAGGGTCACGGGTGCGTACTGCACCCAGACCTCGTCGAGCAGGCCTGCGTCCGCGAACTGCCCCGCGAGGTCTCCGCCGCCGACGATCCAGAGGTCCTTGCCGGCCGCGGCCTCCGTCATCTGCACGTGCACGTCGCGGACGTCCGCGTGGGTGAGGCGCACGTCGCCGGCATCCGGAACCGGCAGATCGCGATGCGTGAACACCCAGGTGGGCTGTTCGTACCCCCACGCGCCGTTCTCATGACGCATGACCCACTCGAACGTCGACGCGCCCATCGCCAGCGCCCCGATGCCGGAGATGAACCCGCCGTACGACATGGGCCCGTTCTCGTCGATGTCCTGTTTGAGAAGCCAGTCGAGGGAGTGATCCGGTGTCGCGATGAAGCCGTCCAGGCTCGTGGCCGTGTAGTAATGGGTGGTCATGACCCCAGGATGGCATCGACGTCCGACACCGGCGAGACCCAGTCGATGCCGGGGTACCTCTTGAACCACGACACCTGGCGCCGCGCGTATCGTCGCGTGAGCGCCTGCGTCTCGGCGATCGCCTCGCCCTGCGACATGTCCCCCGCGAGCTGCGCGAGCGCCTGGGCGTATCCGATCGCCCTGCGTGCCGTCACGCCGTCCTCGAGTCCCTGCTCCCGAAGCGCGACGACCTCGTCGAGCATCCCCTGCTCCCACATCCGCTCGACACGGCGGTCCAAACGTTGCACGAGTTCAGAGCGCTCGACGTGCACGCCGAGGATGCGCGTGTCCGGCATCCACAGCAGCGGCGATGCGGGCAGGGCGGCCCCGTGCGTCGCCGCCCCCTGCTCCAGCACTTCGAGCGCCCGCACGATCCGGCGGCCGTTCTTCGGATCCACTCGGGCGGCGGTCGCGGCATCAAGAGCCGTGAGCCGGGCGAAGAGCGCGCCGGCGCCGTGCTCTTCCAGCTCCCGTTCCAGGCGTTCGCGCACCGCTGCATCCCGGGGTGGGAAACGGAAGTCGAAGATCGCACTCGAGACGTACAGACCCGAGCCCCCGACGAGGATCGCGTCCCCACCGCGGGCGAAGATCTCCTCGATCATGCTGCGCGCCAGCGGCTGGTACCACGCCACGGCCGCCTCCTGCGTTACCTCGCGCACGTCGAACAGGTGGTGCGGGATGCCGCGGCGCTCGTCGACCGGCAGCTTGGCCGTGCCGATGTCCATGCCGCGGTACAGCTGCATGGCGTCCGCGTTGACGATCTCGGCGGGGTTGCCGCGTTCCCGCAGTGCGCCCGCCAGTCGGAGCGCGAGATCGCTCTTGCCCGTGCCGGTCGCTCCGACGATCGCCCAGAGACGCGCGGTCACGCGAGCATCCTTCCCTCACGCGGCGAGACCTCTCCGTGTTCACGAAACCCCGTCGTATCCGCGTGAACAGGACGGGGTCTCGTGAACAAGACGGGGTCTCGGTGGAGGATCAGCGTGCTCACACCCCGACGCGCAGCGTCGGCAGGCCGAGCGACACGGCACCGGAGGAGCCCGTCGAGCCGCCGGGAGCGGGCACGGCGCAGGACTCCGCCTGCGCGCGGTCCCACGCGTCGCCGCCGCGCGTACGGCGGATCCTCAGCGGCGCCCCGGTCGGATCGTCCGCGAGCAGATGGAACGGTGCTCCGTGTGTGATGGTCACGGTCACGACGTCGCCCGGACGCGGGATCTCAGAACCCTCGGTCACCTCGAAGTGCACGAGCCGGTTGTCCTCGGCGCGACCGGTGAGACGATGCGTCTCGGCATCCTTCTTGCCTTCTCCGACCGACACCAACACCTCGACCTCGCGGCCGACCTGCTTCTGGTTCTCCTCCAGGGAGATGCGCTCCTGCAGGGCGATCAGTCGGTCGTAGCGGGCCTGCACGACCTCCTTGGGGACCTGGTCCTCCATCGTCGCGGCCGGCGTCCCCTCGCGGATCGAGTACTGGAACGTGAACGCGTTCGCGAAGCGCGCCTGCTCGACGACCCGCATCGTGTCCTCGAAGTCCTCGTCCGTCTCCCCGGGGAATCCGACGATGATGTCGGTCGAGATCGCCGCGTTCGGGATCCGCTCGCGGACCCGGTCCAGGATGCCGAGGAAGCGCTCGCTCCGGTACGACCGGCGCATCGCCTTGAGGATGCGGTCGCTGCCCGACTGCAGAGGCATGTGCAGTTGCGGCATCACGGACGGTGTCTCGGCCATTGCCGCGATCACATCGTCGGTGAACGCCGCCGGGTGCGGGCTCGTGAAGCGGATGCGCTCGAGTCCCTCGATCTCGCCCGCGGCGCGCAGCAGCTTGCCGAACGCCTGACGGTCGCCGAACTCGACGCCGTAGGAGTTGACGTTCTGCCCGAGCAGGGTGACCTCGATCGCGCCGTCCTCCACGAGCAGGCGGATCTCGTTCAGGATGTCGCCGGGGCGTCGGTCCTTCTCTTTGCCGCGCAGGCTCGGCACGATGCAGAACGTGCAGGTGTTGTTGCAGCCCACCGAGATCGAGACCCAGCCGCTGTGCGCGGAGTCGCGCTTGGTGGGCAGTGTCGAGGGGAAGACCTCCAGCGACTCCAGGATCTCCAGTTCGGCATCGCCGTTGTGACGGGCGCGCTCCAGCAGACCAGGAAGCGAACCCATGTTGTGCGTGCCGAAGACGACGTCGACCCAGGGCGCCTTGTCGAGCACGGCGTCCTTGTCCATCTGCGCGAGGCAGCCGCCGACGGCGATCTGCATGCCCTCGTGCTTGTCCTTGCGACTCTTCAGGTGCCCGAGGGTTCCGTAGAGCTTGCCCGCCGCATTGTCGCGCACAGCGCACGTGTTGATGATGACGACGTCGGCTTCTTCGCCGGCAGCCGCCTTCACGTAGCCGGCGCTCTCCAGAGACCCCGACAGCCGCTCGGAATCGTGCACGTTCATCTGACAGCCGAAGGTGCGCACTTCGTAGGAGCGCTGCCGGCCGTCGGCGTCGACGGCGGCGGAGGAGGGCGCGATGATCGTCGGCTCGCTGCGCGGAGTAGTCATGATGAACACATTCTACGTTCGACGGATCAGAGCGGACGTGCGCTCCGCGATGCAGACGCAGATCCGCACCGTACACGGGCGGATCAGTCGAATCGGACGCCCGAGGACGGCCGGCCGAACGACTGCTCCGCCATCGCCGTCCGCACCACCGCGGACACCACCGAACCGGAATAGCCGCGCCGGGCGAGCTGACCGGACAGTCGACGCTTCGCCGTCTCCGCATCCAGGCGGGTCATCCCGCGCAGTTTCGTGCGCGCGAACTCGAGAGCACGCTCGAAATCGTCGTCCGGAAGCTCTTCGAGAGCGGCATCGGCGATGTCTCTCGGAATGCCGCGCTGAGCCAGCACTCGCGCCAGCGCCACGCGCCCCTGCCCCTTCCGTTCGTGACCGGCGGTGACGAGGTGTCCGGCGAGCAGGGCGTCGTCGAGGTAGCGCAACGAACAGAACTCGTCGATGATCTCGTCGACCTGGGCCTGCGTGATGTGCAGTCCCCGCAGGAAGGTGCTCGCCTCCGCGACCGACATCGATCGCGCACGCAGCTTGCGCACCAGCGCCTCGGATGCCTGGGCGGCGAGCTCGGCCGGATCGGGGACGCCCTCGTCGGTCCCTTCCGACGGCGGCACGCCGCGGCCCGACTCCTCATGCGGTCGCAGGGCGCGTAGGCGCGTCATCGACGCGGGTGCGCGCTCCCCCGCACCGTTCCCCGAGGGATCCGGACGAGCGCCGGCGCGGGAACCGGCGCTCGGATGAGCGGCGGAGCGTCGGCCCCGCGCCGGATGGCGATCGCTCGGGTCGCGGCCCGCGTCCTCGTCATCCCAGGTGGATCGCCAGGTCCCGGACGATTCGTTCCGTGGCGACACGGCGCGGAACGCCGCATCGCCGGACGCAGACGCCTCAGCCTCCGCCCGAGGTGCCCCAGGCCCGTTCTCTCCGGATGCGCTCTCGGTATCCGCGGTCCCGCGGGACCCTCCGAAGAGCGGGATCACGGGGGCGAGGTGCTCCTCGCCCCCGTTCTCACCGTTCATCACGCCGGACGGCGCTGCGCGAGTTCGTCCGCGGCCTCAGGCGCAGCCGCGGCACCGCCGATGCCGAGCTTCTGCTTGATCTGCGTCTCGATCGCGAGCGCGATGTCGGGGTTGTTGATGAGGAACGTGCGCGCGTTCTCCTTGCCCTGACCGAGCTGGTCCCCGTCGTAGGTGTACCAGGAGCCGGACTTCTTCACGATGCCATGCTCGACGCCGAAGTCGATCAGGCTCCCCTCGCGCGAGATCCCGATGCCGTACAGGATGTCGAACTCGGCCTGCTTGAACGGCGGAGCCATCTTGTTCTTGACGACCTTGACGCGCGTGCGGTTTCCGACCGCCTCGGCGCCGTCCTTGAGGGTCTCGATACGACGGATGTCCAGACGGACCGACGCGTAGAACTTCAGCGCCTTACCACCGGCGGTCGTCTCGGGAGAACCGAAGAACACACCGATCTTCTCGCGCAGCTGGTTGATGAAGATCGCCGTCGTCTTGGTCTGGTTCAGGCCACCGGTGAGCTTCCGCAGCGCCTGGGACATCAGGCGCGCCTGCAGGCCGACGTGCGAATCACCCATCTCACCCTCGATCTCGGCACGGGGCACGAGGGCCGCGACGGAGTCGATGACGACGAGGTCGATCGCGCCGGAGCGGATCAGCATGTCGGCGATCTCCAGCGCCTGCTCACCCGTGTCCGGCTGGGAGACGAGGAGCTGGTCGATGTCGACGCCGAGCTTCTTGGCGTAGTCGGGGTCGAGGGCGTGCTCGGCATCGACGAATGCGGCGATGCCGCCCGCGCGCTGGACGTTCGCGATCGCATGCAGCGTCAGCGTGGTCTTACCGGAGGATTCCGGTCCGTAGATCTCGATGATGCGGCCGCGCGGCAGTCCGCCGACGCCGAGGGCGACGTCGAGGGCGATGGAGCCGGTGGGGATGATCTCGACCGGAGCACGCTCGTCGCTGCCCAGTCGCATGACCGAGCCCTTCCCGAACTGGCGGTCGATCTGGGCGAGGGCCGATTCCAGGGCCTTCTCGCGGTCTGCGGGTGATGGCATGACATGCTCCTTCTGCTCGCGCTGCTGCCGCCTGTAGGCTGTCGCGGCCGTCCCCGGCTGGGGCTGACTCTCCGACAAGGCGTATGGCTCTCGGCCATGTCCCCCACGGTAGGCGGGACCTCCGACATCGCGTCGCAGGTACCCGGAAACCGTGGACAAGACGGGGCCGAAGACCACTTGTGCAGAACGATACGCCGCACCTCGAACGGATCTTCGACGACACGCCGATCGGCTTGCCGTTGAAGGCGCACGTCAGATCGAGCGCCCGACCACCAGCCGCGCCGTCAGCGCCGGCGCGGCTCCAGGCGTCCGACGCCGTGCCGGCGCTCGACGGGCACATCCGTCTCCGCGCACAGCGCGAGCCAGATGTCCCGCGGAGGGACACCGGCCTCGAGCGCCTCGGCTGCCGTCCTCGACCCCACCGCGCCGAGCACCAGATCGTTCACCAGCGTCGCCGCGCGTGCGCCGAACTCGACCTCCACGGCGCGGAGGAACTCGCTTCGTCGCATCGCCGCTCGTCAGTGCAGCGAGAGCTCGGGCTCGATCGAGGCGACGAGATCGTCCGGCACGACGTCCGGGAAGACCTGCAGCCCCTCGAGCACCGAGATGCGGTCGCCGACCTCGCGCATGATGGTCGAGATGGGGACATCGAGAGCTTCGGCCACGGAAGCGAGGATCTCGCTCGAGGCCTCCTTCTGACCGCGCTCCACCTCGCTGAGGTAGCCGAGCGCGACGGAGGCCTTGCTGGCCACCTGACGGAGCGTGCGCCCCTTCTGAAGGCGGAAGTCCCTCAGCACATCGCCGATCTCCTGGCGTACAAGAATCATCGGAACCTCCTCTCGTTCCCCGTCGCCGAGTCCGGCGTCGAGCGGATCGCCAGTCTAACCCGACCGGCTGGGGAAAAAACTACCGTTTCACTCTGTGGTTTGGTTGTGAGCGCAGCATCCTGAGCGTTGAACACATGGATGACAACCGCGACGCGGCCCGCGCTATTCCTGCACCGCCCGCAACGCCGCGGAGATGACGGCATCCACGGACTGCCGGCGGATCTCCTCGCGATCCCCGCCGAAGCGGAACGAGAACGACTGGACGCCGTCCGGAGTCGCCACGCCGACATGCACGGTCCCCACGGGCTGGCCGTCGGGCGAAGCAGGGCCCGCGATACCGGTGGTCGAGATGCCGACATCGGCCGGACGCCCCTCGACCGCGACGGCCACCCGCACGCCGTCCGCCAACTGCTCAGCGACCTGCGGATGCACCGGACCGTGCTCGACCAGCAGATCGGCGTCCACGCCGAGCACCGAGTGCTTCACGGGAGTGGCGTACGCGACGACGGCGCCGTTGAGCACCGACGACGCCCCGGGAACCGCCACGATCGCCGAGCTGACCGCTCCCCCCGTGAGCGATTCGGCGACGCCCAGCGTCCACCCGCGCTCGCGCAGCGCCGCCACGAGTTCCGCCGCGACCGTCACGCGCCGCCCTCCGACCGAGCGCCGCGCACCTGCGCCACGACGTAGTCGACACCGCTGACGATCGTGAGGACGAGCGTCGCGTACATCAGGACGACACCGATGCCGGTCCACCAGTCCATGCCGATGAGCTCGTGAAGCGGCAGCAGCCACCAGCCGAGGGCGACGCCCTGGAAGGCCGTCTTGACCTTCCCGAGCCACGCCGCCGCGACGATGTGCTGCCTGGCGACCATGAAGCGGTGCACGGTGATGCCCCACTCGCGGATCAGGATCAGGACCACGATCCACCACGGCCATTCCCCGAGAACGGCGAGACCCACGAACCCGGCTCCGGTCAGCAGCTTGTCCGCGATCGGGTCCCAGAGCTTGCCGAAGTCGCTCACGATGTCGTAGCGCCGTGCCAGGTAGCCGTCGACCCAGTCCGTCGAGATCGCCAGCACGAACAGGACGCCCGCGATCCAGCGCAGGACGAGATCGCTCGCGCCGTACGTCCCCCCGCCCAGCAGGAGGACGAAGAACACGACCGCCAGTGGGATGCGGGCGACGGTGATCGCGTTGGGAAGCTGCCGGGGGATGGCCATCAGTCGCGCCCCGTGAGGCCCCAGGCGTCCTCATCGCCGTCACCCTCGGCCTCGACGACCGGAAGACCGCGGAACTGCTCCTCGACCGGGTCGAACGCCTCGTCCGCCGGGGCCGCTGCCGCCGCCGGCGCCGTGGCCGGGGTGGGCGGGTCATCGCCGCGCAGCCGCGCGAGCACGGCGGGCAGCTGCTCGGCCGTGACGAGCACGTCGCGCGCCTTCGAGCCCTCGGAGGGGCCCACGATCTCTCGGGACTCCAGCAGGTCCATGAGCCGCCCGGCCTTGGCGAAGCCGACCCGCAGCTTGCGCTGCAGCATCGACGTCGATCCGAACTGGGAGGACACCACGAGCTCGGCCGCCGCGAGCAGCAGCTCGAGGTCGTCGCCGATGTCCTCGTCGATCTCCTTCTTCTTGCCCTCCACGGCCTCCGCGACATCCGGGCGGTACTCGGGCCTGGCCTGCGCCGTGACGTGCTTCACGACGGCGTCGATCTCGCTCTCGTTGACCCAGGCGCCCTGCAGACGGAACGGCTTGGAGGAGCCCATCGGGGAGAACAGGGCGTCGCCCTGACCGATGAGCTTGTCGGCACCGGGCGCGTCCAGGATGACGCGGCTGTCGGTGACGCTCGTCACGGCGAACGCGAGGCGCGAGGGCACGTTCGCCTTGATGAGACCCGTGACCACGTCGACGCTCGGACGCTGCGTGGCCAGCACGAGGTGGATGCCGGACGCGCGCGCCAGCTGGGTGATGCGGACGATCGAATCCTCCACGTCACGCGGGGCGACCATCATCAGATCCGCGAGCTCGTCGACGACGACCAGCAGGTAGGGGTAGGGCTTGAGCACGCGCTCGCTGCCGACCGGGACCTCCACCTCGCCCGCGCGCACCGCGCGGTTGAAGTCGTCGATATGACGAAACCCGAACGACGCGAGGTCGTCGTACCGCATGTCCATCTCCTTCACGACCCATTGCAGCGCCTCGGCCGCCTTCTTCGGGTTCGTGATGATGGGGGTGATCAGGTGAGGGACCCCGGCGTAGCTGGTGAGCTCCACGCGCTTCGGGTCGATGAGGACCATCCGCACATCGGCCGGCTTGGCGCGCATGAGCAGGCTCGTGATCATCGAGTTCACGAAGCTCGACTTTCCGGAGCCGGTGGAGCCGGCCACGAGCAGGTGCGGCATCTTCGCGAGGTTCGCGACGACGATGTTGCCGCCGACATCCTTGCCCACGCCGATCGTCATCGGGTGGGTGCTCTTCTGCGCTGCCGGCGACCGGAGCACGTCGCCGAGGGCGACCATCTCCTTGTCGGCGTTGGGGATCTCGATGCCGATCGCGCTCTTGCCCGGGATCGGCGAGAGGATGCGGACATCGTTGGAGGCGACCGCGTAGGCGATGTTGTTCGCGAGCTGGGTGATCTTCTCGACCTTGACGCCGTGACCGACCTCGACCTCGTACTGCGTCACCGTCGGTCCGCGCGAGAACCCGGTGACCTTGGCGTCGACCTTGAACTGGGTCAGCACGCTCGTGATCTGCTCGATCACGCGATCGGTGGCCTCGGAGCGCACGACGGGGGGCGGCCCCTCGGCCAGGACGGACTGCGGCGGCAGATGGTACGGGGCCACGGGTGCCTGCGGGCCGCGCTCCCCCGAACCCTCGGTCCCGAAGCCGTCCAGGCCGGGCAGCTCGGGCTGCTCTCCGGTGTCCCCGGTGTCATCCTTGAGCGCCGTGGTCTGCTGCTCGGACAGCATGGCCGTCAGCGCCTCGACGTCCGTGAGGACCTCGGTCGCGGCATCCTGCGGGTCGGCCACGACGACGGCCTGATCGTAGGCGGGCGTGCTCTGAGCCGGCAGGAGCTCGGTGAGATCCTGCGAGCCGACGCCGGAGTCCGGATCCTCCTCGCGCCCGGTCTTGTTGCGACGCCACCAGGGAAGCACGTCCGGGTCGTCGGACTTGTCGGCCTCATCCACGACCGGAAGCTCCTTGGTCGGCTTCTCGGGCCTCTCGGCATCGAACATCCAGGCGTACAGGTCGCCCAGGCGCTGTCCGATGCGGTTCGGCGGGGTCTTGGTGAGGATCAGGATGCTCAGGGCGATGAGCAGGCTGAGGACGACGTACGCGGCGATCGGCGACAGGAAGGCCAGCGGCTCGCCCAGCATCCAACCGAACAGACCGCCCGCGGCGCTCAGCGCCGCCGGTCCGTCGCTGGGGTGCGGTCGCCCTCCCGCGACGTGGCAGATGCCCGCGATGGACAGCACCATCAGGGCGAAGCCGATGCCGATGCGCCCGTTGTCATGCACGGACGACGGATGCCGGAACAACCACCCGGCCAGCAGCAGGAGCAGCACGGGCATGAGGAACGCCTCGCGGCCGACGGCGAACCCCACGCTGTACGCGCTGATGGTCTGAGCGACCTCGTTGCCGATGAAGAACCATTCGTTCACCGCACCCAGGCACGCCAGCAGCAGCAGGAACAGCGGGAACCCGTCCCGTCGGTCGTCCTTCTCGAGTGTCTCCGGGCCGAAGGCGCGGAACAGACCGCCGACGCCGTGCGCCAGCCCGATCCACGCACGTGCGATCAGCGGCGGCCGGTCGGCGTCGTCGATGTACTTCTTCGGTGCGGGCGCGGCCTTCGCGGACGACCGCGACGCCGACTGCCGCTTCGAGCGCGCCGAAGCGCTCTCGGACGCGCGTTCGGACTTCGTGGTGCTCCTGGCCATGTCCTCAACGGTACGGCCGGTGGCCGACATCCGCCCGCAGTGACGCGGCTTTCAGGCCGATCGCGGGCGTGTCACGCCTCGATCACGAGCGGCACGATCATCGGGCGGCGGCGCAGCTTCTGGTTGACCCAGCGGCCGATCGTGCGGCGCACGACCTGCGACAGCGCGTGGGTGTCGCGCACCCCGTTGCCGGAGGCCTCCTTCAGCGCGGCCACGATCTTCGGGACGACGTCCTCGAACACGGCGTCGTCCTCGGCGATGCCCCGGGCGTGGATCTCGGGTCCGGTGATGATCCGGCCGGTCGCGGCATCCACGACGACGATCACGGACACGAAGCCCTCCTCGCCGAGGATGCGGCGATCCTTCAGATCGGCATCGGTGATCTCGCCGACCGTCGATCCGTCCACGTAGACGAAGCCGAGATCGAGCTGACCGGCGACGCGGGCCGCGCCGTCCTTCAGATCGATGATCGTGCCGTTCGAGGCGATGATCGTGTTGTCCTCGGGAATCCCGGTGTCCTGCGCCAGCTTCGCGTTCGCGATGAGGTGGCGGTACTCGCCGTGCACCGGCAGGACGTTCTTCGGCTTGAGGATGTTGTAGCAGTACAGCAGCTCGCCGGCTGCGGCATGACCGGACACGTGCACGCGCGCGTTCGCCTTGTGCACGACGTTGGCACCGAGCTTGGTCAAACCGTCGATCACGCGGTAGACCGCGTTCTCGTTCCCGGGGATGAGGCTGGACGCCAGGATGACCGTGTCGCCGTCGCCCGGCTCGATGGCGTGGTCGAGGTTCGCCATGCGGCTGAGCACGGCCATGGGCTCGCCCTGGGATCCGGTCGACATGTAGACGATCTGGTCGTCGGGCAGATCACGGGCCTTCTTGTAGTCGATGAGCACGTTCTCCGGGACCTGCAGGTACCCGAGCTGCTCGGCGATCGTCATGTTGCGCACCATGCTGCGGCCGAGGAACGCCACCCGACGGCCATGCGCGGAGGCCGCGTCGATGACCTGCTGGACGCGGTGCACGTGACTGGAGAAGCTCGCGACGATGACACGCCGCGGCGCCTTGCCGATGACCTGATCGAGGACGGGCCCGATCGAGCGCTCGGTCGGGGTGAACCCGGGGACGTCCGCGTTGGTCGAGTCGACGAGGAACAGATCGACCCCCTCCTCCCCCAGCCGGGAGAAGGCGCGGAGGTCGGTGATGCGACCGTCCAGGGGCAGCTGGTCCATCTTGAAGTCGCCCGTGGCCAGGACGAGACCGGCGGGCGTGCGGATCGCGACGGCCAGGGCGTCCGGGATCGAGTGGTTGACGGCGACGAACTCGAGATCGAACGGTCCCACCTTCTCCTGCTGACCCTCCTGCACGGTGAGCGTGAAGGCCTTGATCCGGTGCTCCTTGAGCTTCGCCTCGACGAGCGCGAGCGTGAGACCGGAACCGATCAGCGGGATGTCGTTCTTCAGGCGCAGCAGATACGGCACCGCGCCGATGTGGTCCTCGTGACCGTGTGTGAGCACGACGCCCACGATGTCGTCGAGCCGGTCGCGGATGGGCTCGAAGTCCGGCAGGATCAGGTCGACGCCCGGCTGGTGCTCCTCAGGGAAGAGCACGCCGCAGTCCACGATGAGGATCTTGCCCTCGTACTCGAAGATGGTCATGTTGCGGCCGACCTCGCCGAGACCGCCGAGCGGTGTGACGCGCAGGGTCCCTTCCTCGAGAGGTGCCGCTTCAGCGATCGGGATGGACATGCTGTCTCCTCAGTCGGGCGCGTCGCGCGCCCGGGTCGTGCGTCAGGCGCGCTCCGCGCCCGTGTCGTCTCAGCGCGTCGTGCCGTGCACCTTCGGCAGCGCACCGCCGGCGGCCGCGTTGCGGTCGGGGCGGAAGTTCGAGAAATCGGCACCGGGGACATCCCTCACGAGGGCGAGCTCGTCCTCGATGAGGGCGGCCTCCCACTCCTCCGGTCCCACCAGGGGCAGCCGGACGCGGGGGCTCGAGATCCGCCCCAGGCCGTGCAGGATGTACTTGGCCGACACCGTGCCCGGCACATGCGTCATGACGGCGCGCACGAGCGGTTCCAGACGCTTGTGCTCGGCCGTGGCGGTGGCGAGGTCGCCGCGGTTCACGGCGTCCACGATGGTGCGGTACGGCGTCGCCGTGATGTTCGCGGTGACGCCGATGAGGCCGGCGGCGCCGATGGCGAGGTGCGGCAGCACGTTCGCGTCGTCGCCGGAGAAGTACATCAGGTCGGTCTGGTTCAGCACGCGGCTCACCTCGCTGAAGTCGCCCTTGGCGTCCTTCACCGCGAGGATGTTCGGATGCTTCGCCAGCCGCAGGATCGTCTCGTACCGGATCGGCACGCCGGTCCGCCCCGGGATGTCGTACAGGATCACGGGGAGGTCGGTCGCGTCCGCCACGAGGCGGAAATGCGTCAGGATACCGGCCTGCGTCGGCTTGTTGTAGTACGGCGTGACGATCATGATGCCGTCGGCGCCGGCCTTCTCGCTGGCCTTGTAGAGCTCGATCGCGTGGGCGGTCTCGTTGGAGCCGCCGCCGGTGATGATCTTGGCGCGTCCGCCGGAGACGGACTTGCCGACCTCGACGAGCTTGAGCTTCTCGGCATCCGTCAGGGTCGAGGTCTCGCCCGTCGTGCCCGTCACGACGACACCGTCCGCACCCGCGGTGATGACGTCGTCGATGTGCTTCTCGACGGCGGGCCAGTCGACTTCGCCGTCGGCCGTCATCGGAGTGACGAGCGCGACGAGAACCTGTCCGAAGGGGTTGCCCGAGTGCGTCATGGTCCCAGCGTATCGGTTCGGCGCCCGCGCCCGTGCGGGGCTACACTCGCCCGCATGGCCTGGCAGACCGCGGATTCCCGCATCGTGTACGAGAATCCGTGGATCTCCGTCCGCGAGGACGCCGTCGTCGGGCCGGGTGGCCCTGGCATCTACGGCGTCGTCACCATGCGCCATCCCGCCGTGTTCGTCGTCGCCGTCGACGACGAGGAGCGGGTGTGCCTGGTGACGCTCGAACGGTACACCACCGGACGCTCGGTCGAGGTCCCTGCGGGAGGCACCGACGGCGAGGACCCGCTCACGGCGGCGCGACGCGAATTGCGCGAGGAGACGGGCCTGCAGGCAGAGGAGTGGACGCCCCTCGGCACCATGAACGCGCTCAACGGCGTCACGGTCGCTCCGGAGCACGTGTTCCTCGCGCGCGGGCTCAGCGTCGCCGACGCAGCGGACGCCCGCGCCGAGGAGGGCATCGACGACGTGTCATGGGTCCGGTTCGACGAGGTCCTGCGCATGATCGCCGACGGCCGGATCACGGACGGCGAGACGGTTGCGGCCATCGCCTATGCCGCCATCCGTCTCGGTCGCTTCCAGTGAGTCCGCGCGCTCTCAGACCCGCCCTCGGCGCGCGACGCGGGAGGTGAGCGAAGCCGGCAGCAGCTTCGTCAGCGCGACGATCGCCTTGTAGCGCAGGGACGGGATCGACACGGCTCGTCCGCGCGCGGCATCCCGCAGTCCCTCCCGCACGACGACGTCGGCGTCGAGCCACATCAGGGACGGGATGCCCTCCTGCCCGGGCGGAAGCCCCATGCGCTGGTGGAAGGTCGTGTGCGTGAAACCCGGGCAGAGCGCGGTGACGGAGACGCCGTCCGCGGCGTACTCGGCGTTCGCCCAGCGGCTGAAGCCGATCAGCCAGGACTTGCACGCCGAGTACGTCGACCGCGAGATGAAGCCCGCGACCGACGCGACGTTGATGATGCGCCCGCCACGGCCGCGCATCACGCCGAGCGCCGCGTGCATGAGCCGCATCGCCACCTCGACGTGCAGACGCAGGTGCCGCACCTCGTCGTCGATGTCATTGTCGGCGAAGCCCAGGGGCAGCCCGAAACCAGCGTTGTTCACGAGCAGGTCGATCGGCGCGGACGCATCCATGACACGGGCCGTGACCCGCTCCAGGTCGGCGTCGTCCAGCAGGTCCGCCACGATCACCTCGACGGAGACGCCATCGCGCACGCGCAGTTCGCCGGCGAGCTCCTCCAGTGCTTCTCCGGAGCGCGCGACGAGGACGAGGTCGGCACCGCGTCCGGCCAGCTGCCGGGCGAACTCGGCTCCGAGACCCGCGCTCGCGCCGGTGATGAGGGCGGTCGGCATCAGCGCTCGTATCGCAGGAAGCGGTAGCGGGTGCCCGTGCGGGATGTCTGCCACTCCCCCTCGCGGACGAGACGCCAGCCGGCCTTGTCGGGCGCGTAGGCGTCTCCCGTCACCGCAAGATCGATCTCGGTGACCTCGAGCCGATCCGCGTCGCCGATGACCTGGCTGAAGATCTCGGCCCCGCCGATCACCCAGACCTCATCGCGCCCGCGGACCGCCTCGGACACGGTGGCCGCGCGCCGCGCGCCCTCCGCCGCCCAGTCCTGCTGCCGGGTGATGACGATGTTCTCGCGCCCGGCCAGGGGGCGGAACCGGTCCGGCAGGGAGTCCCAGGTCTTGCGTCCCATGATGACCGGGGCGCCGAGGGTGACGTCCTTGAAGTGCGCGAGGTCCTCGGGGACGTGCCAGGGCATGCCGCCCTCGGCGCCGATCACGCCCCCGTGCGCCTCTGCCCAGATGAGCCCCACCCAGGTCATACCGCCACCGCCGCTCGGATCGGAGGGTGGTGCTGATAGTCCTCGATGACGAAGTCGTCGTAGACGTAGTCGAAGATCGATTCCGGCGTCCGCGCGAAGCGCAGGGTCGGATACGGGTACGGCTCGCGGGTGAGCTGCTCTCGGACCTGATCGACGTGGTTGTCGTAGATGTGGCAGTCGCCGCCGGTCCAGACGAAGTCGCCGGGTTCGAGACCGACCTGATGGGCGATCATCTGCGTGAGCAGCGCGTAGGAGGCGATGTTGAACGGGACGCCGAGGAACAGATCGGCGCTGCGCTGGTAAAGCTGGCAGGACAGCCTGCCGTCGGCCACGTAGAACTGGAACAGGGCGTGGCACGGGGCGAGTGCCATGTCGGGGATGTCGGCCGGGTTCCACGCGGACACGATCAGCCGGCGCGAGTCGGGCGACTGCCTGATCTGCTCGATCACGTCGGAGAGCTGGTCGATGTGACCGCCGTCCGGAGTCGGCCAGGAACGCCACTGCACGCCGTAGACCGGGCCGAGATCTCCGTCTGCATCGGCCCATTCGTCCCAGATGGTCACGCCGTTGTCCTGCAGCCACCGCACGTTGGAGTCGCCGCGCAGGAACCACAGCAGCTCGTAGGCGATGGACTTGAAGTGCACGCGCTTGGTCGTGATGAGCGGGAACCCCTGCGACAGGTCGAAACGCAGTTGACGGCCGAACACGCTGGTCGTGCCCGTCCCGGTGCGATCGTCCTTGTGCGTGCCGATTTCGAGCACGTCGCGCAGGAGGTCTTCGTAGGGCGTCGGGACGGCTTCGCTCATGCTCCACACGATACCCGCCCTCGGCGACACCGGCGCGTTCGTCATGGTTCGCAACAACGGCCCAGGACGCGACGGGACCGCCGTACCCTCGATCCATGTCGCCTGCACTCGCCCTGGGCATCGCGGGAGCGCTGATCGTGCTCGCCGTGGTGATCGGGGCGCTGCTGCGACGGCTCGACGGCCGGCGTCGCGGAGGAGGGCACCTGAGATTCGATCCGTCCGACACGGAGGACGAGCTCGGGTCACGAGCCACGCTCGTGCAGTTCAGCACGGAGCTCTGCACACGCTGCCCGCAGGTGCGCCGGATGCTGAGTGCTCTGGCGGGTCGTGAAGACGGCCTCCGTCATCTCGAGGTCGACCTGACGCACCGCCCGGACCTTTCTCGCCGCTACCACGTCCTCCAGACGCCGACGACGTTCGTCGTCGACCGCGAGGGCGCCGTCCGCGCCCGTTTCAACGGCGTCCCCCATCAGCACGCCCTGGCCGAGGCGCTCGCCGCCCTCTGACGAAGGAGCCGACATGTCCGAACCGATTCCCGCCGGCATCGATCCGCGCGGACCGCGATTCGCGGCCGGCATCACTGCCGTGCTGCTGCTGGTCGGTCTGGTGCTGTCGCTGGTGGGCATCTCGACCGCACAGCACGCGGCGACCTTCGGCTGGTTCGCCTTCCAGCCGCTCGAAGGGGCGAGCTTCGCGTTCGTCGCCGGCGCGCCCTGGGTGCTGCCGACGGCGACGCTCGCGCAGCGCGCTCTCGACCCGGGTTTCCTGCTTCTCACCCTGATCGCGCTGCTCTTCCTGTGGGGCGCCGCCTGGCCCCGCACAGCGCCATGGGGTGTCGTCTTCCGCCGTCTCGTGCGCCCCCGGCTGGCTCCTCCGGCCGAGCTCGAGGACCCGCGGCCGCCGCGTTTCGCGCAGGGCGTCGGCCTGTTCGTGCTCGGCGTCGGCCTCGTGCTGCACCTGATCGGCGTGCCCTGGGCGCTCCCCGTCGCCGCGGCCGCCGCGTTCCTCGCCGCCTTCCTGAACGCGGCCTTCGGCTTCTGCCTGGGCTGTCAGATCTATCTGCTCCTGCAGCGGGCGGGCATCGTCGGACGCACGACGCGCGCGGCCTGACGGGGCGGTTCCCCCGGCATCGTCCGATCGCTAGGCTGGCCCCACACCCCGCCCGCTACCCCGGAGGAACACCATGCCCGTCACCAGCGAAGCCACCACCACCTGGACCGGTTCCCTCAGCGAGGGTTCGGGCACCGTGTCGTTCGCGTCCTCGCACCTCGGCACCTTCCCGATCGACTGGAAGGCCCGCAGCGAGGGATCCGACACGACCACGACGCCGGAGGAACTGATCGCGGCGGCGCACGCGTCGTGCTTCAGCATGGCGCTCTCGCACGCCCTGTCCGAGAACGGCACCCCGCCCGAGCGCGTCAACACGACGGCCTCGGTCACGTTCAAGCCCGGAACCGGCATCACGGGCAGCCACCTGAACGTGAACGCGTCCGTGCCCGGTCTGTCCGCCGAGGCGTTCCAGGAGATCGCCGAAGGCGCCAAGACCGGTTGCCCGGTCTCCCAGGCGCTGTCCGGCATCGACATCACCCTCGAGGCGACGCTCGCCTGAGCGGGATCGACGACGAGCGGGCCCGCGTCAGCGGGTCTGCTTCTCGACTCTGATCGCCTCGCGGATGCTGGCGCGGGCGTCCTTGCGGCGTCCCGCCGCGTCCTGAACAACGCCCAGCCGGTACTGCGCACGCCAGTCCTCGGGCGCCTCCTGCGCCGCGGACCGATAGCGGGAGACGATGCCCTCGGCGTCCTCGGGCGCGATCCTCCCGCTCGGTGTCAGCTCGGTCTCGGCCTCGGGCATGCCGCCCTCGGCATCCAGCCTCCGGCCCAGCCGGTCCGCCGCGACACCGAACTGGATCTCGCGCACCAGCGCCCAGACGCCGATCAAGGGCAGGACGATCAGGGCGATGCCCATCGCGACGGCGATCGGATCGCCCGTGCTGATGTACAGGAAAGCCTGCTGCCCGGCGACGACGAAGTAGAGGATCAGGCACACGCCCATCAGGGCGACGCCGATGCGAGTCGTCACGAGCGGGCTCGGATGCCGATGTCGATGATGTTCTCCAGCCCGACGACCACGCCGCGTGCGCTCAGCGCATAGGGCACGGCGAGGCGGATGCCCGGCGCGTAGGCGAGTGCGGGCTCCACGGTGTCGTGCGTGACGGTGAGCGACTCGCCGGGACCCGACAGGATGACGTCCTGGCGGGCGATGACCCCGGGACGGCGCAGGGAGTGGATCGGCACCCCGGCGACCTGCTGGCCGCGTGCGCGCTGGTCGACATGCGGGGCGCTGACCGGTCCCTGATCGGCACGCGCGGCGGCGAGGAGTTCCGCCGTCCGCACGGCCGTGCCGCTGGGCGAATCGATCTTCGTGTCCCGGTGCGCCTCGACGATCTCGGCGGAGTCGAAGTAGGGAGCCGCGGCCGCAGCCAGGGCGGAACCCAGGACGGACCCGAGCGAGAAGTTCGGGATGAACACCGCGCCGGTCTCCGCGGCATCGACGAGCGGGCGCACCAGGGCGATGCGCTCGTTCGACCAGCCGGATGTGCCCACGAGCACGTTGATGCCGCGCTCGACGGCGGCACGGACGACCTCGACGCTCACCTGAGGAGTCGAGGCGTCCACGACGAGGTCAGCACCGTCGAGCTCCGACCAGTCGCTGCGCGAGGTCAGCACACGGGTGACCTCGAAACCGTCGAGGCCGCCGATCACCTCCCGGATGATGGAACCCAGCTTCCCGGTTCCTCCGACGAGTGCTACCTGCGTGGTCATGTCTCCAGTCTATTTCGCCGCGTCGTCCGCCGGCTCCCGGCCGCTCGGCGCGGCGCCGTCGGCACGTCGCGCCGAGCGGACGGCCGATGGACCCGGGATCGGGGACCGCGCAGCGGAGGTAGCGTTGATCTCATGCTCGTGTTCCGCGCCGTCTCCCCCGCCGATCCCGAAGCGCACGACATGCTGGTCGACTATTTCGCGCTGCGCGCCGCGGAGTTCCCCGGCGGCACCTACACCCCGACGTTCCCGACGCCCGACGCGTTCCGACCTCCCGCAGGAGTGTTCCTGCTCGCAGGGCCGGACGATGAAGCGGTCGGCTGCGGGGGCATCCGCCGGCTGGAAGACGGGGATGCCGGCATCCGCTACGAGGTGAAGCACCTCTTCCTCCGGCCGGAGACGCGCGGGCAGGGTTGGGGTCGCGCGATCCTCGAAGAGCTCGAGCGCCGGGCCATCGAATGGAGCGCCGCCGAGCTCGTGCTCGACACCCACCACACGCTCGAGGCCGCGGGCGCGCTCTACACGCGCAGCGGCTTCGAGCAGGTCGATCCGTACAACGACAACCCGAACGCCACGCGCTGGTACCGCAAGCGGCTCGCCTGAGTCAGACCGGGACGGCGTCCGGGAGTCCCGTGCGCAGCTCGACCGGGAGGTGCCCCAGGTCGTTGTGCGTCAGAAGCGTCCACGGTCGGCCCTGCTTCTGGGCGATGACGGTGAGACCGCAGTGCGCCTGGTTCAGGGTCATCCAGCGCCATTCCGGAGCGCCGAGGACCTCCCGCACGAACCACGAGATCACGAAGTTGTGCGTGATGAGCACCTCATGGACGTCTCCCTGCTTGCGCACCAGGAACTCGTTCACGGCATCCGCCATCTGCGCGCCGCCCGCCTCGATCTCCGCATCGGTGACCGAGCCGAAGAACGGCTCGAACGCCGCGGGGGTGTCCTCCGTGAGGCCAGTGGGCACGCAGTCGAACAGCAGAGCGGACGGCTCGGGGTCCACCGCCGGCAACCGTGCGGCGATCGCGCGCGCCGTCTCGGTGGCGCGCAGCAGCGGCGAATGCCAGACCGCGTCGAGCGGGAGCCCGGACAGCCGGTCGGCGATCAGTTCCGCCTGTCGTTGCCCCCGGGGAGAGAGCGGTCCGTCATCGACACCGTGCTCGGCATCCTGATGTTCACCATGTCTGACCAGATAGATGTAGTGCGTCACAACCCGCTCACTTCGCAGCCCGCCCCCTTCGGCGGGCCTCTCCAGCCTAGTCGAGACGAGCGCGTGTTCAGTCGCCCGCGCGGGTGAGGTCCGCGATCTGCGTCCTCGACAGCGCGACCCCCGCTCCCTGCATGAGCTCGTCGACGTGCTGCGTCGCGAACGTGTTGACGATGGGAGCGACGACCGTGCGCTGCGCGAGCAGCCAGGCGATGGAGACCGCCGCGACCGGCACGTGCAGCTCCTCCGCGACCTGGTCGAGCGCCTTCAGGATGCGGATCCCGCGCCGGTTCAGGTGCTCGCGCAGCTGCAGCCCCCGCACGCCCTGCGACGCGAGGGCCTTGTTGCGGTGGCGTCCGGACAGGAACCCGTGCTCGAGCGCGTGCGAGGGCGTCACGGCGAGCGTCTGCGCTCCGGCGACGAGCCGCATGTCGCCCTCGAAGGGCTGGCGGCGCACGAGGTTGTAGGGAGCATCGAGCACCTCGATGCGCGGGTAGCCGGCCGAGGCGAGGATACGCGCTTCGACCAGGCGCTCCGGCGAGAACCCGAACGCTCCGACGACTCCGATCTTGCCGGCCTCGCGCAGCCACTCCACGGTCGCCAGCGTGTCCTCGATGTTCGTCGTCGCGTCGAACGTGGCGTCCAGGTACAGCACATCGATCCGCTCGACCCCGAGCCGCGTGAGCGACCCCTCGACGGCGCGCACCAGGTTCACCGACCCCAGGCCGGGATTGTCTGCGTGCGAACCGATCCGGGCGCTGAGGACGATGCGGTCGCGGCGGCCGCGCGAGCGCAGCCACTGTCCGATGATGTGCTCGCTGCGTCCGCCCGAGAAGCCGTCGGCCGTGTGGATCGCGTTGCCGCCGATCTCCACGTACCGATCCAGGATCTCGTGGCTGGTCTCGAGGTCGACGTTCCAGCCGAACTCGGCCGCGCCGAGCATCAGGGGGAAGGTCTCGAATCCCGTCTCGCCGAGCGGCACGCGCAGTGTCTCGCCGACGCCGGGCCCGACCACAGGGATCGGGGCGGACGGATGCTGCGGATGCGCACTCTGGGCCGCCTCGGGTGTCCCGGCGGTACCGACGCCGAATATCCGCATGCTCTCACCCCCGCGAGTCGACCTGCACTGTCATGCGCTGTGTGCACCCCCCGGTGCTTTCCTTCGAGAGTAGAGGACGATCGCGCGCGGCCCGGCCGTTCCGGCGAACGGCGGGAGAATTCGGCATAACGTTTTCATCACGCCGGGCACGGCGAAGGCCCGGATCAGTCCGCGACGGGACGGATCCGGGCCTTCGAGAGGATCAGGCCTCCGCGGTCTCCGCGGACTCGGCGGGCGCAGCGTCCGCAGCGGGGGCGTCGTCCAGGACCGGCTCCAGCGACAGCTTGCCGCGGTCGTCGATCTTCGTGATCTTGACGAGGATCTTCTGACCGACCGAGAGGACGTCGTCGACGTTCTCGACGCGCTTCCCGCCGGCGAGCTTGCGCACCTCGGTGACGTGCAGCAGGCCGTCCTTGCCGGGCAGCAGCGAGATGAAGGCGCCGAAGGTGGCGATCTTCACGACGGTGCCGAGGAACTGCTCGCCGACCTCCGGGTTGGTGGGGTTGGCGATCGCGTTGACCTGAGCACGGGCCGCCTCGGCCGAGGGGCCGTCGGTCGCGCCGATGTAGACGGTGCCGTCCTCCTCGATGGAGATCTGCGCGCCGGTCTCGTCCTGGATCGCGTTGATCGTCTTGCCCTTCGGGCCGATCAGCTCGCCGATCTTGTCGACCGGGATCTGGACGCTGATCACGCGCGGCGCGGTCGGCGCCATCTCGTCCGGCGTGTCGATGGCGGCGTTCAGGACGTTCAGGATCGTCAGACGCGCGTCCTTCGCCTGCGTCAGCGCCCCGGCAAGGACCTCCGACGGGATGCCGTCGAGCTTGGTGTCCAGCTGGATGGCCGTGACGAACTCGCTGGTACCGGCGACCTTGAAGTCCATGTCGCCCAGGGCATCCTCGGCGCCGAGGATGTCCGTCAGCGCCGCATAGCGGGTCTGACCGTCGACCTCGTCGGACACCAGGCCCATCGCGATGCCGGCGACGGGAGCGCGCAGCGGCACACCCGCGTTCAGCAACGACAGCGTCGAGGCGCAGACGGAGCCCATCGACGTCGAGCCGTTGGAGCCGAGCGCCTCGGACACCTGACGGATCGCGTACGGGAACTCCTCGCGGCTGGGAAGCACCGGCACGAGCGCGCGCTCGGCGAGGAAGCCGTGCCCGATCTCGCGACGCTTCGGCGACCCGACGCGACCGGTCTCACCGGTCGAGTAGGGCGGGAAGTTGTAGTGGTGCATGTAGCGCTTGCTCGTGGTGGGCGACAGCGAGTCGATCTGCTGCTCCATCTTGAGCATGTTCAGCGTGGTGACGCCCATGATCTGGGTCTCGCCGCGCTGGAAGATCGCCGATCCGTGAACACGCGGGATGACCTGCACCTCGGCGTCCAGCGGACGGATGTCCGCCAGGCCGCGGCCGTCGATGCGGACGTTCTCGGTGAGGATGCGTCCGCGGACGATCTTCTTGGTGACCGACTTGTACGCCGCGGCGAACTCGAGGGTCGCGACGGCCTGCAGCTCGCCCGCCTCGACGGCGGCGATCAGCTCGCCCTTGACGCGCTCCTTGATGGCGTCGTCGGCGTTCTGGCGCTCGGTCTTGTCGGCGATCTGGTACACGTCGCTGAGCTCGGCGAAGGCGCGCGAGGAGACGAAGTCGTAGACCTCTTCGCTGTACGGCAGGAAGACCGGGTAGACGCCCGGCTCCTTCGACGCCGTGGCGGCGAGCTCGGCCTGGGCCTTGACCAGCTGCGAGATGAAGGGCTTGGCGGCTTCCAGGCCCTGCGCGACGATCTCCTCGTTGGGCTTGGTGGCGCCGGCCTTGATCAGGTTCCAGCTGTTCTCGGTGGCCTCGGCCTCGACCATCATGATCGCGACATCCTCGGAGCCGTCGGCCTTCGTGACGACACGACCGGCGACGACGAGGTCGAAGACGGCCTGCTCGACCTGCGAGGCGTCAGGGAACGCGACCCACTGGTCGGCGTGCTCGCCGTGGCCGGGGATGAACGCGAGGCGCACACCGGCCACGGGGCCCGAGAACGGCAGACCCGAGATCTGCGTGGACGCGGATGCCGCGTTGATCGCCAGCGCGTCGTAGAACTCGCCAGGGGCGATCGACAGCACCGTGATGACGATCTGGACCTCGTTGCGCAGGCCCTCGACGAACGACGGGCGCAGCGGACGGTCGATGAGACGGCAGACGAGGATCGCCTCGGTGGACGGGCGGCCCTCACGACGGAAGAACGAGCCGGGGATCTTCCCCGCGGCGTAGGAGCGCTCCTCGACGTCCACCGTCAGCGGGAAGAAGTCGAAGCCCTCGCGCGGGTGCTTGCCTGCGCTCGTGGCCGAGAGGAGCATGGTCTCGCCGTCGAGGTACGCGGCGACAGCGCCCTGAGCCTGCTGCGCGAGGCGGCCGGTCTCGAAGCGGATGGTGCGGGTGCCGAAGCGGCCGTTGTCGAGAACGGCCTCGGTGGCGGTGATTTCAGGACCTTCCAAGAGGTCTCTCCTTCTTTGTTTCCTCTCGCGGGTCCGTGTGATCCGCGAGCGTGCATCGGAGCGGAGACGGAGAGTCCGGGCGCGCGGGCATTCCCGCGAATCTCACCTGCGCTGGCCACCAGTAGAAGACCACCCGACCCGAATGGCCGAGGAACCCACCACAGGGGACCAGCTTCTCGCCGATCCGCTCCAGGTCAGCTTATCAGCGCGACGCGGAATCCCGCGATGACGGCCGGAATCCGAAGCCGTCACCGGCCGGTCATTCCCCGTTCACGCGGTCGTCGCACGCCCGTGCCGCGGTGGCGCTGACATGTCCCCATGCACCTGTCTGTCATCGGATGCGGGTACCTCGGAGCCGTCCACGCCGCAGCGATGGCCTCGATCGGACACGAGGTCGTCGGCGTCGACGTGGATGCCGGCAAGATCGCAGCGCTCGGCACCGGACGCGCCCCCTTCTTCGAGCCTGGACTCGACGAGCTGCTGGCCACGGGCCTGGCCACCGGACGCCTGCGGTTCACGACCGACGTGGCCGAAGCGGCCGACGCGGACATCCACTTCCTCGCCGTCGGCACGCCTCAGGCCGCCGGCGGGCACGCCGCGGACCTGCGCTTCGTGGATGCCGCGATCGACGCTCTCCTCCCGCATCTGCGACCCGGTCGACTCGTCGCCGGCAAGTCGACCGTTCCGGTCGGGACGGCCGATCGCATCGCAGAACGACTCTTCCCGACCGGGGCCGTCCTGGCCTGGAATCCGGAGTTCCTCCGCGAGGGCTGGGCGGTGCACGACACGATCACCCCCGACCGGATCGTGGTGGGGGTGCCCGACGGCGCCCGCGGCGAGCGCGCCGCAGACCTGTTGAGGGCGGCGTACGCGCCGGCGATCGAGGCGGACACGCCGTTCCTCGTGACCGACCTGGCCACCGCCGAGCTCGTCAAGGGAGCGGCCAACGCCTTCCTCGCGACCAAGGTGTCGTTCATCAATGCGATGGCCGAGATCGCGGAGGCTACCGGCGCCGACGTCACCCTGCTCGCCGACGCGCTGGGGCACGACACCCGCATCGGCCGACGCTACCTCGGCAGCGGGATCGGATTCGGCGGGGGCTGCCTGCCCAAGGACATCCGGGCCTTCGCTGCGCGCGCGGAGGAGCTGGGCCGCGGCGAGTCGGTGGGCTTCCTGAGGGAGGTCGACGCGATCAACCTGCGTCGGCGCGAGCGCGCCGTGCAGCTCACCGTCGACGCGCTCGGCGGCCGCGCGCACGGGAAGCGCATCGCCGTGCTGGGCGCCGCGTTCAAGCCGTTCAGCGACGACATCCGCGACTCCCCCGCCCTGGAGGTCGCGGTGCGCCTCCGCGGCCTCGGGGCGGACGTCGTCGTGACGGATCCGGCGGCGCTGGACAACGCGCGCGCGGTCCATCCGCAGCTCGAGTACGTCCACGGGCGGGATGACGCGCTGCGCGGTGCGGACGCCGTCGTCCTCGTGACCGAGTGGGACCTGTACCGCCGCGAGATGGACCCACAGTCCGCGGGAGCCCTCGTCGCACAGCGGATCATCGTCGACGGGCGCAACTGCTTGGACGCCGACGCCTGGAGGTCGGCCGGCTGGCGCTACCACGGCATGGGGCGCCGCTGACCCGGCGGCGCGACCCGGACCCGGCCTCAGCGCACCGGCGCCTCACGCAGATTCGAGGACCGGCCGATGTAGACGTAGTCGTCGTGCTTCGCGACGCGACCGTCGCCCGCCACCCGACCGCGCAGGCGCCGCCATGCCCACGGCAGCGCATGCTCGCGCCACCAGGCGACACGGGTCGCCGCATCCGCATCGTGCAGCACGGCGTCCAGCGCGCCCAGCGTCTCGGCGTGCGGAACGTCCAGCACCTCGCCGGCGCGATAGGCGAGGAACCGGTGCCCACGGCTTCCGAGGTGCACGAGATCCTCGCCCCAGTTCGAACGATCCGCCAGCGAGGGGTGCAGATCGGTGTCCAGGAGCATGGCGCCGGTGCGCTCCGCGATCGCGGCTAGGTGCGTGGCGAACGCTGCGAAGCGGCGCGCGAACATCCCGGCCGCGCGCCGGTCGGGCAGGAACGGAGTCACCAGGAGGACGTCGGCACCGTCCTCCCGCAGCGTGCGCACGGCGTCCTCGAGCTGCGCGGCCAGGGCCGCGGCATCCGCATGCGAGCGCACCAGGTCGTTGGCGCCGATGAGGATCGAGACGAGATCGGGGCGGAGCTCGCGAGCCCGCTGGAGCTGCTCCGCGCAGACGTCCGAGACGCGGCGCGAACGGACGGCGAGGTTGGCGTAGTGCAGTCCCCCGCGTGCGGCCAGCAGCAGCGCGAGCCGGTCGGCCCATCCCCGCAGAGCGCCATCCGGTGCGGGATCGCACAACCCCTCGGTGAGGGAGTCGCCGAGGGCGACGTAGCGGCTCCACCGCCTGCCCGGGTACGTGCGGACCGGTTCGGGGCGGATCATCCGCGGCGAGCGCAGCGAGCGATCCACGCGGTGCAGGGTGCGCGCCTCCTCGAAATGGCCGAGCAGCTGCCCGCACACCGCCTCCCAGCTGCGCCCCTCGACCGCGGCGCGTCCGGCCGCCCCGAACGCGCGGCGCTTGCGCGGGTCGCCGACGAGATCGGTCACCCGCATACGCAGGTCGTCGAGATCTCCGGGACGGTAGAGCCAGCCGTCGACGCCCATGCGAACGAGATCCAGAGGACCTCCGCTGCCCGTCGCCACGATCGGCACACCGCTGGCGTGCGCCTCCTGCAGGGTCTGCCCGAAGGTCTCGCTCTCACCGGGGTGCACGAACACGTCGAATGACGCCATCGCCACGGCGAGGTCGTCTCCGCCCAGGTGCCCGAGGAACTCGGCCTGCGGCAGGACCGTCTCGAGCCGGCCTCTGGCCGGACCGTCGCCGACGACCACCAGACGGACGCCGGGGATCCCCTGCAGGACGCGGAGGTCCTCGACCTGCTTCTCGGCGGCGAGCCGGCCGACGTATCCCACGATCACGTCCCCCGCGCCCGCCCCGCGTCGTGCGCGCCGCTGCGGCGTGAACCGCTCGGCGTCGACTCCGCGGCCCCAGCGGCGGATCCTGTCGATGCCCAGCGCCTCGAGCTGCCGTTCGGACTCCGAGGACGGTGCGAGCGTCAAGGTGGCACGACGATGCAGCCGGACGATGTGGTTCTGCGCGAACGTCGTCGTCGCCGCGAGCCGGTAGCGCTCGGTGTAGGCCGCGACATCCGTCTGGTAGGCCGCGACCGCGGGCACGTCGAGGCGCGCGGCCGCCAGCGCGCCGCGCCAGCCGAGCGCGAACGGCGAGGCGAGATGGACGACGTCCGGCCGGAACCGGCGCAGCGACTCGGCCACCCGATGCGCCGTGACGGCACCCACGCGGACGTTCCGGTATCCGGGCAGGGCGAGGCTCGGCACGGGTTCGATCGCGGCGGCATGGACCGAGGACGGGATGCCGACGGCATCCGGAGCGATGACGTGGGCATCGTGCCCCGAGCGCTCGAGGTGACGGAGGATCTGCAGTACAGAGCCCGTCACACCGTTCATGTGCGGCAGGAAGGATTCGGTCACGATCGCGACTCTCACGGTGCCAGGATGCCGTCCCGTCGACACCCGATCCGCCGCCGACCCGTGGCATCCCTCAGAGTTCACCCGTTGCACGACTGCCCTTCACCCGCTATCCCCGATTCGGTTCCCGTTCACCTCCGATCGCGAGAGTGGACGGGTGATCACGGAAGACGTCGCAGCCCTCGTCACGGGGCCCTGGGCCCTCGCGATCATGGCCTTGCTGGTCCTCGGAGACGCCTTCTTCGTCGTGGTGCCGGGTGAGATCGCGGTCATGGCCCTCGGAGCCCTCGCCATCTCGACCGGGGCGCCGTCGCTGTGGGCCGTCATCGCGTGCGCTGCCGTGGCGGCCGCGTGCGGTGATCTGCTCTGCTATGCGATCGGGCGGTGGGCCGGCACCGGCCGCTGGCGCTGGATGCGCGCGCGGCGCATCCAGCAGGCGCAGCGGTGGGCGCGGAATCGGCTGGAGTCCGGAACCGCGGTCGTGCTGTTCACCGGGCGGTTCATCCCATTCGCACGACTGGCGATCAACCTCGTGGCCGGGGCCACGCGGATCCCGCTGCCGCGCTACGGCGCACTCGTGGCGCTCGCCGCGACCGGGTGGGCGGCGTATCAGGCCGCGATCGGCGCGGTCATCGCGGCGATCCTTCCCGGCGGGCCCCTCGTCGCGATCGCCGTCTCTGTGGCGACGGCCGTCGCGCTGGGCGCGCTGATCGACCTGCTGCTGCGCCGGAAGGCGCGGAGGGCGCCCTCGCCTTCGAAGCCGGCATCCGACTAGGCTGACGGCATGAGCACGGCAGACGACGCGGTCTCGTCCTCAGACGAGATGAAGCGCAAGTTCAAGGAAGCGCTCGAGAAGAAGAACGCGCAGCAGCGCCAGGGCGAGGCTCACCTGGACGGCGATTCCGCCATCCACGGGACGCACGCCGCCCAGACGCACCGCGAGTTTCGACGCAAGAGCGGTTGACCGCACAGAAGGCCGCCCCCTGCGGGGCGGCCTTCATCCTGCCCGCTTCACTCTCCGGCCAGGCCTCCCAGCAGATGGCCGAACGAGCGGCCCTCGCCGAGATACGTGGCCGGGTCGAACGGATCCCCGGGGTCGGCGGCTTCGCGCCGGGAGATCGCGTCGGCCAGCTCCTTCGCCCCCTTCTCCACCCGCTTGGCGAGCGGTGCTACGTCGTCGCCCGCGCCGCCCCAGTCACTGGAGGCCGCGAACACACCCGTCGAGACCGGCTCGGCGTGCAGATAGGCGAACAGCGGCCGGATGGCGTAGTCGATCGCCAGCGAATGCCGAGCCGTTCCGGCGTTCGCCCCGATCAGGACCGGCTTGCCGGTGAGCGAATCCGGATCGAGCACGTCGATGAACGACTTGAACAGGCCCGAGTAGCTGGTCGAGAAGATCGGTGTCACGGCGATCAGAGCGTCGGCGGAGACCACGGTGTTGATCGCCGTCTCCAGCGCGGGAGGGGCGAACCCCGTGAGCAGGTTGTTCGTGATGTCGTGTGCGATCTCGCGCAGCTCGATGACGTCGATGCTGACGTCGACGCCCTGCTCGGTCAGCAGCCGCGCGGTCTCGGCGGCGAGCCGATCCGCGAGCATGCGGGTCGATGACGGATTCGAGAGTCCTGCAGAGACGACGGCGATGCGACGCGTGGTCATCTCAGACCTCCTTCCGGCCGAGCCCGAATGCCGCACCGGCGGGCTCCGGGGTGTCCTGGTACGGGGATCCTGCGGTGAGGTTGTCGCCCCGATTCGCTCCGGGACGCGCCTCGCGCGCCGGTCCGTCGCCGAAGGCCGCCCTGACGAGGGATGCGTGCGTCGGAGCATCCGGAACGGTCGCCGGACGGTCCTTCGCCAGTTCCCGGCGCAGTGCCGGGACGACTTCTCCTCCGAGGATGTCGAGCTGCTCGAGGACGGTCTTCAGCGGCAGCCCGGCGTGATCGACGAGGAACAGCTGCCGCTGGTAGTCGCCGAATGTCTCGCGCATGCCGGCGTAGCGGTCGATGACCTGCTGCGGCGAGCCGACGGTCAGCGGCGTCATCTCGGTGAAGTCCTCCATGCTGGGGCCGTGACCGTACACGGGTGCGTTGTCGAAGTACGGCCGGAACTCGTTCACGGCGTCCTGCGAGTTCGCGCGCATGAAGACCTGTCCGCCGAGGCCTACGATCGCCGTCTCGGGGCTGCCGTGTCCGTAGTGCTCCCACCGCTGGCGGTACAGCTCGATGAGGCGCTGGTAGTGCTCCTTCGGCCAGAAGATGTTGTTCGCGAAGAACCCGTCCCCGTAGTAGGCCGCCTGCTCGGCGATCTCCGGCGTGCGGATCGACCCGTGCCACACGAAGGGCGCCACGCCGTCGAGCGGACGCGGAGTCGAGGTGAAGCCCTGCAGCGGCGTGCGGAACTTCCCCTCCCAGTCGACGACGTCCTCGCGCCACAGCCGGTGCAGCAGGTTGTACGACTCGATGGCGAGCGGGAGGCCCTGACGGATGTCCTTGCCGAACCAGGGGTACACCGGGCCGGTGTTTCCGCGCCCGAGCATGATGTCGGTGCGCCCGTCGGACACGTGCTGCAGCATCGCGAAGTCCTCGGCGATCTTGACCGGGTCGTTCGTCGTGATGAGCGTGGTCGACGTCGAGAGGATGATCCGCTCGGTCTGGCCGGCGATCGCGGCGAGCGTCGTGGACGGCGACGAGGACCAGAACGGCGGATTGTGGTGCTCGCCGATCGCGTAGACGTCGAGGCCCACCTCTTCGACGTGCTTGGCGATCGTGATGGCGTCCTTGATCTTCTGCGCCTCGCTCGGGGTCTCTCCCGTGACGGGGTTCTGCGTGATGTCGCTGACGCTGAAGATGCCGAACTGCATCCCCGCTGTGGCGGTCTGCTCGCTCATGTGATGCTCCGTGTTCTCCGGAACGGATGCTGTGGCATCCGCTTCTATTCATCTGAATGTATCTGTGACAACGCGCCGGGCACAACTTTATTCCCCGCCGGTTCCCGTACCCTCGGAGGATGAGCAGTGCCGCGCAGACGCCGACCGGCCCCGAGACCGGATCGATCCCGCGGCCCCGGCGCCGGGTCCCGTTCTGGGACAACGCCCGTTACGCCTGCATCGTGCTCGTGGTCCTGGGACACGCGATCCAGCGCCTAACCTACGACTCCGACATCGCGATGGCGCTGTACCTGTCGTTCTACGCCTTCCACATGCCGGCGTTCGCGATCATCGCGGGGTACTTCTCGAAGTCCGCTCCGCCCACCAGGCGCCAGATGGCGCGGATCGTCACCGACATCCTCGTGCCCTACGTCGTCTTCGAACTGCTCTGGACGCTGACCAAGTGGCTCGTCGAGGGCCAGGCCACCCCGAACCTCACGCAGCCGTCCTGGACGCTGTGGTTCCTGCTCGCACTGGGGATCTTCCGCCTCGTGCTGCCGTACCTCGCGCTGCTGCGCTGGCCCGTGCTGTGGTCGCTGCTCATCTCGATCGGCGCCGGATACCTGCCCAACGTCGACAGCACCTTCTCGCTGTCGCGCACGCTGGGGTTCCTGCCCTTCTTCGTTCTCGGGTGGTGGCTGCGCGAGCACGACCTCGTCGCGCGCTTCCGGCTCATCGACTTCCGCCCGTGGTGGCTCAGGGCGATCGCCGTGGTGGTCTTCGCGGTGGACGGCTTCGTGGCCTGGAACTGGGTCGAGCTCTGGTCGAGCGTCGACCTGGACAAGTGGTTCTTCTACGTCGACTCCTACTCGGACCTCGGCAGCGATGAGTGGTGGTCGGGCGCCGTGCGACTGGCGCTGATCGCGATCGGACTGATGCTGAGCGCGGCGTTCTTCGTCCTCATCCCCCGGCGGACGACCTGGTGGACGCGGTTCGGCCAGTACACGATGTACGTCTACCTGCTCCACTCCTTCGTGCTCTACCCGTTCCGCGAGTCCGGCATCCTGCGCAACGCCGAGCCGACCTGGCTGTGGCTGCCCAGCGTCATCCTGCTGTCCGTCGCGATCGCGGTCGTGCTGGCGACCAAGCCCGTCCGCTGGCTGTTCCGCCCGCTGGTCGAACCGCGCCCCGCGTGGCTGTTCGCGGACCGATCTCTGGTCCCGAAGCCCGGACGGCGCAACGACCCGACCGGGTCGAGGCGGCCGCGCGAGTGATTCGCAGCGGTCGGTAACGCGGCGCAACACGGCTCGCCGAGCACGAGGACTCGTCCTAGCCTCGGGTCATGGCAGACCTGAACCTTCCGATCCTCGACCTGTCCCGCCTGGATGCCGGGCCCGAGGCCGCAGCGCAGTTCCTCGAGGACCTGCGCGCGGCGACGCACGACGTCGGCTTCTTCTACCTCACCGGCACCGGCGTCTCCGCGGACCTCACAGCGCGCCTGCACCGCGCGGCCCTGGACTTCTTCGCGCTGCCGGAGGAGGACAAGCTCGCGATCGAGAACGTCAAGAGCCCGCACTTCCGCGGGTACACCCGCATCGGCGGCGAGCGCACGCAGGGAGAGGTCGACTGGCGCGAGCAGATCGACATCGGCCCGGAGCGCGAAGCGGTCGACGGCGGGCCGGCGTTCAACCGCCTGATCGGCCCGAACCTCTGGCCCGCCGCACAGCCCGAGCTCCGCGAGGTCGTGACGGAATGGCATGCCCGTCTCAGCGACGTGGCCCGCCGCCTGCTGCGCGCCTGGGCGCTGTCCCTCGGCGCGGAGGAGGACTACTTCGAATCCAACTTCGGAGAGCCCTCGACCCTCATCAAGATCGTCCGCTACCCCGGGACGACCGAACCGGAGCCGCAGCAGGGCGTCGGGGCGCACAAGGACTCGGGCGTGCTGACCCTGCTCTGGGTCGAGCCGGGCAAGGGCGGCCTGCAGGTCGAACGCGACGGGACCTGGGTCGCCGCTCCCCCGGTGGACGGCGCCTTCGTCGTCAACATCGGCGAACTGCTGGAGTACGCGACGGACGGATACCTGAAGGCCACGAACCACCGAGTGATCTCGCCGAAGGCCCCTGACGAGCGGATCTCCGTGCCGTTCTTCTTCAATCCGGCTCTCGACCGGAAGCTGCCGCTGATCGACCTCCCCGCCGATCTCGCCGCCCAGGCCCGTGGAGTGACGCAGGACCCGAAGAACCCGATCCACAGCCTGTACGGCGAGAACGCCCTGAAGTCCCGCCTGCGGGCCCACCCCGACGTCGCGGCGCTGCATCACGCGGATCTCGTGGGCGCGAGCGCCTGAACGACGACGAGGCGTCCGTCCCGCGGGTCGGGGACGGACGCCTCGTGCGCGCGCCGCGTCAGGCCGCGGGCTCCTCGTGTTCGGTCGGCGTGTGGATGATGTCGAAGTAGACCTCGGTGTTCTCCGGGTCGGGGAACACGCGGTAGGTGAACTCGTCCTCGGTCAGGGTGACGATGTCCGAGTCGCGCTCGAACAGCACCTCCCCGGCATCGTCCTTCGCCACGATGTGGCGCGTCGCGCCGTCGGGCGTGACGGTCCAGTCGCCCTGCATCTTCGGGGTGTCGTCGAGGTTGTACATCGCGAAGGTGCCGTCGTCGTCGAAGTACGCCCAGCCGACGAACATGCTGACGTTCTCGTCGTCCAGTGGGACATCCGCTCCCGACGCGTCGGTCGCGCCGGTCGTCTCCCACGGCGTGGAGGCCAGCACGTCCGACGAGGTCGGCGTCGAGGCCTCCTCCGAGGCCGCGGCGGAATCGGCCGTGGCGTCCGTCTGGCCGGTCGCTCCGGCGCTGCATCCGGCGAGCACGCCGAGGGCGATGAGCGCGGACGCGGCGATCGAGACCGTCTTCGTGGAGGTCTTGAGCTTCATGGGAGTGTCCTCTCTGGTGATTGCGTTCCGGCGTGCGCGTCGAGCATCCGCCGTCTTCTCTATGCTTCGCGGTCGGGGCGCGCCGGTCATCGCCCGACGGGTCGGAAACGGATAGCCGATCGGATAACGCGCACGATGGCCGGTCGGTGCGAGGCTGTCCATCACCCCGGCGAAAGGCTCTGCATGCCCCTCCTCCCCTCACGACCACGAGTCCGACGGCTGCGTGCGCGCCTCGCTCTCGCGGCAACCGCCCTCGCCCTCACCGCCCTGTCCACGACCGCGTGCTCTGCGGACGGTGCCGGGGCGACGGATGCCGGCACCGCCGCCCTGTGGCAGGCCGTCGAGAACGGCGACCCTGCGGCGGTCCGCGACGCGCTCGAGGCCGGCGCCGACCTGGAGTCGCGCGGCGAAGGAGAGGCGACACCGCTCGTCGCGGCCACGAAGGCGGGTCGCACCGAGATCGCGCTGATGCTGCTGGATGCCGGAGCCGACCCGGATGCGAAGGACGGGATCGAGGACTCGGCGTTCCTGTACGCGGGAGCCGAGGGCCTCGACGAGATCCTGACGGCGACGCTGCGGCACGGCGCGGACGTCACGAGCACGAACCGCTTCGGAGGGACCGCGCTCATCCCGGCGAGCGAGCACGGCCACGTCTCGACGGTGCGGATCCTCATCGAGGCCGGGGTCCCGCTCGACCACGTCAACGATCTGGGCTGGACGGCCCTCCACGAGGCGATCGTGCTCGGCACCGGCTCGGCGGACCACATCGAGACCGTCCGACTGCTGCTCGAGGCGGGAGCCGATCCGACGATCCCCGACGGGGGCGGCTCGCTCCCTCGGGATCTCGCGGCCGCCGCGGGTCAGGACGAGATCGTGGCGTTCCTCGACGCCGCCTCCTGAAGACCCCGCGTACGACGAAGGCCTCCCCGCACCGGCGGGGAGGCCTTCTCAAGAATGTTCTGCGCGATTGAACGCTGGGACGCGGTGCGTTATCGGCGGAGTCCCAGGCGCTGGATCAGCGAGCGGTAGCGCTCGATGTCCACGCTCTGGAGGTAGCCGAGCAGACGACGGCGCTGACCGACGAGCAGGAACAGGCCACGACGCGAGTGGTGGTCGTGCTTGTGCTCCTTCAGGTGCTCGGTGAGGTCCTTGATGCGCTGCGTCAGCATCGCGGCCTGCACCTCGGGGGATCCGGTGTCACCGGGGTGCGTCGCGTACTCTTCGATGATCGCCTTCTTGACGTCTGCTTCCAGTGCCATAGATTCGATCCCCTCTCTGCTTGTTGCGCGGCGCCCGACGCCTGATGCGTGGGCTCTCTTTATCCGCGGCCGATCGAACGGCAACTGAAAGAGTCTACCAGTCCGCGGCCGCGCTCCGGCACGTCTCCCGACCGATAGCCTCGGGGAGTGTCCTCCGCGCTGATCGATCTCCGTCCGTTCCGCGCGAGCGGCGCCTTCACGCGGATGTGGATCGGCTCGACGCTCGCCGGGCTCGGCGGCCAGCTCACGATCGTCACGGTGATGCTGCACGTGTTCGACCTGACGCACAGCACGTTCGCGGTCTCCATGATCGCAGTGGCGGGACTGCTGCCGATGATTTTCGCCGGCCTCTACGGCGGCATGCTCGCCGACGCGTTCGACCGGCGGCTGGTCGCTCTGGTCGCCGCCGTCATCGGCTTCCTCTCCACGGCGCTGCTGGCCCTGCTCACCTGGACGCACCTCGAGACGATCTGGTGGCTGTACGCGCTCAGCATCATCAACTCCGCGGCCAGCTCGGTCGGCATGGCCACGCGCACCGCGATCGTGCCGAGACTGCTCCCGCGCGACCTGCTGGCCGCGGCATCCGCCCTCAACGGGGTCACGCTCGGACTCATGGTGATGGTCGGACCGGCGCTGGCCGGGGTCCTGGTGGCGACGACGGGCTACGGCTGGACGTACACGATCGACGTCGCCCTGATGCTGGCCATGTTCCTGGGTCTGTGGACCCTGCCCGCCCTGCGCCCGGAGGGGCCGGTCGTCCGCCCCGGCCTGGAGTCGCTCGTGGACGGCTGGCGATTCCTCAAGCGCGCCGGCAACATCCGGATGCAGTACCTGCTGGACATCATCGCGATGACGTTCGGGCAGCCGCTCGCCCTGTTCCCCGCTCTCGGGACGGTGCTGCTCGGCGGAGGCGCCGTCACCACCGGAGCGCTGACGGCCGCGGTGGCGGCCGGGACCTTCCTGTCCAGCCTGTTCTCCGGACGCATCGTGCGCTATCGCTGGCACGGGCGCGGCATCGAGCGCGCGATCCAGGCCTACGGCGCGTCGATCCTCGCCTTCGGGGCCGTGCTCCTGATCGGGACGACGCTGCCGCCGGCATCCGAGACGACCCCGCACCTCGTGCTCATCGCGGCGGCCTGCGTGGCGCTGGCCGCGTCTGGCGCGTCCGACAACATCAGCTCGATCTACCGCAACACCATGATGCAGGCCTCCGTGCCCGACGGGATCCGCGGACGTCTCCAGGGCATCTTCATCGTCGTGGTCGCGGGCGGACCCCGCATCGGGGCGCTCTACGCCGGCACCCTCGCGACCCTGACCGCACTGTGGTTCCCGCCGTTGCTCGGCGGCATCCTGGTGATCGTCCTCGTCGCGCTCCTCGCCCGTGCTCACCCGCGCTTCCGCGCCTACGACGCCGAGAACCCCGAACCCTGATGGGCCCGAGGTTCTCGTCGACAGGGCGGGTCAGTCCTGCTGGAGCGCGCCCTGCAGGTCGAGGTTGATCGTGATGTCCTTGCCGACGAGGACGCCGCCGGTCTCGAGCGCGGCGTTCCACGTCAGGCCGAAGTCCTCGCGGTTGATCGTGGTGGATGCCGAGGCGCCCGCCTTGTAGTTGCCCCACGGGTCCTGGCCGAAGCCCCCGAAGTCGAACGCGAAGCTGACCGGCTTGGTGATGCCGCGGATGGTGAGATCGCCGTCGACGAAGAAGTCGCCATCCTCGACGCGCGCGCCGGTGGAGACGAATTCCATGGTGGGGTGGTTCTCGACATCGAAGAAGTCGGCCGAGCGCAGGTGGGTGTCGCGGCCCTCGTCCTTGGTGTCGACCGAGTTCACGTCGACGCTGGCCGTCACGGTGGCCTCGAGCGGGTTCTCCGGGGCGATGAGGGTGGCGCTCTTCACACCGAAGGTGCCTCGCACCTTCGAGATCATCATGTGGCGGACGCTGAAGGTCACCTCGCTGTGAGCGGGGTCCAGGGTCCACGTGCCTGCACGGTAGCCGGGGATGTCGATGGTGGTCATGTGTTCTCCTCGAGGAATCGGGCCGCTGCCGCGGCGTCGATAAAGCGTAACTCGTATGCGTGTGAATGTATTCCGAACAGATCGTGACGCGAGGAAGGCCTCCACCCCGATCGGGATGGAGGCCTTCGCGGATCACCGGATCAGCCGACGGCGACGAGGTCGATGATGAAGATCAGGGTCTTCCCGGAGAGGAAGTGCCCGGCTCCGGCCGGGCCATAGGCGAGGTGCGGAGGGATCACGAGCTCGCGGCGTCCGCCGACCTTCATGCCGGGAATGCCGTCCTGCCAGCCCTGGATGAGGCCGCGCAGCGGGAACTGGATGGTCTCCCCTCGCCCCCAGGACGAGTCGAACTCCTCGCCGGAGTCGAACTCCACGCCGGCGTAGTGCACGGTCACGGTGTCGCCGGGCTTCGCCTCGGCGCCGTCGCCTTCGATGATGTCGCGGATGACGAGCTCCGCAGGAGCAGGACCGGTGGGGGCGTCGAATTCAGGCTTCGTACGATCAGTCATGTCTCCATCCAACCCGAGGCGCCCGCGAGGGTCAACGCGCCGGGACCTGCCCAAAGCGAACAACGTCGCGGCCCGGGGTCTTGACAGCCGTGCGCGACGGGTGCACCCTGGTCTCAGATCAACTCAGCGCCCGGGAGACATGCAGGCATCGCCGCAGCACCGGGCGCTGAGTCTTGTCACGGCCGGCTCAGTACGCGAGCAGTGCCGCGCGGGCCGCCCTCGTGCGCATCAGCAACGCCCGCTCGTCCTCCGCGGCATGCACGTCGCGTCCCGCGATGGCGCGCTGACGCACGGCGGCGAGCGCCGTCGCATCCTTGATGAACCCGCGCATGATCGGGCGCCGATCGCCCCGCAGAGTCGCCGCCCAGCGCAGGCCGACCTTTCGTCCGGCCGGAGTCGCCAGCATGTCCACCTCCTGCGGCGTGAACCAGCCCGCCGCAGCGTACTCGGACAGCCTCTCGCGCGTGAGCCGCGCCTCCTCCCGCTTGAGGGCGACGATCCCGAGGACGAAGCCGATGAACAGCGGGATCTGCAGCGTGACGTACAGCAGGAAGAAGTTGGCGAACGTGGCCGAGCCGTTCCAGAAGCCGTGCAGCAGGATCGCACCGACGAGCCCCACGGCCCCCGCGCCCAGCGCGCCGCCCGCGGACGCGCCACGACGCGCGGCGAGTCCGATCGCGAAACCGGTCAGGGCGGTGAACATCGCGTGGGCGAACGGCGACATGAGCCCTCGCAGCACGAAGGTCACGGTCAGCTGCTCTCCCCCGCCCTCGATCAGGCTGATCGCGAAGTACTGGATGTTCTCCGTGAACGCGAAGCCGGCACCGACCAGCGCCCCGTAGACGATGCCGTCGACCGGGCCGTCGAACGTGCGGCGGGCCATGAGGAAGATGAGGAACACGCCGAGCCCCTTGAACACCTCCTCCACGATCGGCGCCTGCAGGACGGCGGACGCATCGACGTCCCGCGCGCCGAACAGCACGGTCAGGCCCACGTCGACGAGCAGCGTGAGGCCGACCGCAGCGATCGCACCCCAGGCGATCGCGAAGAACACGATGCGCTTCGGCTCGGGCTCCCAGCGGTCGATGAGCCGGACGCCGAAGAACACGATCGACAGCGGGACCAGCGCCAGCACGAGACCGATGACGGAGGCCGCTGAGCCGAGCGCCCACACGAAGTACCCGGCCAGCGCGATCAACAGGAAGCCGAGCACCGCGAACAACCAGATCGAGACCGTGCGCCCCTTCTTGACGGGCATGGGCAGTTCCGGGATGGCCGGGGCCGGTGACGGCGCGGCCGGCGCCGAGGGAGGCGTGTACACCGCAGGCTGCGCGAGCGCGGACGCGTACACGGGTCGCGCGAAGGCCGCCGGCGTGTACTGCGGCTGCTGCGGCGGTGCGTACAGCGGCTGCGGCGGCGCCGGCTGAGGGACCCGGTGCGCCGGCGGCGGGACCTGCGGCGCCGGCGGGGTGTACTGCGGCTGCGGCGGCGGGGGCGTGTACGGCTGCTGCGGGTGCTCGGATCCTCCGGAGGTCATAGGACGAGCCTAGAGCCACTGCCGCTCGTCTCCCCCGGACATCCGGGTAGCGTAGGAGCATGCGATTCGCCCACCTGGTGCGTTCCGACTCGCCCGATGCCGTGCTCGCGGTCATCGACGGCGCGGACGCGATCCTCGTCTCCGACCTGATCGATCAGGCCCCCGCGACGCTGCAGCATCTGATCGATGCCGGCGACGCGGCGCTGGATGCCGTGCGCGTCGCCCTCGCGCAGGGCACCGCCCCGCGGCATCCGGTCTCCGAGGCCGTCTGGGCGTCGGCCGTCCTCGCACCTCCCGTCGTCCTGGCCGTCGGGCTCAACTACGCCGCCCACTCCAGCGAGCTCGGCCTCAAGACCGACACCGCCCCCACCGTTTTCACGCTGTGGCCGAACTCCCTGACCGGACACGAACAGACCACCTCCTGGCCGCGCGTTCTCAGCGAATCCGTCGACTACGAGGCCGAGCTCGGCGTGATCATCGGCACGCCGGCGAAGGACGTCTCCGTCGAGGACGCCCTGGACCACGTCTGGGGCTACACCGTCGTCAACGACATCACGGCGAGGGACATCCAGTTCGCCGAGGCGCAGTGGTCACGCTGCAAGTCCTTCGACGGGTTCACCCCCACCGGCCCCGTCGTCGTCACCGCCGACGAGGTCGCCGATCCGCAGGACCTGCACATCTGGACCGTCGTCGACGGCCACACCGTCCAGGACGCGTCGACGGGACAGATGGTGCGCTCGGTCGCGAAGCTCATCTCCCACCTGTCGCAGTCGATCACGCTGCTGCCCGGCACGCTCATCTCCACGGGCAGCCCCGGCGGCGCCGGCTACTCGCGGGACCCGCAGATCTTCCTCCGCGACCGCTCGACCGTCACGGTCGGCATCGACGGCATCGGCGAGCTGACGACGCACTGCCGCATCCACGGCTGAGCATCGGGTCCGGGGTCATTCCTTCACGATCGGGATCGCCTGCGTGACGGCCTCCAGGCCAGACAGCCGCGCCGGCGAGAGCTGCTTGGTGACCTCGTCGCGCGTCATGAGCTCGGCCTCGACGACGAGGTCGGCCACATTGCGGTTCGTCAGCAGGGCCGTCTTGGCGAGCGCGGCCGCCGCCGCGTAGCCGATGAAGGGCGTGAGCGCCGTGATGACACCGACCGACGCGCCCACCATGGCGCCCAGGCGATCGGAGTTCGCGGTGATGCCGTCGACACAGTTCACACGCAGCGTCCACATCGCCTGGCGCATCCAGGTGATCGACTGGAAGATCGAGTGCGCGATGACCGGCTCGAACGCGTTCAGCTGCAGCTGCCCGCCCTCGACCGCCATCGTCACCGTGGCGTCGGCACCCACCACCGAGAACGCGACCTGGTTGACGACCTCGGGGATCACCGGGTTGACCTTCCCCGGCATGATGCTGGAGCCCGCCTGCTTCGCCGGCAGATTGATCTCGCCGAGACCCGCCTGCGGACCCGACGACAGCAGCCGCAGGTCGTTGCAGATCTTGGACAGCTTGATCGCGTTGCGCTTGAGGGAGGACGAGAACGACATGAACGCACCCGTGTCGCTCGTGGACTCGACGAGATCGGATGCGGTCTCCAGGTCGAGGCCCGTGATGTCGCGCAGATGCGCGATGACGGCTCGCGCGTAGTCGGGGTGCGTCGTGATGCCGGTCCCGATGGCGGTCGCCCCCATGTTGACCTCGTACATGAGCGACGCGTTCTCGGTGAGTCGGCTGTGATCCTCGCCGAGAGTCGTGGCGAAGCCGTGGAACTCCTGGCCGAGCGTCATGGGCACGGCGTCCTGGAGCTGCGTGCGCCCCACCTTCAGGACGTCGTGGAACTCGCCCGCCTTGGCCAGGAAAGACCGGCGCAGCAGGTCGAGCTCCTCCAGGAGGGAGCGCAGGTTCAGCGACAGCCCGACCTTGATCGCGGTCGGATACACGTCGTTCGTGGACTGGCTGCGGTTGGTGTGATCGATCGGCGAGAGGAACGCGTAGTCGCCCTTCGGACGGCCGGTCATCTCGAGCGCGATGTTGGTGATCACCTCGTTCGCGTTCATGTTCGTGGACGTGCCCGCGCCGCCCTGGATCACCCCGACCGTGAACTGGTCGTGGAACTCGCCGTCGATCACCCGCTGCGCGGCCGCGTCGATGAGGTCGGCGCGCTCGGCGTCCAGCACGCCGATCTCCTTGTTGGCGCGCGCGCTCGCCTGCTTCACCATCGCGAGGGCCCGGATGAGATCCGGATACACCGAGATCGGCCGCTTGCTGATCGGGAAGTTCGCTCCGGCGCGCGCCGTGTGGATGCCCCAATAGGCATCCGCGGGGATCTCCATGCTGCCGAGCGAATCGCTCTCGGTACGGGTCAGGGCAGGCGCATCAGCGGCCATGTGTCACATCCTCGTGGGTCGTGGCTGGGTGGGAAGCGGGGGATGCTCCCAGTCTAGTCCGCGGCGCTGCGCCACCCCGGCTTGCGCGAGAACGCCTCGAGCCGCTCGGCCGGGGTCAGAGCGGCCATGCGCTCCAGCCACGCCTCCGAGAACGTGTCGGCGGTGGCGGCATCAGTGACCGGCACCACCGTGTGCGTGATGGTGTCCGGGTAGACGTGCACCAGCTGGAACGACTGCGCCGCATCCATCCCGTTGACCTCGGCGGGCGGGCGCGCGACGTTCATGGTGTAGCAGGTCGCCGAAGCGACGCTGACCGGAACGCCCGCGAACGTGCCCTGCGAGGAGTAGTGCAGGTGACCGGCGAGGATGGCGCGGACGTCCGTGCCGCGGATGACGTCCGCCAGTTCGTCCTGATGCCGCAGCTCGAGGATGTCGAACAGCGGGACGTGGCTCGGAAGCGGCGGATGATGCATCGCGAGGACCGTGCCGTGCGGTGCGGGGGTCGCGAGCTGGTCGGCCAGCCAGGACAGCTGCGCGTCGTCCAGATCGCCGTGGTGCCAGCCGGGCACGCTGGTATCCAGCGCGATGAGACGCAGACCGTGCAGATCGCGGACGACCGTGACCGGCTCCTCCGTGGCCGCGGCGTCCAGCAGCTCGCGGCGAAGGACAGGACGCTCGTCGTGGTTGCCGGCCACCCACACGAGTTCGGCACCGAGGCGGGCGGCCACCGGCTCCACGGCATCGCGGAGCCGACGATAGGCGTCCGGTTCGCCGAGGTCGGCGAGATCGCCCGTGATGATGATCGCGTCCGGCGACGGGTGCGCCGACGTGATCGCCTCGAGGGTCCGGTCGAAGGTCTCCGCGACGTCGAAACGGCCGGCGAGCTGCGCACCGCCCGCGAGGAAGTGCGGATCGCTGACGTGGACGAGGGCGTGCGACGCCGGCTGGTGGCGACCGAGGACGTGAGTGCCAGGCATGGCCCCAGCCTACGGCGAGGTCAGTGCCCGATCACGATGATGAGGATGCCGGCGACGACGGCCGCGGCGCACATCACGAAGCAGGCGTAGGCGCCGATCAGCGCCAGCCGCTTCTGGCCGTCCGTGAGTGGACTCTTCTTCGCGGCCTTCGCGGCCTGCTTCTCGGCCCGCTTCAGCTCCTTCTCGCTGATCACGGTGATCGCGTCGGTGAACTCGGCGGGGCTCACGACCGGGGCGTGGCCGCTGCGGACCAGCAGGCGCAGGCCCAGGGCGTAGAAGGTGACGATGGAGGCTGCTCCGATGAGCGCCGCGGCGAAGACCTGCAGGAAGGCCAGCCAGTCGATGGAGATGCTCATTCGCCCTTCTCCTGCTTCGCGTCGCCGTCGGCGGCGAGGGGCTGCTTCTTCTTCGCCTTCGCCTCGGCCTTGGTCTTCGAGTCCGCCTTCGCCTTCGCCTTGGCGTCCGCCTTGGCCTTCTGACGCGCCTTCGCCTCGGCGCGGGCCTGCTCGATGCGCTGCTGGCGGCGCGTCGGTGGCGGAGTGTCGGGCAGCTCGACCGCGTGGCCCGACTCGGCGACATCGCTCATGGCGTTGGCGTGCGTCACCTCGTTGCGCTTGGAGCGCAGGAAGAGTCCGAGGATGATCACGACCGCCAGGACGGCATCGATCGCCACGCCCCACAGGCCCATCCACAGCACGAGCAGCGCCGCGAATGCGCCCACGGCCCCGGCGGCCGGAAGCGTCAGCAGCCATCCGATCGCGATGCGCCCCGCGGTGCGCCAGCGGACGGTGGAACCGCGGCGGCCGAGACCCGAGCCGATGACCGACCCGGAGGCCACCTGCGTCGTCGACAGCGCGAAGCCCAGAGCGCTCGAGGCGAGGATCGTCGCGGCCGTGGAGCTCTCGGCCGAGAAGCCCTGCGCGGGCTTGACCTCGGTGAGGCCCTTGCCGAGGGTCCGGATGATCCGCCAGCCGCCGAGGTAGGTGCCGAGGGCGATCGTGAAGGCGCACGCGACGATCACCCAGAACTCGGGTTCGTGGTGCGCCGCGGACTGCCATCCGATCGTGATCAGCGCGAGCGTGATCACGCCCATCGTCTTCTGCGCGTCGTTCGTGCCGTGCGCCAGCGCCACGAGCGAGGACGTGAAGATCTGTCCCCAGCGGAAGCCGTCGCGGCCGTCCGGCTTGTTGTCGTAGCGGCGTGTGATCGCGTACGCGATCTTCGTCGCGATGAACGCGATGATCCCGGCGGTGAGCGGGGCGATCAGGGCCGGGAGCACGATCTTCGACAGCACCATGCCGAAGTCGATGCCGCCCAGCCCCGCGCCGACGAGCGTCGCGCCGATCAGTCCGCCGAAGAGGGCGTGCGAGGAGCTGGACGGAAGACCCAGGAGCCACGTGAGCATGTTCCAGGTGATGGCGCCGATGAGGCCCGCGAAGATCAGCGCCAGGAAAAGTTCGGCGCCGGACTGCCGGATGGCGTCCTCCTGGATGATGCCGCCGGAGATGGTCTTGGAGACCTCGGTGGACAGGAAGGCGCCGACGAGGTTCAGCACGGCCGCCAGCAGCACGGCGGTCTTGGGCTTGAGGGCACCGGTCGCGATGGGCGTCGCCATCGCGTTCGCGGTGTCGTGGAAGCCGTTCGTGAAGTCGAAGAAGAGTGCCAGCAGGATCACCAGCACGACGATGAGGGCTGCGGTTTCCACCGTTCGCTTTCGGTCGTTCGGGAAGGGAGGTGTCGACGTGATCGACGTGGTGAACGAAGAGTTCACCGTGGGTTTTACTTCCGTTTACCGGCCCCGGTAAATCCTCCCATCGTCGCCGGTGCCGGTCAACTCGGGCTCGGCTAACGTGGAACGGTGATCGACGCCCCACGCCCCGCCCGCCGTCCGCACGTCCGCACGCACCACGGGGACACGTTCCAGGACCCCTACGAGTGGCTGCGGGACAAGGACTCTCCCGAGGTGATCGCGCACCTCGAAGCCGAGAACGCGTACGCCGACGACGCCACCGCCCACCTGGCCGGTCTGCGGGAGCGGATCTTCGAGGAGATCAAGGGGCGCGTCCTCGAGACGGACCTCTCGGTGCCCACGCGCCGCGGCGACTGGTGGTACTACAGCCGCACCGAGGAGGGCGCCCAGTACGGCATCCACTGCCGAGCGAAGGCCGCCCCCGACGACTGGACTCCCCCGGTGCTCGAGCCCGGTGTTCCGGTGCCGGGCGAGGAGATCCTGCTGGACGGCAACGCCGAGGCGGAGGGCCACGAGTTCTTCGCCCTGGGGGCGTTCGACACCTCGGACGATGCGACGCGGCTGCTGTGGTCGACGGACTTCGCCGGCGACGAGCTGTACACCGTGCACGTGCGCGACCTCGTTACCGGGGAGACGCTCGCCGACGAGATCCCGGACACCGGCGGCGCCTTCTTCACGCCCGACGGGACCGGGATCCTCTACACGACGCGCGACGACGCGTGGCGTCCGGACACCCTGTGGCTGCATCGCCTGGGAACGCCCGTCGAGGACGACGTGAAGCTCTTCCACGAGCCGGATGAGAAGTTCTGGCTGGGTGCGGGCATCACGCGCAGCCGGAAGTACCTCGTGATCGGCGTGGGGTCGAGCATCACGAGCGAGGAGTACGTCGTCGACCTGTCCGGGGATGTGACCGCGACGCCCCGCCTGGTGTGGCCGCGTCGGGAGGGCGTGGAGTACTCCATCGAGCACGCCGTGGTCGACGGAGAGGACCGGCTCTACGTCCTGCACAACGACGAGGCACTGGACTTCGAGCTCGTGTCGGTGGCGGCGTCCGACCCGCAGGGCGAGCGTCGTGTCGTGCTCGCGCATGAGCCCGGCCGCCGACTGCTGGGCATGGACGCCTTCCGCGACTTCGCGACGGTCGAGTATCGCCGGGAGGGTCTGGAGCGCGTCGGCCTGCTCGATTACGCGACGGATGCGGTCGAGGAGCTGTCCTTCGACGAGCCGCTGTACTCCGCGGGGGTGAGCGGGAACCCGGAGTGGCATTCGCCGTTCCTGCGGCTGGGCTACGGCTCGTTCGTGACGCCGGGCACCGTGTACGACCTGGACCTCGCCACGCGAGAGCTGATCCTGCGCAAGCGGCAGCCGGTGCTGGGAGGCTACGACCCGGCGGAGTACGGCCAGGAGCGGTCGTGGGCTGCGGCACCCGACGGCACCAGGGTGCCGATCTCCCTGGTGTGGAAGCGCTCGTTCGGAGCACCCGGCGACGCGCCGAGGCCGCTGCACCTGTACGGCTACGGATCTTACGAGCACTCGATCGATCCCGGGTTCTCCGTCGCGCGGCTCTCGGAGCTGGACCGCGGCGTCGTCTTCGCTGTCGCGCACGTGCGCGGCGGCGGCGAGATGGGACGGCAGTGGTACGAGGACGGGAAGCTGCTGCACAAGCGCAACACGTTCACGGACTTCGTCGCGTGCGCCGAGCATCTGGTGAGGACCGGCGTGACCACTCCGGATCGGATCGTGGCCGAGGGCGGCAGTGCCGGCGGCCTGCTCATGGGCGCGGTCGCGAACCTCGCGCCCGAACTGTTCGGCGGCATCCTGGCATCCGTGCCGTTCGTGGATGCGCTCACGACGATCCTCGACCCGTCGCTGCCTCTGACCGTGATCGAGTGGGACGAATGGGGAGACCCGCTGCACGACCCGGAGGTGTACGCGTACATGAAGTCGTACTCCCCCTATGAGAACGTCCAGGACGGCGTGCGCCACCCGCGCATCCTCGCCATGACCTCGCTCAACGACACGCGTGTGGCGTACGTGGAGCCGGCGAAGTGGGTCGCGCGGCTGCGGGATGCCGGGGCGAGCGACGTGCTGATGAAGTGCGAGATGGTCGCCGGTCACGGCGGCGTCAGCGGGCGGTACAACTCGTGGCGGGAGCGCGCGTTCGAGCTGGCGTGGATGCTCGACGTGCTGGGCCTCGCCGAGTAGCCGCGCGCCGGCGTGCGAGATCCGGAGCATGTGCTGAGATCCGGACGCGGTGGCGCGATTCGTCCGGATCTCGCGCGATCCTCCGGATCTCGGAAGCGCGCCACTCGCCCTGCACATCCGCGCGTTCGAGCGAATCCATCCACAGGAGCGCCGGAACGCCCTCGGCATCCGCTCGTGCCGGGCATAGTGACGGCATGTTTCTCGATGATGGCTGCGTCGCCAGGGCGGTGCGGCGCACACCTCCGACATCTACGCGGCGGGCTTCAGCGCGTCGGCGGTCTCGGCTGCCGTGCGCAGCGGCCGGATGCTGCGCATCCGCCGTTCCTGGATCGTGCTCGACGAGTGCGATCCCGCGATCATCTCGGCCGTACGCGTCGGCGGCCGGCTCACGTGCGTCAGCGAAGCACGCCGCATCGGACTCTGGACGCCGGACCACGAGCACGTGCACGTGGCGGTGTCACCGCGAGCGACGCGGCTGGATGCGACAGGTCTGCGGCTTCACCGGTCGAACGGTCCTGCGCCGTTCGCCGCGCGGGCGACCGTCGATCCGCTCATCAACGTGCTCCACCATGTCGCGGAGTGCCTTGACGCGAGCAGCGCGCTGGCGGTCTGGGAATCCGCGCTGAACAGCCGGCTGATCGATGCCGTCGTGCTGTCGCGCGTGCAATGGCGCAGTCCGCGTGCGCGAAGGAGCGCCGCACTGGCCGGATCCCTTTCCGATTCCGGTCTGGAGACGCACTTCGTCGAGCTGATGCGCGGGATCGGCATCGAGGTGCAGCAACAGGCGTGGATCGACGGGCACCGCGTCGATGCTCTGATCGGCGAACGCCTGGTGGTGCAGCTCGACGGCTTCGCCCATCACAGCGACGCGATCTCCCGTCGTCGCGACATCGAAGCGGATGCCCGGCTGCGGCTGCGCGGCTACACCGTGCTGCGTTTCGACTACGTGCAGGTGCTGTTCCATCCGGAGACCGTCATCGAGATCGTGCGCGCGGCGGTGGCCCAAGGGATCCATCTCGCCGCCTGACCGCTCGCCGAGATCCGGAGATCGGCGCGAGATCCGGAGAGATCCGCCGCAACGGTCCGTATCTCGCGCGATCCTCCGGATCTCCGGACCGACCGCCCCGACAGCCCGCCCCGGGTATCAGCCGAACAGCGCCGCGGCCTCGTCGTAGCGGTAGCGCGGGACGGTGTTGAGCTCGCCGAGCGCGTCTGCGAACGGCACGCGGACGATGTCGGTGCCCTGCATGGCGACCATCTGACCCCACGCGCCGTCGACGATCGCATCCGCGGCGTGAAGGCCGAGCCGCGTTGCGAGCACGCGGTCGAAGGCGGACGGGGAGCCGCCGCGCTGGATGTGTCCGAGGATCGTCGCACGGGTCTCGATGCCGGTGATCCGCTCGATCTCCGGGGCGAGCTGGTCGCCGATCCCGCCGAGGCGAGGCCGGTTGAACGCATCCAGGCCCTTGTCGCTGTACGCCTCGTCCATGCCGAGGAGCTTGAAGCCCTCGGAGACGACGACCAGCGGGGCCCGACCGCGATCGTGGGCACTGGTCACGAGCTCGGCGATGTCGTCGATCGACATCGGCACCTCGGGGATGCAGATCACGTGCGCACCGGCGGCCATGCCGGCGTGCAGCGCGATCCAGCCGACGTGGCGCCCCATGACCTCGGCGACCATGCAGCGCTGGTGCGAGTCGCCGGTGGTCCGCAGGCGGTCCATCGCGTCGGTGGCGATGTTCACCGCGGTGTCGAAGCCGAACGAGTAGTCCGTCGCGCGCAGGTCGTTGTCGATCGTCTTCGGGACGCCGAGGACCTTGATGCCGTCCTTCGCCAGCCGGTCCGCGGCGGCGAGGGTGCCTTCGCCGCCGATCGCGACGATGCCGTCGATCTTGTGGCCGTACAGCGTCTTGGCGATGTTGTCGGCCCCGCCGCGCTCGCCCTCGTAGGGGTTGGTGCGGCTGGTGCCGAGGATGGTCCCGCCGACCTTCGACAGCCCCTTGACCTCGTGCCGGGTGAGCGGCATGAAGTCGCCCTCGACGACCCCGCGCCACCCGTCGCGGATCCCGACGAACTCGAGGTCGTACGCCGTCGTGCCCTTGAGCACGATGCCGCGGATGACCGCGTTCAGGCCGGGGCAGTCGCCGCCAGAGGTGAGGATGCCGATCTTCATGCTGCTGCCTTCACTCGTTCGATTCGGGAGGGGGACGAGGCGACGCTGCCTGAGATCGACACTAGTGCCGATCGCGTCCGTCACGCCATTCCGGGCGTCGAAAACGAGGGTTCTTGCGCGGCTCAGAGCACAATCTCGTCGATCTTCGCACCCTGACGTCGCAACGGGTCCGAATGAGCCTCAAGAAGGCGTGTTCTTAACGCCCGTCCTCCCCGCCCAGCGCCTGCCGCAGCAGGTGCATGAGCGCGGCCAGCTGCACCGACTCGCTCGCGGCCTCCGCCATGGCCTCGCCGTCCAGGGCACGGGCCGCGAGCCCCTGCTTCTGGTCGATGAGTTCGGCGATCTTGGTGTCGATCGTGTGCGCCGCGATGATCCGCCACGCCGTGACGGGCTCGTCCTGCCCGATGCGGTGCACGCGATCGATGGCCTGCGTCTGCTCGGCCGCCGTCCAGCTGAGCTCGGCCAGGACGACGTTGGACGCCGCCTGGAGGTTGAGCCCGACACCGGCAGCCGTGAGCGAGCAGACCGCCACACCCACGCCCTCGTCGCCGTTGAAGTCGTCGATCGCCTGCTGACGCGCCGGTGTCGTCTGGTCGCCGCGGATCGAGACGTAGCGGATGCCCGACGCCGCGAAGTGCGCCTCGGCCTGGTCCATCACGTCGATGTGCTTGGCGAAGAACACCACCTTGCCCACCGAACGCTGCAGCTGCGCGGCGTAGTCCGCGGCCAGCTGCGCCTTGGCCTGACCGATCCTGCGCACCATCGTGAAGACGTTGTCGCCCCCGGTACCCGCGGCCTTGGATTCCTCGAGCTCCCCCGTCGCGACCAGTCGGACGATGTCGTCGTCGATCTCGCCGGGCGCGAGGCCGCGGTCCCCGCGCGCCTCGATGATCCTGCGGTACTTCGCCGCGAGACGCTCGCCGAGTTCGCGCTCGGCCTGACGGATGCTGCGCCCGTACTCGTCGTCCAGTTGGACAGGGAGGTCGGCGATGAGCTTGTCCGGCAGATCCGCCGCGACGTCCTTCTTCTTGCGGCGGACGATGCCCATCGAGATGACGGCGTCGCGGGCCTCGGCGTAGAACGACTTGTCCGCCGGGGTGAGCCCGGTGGCATCGAGCTTGTCCATGAGCTCGGGTCCCGGCTTGTCACCCGTGGTCCATCCCAGGAATCGCCAGATCGCGTCGAAGTCCTCGACGTCGTTGATCAGCGGCGTTCCGGTCAGCGCCATCAGGAGCGGCTTGCCGCCGGGCGTCTGCTCCCGGACGCGGGAGGCGAGCGCGAGCACGTTCTGCGAACGCTGCGAGGTGAGGTTCTTGATGAAGTGCGCCTCGTCGACGACCATTCCGCGCAGCCCGATGGACCCGAGCCAGGAAAGGTGGCGGTCGAGGATCTCGTAGTTGACGATGAACACGTCGGCGAACGCGTCGATGTCGTCGCCGTCCCCCTGGATCACCGTCGCCCTGCGCTGCGGCGTCCACCGCTCGACCTCGCGGGCCCAGTTCATCTTCACGACGTTCGGAACGACGGCCAGCAGCGGGTACGCTCCCGCGACGGACGCCGCCAGCACCGACTGCGCGGTCTTGCCGAGTCCCGGCTCATCCGCGAGCAGGAAGCTGCGGTGGCCGGCCCTCACCGACTCGAGGAAGCGCGACTGGTGCGCCATCACGTCCAGTCCCTTGGGCGAGACGTGGTCGAACTCGGGCGTCGGCGGCAGATCCATCGTCGCCGAGGCGCCACCGGCGCCGGTCTCGAACGCCTTGTACAACGGGCCCATCAGCTCCCAGCCGTCCAGCCGTCGCCGCGGCGTCGATGCCGGGCGCGGGGTCAGGTCGGGGGCGAGGAACGGGTTCGCGAGCTGCCTGGCCTCGACCGAAGGCGGGGTCACCTGCCGCTCGGCTGCGGCCGCCGGAACCACGGATGCCTGCACCACCGGCGCGATGTCGGTGATGATGAGCTCTTCCGGCGCCAGCTCCGCGCCGGATTCGAGGAGCCAGTCCCTGCGCATGCGCTTGGCCACCGGGCTCGTGGCCGAGTCGACTTCCAGCAGCTGGATCAACGATGTGTCGCGCGCCGCCGTCTTGGCCAGGATCGTCGCGACGCCGTCCAGCCGCTTGAGCAGCTCCGCCCTGGCCGCGTCGGCGATCTCGCCATCCGCCTTGACCCGTGCGCGCTCCTCGCGAACGAGGAAGGCGATGACCTGGAACTTGACCCGGTTGGTCGGTCCCAGCTTCCCCCGCTGCGCCTTCGCCTCCACCTCGCGCACCTTGCGCGCGAGGATCGGGATCAGCGGTGCCTCGTCGTCTCGACGGGACGTCTTCCTGCGCCGCGTCGCGGCGGTTGCCGTAGTCGGCATGCTCCTCCTGAGCGTGAATCGCCGGAGTGCCGCAGACGGCCTCCGAGCCGTTCTCGATGTCCGCGTGTGGCGCCAGCCAGGACCGTGCGGACGGGATCAAACCCGACTCCCCCGCGTTCGTCACATCGAACGCGCTGTAGAGCCTGCCGCCATTTTACGCCATCACCGGGCCCGCGGGTGCCGTCGCCGAGCGACCGGCGCGGCGCAGCGCGACGAGCGCGACCACGATGACCGCGACGAACGTCGTCGACAGCGCGATCAGGGCGAACCAGTTCGCATCCAGCGCGAGCACGATGCCCGCCGAGCTCACGGTGATGCCCGCCGCTGCCAGCTTCCCGCCGAACTTGAGCCCCTGCGCAGGCCCGAGCCGGCCCGGGGTGCTCTGACCTCGGGCGAGCAGCAGATCGGCGAAGGCATCGAGCGCGGCGAGCAGCGCTGCGGCGTACGCCATCGCGCACCCCAGCGCTCCCCAGAGGTTCGGCGCCTTGGGCGCCTCCGCCACGACGATCTGCCACAGCTCCACGCGCCCATGGTAGAGGCAGCGGGCCGTCCGGCGGAAGAGCTCGTCTCAGTCGCCGGCGCTCAGCAGTTCGCGCGCTGCGTCGACGTCCGCCGCGATCTGGTCCTTGAGCTTCTCGATGCCCTCGAAGGCCACCATGCCGCGCAGTCGGTGCGTGAACTGCACCGTGACATCGTGCCCGTACAGGTCGAGTCCGGCCTCGTCGAGCACGTGCGCCTCGACCTGCCGGCGCGGCACGTCGTCGAAGGTGGGGTTCGTGCCGACCGACACCGCCGCCGGATGCCGGATGCCCGTGTCGTGGTCCATGAGCCATCCCGCATAGACGCCGTCCGCCGGAACCAGAGCGTCCACGGCATCCGACAGATTGGCGGTCGGGAACCCGAGCTCCCGGCCGCGCTTGAGCCCGTGCACGACTTCGCCGCGCACGTCCACGGGCCGCCCGAGCAGCTCCTGCGCCTTCTCGACGTCGCCCTCCGCGAGCAGCTCGCGGATCCAGCTCGACGAGACCCGGCGCTCGGACCCGGTGGGGAGGACGTCTTCGACCAGGTCGACGGTGAAGCCGAGATCGGCCCCGAGCCGCCGCAGCAGCTCGGGAGTGCCGGCACCGCCGCGGCCGAACCGGAAGTCGCGGCCCACCAGGATCGTCTCGATGCGCAGGGCGTCCACCAGGATCGTGCGGACGAAGTCCTCGGCCTCCCGGTTCGCGAGCTCGGCGTCGAAGCGGAGCACGAGCGTGGCGTCCAGTCCGAGCTCCCCCAGCAGCTCCAGCTTCCGTTCGGTGCTGACGACGTTCTCGGGGCAGCGTTCCGGCCGCAGCACCGAGAGCGGATTGCGGTCGAACGTCACAGCGACCGCGCGCGCTCCGGTGGCCGCGGCGTCCTCGCGGAGCCGGGCGATGACCGCTCGATGCCCCGCGTGCACGCCGTCGAACTTTCCGATCGCGACAGCCGACCGGCCGAAGTCGTCCGGCACCTCGGCCGGATCACGGAAGACGATCATGCCGGAACCGCGGTGGGTCGGTGCGAACGCAGCCACCACAGACCGAAGATCGGCAGGACCAGGGGGATGAACACGTACCCGCGGCCGTACAGCGACCACACCGTCTCGTGCTGGAAGAGCTCTGGCAGCACCAGGCTCAGCGTCCCCACCACGAGCACGCCGGCGAGCTCGAACACGATCGCGATCCACGCGATCGTGTACCACCCCCGGCGATTCGAGAGCACGAGGGCCAGAGTCGCCAGGATGTACACCACCGCGGCCGCGGCGGACAGCGCGTAGCTCAGCGGCGCCTCGTCGAAGCGCTGCACGATCTGGACGAAGCTGCGGCCGGTGGCCGCCAGCGCCATCACGGCGTAGACGATGACGAGGACCCGGCCGATGCCGGTCATCCTGGTGCGGGTGGCGGTGGTGCTCATAGCGCCTACCAGTTTAGGCGGGTGCGGATCCGGGTATGCGCGCGCCCGATGTCGTCACGCGATCTGCACGGTCCAGATCACCTGCATCCGCCAGGCCATGACCGCGACGGCCAGGGCGACGACGCCGAGGATCACGGTGCTCCACCTGCTGCGCTCCATGAGGGCCCACAGAACCCCGCCGATCGGGAGCAGGACGGCGGACACGAGGTACACCCAGTACTCCAGCAGGTCTCCGGTCGGGGGGTTGCCGGCGAACGGGGCGATGATCGCGATGACGACCTGCACGATCAGCAGCAGCTCGACGAGCGCGAGGCTGCCCACCGTGTAGTCGCTCGGGCGTCTGCCCGACAGTCCCGCCGTCACGCAGAACAGGCCGACCGCGACCGCTACCACGATCTGCAGGATCGTGAACCAGAGGATCATCGGGCCTCCTCGGGCATGTTCATCGCGCTCTTGAGGTCGGCGCCACGGCGCTCCACGATGCCGACGAGTGCTCCGTCAGGGTCGATCGCCGCGGCGGGAAGGGCCGCGACACGCGCGGCCTGCCCCACGAGCCGCTTGCCGTGGCGGAGGTCGCGGGCCTCGTCGCCGGTCACGTCGAGACGTGCGAGAACGCGGGCGGCCGCCTCGGCCGGGCTCAGCGCGGTGGCGTCCGCGAGTCCATCGACCGGCACGGCGTCGGCGACATCGAACGGACCGACCCGCGTGCGCCGCAGAGCGGTCAGATGGCCGCCGACGCCGAGGTCGGCGCCCAGGTCGCGTGCCAGCGCCCGGATGTATGTGCCGGAAGAGCAGTCCACGACGACGTCGAGGTCGATCGCGCCGTCGACGTCGCGCCGTCGGAGCACGGCGAAGCGCGAGACGGTCACCTGCCGGGCGGCCAGTTCGACGCTCTCCCCCGCCCTGACCCGGTCGTAGGCCCGTCGTCCCTCGACCTTGATCGCCGACACGGCGCTGGGGATCTGCGAGATCGCGCCGGTGAGCGCCGCGACCCCGGCCGCGATCCGCTCGTCGGAGACGGCCGCGAGCGCCGCGGCGTTCGCCGTCGTCAGCGGTTCCCCCTCGGCATCGTCGGTGGACGTGGTCGCCCCCAGACGGATCGTCGCCGTGTAGGTCTTGTCAGCGCCGACGATGTAGGTCAGCAGCCGCGTGGCCCCCTCGATGCCGATGACCAGCAGGCCCGTCGCCATCGGATCGAGCGTTCCGGCATGGCCGACCTTGCGGGTGCCGAACGCGCGACGCGTGCGCGAGACGACGTCGTGACTGGTGATTCCGCCCGGCTTGTCGACGAGCAGGATGCCGGGTGAGACCATCCCCCCAGCCTACCGAGCACGCGAGCAGCGATCAGCCGCAGACCTCGTAGGAGGGTTCGTCGCGAGTGGTGACGGTGACCGCCCACGCGAGGTCGGCTCCCGTGAGGAACTGGAAGAAGATCTGTGCCTCCCCGTCCGACGGGATCCGGATCCACTCGCCGTCCACGGCGCCGGTGCCCTCCTCGGCATCCGGATATCCGGCGAGGATCTCGTCCCGAGCCGCGCCGACGCCCAGCCCCTCGGCCGTCACCGGACCGACGGGTCCGCTCACGGCATCCGCCATGGTGGATGCCGAGACCTCCGAGATCGGGTCGCTCTGGTTCTCCGACCCGCGCACGAAGTGCATGCTGAACGACGCGTCGGGCGCATTCCAGAACGCCGCCCACGAGCAGGCCGCGCCGTCGCTCGTCCAGCTGGTGGGCAGGTCTGCCAGGGTGCCGTCGAAGTCACCGCCGATGTGCACGGGTCCGATCCCCTCGGCGCTGATGGTCCACGTCGCCGGATCCGCAGGATCCGGTGCCGGGGTCGGCGACGCGGTCTCCTCCGCCGTCGCCGTCGGCGTCGGCCCGGTCGTGGGCGGCTCGGTCTCCGGTCCTTCCGCGGCCGTGGAGCATCCCGCCAGCAGCAACGTCACCGCCAGCAGCGCAGCGGCGGTCCGGAAGACTCTCATGGCGTCCCTCCCTGCTCTCCCCCGTCGATGAGCCTGGATCGTCCGTCTAGGCTAACCAGGTGCCCCCGACTCCGACACCCCTCCCCGACCTCAGCGGGGTCTCGGACTGGTATCGATCCGAGGCCCGCGACCTGCCGTGGCGCCGACCGGAGTTCCATGAGGCGTACGGCGCCTGGGGCGTCCTCGTGAGCGAGTTCATGCTCCAGCAGACGCCGGTGGCACGGGTCATCCCGCATCTGGAGGCCTGGCTGAAACGCTGGCCCACGCCGACCGCGATGGCCCTCGCGACACCCGCGGAGGTCGTGACGCAGTGGGCGAATCTCGGATATCCGCGCAGGGCGCTGTGGCTGCACGGCGCAGCGATCGCCGTCGCCGAACGCCACGACGGCGTGGTGCCGCGCGATGTCGAGGCGCTCCTGGCGCTGCCGGGGATCGGCGACTACACCGCCCGCGCCGTGGCGGTGTTCGCCTACGGGGATCACCACGCGGTCGTCGACACCAACACGCGCCGTGTGCTCACCCGCGCTGTCGGGGGTGCAGCCCAGCCGGGGTCGCCGTCACGACGGGATCTGGCGACGATGGCGGACGCGCTTCCGGCCGAGCCCGCGGAATCCGCGCTGTTCAACGCGGCGATGATGGAGCTCGGGGCGGTCGTCTGCACCGCGCGATCCCCCCGGTGCGAGCACTGCCCGATCCGCCGGGAGTGCCGCTGGCTCGCCGCCGGCCGTCCTGCCGGCGAGGACACCCGCCGCAGGCAGGCCCGGTACGAGGGCTCGGACCGTCAGGCGAGGGGGGCCGTGCTGCGGACGCTGCGGGACGCGGCTCCGGCCGGCGTCCCGCAGGTCAGCGTCATCCCGGACTGGCCGGATCCCGTGCAGCGCGATCGGGCGATCGACTCGCTCATCGCCGACGGCCTCGCCGAAGCGTCGGACGGGTTTCTGTCGCTGCCGGGATGACCGGGTCAGAGGTGCCGGCCGGTGCGGTGCGCGAGCACGATGAGCTCCGCCCTGCTGCGCACGTCGAGCTTCGCGAAGACCCGGCCGAGGTGCACCTCGACGGTGCGCACCGACAACTGCAGCCGTTCCGCGATGTCGCGGTTGGACGCGCCCTCGACCACGAGCATCGCGACCTGGAGCTCGCGCTCGGTGACGAGCGGCTCCCACGCCGCACGGCAGGCCGCCAGCGGATCCACCACGGGGATCGGCACGGTCTCCAGCCCCGCGAGCTGCTCGATCTGCTCCCCGAGGCGGACCAGCCGGCGACCGACGCTGTCGCGCCAGGCATCGGCTCCGGCATCCGTGAAGAGACTGTGCGCCGAGTGCAGGTGCCGCCGGCCGGCGACGCGGTCTCCGCGGATCACGCACGTCGTTCCGAGCAGCGCCTCGACGCGAGCGCGCGTGAACGGCGATCTCACCGCGCGCACGCGCTCGGCGATCGACGGGTACTCGTGCTGCCATGCCCCCTGGGCGACTGTGCGGATCCGCCGGTACAGCTCCGACGCCAGGCGCTGATCGGGCGGTTCGACTGCGGGAGATGAGTCCCCGTCCCCGAGCTCCTCGAGTCCGGGGACGGCAAGCGGTGGAGCCGGTGCGCCCCGGTCGTGCCACAGCCGCATGTGCGCGGCGGCCTCCTGGACCGAGCCCGCGAGGTACGCCTGAAGCGCCCGGTCCACGAGGGCATCGAGCCGGATGCCGGTGGGCAGCGCATCCGTCGCGCTCTGCGTCGCGAGTCCGATCCGGCCGAGGATCGCGAGGTCCAGTCGCCGGGCGAGCACGACGCCGAGTCCGGCGAACGGCAGACCGATCGGAAGGCGGACGAGCGCGTCGTCGAGGCGGGCACGGGCGGCAGCCGCATCGCCCTGCCAGAAGCGCAGCAGCACGTCGACGACGGCGCGATACGCGCCGGCCAGCGGTGTGCGCTCGAAGCCCTGCAGGAAGGGATCCTTCTCCTCCGCGATGCCGGCCTCATGCCGGGCCAGGATGCCGAGGCCGTCCTCGAACTCCCCGTCCAGGGCTCTGCGCACGGCGGCCGCGACGCCGAACGACAGCGTGCCGTCCGGAATCGGATCAGACGGGTCTCCGCTGAGCAGCCAGCACAGGGCGGCGGCAGGATCCCGGATCGCACCGCCGGCACCCGCGCGGACATCCGCGTCGCGCGCCTCGGCCAGCCACATGCGCATGGCGGCGTCGGCACCGCGCTCCGCGGACAGCATCGCCGCCATGCCGGCCGTCCGCGCCCAGGCCGTCCAGCTCGCCGCCTCGTCGTGGTCCGGACGGTGCGCCGCCGGATCCGTGATGGGCAGCGCTCCGCGCAGCGCCGTCTCAGCGATCACGAGAGGCGCGAGGGCCTGCGTCCGTTGCTCCGCAGTCCCCGCCGGGAACAGGCTGCCCAGCCAGTCGACGGCATCCGCGACGAGCCCGGCGCAGAGTGCGGCGTCCCCGGCGACCCGCCTGGCTTCCTCGGCCTGGGCGCCCTCGGCGTGGTCGAAGGCCTCGACGGCGACGTGGAAGGCAGCGAGCGACTGCCCCTCCGCCGAGAGCCGGCGGGCGGCGGCGAGCAGGACGGCGGCCGCGCCCGGTGCCTTGGCGCTCGCGCCGCGTGCCGTGTGCCACGCGGCCCTGACCTCATCTCCCGCCTCGGCGTGGTGGATGCTCAACCGCTCGTGCGCCGACGCGGATTCCGCCGCCGTCGCGGACGCCTGGAGCCATTCCCCGAGCGCGGGTTCGCGCAGCGCGACGCGGCAGGCCGCGACGTCGACGCATTCACCCAGGACGCCGACCGAGAGCTGCTCGGTGGTCAGGCCCGTGACGGCGAGGTAGGCGTCGAGGCGGTCGGTCGAACCCAGCGCGAGAACCACGAGGGCATCGCGCTCGGTCGACCCGGAGGCGAGCCGCTCGACGGAGGACGCGATCGCCTGCGGGACGGGCAATGGCACCGGCAGCGCCCGATGCCCGTGGCGCTGCGCAGCCGTGAGCGACAGGGCGATCTCGCCGAGCACGGCACGGTCGGTGCCCGCGCGCGCCTGCAGCCGGGCGAGCACGTGCGGTGCCACGACGATCCCCTGAGAGCGCAGCTCGGCGACGGCATCCAGCACGACCTGCGCGTCCGGCCCGCCCTCGGGGCGGGCGTCGGCCGCGCGCCGTGCGCCGGTGTCGCCCATGAGACCCGCTCTCCCGACGCCGCGGGAGCGGCGCGATCGGCGAACAGGCTAGCAAACCGTCGACGGCCGCGCGTGCAGCGAGGCCCTGTCTGCCGGGAACTCAGTCCTCGTCGTCGTCCGACCGATACGGGTCGGCGTCCCCGGCGTGCGTGGCCGTGGAGGCGAGTTCCGCGACCGCGGCGTCCCGCTCCTGCGCCTCGCGCAGCAGCGCGGAGATGTGGTCCGCGGTCTCGGGCAGGGCGTCGGGGATGAACTCCAGCGTGGGCACGAGACGGGTCGAGAGCTGACGTCCGACCTCGGTCCGCAGCATCCCGGTCGCCGAGGTCAGGGCAGCGGCGCTGGAGACGCGCTCCTCGTCGGTGCCCAGCACGGTGTAGAAGACGCTGGCGTGCTGCAGATCGCCCGAGACCCGGACGTCGGTGATGGTGACGTAGCCCAGACGCGGGTCGCGCAGGCCCTTGTCGAGCCGCTCCGCCAGGATGACGCGGATGCGATCCGCGAGGCGTGCCTGTCGTTCTCCAGCCATTTCCTTCTCCCTCGTCGAGACTCGTCGGGCGGGGATGCGCAGTGCATCCCCGCCCGACGAGTCACATGGCGATCAGCCCCGCGGCTTCTCCACCATCTCGGTGGTCTCGATCTCGTCGCCGACCTGGATGTCGTTGTACTTGCCGAGGCCGATACCGGCCTCGAAGTCCGTGCGGACCTCGGTGACATCATCCTTGAAGCGACGCAGCGACTCGATGGCCAGGCCGTCGGCGATGACGACGCCGTCGCGGATGACGCGCGCCTTGGCGTTGCGCGTGATGGTCCCCGACCGCACGATGACACCGGCGATGTTGCCGAACTTCGAGGAGCGGAACACCTCGCGGATCTCGGCGACACCCGACTGGACCTCTTCGAACTCCGGCTTGAGCATGCCCTTGAGGGAGTTCTCGATCTCGTCGATCGCGTTGTAGATGACCGAGTAGAAGCGGATGTCCACGCCCTCGCGCACCGAGGCCTCACGGGCCTTGGTGTCGGGTCGGACGTTGAATCCGACGATGATCGCGTTGTCGATCGTCGCCAGGTTCACATCGCTCTCGGTGATCGCACCGACGCCGCGGTGGATGATGCGCAGCTGGACGGAGTCGTCGACCTCGATCTTGAGCAGCGACTCCTCCAGCGCCTCGACGGCACCGGACACGTCGCCCTTGATGATGAGGTTGAGCGTCTCGACCTTGCCCTCTTCGAGAGCGCGGGTGAAGTCCTCGAGCGAGATGCGCTTGCGGGCCTTGGCCAGCTGGGCGTTGCGCTCGACGGCTTCGCGCTTCTCGGCGATCTGGCGGGCCATCCGGTCCTCTTCGGTGACGATGAACACGTCACCGGCGCGGGGCACGGAGTTCAGACCCTGCACCTGGACCGGACGGGACGGTGCGGCCTCCTCGACCGCATCGCCGTTCTCGTCGATCATGGCGCGCACGCGTCCGTAGGCGGTGCCCGCGACGATCGCATCGCCGATCCGGAGGGTTCCGGACTGGATGAGCACGGTCGCGACCGAACCGCGGCCCTTGTCGAGCTTCGCCTCGATGGCGACGCCTCGAGCGGCCTTGTTCGGGTTCGCGCGCAGGTCGAGACCCGCGTCGGCCGTCAGCAGGACCGCGTCCAGGAGCTCCTGGATGCCGGTGCCGGCACGGGCCGAGACGTCGACGAACATGACGTCGCCGCCGTACTCCTCGGCCACCAGTCCGTACTCGGTGAGCTGCTGGCGCACCTTCGCCGGGTTGGCCTCGGGCTTGTCGACCTTGTTGACCGCGACCACGATCGGCACGTTCGCCGCCTGGGCGTGGTTCAGCGCCTCCACCGTCTGCGGCATGATGCCGTCGTCGGCCGCGACCACAAGGATCGCGAGGTCGGTCACCTGCGCACCGCGGGCGCGCATGGCGGTGAACGCCTCGTGACCCGGGGTGTCGATGAAGGTGATGGCGCGCTCGATGTCCTCGTGCTCGGTCCAGACCTGGTAGGCACCGATGTGCTGGGTGATGCCGCCGGCCTCGCCCTCGATGACGTTGGTCTTGCGGATGGCGTCGAGAAGGCGGGTCTTACCGTGGTCGACGTGACCCATGACGGTGACCACCGGAGGACGGATCTCGAGGTCGGAGTCGTCCTCCTCGGCCAGCTCCTGCTCGAGGTCGAGACCGAAGCCCTCGAGGAGCTCCTTGTCCTCGTCCTCGGGCGAGACCATCTGGATCTTGTAGCCGAGCTCGGCTCCGAGGACCTCGAAGGTCGCCTCGTCCAGGGACTCGGTGGCCGTGGCCATCTCGCCCAGGTTGAACAGGATCGTGACGAGCGTCCCGGGCTGGACGGTGTAGCCGTTCAGCGCCTCGAGCTTGTCCGCGAAGTCGGCGATCGAAGCGCCGCGGCGGAGCCGGATGGTCTCGCCGTTGCCCTTCTGGACGTTGACGCCGCCGACGACCGGCGCCGACCGCATCTCGAATTCCTGCCTCTTCGCCCGCCGCGACTTGCGCTGCTTGCTCTTGCCGCCTCCCTTTCCGAAGGCTCCGGCCGTGCCACCGCCGGGTCCACGACCGCGGCCTCCGCCGCCACCGGGACGACCGGCGAAACCGCCGGCGGGACGCTGGAAGCCGCCGCCCGCACCGCCGCCGCCTGGGCGACCGGGGCCGCCGGGACGCTGCTGGAACGGAGCGCCGGGACGACCGCCCTGACCGCCGCGCGGAGCGCCGGGACGCGGCGAGCCGGGACGCGGGGCACCAGGGCGCGGAGCGCCGGGACGCGGAGCCTGCGGCCGCGGGATGTTACCCGGGGTCGGACGCTGGCCCATGCCCTGCGAAGAGGCGAACGGGTTGTTGCCGGGACGCGGGCCGGCGGGACGCTGGCCCATGCCCTGCGAGGACGCGAACGGGTTGTTGCCCGGGCGCGGAGCACCGGGCTTGGGTGCGGCCTTGTCCCCGGGCTTGGGGGCACCCTTGTCGGCGGGCTTGGGTGCAGCCGGAGCGGGCGCCGGGGTCGGCGCGGAGGGCGCCGGGGCAGCCGCGGCCGGCGTCTCGGGGGTGGGCTTCGGACCCGGCTTCGGACCGGGGGTCGGCGCCGCGGCGCCGGGCTTGGGGGCGGGCGCAGCCTTCGGCTTCGCGGGCTCCGCCTTGGCCGCGGGCTTCGCGGCTCCGTCGGCCTCGATCGCCGCGCGCAGCTTGCGCGCCACCGGCGGTTCGATGGTCGACGACGGGCTCTTCACGAACTCGCCGAGCTCCTTGAGCTTGGCGAGTGCGACCTTGCTGTCGACGCCGAGTTCAGCGGCGATCTCGTGCACACGTGGTTTGGCAGCCACAATTCTCCTGTCTGGGTCGGTCCACCCAGGCAGGGCAGACCACTAGTCGCGGACGGGTCTCATTTCGAGCCGTTCACTTTGTTTCCATAGCCGTTCAGCCTTTGTTCTGCTGGCAGTACTGTTCGATGGTCTGCGTGTCGAGCTCGGCTGCGACACGAAGTGCTCGCGCGAAGGCCCGGCGCCGCAATGCCTTGTCCAGGCAATCCGGCTCCGGATGCACCCACGCGCCGCGTCCCGGAAGCACCGCGCGCTCATCGATGACGAGGGCGCCGTCCTGGGCGACCACCCTGAGGAGGTCTGACCGGGAGGCACGTGCGCGGCAACCGACACACGTTCGTACAGGTTCCATCCTACACCTCGGTGCCGATGCCCGAGCGACGCCGGCCGGTCGTGGCGGTCGAGATCATTCGTCGAGGATGCTGTCCGGCTGGATGTCGATCTTCGCTCCGGTCAGCTTGGCGGCCAGACGCGCGTTCTGCCCCTCCTTGCCGATCGCGAGCGAGAGCTGGTAATCCGGCACGAGGGCGCGGACGGCCTTGGTGCCGGCATCCAGGACGAAGGCGCTGGTCACCTTGGCGGGCGACAGCGCGTTCGCGACGAACGTGGCGAGGTCGGGGTTGTGGTCGACGATGTCGATCTTCTCCCCCGCGAGCTCCTCGGTGACCGCCCTGACCCGACGGCCCAGCTCGCCGATGCATGCGCCCTTCGCGTTGATCGACGGGTCGTTCGCCTTCACGGCGATCTTCGTGCGATGCCCGGCCTCGCGCGCGAGCGAGACGATCTCGACCAGGCCGGCCGCGATCTCGGGGACCTCGAGGGCGAAGAGCTTGCGCACCAGGCCAGGGTGAGTGCGGGAGACGGTGATCTGGGGACCCTTCAGCCCCTTGGCCACGCTGGTCACGTAGACCCGCAGACGCGATCCGTGCGAGTACTCCTCGCCGGGGACCTGCTCCTCGGGAGGCAGGATCGCCTCGACCGAGCCCAGGTCGACGTGGATCATCCGCGGGTTGGGGCCCTGCTGGATGACACCGGCGACGATGTCGCCCTCCTTGCCGCGGAACTCGCCGAGCACGGCGTCGTCCGCGATGTCGCGCAGCCGCTGGCTGATGACCTGCTTGGCCGCGAACGCGGCGATGCGGCCGAAGTCGTCGGGAGTGGCATCCTCTTCGCCGATGACGGCGCCCTCGTCGTCCGTGACCGGCTGGAGGACGGCGACGTGTCCGGTCTTGCGGTCGAGTTCGACGCGGACGCCCGCGGGGACCGCTCCGTCCTCGGAGATGTGCTTGCCGTAGGCGGTCAGCACGGCCTGCTCGATGATCGCGACGAGTTCGTCGAACGGAATCGCCTTCTCCTTCTCGATCCCGCGCAGCAGTCCGAGTTCGATATCCATGGCGGCCTCCCTGTTCAGCTCTCATCCGCGGCATCCGCGGGCATCCGACCAGGATACCGGAACCGGCGTCCCTGAGCCGAGCCGGCGGATGCGCAGCGCCCTCCGGTGCGCCGGCGGAGAGCGGCGGCGCACCGGAGGGCAGGAGGCCTCAGGCCCGGTGCACCTGCACGACGGAGGGGCGCGGGGCCGTCGCCACATCCCCGGGCGCAGTGGAGCCGTAGTCCGGGAAGAGCGAACGCGGCGCGTCGAACGTGCCGTCCTCGCCGGGGTGCTGCACGGCCACGAACACCAGTCCGTCCTCGTCATGGATCACCGGGCCGCAGGTCTCGGCATCCCGCGGGACGGCGAGGAACTGCTGCACGTGTCCGCGCTCCGAGCCCTTCAGCGGGACCTTGAACAGGCCGTCGGCGTATCCGATCGTGCCCGGCTGGCCGTCCGTGGAGATCCACAGGTCGCCGTGAGAGTCGAAGGCCAGGTTGTCCGGGCAGGAGATCGGCGACACCTTGTCCTTGGGGAAGCCCGCGAAGTACGCGTTCCCGAACGTGTTCGGGTCGCCGCACAGCAGCAGGACGCTCCAGCCGAACGTGGTTCCGCTCTGGCCGGCCGTCTCCGTGATCTCGAGCACGTGACCGTAGCGGTTGCCCGCGACCGGGTTCGCCTCGTCCACCGCGCTGCGGGCGGAGTTGTTCGTGAGCGCGACGTACACCTTGCCGGTGACGGGGTTCGGCTCGACGTCCTCCGGGCGATCCATCTTGGTCGCGCCGACGGCGTCCGCGGCGAGCCTCGTGTACACCAGGACCTCCTCGGTGCTGAAGCCGGGGACGACACTCTTTCCGCCCTGGGTGAGCGGGATCCAGACACCCGAGCCGTCGAAGGCGCCGTCGGAGGGCAGCTGCCCCGTGCCGGTGATCTCGGCGGCCGGCGAGTCGCCCGTGAAGCGGGCGACGTACAGATCGCCCTCGCTCAGCAGACGCAGGTTCTTCTTGCGGGACCCCGAGATCCGGTTCTTCGAGACGAACTTGTACAGGTAGTCGTTGCGCTCGTCGTCGCCCATGTACGCGACGACCCGGCGGTCCTCCGCGACGCGGACGTTCGCTCCTTCGTGCTTGAAGCGCCCCATCGCCGTGTGCTTGCGCGGCGTCGAGGTCGGGTCCTGCGGGTCGATCTCGACGATGTACCCGAACCGGTTGGGCTCGTTCACGTATGCGGGGTCGTGCGCGTCGAAGCGCGGGTCGTAGGTCTCCCACCCGGTGGAGGTCGAAGTCGTGCTCGACGAGCTGTAGCGCTTCTGCTCCGGGGTGTCCGCCGCCCAGGCGAAGTAGCCGTTGAAGTTCTCCTCGCCGGACAGGATCGTGCCCCACGGCGTCGTTCCGCCCGCGCAGTTGCCGAGCGTGCCGTGCACCCAGCGACCCTCGGGATCCGCGGCGGTCTTCACCAGATCGGAGCCCGCGGCCGGACCGGTCAGCTCGAACACCGTCTCCACCGTGATGCGGCGGTTTCGGCGGCCGTCCACCACGTAGCTCCACGGCCGGCCGGTCCGACGGCGGCGGATGTCGACCACGGAGAGTCCCTGGGCCGCCTTGTAGATGTCGCCGCGGCGTCGCAGCTCGGCGGCGTCCGAAGTGGCCGGGAACATGAGTCCCGGGTTGACGTACTCGTGATTGTTCACCAGCACGCCGGTCTTCCCGCTCGGATCCGGGATGATGTCGAGGTAGTCGCTGTTGTAGCCGAACTGCCCGGCCTGCGCCTCGGGCGTCTGCGCGGCGATGTCGAAGGCCGGCGTCCGTGAGAAGAGCGGGTCGCCCCAGCGGATCAGAGGGCTCCAGTCGTACCCGCGCGGCACGGTGAAGGCATCCACTTCGGCCGGGACCGGAGCGATCGCCTCGAACGGCAGCCGGCCCCGCCCCGGCCGCCCGAAGGACGCCCCAGGACCGGACGCACCGGCGGCGACCGGTGCGGAGGTGGGGGCGCCGTCGCCCACGCCGACCGCGATGGCGACCGCGGCGGCGGCCCCCATCCCCAGCAGCGCGCGGCGGGAGAACACGGCCGAGGCGATCGTGCGGAAGTGCTCGTTCTGCGAGGTGTTGCACTCGGGCCCGAGGCAGGCGTTGGCGCACTTGAGCTCGCACGTCACGGCGGAGCGCTTGCCGCTCACGTGCGGGGCCATCGGCAGGGAGCGGCGGGAGATGTCGGTCAGGCTCATCATCGGTCCTTCGAGATCGGATGCTGTTGCCCGCGCCACCTTCCTCGCATCCGATGACGTCCGCGTGAACGGTCGCTGAATGCCGCGTTTCCTCAGTCCGCGGACGGCAGCGCGTTGAGCGCGTCGATCAGGCGGTAGAGGCCGCCCACCTCCCGCTGCCGCAGGCGCAGGGCGATGCGCGGCAGATGTACGCGGTCGCGATCCGAGACCTCGGCGGGAAGGGCATCGCTCCGCTCGATCCGGCCCGAGGCCACGAACGGCGCGAATTCGACGTTCAGCGCCTCGATCTCGGCATCCGTCGGGGTGTTCTTCAGCCGAAGGACGAGGACGTCGTCCACCCACCGCAGGGAATCGTAGTTGCGCCAGAAGCCGGTGATCCTCGTCACCGCCTGCTCGGGAGAATCCGTGACGAGGACGCGATCGAAGTCGTCCGGGGAGATCACGCCGGCCGGGATCAGCTGCTCGACGACGAACCGCTCGAGCCCCTGCCAGAACGTGCCGCCCGGAGCATCCAGCAGGACGATCGGGGTCGGCTCGGCCTTGCCGGTCTGCTGAAGAGTGAGCAGCTCGAACATCTCGTCCATGGTTCCGAAGCCGCCGGGCAGGCAGATGAATCCGCTCGACTCCTTCACGAGCATGAGCTTGCGGGTGAAGAAGTACTTCATCTCGACGGAGTGGGCGTCCTTCGCGACGACCGCGTTCGGCTTCTCCTCGAAGGGCAGGCGGATGGACACGCCGAGAGCCATCTTCTCCCCCGCCCCCTCGGCCGCGGCCTGCATGATGCCGGGGCCGGCACCGGTCACGACCATCCATCCGCGTTCGGCGAGCTCCGTCGCGACTCCGCGGGCCGACCGGTACAGCGGATCCTCCGAACGCGTGCGGGCCGAACCGAACACGGTCACTTTCGGCACGTCCGAGTACGGCTGGAACAGGCGGAACGCGTCGCGCATCTCGCTCAGCGCCGACGAGGCGATCTTGAGGTCGAGCCGATCGGTGCGATCCTGCCCCAGCTGGATGCCGGAGAGCAGGATGCGGGTGATCAGTGCGCGGCTCGACGTGATGCCCGCCTCGTCCAGCAGTTCATCGATCCGGGTCGTCAGCTCGTCCATGGCTCTACTCTGACATGCAGGCTCACCCGTCCGGGTGAGAGCACGCGCGCCGAGCGGGGTGGTGCTCCAGAATGGTTCCGCTCGCGGCACAGCGGGACATCGGCGGAGGGAGCGGCCTCATGGGCGGGATCAGGGACCGGATCGCGGCCAGGCGCCGGGCGCGCACCGAGCTGAAGAATCCGGCGTACGAGATCTTCATCGGCATCCTGTCCCTGCTGTCGATCATGAACCTGGTGTTCGTCTACGCCCTGCACGGCGACACCGCCATGCAGGTCGTGCTGGCGGTGATGAACGGCGTCCTCAGCGTCATCTTCCTGATCGACTTCGTGTATCGCATGGCGACCTCGACAGCGCCCCGGCGCTACTTCTTCCGCGGGTTCGGATGGGCGGATCTGCTGGCGAGCCTCCCGTTCCCTCAGCTGAAGGTGCTGCGGGTGTTCCGGCTGCTGCGGGTGCTCCGGCTGATGCGCGACCTCGGCCCGAAGCGCATCGCGACGACGCTGGTGCAGGATCGCGCCAACAGCACCCTGATGACCCTGCTCCTGCTCGGCATCCTCGTGCTGCAGTTCGGCAGCCTGTCGGTGCTGGCGGTCGAGGAGGATGCCGACGGCGCCAACATCACCACCGCGTCCGATGCGCTGTGGTACACGATCGTCACGATCGCGACGGTCGGGTACGGCGATCAGTATCCGGTGACGCAGGCCGGACGCCTGCTCGGAGTGCTGATCATCGTCGTCGGAGTCGGCATCTTCGGAACTTTCACCGGCTACCTCGCGAATCTGTTCCTCGGGCCGTCCGGGAAGACAGAGGCCGGACCGGACCGGACCGAGAAGACGTCCGACCCCGCCGACGGTGCGAATGAAGATGAAGCTGCCGGACATGCGGCGGCCGCCGGGGTCGCGGCGGGAGCCGCGTCCGGTGCCGTCGCCGTCGGGGTCTCCGCGGGGCGGCGAGCGGACGCGGCGGACGCGGACGACCGGCTGCGTGAGCTGCTGGAGCGCGCCGAGCAGCTCACGGCCGAGCTCCGGCGGATGGTAGCTGAACGCCGCGGAGGGCCTGCGGAGGAGAACCCCTCAGCCGGGGAGCACTGACCCGATCAGGCAGTCAGGCGCGCGATCGCGTCGTCGAGCGCGAGTGCTTCGCGCTCGCCCGTACGGCGATCCCACAGCTCGACCTGGCCTTCGGCCGCCCCGCGTCCGACCACGAGGACGCGCGGAACGCCGACCAGTTCGGCATCGCCGAACTTGACACCGGGCGACACCTTGGGACGGTCGTCGTAGAGCACCTCGAGTCCGGTCTCCTCCAGACGTGCGGCGGCCTGCTCCGCGACGTCGAACGCGGCCTGGTCGCGCCCGGCAGCGACGACGTGCACGTCGAACGGCGCGACGGACGCCGGCCAGATCAGTCCCTTGTCGTCGTTGTTGAGCTCGGCGATGATCGCCAGGATGCGCGTCACACCGATTCCGTAGGAGCCCATCGTCACACTGACGAGCTTGCCGTTCTCGTCGAGGACCTTCAGGCCGAGGGCCTCGGCGTACTTGCGTCCCAGCTGGAACACGTGGCCGATCTCCATGCCGCGTGCGAGCTCCACCGGTCCGGAGCCGTCCGGGGCCGGGTCGCCGTCTCGCACGTTCGCGATCTCGACGACGCCGTCGGCGAAGAAGTCGCGTCCGGCGACGACGGAGTGCGCGTGCTTCTGATCGATGTTCGCGCCCGTGACCCAGCGCGTGCCCTCCGAGACCCGGGGATCGACGAGGTAGCGGATGCCGGTCGCGGACTCCTCACCCAGGACGGCGCCCGCGGGCGACCACGGGCCGATGTACCCGCGTACGAGCAGGGGGTTGTTCTCGAAGTCCTCGGCGGTGGCAGTCTCGACCCCGGCCGGAGCGAACGCGACTTCGGCGCGCTTCTCGTCGACCTCGCGATCGCCGGGGATCCCGACGACGACGAGCTCCCGGGTGCCGTCGAGGTGCGTCAGGGCGAGCACGACGTTCTTCAGCGTGTCCGCGGCGGTGTACTCGCCGTCCAGCACGGCGTTCGCGTGCGCCACGAGCGTCTCGATGGTCGGTGTGTCGGGAGAATTGAAGATCGTCGCCGCCGGCGCATCCGAGAAATCGACGGGGTCGGGCACCGCAGTCGTGAACGCCTCGACGTTCGCGGCGTATCCGCCCGCGGAACGGACGAACGTGTCCTCACCGACAGGGGTCGGGTGGAGGAACTCCTCGCTGCGGGATCCGCCCATCGCCCCGGCATCCGCCTGGACGATCACGTACTCCAGGCCGAGGCGCTGGAAGATGCGCTCGTAGGCGTCGCGCTGGGCCATGTAGGACGCGTCCAGCCCGGCATCCGAGGAATCGAAGGAGTAGGCGTCCTTCATGGTGAACTCACGGCCGCGCAGGAGGCCGGCACGAGGACGCGCCTCGTCACGGTACTTGTCCTGGATCTGGAAGATCGTCAGGGGCAGGTCCTTGTAGGAGGAGTAGAGGTCCTTCACCAGAAGCGTGAAGGCCTCCTCGTGCGTCGGCGCCAGGAGGTAGTCGCCGCCCTTGCGGTCCTGCAGGCGGAACAGCAGATCGCCGTACTCCTCCCAGCGACCGGTCGCCTCGTACGCCTCGCGCGGCATGAGCGCGGGGAAATGCACCTCCTGCGCACCGGCCGCGGCCATCTCCTCGCGGATGACGGTCTCGATCCGCGCCTTCACGCGCAGGCCCAGCGGCAGCCAGGCGAAGATGCCGGCCGCCTGCGGTCGGATGTACCCGGCGCGGATCAGCAGCTTGTGGCTGGTGACCTCGGCGCCGGCGGGGTCTTCACGGAGCGTGCGGAGGAAGAAGCGGGAGAGACGAGTGACCACGGCCCAAGTCTAGTGACCTGCGATCACCCGTCCGTCCGGCTCAGTTCAGGGCGCGGGTCCCCTCGGGAATGGCTCCGTCCGCGTACAGGCTGGAGGCGAGGTCCTGCAGCGCCGTGAGCGCGACCCGCTGCGTCATCGGACCGTACGAGATCCGGGCGACACCGAGCGCCTCGTACTCCGCCGCGGTCAGTGCGCCGGGCAGTCCGATCACGCTGATGCGGTTCTCTCCGATGCCCGCGACCAACTGGCCCGTCACCTCGGCGTCCAGGACGCCCGGCACGAACACGGTCGTCGCACCGGCGTCGAGGTAAGCACGACCGCGTTCGATCGCGTCGGCGATGCTCTGCGCGACCGGACGGTCGCCGGCGCGCACGAACGCGTCGGTGCGCGCGTTGAGGGCGAACGGGATTCCCTCGGCCTCCCCCGCGGCGACGATCGCGGCGACATCCGCCACCGACTCGGCGAGGGGCTTCAGCCGGTCTTCGATGTTCGCGCCGACGACTCCCGCCGCGATCGCGAGGCGAGTGGTCTCACCGGCGTCCCCGTAGCCGTCGTCGAGGTCAGCCGACACCGGCACCTCGACGGCCGCGGCAATACGCGACACCATGTCGAGCATGAGCTCGCGCGGGATGCTTCCGTCGGGATAGCCGAACGTGGCGGCGATGGAATGGCCGGCGGTGGCGATGGCGGCGGTCTCGGGGAGCGCGGCGACAGCCTGGGCGGACACGACGTCCCAGACGTTCACGACGCGCAGGATACCGGGGGCGCGGTGGAGATCGACAAGGGTCTGGGCCTTCTCAGCAACGGTCATGCGTCCACGCTAACGCCGATCGATGCGGGTGGGCCTGACTAGTCTCGAAGCATGCCTCAGCGTCGCGCACATGTCGCCCCTTCCGTCGCGCAGAGCGAGCTCGCCGAAGCGCTCGCCGCACTTCGCGCGTCGCTGGACGCCCCGGTCGAGTTCTCGCCGGAGGCGCTGGCCGAGGCATCCGAGTCCACCGCTCCGGAACCGGAGGTCGACCTGCGGGACGTGCCGTTCGCGACGCTGGATCCCGCGGGTTCGAGGGATCTCGATCAGGCGTTCCATCTGGCGCGACTCGGGAACGGATTCGAGGTGCGATACGCGATCGCCGACGTCCCGGCGTTCGTCCGCCCCGGTGGAGCGCTGGATGCCGCGGCGCGCGAGCGCGGTCAGACCCTCTACGCGGCAGACGGGTCGATCCCGCTGCACCCGCGTCCGCTGAGCGAGGACCGCGCCTCGTTGCTGCCGGACGTCGAGCGCCCCGCGCTGGTGTGGACTTTCAGGCTGGACGAGGCGGGAGCCGTCGACGGCTTCCGCCTGGAACGCGCACTGATCCGATCCCGCGCGCAGCTGGAGTACACGAGCGTCCAGAAGGCGCTCGCCGCCGGAGAGGACTCACCCGCGGCACTGCTGCCGGTGATCGGCGGGCTGCGGCAGGACCTCGAGCGCGAGCGCGGTGGCGCGAGCCTGAACGTCCCGGACGAGGAGGTGCTGCGCGCTGCGGACGGAACGTATTCGATCGTCCGGCGTCACCCGCTGCCCGTGGAGGACTGGAACGCGCAGCTGTCGCTGATGACGGGCATGGCGGCCGCGACACTCATGATCGACGCCGGCGTGGGCGTGCTGCGCACCATGCCGGAGCCGGACGCCGCGGCCTTCGACGCGTTCCGGCACCAGACCGAGGCGCTGGGGAGGCCGTGGACCTCCGGCGGCTACGGCGAGTACCTGCGGAGCCTGGACCGCTCGGATCCGCTGACCCTTCCCGTGCTGGAGGCGGCATCGACGCTGTTCCGCGGAGCCGGGTACGAGGTGTTCGACGGGAGCGTCCCCGACGGGATCGAGCAGGCCGCCATCGCGGCGCCGTACGCGCACGCGACGGCGCCCCTGAGGCGGCTCGTGGATCGCTGGTCGCTGGCGATCTGCCTCGCCGTCTCGAACGGGCAGGATGCCCCGGCCTGGGCCCGGGATTCGCTGGCCGAGCTGCCCGAGCTGATGCGCGCCTCCTCTCAGCGCGCATCGCGCCTGAACGCCGACACGATCAACTGCGTCGAGGCGGCGCTGCTCTCGCCGCGCGTCGGCGAGCGCCTCGACGCGACGGTGATCGCGGTCAGGGAGGATCGGGCCACCGTCCAGATCGCCGAGCCGGCGGTCACGGCATCCGCTCCCCTGCCCGCCGGAGCCGTGCCGGGCGACGCGGTCTCGCTGCGGCTCGTGCGCGCCGACATCGCGAAGGGCGAGGTGGAGTTCGCGCTGTGAAGGGCGTGGGTCGAGAACGGTCCTCCTGATTCGTCACCCGCTGAGCTCGTGGGGCAGCCGCAGAATGTCTCGCAATGTCTGCGCGAACGGTTCGCGATCTCGGCTCGGCACCCACATCGCCTCGTCGTGACGCTGATACAGCCGGTCTCCCTCGTGCCGGGGGAAGACGTGGACGTGCAGGTGCCAGACGTCCTGGCCCCCGGCCGGCTCGTTGTGCTGCCGGATCGAGACGCCCGCGCAGTCGTAAGACGCACGGATGCCGCGGGCGACGAGCTGCGTCAGCGACCACACCGCGGCCGCATCCTCGGGCGCGAGGTCGTACAGGTTCTCGACGTGCACTCGTGGAATGACGAGCACCGCACCGGGATTGCCCGGCCACCACTTCGGCGCGATCCGGGCGTAGGCGCGCTCAGTGACGGCCACGACGTCGGTCGGCTGGTTCCGCTCGTCGAATCCTCCCTGCTGCAGACGGCAGAACGGACAGTCGTAGTCGGCGGGTTGGTGTGAGATCGCTGCCATCGTCACCGCTCCGTCGCTCCGTAGCAGGCATCGGGACGGCTGAGCCAGACGGTCTGCATGGGTACAGTCAATCAGCCGCCACTCGTTATCCATCCGTTATCGGATCACGTCGGATTCGAATCGAATCCACGTTCGAATGTCGGAGGCCCGCAGCATCATGAGGGTATGAATTTCTTCACCGAGATCGACCAGCAGATCACCGCTCTGCGGTGTCTGCTCGGTGAAGATGCAGCGGTAGAGGAGCTGGCCGGATCACTGCGGGCGTTGAGCGACGACGATCTCGTCGAGGTGATGCGCGCCGCGGCAGCCCTGTCGAGGTGCGTCGAGAGGGTGGCCACGCTGGGCGCCGGCATCATCGCGGCACGCTCGGATCGATCTGCCGGACACGGCGGTCTCGCACAGTCACGCGGGCACCGCGAACCCGCGGACCTGCTGCAGGAGCTCACCGGCGGCTCCCGGGCCGATGCGACGCAGCGCATCCGGGTCGGCTCGACGCTCCTCGAGACCGTCGATCATCCGGCACAGGACGGCGCAGCCGTCCCTCCTGCTGTCGACGGTTCGGGGGATCAGGAGCCGTCTTCGGCGGGGCATGCACCGACTCGCCCCTGGCACGCTCCGGCTGACGATGCCCTGCTCGCCGGGCGGATCTCCACGGCGCAGCATGACGCGATCGTCCGCGGACTGGACGCGCCGCCGCGCGGCGCACCGGACGGTGCGGAACTCATGACCGACACGGCAGCGGTCCACGAGGCATGGCTCGTCGCCACCGAGGACCTCGTCACCGAATCAGCCCATCGCACGCTGGAGGAGCTCCGATCAGCCGCGCGTTCACTGCGCGACATGCTCGATCCCGATGGCGCCGAACGTCGGTACCAGGAACGTCACAACGCCCGGTCCTTCCGGATGTGGACCGACCGAGACGGCGTGCATCATTCATCGACCGTCTACGACGAACACGGCTACGCGCTCATTCGGAGTATCCACGACGCAGCGCTGAGACCTCGGCGAGGCGGCCCCCGCTTCGTCGACGAAGCCGACAGACAGGCAGCGCAGGAACTCATCGAGGATCCGCGCACCAACGAGCAACTCGCGTACGACCTGATGATCGACCTGATCCATGCCGGCGCGACTGCCGAATCCGCCACCGTGTTCGGCGTCAAGCAGGCCGGCGTCCGCATCGTGCAGACCGTCGGCGCCGAAGGCGTTCACCGGTCCGCGCACACCGAGGACGGTCTCGTCTCCCTTCCCCGGTCGGCTGTCGAGCAGCAGGTCTGCGACACCGGGGCGCTGCCGATCATCGCGGATGCGCTCGGCAATCCTCTTCAGGTCGGACGCGAGCACCGGTTGTTCACACCGAAGCAGCGCATCGCTCTCGCCATTCGCGACGGCGGCTGCCGATGGAAGAACTGCGACCGCCCCGCCTCCTACGGCGAAGCGCATCACATCGACGAATGGTCCCGAGGCGGACGCACTGACATCGATCGCGGGATTCTGCTCTGCCGTTTCCACCACATGCAGCTCCACAACGGAGGATGGCGGATCACCCGGGACGGCACCGACGACTTCGTACTCCATCATCCGAGCGGCGAGACGTACGATCTGCCACCACGCCTCCATCTGCGGTACGCCTTCGCAGACTTCGCCCCGCCGCCGAAACGGTTCCGATCCGCCGCGTGAAGACGGTCGGTTCTGCCACCGGTGGTGGAGGAAGCGGGTCGGGTCCCGGCGCCTCCCGGGCACGACACGCCTGTCGGCGCCACCGGGCGAGTCCACGGGAGCACGAGAAGGTTCTGCCGCCTCTGGGCACGACCTGGCTGTCAACGGCGCCGGCAGATTCGATGCGCGCCGACATCCAGCGTCCGCGGACCCGACCCGACCCGACCCGACTCGACTCGACTCGACTACGGCGACGGCACGACGGTCGTCGTCATCACCAGCAACTGCGGGTCGGACAGATCAAGAGACACCGAGATCGAGGTGAACTCGGACAACGAACGCACATGCGTTCCACCGCACGGAATCGACGCCACGCCCTCGGGAAGCTCGCACTCCCACCGCCGCCGGTCCACGATCGTTGGCCCCTCCGCCACCACGCGACTCGACGCCCCCGCAGCGACCCACGCGGACAGCTGCGCGTTGATCCGGTCCTCGCGCTCCGCAAGCGTCGCCACGAACGACTCGGTGTCGAACCCGGCACGGCGAAGACTCTTCCCGAGTCGATACTCGTCGACCGCGCCGTCCTCACGGATGCGGCTGGACTGGTTGGAGCGCCCCTCGAAGTCCGGAGACCCCAGAGCGTCCACCCCCGGGTCCTTGCGCCACAGATCGGCCACGGCCAGATCCAGCGCCAGCGACGCCAGGTGGCACGCCGTGTGACCACGACTCAGACCCGCACGTCGACCGGCATCCACCGACAGCGTGACCGCAGCGCCCTCGACGAGCCCAGCCGGCACCTCGCCCGCCAGCGCATGCCCGACGAGCCACGTCCATCCGTCCGCACCGCGCTTCACGGGAATCTCCTCCCCGACCGCGAACACGCCCTCGTCCGAGACCGCTGCCATCACGGCCTCCGTGACGACGGCCGAGCCCCAGGCTCCGGTGATCGTCCCGCTGTCTCCGGGCTGATCGGGCCACGTGTGGTCGACCGGATGGAACGGCGTCTCCTCGACGACCACCAGAGGCCGCGGCATCCGCTCCACGCGGAGCACCGTGGAAGACGATTCCACCGCTTCGAAGTCCACCTGCGTCGCGTCCATCAGTGCCCCGGCGGGATGGTGAAGCTCGCGACCAGGCCGCCGTCCACGACGAAGACTCCATCCGACTCGCCGGTGAAGACCCGGCTCGCCCATGCGAAGCGGATCCGCGTGGTGTCGCCCTCGGTCTCGGCGGACAGCACCGTCATCCTGGCTCCGGCCCCGATGGCATCCGAATCGGCCCAGCTGCGCACACCGCTCGGCCCCGCCTTGACCGTTCCCCAATCGCTCACGAATCCCTCGGGGGTAAAGGCGGAGACGAACGCATCCGTGTCCGCGTCGTTGATCGCGTCGACCAGCGCCTGCACCGGCGCGGGAAGTGCTGCTTCGGACATCAGGCCTCCTGATTCAATCGGTCTCGTACTCGCCGGTCACCGCGACGCGCACGGTGATCTCGGGGATCGTCAGATCATCCGGCGCCCCGCCACCGGCCCCGCGCACACCCACGGGAGCCGCCTGCTGAGCCTCTCGGATCGCCGTCACACGACCGACCGCCGCGCCCAGCGCGGCCGCGAAGTCGTCGGCCTTCGTCCGCGCATCGCGCACCGCGACGCCCCGTAGATCCCGCGTGACCCGGAGCTTCGTCGCCTCCGTCAGAGCCCAGGACGGCGACACGGTCGCCCCCAGGGCGCTCAACGTCGCCACGACGTCGGACACGACCTCGAGCCGGCCGAGCTTGATCCGCACCGCACCGGCGGTGACGTGATCCTGGTGCTTCCGGCCGTCCTTGTCTGTCCAGGTCCGCACGTTCGTGCTGAGCGGATCGACCGAGTGCCACGTGGCCGCTCCCGTCTCGCGCAGACTCGCCGCCTCGCGAGCGAGCCTGGCGTGCACCGCTGTCCCCTGCGCGATCGACTCGGGTCGGTCACGATGCGCGATCGCCACCCGCGCGGTCAGCGTCACCCTCTCGGCCGCGAGGTGCCGCTCGCCGAGCCCGTCGACCGTGATCGTCGTCATGCGGGTCTCACGCCGTGATGACCTGGGCGGTGCCGAGCGGAGCATCCGGACCCATCTCGGCGGCGATGCGATTCGCCTCCTCGATCAGGGTGGCCACGATGTCGTCCTCCGGAACCGTCTTGATGACCTCGCCCTTGACGAAGATCTGCCCCTTGCCGTTCCCTGATGCGACGCCGAGGTCCGCCTCCCGTGCCTCACCGGGCCCGTTCACGACGCAGCCCATGACAGCCACGCGCAGCGGCACGGTCATGTCCTTGAGCCCTTCCGTCACGTTCTCGGCGAGCGTGTACACGTCCACCTGGGCCCGACCGCACGACGGGCACGACACGATCTCGAGCTTGCGCTCCCGCAGATTCAGCGCCTGCAGGATCTGGTGACCGACCTTGACCTCCTCCGCAGGCGGAGCCGAAAGCGAGACGCGGATCGTGTCGCCGATCCCCTCGCCCAGCAGGATGCCGAAGGCCGTCGCCGACTTGATCGTGCCCTGGAAGGCGGGCCCCGCCTCCGTGACGCCGAGATGCAGCGGCCAGTCGCCGCGCTCGGCCAGTTGCCGGTACGCCTTCACCATCACGATCGGGTCGTTGTGCTTGACGGAGATCTTGAAGTCGTGGAAATCGTGCTCCTCGAACAGCGACGCTTCCCAGACGGCGCTCTCCACGAGCGCCTCCGGCGTGGCCTTGCCGTACTTCTCGAGGAGGCGCCGGTCGAGGGAGCCCGCGTTCACGCCGATGCGCAGCGACACTCCTGCATCCTGCGCGGCCTTGGCGATCGCGCCGACCTGGTCGTCGAACTTGCGGATGTTGCCGGGGTTGACGCGCACCGCCGCGCATCCGGCGTCGATCGCCTGGAACACGTACTTCGGCTGGAAGTGGATGTCCGCGATCACCGGGATCTGGCTCTTCTTGGCGATGATGTGCAGCACATCGGCGTCATCCTGGGACGGCACCGCCACGCGCACGATCTCGCAGCCGGACGCCGTCAGCTCGGCGATCTGCTGGAGCGTGCCGTTGATGTCGGTGGTCTTCGTGGTCGTCATCGACTGGACGCTGACGGGGGCGTCGCCGCCGACCAGCACCTTGCCCACCTTGATCTGGCGGGACTTGCGGCGCGGGCTCAGGACTTCGGGGACGCGAGGCATCCCAAGATTGACTGCTGGCACCCCTCCAGGTTACGCGGCCGAAACGTGGCGAGGCTGGATACACGCAGTGTGATAGTTTCAGCGCATGCTCGCGAACCGCACGTGGTGGCCCGCCTCCTAGGCGGTGTGTTCGCGTTCCCACGACCCAGACCGCCGTCGCCGGCGGTCTTTTCGTTGAGTCGCGCCGGATGCCCGATCCTCAGGAGACACCGATGATCACCCCGCTCGCCTCCGACCCGAGCGCGTCCTTCGTCCTCATCGCCCGCGACGGCGCCGACACCGTCGAGCTGCTGACCGGCGAGGTCGTCGACGTGGACCTGCTCGCCGACATCCCGCTCACCTCAGACGGCACCGCGGGCGGGGCACCGCAGGAGGTCTTCGCGCTCGTCCCGTACCGCCAGGTGCGCGAACGCGGATTCGAGGCACGGGAGGACGAGACGCCGCTGCGGTGCATCATCGTCGACCGCCACGAGCACCTCCCCGCGGAAGAGCTCATCGCGTCGCTGCCGCACGATCCGATCACCCTGCACGGCGCCGGCTTCGACATCTCGGACGACGACTACGCCGCCGTGGTCGAGCGCGTGATCGCCGAGGAGATCGGGCGAGGCGAGGGCGCGAACTTCGTCATCCGACGCGACTACATCGCCCGCTTCGAAGGCGACGACCGCACCGCGGCGTTGACCTGGTTCCGCGCGCTTCTCGAACACGAGCGCGGGGCCTACTGGACCTTCGCCGTCATCACCCCCGGACAGATCCTCGTCGGCGCGAGCCCCGAGGCGCACGTCGTGGCGCAGGACGGCATCGTCACGATGAATCCGATCTCCGGCACGTTCCGGCATCCGGCAGGCGGCGCGACCAAGGAGTCCCTGGTCGAGTTCCTCTCCTCCACGAAGGAGACGGAGGAGCTGTTCATGGTCGTCGACGAGGAGCTCAAGATGATGAGCGCCGTCTGCTCCGACGGCGGGCGCATCACCGGCCCCCACCTCAAGCAGATGTCTCGCCTGACGCACACCGAGTACATGCTCCGCGGTTCCAGCCGGCTCGACCCGCGCGACATCCTGCGCGAGACGATGTTCGCGCCGACCGTGACCGGCTCTCCCATGCAGAACGCCTGCACGGTCATCCGCCGCCACGAGCAGAAGCCCCGCGGCTACTACTCGGGAGTCGCGGCGCTGTTCACCCCGAACGCGCACGGCGGTCACGACCTCGACGCACCGATCCTCATCCGCACGGTGTACGCGAACGACGGCGCGCTGCGCGTTCCCGTCGGAGCGACCCTCGTGCGCCACTCCGACCCGCACGGCGAGGTCAGCGAGACGCACGGCAAGGCGGCGGGCGTCCTCGGGGCGATCGGCGCGATCGACCGCGACGAGGCAGCGGATGCCGATGCGCCGGCTGCGCCGGTCGACCTCGCCGCCGATCCCGAAGTCGCCTCGCTGCTCGCCTCGCGCAACGCGCGACTGGCGGAGTTCTGGCTGAATCCCCAGTCGGACGGCTCCTCCGGCCCGTTCGCGGGGCGGACAGCGCTCGTCGTGGATGCCGAGGACCGCTTCACCACCATGCTCGCCCACCAGTTGCGCCACCTCGGACTCGACGTCCGCATTCTGGCTTGGCACGAGACGACGGAGTCGGATGCCGATGCCGCCGACCTCGTCGTGGCCGGACCCGGGCCTGGTGACCCGCGCGACGAGTCCAGCCCGCGCGTCGCTCGGATGCGAGAGCTGGTCTCGCGCCGCCGCGCGCAACGGCGACCGCTTCTGGCTGTCTGCCTGAGCCACCAGATCCTGGCGGACGGCTTCGGGATCGACCTCGTCCCGCTGGACAGCCCCCACCAGGGCCTGCAGAAGGTCGTGCGGGTGTTCGGCGAAGACGCGTCGATCGGGTTCTACAACACGTTCACGGCCCGTGTGACGCCGGGGACGACGCGCGTCGGCGACGTCGAGGTGTCGGCGGATGCCGTGACGGGCGATGTGTTCGCGTTGCGCGGTCCTCGTCTGGCCAGCATCCAGGGACACCTGGAATCGATCCTGTCCCGCGACGGCATCCGCACACTGGAGCGCCTTGTCATGCACGCGCTGAGCTGACCGGTGTCGCGGGCACGGGTCGGCCGGACCGTGCACCAGCCGCTCCGGCTGTCTCTGCTGCATCTGCTGTATTACCGGAGCGCGCTGACCGACATCACCTGACTGGCACACCGACCAGCCGCACAGGCCGAGCAGCTCCACCGACACGCTGACGACGCCAGCCGACCGACGTGTACGGGATCGGGCCTCACTCGGACGAGCCGTGCCGAGCCGAACGGTGCTCCGCCCGGGGAGGCGCCCACCGACGACCGTGCGTCATGAGCGGACGCGGACGCGTCGCCCTGCGTTCGGTCCAGCCGTGCAGACCTTGGCTGCGGCACCCGCTCGGGAGCTGGCCCGGCCGCTCAGGTCGCCAGGCGGCGTGCGAGCAGCCGACGCTCGGCCTCGTTCGCTGTGTGCGCCAGCGCCTCACGGTCGGCATCAGCCGCCTCCGTCACGCGACCGGCGCGCCGCAGCAGCTCCGCGCGGACGGCGTGCCACAGGTGGTACTCCCCGAGCCGTGAGCGCAGACCGTCCAGCTCTGCCAGCGCGACCTCGGGACCGGCGACCTCGCCGAGGGCGACAGCGCGGTTCAGACGCACCAGCGGCGACCGGTCGAGCGCGAGCAGCAGGTCGTACAGCACCAGGATCTGCGGCCAGTCGGTGTCGGCGGACGCGGGCGCATCAGCATGGCAGGCCGCGATCGCCGCCTGCAGCTGCCAGCGGCCCGGTCGGTGAAGCGCGGCGGCCCGTTCCAGCTCCGCGCGCGCCTGCGCGAGCAGTTCGGCATCCCACCGGGAGCGATCCTGCCGCGGCAGCGGGACCAGGTCTCCGTCGACGGCCCTGGCGCCCTCGCGGGCGCGGTGGAACAGCAGCAGCGACCGCAGTCCCGCTGCCTCGGCATGCGCGGGCAGCGCCTCGGCGATCACGCGCGCGAGCCAGAGCGCGTCGTCGGCCACGTCGCGATCGGCGCCGGCATCCTCTCCCGGGCGCAGATGAGCCGTGTCGTACATCACGCTCACCATCGTCAACACCACATCGAGCCGCTCAGCGAGATCGGCACCCTCCGGGATCCTCAGCGGGATACCTGACGTCGTGATCTTGCGCTTGGCACGAGAGATGCGCTGGGCCACCGTGGCCTCCGGCTCGAGCGTCGCCCGCGCGATCTGCCGGGTGGTCAGGCCGACGACCGCACGCAGAGACAGCGCGAGCTGCGCCTCTGCGGCGAGCGCCGGATGGCAGCAGCCGAACAGCAGCGGGATCCGCTCATCCGGACCCGTGTCAGCGGGTGCGGGATCCGCGGCGGCGACGAGCGCGAGCTTGTCGCGATAGCGCCGCTCGCGCCGCACACGATCCAGCGCGTCGTGGCGTGCCGCCGCGGCGAGCCAGGCGCCCGGCCGCGGCGGCACCCCCTTCGCCCGCCAGGTGCGCAGCGCCTCCTCGACGGCGGCGGAGACGGCTTCCTCGGCGATGTCGAAGCTCCCGAAGGATCGGGCGAGCGCCGCGACGATGCGTCCGGCTTCGTCACGGACGGCCGCGGCGAGCGCCTGGTCGCTCATCCGGCGAGCCCCGCCCGTCCTTGGCCGCTTTCCGATCCGTTGACGGGCGCGGAACCGCCGTCGTCCTCGAACCGGCTGTAATCCTCGACAGCGGGCCGGATCTCCAGCGACGTCCCCGGCAGATCAAGCACCGGCCACGTCTTCGCGAGGGCGATCGCGGCATCCAGATCGGGGACGTCGATGATCGAGAAGCCCCCGATCACCTCCTTCGCCTCCGAGAACGGCCCGTCCACGACCAGCGGGCGGCCCTCCGCCGCACGGATGGTGGTCGCCGTGACGACGGGTTGCAGCTCGGCTCCGCCCGACACGATGACGGCGGAGTTCGCGGCGAACCAGTCGTAGATCCGCTGGTAGACCGCATCCGCGACCCCGACGTCCACCTCCGCATCCAGCGCCGGAGTCGACGCGAACATCAGGACGTACTTCATGGCGCCGGCTGTTCTCCGGCGACGTCGGCGAACAGCTCCTCGTCCTCGAACATCGGACGGATCTCCACCGCCTTGCCGGGAAGGGTCAGTTCCGGCCAGGTGCGCGCCAGCGCGACGGCGGCGTCCATGTCGGGGACGTCGATGATCGAGAAGCCCCCGATCACCTCCTTCGCCTCCGAGAACGGCCCGTCCACGACCACCGGCGACGGGTCCCCGGCACGGACGGTCTTGGCCGTGGGCGGGTCCTGCAGCGCGGCCCCGCCGTCCGCGATGACGGCGGCGTTGGTCTCGAACCAGCGGTAGATCTCGGTCAGGAGCTCCTCGTTGCGCTCCGGGGAGACAGTGCGGTCCAGCTCGGGCTGGGACGTGAACATCAGGACGTACTTCATGGTGATCCTCTCTGTCGCGGCAGACGGTCACTCGACCGTCCCATGCAATCAGCGAACGGACAACCGGATTCTCGACACCGCCGGGAGATTCACCCGCCCAGCAGGTCGACGGGGTTGAACAGGTCCGCGATGAGCAGCAGAGCCCCCATGGCGATCAGCAGCGTGGCGACGACGACCGTCAGCGGCACCAGCCGGGTCGCGTCGATCGGCGCGGGAGGCGGACGACGGAACAGCTTCGCCCAACCACGGCGGATCCCATCCCAGATCGCGACGGCGATGTGTCCGCCGTCCAGCGGCAGCAGCGGGATGAGGTTGAACACGAACAGCGCGACGTTGAGCGAGCCGAGCAGGTTCAGCAGCACGGCGAAGCGGTTGAGCACCGGCGCGTCCGTGGCCGCGACTTCTCCGGCCAGCCGACCGACGCCCACCACGCTCAGCGGTCCCTCCGGGTCGCGCTCCCCGCCGGTGAAGGTCGAGACGGCGACATCCCACAGTCGCACGGGGAGGGTGGCGATCATGCTCGTGACCCGTCCGGCCGTCTCCATCGTCATCTCGAAGCCGGTGCTCAGCGGCTGCGGCACGAACCCCATCTGCGATCCCATGCCGACGTAGCCGACCTCGGCCACGAGCTCTTCGCCGTTCTCGTCGACAAGGGGCTGCCCGGAGGCATCCGTCAGCGTGCGCTCGGCCGCGATCGGCGTGACCGCCAGCGTGACCTGCTCGCCGTCCCGGTCGACGACGACATCGAGCGTCTCGCCGGCGGAGGCCTGCACGATCTCCGTCGCCTCCTCGAACGTCGAAACCGGGGTGCCGTCGATCGACACGAGCACGTCACCGGGCTCGATGCCGGCCTCCGCTGCGGGCGCGATCGGATCGCCGGGCGCGCATTCGGTCTGGGAGGTGCCGGCGGGCAGCACGCACTCCGAGACGGAGGCGATCGTGGTCGTCCCCTGCTGCAGGCCGATCCCGGAGGCAAGGACCGTGAAGATCACGATCGCGAGGACGAGATTCATGACCGGGCCGCCGAGCATCACGATGATGCGCTTGACGACCGGCAGCCGGTAGAAGACCCGATCCTCCTCCCCTGCCGCGATGGTCTCGTCGTTCGCCGTGCGGGCGTCCTGGACCAGCGTGCGGAAGACGCCTCCGGCCGGCCGGTCGTCCGAGGATGCCGGATACATGCCGGACATCGAGATGAACCCGCCCAGCGGCAGCGCCTTGAAGCCGTACTCCGTCTCACCGATCCACCGGGACCACAGTCGAGGCCCGAACCCGATCATGTACTGCCCGACGCGCACGCCGAACAGCTTCGCCGGGACGAGGTGGCCGACCTCATGCAGCCCGATCGAGACGCCGAGGCCGACGAGCATGAAGAGGATGCCGACCACGTAGAGCAGGATTTCCACCAGATCACCGTACTGGCCTGCGGCGAGGAATCCGCTGAGTCCGGCGCATAGACTCAAGGGGTGACCTCCCGGCAGCTGCGACTGAAGCGCGCGGCCGCGGCGTCCTCCACGGCGACCGTCCTCGCCGCCGTCTCGCACACGATCGGCGGCGGGATGCCGCCGCATCCGCTGCTGGTCGCAGCCGTCTCGGTTCTGCTGATCCCGCTCGCCGCCGCGTTGATCGGTCGCGGTCCGTCCGCCGTGCGCACCGTGCTCACCGTTCTCGTGTCGCAGGCGGTCTTCCACGTCCTGTTCCAGGTGCTGGGCGGCACGCTGACCGACCGTGCCGCACCGTCCGTCGGGCACGAACATCACCTCGTCGTCCTCGGACCGGTCGTGGCCGCGGCCGCTCCGGATGCGCCCATGCTCGTGTCGCACCTGCTCGCGGCGATCGGGACGGCGCTGCTGATCTGGCACGGGGAGCGGATCCTGCGCGGCATCGCCCGCTGGGCGCGTGCACGGCTGCTGCGCACCCTGCCAACACCGCCGGTGCTGGCGCGTGTCCGTCCCGCCCCGATCGCTCCCGTCCTCGCGGGCACGCTGACGCCTCTGTCCGAGACCGTCAGTCGACGCGGCCCTCCCCGATTCTGATCCGCGCCTCCCGCACGTCCCCTCACGGAGAAGTGCCCGATGCGCGCGCCCGCCGGAAGCCGGCGGACGACGTCACCGCGCCCGTGGTGACGCAGATCAGACTCAGGAGAAACACTCATGTCCTTCACCCGTCGCGGCGTCCTCGCCGTCATCCTCGGCACCGGCCTCGCCGTCGCCGCCCCGTCCCTCGCGTCAGCGCACGTCGGCGTGACACCCGACTCCCTCGCCGCCGACGAGGCGACGGTCCTCACCTTCTCGTTCACGCACGGCTGCGAGAACTCCCCCACGACCGCCCTGCGGATCACGATGCCGGACGGCCTGGCCTCCGTCTCCCCGAGCGTCGACTCCGGCTGGGACATCGCCGTGGAACGCGGCGACGACGGACTCGTCGACACCGTGACGTACACCGCGGTGACGCCCGTGCCCAGCGATCTGCGCGGTGCCGTGAGCATGCAGGTCCGCCCCGGAGAGGATGCGGCGGAAACGTTGGCCTTCCCCGTGGAGCAGATCTGCGAGACCGGTGCCAACGAATGGGTCGAGCTCGCCGAGGACGGCGAGGATCCGCATGATCTGGACGCTCCGGCCCCGGTGGTGGCGCTCGTCGCCGGCGAGTCGGACGGCGAGGACGGACACGGCGAGCATGCGGCATCCGGATCCGCGACGGATGCGGAGGCGGCGACCGGCGATCCCCTCGCCGTCGCGCTCGGCGCCGGCGGTCTCGTCGCCGGGGTCGCCGGCCTGATCGTCGCCATCCTGGCCTACCGGCGCCGCAGCTCCTGATGCGCGTGCGGGCCGGTCCTCCGATGACCGGCCCGCACCGCAGCCCGAACCTTGGCGCGCCGCGCGCCGCGAACCGTCGTCCCCGCCGCCTTCGGCACCGGGCGGACGAACCGGGGTATCCGCACGATCCGTTGCCCGACCGGACGCGGCCCGGCTGTCGCCCTGCGTCGATCTGAGCAACCGGACGATCCGCCGTCACGGCGCTCGGCAGGCAGGAGTACCGGGCCATGTCCGTCCGCCGCAACGCCGACTTCGATATCCGGATCGGAAGGCGCCGGCGCCCGCGTGAGAAACTGGTGTGGTCATGGCCACAGAACCCGAGTCCGCTCCGCTGCCACCTGTCCTGCGTCCGGAGAATCCTCCCCGGCATCCGCTGAGCGAGCTCGCCGCCCGCTTCGATCTCGCCGTGCGAGGCCATGTCGACGACGTCGTGGTGCGCGGGATCTCCCTCGCGACCGCGGATCTGCGCTCCGGTGAGGTGTTCGTCGGAATCCGCGGAGCCCGCCGGCACGGAGCGGAATTCGCCACGCAGGCCGCTCAGCAGGGCGCCGTCGCCGTCCTCACCGACCGCGACGGCGCGGAGATCGCAGCATCCAGCGGCCTGCCGGCCCTCATCGCCGACGATCCGCGCGCCGCACTCGGCGACATCAGCGCGTGGCTGTACGGCACGGACCGCGACATGCCCGAGCTCTTCGCCGTGACGGGGACGAACGGCAAGACGAGCACGTCCCATGTCCTCGAAGGCGTCCTGGGCCAGCTCGGCGTGGTCACGGGGCTGAGCTCCACGGCCGAACGCCACATCGCCGGTCGCAGCATCGTCTCGCGCCTGACGACCCCGGAGTCGTCCGAGATGCACGCGCTGCTCGCCCTCATGCGGGAGCGCGGCGTACAGGCCGTCGCGGTCGAGGTGAGCGCGCAGGCACTGTCCCGGCACCGCGTCGACGGCATCGTGTTCGACGTCGCGGGCTTCACCAACCTCACCCACGACCATCTCGACGACTACGGCGACATGGAGACCTATCTCGAGGCGAAGCTCGCGCTGTTCCGCCCGGACCGCGCGCGTCGCGGCGTCGTGTGCGTCGACACGGCGTCCGGATGGGAGGTCGTGCGCCGATCGGAGATCCCGGTGGTCACGGTCGGCGCCCCGCAGCTGGCGACGGACCCGGATGCCGCGGCCACCGCGGACTGGACCGTGCACCTCGACGAGGAGAACCAGCGCGGATCGACCTTCACCGTCCGCGCCCCCGACGGCGCCTCGCTGACGACGTCGATCCCCGTGATCGGCGCCCACATGGCCGCCAACGCGGCCCTCGCGATCGCGATGCTCGTGGAGGGCGGATACCCGTTCGCCCGGATCGCGGAGGCGCTGAACCGGGACGGCCGCATCGACGCCGCACTCCCCGGGCGCACAGAGCTCGTCTCGGGCTCCGCGGGCCCGGCGGTGTACGTCGACTTCTCGCACACACCCGATGCGTTCGAGAAGACGCTCGCCGCCGTGCGGAAGGTGACGCCGGGGCGCGTGCTGATGATGTTCGGCGCCTCGGGCAACCGCGACACGCTGAAGCGTCCCGTCATGGGACGGGTCGCCGCCGAAGGGGCGGACATCGTGGTCGTCACAGACCACCACCCGCGCTACGAAGCGCCTGCTCCGATCCGCGCCGCTCTCCTCGAGGGCGCACGAGGGGCGGGGACAGCGGCCCGGATCCTCGAGGTAGCGGCTCCCGAGGAGGCGATCCGCACGGCAGTCTCACTGGTCGGCGAGGGCGATGCCATCCTCTGGGCGGGCCCCGGACACCAGGACTATCGCGAGATCGACGGCGTGCGCACCCCGTTCTCCGCCCGCGCCCTGGCGCGACAGGCGCTGCAGGACGCCGGCTGGCCCGTCGCCTGAGGCGGGATCGCCCGCCGCAGCGCCGCGCGCGATCCCGCAGATCGACACGTAAGCCGTCGCGCGCCGCCGTTCGGCGAGGCGATCAGGAGGCGATGATCCGGTCGGCGCGCTCACGTGCCCAGCGCTCGGCCTCGTGCAGAGAGGCGACCGAGAGCGTCTCCGGCGGCTCATGCGCGTCCACCACGGCGGAGATCGTGTCGACGATCCCGAGGAACGGCAGACGCCCCTCATGGAACGCGTCGACCGCCTGCTCATTCGCGGCGTTGTAGACGGCCGGGAACGTCGAGCCGGCTCGTCCCACCGCCTTGGCCAGCGCGACGGCCGGGAACGCGTCGTCGTCCAGGGGCTCGAAGGTCCACTGCGCGGCGGTGGTCCAGTCCATCGGACGCCCGACGCCGCCGACCCGGTGGGGCCAATCCAGCCCGAGGGAGATCGGCAGGCGCATGTCCGGCGGTGAGGCCTGGGCGATCGTGGACCCGTCGATGAACTCCACCATCGAGTGCACGATGGACTGCGGGTGCACCACGACGTCGATGTCGTCGTAGTCGACATCGAACAGCAGATGCGCCTCGATGACCTCGAGGCCCTTGTTGACGAGGGTTGCGGAGTTCGTCGTGACGACGCGCCCCATGTCCCAGGTGGGATGCGCGAGCGCCTCGGCCGGGGTGACATCCGCCAACTCGTCGCGCCGACGCCCCCGGAACGGCCCGCCAGAGGCCGTGACGATCAGGCGGCGGACCTCGTCCTTCCGGCCGGATCGCAGGGCCTGGGCGAGCGCGGAGTGCTCCGAGTCGACCGGGACGATCTGCCCCTCCGACGCTGCGGCGAGCACCAGATCGCCGCCGACGATCAGCGACTCCTTGTTGGCCAGAGCCAGCGTCCGACCCGCCTTGAGCGCCTCGAGGGTCGGCCCGAGTCCGATCGATCCGGTGATGGCGTTGAGCACGACGTCGGCCTCGACGTCGCGCACCAGTTGCTGCGCGGCCTCCGCGCCCAGCGCGGTGTCCTCCACACGGAACTCGGCCGCCTGCTGCGCGAGCTGCTCGGCGTTCGATCCGGCCGCGAGACCCACCAGCTCGAAGCGGCGCGGATTCGCGCGGATCACCTCCAGCGCCTGAGTGCCGACGGAGCCTGTGGAGCCGAGGACGATGACGCGACGCATGCCGCCAGCCTACGCGCCCGGCGTCCCGCTACTGGACCGCGGTCTGGTTCGCGAGGATGTCGATCACGAAGACGAGCGTCTGCCCGGCCAGCTCGTGCTCGCTGGATCCGGCCTCGCCGTACCCGAGCGCGGGCGGGATCACGACGAGCACCTGGGAGCCGACCTTCTGACCCTCGAGCGCCTGGATGAAGCCCTCGACGTACGTGTTCCCCTGGATGGAGATCGGTCCGTCGTTCTGCCAGGAGGAGTCGAAGACCTCGCCGGTGTCCCAGTTCACGCCGTGGTACTGCAGAAGCGTCGTGTCGCCCGCGGCGACCGCGGCGCCGTCGCCCTGCTTGAGCACGGAGATCTGGAGGTCGGACGGGGCGTCCGCGTCCGGGATCTCGACACTCGGCTCGCCGTCGTCGGCGAGCGTCACGGCCGGCATGCCGTCGGCGGGTTCCTGCTCGGTGCCCCACGCCGCGGTCGGGGTGATCCCGAGGACGTCGATGATGTAGAACTGAGCGGCGGCCTGGTCGCTGGTCGGGAAGGCGACCGATAGGCGGGACCCGACCGTCGCGCAGCCCAGGACCTGGGCGAGGGACGCGTCGGCGGTGATCTTCGCAGGCAGCAGCTCGGCCGCCGTGTAGCCCGCATCGCCGAGACGGTCGCCGGTCTCGGCGTCGAAGGCGCTGAGCGCGTACGAGACGTAGTCGCCGTCGGAGATCTCCTCGCCGTCGCCTTCGCTGACGACCGTGCGCTGCAGCTCGTCGACGGTCTGGCCCAGCTCGAACGTCGCCGCGGAGACCTCGCCGAACGTGCCGTCGATCGTCACGCTGTCGGAGGCATCCCCGGATGCCGCGGCCACCGCGCACAGGTCGGCGGACGCGTCGGGCGTCTCGGTGGACTCGGGCGCCGCGCCGCCGCTGCAGCCCGCCAGGAGCAGGGTCGCCGCGGCGACGGTGGAAAGGAGGGCGATCGGACGCGTGCGCACAGTGAGACCTCGAGTCGGGGATGGGACCCCCCTATCCTGGCGCATCTCGCCTTTGCTCGCGCTGGGAGTCGCCGTGTCGCACGAACCGGCGGTGCATTCCGGTCACGGAATGATCTCGGGCGTAGGCTGGCAGGATGACCTCTGAGCCGTCCGACGCGCCCGAAACGCCGGTGGAAGAGTCCGACAGTCCGCGTCGTGCGGGCTTCACCTACGCGCTCGGCCGCGCCGTCATCGGCCCGCTCGCGCGCCTGGTCTACCGGCCCAGGGTCGAGGGCAGGGACAACGTTCCCCGTACCGGACCGGTGATCTTCGCCAGCAACCACCTGTCCTTCATCGACTCGATCGCGATCCCGGTGGCAGCTCCCCGGCCGGTGCACTTCCTCGCCAAGTCGAGCTACTTCGAGGGGACCGGCATCAGCGGCGCCCTGAGTCGGACGTTCTTCCAGTCCATCGGCGCGATCCCGGTGCGCCGCGGCGCCGGTCAGGCCGCGCTCGACGCGCTGGATCAGCAGCGCAAGCTCCTCGACGACGGCCTCGCCGTCGCTCTCTACCCGGAGGGAACGCGCTCCACCGACGGCCGGCTCTACAAGGGCCGTACCGGCGTCGCGTTCCTCGCACTGCAGACCGGCGCCCCTGTCGTGCCGGTCGGTCTCATCGGCACAGACCGCGTGATGCCGAAGGGCGCGAAGATGCCGTCCCTGCGCGAACGCATCACGGTGCGCTTCGGCGAGCCGATCGACGTCTCGTCGCACGGTCCGGCGTCGAGCGGCAGGGCACGTCGTCTCGCGACGGACGACATCATGGCCGCGATCCATGCGCTGAGCGGACAGGAGCTCGCCGACGCCTACAACGAGGCGCCGGCTCAGGGCACGATCGAGAAGATCAAGCAGGCCCTGCCGCACGAGCGGCGCTGATCAGGTCGCCGCGGTCACCGCGGCTTCATGGCGCACCGGGAAGTTCACCGAGTTGGCGATGAAGCACCAGGCGTTCGCCTGGGCGTGCGCGTTCTCGGCCGCTTCGATCATCGACGCCTCCGCCACGACGACCTCGGGGTGCAGCACGACCTCGGCGAACGCTCCTCCGCCTCGGCCGTCCTCGCGCATCACGCCGGTCGCCCTGTCGCGGTACGAGACGACGACGACGCCCGCTGTGACGCACGCGTGCAGGTACGACAGCAGGTGGCACTCCGACAGAGCGGCGAGCAGCAGGTCCTCGGGGTTCCAGCGCGTCGGGTCGCCGCGGAACGGCTTGTCCGAGGAGGCGAGCAGCTCGCTCTTTCCGGCGATCTCGATCGTGACGTCGCGCGCGTAGTCGCGGTATCCGCTCGTCCCGCTCCCCCGATTCCCGGTCCAGGTCGATGTGAGTTCGTAGTGGTGTTCGCCCAGGCTCATACCCTCAGTCTGGCCTAAGCTGGTCGGGTGCTGGAGACTCTCACCGTCGCGGATGCCGTCGAACTCGCCGTCGTCGAGCGGAGCGGCTTCATCGAATCCCGCCATGCCGGCGCCGCGGTCGTCCTGTCTCCCGACGGCGATGTCGTCTCCCGCCTCGGTAACGCGGACGCGCTGATCCTTCCGCGGTCGAGCCTCAAGCCCTTGCAGGCGATCGCCTGCGTCACAGCGGGCGCTGCGCTCGAAGGCGAGCAGCTGGCCCTGTCGACGGCGAGCCACGTCGGCACCGACCGGCACGCGGCGACCGTGCGCGACATGCTCGTCGAAGGAGGGCTCACCGAGGATGATCTCGCCTGCCCTCCGGCATGGCCGTCGGACACGACAGCGCGGGACGAACTGGTGCGGGAACACGGCTCCCCCGCACGAATCCGGATGAACTGCTCCGGCAAGCACGCCGCGATGCTGCGCGCGTGCGTGGCGACCGGGTGGCCGACGCAGGGGTACCTGGATCCCGCGCATCCGCTGCAGGCGCACATCCGCGAGGTGATCGAGCGTCTCACGGGTGAGAAGGTCGCGCACACCGCGGTGGACGGATGCGGTGCTCCCGTGTACGCCATGACGCTCACAGGTCTCGCGCGCGCCATCCACCGCATCGGCTCGGCCTCGGACCGCTCCCCCTTCGCCCTGCACCGGGTCGCCGGGACGCTCGTGCGCACGGTGCGCGAGCATCCGTGGACGATCGAAGGTCCAGGGCGTCCGGACACCATCGCGATCGAGACGCTCGGCGTGTTCGCCAAGGGCGGTGCGGAGGGCGTCATGGTCATGGTCGCCCCGAACGGGACCACGGTCGCGCTGAAGATGCTGGACGGATCGCCGCGCGCTTCCACGATCGTCGCGGCGACGCTGCTCGCCCGGGCCGGCGCGCTGGCCGACGCGGACGTCCGGTCGCTCGCCGAAGCACTTCCCCTCGCCGTCACCGGCGGAGGGAGCGATGTCGGGGTCATCCGCCCCGGCGTCGCCGTCTGAGCCCCCACCAGGGGCGGTGAACCCCCTCGATGAGGAGGGGAGGAAAGGAGCCACGATGAGGATCAGCGTCCCCACCGAGGTGAAGAACAACGAGTACCGGGTCGCACTGACCCCGTCCGGCGTGCACGACCTGGTGCAGGCGGGTCATGAGGTCGTGGTCCAGTCGGGTGCCGGTGCCGGATCGTCGATGCCGGATGCCGAGTACGCCGGGGCCGGAGCCGTCCTCGTCGAGGACCCGGCGGAGGTCTGGGCGCGGGCCGAGCTCGTGATGAAGGTCAAGGAGCCCATCGCCGAGGAGTACGGTCATTTCCGCGAGGACCTCGTGCTGTTCACCTATCTGCACCTCGCCGCCGATCGGCCGCTCACCGAGCGGCTGGTCGCTTCCGGCATGACGGCGATCGCGTACGAGACGGTGCAGCTGCCCGGAGGCGGGCTGCCACTGCTGGCTCCGATGAGCGAGGTGGCCGGTCGTCTGGCGCCGCTCGTCGGCGCCCACACGCTGATGCGCTCTCAAGGCGGTCTCGGCCTGCTGATGTCCGGTGTCCCCGGCACGCGGCCCGCACGTGTCACGGTCATCGGCGGCGGTGTCGCCGGAGCGAACGCCGCGGTCATCGCGAGCGGCATGGGCGCGGATGTCACCATCTTCGACACCAACATCCCCCGGTTGCGGATGCTCGACGATCACTTCGCCGGCCGCGTGAAGACGGCCGCTTCCAATCCGCTGGATCTGCGTCGTGCCGTCGTGGACTCGGATCTCGTGATCGGGTCGGTGCTCATCCCGGGTGCGCGCGCACCGAAGCTCGTCACGAGCGCCATGGTGGCGCAGATGCGACCGGGCAGCGTACTCGTCGACATCGCCGTCGATCAGGGCGGGTGCTTCGAGGACACCCACGCGACGACGCACGACGATCCGACGTTCCCCGTGCACGACACCGTCTTCTACTGCGTCGCGAACATGCCGGGAGCCGTCCCGAACACGTCGACCTCGGCGCTCACGAACGCCACGCTGCCCTACGCGCGCGCCATCGCGTCCGGCGGGTGGCGTGCGGCCATGTCGGCGGACCCGGCCTTGGCCGCTGGGCTGAATGTCACCAGTGGCCACGTCGTGAACCCGGGTGTGGCCGCCGCGCACGGATCGGAGCTGGTGCCGGTCTCCGACCTGCTCTGACTCAGCCGGCGGATCCTCTCGGCAGGATGACCCGCTCCGGCGGTCCGCCGTCCAGTACCCGCCACGCGCGCCCCTGGTGAGGGCGCGCGTAGGGCGGCAGCTCACGGACGCCGACCAGGGTGCGCAGCTGGGCCGCGCATTCGGACAGCACGAGGATCTCCCCTTCGGCGCGGACGCGCTGCCAGCGCGTCCAGTCCCGCTGCCAGCTCTCCGCGTCGCCGACGATGATGCAGCCTGCGTCTCCGGGCCGCCCGCTGGGGATGCCGGCGGGCCGGGTGCGCGGGTCGTCCCCGGGCCGGGTGCGCAGGTCGTTCCCGAGTTCCGCCCCCGGTTCATCCCGTGGTCTCGTGTGAGGGTCGTCCCCCGGCCGCGTGGGCAGGCCGTTCCCGGATCCCGCGGACTGCACGGCGGCAGGCCCGGCGGGCACCACCTGCCACGCGGGATAGGCCTCACGCAGGGCGTCGAGCAGGCCGGCGGCGCCCGTGCTGATCACGGCGACCAGGCGCCGTTGCGGGATCCACCCGGCACGGGACTCGGCGCTCGCCGCCGCGCCCGCGGACGACGCGGCCTCCATTCCCGGATCGGCCCACGCGACCTGCACCTCGCGCTCGCCGAGATGCCCGCGTCCGGGTGGCCGGTCGCGCCGGAACGTCGCCGACTCACCTCCCGCGGCGAGATGATCGCCGCGGGTAGGAAGCCGCAGCAGCAGCCTCTCGGACAGCGCATCCAGGATCCGCGCCGTCGCCCCGGATGCGCGCCCCGCCGTCACGACCACGCAGCGCTCCTCGGCCGCCCGCACGAACTGCTCGAAGCGCTCCGCGAACGCCAGCGCGTACTCCGTCGGATAGGCCGAGAGCAGGCGATCCAGGTCGTCGCACAGCACGAGCCGCGCCGGCTCCTCGCCGCGCTCCAGTGCCCCGAGCACGTCCCACGCGTGCTCGGGGTCCGCGGGGATCGTGAACGCGCCGGCCTCCTGGCTCCGCAGCACCCGCAGCAGCAAGCTCTTGCCCGCCCCCGGCCCGCCGATCACCCCCAGACCGCGCTCGCGGCCGGGACGCAGGGTGATCACCGGCTGTCGCTGCCGGTGCGGCTCGTCGGCGAGTCCGATCGCGATCTCCCCCTCGGCCGTGCCGGGCAGCTCGAGAAGCGGCAGACGAGTCGGGAGCGCCGGGAGCCAGGGCCCGGACGGTCGTTCGGCGTGCGACCAGAGAGCGCCGATCGCTCGCAGGTCCTCGGGGCCGGTCAGCGCGACGCGGAGAGGAGCAGCCTCGGCATCCTGCGGCCGGCGCACGAACGCGATGCCGCGCGATCGCGAACCGCCCTCGAGCTCCGCCGCCGCCTCCGATCCGATCACCAGTCGGCTGTCCGCGGGATCCGAGACGCGCAGGGACATGCGCAACGGGCAGTTGGCCGCCAGGGCGTCTCTGATCACACCGGCCGCGCGCTGCGTGCCGAGGATCAGATGCATCCCGAGAGCGCGGCCGCGCGCGGCGATGTCGGTGAACACCGCGCCCAGATCCGGATGCTCCTGCACGAGTGCCGCGAACTCGTCCACGACGATCACGAGGCGCGGCATCCGCACGCCGGTCCCGGAGATGTCCTTGGCGCCGGCCTCCGCGAGGACACGCTCCCGGCGTCGCAGCTCGGACGTGAGGCTCTCCACCCCGCGGCGGGCTCCGTCCTCGTCGAGGTCCGTCAGCACGGCCGTCACGTGCGGCAGGCCGGCGAGCGGATCGAAGGCGGTGCCTCCCTTGAAGTCGGCGAGCACGAACACGACCTGATCCGGGCCGTGCGTCCGGGCGAGCGAAGCGACCCAGGTGATCAGCAGTTCGCTCTTGCCGGCGCCGGTCATCCCGGTGACGATGGCGTGCGGTCCGTCGGCGACCAGGTCGACGGCGGCCGCGGCATCCACCCCCGTGCCGAGCACCGCAGGTAGGATACCGCCGGGTTCCGCGGCGAGGTCGGACAGCCTCACGCGATCCGGAAGCTCTGCCTCCCCGACCGCGCGATCGGCACTGGCCAGCGCCAGCGCCTGCAGCTGCGCCGCCGACACGCATTCGGCGGTGATCCGCTGCGTGCGGTCGCCGATGCGCAGCAGGGCATCGGACGGATCCACGCAGTCGATCACAGTCGTTATGCCGTCCGGGACCGGGTCGTCGGGCCCGCACACCCGGATCGTGGAGTCGGCGACGGCGGCCGGGGCGTCCAACCCGATGCTCACCCGCCAAGCACCGCGCGGCGACGAGCGCGCCTGAGCGAAGGCCCACCCCTCCGGCAGCGGTCCGACGAGGGCGAGCCTGCCCGGCAGGTGGCGCAGGCACAGTTGAGCGAGCAGCGCCCTGGCGATCGCGAGGCCCACCGGACGCGGGGCGCGGATGCACACCCCGCGTCCCAGCGGAACGGTGACGGGGGCGTCGACCAGCGTGGCGGCGCGGCGACGAAGCTCGCGCCCGCGGCCGTCGTCGCCTCCGGTCACCCGGGTCTCGCTGGTCCGCTCACCGCGCCCGATCACGACGACGGTGCCGGCGTCGACCGGATGGTCGTCGTGCAGCGGCTCGGCGATCAGGCAGCGCGCGACATCCGGATGGCGGCGCCACAGCCGCTCCCCCTCCTCGAGATGACGTTGGGTGATCTCGGCCTCGGCGCGAGCCCACGCGTCCTCCGCCGCGACGGTCAGGCGCTTGAGCTCACGTCGACGCTGCCGGATGCCGTCGAGCAGCGATCCGCCGATCATCAGCGGCCCCAGCAGAGCGAAGCACAACGACAGGACCGATCCGGTCACTGTCCACAGGACGATCCCCGCGGCGACCGGCACGAGAGCCGCGACGAAGGGGATCGGCGGGCGACGGGGCGGCTGCACTGCGGCAGGAAGGGCGATGGGTTCGGACGACATGCCCCCAGCGAACACCGTCCGGACACGGCGGAGACCGCTCTCCACAGGAGGCGGGCGAAGTCCTGCGGATCAGTCGGCTGTGGAGGGCGAGTGCTCGGCGACCTGGAGCACGATCAGGGTGACGTTGTCCCTGCCGCCGTTCTCCAGTGCGGCTTCCATCATGGCGTCGACCGCCGCCGCAGGGTCCGCGTGCTCGCGCAGGAAGTGCTGGATGCCGTAGTCCGTGAGCTCTTTCGTGAGTCCGTCCGAGCAGATCACGAAACGGTCGCCGTCCCTCAGCTCGATGCCCAGATAGTCGGGGGCGAACAGCTCGCTCGCGCCGACGGCCCGGGTGATGACGTTGCTGTAGGGATGCCCCTCGGCCTCTTCCGGGCTGAGGCGGCCCGAGGCGATGAGCTCCTGGACCACCGAGTGGTCGGTGGTGACCTGGACCAGTTGATCGTCGCGGAGGAGATAGACGCGCGAGTCGCCGATGTTCAGCGACACCCAGCGCGGCGGATCCGCGTCGAGGTCGAGGAAGACGCCGGTCAGGGTCGTGCCGGTCCCCTCGTCGGTCGTGTCGGGATGCGACGCGATGTCCTCCACGGCGAGTGCGAGGGCGCTCTCGATCGACTCGGCCGCGACGCTCCCGGACTCCACGACGCTCTTCAGCCGCGCGATCGTGCTCTGGCTCGCGATCTCGCCTCCGGCATGTCCACCCATCCCGTCCGCGACGACGAAGAGCGGGTAGTCCGCGAGGAAGGCATCCTGGTTCGTGTCGCGCCGACGACCGCGGTCGGTCGCTCCGGCCCAGCTGAGCGTGAAGCGGTCGTCGACGTCGAGCGTGTTCGCTGTCGTGTCAGCCACGAGCTTCCTCCGAAGTGCCTGCGGCGATCCGGGCGGCCGCACGACCTCCACACATCGTAGTGGACGCGGGATGCTGCGAGTACGCCATGCTTCCACGCTATCCGGTAACGGGCGGGGCGGATGCCGGATACGCCGAGAGCCCCCGATCGGAATCGAGGGCTCTCGGACTGCGGTCGATCAGGCCGGCGGCTGGTCCGGGTCGGTCGGTGCGGCAGGCGGGGCCGGAGGCGTCGTCGGCGGTGCCGGGGGCGTCGCGGGCGGCGGCGTGCTCGGCGCGGCCGGCGGCGTGTTCGGGGCCGGAGGCGTGCTCGGGGCCGAAGCAGGCGGGGCCGCCGGAGGAGCCGGCGGTGCCGGGGGCGTCGTCGGGGCGCCGGTCGGCGGGACCGCGGGTGCCGCGGGCTGCTGCGGGTATCCCGGCTGGGCCGGCTGACCATAGCCCGGCTGAGCCGGCTGCTGCGGGTACCCGGGCTGGGCCGGCTGACCGTATCCGGGCTGAGCGGGCTGGCCGTAGCCGGGCTGTCCGTAACCCGGCTGAGCGGGCTGACCGTATCCCTGCGGGGCGCCGTAGCCCGGAGCCGCGCCGTACGCGGTCGCCGGCGGGTTCTTCGGCTGGACGGGGATGCCGGCCCAGACGGTGTCATCCGCGAGGAACTTCTGGCCTGCCCACGGAGCACCGGGGACGTTCGGGTTCCAGCGCGACTTGTCGAAGGCCAGGATGCCCTCCCACACGAGCGCGAGGAAGATGAACAGGACGACCCAGACGGCGTCCTTCTGCAGCTTCAGGCCGACGCGCCATGCAGCGAGGACCGACAGCACAGCCAGCGCGACGGCGGGGACCCACGAGATGATCGCGAACAGGAGGCCGAGGATCGGGATCAGCGACAGGATGCTCAGCGCGATCGCGGCACCGATGCCGTAGAGGATCAGCCACGGCGACAGATCGCCGAGCTTGAACAGCACCATCGTGTTGTAGATCGGCACCCACGCGCGCCACTTGCCCTGGACGCCGGCCTTCTCGAAGATCTTCATCAGGAAGATCGACGACAGCACGTACGGGATGATCGAGATCAGCAGCAGCACGAAGAATGTGCCGATGATCGCGGCGGCCCATGCTCCGCTGTAATCGTCGTAGTAATAACTACCCATGATCCCCTCCGGGTCAGTGTTCATGGCGACGGTCGCGCCGCGCCCACAACCCTAGCGCGCCCGGTGTGCCGCGCGCACGGGTCCCGCGGGATGTCGCGCAATGTTCACGCCGGCGCGACGAGCTCCCAGATGCCGGGATCGGACGTCGTGCGGAGCACGATGTCGCGCGCTGCGGCCCATGCCAGGAGGTCCGCCGGGGTCTGCACGGACACGAGGTCCTCGGCGAACGCGCGCACGAAGGCGCCCTTGGCCTTCTTGTTGAAGTGGTTCAGGGCCCGCGTGACGCCGCCCTCATCCGCCACGACCCGCACGTACGCGGACGGCACGGATGCCGGGACCGGCCCGAGCGCGGCATAGGCCTCGCTGCGCAGGTCCAGCAGGAACGGCGCGTCGTCCTCGGCCAGCGCGCGCGTCGTCGCCTCCGACCAGTGCCGGCGCAGCGGCGCGACCCCGGGCAGGGATGCGCCGGCCGCGAGCCGGTACACCGGTATCGGATCCAGCGCGGCGACTGGTCCGAAGGGCGCGGAGTGGATGAGGACATGCTCATGCAGATGGGCGCGGACCTCGGCCCCGAGGGTCGCGGCGTCCAGCTCGTCGAAGAGCACGCCGGTGTAGCGGTCCACAGCGGGCATCGTCGGCGAAGTGCGGAGCAGGCGATTGTGTTCGATCTCGCCGACCTGACGGTCGCTCAGCTTGAGGACGCGGCGCGCGGCATCCTCGTCGGCGGAGAGATCGACGAGCGCGTCGATGACGGCCTCGCGCTGCGGGCCGAGCGCCGGAAGCGCGAGCCGGCGCGCATCGAACGCACCGGACGCTCCCCCGGCGCGCTTGGTCTCGGACGGCGGCAGCAGGATCTTCATGGGACTTCCGGGTGCGGACGCATCGAGGCGCCCGCCCCGGCACAGCCGGTGACGGACGCCTCGAGAGCGAAACGGATCAGGCGATGAGCGCGGCGTTGCCCGCCACGATCGTCAGGGTGTCGCCCTCCATGGAGAGGAACCCGTCCTGCGCGTTGGCGAGCACCTTGGACCCGTCCTCACGGGTGATGCGCACCTCGCCCTGCGCGAGGATGGCGAGCACCGGCTCGTGACCGGTCATGATGCCGATCTCCCCCTCGACGGTCTTGGCGACGACGAGGCTCGCCTCGCCCGTCCAGACCTCCGCGTCCGCGGAGACAAGGCTGACGTTCAGGGCCATGATCAGGCGTTCTCCTTCTGGATCTGCGCCCACTTCTCCTCGACGTCGCTGATCGCGCCGACGTTGAAGAAGGCCTGCTCGGCGACGTGGTCGAAGTCGCCCTTGGCGATCGCGTCGAAGGACTCGATCGTGTCCTTGAGCGGAACCGTGGAGCCCTCGACACCCGTGAACTTCTTGGCCATGTAGGTGTTCTGCGAGAGGAACTGCTGGATGCGGCGTGCACGCGACACGACGATCTTGTCCTCTTCGGAGAGCTCGTCGACACCGAGGATCGCGATGATCTCCTGCAGTTCCTTGTTCTTCTGGAGGATCTGCTTGACCGTGGTGGCGACGCGGTAGTGGTCCTCGCCCAGGTAGCGGGGGTCCATGATGCGCGACGTCGAGGTCAGCGGGTCGATGGCCGGGTACAGACCCTTCGACGCGATTTCACGCGACAGCTCGGTCGTGGCGTCGAGGTGCGCGAAGGTGGTCGCCGGAGCCGGGTCGGTGTAGTCGTCGGCCGGAACGTAGATCGCCTGCAGCGAGGTGATCGAGTGGCCGCGCGTCGAGGTGATGCGCTCCTGCAGGAGGCCCATCTCGTCGGCGAGGTTCGGCTGGTAACCCACGGCGGAGGGCATGCGGCCCAGCAGCGTGGAGACCTCGGAACCGGCCTGCGTGAAGCGGAAGATGTTGTCGATGAACAGCAGCACGTCCTGCTTCTGCACGTCGCGGAAGTACTCCGCCATCGTCAGAGCCGAGAGCGCGACGCGCAGACGCGTCCCCGGCGGCTCGTCCATCTGGCCGAAGACGAGGGCGGTCTTGTCGAAGACGCCCGCCTCCTCCATCTCGCCGATGAGGTCGTTGCCCTCACGCGTGCGCTCGCCGACACCGGCGAACACGGACACACCGCCGTGGTCCTGCGCGACGCGCTGGATCATCTCCTGGATGAGGACGGTCTTGCCGACGCCGGCGCCGCCGAACAGACCGATCTTCCCACCCTGCACGTAGGGGGTCAGCAGGTCGATCGACTTGATGCCGGTCTCGAACATCGTGGTCTTCGACTCGAGCTGGTCGAAGTTCGGCGCCTGGCGGTGGATCGGCCAGCGCTCCGTGATCTCGATCTGCTCGCCCGGCTCGGCGTTGAGGACCTCGCCGATCACGTTGAAGACCTTGCCCTTGGTGACGTCGCCGACGGGGACCGAGATGGCCTCGCCGGTGTCGCGCACCTCCTGGCCGCGGACGATGCCGTCGGTCGGCTTGAGCGCGATGGCGCGGACCAGGTCGTCGCCGAGGTGCTGAGCGACCTCGAGCGTGATCTCGGTGGACTCCTCGCCGATCGTGATCGTCGTCTTGAGGGCGTTGTAGATGTCCGGGATCGAGTCGTGCGGGAACTCGATGTCGACGACCGGGCCCGTGACGCGTGCGACGCGCCCGACGACCGCGGTCGCAGCCTCGGCTGTTGCGGTGGGGGTCATATCTTCGTCTCTTTCTTGATGGTCTATTTGCTCGACGCGAGCGCGTCGGCGCCGCCGACGATCTCCGCGATCTGCTGCGTGATCTCCGCCTGACGCGCGTTGTTGCGCAGACGGGTGTAGTCGGTGATGAGCTTGTCGGCGTTGTCGCTGGCCGACTTCATCGCCTTCTGCGTCGCGGCCTGCTTGGCGGCCGACGACTGCAGCAGGGCGTTGAAGACCCGGCTCTGGATGTACACCGGCAGGATCGCGTCCAGCACGGTCTCGGCATCCGGTTCGAACTCGTAGAGCGGATACACGGCGTGGCCGGCATCCGACTCGTCCGACTCGGCGATCTCCAGCGGAAGCAGACGCACCGTCTCCGGGCTCTGCGTCATCATGCTGACGAAGCGGTTGTAGACGAGGTGGATCTCGTCGACGCCGCCGCCGGCACCGCCGCGGGAGAACGCCTCGAGCAGCGTCGCGGAGATCTCCTCCGCCGTCGAGAACTGCGGGGTGTCGGTGTCACCCGTCCACTCGGCCGCGGACTCGATGCCCCGGAACTGGAAGTACCCGACCGCCTTGCGGCCGACGAGGTAGAACACCGGCTCGCTGCCCTCGGCGCGGATCAGCTCGGCCAGCTCCAGCGCCTCGCGCAGGATCTGGGAGTTGAACGCACCGGCGAGACCGCGGTCCGACGAGAAGATCACCACCGCGGAACGGGTGATCGTCTCGGGCTCGCGAGTCAGCGGGTGGTCGACGTTCGAGTACGTCGCGACGGCGGACACGGCCCTGGTCACGGCACGCGCGAAGGGAGAGGACGCGCGCACGCGCGCCATCGCCTTCTGAATGCGCGAAGCCGCGATGAGCTCCATCGCCTTCGTGATCTTCTTGGTCGTCTGAGCAGAAGAGATCTTCTGCTTGTAGACCCTGAGTTGAGCGCCCATAACTGCGTACCCCGCGCGTTACGCGCGACGACCCTTGACGATCTTCTCCTGGTTGACGTCCTCGGCCGCGGCCGCAGCGTGCTCCTCGTGGCCGGGAGCGCCGATCGACTGCCCCTTGCCGCCCTGGAACTCCAGGATGAACGCGTCGGTGACCTTGTCGAGCTCAGCGACCGTCTCGTCGTCCAGCACGTTGGTCTCGCGCAGAGTGTCGAGCACCTTCGTGTTGCGACGCAGGTGGTCGAGCAGCTCGCGCTCGAAGCGCAGCACGTCGGAGACCTCGATGGTGTCGAGCTTGCCGTTGGTGCCGGCCCAGATCGAGACGACCTGGTCCTCGACCGGGTACGGCGAGTACTGCGGCTGCTTGAGCAGCTCGGTCAGACGCGCACCACGGGCGAGCTGACGACGCGATGCCGCGTCGAGGTCGCTGGCGAACATCGCGAACGCCTCGAGCGAGCGGTACTGCGCGAGCTCCAGCTTCAGGGTTCCGGAGACCTTCTTGATGGACTTGACCTGAGCGTCACCACCGACTCGCGAGACCGAGATGCCCACGTCGACCGCGGGACGCTGGTTGGCGTTGAAGAGGTCGGACTGCAGGAAGATCTGCCCGTCGGTGATCGAGATGACGTTGGTCGGGATGTACGCCGAGACGTCGTTCGCCTTGGTCTCGATGATGGGAAGACCCGTCATCGAACCCGCGCCGAGCTCGTCGGAGAGCTTCGCGCACCGCTCCAGCAGGCGCGAGTGCAGGTAGAAGACGTCACCCGGGTAGGCCTCGCGCCCCGGCGGGCGACGCAGCAGGAGGGAGACAGCGCGGTAGGCCTCGGCCTGCTTCGACAGGTCGTCGAAGATGATGAGGACGTGCTTGCCGCCGTACATCCAGTGCTGGCCGATCGCCGAACCGGTGTAGGGGGCGATGTACTTGAAACCGGCCGGGTCGGAGGCGGGGGCCGCGACGATGGTGGTGTACTCCATCGCGCCAGCGTCCTCGAGCGCGCCCTTCACGGAGGCGATCGTGGAGCCCTTCTGACCGATGGCGACGTAGATGCAGCGCACCTGCTTGGTCGGGTCGCCGGACTCCCAGTTGGCCTTCTGGTTGATGATCGTGTCGATCGCGATGGCCGTCTTGCCGGTCTGGCGGTCGCCGATGATGAGCTGGCGCTGGCCGCGGCCGACCGGGATCATCGCGTCGATGGCCTTGATGCCGGTCTGCAGCGGCTCGTGCACGCTCTTGCGCTGCATGACGCCCGGCGCCTGCAGCTCGAGCTCGCGACGACCCTCTGCGGCGATCGTGCCGAGGCCGTCGATCGGGTTGCCGAGCGGGTCGACGACACGGCCGAGGAACGCGTCCCCGACGGGGACGGACAGGACCTCACCCGTGCGGGTGACCTCCTGGCCGGCCTCGATGCCGGTGAAGTCGCCGAGGACGACGACGCCGATCTCGTGCTCGTCGAGGTTCAGAGCCAGGCCCTTGGTGCCGTCCGCGAAGGTGACGAGCTCGTTGGCCATGACGCCCGGCAGTCCCTCGACGTGCGCGATGCCGTCTGCGGCGTCGATGACCGTGCCGACCTCGGTGGCCGCGGCGGCGGTCGGCTCGTACGCGGCGGCGAAGTCCTTCAGCGCGTCACGGATGACGTCGGGGCTGATCGATAGTTCTGCCATTGTCTTCCCTTTGTATCTGGGTGCGCGGTTCCCCGCGCGAAGTCGTGTTAGCCCGCGAGCTTCTGTCGAAGATCGGCGAGCCGCGCGGAGATGCTGCCGTCGATGACGTCATCGGCCACCTGCACGCGCAGGCCTCCGACGACATGGGGGTCGATGACCTCGCTGAGCGTCACCTGTCCGCCGTAGCGACGCGACAGCGTGTCGACGAGGCGGGTGCGCTGCGCGTCGCTCAGCGCCGCGGCCGTGTGGACGGTCGCGACGATGAGGCCGCGCTGCGCAGCGACGATGCGGATGGCGCGGTTCAGCATCTGGCGCACCCGGCGCTCGCGCGGCTGGCGCACGAGCGACGAGACGATCAGCGTGGTCGGGGCGCCGGCGGCGCCGCTGATGACCTTCTCGACGAGATCGCCCTTGGCCGCGGAGTCGCCCAGGCGGCTGCCCAGGGCGAGCTCCAGTTCGGGGTTGCCGGCGACGACGCGGAGGAAGCCGAACAGCTCCCCCTCGATGTCGTCCTTCGGCTTGGCGATCGCCACCGCGCGGATGGCGAGCTCCTCGATGCCGTCGATCAGGTCCGAGGAGTCCGACCAGCGCTGCGCCGCGACCGCGACGAGGACGTCCTGCGCGCTCGCCGAGAGACCGGCGAACACCGTACGGACGACCTTCTCGCGTGCCTCGGCGGTGGCAGAGGGATCTGCGAGCGCGCCGCTCAGCTGGGGCGAAGCGCCCACCAGCCGCGCGGCGGCGAACAGCTCCTCCGCCGTGCCGAGGGTCACGCCCTTGGCCTGCGAGAGAGCCGCCGTCGTCGCCGACAGAGCCTGAGTGGTCGCGCTTCCCATTACTTGGCCGCCTCGGATGCCTCGAGATCCGCCAGGAACCGGTCCACCACGGCCGTCGCGCGGGCGTCGTCGGAGAGCGTCTCGCCGACCACGCCACCGGCGAGGTCGAGGGCGAGCGTGCCGACCTCGGACCGCAGCGAGACGAGAGCGGCCTGGCGCTCGGCCTCGATCTGCGTGTGCGCGGCCGCGGTCAGACGCGCGGCCTCAGCCGAAGCGGTCTCCTTGGCCTCGGTGACGATCTTCTTGCCGTCCTCGCGGGCGGCCTCGCGGATCTCACCGGCCTCGGTGCGCGCCTCGGCGAGCTGGCGGGTGTACTCCTCCAGCGCGGCCTCGGCCTGCTTCTGGGCCTCATCCGCCTTGGCGATGTTGCCCTCGATGGCTGCGGAGCGCTCGTCGAGCACCTTCGTGAAGCGCGGGAGGGCGACCTTCCACACCACGACGAGGATGACGACGAACCACAGGGCCGACCAGATGATGTCGTACCACGCGGGGATCAGCGGATTGGGTGTCTCCTCCGCCGCGAGGTTCGTGACAAGAGCGTTCAGCATCCTGTCTCCTTCAGAAGTCGGTGCGGATTACGGGAAGGGGATGAATCCGACGGCGATGCCGACGAACGCAAGCGCCTCGGTGAAGGCGATACCGATCCACATGAGAACCTGCAGGCGACCGGCCAGCTCGGGCTGACGGGCGACGCCCTCGATCGTCTTGCCGACGACGATGCCCACACCGATGGCGGGACCGATGGCTGCGAGGCCGTAGCCGACCGCCGCGAGGTGACCGTTGATTTCAGCGAGAACCGTAGTTGCGTCCACGGGTTTTTCCTTTCGTTGGGTGGGACGGCAGTTGCCGACCCGCTCAGTGCTCTTCTGCGACCGCGAGCTGGATGTAGACCGCGGTGAGGACGGTGAAGACGTAGGCCTGCAGGACGACGACCAGCATCTCGAAGACGGTGAACGCACCGCCGAAGGCGAGGGTTCCGACGCCGAGGAGTGCCCAGCCGCCACCTGCAGTGAAGAAGAAGAAGTGCGTCGCCGCGAAGCAGAGCACGAGGATCATGTGCCCGACGACGAGGTTCATCATGAGTCGCAGCGTCAGCGTGACGGGGCGGATGATGAAGGTCGAGATGAACTCGATCGGAGTGACGATGAAGTAGACCGGCCACGGGACACCGGAGGGGAAGAGGGCGTTCTTGAAGAAGTTCTTCGGGCTCTTCTTGATGCCGGCGTAAATGAACGTGACATAGCTGATCACGGCCAGCGTCAACGGCAGAGCGATGATCGCGGTACCCGGCATGTTCAGGAACGGGATGATGCCGGTGATGTTCATGAACAGGATCATGAAGAACATCGTCGTGAGGATCGGCAGGAAGCGGTCGCCGTCCTTGCGTCCGAGCAGGTCGTGGGCGATGCCGTTGCGGACGAAGCCGAGGCCCATCTCCACGACGCTCTGGAAGCGACCGGGGACGACTGTCATCCGGCGCGTGCCGAGCCAGAGGATCAGCACGACGGCGATCACGGAGAGCGCCTGGATCACGTGGATGCGGTGGATCGGGACGACGCCGAAGACGTTGAACAGGATCTCCGGGAAGAACTCGTCCATCGAAGGGCCGTGGAACTCGCCATCGGCGGCCAGGCGGGGAATCAGGGTCGCAGCAAGATTAGACAGCGCGGGCTCCAGCTTCGGGGCACCGGTTCAGGACCGGGGCGACGATGGTCGGTGATGCGTGACGGCGCAAGCGCTCGCGGGACACGAGCGGGGCACAGGTCAACACTATCAGAATCAGGACTTTCGCAAGTTCGGGCCGGCCTCACCCTCGCCCGCCTCCGGCGGCAGGTCCTCGGGGTTCTCGGTCGGCAGCTGCACGTCGCTGACGTTCGGCAGGCGCATGCGGGTGAGCACGACGACGTCGATGATCAGCGACATGGCCACGCCGGCGACGATCGACAGGAAGAACACCATGGGCTCGATCCACGGCTGCCCCGCCAGCACGATCATGATCACGACGAAGATGCCGAGCTTCAGCAGCCATCCGCCGAGCACGATCGCGAAGAAGAACTGCACGTACAGCGGGTCGCCGTACCAGCGGTTGGCGATCAGGATGCTCAGGCCCGTGATCCCCAGGAAGACGACGGCGAGCAGCACGCCGAGCAGCCCGCTCGCGAGCCCCTCTCCCCCCGCCACGGCGAAGCCGATGCCGCCCGCGACGACCGCGAGGACGGCGGCGGCGATCGCCGACCAGATCAGGGTGCGGCGCAGGATCGGGGTGCTGGACACGGGGCTCGGGCTCATCAGGGCTCCAGGGTTTCGGGTGCGGTTGCCACGGCGGGCGGCGACGCCGCGGCCGGAGCCGTGCGGCGCGGTGAGGGCATGAGGGTGACGACCAGGCAGGCGACGACGCCGACGGCGCCGAAAGCGACTCCGATGAGGTACTGCCCGATCCAGTCCTCGCGCGCGCCGATGTACATCAGCAGCAGCGCGAGCGAGATGACCGCCGTCCACGCGTAGAAGATCAGCACGGCGTCGCGATCGCGGTGGCCGAGGTCGAGCATGCGGTGGTGGAGGTGCTTGCGATCCGGCGAGAACGGCGACTTGCCCGCGCGCATGCGCCGGAACACGGCGAGACCGAAGTCCAGCAGCGGCAGCATCACGACGGCGATCGGCAGCAGGATCGGGATGAACGCACCGAGCAGCTGTGAACGGCCGAACTGCTCCGGGTCGAGCGCCGACGCCGGCCACTGCCCCGTGAGCACCACGGTGGAGGTGGCCATCAGCAGTCCCATCACAAGCGCACCGGAATCGCCCATGAACAGCTTCGCCGGGCTCCAGTTCCAGGGCAGGAACCCCAGGCACGCGCCGATGAGGACGGCGGCGAGGAACGTGGACAGGTTGAAGTACGTGGTCGCCCCGATGTCCCGCGACACGATGTAGGAGTAGGCGAAGAACACGCTGTTCGCGATCAGGCACACGCCGGCGACGAGTCCGTCCAGCCCGTCGATGAAGTTGACCGCGTTCATCACCACGACGATCGCGAACATCGTGACGGCGATGCTCACCCAGCTCGAGAACAGGATCATCTCGCCGAACGGCAGCGAGAGGATCTGCATCCCGCCCCACACCGTGATGATCCCGGCAGCCAGGAACTGCGCGCCGAGCTTGATCATCCAGTCCAGGTCGATGAGGTCGTCGATGACGCCGATCACCGCGATGAGCAGGGCCGCGCACAGCACGGACCACATCGTCTGCGGCGGGATCCACAGCGTCTCGAAGAACGGATTGGCGGCGGAGACGCCGACCGCCGTGGCGATGCCGAGGAAGATGGCGACCCCGCCGAGACGCGGAGTCGGCGTGGTGTGCACGTCGCGCTCGCGGATCCCCGGATACAGCTTGAACCGCAGGCTCAGCTGCCAGACCACCCAGGAGAGCGCGAAGGTGACGGTCGCGGTCAGGATGATCGTGAACAGGTACTGCTTCACGCCGTGCCGTCCGAGCCGTCGTCCGTCAGGACGTCGCCGGGCTGCACGGCGGGTTCGAGAAGATCGCCGAGCACGTCCTCGAGCTGCTCGCGGGTGATCGCGCCTTCGCGGAGGATGCGGACGACCGGCGCGGGAGCGTCGTCGCCGCGCGGGACGAGTGAGGTGGCGTCGACGATCGTCGAGGCGATCCCATCCCGGCTGATGCCCGTGTCGAGGTACACCGCGACGCTGTCGCCGAGCATGTCCAGAGCCTCGGATGCCGTGATGGCGGCGTCCTTGCCGGTGAGGTTCGCGCTGGACACCGCCAGCGGACCGGTCTCCTCCAGCAGCTCGAGGGCGACGCGGCTGTCGGGCATCCGCACCGCGACCGTGCCCTGGGTCTCGCCGAGATCCCAGGAGAGCGAGCGCTGCGCGGGGAGCACGATCGTGAGGCCGCCGGGCCAGAACGCGTCGACGAGGCGCTGGACGGGTTCGGGCACCGACTCCGCGAGAGCGCTGAGCGTTGCGGGACCCGAGACGAGCACGGGAGGCGGCTGGTCGCGACCGCGCCCCTTCGCGTCGAGGAGGCGCTGGACGGCAGCCGGCGAGAACGCGTCGGCGGCGACGCCGTAGACGGTGTCGGTGGGGATGACGATGAGCTCGCCGCGGCCGATGGCCTGGCGGGCACGGCGCATGCCGGCGAGCAGCTGCTCCTCATCGCGGCAGTCGAAGACGGGGGACATGACGGATCGATTCTACGCGGAGACGTCGGGGAGAAGCGGAACGGGTCAGGGGCGCAGCGCCGTGGTGGCCCTGTCACGGTGGGTGAGGTCGGGGTGCGTGGCCGCGGCTCGCCAGCCGTCGGCGGTCAGCAGCGCGCGGACCTCCGCCCCCTGCAGCTCGCCGTGCTCGATCACCAGGAGTCCCCCCGGCCGCAGCAGCGCGAGTGCACGACGGCTGAGCACGCGCACGACGTCGAGCCCGTCCGGTCCCCCGTAGAGCGCCGTGGACGGATCGAACAGCCGGACCTCGGGGTCGCGCGGGATCGCATCGTCCGGCACGTAGGGCGGATTCGAGATGACGACCGCGACGCGGCCGTCCAGCTCCCGGAAGGCCTCTGCGAGATCCGCGTGGACGAGCGTCAGGTTGGCGGCGGCCTCGGTGTTGCGTGCGGCCCACGCGTGGGCGTCCGCAGAGAGCTCGGCCGCGAAGATCCGGGCGTGCGGGACCTCGGTCGCCATCGCCAGGGCGATGGCTCCGGATCCTGTGCCGAGGTCGACGCCGATGGGCTCGGCATCCGGGGCGTTCATGAGCGCGTCGATGGCGAACTGGGCGACCTGCTCGGTCTCCGGCCTCGGGACGAAGACACCTGGTCCGACCGCGAGCTCGAGGTGCCGGAACGGCGCCGTGCCGGTCAGGTGCTGCAGCGGCTCCCGCGCCGCACGCCTCTCCACGAGCGCGCGCAGACGGTCTGCGTCCTCCTCCGCGAGCTCGTCGCCGCGCACGGCGGCCGCCTGCACGGCTCCGCGTCCGAGACCGGCGACATGCCCGAGCAGGAGCTCGGCGTCCACGAGGGGGTCGGGCACGCCCGCGTCGGCGAGCTGCTGGGCGACGGAGCGCAGGAGCGCGGCGATCGAGACGGGCATCCCTCCAGCGTAGAGCGCAACGGTCCGTCACATATGTCCCCACCACAGACCGCTCCCCTAGGCTGTCGGCAGTCACCCGCTCAGGAAAGGCGTCTTCATGCCCGGCATCCACTCCGACATCACAACAGCCTTCGGCAACACGCCGCTGGTCAAGCTGAACCGTCTCACCGAGGGCCTGGACGCCACCGTCCTCGTCAAGGTCGAGGCCTTCAACCCCGCCTCCAGCGTCAAGGACCGCATCGGCATCGCGATCGTGAACGCGGCCGAGGCGTCCGGCGAGCTCAAGCCGGGCGGCACGATCGTCGAGGCCACGAGCGGCAACACCGGCATCGCGTTGGCCATGGTGGGTGCCGCGCGCGGCTATCGCGTGATCCTCACGATGCCCGCGTCGATGTCCAAGGAGCGCCGTGTCCTGCTCAAGGCGTTCGGTGCCGAGCTCGTACTGAGCGACCCGACCAAGGGCATGAGCGGCGCGATCGAGACGCTCAAGGAGATCATCGAGAAGACCCCCGGCGCGGTCTGGGCCCGGCAGTTCGAGAACGCCGCGAACCCGCAGATCCACCGCGAGACCACCGCGCAGGAGATCCTCCGCGACACCGACGGCGCCGTCGACGTCTTCGTCGCCGGCGTCGGCACGGGCGGCACGGTCACCGGCACCGGACAGGCGCTCAAGGCAGCGAAGCCCGAGGTGAAGGTCATCGCCGTCGAGCCCAAGGACTCGCCGCTGCTTTCCGAGGGCCGCGTCGGCCCCGCGAAGATCCAGGGCATCGGACCGAACTTCGTCCCCGACGTGCTCGACCGCGAGGTCATCGACGAGGTCATCACGGCCGAGTTCGACGAGTCGATCGCGACCGCCCGTGCGCTCGCCGCGAAGGAAGGCCTGCTGGTGGGCATCTCCAGCGGTGCCGCGGTCGCCCAGGCGCTCAAGGTGGCGGCCCGCCCGGAGAGCGCGGGCAAGACGATCGTCGTCGTCGCTCCGGACACCGGTGAGCGCTACCTGTCCACCGCGCTGTTCGAGGACCTGCGCGAAGACTGATGCCGATCCCCGGCATGCACTGGGTCGGGCGGATGCGCGAGGACGTCGCGTCCGCCCGGCTTCGTGATCCCGCCGCCCGCGGCGGCCTGGAGATCGCGATCCTCTACCCCGGGCTGCACGCCGTCTGGGCGCACCGGGTCAACCACGCCCTCTGGCGGCGCGGGCTGCGCTTCCCCGCGCGGCTCGGCTCGCAGCTCGCGCGCTGGCTGACCGGAATCGAGATCCATCCCGGAGCGCGCATCGGGCGCCGCTTCTTCATCGATCACGGCATGGGCGTCGTCATCGGAGAGACCGCCGAGATCGGCGACGACGTCATGATCTACCACGGCGTGACGCTGGGCGGCCGCACGCGCGACGCCGGCAAACGGCATCCCACTCTCGGCGACGGCGTCGCAGTCGGCGCGGGCGCCAAGATCCTCGGTCCGGTCACGGTCGGCGCGCGCTCGGTCATCGGCGCGAACGCCGTCGTCACGAAGGACGCACCGGCCGACAGCGTGCTGGTCGGCGTGCCGGCCAAGGCGCGCACCCGCAAGCCGCACGACGACACGCGCGCGCTGCTGACCGCTCCCGACTACTCGATCTGACCGCCGAGGCGGCGTAATGCCCGTCTATATGGCGCCAGTGCACGCCCCTGCTCGGCGTGTCGCGTGCGTTTGCGCCATATAGACGGGCGCTCACGGGCGGTGACGGCGGGCGGATGCCGCGGCACGCGCCTCACGTACGCGACGCACCGTCTCCCGAGGGTTCCGGTAGACATGGTCAGACGTCAGACGGACGGGGTACCAGTCCGCCTCGGCGTACGCCTGGTACTTGTCGATGTCCCGCTGGAGCTGATGACGGCTCAGATGGCCATCGCTCTCATATTCCATCGCGACCTTGAGGTCCGGGTACGCCAACTCGCTGCATCCCAGGAAGCGGCCGTTATCGTCGTACACGTCGTGGTCGAGGACCGGCTCCGGAAGTCCCGCGCGACAGAGGATCAGCCGCACGTGCGTCTCCGGCGGGGACGATGCGCCCGTGCGCGCCAGCTGCAGCGCGCGCCGTAGCCGCGGGGCTCCGGGGCGACCCTTGCGCCGCGCGAGGAGCTCGAGCTCGTCGCGCGTCGCGAGCGCCTCCTCCGTCACCTCCGCGAACCCGCCGGGATGCCGCGGCACGCGAAGGACCCGGTCGGCCGCGGCGACGAGGTCGTCGAGCCCCAGCGCACCTCCGAGCGAGGCCCAGGTGCTCGCCGCGTCCGTCACCGGCAGTCCGTCGTGTTCGACCGTCCTGACGAAACCGCGCGTGTGCTGATGCCCGACGACACCGGGACGGCGCGGCGCGCGCCGAGGCCGATGGACACCGACGTGCAGCTCATCCGGCCAACCCCACGGAGGCAACGGAATCCCCCACACGACCGCCGCACTTGGTCCGCAGAAGTAGGCGTCATCGGGCAGGACGGGAAGGTATGCGCGCAGGAGGCGCAGATGCGCGTCACGCCGTCGCTCCCAGGGATCCTCCGACGAGGGATCCTGCAGGCTCGCACGGACGTCCAACCGGACGCCCCGGAAAGGTGCCGCCAGGTCGGGAGCATCCAATCGGCGCCGCCCGACCCCCTGGTCCCGGGCGTCGCGCACCCGGAACACGTCCGGTAGTCCGTCAGGAAGAGGCCGCAGCATGCCGCCACCATGCCCGATCTCGCCTCCGGCTCGCTCGGCTTCTCCACAACCCCCGTCAATGTGGCGCAAATGCACGCGACACGCCGTGCGAACCGAGCATTTGCGCCATATAGACGGGCTTGAGGCGGGCGCGCAGCGGCCGCCGGTCAAGGCTCGATCTGACCGCCGGTCAGGACTCGCGGCCGACGGCGGCGAGGCGCGCCTCCTCGTCGGCGTGGATCGCGCTCTCGATGAGGGGATCCAGCGCGCCGTCCATCACCTGGTCCAGGTTGTACGCCTTGAAGCCGGTGCGGTGATCCGCGATCCGGTTCTCCGGGAAGTTGTAGGTCCGGATCCGCTCGGAGCGGTCCATCCCGCGGATCTGCGAACGCCGGGCGTCGGAGGCCGCGGCATCCAGTTCCTCCTGCTGCTTGGCGAGCAGGCGTGCGCGCAGCACGCGCATGCCGGCCTCCCGGTTCTGCAGCTGCGACTTCTCGTTCTGCATCGACACGACGATCCCGGTCGGGATGTGCGTGATGCGCACGGCGGAGTCCGTCGTGTTCACCGACTGCCCGCCGGGTCCCGACGAGCGGAACACGTCGATCTTCAGATCGTTCTGGTTGATCTCGATCTCGTCCGGCTCGTCGACCTCGGGGAAGACGAGCACCCCCGTCGTCGAGGTGTGGATGCGCCCCTGCGACTCGGTCGCCGGCACCCGCTGCACGCGGTGCACGCCGCCCTCGTACTTCAGATGCGCCCACACTCCCTGCGCCGGATCGGTCGATGCGCCCTTGATCGCGACCTGGACGTCCTTGTAACCGCCGAGATCGGACTCGTTGCGCTCCAGCAGCTCGGTCTTCCAGCCCTTGGATGCCGCGTACTGCATGTACATCCGCAGCAGGTCGGCGGCGAACAGCGCGCTCTCCGCACCGCCCTCCCCCGCCTTGATCTCCATGATCACGTCGCGGGCGTCATCCGGGTCGCGCGGGATCAGCAGTCGTCGCAGTTTCTCCTGCGCCTGCTCGACGCCGGCTTCCAGCTCGGGGATCTCCGCCGCGAAGGCCTCGTCCTCACGGGCGAGCTCGCGTGCCGCCTCCAGGTCCTCGGATGCCGCGAGCCACGCCTCGTGAGCGGCCACGATCTTGGACAGCTCGGCGTAGCGCCGGTTCACGCGCTTGGCGCGGGCGGCATCGGCGTGCACCGCCGGGTCGGAGAGCTCCTCCTGGACCCGGCGGTGTTCGTCGATGAGCGCCTGGACGGACTCGAACACGGTTCAGCGGATGTTGTTCTCGTGCCCGTGGCTGGAGCCGGTCGCGGGGGCCGGGATCGACTTCTGCATCTGGACGAGGAACTCGACGTTGGAGTGGGTCTCCTTGAGCTTGCCGAGCACGACCTCGAGGGCCTGCTGGGTGTCGAGTCCCGCGAGGGCGCGACGCAGCTTCCAGGTGATCTTGACCTCGTCGGGGCTGAGCAGCATCTCCTCGCGACGCGTGCTGGACGCGTTGACGTCCACCGCCGGGAAGATGCGCTTGTCGGCCAGCGCGCGCGACAGGCGCAGCTCGCTGTTGCCGGTGCCCTTGAACTCCTCGAAGATGACCTCGTCCATCTTCGAACCGGTCTCGACGAGCGCCGTGGCCAGGATCGTGAGCGATCCGCCGTTCTCGATGTTGCGCGCGGCGCCGAAGAAGCGCTTGGGCGGGTACAGCGCCGAGGCGTCGACACCGCCGGTGAGCACGCGGCCGGATGCCGGGGCGGAGATGTTGTAGGCACGGCCGAGACGCGTGATCGAGTCGAGCAGAACGACGACGTCGCGGCCCAGCTCCACCAGCCGCTTGGCGCGCTCGATGGCGAGCTCGGCGACGGTGGTGTGGTCCTCCGCGGGGCGATCGAAGGTCGAGGCGATGACCTCGCCCTTCACCGAACGCTGCATGTCGGTGACCTCTTCGGGGCGCTCGTCCACGAGCACGACCATGAGGTGCACCTCGGGGTTGTTCTGCGCGATCGCGTTCGCGATCTGCTGCAGCACGATGGTCTTGCCCGCCTTCGGGGGCGCGACGATGAGACCGCGCTGACCCTTCCCGATCGGGGCGACCAGGTCGATGATGCGCTGCGTCAGCTTCTCGGGCGCGGTCTCCAGGCGCAGACGCTCCTGCGGGTACAGCGGCGTCAGCTTGCCGAACTCGACACGAGCGGCGGCATCCTCGACGGACAGGCCGTTGATCGAGTCGACCTTCACGAGCGCGTTGTACTTCTGGCGTCCCTGCTGCTCGCCCTCGCGCGGCTGCTTGATGGCACCGACGACGGCGTCGCCCTTGCGCAGGTTGTACTTCTTGACCTGCCCGAGCGACACGTAGACGTCGCTGGCTCCGGCCAGGTAGCCGGAGGTGCGCACGAACGCGTAGTTGTCGAGCACGTCCAGGATGCCGGCGATCGGGATCAGGACGTCGTCCTCGCCGATCTCGGTCTCGAACTCGTCGGCGGTCTGGTTGCCACCGCCGCGGCGCTTGTTGCGCTGGCGGTTGCGTCCGGAGGACTGCTCCTCGTCCGCCGACGAGGACTGCTGCTCCTGGCCGTTGCCGTTCTGACCGTTCCCGCCGCGTCCGCGGTTGCGGCTCCGGCTGCGGCTCCGGCTGCGGCCCGAGCCCTCCTCGCCCGACTCGGCGCCGGATTCGGCGTCGGAGGCGCTCTGCTTCGCGGACTCGTCGGTGGATGCCGCAGCCGCGTCGCCCTTGGCCGCGTCCTTCGCGTCGTCCTTCTTCGCGTCGGCCTTCTCGGCCTTCTCGCCCTTCGCCTCAGCCTTCTCCGCGGGCTTCGCCTCGGCGGCGTCGTCAGTCGTCTCGGCGTCCGCCTTCTTCTTCGCAGGGCGCTTGCGGCCCTTGGGGGCCGCCGCGGGCTCGCCGTCGCCTGCCGGAGCCTCGGCGGCGGCAGGGGCGTCAGCAGAAGGCGCGTCGGAGGCCGGAGCCTCGGAGGCCGCGGCATCCGCCTTCTTGGCGCGGCTGCGGCGCGGGGTCTTGGGGGCCGGCTCGGCCGGGGCGTCGGACGCCGCCGGCTCGGCCGCGGCAGGCGCCTCGGCGGCGCTCTCGGCCGCCGCCTTGGCGGCCGCGGTGGCACTGGTCGCGCGGCGAGGAGCGCGCTTGCGCGCCGGCGCCGCGGTCTCCGCGGTCGTGTCGGCGGCAGGAGCCTCGGCGGCAGGGGCTGCCGCTGCGGGCTGGTCGTTCTGGGTCTCGGAGAAGTTCTCCACGAGTACTCCCTTATATGTCGTGGGATGTGAGCGTCATTCGTGCACGACGGGTGCCATGCACGTTCGTACGCACGGGCGCGTGGCGCGCGGAGGCCAGAGCGATGAAGGCTCTGGATGTGACGTACGGAATTCGCAGATTGCGATGGGGGCCAGATTCACGAAACTACGCGGACCCCTCCGCTCGTTCCTTTACTGTACCACCCCGCACATCGACGGCCGGCATGAGGGACTCCCACGGGGTGTCGGCGGCCCTCATCGCCACCTCGACGGCCTCGCGCCGTCGGCCGGGGCCGTCGCAGAGCACCAGGACGCTCGGGCCGGCCCCCGAGACGACGGCGGCGAAGCCTTCCTTCCGCAGCGCCTGTACGAGCGCGTACGTCTCGGGCATCGCCTCGGCGCGGTAGTCCTGATGCAGCCGATCCGCCGTGGCGTCGAGCAGCAGCTCGGGGCTCTGCGTCAGCGCCGCGATCAGCAGCGCTGACCGCGACACATTGAACACGGCGTCCTCGCGCGGGACCTGCGCGGGCTGGAGCGACCGCGCAAGAGTCGTCGACATCGTGTGCTCCGGGACGAGCACGAGCGGCGCGACGCCGCGGTGCACGAGCAGCTTCTTGTGGCGCGGCCCGTCCTGTCCCGTCCACGCGATCGTCAGCCCGCCGAACAGCGCGGGCGCCACGTTGTCCGGATGTCCCTCGAGTTCGGTGGCCAGGCGCAGCAGGGCGTCCTCGTCGAGGGACACAGCCCGCGCGAGCAGGCCGGCGGCCGCGAGGACGCCGGCGGCGACCGCCGCGCCGGAGGAACCCAGGCCTCGGCCGTGCGGGACACCGTTGCGTGCGACGATGCGCAGACCCGGGACCTCTCGACCGGCATCCGCGTACACATGCGCGATCGAGCGGTAAACGAGGTTCGACTCGTCGCGCGCGATCTCATCCGCCCCGGTGCCGGCGACCTGGATCTCGAGGCGGTCGTCGTCGAGGACGGTGATCTCGAGCTCGTCGTACACGCTGAGCGCGAGGCCCAGCGTGTCGAATCCGGGTCCGAGGTTCGCACTGGTGGCGGGCACGCGGACGACGATCGACGTCATCTCACTCCCCCTCGACGCGGAGCACGGCGACGACGCGATCCACGACCTCACTGGCGGCCAGCTGTTCGACGGTCGCGCTCAGGGCGCCCTCGGTCGCCCGGTGCGTGCCGATCACGAGCCGGGCCGTTCCTGCGTCCTCGTCATCGACGGTCTGCACGACCGTCGCCACCGAGACGCCGCCCTCGCTGAGGATCCCGGCGATCCGTGCCAGGACTCCGGGCTGATCCTCGACCTCGAGCGTGATCTGATAGCGCGTCGTGACGTGGGCGATCGGGACGATCGGGAGTCCCGCCCTGGTGGATTCGCCGACGCCGACACCGCCGGCGATGTGCCGGCGCGCGGCCGACACGACGTCGCCGAGAACGGCGGAAGCGGTCTGCACTCCGCCGGCCCCCGCGCCGTAGAACATGAGCGGACCAGCGGCTTCCGCCTCGACGAACACGGCGTTGTTGGCTCCGTGCACGGACGCGAGCGGATGGCTGCGGGAGACGAGTGCCGGGTACACGCGCACCGAGATGGACTCGGCCTCGTCGACCGTGACGCGTTCGCATACGGCGAGGAGCTTGATGACGTAACCGGCCTCGCGCGCCTGCTGGATCATTCCCGCCGTGACCCCGGTGATGCCTTCGCGGTGCACCGCGTCCAGAGGAACCGTGGTGTGGAAGGCGAGGCTCGCGAGGATCGCCGCCTTCTGCGCGGCGTCGTAGCCCTCGACGTCCGCCGTCGGGTCGGCCTCGGCGTACCCCAGGCGCTGCGCATCGGCCAGCACGGCGTCGAAGTCGGCGCCTTCGGTGTCCATGCGGTCCAGGATGTAGTTCGTGGTGCCGTTGACGATCCCCATGATCCGCACCACGCGGTCGCCGGCGAGCGAATCGCGCAGCGGACGGATGATCGGGATGGCGCCTGCCGCCGCCGCCTCGTAGTACACCGAGGCGCCGACCTGGTCGGCCGCTTCGAACAGCTCAGGACCGTGCGTTGCGAGCAGCGCCTTGTTCGCGGTGACGACGTCGGCACCGGAGTTCAGTGCCTGCAGCAGCTGCGTGCGTGCCGGTTCGATGCCGCCCATGAGCTCGATGACGATGTCGCTGCCCAGGATCAGGTCCTCGGCATCCGTCGTGAACAGGTCGCGCGGCAGATCGACGTCACGCGGGGCGTCGGGGTTGCGGACCGCGATGCCGGCCAGCTCCAGTCGCGCTCCGGCACGGTCGGCGAGTTCGTCGCCGTGGCGCAGCAGCAGAGACGCCACCTGCGATCCCACCGCTCCGGCGCCGAGCAGCGCCACCCGAAGTCGTCGGTACTGTGCCGGATCCCCCAGCTGCGTCATCGTTCTCCTTCTGCGAGGCGCACGGCCCCGGTGTCGGCCGCGCGGGCGCCGGCGATCCCGGCATCCCTCGCGAGCAGGTCGTCGATCGTCTCTCCCCGCACGATCACCGTGGCGGCGCCGCCGGACACGGCGACCACGGCGGGCCGGGGGACGTGGTTGTAGTTGCTGGACAGCGAGGCGCAGTAGGCGCCGGTGGCGGGCACCGCGAGAAGGTCGCCGGGCCCAGCATCCTCCGGGAGGTACTCGTGATCGACCACGATGTCGCCGGACTCGCAGTGCTTGCCGACGACGCGGACCAGCACCGGCTCGCCGCTGCCCGCGCGCGACGCGAGCCGCGCCGAATACTGCGCTCCATACAGCGCGGGGCGGGCGTTGTCGCTCATGCCGCCGTCGACGCTGAGATAGCGGCGGGACCCGGCATCCAGGGTCACGTCCTTCGTCGTGCCGATCTCGTACAGCGTCACTCCCGCCGTGCCGACGATCGCCCGCCCCGGCTCGAAGGCCAGCTCGGGCAGGGGGATGCCGCGGACAGCGCAACCTGCCGCCACCGCGTCGACGATCTCGGACGCGAGCAGCTCGATGGGCGTCGGGTCGTCGACCCGCGTGTACGCGATGCCGAACCCGCCGCCGAGATTCAGCAACGGCAGCTCCCCGCCCTGGCACAGACGCTCGTGGAGCTCGAGCACGCGCGCTGCGGATTCGCGGAAGCCGCCGACCCCGAAGATCTGCGACCCGATGTGGCAGTGCAGGCCGATCAGCCGCAGCCCGTCGAGCTCGCGGATGCGCGACACCGCGCCCTCGGCGTCCGCGAAGGAGAAGCCGAACTTCTGATCCTCGTGCGCCGTCGCGAGGAAGTCGTGCGTCTCGGCGTGGACGCCGCTGTTGACGCGGATGAGGATGCTCTGCACGGCACCCGTGCGCGCGGTGATGGCAGCCAGCCGCTCGATCTCGATGAGACTGTCGACGATGATCGTGCCCACCCCGACCTCGACGGCGCGCTCGAGCTCGGAAACGGACTTGTTGTTGCCGTGGAAGCCGATGCGCCCGGGTGCCACGCCGGCGGCGAGCGCGACCTCGAGTTCACCGCGCGTGCACACATCGACGTTCAGGCCCTCCTCTGTGACCCAGCGCGCGACGGCGGTGGAGAGGAACGCCTTCCCGGCATAGTAGACGCGCGATGTGCCGCCGTGCTCGGCCGTCGCTGCGGCGAACGCGTCGCGGAACGCGCGGGCGCGCGTGCGCACCTCGTCCTCGTCGAGCACGAGCAGCGGAGAACCGTGGGCGTGCACGAGATCCGCAGCAGCGATGCCGCCGATGCGCAGCTGGCCGGTGTCGTCGCGCCGGGCCGAAGCCGGCCAGACGCCGGGCGCGAGATCGTTCGCGTCCTCGGGCACGCGAAGCCATTCCGGGGCGAGTGAATCGGCAGGGGGAAGCACAGCGGACCAATCGTGGAGACGGGATCCTCGGGCGAGGAGACGCTCGGCGAGGCTGCCCCCGATTCTAGGGCAAGCGCCGTTGCCGCCCTGCCACGGTGACGCCATGTTCCGGGCGCATACGCGATCCGGTCGACACGGGGCAAGCCCCCTGTCCTGCGCGGGCGCGGTGCCCTACCTTGGCGGCATGGAGCCTGCACACGACACGCCTTCCGAACCCGCCCCGTCCCAGCCGACCGGGATCGCCGGGCTCATCCAGCGCGTCACGGCCTGGGCTCTGCAGCGCCGCCTGGTCCGCGCCCTGCTGCTGTACTCGGAGCGGCGCGGCCCCATGCTCGCCGACAGCATCACCTATCGCTCGCTCTTCAGTGTGTTCGCCGGCGTCCTGCTGGGCTTCTCGATCGCCACGGTCTGGCTCGCGGACAACCCGCAGGCCTGGCGGGCGCTGATCGCCGCCGTGGACGCCGCGATCCCCGGCCTGTTCGGGGAGGACGGGGTGATCACCGATCCGGACAGGATCCCGGTTCCGGCGGGACTCTCGATCGCCGGGGTCATCTCGTTCGTGGCGCTGATCGGCGCCGCTCTCGGCGCCGTCGGGTCGCTGCGCACGGCTGTCAGGACCATCGCGGACACCGTCCTCGATGATGTGATGATCGTCTGGGTCGTCCTGCGCAACATCCTGCTCGCGGCCGGGATCGCGGCGGCGTTCCTGGCCGCCGCGGCGCTGACGGTGCTCGGCCGGCTCGGTGTGTCCTGGATCACCGGGCTCCTGGGCATCGCGGCGGACTCCCCCGCAGCCCTGTGGGGTGTGCGTGCCCTCTCTCTGCTCATCGTCCTCGCGCTCGACGCCGCACTGATCATCGGCGTCTGGATGCTGCTGTCCGGACGGCGCGCCCCCTGGGGCGCCCTGTGGCCCGGCGCCCTGCTCGGGGCCGTCGGCCTGATCGTCCTGCAGGAGTTGTCGAGTCTGTTCGTCGGCGGGGCCTCGTCCAATCCGCTGCTGGCCTCGTTCGCCTCGTTGCTGGCTCTGCTGATCTGGTTGAACTTCTCGGCGCAGGTGATCCTGATCGCATGCGCCGTGATCGTCACGGGCATCGAGGAGCACGAAGACCGCGTGAGCGCGCGCTTCGGGGCTCGCACGCTGGCGCAGCGGCGGGTCCAGCGGGCCGAGCACGACGTGTCGGTGGCGGTGTCGAATCTGAAGGCCGCCAGGGATGCTCTGCCGGAGCGGAAGTCCTAGCCGCAGGTCCCGTTCTGCTGCAGTGCCGCGTCCGTGACGATGCCGCCGTCGACGGACAGGTCCGCGACCGCTTCGGTGCCGTCGATCGTCAGGCCGGTGAGCGTGATGCCCGCAGGCAGCTGATCGGCGATGCAGATCCGCTGGGTCTCGGTGAGGCGCGCGCCGAGGTCGCCCAGTCGCGCCGACACCTGATCCGCGCTGAGCTCGACGCCACCGATGAGGAGGGCGATCGGCGTGAGGGTCAGTTCGCCGTCCTCTGCCCCTGGCGTCGCCGTGAGCGAGATCGGCAGGCTGAATCCGAGGACGTCCACGGAACCGGAGGCCACGACATCCGGCTCCTCGAAGGCGATCTCCTCGATCGGCAGGTCGCTCTGCGCCAGCAGGTTCTGGAGCTGCTCCTGATCGATGCGAACCGTGCCGCTCGCGGCCTCCAGGTCACCGCCGCCCAGCGGCACGCCGAGCGCCGTGACGTCCGCCGAGCCCGTGATGCCGCCGAGGGTGATCGAGTCCGTCGAGAGCGTGAGCTCGTCGAGGCGCCCCGAGATCAGCTGCGGCAGGAGGAGGCCCTCGGCGTGCGCGTCGAGCTGCTGATCGGCCGGCAGGTCCAGCTGCTCGACGACGATGCCGCGGACGATCCCGGGAAGGACGGCGCGGGCGATCAGCTCGGCCGCGACGACCAGCACCACCAGAACCACGACGACGATGCCGACGACCCATGGCCACCGCGGACGCCGGGGGCGGGCGTCCGCCGCCTCGTCGTCCTTCTGCCCGGGGATCACCAGGGTCGGATGCTCGGTCGACGCATCCGGGTACGGCAGCGTGGGGTTGTCGTCGCTCATGCGTCCATCCTGGTGGGTCGGCGTCGTGGGGACTACATCCGCTCCGGGGCGGACACGCCGAGCAGGCCCAGTCCGTTGCGGAACACCTGTCCCGCGGCGTCGTTGAGCCACAGCCTCGTGCGGTGCACGGACTCGATCGGGTCGGAGCTCAGCGGGATGACCCGGCAGTTGTCGTACCAGCGGTGGTACAGCCCCGCCAGTTCCTCGAGGTAGCGCGCGATGCGGTGGGGCTCGCGCACCTCCGCGGCGAAGGCGACGATGCGCGGGAACTCCTGCAGCGCGCCGAGCAGGGCGGCCTCGGTCTCGTGCGTGAGCGTCTCGGGGGCGAACTCGCCGCGGTCCACACCGGAGTCCGCGGCGTTGCGCGACACGTTGTGGGTGCGCGCGTGGGCGTACTGCACGTAGAAGACCGGATTGTCGTTCGTGCGCTTCTGCAGCAGCTCGGGGTCGAGGTCGAGGGGCGAGTCGGCGGGTGACCGCTCCAGCGCGTACCGCAGCGCGTCGGTGCCGATCCAGGCGCGGAGGTCGTCCATCTCGATGATGTTGCCCGCACGCTTCGACAACCGGGCTCCCCGCACCGAGACGAGCTGCCCGATGAGGACCTGGATGTTCTTCTCGGGGTCTTCACCCGCGGCACCCGCGATGGCCTTCAGGCGATGCACGTAGCCGTGGTGGTCGGCGCCGAGCAGGTAGATCTTGTTCTGGAAACCGCGGTCGCCCTTGTTGAGGTAGTACGCGGCGTCCGCGGCGAAGTACGTGTACTCGCCGTTCGAGCGCCGGATCACGCGGTCCTTGTCGTCGCCGAAGTCGGTGGTGCGCACCCAGACGGCGCCTTCGTCGTCGAACACGTGTCCCTGCTCGCGCAGCCGGTCGACGGCCTGATCGACGAGGCTCGAGCCCTCGGCGTCCTCGGCGTGCAGCGTGCGCTCGGAGAACCAGACGTCGAAGGGCACGTTGAACTGCTCGAGGGAGTCCTTGATCTCGGCCAGCTGGTACTCGTACGCGAGATCACGGGCGATGACCAGCTGCTCGCCCTCGGGCAGGCCGAGCAGATCGGGGCGTGCCTCGAGCACGCGGCCGGCGAGCGTCGTGATGTACTCCCCCGGGTAGCCGCCTTCGGGGGTCGGCTCACCCTTCGCCGCGGCGAGGATCGAGCCGGCGAACCGCTCCATCTGCGCACCGGCGTCGTTGATGTAGTACTCGCGCACGGCCTCGGCTCCGCTGGCCAGCAGCAGGCGCACGATCGCGTCTCCGAGGGCGGCCCAGCGGGTGTGCCCGATGTGCAGCGGCCCGACCGGATTGGCCGACACGAACTCGACGTTGACCGACACGCCCTTCTGCGAGTCGTTGGTGCCGTAGGCGGCTCCCGCCTCGACGATGGTCCGGGCGAGGACACCGGCGGCCGCGGCATCCAGACGGATGTTGATGAACCCGGGACCGGCCACCTCGGCGCTCGCGACACCGTCGACGGCGGCGAGACCGGTCGCGATCTGCTCGGCGAGCTCGCGCGGGTTGGTGCCGAGGCGCTTCGCGAGGCGCATCGCCAGGTTCGACGCCCAGTCGCCGTGGTCGCGGTTGCGCGGGCGCTCCAGCACGATGTCGGATGCCGCGAGGTCCAGCGCCTCGTCGGGGCGCAGGGAGGCCGCGAGCGGAGTGACGACGGCGAGAAGGGCTTCGGCGAGGGTGTCGGGGTTCATAGGGACTCAAGTTTACGGCTCGGACCGGGTCGGAATTTGCGCTGGGCGGATCGTGATCTACTCTCATGCCATGAACCTGGCCTCCCGCGCGCACCGAGGGCGCGTTCTCGCGTTCTGCGCGCTGGGGCTGATCGCCTTGTCCGCGCTGCTCGTCGGGCTGTGGCGACCGTGGGCCCCGCTGCCCGAGGCGGCTCCGATCGGCGCCGGCGACGAGCCGATCGTCGTGGAACCGGCGCCGCTGGTGTTGCCCGAGCACCCGCTCGTGCTCGTGTTCGGCGACTCCTGGACATACGGCTCCGCGGCCGCGCCGTACACGCAGGGGTATGCGTATCAGCTGGGCGGGATGCTCGGTGGAGAGTCGGTCGTCAAGGGCGTGCGCGGAAGCGGTTACCTCAAGCCAGGGCTCGACGGTCCCGCGTTCGGCGCGCGCATCGCCGCGTTGAACCCGGGCATCGATCCCGATCTCGTGATCATCCAGGGATCGATCAACGACCGCCTGCAGGGCGCGACCGGCTATCGCGAGGCCGTGAACGCGGCCTGGGACGCTCTCTCGGCGCTCTATCCCGACGCCCCGATCGTCGTGCTGGGCCCCGCGCCCCACGAACTGCCGGTCGGCGAGGGCACCGCCCGGATCGACGTCGATCTCGCCGAGCTCGCCGCGGCGCGGGGATGGTGGTACATCTCCCCCATCGAGCGCGACTGGATCACGCCGGACAACTATCTCGACATCATCGACGTGGAGGTGGGTCGCAAGCATCCGTCCACGGAAGGGCACCGATACCTCGCCGAGAAGGTGGCGACGGCGCTGGCCGAGTTCGGCGGCGAAGCCGCCACGGAGCCCGTCGGGTCGGAGACCGGCCCCGAGCAGTGATATCGTCGTTCGGTACGCCTCCGTAGCTCAGTGGATAGAGCGCCGGTTTCCGGTACCGTAGGTCGCAGGTTCGACTCCTGTCGGGGGCACAACACGAGAGGGCCGTCCATCGGACGGCCCTCTTCTCGTATCCCGGAGCGCTACCCCGCGCGCATCTCCTGCAACTCTCCGAGCAGCGCGAAGACCCGCTCGTCCATCTCCACCTGCATCATCACGATGCAGATCGTGCCGTCCGGGTCGACGAAGAAGTCCGTGCCGAGGCCGCCCGACCATCCGAACCGGCCCCGATGGGGCCCGCCCGTCACGACCGAGACGCCGTAGCCCCAGCCGAGGCCGTCCCAGAACCCGGGGAAGAAGCTGTCCGGTGTCTTCAGCGCCCCCGGAACCTGATCGGTGCGCAGTTCATCCCGCAGATCCTCGCCGATCAGGCGGCCGTCGACCAGAGCGCGCAGGAACGCGTGATAGTCGGCGAGCGTCGACACCAGCTCAGAGTGGCTGACGTCGAACGGAGCGGGCGCGACTGAGAACCCCGCGCCGGCCGGCTCGGTCTCCTCGAACCCGTCCGCCTCGCGACGGAACGCGGCGACCAGGCGATGAGCCTGATCCCGAGGAACGACGAATCCGGTGTCCGGCATCCCCGCGGGATCCAGCACGGTCGATGTCAGCACCTCGTCGATCCCTCCGTCGGTCACCCGATCCAGCAGGATGCCGAGAAGGCCGAAGGAATGGTGATAGCGCCAGCCCTCACCGGGCTCGAACGTCAGCGGGAGCGAGGCGAGCGTCGCAAGCCACTCGTCCGCGCCGCGATCGACGGGCTCGGCACCCGCGATCATGCCGGCGTCCGCCATGGCCCGGTTCAGCGGTGTGTCAGAGGTCTGCATCCCGTATCCGGACCCGTTGGTGAGCAAGTGCCGTACGGTGATGGGATGCCGAGCCGGCCTGGTCTCGGCGAGGGGCGCATCCGGACGCAGCAGGACCTGCGGCTCCGCGAGCTCCGGCATCCAGGTGGCGATCGGGTCGTCCAACGCGAGGATGCCGTCCTGCACGAGGCTCAGAGCCGCGACGGACGTGACGGCCTTGGTCATCGACTGGATGCGGAAGATCGCATCCGAGCGCAGCGGTTCGCCGCCGGGAGCCGCCGAGCCCACGGCGATCGGCGTGAGCTCGTGCCCGAGCGTGGCCACCGCTCCGGGCATCGTCCCCGCTTCGACATGACGGGCGAGCAGGTCGTGCAGCACGTCGGACATGGAAGCTCCTTCGCCGGTGGTTTCGCGCAGGACTCACGATACGACCTCGGCTGCTGCGCGTCACGGAGTTCGTCCGATGGCCGAACGCCGCCGCAGCTCGCGCGGCTGGCGTCTCAGGAACGCGACGTTCTCCTCGGTCAGCGAGGGAGTCTCCCTCGGATCGTCCACGGCAAGTCCGAGCACCTGGAAGGGAAGGATCGCCGGCTTGGACCAGATCCAGACGCCGCGCATGCCCTCGCCGAACACGTCGACGCAGTGCACCGGCTCGTGGCGCGCGAAACCCGTCTCGAAGTCCTCAGGACTCCCGGTGTCCGACGTGGCGACGATCCGATCGAGCCAGGCCTCGACCACCCGGCGCTGCAGGGCGAGTGTCTCGCGAGGAACGCGCAGATCGAAGACGAACTGCAGGTCGTAGACGGTGTCGCCGCCGCCGGACACCCGCACTCGATCCTCGAACACCGCCCAGACGGGGACAGCGAGCCTTCGCATCAGGATGTGGATCTCGCGCAGCTCCGCCTGCCGACGGCGGCGGAACCTCCGCTCCGCGAACAGCAGCCGGATCGCGCACCCCACGATCGCCGCGCACCCGAGCGCGGCGACAGCAAGACCCAGAACCCGGCCGAGTCCCTCCGCCTGCGAAGCCGACACCAGCACGACCGGCACGAAGACGGCTCCGACCACCAGGGCGAAGATCAGCGGCATCCACCGCTGCCACCAGAGCGGAAGCGCCGAATAGTTCGCGTCGAGCTCCTCCGGTGATCGCCACGGCGGCAGATCCTCCGGAGTCGGCAGCCAGTGCGGCTCGGCCGATCCCGCGTCGCGGGCCACCTCCTGCGCCCACACCTCCTGAGGAGCTCCGGGCCATCGCGACATGCATCCCCTCCCTCCGTCTCCGACGCACGCTACCCGGCGACTGCTCTCCCGATCACATATCGCCCGGTGTGCTCCTCCGGGCAGAACGAACCATAGGATCGACGTTCATGAGCGACCTGCCCTTCCGCGCTCGGACGAAGTCCTCATGACGGACGCCAGCTTCCCGACGACAAGGGGAGCACCTTGATGCCCTGGTGGAGCGATGAGGAATGGGCACGGCTCGCCTCGGCCGAGGGATGCGGCATGTGCACCGACGCCCACCTGGACGAGAATCCTCACAGCGTCCTGATCACGTCGACGGACGCCACGCACGTTCGGCTGTCACGGAACCAGGCGCACCGCGGGTACGCCCTGGTGATCCTTCGTGAACACCGCGTGGACCTCGCAGACCTCGACACCGCCGCACTGGCGGCCTTCTGGCGCGATGTGCAACGCGCCGCTCGGTCGATCCAGGCGGTTTTCACGCCGCGGAAGATCGATTACCTCGTGATGGGCCATCGGATGCCGCATGTGCATTGCCACCTGCTCCCGCAGCACTCCGAGGACGATCCTCTCCGGAATGTCGACATCTCGGATGGCCCGGTTCTCCTGGACTCGTCCACGTTGTCCGACCGAGCCGAGGCCATGAAGCGGGCGTGGGCTGCGGTGTAGACGAACCGATATTTAAGTTGTGCACAATCTAATCGCGTGCAATCCTTGAGGACATGAGCATCACGGACGAGATGGTGTGCTTCTCCCTCTACTCGGCGGCCCGCGCCACGACGCAGGCGTACCGGACGCTTCTCGCGCCGTGGAACCTCACCTACCCGCAGTACCTCGTGCTCGCGGTCCTGTGGAACGACGGCGAGCAGACGATCGGTTCCCTGGGCGATGCCATGCAGCTGGACTCCGGCACCCTCTCCCCCCTCGTGCGCCGGCTCGAACAGGCCGGCCTCGTGACGAAGAGCCGCAGCACGTCCGACGAGCGCGTGGTGACGGTGCGTCCGACCGAGCAGGGACGTGCGCTGCGCGCCGAACTCGCCCCGATCCGGGCGCAGGTGGCCGCTCTCGCCGGCATCCACGACGACGACCATCGACTCCGCCTCATCGCCGAGCTCAAGGAGCTGACGGCTCTGCTCCAGGCGAGCACCCCGACCGCTGAGAACTGACAATGGAAGGAATCCACACGATGGAAGCCCTGTACACCGCAGAAGCCCTCGCCACCGGCGCCGGTCGCAACGGCCGAGTCGCCACAAGCGAGGGCCGTCTCGATCTGGATCTCGCGATCCCGAAGTCGATGGGCGGCTCGGGTGACGGCGCGAATCCCGAACAGCTGTTCGCCGCCGGCTACGCGGCGTGCTTCCACTCGGCTCTGCAGACCGTCGCCCGCGCCCAGAAGGTGTCCATCGCCGATTCCTCCGTGGGCGCCCGCGTCCAGATCGGCGCTAACGGCGCGGGCGGGTACGGCCTCGCCGTGCAGCTGGAGGTCGTCATCCCCGATCTCCCGCACGACCAGGCCCAGGCGCTGGCGGATGCCGCGCACCAGGTGTGCCCGTATTCGAACGCGACGCGCGGGAACATCGACGTCGCCATCACGGTCTCGGACGACTGATGCGCGCGCTCATCCACCAGGCGTTCGGTCCCGCTGAGGACGTGCTCGCCCTCGAGGATCGCCCGATGCCGCAGCCCGGCCCCGGTCAGGTGCGTCTGCGCATCCTGCTGTCGCCCATCCACAACCACGACCTCTGGACGATCCGCGGCACCTACGGCTTCAAGCCCGAGCTGCCCGCCGCATCCGGAACCGAAGCCGTCGGAGTGGTCGATGCGCTCGGCGAGGGCGTCGAGAACCTCGCCGTCGGTCAGCGCATCGCCACCGGCGGCACGTTCGGCGCGTGGGCCGAGTACGTCGTCGCTAACGCCGCGGGTCTCATCCCCGTCCCGGAGGGCCTCCCAGACGAGGCGGCGGCGCAGCTGGTCTCCATGCCGTTCAGCGCGATCAGCCTGCTCGAGTTCCTGAACGTGCGCGAGGGCGACTGGATCGTCCAGAACGCCGCGAACGGTGCTGTCGGTCGCATGCTCGCCCAGCTCGGCGCAGCGCGTGGCGTCCACGTGCTCGGGCTCGTCCGACGCTCGGACGGCGTCGAGGAGCTGCGCGCTCAGGGCATCGAGAACGTCGTGGCCACCGACCAGGACGACTGGCGCGCACACGCGAGCGCGCTCACGGACGGCGCCCCGATCGTCGCGGGCATCGACTCCGTCGGCGGCACCGCCTCCGGGGACGTGCTCGCGCTGCTGGCCGAGAACGGCACTCTCGTCGCCTTCGGCGCCATGAGCTCCCCGGTGATGCAGATCGCCTCCGGAGACGTCATCTTCAATCAGGCGACGGTCAAGGGCTTCTGGGGCAGCAGGGTCGGTCAGACGATGGATGCCGCGACGCGTGGCGAGCTGTTCGCCGAACTGGTCCAGCGGATCTCCGACGGAACGCTCACGCTTCCCGTCGCCGGGATCTTCGACGCCGCGGATGCCGCGGACGCCGTCCGCGCGACGAACACGCCAGGGCGCGTGGGCAAGGTGCTCCTGCGGTTCTGAACCGGCCTCTCCTGGCCGTCCGGCGGTTCTTCAGGACGGCCGGGAGAGGATCACGGATGTGAGGAGTGATGCGCGACCACCGGCGACGAGTCGGTCACGACGTCGCTCGGCGCGCCTCCTGCTCCTGGTCAGCGCTCTGATCGCGCTCGTGATCCTGGCCGGCTGGATCCCTGGACCGATCGGCACGGCGGTGTCGGTGGCGCTCCCGCTGCTGAGCGTGTTCGCCGTCCTCATCCTCCTCGCCGTGTTCCTGCTCGTGAAGCGCGCGGCGATTCCCGCCGCCGTCGCGGTGCTTGTGTGCGTCATCGCGTCGGCTCCTGCCCTGCCCGCGTTGGCGGCCGCCCCGGCGCAGACGAGCCTGACCATCGCGAGCCAGAACGTGCACGCCCGATCCGGAAGCGCTGCCGGATCCGCGGCGGACCTCCTCGCCGAGCACCCCGACGTCATCACGCTCACCGAACTGGATGCCGCGAGTCGCACGGCCGCCGCCGAGATTCTGTCCGCCGAGTATCCGCACGCGTACGCCGTCGGCACGGTCGGGATCTGGAGCGAGCACCCGCTCGAGGCGGGCGAGCCTCTCAGCCTCGGACTGGGGTGGAATCGCGCCCTGCGTGTCACGGTCGACGCACCGTCCGGCGCCGTCCGCGTCTACCTGGTGCATGCGGCCTCGGTGCGTCCTGGAGCGCAGGACGCGCGCGATCGGATGCTCGAGGAGCTCGCCGCCATCGTCCGCGAGGATCCGGCGTCCCGGATCGTCGCGCTGGGGGACTTCAACGCGGCGACCACCGATCCGGCCCTGCGTCCGCTGAGCGACGCACTCGAGCTCGCCCGGCCGACCGACAGCGTCACCGGGTTCACCTGGCCGGCGGACCTGCCGCTCGTCAAGATCGACCACGTGTTCCAGCGCGGGTTCGCGGTGTCCTCGGCCGGAACCGTCCGCGCAGGAACCAGCGATCATCTCGCGACGATGACGACGCTCTCGCCCCGCTGATCGCTCATGCCCGCGAGGACGGGTCGGTCCCGAGTCCGTCCCGTCGCCAGCGCCGCACGTGCAGCTCTCGCAGCTCCTCGGCGAACTCCGTCGCCGGCCCGTCGACGACCGCGCCGGGCACGACGTCGCGGATCGCGAGCGGCGCCACGGGTCCCGCAGGGACACCGCGCTCCGCCGCCCACGTCAGCAGCTGTTCGGTCGATCCCGCGTAGACGATCCGCCCCAGGCCCACCCAGCCGTGCGCCGCCGAGCACATCGCGCAGTGCTCCCCCGAGGTGTAGACGACGGCGTCCGCCCGCTCCGCCGGCGACAGATTCTGCGCCGCCCACCGACTGATCTCGAACTCCGGGTGCCGGGTCGCGTCACCGTCCTTCACCCGGTTGCGGTCCGCGAAGAGCTCTTGCCCTCCGGCCGACACCAGCACCGAACCGAAGGGCTCGTCGCCGTCGTCGAGCGCCTCGCGAGCGAGGTCCACGCAGCGCCGCAGGTGTCCGAGGTCCGATTCCGAGATCGCCATGCGACCAGCCTCCCGCGTGCCGCGATCCCCTGCAACCGCTCCGCTCAGTCCGTGCCGGAGACCCACGCGTACGGGAGGAACTTCCCGTCGATCGTGATGACGACGCGGTCGCCGTCCGGATGCGGCACGCGCTCGAACGTCAGGCTGCAGTTGATCGCGCTCATGATCCCGTCGCCGAACTCGTCATGGATGAGCGACTTGAGGGCCGGCCCGTACACCTGGATCAGCTCGTGGAAGCGATAGATCGTGGGGTCGGCGGACACGTCCGCACCCGGCGCCCGATTCGGCTGGCGCACCAGCGCCGAGATCAGCTCGTCCTCCAGGTCCAGCGCATAACCGAGCTCCTCGGCCTGAGCCGGGGTGAGCGGATGCATCCCGAGCACCGCGGCCGCCAGCCACACCTCCGGGACCCCGAGCCGCGAGGCGAGCGCCCGCCACGTGAGTCCCGCATTCCGGCGCCGCTCGTCGATCTGCTCCCCGGCATCCTGCTTGGAGATCATCGCGGGCATGTCCACTCCTCTCGGCGCCGTGTGCGCCCTCGATCGCACGCTAGACCGGCGATGTTGCCGGCGCGTTCCGCCATCGTTACGAGGCGGGACCGTCAGAGGCGTCCGCGGACCGGCGTGCGCTCGGCGGGATCGCCCTCGGCGGGCATCGACATCTCGGCGCGCACACCCAGCAGACGGACCTCGCGCTGCGCGTCGAGCGCGGCGGCGAGCGCCAGGGCCGCCGACACGACATCCTCGCGCTCGGTCGTGGGAGCAGCCAGCTTGCGGCCGAACGTCTTCGTCTCGAAGGGCGCGTATCGCACCTTCAGGTGGACCCGGATCACCGGCCGCCCCTCCGCACGGCAGTCCTCGAACGCCTGCGACGCCAGTTCGACCACGGCATCCGCGACCTGGTCGGGCGTCGTCAGGTTCTGCTGGTACGTCGTCTCCCGGCTGTGACTGCGCGCCACCCACGGGGTGTCGTCGACCGTCGCGGGCCCGAGCCCGGATCCGAGTCCGTGATACCAGACGCCCATTCGGGGACCGAACTCCGCGATCAGCTCCTGCTCGTCCGCGTCGGCGAGCTGGCGGACCGTGTCGATCCCGTGCGACGCCAGCCGCTTGTGCACCTTCGGGCCGACGCCCCACAGGTCCCGCGTCGACTTCTCCCCCATGACGTCGAACCAGTTCTCGGCGGTGAGGCGGAACACGCCGCGCGGCTTGCCGAACTCGGTGGCGATCTTCGCGCGGATCTTGTTGTCGCCGACACCGACGGAGCAGTGCAACCCGGTCGCCTCGAGAACCGCGGCCTGCGCGGCGCGTGCGACGGATTCGGGATCGTCCACGTCGATGCCCAGGAAGCATTCGTCCCACCCGATCACCTCCAGGACGACGCCCGGAATCTCTCGCAGGGTCTGCATGACGTCGGCGGAGGCCTGCTCGTACGCGGCGTGATCGACCGGCAGGAACACGGCCTCGGGCGGCGCCTTCCGGGCGGCGATCTTCAACGGCATCCCGGATCCGATGCCGAACGCGCGCGCCTCGTAGGATGCCGTGGACACCACCGCCCGCTCGGTGGGGTCGCCCCGTCCCCCGACGATCACCGGGACGCCGGCGAGTTCGGGACGACGCAGAACCTCCACGGCGGCGATGAACTGGTCCATGTCGACGTGCAGCACCCAGGCGGCCATGCGTCGAGTCTGGCGCGTACGGGCCGGGATGTCACCTGCCAGGAGTCGCCTCTAGGCTGTCGCCGTGCCCTCTCCTCCCGCCTCGCCGCGCCCGGTCCACTTGTGGGGGCTCGCGCGGATCATCGTCGGCGCGCTGACGATCGGGATCCTCCTGCACGCCTGGGCGCTGCGGGTGAGCGCCGGCGACGGCAACCCGTTCGACTACTTCGGGTACTTCACGAATCAGACCTCGCTCATCGCCTCCGTGGTCCTCATCGCGGCCGGGGTCACGAACCTGCGTGGCCTCCGGCCCTCGGACGGGCTCATCCTGCTCCGCGCCGTCACGACGACCTGCCTTCTCGTCGTCGGCCTGATCTACAACGTGCTGGTACCCGGTACAGGTTCCGCCCCGCCCTGGGTGAGCGCCGCGCTGCACGTCGCGCTCCCGGTCCTCGTCCTCGCCGACTGGATCTTCGCACCGGACCGCCGCCCCCTCGCCTGGCGGATGCTCTGGATCACGCTGCCCTATTCCCTGGTGTGGCTGACCGTCGTCCTGCTGCGCGGCGCCACCGACGGGTGGGTGCCATACGGGTTCCTGCTCCCCGAGCGCGGTGCCGTCTCGCTCTGGTCGCATGTCGCCGGACTGCTCGGGGCGCTGCTCGCCGCTGCCGCCGTGGTGTGGGCGCTGAGTCGGGTCAGGACCGTGGTGTACGCTTCAGGAGGCCGAAACGGCCCCGACCGACCCGAAGGCAGGTGATGCGCGATGTCCAGTGATAGTCGCCGCGCCACCGTTCACGCCTCGCTGGTCGGCATCTCGATGCGCTGACCTCCGCAGGCGGGCGGTGGCGTGATCGCGCGCATGCGCGCCTCCACCGCGACGCCGCAGCGTCGCTTCCAGCGAGCAATCGAGGTGAACCATGACCGCCCTCATCGACAACGCCGTGTACGTCGACGGACACCGCACCGGCAACCCGGCGAACCTGACCGACACGTACGAGACCATGCGCGAGCACACGGGTATGGCGTGGATCGGGCTGTATCGGCCGAGCCCGGCCGAGGTGCAGTCCATCGCCGATGAGTTCGACCTGCACCCGCTCGCTGTCGAGGACGCCCTGTCCGGCCACCAGCGCGCCAAGCTGGAGCGCTACGGCGAGACGCTGTTCGTCGTGCTGCGCCCGGCGCGCTATCTCGATGACACCGAAGTGGTGGAGTTCGGTGAACTGCACATCTTCGTCGGCAAGGACTTCGTCGTGACGATCCGTCATGCCGAGTCGCCGAGTCTCGCCACGGTGCGTCGTCGGCTGGAGGCGACGCCGGAGCTGCTCGCGATGGGCCCTGAGGCCGTCCTGTACGCGATCCTCGACGAGGTCGTGGACGAGTACGGACCGGTGATCGCCGGCCTCGAGAACGACATCGACGAGATCGAGGACCAGATCTTCGCCGGCGACGAAGCGGTGTCCCGCCGCATCTACGAGCTCTCTCGCGAGGTGATCAACTTCCAGCGCGCCACGCGCCCTCTCGTCGAGATGGTCGAAGCCCTGCGCCGCGGCTCGGACAAGTACGAGGTCGACATCGAGCTGCAGCGGAGCCTGCGGGACGTGCTCGACCACACTCTGCGCATCGTCGAGCGCGCCGACTCGTTCCGCGCCATCCTCGAGAATGCGCTGAGCCTGAACGCCACGCTCGTCGCGCAGCGTCAGAACGACGAGGTGCGCCGCATGACCGAACTGGGGCTGGCTCAGAACGACGAGGTGAAGAAGATCTCGGCCTGGGCGGCGATCCTGTTCGCCCCGACGCTCATCGGCAGCGTCTACGGCATGAACTTCGACATCATGCCCGAACTGCACTGGAGCTGGGGATATCCCTTCGCGATGCTGCTCATGCTGGGCGTGGGCGTGGGGCTGTTCGCCGCGTTCAAGTGGAAGAGGTGGCTGTAGGAGGCGGCCCGAGTCGGCATGATGGGCGTGTGACCGAGAAGATCGACTTCAAGAAGACCATCGACGCGTATCAGGCGCGCAAGGATGCGTTCCGCACGCTGGAGGTGCCGGCGCTGCAGTACCTGATGATCGACGGCCACGGGGATCCCAACTCGTCGCCGTCGTTCACGAGCGCGGTCGAGGCGCTCTACCCCGTCGCCTACGGCCTGAAGTTCGCCAGCAAGCGCGAGCTGGGCCGCGACTACGTGGTGATGCCCCTGGAGGGACTCTGGTGGGCGGAGGACCACTCCGCCTTCACGACCGCACGCGACAAGTCTCGGTGGTCCTGGACGCTCCTGATCATGCAGCCGGACTGGATCGACGACGCGATGTTCCAGGGTGCCGTCGCCGCGGCATCCGCGAAGAATCCCGACGGACGCTCCGGCGAGGTGCGCCTCGAGACGCTCCACGAGGGCCTGTGCGTCCAGACCCTGCACGTCGGAGCGTTCGACGATGAGGCGCCGGTGCTCGCCCGCATGCACGACGAGGTCATCCCCGAACAGGGACTGCGGCTGACCGGTCTCCATCACGAGATCTACTTCAGTGACCCGCGCAAGGGCGATCCCGCCCGGCGCCGGACGATCCTGCGGCAGCCGGTCGAACGCGTCAGCTGAGCGCGAGACCGATCGACGTCGCGAGCACCGCCAGCAGGGGCAGGGTCCCCTGCGTCAGCGCGGCGCGGACCTTCGTGCGGTCCGAGAGCACCAGCACGAGGGCCGCCGCGAGCATCATGCCGGTGCCGGCGAAGACGAGGGTCAGGCCGACGGTTGCGGCGCCGAGGATGTAGAGCCCCACTCCGATCAGAGTCGTGAGCGCGAGGAACAGGTTGTAGAAGCCTTGGTTGAACGCGAGCTGCTTCATGGTGGCGGCGTCCGCTTCCGTGGCGATGCCGAAGATCCGACGCGTGTCCGGATCCGTCCACCGCAGCGACTCGAGCGCGAAGATGAAGACATGCACGGCGGCCGCAGCAGCGGCGAGGACGAGACCGACGATGATCATGCGCTGATTCTGTCGTGCCGGCCCACCGGGCACCAAACGCTAGACCAGGAAGATCGGCAGAAGCCCCGGGTTGTGCGCGTGCACGAGCACGGCGAAGACCACGGCGTCGAAGAGCAGGTGCACCGTGACGACGTAGGCGAGCGAGTGCGTCCGCAGGAAGATGAACCCCTGCAGCAGCGCGAACGGGATGGTCAGCACCGGACCCCAGGATCGGTAGCCCAGCTCCCACAGGAACGAGACGAACACCACGGCCTGCAGGATGTTCGCCGCGGCATCCGGAAAATGCCGGCACAGCAGCGCGAACACGGTGCAGATGAAGAACAGCTCGTCCCAGATGCCGACCGCGCCGACCCCGACGAACAGCCGGGCGATGAGGTCGGGTGTGTCCACAACGGGCCAATTCGCGTAGACGCCGCTGGTGATGAAGTAGAACGGCAGGATCAGCCAGCCGAGCACGAGGACGGCGACGAGCCAACCCCACTGCAGCCTCCCCCAGCGCTTGCCGGTGCGCCACGGGAAGGAGATCGCACGGTCCCGGTAGACGAACCGCGAGATGACGTACGGGACGAGCACAGCGCCGCCGAGGGCGAGCGTGAAGCGCAGCATCGCGAGGTTGTCGAGCTCCGCCGCGAGCGGGATGACGCTGACGATCAGCATCCCGATCGCGATCAGGGACAGATCGCGGGTGAGCGAGGGCGACCGGCCGACGAGCCGGGACGTCTCGCGCCGGCCGCCGGCTCGCACCTCGACGGATGCCGGTACGGTGCGCCCCTCGAGGACCCACGCGCCGCCCACCCCGGCCGCGAGCAGCAGCCAGCCGAGCCAGGGCCACTGGACGACGAAGAAAGCGGGGGCCGCCAGGCAGACGAGGGCCGCCGGCACCAGCGCCGTCCGCCAGGGCCCGGCCTCGGCGTTCATGAGCGCGGGACCCGCCGGTACACGAGATCGCGGATGTCGCGGCCCTTCCCCAGCCCCTTGCGCTCGAAGGCGGTCATGACCCTGCCGTCGAACCGGTCGGCCCAGTCCCCGTCGAAGGCGCGCTCGAAGAGCGGCTCGGCATCCAGCACCTCGCGCATCTGCAGCGCGTAGTCCTCCCAGTCGGTCGCGAGCCGCAGCAGCCCGCCGTCCGCGAGCGCACGCGCGGCGACGTGTCCGAAGCCTCCCCGGACGAGCCGCCGCTTGGTGTGCCTCTTCTTGTGCCACGGATCCGGGAAGAAGATCCACACCTCGGAGGCCGCTCCCTCGGGCAGGTAGGAGGACAGCACCTCGGGGGCATTGGCCTCGACGAGGCGCAGGTTCCGGGCGCCGGCGCTGTCGGCGTCCAGCATCGTGCGAGCAAGGCCCGCACGGAACACCTCCACGGCGAGGAAGTCGTCCTGCGGCCTCGAGGACGCGGCCGCGACGATCGCGTGACCCTGACCCGAGCCGATCTCCACGATCAGCGGCGCCGTCCGGCCGTATTCGGATGCCGGATCCAGCCGCGCATCGGGATGCACGCTGGTCCACGCGACGTCCCGAGGAACGTCGAGCAGGTAGCGCCCCGCGAGCTTCTGGAACGCCCGCTCCTGCGCGTCCGACATGCGCCCGCTGCGGCGGACGAAGGACACGGGCTCATCGCGGAACGTGCGGGGTTCGGGCATGGATCCAGGGTATCCGGGACGGAGCGCCCCGCTCACGGAGCGGTGACGAAGTCGATGAGCTCCTCCACCCGCCCGAGCAGCGACGGCTCGAGGTCGCGGTACGTGGTCACCTTGCTCAGGATCGCCTGCCAGGCGCGCGCGATGTCGGCCTGGTCCTCGTGCGGCCAGCCGAACGCCCGGCAGATGCCGACCTTCCACTCGACGCCGCGGGGGATCTCGGGCCACCGCGCGATTCCGAGCGCCTCGGGCTTCACGCACTGCCACACGTCGACGTAGGGGTGTCCCACGATGCGCACGTGCCGACCGTGCGGACCGCGCGCGACGGCCTCCGCGATGCGGGATTCCTTCGACCCGGGCACCAGATGGTCGACGAGCACGCCGTAGCGCCGCTTCGCGCTGGGCGGTTCGGCTGCGAGCAGGTCGTCCAGCAGGTCGACGCCCTGCAGATACTCGACGACCACGCCCTCCACCCGCAGATCCGCACCCCAGACCTTCTCCACGAGTTCAGCATCGTGCCGCCCCTCGACGAGGATGCGGCTGGGCAGGGCGATGCGCGCACGCTGATCGGCCACGGCGAACGATCCGGAGGCCGTGCGTCGCGGCCCATTCTCCTTCGGAGCCGGCGGCACCAGCTTCACGGGTTCGCCGTCGATCAGGAACCCACCGCCGAGCGGGAAGAGACGCCGGCGGCCGCGAAAGTCCTCGAGTTCGACGGTTCCGCTGCGGACGGCCGTGACGGCTCCGCAGAACCCGTCTTCCGCGACCTCGACGACGAGATCGATCTCGGCCGGAACCTGCGGCACCTTCTTCGCCGACCGCTCCCGCCATCCCGCCGCGAGCACATCGGAGCCGTACCTGTCGTCCATGCCTTCCAGGGTATGCGTCGCTCGGAGCGTTCCCGGCGACGACACAGAATGATTCCCTACAGTCGCTATCCTCGGCCCACCACAGTGAATAGACTCGTGCTCGACGGGGGCCGGGGTCTCCGCGGAGGGAGCAGAATGCGGTCTCGGATGACGATCGTCCTGGGGGCGATCGGGGCGGTCCTGCTGTCCGGTTCCGTCGCGTCGAGCGCCCTGGCCACGCCGCCTGTCACGCTGGATCCCGGGTTCGTCACGGATGACGCCGGAGTGCTGAGTCCCTCGGAGCTGGAGGCCGCTAACGCGCGTCTCGACACGCTGAGTCAAGCCGCAGGCGGCGACCTCTACGTCGTCATCGTCGACGAGTTCACCGATCCGTCGGACAGCGTGGGCTGGGCGAACGACACGGCGGTCGACAACGGACTCGCCGCGGACCAGTACCTGCTCGCCATCGCCACCGAGTCCCGCCAGTACGCCCTCTCGGTCGATGACGCGGGACCGCTCAGCGACAGCGAGATCGACGCGGTCGCGCAGGCGGTCGAGGACCGGCTGCGCGACGACGACTGGGACGGTGCGATCGTCGCCGCCGCCGACGCCTTCCCCGGCCCGTCGAACGCCGGCTGGGTCTTCCTGATCGTCCTTCTCGTGGCCGCCGTCGCCGCGCTCATCGTCTGGCTGGTCGTCCGCGCGCGGAAGAAGGCGCGCGGTGCGCAGCCCGCTGTGGCCGACCCGGACGACCCGTACTCGAGCATCAGCGACGCCGACCTGGAGCGTCAGGCCGGCAGTGCGCTGGTGGCCGCCGACGACGCCATCACGGCAAGCCGAGAGGAGCTCGGCTTCGCCGCCGCCCAGTTCGGCGAGGACTCCATCGCGCCGTTCACCCAGGTGGTGGAGAGCGCGAAGGCGAGGGTCGCCGAGGCGTTCGCGCTCAAGCAACAGCTCGATGACGAGATCGAGGACTCGGTCGAGCAGCGCCGCGCCTGGCACATCCAGATCATCGAGCTGTGCACGGCGGCCGACGAGCTGCTCGACGACAACATCGAAGCCTTCGAGGAGCTCCGCAAGCTCGAGGCGGACGCACCCGCCGCCCTGCAGCGCGTCGAGGTCCGGCGGGCACAGGTGCAGGATGCCGTGACCGCACTGCCCGCGGCGCTGACGACCCTGCGAAGCACCTACGCGGAAGCGGCGCTCAGCACGGTGGCGGACAACCCCGTCCAGGCCGCGGAGCGCCTCGCACTCGCGGACGCCGAGATCGCAGAGGCCCGCGGGCACCTCACGGCCGGCAAGCGCGGTGAGGCCGCGTTCTCGATCCGCACCGCCGAGCAGGCGATCATCCAAGCCGAGCAGCTCGCAACAGCGGTGAACACCCTCGGTTCGGGCCTCGCTTCGATCGAGGATCAGGCCAAGGCGCTCATCGCGGATCTCGAGGCCGACCTCGCCGCCGCCGCGCAGGCGCCGGACCCGCACGGGGCGCTGGCGCCGCTCGTCGCCGGCACACGGACCCGCGTGACGGAGTCCGCCGCGGCCCTCACCGGGACCGGCCGGGATCCGCAGCGCCTCGTCGACACGCTCACCGCGGTCAACACCGAGATCGACACCGCGCTGGCGCAGGTGCGGGATGCCGCGGAGCAGGCCCAGCGCACCGAGCGCGCGCTGAGCCAGCGCCTGCTGCAGGCGCAGTCCCAGCTCGCCGCGGCGAACGACTACCTCGCAACCCGTCGCGGTGCCATCGGTCCCACCGCACGCACCCGACTCGCCGAGGCGGATGCGGCGTACCGCGAGGCGGTCGCCGTCCGCGCCTCGGATCCCGCACGCGCCGTCGAACGCGCCACACGCGCCTACCATCTGGCCTCGGAGGCGATCTCCACGGCCGAGAGCGAGGTGCAGTCCTGGAGCCCGAGCGGGCCGTTCGGCACCGGCTACGGGACGCCCGGGCGCGGTTACGGCACCGACAGCGGGCTGGCGGGAGACATTCTCGGCGGCATCCTCGGCGGGCTCTTCGCCGGCGGTGGCGGAGGCGGCGGAGGCGGCTCCTGGAGCGGCGGGAGCAGCTGGCGCTCCAGCGGCGGCAGCAGCAGCCGCGGGCACCGTCCGTCCAGCTTCGGCGGCGGATCGCGCGGAGGCTCGCGCGGCGGACGATCCCGAGGCGGTCGCTTCTGACCCGGCATCCGCAGAATCCGCAGACCTGAACCTTCCAGACACCGTTCCAACCGAAAGGAAACACCATGGCCAAGCAGTCCATCTTCGGGCGCATCTCGACGCTCGTCCGGGCCAACATCAACGCGCTCCTCGACTCCGCCGAGGACCCGCAGAAGATGATCGATCAGCTCGTGCGCGACTACACCAACAGCATCGCGGACGCCGAGGCGGCGATCGCGGAGACGATCGGCAACCTCCGCCTGCTCGAGCGCGATCACGAGGAAGACCTCCAGGCCGCCAAGGACTGGGGCAACAAGGCGCTGGCCGCCAGCCGTAAGGCCGACGAGCTGCGCGCGGCGGGCAGCACGGCGGACGCCGACAAGTTCGACAGCCTCGCCAAGATCGCCCTGCAGCGCCAGATCGGCGAGGAGCGCGACGCCAAGGCGGCCGAGCCGACGATCGCGTCGCAGACCGAGATCGTCGAGAAGCTGAAGAGCGGCCTGAACGGCATGAAGGAGAAGCTCGAGCAGCTCAAGGCGAAGCGCAGCGAACTGCTCGCCCGCGCCAAGGTCGCCGAGGCGCAGACCAAGGTGCAGGACGCGGTCTCGTCGATCAACGTCCTCGACCCGACCAGCGAGCTGGGCCGCTTCGAGGACAAGGTGCGCCGCCAGGAGGCGCTCGCGCAGGGCAAGATCGAGCTGGCCGCGTCCAGCCTCGACGCCCAGTTCGAGAGCCTGGACGACCTCGGTGAGCTCACCGAGGTCGAGGCCCGGCTGGCCGAGCTCAAGGCCGGCGGCCCCCAGGGACAGCTCGAGTCCTGATTTCGCGCGGATGCCCCGGGACCCGGATCCCGGGGCATCCGTTCTCTGGTTCACGGAGGTCGTCATGGCCCACTTCCTCGTCGTCCCGCAGTGGCAGGGCTCCCCGGCTGCACGAGCGATGCTCCTCACCGACGGGGCGGCCGCGATCGCGGGAGATCTGCCCCGGGCCGCCACCACGGTCCTCGACGTCCCGCTCGAGGCGGGCGAGTCCCTCGGGACCGGCGTGCATCGGCTCAGCGCCCTGCAGCGCGTGCGTCAGCTCGTCCGCGATCATCTCGTCCCGGGCGCCGTGCTGATCGGCGGCGACTGCAGCATCACCGTCGCCGCGCTGGACGCCCTGCCCGAGGGCACCGACGACCTCGCCGTGCTGTGGTGCGACGCCCACCCCGATCTGCACACCCCCGATTCGTCCCCGTCCGGCGCGTTCTCCGGCATGGCGCTGCGCGCCGTGCTGGGTGAGGGCGAACCCCGGCTGGCGCTGTCTCCCGGAATCCCCGCGGATCGCGTCGTCGTGCTCGGTGCGCGCGCCGTCGACGAGGGCGAGGAGGAACCGCTCGGCCGCCTCACCGGCCTCTCCGCCGACGCGCTCGACGACCCCGACGCGCTCGCCGACGCGATCGCCGCGACGGGAGCCACCCGGGTGTGGGTGCACATCGACGTCGACGTGTTGGACCCCTCGGAGATCGCCGGGGTCTCCAGCCCCGCGCCGTTCGGCGTCGGCGCTGCCCCGCTGAGCGCTGCCCTGCGGCGTCTGCGGGAACGCGTGCCGCTCGCCGGCGCCACGATCGCCGGCTTCGCACCGCGATCTCCGGTGGACGCTGTCGACGACCTCGGCGCTCTCCTGCGCCTCGTGGGAGCCGTCGCGTGACGGCGGCGACAGACTGGCGCGCACAGGCGCAGGAGGTCTTGGAGCGCGGTCGTCGATTCGACCGCCGCATCCCCGCGTTCCTTCTGCGATCGCCGATCAGCCGCCTCGGATACTGGTGGGGCACCGCCGTCGGCTGGATCTGGGGTTCGCTGTGGAGCACGGGTCGCGTCGAGCGCCGTCACGGGCTCTGGGTGTTCCGCGGGATGCCGCGTTGGACGTTCAACCGCGGCGGGGTCTGCGCGGGCGGGTGCTTCCTCACCGGTGACCGCGCCCCGGACGACGCGATCCTCCGACACGAAGCCGTGCACAAGGCGCAGTGGCTGCGCTACGGGTTCCTGATGCCCGTGCTGTACCTGTTCGCAGGACGCGACCCGCTGCGCAACCGCTTCGAGATCGAGGCCGGCCTCGAGGACGGCAACTACGTGCCCCGCTCGCGGTCGCGGCGCTGATTCAGCGGTCGGAGGGAAGCAGCCCGAACTGCTCCGGCGCGTGGATCGACGAGGTCGGGACGTCCAGGGCGACCGTCAGGTGCTCCACGATGTCGGCCGTGCCGAGGTAGCCGCCGAGCAGCGTGACGGTCGTCGCCGCGCCGTCTTCGCAGAGCATCTCGTCCGCCCATGCGCAGGTCGCGCGGGACAGCGCCATGCCGGGAGTGCAGCCGCGCCCCGTGCCGGGAGCACCCGAACGGGAAGAACGCGCGAGCCACGTGACGGTCATCCGCGGCGGAGCCTGCACCCTGCCGATGCCGGATTCGTCAGCCACTTCGATGAAGATCCGGCCCGTCGCGCACAGCGGCAGCGCGGCCAGGAACATCTCGAGATCCGCGAGCGAGTTCTCGTCGGCCGTCACCAGGTGGTGGGAGCGCTGACGAGCCGCACGGCGCTCAGCGCGTGCGGACCGGTACTCGACGGAAGCGGTGCTCATGATTCCTCCATCGTATCACCGCATGAAGGGTTGCCTAACCTTCGTCGAAATCCGGCGTCACGAGCGCGGTCCGCAGCTGGGCCAGCTCGGCTTCCGTCATCCCCTGCTCGCGGAGATACTGCACCGTCGATCCCCATCGCTCGTCGATCGATGCGAGCAGCGCACGCATGACGGGAGCCGGGGACAGCGTCGCCAGGGCCACGACATGCTGGGCGTCGGGGTGCTGGGAGCGCAGGTATGCCGCGATGCGGCGGTTGCGTTCAGCGGGGAGCTGAGACTCCGTCAGCGCGTAGTCGGCGATGATCGCCTCGCGATCGGCGCCGACCGCGTCCAGGGCGAGGGCGACCGTCACCCCGGTCCGGTCCTTGCCAACCGTGCAGTGCACGAGCGTCCGCTGCCCGCGGGCGATGATGCGCAGCGCCTCCGCCAGCCGCGGCCCGCTCTGCTCCAGCAGGTGACGGTACAGCTCGTCCAGGCTGCTGTCCTCTTCGAAGAAGGACGCCACCGAACCGAGGAAGAGAGGCAGATGCGTGGTCTCGGGACCACGCACGGCCGACGGGTCCGCGGCGACCTCGTCGTCCGCGCGGAGATCGACGATGTGGTCGACGAGACCCGCCAGCGTGCGCGCCCCCTGCTCAGTCGCTCCGGAGAGGTTCGCCGACCTCAGCAGCCGGCCCGGGGCGATGCGGCCGCCGTCCGCCGGCATCCCTCCGACATCCCTGGCGTTCCAGACGCCGTCGACGACGAGGACGGTCATGCGGTCCCCTGGGCGCCGCGGGGCGGGACGGGGTAGCGTCCCGCGACGACGATGCGGTTGAACGCGTTGATCGAGACGCACGCCCAGCTCAGCGCGGCGTACTCCTTCTCGGTGAACACCCCGCCGACGCGGTCGTAGACGTCATCGGGAATCCCGTCCTCGTGGATGAACGTGAACGCCTCCGCGAGCTCCAGCGCGGCGCACTCGCGATCCGAGAACACGCCGCTCTCCCGCCAGGTGGGGATCTGGGTGAGCACGTCGGCGTCCAGCCCCGCGGCGAGCGCGCGGTCGACGTGAATGCGGGTGCAGTACGCGCAGCCGTTGAGCTGCGAGCAATGGATCATGACGATCTCCTTGAGGCGATCGTCGATGCCGTTGGCGGCGCAGATCTCGCCGACGGTCTTGGAGAAGGCATCCAGCGCCTGGTAGGCGGCCGGCTCGGTCCTGGACAGGTGCACGCGCGTCTCGGTCATGCCTCCAGCCTACGGCGCAACCGTCGCAGCGCACCGACCGCACTCGAATGCCGACTGACACGCATCTTCGCCACATGTTCACTAATTTGACAACCATAGGACCGAGGAGGCTTGTCATATCGCTCCGGCATTTCGTCGTGACGGTCGTGCAGAGCAGAATATGGACGTGCCGACCGACATCAGCGAGTTCCGCTATCTTCCCGCACAGGCCGAGGCCATCGGCGTCCGACCGCCGGCCGCCGAGCGCATCGGGTTCACGCTCTCCGGCGGACGCACGCTCAGCGCTCTGCGGTTCGGCGACGGCGATCCCCGCGTCGTCCTCCTGCACGGGGCCGGTCTCAACGCCCACACCTGGGACACCACGATCCTGCGACTCGGCGTTCCCGCACTGGCGATCGATCTCGCCGGCCACGGCGACTCCTCATGGCGCGACGACGTCGACTACTCGGCGCGCACCCTCGCCGCCGACATCGCCGAGGCGCTCCCGCACTGGTCGCATGCGCCCGTCGTCCTGGTGGGTCAGTCCCTCGGCGGCCTGACCGCCGCCGCGCTCGCGAGCGCTCACCCCGAGCTGGTGCGGGATGTGATCGTCGTCGACATCACACCTGGCATCGATGCCTCGGGGCCAGCCGCCCTGCGCGAGTTCTTCCGCGTCTCGGATTTCGCCGACCGCGACGAGCTCGTGGAACGGGCGCTCGCCTTCGGACTGGGCGGGTCGCGCGAGGACACCGAACGCGGGGTGTTCTTCAACTCGCGCATCCGCGAAGACGGTCGCGTGGAATGGAAGCATCACTTCGCGCACCTGGCCGCGCGGGTGTTCGCCGAGCCGCAGGGCGGATCCGCAGCCCCCGGTGCGGTCCTCAGCACGGACGGATGGGACGACCTGGCCGGCGTGTCGGCGCCCCTCACGCTGGTGCGCGCCACGCGCGGCTACGTCACGTCCGCGGACGCCGACGACTACCGGCGACGTCTCCCCCGGGCCGATCTCGTCGAGATCGACGCCACCCACAACGTCCAGGAGACCGCGCCCGACGTGCTCGCCGACCTCATCCGATCCCGCGTAAACGACGGAATGTGACCGCGCATTCCGTCGTTCCCCCATCCCGTACCGCCGCCACCCTAGGCTCGACCCACCCGGCACACCGCACTGCCGCCTGAGAGGACCCGCACTCATGTTCACCCGCACCCGACGGAGACTCACCGCCGTCACCGCCCTCGCCGCCGCAGCGATCGTCCTGAGCGCGTGCACCGGTGCCCCCGAGCCCACCGAGACCTCCGTCGGGGAGCCCGATCCCGACGCCACGCTCACCGTCGGTCTCGTCCTGGAGCCGACCAACCTCGACATCCGTCGCACATCGGGGGCGGCGCTCGAGCAGATCCTCATCGACAACATCTACGAGGGCCTGGTCACGCGCACACAGGACAACGAGATCGAGCCGCGCCTGGCCTCCGAGTACGAGGTGTCCGAAGACGGCCTGACCTACACGTTCACGCTGAACGAGGGCATCGTGTTCCACACCGGGGAGGCGCTCACCTCCGCCGACGTGGTCGCCTCCTACGAAGCGGTCCGCACCGACGAGACCCTTCAGGGGCATGACGACTTCGCGCAGGTGGCGTCGATCACGGCACCGGATGCCGCCACGGTCGTCATCACATTGACCGAACCCAACCAGAACTTCCTGTTCGCCCTCACCGGGCCCGGGGGCCTGGTGTTCCGCTCCGGCGACACGACGGACCTGCAGACGGCGGAGAACGGCACGGGGCCGTTCACCCTGACACGGTGGAGCAAGGGGTCCTCGATCACCTTCGCCCGCAACGACGCCTATTGGGGAGAAGCCGCCGGCGTCGCCGAGGTCGTCTTCGAGTACATCCCGGACTTCACCTCCGGAGTGAACGCGGCGCTGGACGGCAGCCTGGACGTGCTCACCGCTGTCGACCCGAACCTCGCCCCTCAGCTCGAGGATTCCGGCGACTTCACGCTGACCACCGGGCGCACGACCGACAAGGCGACCCTGGCGTTCAACAACGCCACCGCTCCCCTGGACGATGTCAGGGTCCGCGAGGCGCTGCGCCTGGCCATCGACCACGAGGCTCTCGTCGAGGCCGTCGGTGCGGGGCAGACGCTCTACGGCCCGATCCCCGAGCTCGACCCCGGTTACGAGGACCTCGCGGATGTCGCGCCGTACGATCCCGAGCGCGCCAGGGACCTGCTCGCCGAGGCCGGTCAGGAGGACCTCGAGCTCACGCTGACCATCCCGAACTTCTACGGCACCACGGTGCCCCAGGTGCTCATCAGCGACTTCGCCGAGGTGGGCGTCACGCTCGAGGTCGACTCCGTGGAGTTCGCGACCTGGCTCGAGGACGTCTACACCAACAAGGACTACGAGCTGAGTTTCGTGCTGCACGTCGAACCGCGCGACTTCGGCAACTTCGCAGACCCGACCTACTACTTCGGGTACGACAACCCGGAGGTCCAGTCGCTCTACACCGAGGCGCTCGCCGAGATCGACCCGGAGGCGTCCGCCGAGCTGCTCGCCGAGGCGGCCCGGATCGTGTCCGAGGATCACGCGGCCGACTGGTTGTACAACGGCGCGACGATCACGGCCCTGACCGCCGGGGTCTCGGGCTTCCCCGAGGACTCGATCAACTCCCGCATCAACCTCTCCGGCGTGACGGTCGCGGCCGACTGATCTCCGGATGCTGAGATACGCGCTCACACGAGGAGCCCTGCTGATCGCAGGGCTCCTCGTGTCGAGCGTGCTCATCTTCCTCACCCTGCGGGTCTTCCCGGGTGACGTCGCCCAGCTCATCGCCGGGACCCAGGCGAGCCCGGCCCAGGTCGAGCAGCTGCGTGAGTCCCTGGGGCTGAACCGCCCTCTGCCCACCCAGTACCTCGACTGGATCGGCGGGATCCTCCGTGGCGACCTCGGCACGTCGCTGCTCTCCGGCGCTTCGGTCGGCGAGGAGCTGGCGCTCAAGGCGCAGGTGACCGCGCCGCTCGGCATCCTGTCGCTCGTCATCGCCCTGCTGATCGCCGTGCCGTTCGGCATCCTGTCCGCTCTGCTGCGCGGCCGAGCCGCCGGGACCGGCCTGAGCGTCGCAGCTCAGGCGCTCGCAGCCGTCCCCGTCGTCTGGGCGGGCATGATGCTCATCGTCGTGTTCGCAGTGTGGCTCGGGTGGCTTCCGGCGCAGGGGTTCCCCCGTGACGGGTGGTCGGAACCGTGGCAGGCGATGCGCGCGCTGCTCCTCCCCGCCCTGACCATCGGGATCGTCGAGGGGGCGATGCTGCTGCGATTCGTCCGCAGCGCCACGCTTCAGGCAGCGGGGCAGGACTTCGTCCGCACCGCGGCCGCGAAGGGGCTCAGCCGGAACCGCGCTCTCATCCAGCACGGCATCCCGGCCGTCGGCCTGTCCATCATCACCGTGCTCGGACTCCAGGTCGCCGGGATCATCGTCGGATCCGTCGTCATCGAGCAGCTGTTCACGCTCCCCGGCATCGGGCGGATGCTCGTGGCGGACGTGGGCACGCGCGACCTCGTCAAGGTGCAGAGCGAACTGCTCGTCCTCACCGGCTTCGTGCTCGTCATCGGCTTCGTGGTCGATCTCGTCCACCACGTCGTCGATCCCCGGCAGAGGGAGACCGCATGACTCCGCGCTGGCTGCGCGCGCTGTGGGGCTCGGGCACCGGGCGCTTCGGCATCGTCGTCGCGCTGGTGATCGCCCTCACCGCCGTGGTCTCGTTGTTCTGGACGCCGTTCGACCCGCTGTCCACAGATCTCCGCGACCGCTGGGCGACCCCGAGCTGGCCGCACCTGCTCGGCACCGACGGGACGGGCCGCGACATCCTCAGCCTCATCATGGCCGGAGCGCGCACGACGGTGTTCGTGAGCGTGGGAGCGGCGATCGTCGCGACGGTCGTTGGCATCGCACTGGCCGCGCTGGGTGCGCTGACGGCGCGCTGGCTGCGCGAGACCGTCGCGGTGCTGGTCGACATCCTCATCGCCTTCCCCGTCCTGCTCATCGCGATGATGATCTCGTCCGTGTGGGGCGGGTCGCTCTGGGTCGTGATCTGGTCCGTCGGCATCGGCTTCGGCGTCAACATCGCGCGGGTGACCAGGCCGGAGCTGCGCCGCGTGCAGCAGAGCGACTTCGTGCTCGCCGGACGGGCCTCCGGCCTCACCCCGGCGCAGAACCTCGTGCAGCATCTCCTCCCGAACGTCGCCCCCGTGTTCATCGTCCAGTTGTCCTGGTCGATGGCCGTCGCGGTCCTGGCCGAAGCCGGTCTCAGCTACCTCGGCTTCGGCGCCAGCGTCGTCGAGCCGTCCTGGGGCATCCTCCTCGCCGATCTCCAGCGCTACATCGCCGTGCATCCGCTGTCCGTGGTCTGGCCTGGACTCGCGATCACCCTCACGGTGCTCGGGCTCAACCTGCTCGGCGACAGCCTGCGCGAGGCGACCGATCCGACCCTCGCGCACCGCTCCGCCGAGGTCCACACCCCGGAGGTGGTCGCATGACCGCGCCCGCGCACGCCGCTCTCGAGGTCACCGACCTCGTCGTCGAGATCGACGGCCGACGAGTGATCGACGGGATCTCCTTCCGGGTCGGTCCCGGCGAGCGCCTCGGACTGATCGGGGAATCCGGTTCGGGCAAATCCCTGACAGCACTCGCCGTCCTGGGACTCCTCCCCTCCGGCGCGACGGCGAACGGCAGCATCCGGTGGGGCGACACGGAGCTGATCGGCATGCCGGATCGGGAGCTGGCGGGTTACCGGGGCGACGACATCGGCATCGTCTTCCAGGAGCCCCGCACAGCGCTGAACCCGATCCGCACGGTCGGACGCCAGATCGCCGAGTCGTTGCGCATCCACACCGGGATCTCCCGCCGCGAGGCCGCCGCCCGCTCCGTGGAGGAGGCGGCCAGAGTCCGGCTGCCCGATCCCGCGTCGATCGTGAACCGCTATCCGCACCAGCTCTCGGGCGGTCAGCGCCAGCGGGTCGCGATCGCGATGGCCCTCGCCTGCCGACCGCGGCTGCTCATCGCCGACGAGCCCACCACGGCGCTCGACGTCACGATCCAGGCCGAGATCCTGGACCTGCTGCTGTCGCTCGTCGAGGACGAGGGCATGTCTCTCGTCTTCATCACCCATGATCTCGCGGTGCTCGCCCAGGTCGCCACGCACGGCGTGGTCCTCGAGCACGGCAGGATCGTGGAATCCGCCCCGGTCGCGACCCTGCTGAGCGCCCCGTCCTCCCCTATCACCCAGGGTCTGCTTCGCGATGCGACGGCGACGCTCTGGCGGCCGGACGGGGGACCGCGATGACCGGCGGACGCGACGATGTGCTGATCCGGGCCCGCGGACTGTCCCGCTCGTTCCCGGTGCCGAAGAGGAGCATGTTCGAGCGCTCGCGCACGACCACGGCCCTGCATCCGACGGACCTGGACGTCGCGGCCGGCTCCGCCGTCGGGATCATCGGCGAATCCGGATCCGGCAAGTCCACGCTGGTCCGACTCCTCCTCGGGCTCGACCGGCCCTCCGGCGGATCGATCGAGCTCGAGGGCAGGGCGGTGGATGCCGCCGCCTCCGCCCGATCGCTGCACTGGCTCCGGCGGCTCACGGGCCTGGTCTTCCAGGATCCCTACGCGTCGCTCGACCCTCGGATGAGCGCGGGACGGATCATCGCCGAGCCGCTGCGCGCTCTCGGCGTCCCGGGCGACCACCGCGCGCGCGTCCACGACGTCCTCAGTCGGGTGGGCCTGGAGCCGGAGATGGCGGAGCGGTATCCGCACGAGTTCTCCGGCGGCCAACGGCAGCGCATCGCGCTCGCGCGCGCGATCGTGCACCGCCCGCGGATCCTCGTCGGCGACGAGCCGATGTCGGCACTCGACGTCACTGTGCGCGCCCAGATCCTGCAGCTGCTCGCGGAGCTGCGCCTGAGCGAGCAGCTCACGCTGCTGCTCGTGTCTCACGACATCGGCGTCGTTCAGAATCTCTGCGACACGGTCGTGGTCATGAAGGACGGGCAGGTCGTCGAGCAGGGCGCGACCGACGAGGTGCTGCTGCGACCGCGTCAGGACTACACGCAGGCGCTCCTCGCGGCGATCCCCGTCATCCCGCGACCCGATGAGGCGTGAAGTTCGCGGTCACCTCGGCGAGCGCGATCCCCAGCGGCGGCCCCGGGGCCTGAGTTTGCGCTGCAGGTACACCGAGCCGATGGAGCGGCCGAACTTGTAGCCGACCCTGCCCATCCGACCGACCTCGACGAAACCGAGACGCCGGTGCAGCCGGATCGACGCCTCGGCGCTGCTGTCGCTGATGACCGCCATGATCTCGCGCAGCCCGATGGCTTCGCACGCGTCGATCAGCGCCTGCAGCAGCGCGGTCCCCAGTCCTTTCCCGCCCGCGCCGGGGCCGAGATAGATCGAGTCCTCCACCGTGTACCGATACGAGTTCTTGCCCTGCCAGGGCGACACCAGCGCGTAGCCGATGACGTTCCCCGACGGCGCGACGGCGACGAGGAACGGCAGACCGAGCTTCGAGAGGGTGGCGAACTTCTCCCGCCAGTACCGGTGCGAGCTGCCTTTGTCGTCGAACGTCACCACCGAGTTCGAGACGTAGTGGTTGTAGATCTCGCGCACGTCGGGCAGGTCGCGCGCGGTCGCAGGCCGGATCGTGTAGGCGAACACGTCCGGCTCGGGCTCCGGCTGCCGCAGATGCCGCGGGAGCCGGCGACGCCGATCCCCGGGTTCGAACTGCATGCGCTCAGCTTAGGGCGTGCTCTCCGGCGACCCGCCAGTCCACCGCCGAGGCTCCCTGCTGCTCGAGCAGCGCGTTCGCGCGCGAGAACGGCCGGGACCCGAAGAATCCTCTGTTGGCCGACAGCGGCGACGGGTGCGCCGAGGCGATCACGGGGGTGTCGGCGAGCATCGGCCGCAGACCCGCGGCATCCCGCCCCCACAGCACCGCCACGAGCGGACGGTCACGGGCAGCGAGCGTCCGGATGGCGAGCTCGGTGACCTGCTCCCAGCCCCAGCCGCGGTGCGACGCCGGCGCGCCTGGTCGCACCGTGAGCACGCGGTTCAGCAGCAGTACGCCCTGGTCGCTCCACGCCGTGAGGTCACCGTGCGGCGCCGGCGGAATGCCGAGATCGGACTCGCGTTCCTTGTAGATGTTTCCGAGGCTGCGCGGCAGCGGACGCACGAGGGGATCCACCGCGAACGACAGCCCGATCGGATGACCGGGGGTCGGATACGGGTCCTGGCCGGTGATGAGGACGCGCACGTCGGCGAGCGGCCGCTGGAACGCCCTCAGCACGTCGTGACCCGCGGGAAGGTACCCACGGCCGGCGGCCTGCTCGGCGCGCAGCCGATCCCCCAGGCCCGCGATGACGTCCGCGACCGGGGCGAGGGCGTCCGCCCAGCCGGGATCGATCAGGCCCTCGTCGGCGAGCTGGGACAGCGATCGCTGCGGCATCCGTCAGTCCTCGGTGCGAGGACGCAGCGGGCCCCGCGCGAGGATGTGCTGAGCGGACTGCGCGACGGGGCGCATCGTGACCAGGTCGAGGTTCACGTGCCTCGGGGCGTCGAGCGCGTAGGCGATGACGTCCGCGACGTCCGAGGCCCGCAGCGGCTCCTCGACGCCGGAGTAGACGGCGTCGGCGGCGACCTTGTCTCCACCGAGCCGGTTGAGCGTGAACTCCTCGGTGTGCACCATGCCGGGCGCGATCTCGACGACGCGGATCGGCTCGCCGTTGAGCTCCTGGCGCAGAGCCCGCACGAGCATCGCCTCGGCGGCCTTCGCCGCGTTGTAACCCCCGCCGCCCGGGTACGCCACCTGGGCGGCCGTCGACGTCACGAACACGGTGTCCGCGTGGCCGTCCTGCTCGGACGCGCGGCGCAGCAGCGGAAGGATGCCGGCGACGAGGCGCTGCGTGGCGAGGACGTTGACGTCGTACATCCACTGCCAGTCCTCGATCGCACCGTCCTCGACGCGGTCGGTGCCCCGCGCTCCGCCCGCGACCTGCACGAGCGCGTGGACGGGTCCGGAGGACTCGAGCTCGGACACGAGGGCGGCGACCGCCGCGGCGTCGGTGAGGTCGCACGAGATCGCCGAGGCTCCGGTCTCGGCCACGAGGGCGGCGAGACGGTCCTCACGGCGCGCGACGCCGACGACGTCCCAGCCGCGAGAGCGCAGTGCGCGCACAGTCGCCTCCCCGATCCCCGAGCTCGCACCGGTCACCACTGCACGCCTTGTCACCATGCCATCCACCGTACGACGTTTCCACCGGATTTCCGCGCGCGCGAGTGTTACGTCACATTTCCCGTCTGTTGTTGACATGACGCGTGCTTCCGTACTGTCTCTGAAACGGCATCCGCCATACCCGAATCCGAGAGTTCCAGGGGGAACCAATGTCCGCACCCGAGTCCTGGCGTTTCGAGACCAAGCAGATCCACTCGGGCGCCGCCCCGGATCCGGTCACCAAGGCCCGTGCCACGCCGATCTACCAGACCACGTCGTACGTGTTCGACAACGCGGACCACGCAGCGAACCTTTTCGCCCTGGCGGAGTTCGGGAACATCTACACCCGCATCCAGAACCCGACGCAGGACGTCGTCGAGCAGCGCGTCGCGGCGCTCGAGGGAGGCACCGGCGCCCTGCTCCTCTCCAGTGGTCAGGCCGCCTCCACGTTCGCCGTGCTGAACATCGCCGAGGCGGGCGACCACATCGTCTCCTCGAGCTCGATCTACGGCGGCACGTACAACCTCTTCAAGTACACCCTCGCCAAGCTCGGCATCGAGACGACCTTCGTCGAGAACCAGGACGACGCCGAGGAGTGGCGTCGCGCCGTCCGCCCGAACACGAAGCTGTTCTTCGCCGAGACCGTGGGCAACCCCAAGATCAACGTGCTCGACATCCGCGCGGTCTCCGACGTCGCGCACACCGCCGGCGTCCCGCTGATCGTGGACAACACGATCGCGACACCCTACCTGCTGCGTCCGTTCGAGCACGGCGCCGACATCGTGATCCACTCCGCGACGAAGTTCCTCGGCGGTCACGGCACGACGATCGGCGGAGTCATCGTCGACGGCGGAACCTTCGAGTGGTCGAAGAACGTCGAGCGCTTCCCCGGCCTCACCGAGCCCGACCCCTCCTACCACGGCGCCAGCTACACGACGGCGGTCGGCGACTCGCTGGCCTACATCATCAAGGCGCGCGTGCAGCTGCTGCGCGACCTCGGCTCGGCGATCTCTCCGCAGAGCGCCTGGCAGCTCATCCAGGGCATCGAGACCCTGTCGCTGCGCGTCGAGCGCCACGTGCAGAACGCGCAGGAGATCGCCGAGTGGCTGGACGACCACGCGGACGTCGCGAGCGTCAACTACTCGGGTCTTCCCACGTCTCCGTGGTACGCCAAGGCCAACGAGTACCTGCCCCAGGGGGTCGGAGCCGTGCTCTCCTTCGAGCTCAAGGGCGGTGTCGAGGCGGGCCGCGAGTTCGTCAACAGCCTGTCGCTGTTCAGCCACCTCGCCAACATCGGCGACGTGCGCTCGCTCGTGATCCACCCGGCGTCGACCACGCACTCGCAGCTCACCCCCGAGCAGCAGCTGACCGCCGGCGTCACGCCGGGTCTCGTGCGCCTCTCGGTGGGCCTGGAGAACGTCGACGATCTGAAGGCGGACCTCGAGCAGGCCCTCGCCGCCGCGCGCCGCGTCTCCGACGCCGCGCGCGCCTGACCCTCCTCCTCAGGGACACGGATGCCCCGGGCCGCACGGTCCGGGGCATCCGCTGCGTGCGGCCTCATCGGGCGCGTCAGCGTGCGCGGACGCCGTGGCCTGCGAGTTCCTCGAGCAGAGCGGCGTGACCGGCATCCAGATGCCAGTGGACCGAGCGCATCCCCGCCTCTCGAGCGGCGAGGACGTTGCGCTCGCTGTCATCGATGAACAGGATGCTCTCCGGCTCCGCAGCCAAGGATGCCACCACGGCGCTGAAGAAGCCCGCATCCGGCTTGGCGGCCTTCAGCTCGCACGAGTAGAAGCAGGTGTCGAAGAGGTCGGCGTACCCGAGCGCCGTCTGCATGTGCGCGGCGCGGTACGGCTCCTGGTTGGTCCCGAGGTGCACGCGGTACCCCGCCTCCCTCAGCCGCGCCACCAGGGCGAGGGATTCCGGATGCGGATCGATCCGGTACCAGACGTCGGCGAGCACGTCGTCGACGTGTGCCGCGACGCCGTACTCCTCCAGCGTCGCTGCGAGCATCGGACGGTAGTCGCCGATGCCCGCGAGCGTCGGCCGCTCGTCCTTCCAGGTCGCGTGCAGGAACTCCCGGGAGCGATCGCCCACATGCGGCTCCATGGCGGCGTACCATCCGCCGGGGATCTCCTGGATCACACCGTCGGCGTCGAACAGCAGGTGGGCGATCGGAACGGGCGGCACGCGATCACCCTATCGCCGGCGCACGCGTCGCGCGGATTCGCACCGATCTCGCAGGAATCCGCGGGATCCGTGCGAGATCCGTGCTGTTCTGCGAGATCCGTGTCGACGTAACCTTCCGCCGCCGTGTCCGGAACCGGGCGAGAATGGAGGCATGGACTGGCAGACGACGTCGGAGGAGACCGTGCCCTCGCGGCGCGTGACCGAGGCGCAGGCCAGCATGATGCGCGCCCGGCCGCCGGTCACCGGCGCCTGGCGCGACGGCGACCCGATCGGCGAGCGCCGGTTCGCCGCGTTCGGCGCCTTCCGCACCGAGAGCGGCCAGGAGCTCCCCGGCATCCGGATCGCGTACGAGACCTGGGGTGAGCTGAGTCCCGAGCGCGACAACGCGATCCTCATCACCCACGCTCTTACCGGCGACAGCCACGTGCGCGGCGATGCCGTGCCCGGTCACGCCACGGCGGGCTGGTGGAGCGACATCGTCGGCCCCGGCGCCGCCATCGACACCGACCGCTGGTTCGTCGTCGCCCCCAACATCCTCGGCGGATGCCAGGGGTCCACCGGTCCCGCGAGCATCGCCCCGGACGGCTACGAGTGGGCATCCCGCTTCCCCTACCTCACGGTCCGCGACCAGGTCGCCGCACAGGTCAGGCTGGCCGATGCGCTCGGCATCGATCGCTGGGGCGCGGTCGTCGGCGGCTCCATGGGCGGCATGCACGCGCTGGAGTGGGCGGTCACGCACCCCGAGCGCGTCGGGCGCCTCGCAGTGCTGGCCTCTCCCCCGGCGAGCACGGCGGACCAGATCGCCTCGAACATGCTGCAGCTGGAGACCATCCGGATGGATCCGCGCTTCGAGGGAGGCGAGTACTACGACGCGCCCACCGGCGAGGGCCCGCACCGCGGCCTCGCGCTCGCGCGCCGCATGGCGATGCTGAACTACCGCTCCCCGATCGAGCTGAACAGCCGTTTCCAGCGGTCCTGGCAGTCGGATCTCTCCCCACTCGGACACGGCGGGCGCTTCGCGGTGGAGAGCTATCTCGACTTCCACGGCAACAAGTTCACGCGTCGTTTCGACGCCAACAGCTACATCACGCTCGTCGAGGCGATGAACTCGCACGATGTCGGCCGCGACCGAGGCGGCATCGAGGACGCCCTGCGCACCGTGACGGCGACGACGCTCGTCCTCGGCATCGACACCGACCGGCTCTTCCCGCTGGAGGGACAGCACCGCATCGCCCGCAGCATCCCGAACACGCTCGACGGCGACGCTGCCGTCGTGATCTCGAGCGACTTCGGCCACGACGGCTTCCTCATCGAGACCGATGTCGTGGGCGATCATCTGCGGCGGCTGCTCGCCGCCTGACCGCTGCTCAGTCCCGCCGATAGCGCCAGGGCCGCACCGCCGTCTCCAGGCGATGCACGCCCTCGCCGCCGTCCGGATGCCGCGCATCCCCCGCCCAGCAGAACACGTCGCCGGGGAGCAGTCGGGTCGCGAAGGTCGGGGCGTCGGAGGCCGCTGCCAGTGCTTCGGCCGCGGATGCATATCCCACGAGGCCGTGCAGCGTCACCCACGTGGGCGGGAAGAGCTCGATGTCGCCGGCCGCATGGCGTTCCAGCGCTTCCACGGGTCCGATCCAGCGCCAGTCCACCACCTCGTCCGGCGAGGGTACGACCGCCCCGCCAGGGTCCGCCGCAAGGAAGAACCACGTCCCGACGCGCTTCGGCGCCTGCGCGGGCGGGATCCAGCGCGACAGCGGGACGAGATCCACGGGATGCAGCCCCACCTCCTCGGCGCACTCCCGTGCGGCGGCGGCGCGCGCGGCATCCTGCCCCGTCCCGCCCTCGGTGCGGTCGCCGTCCTCGACGAGTCCGCCCGGGAACACCCAGGCATCCGCGAACGAGCCGCGGGCCGGGCGGCGCAGGATCAGCACCTCGACCGTCGCGGCGCCGTCGCGCACCAGGACAACGGTTCCGGCGAGGGGCAGACCGTCCGTCATGCAGCCACTCTACGAGTTCAGGCGGGAACCGGAGCGCGCTGCACGCGGTACGCCAGCATCGTGATGCCCAGGCCGATTGCGGCGAGCAGTGCTCCGATCCATGCCGGCGCGGTGTACCCCCAGCCGAGCGCGATGACGGTGCCGCCGAGGAACGCTCCCAGGCTGTTGCCGATGTTCAGCGCGGAGTGGTTCAGCGCCGCGGCGATCGACTGGTTGTCCCCTGCGACATCCATGAGACGCGTCTGGATCGCGGGGCTCAGCAGGGACGACACCGCCCCGACCCCCAGCGCGAGCAGTCCCAGCAGCACGATGTGGAACGACAGCACCGCGAGCAGGACCAGGATGCCGGCGAGCACCGCCATCCCGATCACGAGGGTGCGGCGCAGATCCCGGTCGGCGACGTAGCCGCCCACCAGGTTGCCGACCGTCATGCCGATGCCGACGAGCACGAGCACGATGGGTACGGCCCATTCCGGGGCCCCGGCGACCTCGGTGACGAGCGGCGAGACGTAGCTGTAAACCGCGAAGAATCCGCCGAAGCCGATGGCACCGATCCCCAGCGTCAGCCACACCTGGCCGACACGGAACACCCCGAACTCGCCGAGCATGCTCCGCCCGGGGTCTCCGGGGTGTTCGGGGACGAACAGGGCGATGCACAGCGTCGCGAGGGCGAAGACGACGGCCACGACGAGGAACGCCGTGCGCCATCCGAAGCTCTGGCCGAGGAACGTTCCGAGGGGCACCCCGACGACGTTGGCGATCGTGAGGCCGGTGAGGATGAACGCCGCGCCCTGAGCGCGCCGGCCCGGTCCCAGCACGTCCGCGGCGACCAGGGCGCCGATGCCGAAGTAAGCGCCGTGCGGCAGGCCCGCCAGCAGCCGGGACGCGCCGACGAGGCCGAAACTCGGCAGCACGACCGTGAGTGCGTTGAAGACCGTCAGTGCAAGTGCGAGTCCGATCATCACGCGGTGCCGAGGGAACCGTGCCACGAGGCCCGCGATGGTCGGAGCGCCGATCACGACGCCGAGCGCGTACAGCGAGATGAGCAGGCCGGCGCGCCCGATCGCCTCCTCGGGTGAGGCTGCCCAGAGATCGGGCAGCAGGTCCCGTGCGATGTCCGGGAGCAGCCCCATGGCGACGAACTCGGTCATGCCGATGCCGAAGGAGCCGATGGCGAGAGAGAGGAGCGCCTTCGTCGCCGCACCCCTCGAGAGTGTCGAGGAGTGGTTCACCCGTCAATGCTACGCGGGATCGGCGTCCTCGATCGCCGCCTCGAGCCGATCGATCTTCGCATCCAGCTCCCCCTTGTAACCGGGACGGATGTCGGCCTTGAGCACGAGCGACACCCGCGAACCGAACGGCATGACGGCCTCCGTCGCCCGCTTGACGACGTCCATGACCTCGTCCCACTCCCCTTCCAGCTCGGTGAACATGCTGGTGGTGCGATGCGGCAGACCCGATTCGCGGACGATCCTGACAGCAGCGGCGACGGCGTCGTGGACGGATCCGTCCGCACGGCCGGTGCCGGACGGAGCGACGGAGAAGGCGATGAGCATGGTTACCTCCGGGTGGGGATGGGGGTGCGGATGATCGCGCGGATGCCGATCACGAACAGGACGACGAGGAGAAGGTTGCGGACCGTGAGCAGCAGCACCGGGACGAGCTCGGTGCGCAGCAGCGCATCGTACGAGAGCGGATAGATCAGGCAGGTCAGCCCGCAGAGCACCAGGACCAGCGCCGCGGGTGCCCCGGCCCTCGCCCTGTCGTACACGAACCACAGGATGATCGGCGCGATCAGCCAGGTCTGGAACTGAGGCGAGCCGACCTTGTTCGTCACGATGAGCGCTGTCACGAGGGTCAGCGCCACCGGCGGGAAGAGGCGCCGGAACGCCGCGCCGCGGAAGCTCTTCACCGCGGCGAGCGCCGCCACGGCGGCGACCGCGACCGCCATCACCGGTGTCAGCACCGCGGAGACGACCGCCACCCCGGGGCCGTCGACCTGGAAGGTCAGGATCTCGAAGCTGTAGCCGACGGATGCCGCGCCCGCCCGAGCCGCCCAGAGGTACGGCGTCGCGGCCACGGCTTCCACCTGGAGTCCGCGCCCGGTCTGCTGGGAGAGGAAGGCGAACAGGTGCTGGTCGGCGCCCAGGAGGAACAGGACGACGATGAGCGCGGCGGACACGGCGGCCGCCGTCGCGAGGACCCGAAGCCGGGAACGCGCCGCGATCAGGGCGGCGAGCACGAGCGCCCCCGGCCACACCTTGATCCAGGCACCAAGCGTCAGCAGCGCGGCGCCGACGGCGGGATGCCGCACGAGCAGGAGTCCGCCGGTCACGGCGAGCGGCACGGTCACGGCGTCGATGCGGTACAGCGCGATCGGCCCGAGCAGCAGCACGGCGGCGGTCCAGAACCACGCCGCGACGCGACGGGGACCCGAGGGACGACGCCGTACGAGCATCGCGAAGGCAATGGCATCCAGGCCTGTCACGAGCACTGCCCAGGCCACGAGGTACGCCGCCGACGGACCCCACAGTCCCACGAACGGCAGCGAGATCGCCTTCGCGAGCATCATCGGCACGAGGGCGAGCTGCGGGTACACCCACGGCTCGGTGATGCCGACGATCGTCCCGCCTGTCAGAGCAGAGGTCGCCCAGGGCTCGTAGACCAGGACGACGTCGCCCATCGGCTGGCTCGGATACACCCAGCCGAGCCAGGCCGTTACGGCATGCACAGCGAGGAACGCGGCCCACAGGGGCACGATGCGCCGGTTCACGACAGCAGATCCCCGATCGCCGAGGGCAGCGCCTCGGCGACGTCCAGGGCGACGATCGGATGGCCGGGCGGGCCGTCCGACATGCCGGCGGCGATGCGGGCCGCGCGGGCATGCAGCCATGCCCCGGCTGCGGCCGCCGGGGCGAGCGGCGCGTCGGGGTTCGCGGCGATCACGGCGCCCAGGACCCCGGCGAGCACGTCGCCGCTGCCGGCCGTGGCCAGCCATCCGGGAGCTGTCGGCAGTTCGATCACGACGCCGTCGGGGGAAGCGACGAGAGTGCGGGAGCCTTTCAGCAGCAGCGTGCTTCCCAGGGCCTGCGCCGTCTGCACGGCCTCCACTACGCGATCGGCCCCCGTCTCGAGGCCGAGCCGTTCCCGGAGTCGGGAGAACTCCCCCGCGTGCGGCGTCACGACGACCGGCGCCGTCGCCTCCGGCGCGAGATCCAGCGCCCCGGCGTCGACGACGACGGGGATCTCACCGCGGAGGATCCCTCGCAGGGCCGCTGTCTCCTCGGCCGTGCGCGTGGCGGCATCCGTTCCCGAGCCGAGCACCCAGGCGTCCGCGCGCGTGCGTCCGAGGTCGTCCGCAGCGACGGTCTCCGGGCGCCGCGCGAGCACGGCGTCCCGCGCCGAGCCGACGTACCGGACGTATCCTGCTCCCGCACGCCACGCGGCTTCGACGGACAACACGGCCGCGCCGGGGAATTCCGCCGATCCCGTCCGCAGCGCGACGACGCCGCGGGAGTACTTGTCGTCGTCCGGCCCCGGCGCCCTCACGAAGCGGAGGCTGTCCTCCCGCCGCCACTGACGCACCTCGACCATGCGATCAACGGTACCGGCACGGCCTTCGCCCCCGCGCGCGGCGGTACCGTCGAGGGGTGAGTCTGCTCTTCTCCCCGTTGCGTCTGCGTTCCGTCACGTTCCCGAATCGCCTGTGGGTGTCCCCCATGTGCATGTACAGCGCCGTGGACGGCGTCGTGCAGGACTGGCACCGCACGCACCTGACCCAGTTCGCCTCCGGCGGCGCCGGACTCGTCGTCGCGGAGGCCACGGCGGTCCTTCCCGAAGGCCGCATCAGCCCGCGCGACGCGGGCATCTGGACGGAGGAGCAGCGCGAGGCGTGGGAGCCCATCGTCTCCGGCATCCACGCCCGCGGCGCCCTCGCCGGGATCCAGCTCGCCCATGCCGGACGAAAGGCGTCGACGTGGTGGCCCTGGGCCGAGCAGCGCGGTTCCGTCCCGGCGTCCGAGGGCGGATGGATCACGTCCGCGCCGTCGGCGGTGGCGTTCCACGGCTTCGACACGCCCCGGGCTCTGGATGCCGCGGGGATCGATGCCGTCGTGGCCGCGTTCGCCGCGGCAGCCCGACGGGCTCTGGATGCCGGATTCGACGTGCTCGAGCTGCACGGAGCGCACGGATACCTGCTCCACCAGTTCCTGTCCCCGCTGTCGAACCTGCGCGAGGACGAGTACGGCGGATCCCTGGAGAATCGCGCACGACTGCTGCTGCGCGTCCTCGACGCCGTGCGGCGGACGGCGGGCGAGGAGGTACCGGTCTTCGTGCGCATCTCCGCGACCGACCACGCCGACGGCGGATTCTCGCCCGAGGAGGCCGCCGTCGTCGCGGACTGGGCGCGAGAGCGCGGCGCCGACCTGATCGACGTCTCCAGCGGCGGCCTGGTCGCGCATCAGCGCATCGACGTGTTCCCCGGATACCAGGTGGGGCTGGCGGGCACCGTCCGGCGCGGAGGACGCATCCCGACCTCTGCCGTGGGTCTCATCACCGCCGCGGAACAGGCCGAGCGCGTCCTGGAGGACGGCGAGGCCGACGCGATCTTCGCCGGCCGGGAGTGGCTGCGCGACCCGCACTTCGCGCTGCGCGCCGCGCACGAACTCGGCGTGGAGATGCCGTGGCCGCCGCAGTACGAGCGCGCGCGGTGGCGGTGAGATCCTCACCGCCACCCCGCTGAATCACTCTCCGCGGTGGACGACGCGTCTGGTCGCGTCCTGCACCTCGCCGACCAGTTCCTCGAGGATGTCCTCCAGGAACAGCACCGCCGTGGTCTCGCCCTGAGCGTCACGGACCTTCGCGAGATGACGACCGGCCCGGCGCATCACCGCGAGGGCGTCCTCGAGGTCGGTGTCCTCCTGGACCGGGACCATGTGGTGGATCCGCTTCGCGGGGATCGGCTCGACCGCCCGCTGCGCGGCGTCCTCGCCCTCGGCGGCCCGCAAGATGTCCTTGAGGTGCACGTAGCCGACCGGGGCGTCCGCCTCGTCCACGATCACGTACCGCGAGAATCCGTAGCGCGCCACGGCGCGCTCGATCTCGTCCGGCGTGGTGGTCTGCGGCAGCGTGACCAGGTCGGCGAGCGGCACGGCCACATCCCTCGCCTTCTTGTCGGTGAACTCGACCGCCGCGGCCACCGTGCCCGCGGCATCCGCCAGCACGCCCTCGCGACGCGACTGGTCCACGATGGTCGCCACCTCGTCGATCGTGAAGGTCGATGCGGCCTCGTTCTTCGGCTCGACCCGGAACAGGCGCAGCACGCCGTTCGCCGCGGTGTTGAGCACCCAGATGACGGGATGGAACACCTTCGACACCCAGACCAGCGGCGTGGCGAGGATCAGAACCGCGCGGTCGGGCACCGAGAACGCCAGGTTCTTGGGCACCATCTCACCGAACACGACGTGCAGGAAGGACACCAGCACCAGCGCGATCACGAAGGCGGTGACGTCGACGACGGCATCCGTCCATCCGATCGCGTGCATCGGCACGGCGAGCAGGTGATGGATCGCAGGCTCGGACACGTTCAGGATGAGCAGCGAGCAGATCGTGATCCCCAGCTGCGACGTCGCGAGCATCAGCGTGGCGTGCTCCATCGCGAACAGCGCGGTCTTCGCGGCTCGCGAACCCTGCTCGGCGCGGGGCTCGATCTGCGAGCGACGGGCGGAGATCACGGCGAACTCGGCGCCGACGAAGAAGGCGTTGCCGGCCAGGAGCACGACGAGCCAGACCAGTCCTGCCCAGTCGTTCATCGGGGCACCTCCTCGATCGGGGCGTCCACCGGCGTCGGCGTGTAGCGCAGGCGATCGACACGTCTGCCGTCCATGCGCACCACCTCCAGCACACCGCTGTCGAGCGTGACCTCGTCGCCCGCGGCCGGGACGCGCTCGAGCACGCTCATGACGTATCCGGCCACGGTGTCGTAGACCTCCCCCTCGGGGACGTGAACGCCCGTGCGGCTCTGCAGCTCGTCCGGACGCAGCTCACCGGGGAACGTGATCGAGCCGCGTCCGCGGACGATGCCCGCCCTGGTGCGGTCGTGCTCGTCGGAGACCTCGCCCACGATCTCCTCCACGAGATCCTCGAGGGTCACGAGTCCGGCGGTCCCGCCGTACTCGTCCACGACGACGGCGAGCTGATAGCCCTTGGCGCGCAGCTCGGCGATGAGGGTGTCGAGGTGCACCGTCTCGGGGACGCGCAGCGGCTCGGTCGACAGCGCCCCGACGGGCACGTCGGCGCGGCGCTCGCGCGGAACGGAGACGGCGGCCTTGAGGTGCACGACGCCGGTGATGTCGTCCAGATCCTCGTCGTACACCGGGAAGCGGCTGTGGCCGGTCCGGCGGGCCAGCTGGATGACGTCCTCGACGGGATCGCCCGCCGACAGCGCGTGCATGCTCGGCCGGGCCGTCATGACGTCCGCCGCGGTGAGACGCGCGAACGTGAGGCTGCGATCGAGCAGGCTCGCCGTGTCGGCCTCGAGCATGCCGGCGCTCGCCGAACGGCGGACCAGCGACGAGAGCTCCTCTGCGCTGCGCGCTCCGGAGAGCTCCTCCTTGGGCTCGACGCCCATGGAGCGCAGCACCGCGTTCGCGCTGCCGTTGAGCAGCGCCACCACGGGCTTGAACACCGCGGTGAACGCGACCTGGAACGGCACCACGAGCTTCGCCGTCTGACGCGGCAGCGCGAGTGCGAAGTTCTTCGGCACGAGTTCGCCGAGGATCATCGAGAGCACGGTCGCGACCAGCATCCCGACGACGGTCGAGGTCGGTGCGACCACGGCCTCGGCGATCCCCCACGAGATCAGCACAGGACCGAGCAGGCGCGAGATGGCCGGCTCCATCGTGTATCCGGTCAGCAGCGTCGTCAGGGTGATCCCGAGCTGCGCGGAGGACAGATGCGTCGAGGTGTGCTTGAGGGCGCCGATGGTCATCGACAGGCGGGACTCGCCGCGCGCCTGACGCGCTTCGAGTTCGGCGCGGTCGAGGTTCACCAGCGCGAACTCACTCGCGACGAACAGACCGGTGCCGATCGTGAGCAGGAGCCCCACGCCCAGCAGGATGTAATCCATCAACTGTCTCCCTCCTCAGTGCGGAAGGGCGGGCGGTGGGGCGAGATACTGCAACTGGGAGGGTCGTCCATAGTGGGTAGATTCTACAGACCTTCGCCGTGATGTCGCCCGGTTGTCCCTCTTCGCCGCCCCCGGACTCGCGCTGCCGGTTGCCGCCGCTGGTTCTGCTACACCTTTCGACGAATGCCACTGATGTTTTCAGTCGCATTCGTCGAGAAGTGGCGCAGAAGCGGATGCTGCGCGACGACGGGCGCCGCAGGAAGCGGACGTTCACCAGGGGCGGAAACCCGCCGAAGGACGGGGGCGCGCTGAGCGCATCCCGTCTGCGGTGAGGATGTCGTAGAGCTCGCGAGGTCTGCGCAGCGCCGGCGTCCGCCATCGCGACGCACCGGACACGACCCGACGCAGCGCGTCCGCACGGTCCTTCTCGGCGATCAGAGCCTGCTCGGCATTCCTGCCGGCCAGCAGCGCGGGGTCGAGATACTTGCCGACGCCGTCGAACTCCCCCGCGTGATCCTCGTGTTCCCAATAGAAGTCGGGGTGGACCAGAGTCCCGTCCAGAAGCCGGATCGGATGCTGGAGCAGAGGCGGCGGGAAGCCGAGTCGATGGATCAGCACACGGCTGTGGGACTCGCGCACCGAGTCCGACAGGTGGGTGCCGAACTCGAGCGTGCGCTGCGCCTTCACCAGGCCGCGCCGGATGCTGCCGTTCTCGAGGATCGCGTGGAGCTCGTCCTTCGTCGCGAGCGCCCCGCCTTCTCGCCGCCACCAGAGCACCTGATCGATCACCACGACCCCGAGCGTGAACGGCAGCACGGCGGCGAGGTCCATGGCCGTCTGAGCGGCCGAGGTGACGAAATGCTCGTTCCACTGTTCGGTCTCGGCCTCATCGGTCCCCATCGACCGACGACGGATGAGTCCTGTGGAGCGTCCACCGTTCGCGCGTGCGACCCGCACGTCGACGGACTGCGGCCACTGCCCCAGCACATCGATGTCATGGATCGCTGCTGCGGCGAAGTGAGAGAACACCACCTGCCCCTGCAAACGGCTCATCGCCTCGTGGACGCGCTGGCGATGCCGCTCGATCGGTCTCAGAGCGCCCCATGGCTCCGTGAGCGCGTAGCTGCCGCGGGCGATGCGCACCACCCTGCCGGAGTCCATCGCACGGCGCACGTGGCGGTAGTCGATCGGGTCGGATCGACGCTCGCCGGTGCGCGTGACCACCACCACGGAATCCTGCTCGAGGGTCATGCACCCCAGCATCCGCTGCGCCGCACGCCCGCACACGCAGAATCCCACGTCCCTGTGGAGAACCCGCTGCTTCTCCCCTGCCGTGTAGATCGACTCCGCCCCGCCCCTTTCCCTCAGGTTCTGCGACACCTTTCGACGAATGCGCCAGGAAGGAGCTGTCGCAGATGCGGAAAGGTGTAGCAAAACCGGCGGGCGGCGACAGCGCGCGAACCGCAGGCCGGGTCACCAGCTGACGGGGAGCGCCTTGCCCTCCTCGTAACCGGCGGCGGACTGCAGACCCACGAGGGCCCTGTCATGGAACTCCGGCACGCTCGCCGCCCCCGCGTACGTGAACGAGGACCGCACCCCGGACGTGATCATGTCCAGGAGGTCCTCGACGCCGGGGCGCAGCGGGTCGAGATAGATCTTCGACGACGAGATGCCCTCGGCGAACAGCTCCTTGCGCGCGCGCTCGTAGGGGTCCAGGCGCCCGAAGCGGGCCTGGACGGCCTTGGTCGAGGCCATCCCCCAGGACTCCTTGAAGATCCGGCCCTCGCCGTCGGTCTGCAGCCGCCCGGGAGCCTCGATCGTGCCGGCGAACCAGGATCCGATCATGACGGACGCCGCCCCCGCGGCGAGCGCGAGCGCCACGTCGCGCGGATAACGCACTCCCCCGTCGGCCCACACGTGGGCGCCGAGTGAGCGAGCGGCCTCCGCGGTCTCGAGGACCGCGGAGAACTGCGGACGTCCCACGGCGGTCATCATGCGGGTGGTGCACATGGCGCCGGGTCCGACGCCGACCTTCAGGATGGACGCGCCGGCATCGACGAGGTCCTTCACGCCGTCTGCCGTGACGATGTTGCCCGCGACGAGCGGGATGCCGAGATCGAGGGCGGACACGGCGGCGAGCGCCGAGAGCATCCCCTCCTGGTGGCCGTGTGCGGTATCGATCACGAGGACGTCAACGCCGGCCGCGGCGAGCGCCTTCGCCTTCCCGGTGACATCGCCGTTGATGCCCACGGCCGCGGCGACCGCCAGTCGTCCGTCGGCGTCCACCGCAGGGCGGTAGAGCGTCGAGCGCAGCGCGCTGCGGGCGCTGAGGGTTCCGACCAGGTGGCCGTGGTGGACGATGCTCACCGTCTCGACCCCGGCCTCGGTGATGAGGTCGAAGGCCTGGCGGCCGTCGGTGACGTCCTCGGCGTCCAGCGACGGCGTCCCGGCGTGCACGAGGTCGCCGAGCTGCGCGTCGGGCAGGGCAGTCGCGAGCCGCGTGGCGGGCAGGATGCCGCGAATGCCGGACGCGTCGATCCGGCCGTCCCCCTCCGCCACGACGATCCCATGCCCCTCCGTGGCCGGCAGCAGCTCGAGCGCGTCGGCGACCGTCGCACTCGGCGGCAGCACCAGCGGCGTGTCCCATGCGACCGGCTGCGCCTTGACGTCGCGGATCGCGGCGTCCAGCTCCTGAAGCGGCATGTCCTGCGGCAGGACTCCGAGCCCGCCGCGTCTCGCCAGCACCGCCGCGAGGCGCGGCCCGGTGACCGAGTTCATGTTCGACGCCACCAGCGGGAGGGTCGCCGGCGTCCCGTCGTGGGGCGCCAGATCCACCTGCAGACGACTGGTGATGCCGGATCGTCGAGGCACCAGGAACACGTCGGAGTAGGTGAGGTCGACGGTGGGCTGAGGGCCGAGGAAGTCCATACCCCCACGGTAGCTTTCCGCACGCCGGATCGGTCGTGTCCTGTCGCCTATTCGGGGGACAAAACACGTTAGGCTTGATCTTCGAGAACGCACGGGGCGGGGGACGTCCTGACCCTGTGCGTGGCACAGAGCTTCAGCGATGAAAGAGGGCGATCGAGCGTGTCGAGCCAAGGGACCGGCGTCGGGTCATCGGGCGACGGGGGGTTCGGAGCCAATTCCTGGCTCGTCGACGAGCTCTATGAGCAGTTCACGGCGGACCGCAACTCCGTCGACAAGGAGTGGTGGCCGATCCTCGAGAACTACCAGCCGGATGCCGCGGCGAAGGCCGCACCCGCGGATGCCTCCCCCGCCCACCCGGTGACGGCGCCCATCCCGGTGATCGGCTCGCAGCCGGTCGCGCGCACCACCGCCAAGCCGGCCGCGCCCGCGCCGATCCCGGCCCAGGCGCCCAAGCCCGAGGCGAAGACCAAGCCCGCCGAAGAGGCGCCCGCCGAAGAGGACAAGGTCACGACGCTTCGCGGCATGACCAAGACCCTCGCCGCGAACATGGACGAGTCGCTCACCGTCCCCACGGCGACGAGCGTTCGAACGATCCCCGCCAAGCTGATGATCGACAATCGCATCGTCATCAACAACCACATGTCGCGCACGCGCGGCGGCAAGATCAGCTTCACGCACCTGATCGGCTGGGCGCTGATCCAGACGCTGAAGGACTTCCCCAGCCAGAACGTGTTCTACGCCGAGGTCGACGGCAAGCCCTCGGTCGTCGCTCCGGCCCACGTGAACCTCGGCATCGCGATCGACCTCCCGAAGCCCGACGGCACGCGCGCTCTCATGGTGCCGAGCATCAAGCGCGCCGAGTCGCTGACCTTCGGCGAGTACCTGTCCGCCTATGAGGACCTCGTCACCAGGGCCAGGGCGAACAAGCTCACGGCCGCCGACTTCCAGGGCACCACGGTCTCGCTCACGAACCCGGGCGGCATCGGCACGGTCCACTCGGTCCCCCGCCTGATGAAGGGCCAGGGCTGCATCATCGGCGCCGGCGCCCTCGAATACCCCGCGGAGTTCCAGGGCGCGAGCGAGAAGACGCTCAACGAGTTCGCGATCGGCAAGACGATCACCCTGACCAGCACCTATGACCACCGCGTCATCCAGGGCGCGGGGTCCGGCGAGTTCCTCAAGAAGGTGCACGAGCTGCTGCTCGGCCAGCGCGGCTTCTACGACGACATCTTCGCGGCGCTGCGCATCCCGTACGCCCCGATCCGCTGGAACCCGGACATCGCCGTCGATCTCGCCGAGCGCGTCGACAAGCAGTCCCGCGTGCAGGAGCTCATCAACTCCTACCGGGTGCGCGGCCACCTCATGGCCGACATCGACCCGCTCGAGTACGTGCAGCGCTCGCACCCGGACCTCGAGATCGAGAGCCACGGGCTGACCTTCTGGGACCTCGACCGCGAGTTCGTCACTGGCGGCTTCGGCGGCAAGCGCGTCATGAAGCTGCGCGACATCCTCGGCGTCCTGCGCGACTCGTACTGCCGCACCCTCGGCATCGAGTACATGCACATCCAGGACCCGGAGCAGCGGCGCTGGTTCCAGGAGAAGGTCGAGGTCAAGTACCAGAAGCCCGGTCACGACGAGCAGCTGCGCGTGCTGCGCAAGCTCAACGAGGCCGAGGCGTTCGAGACCTTCCTGCAGACGAAGTTCGTCGGCCAGAAGCGCTTCTCGCTCGAGGGCGGCGAGTCCCTCATCCCCCTGCTTGACGAGATCCTCCAGGGAGCGGCGACCGCCGGTCTGGACGGCGCCGCGATCGGCATGGCCCACCGCGGACGCCTCAACGTGCTGACCAACATCGCCGGGAAGACGTACGGCCAGGTGTTCCGCGAGTTCGAAGGAACTCAGGCCCCCGGCAACCAGCGCGGTTCCGGCGACGTGAAGTACCACCTCGGCACCGAGGGGACGTTCGTGGCGGACGACCGCTCGGAGCTGCCGGTCTACCTGGCCGCGAACCCCTCGCACCTCGAGACCGTCGACGGCGTGCTCGAAGGCATCGTCCGCGCCAAGCAGGACCGCAAGCCCATCGGCACGTTCTCGTGGCTGCCCATCCTCGTCCACGGCGACGCCGCGTTCGCGGGTCAGGGCGTGGTCGTCGAGACCCTGCAGATGTCGCAACTGCGCGGGTACCGCACGGGCGGCACCGTGCACGTCGTGGTCAACAATCAGGTCGGCTTCACGACGACCCCCACGGATGCCCGCACCTCCGTGTACGCCACGGACGTCGCCAAGACGATCCAGGCGCCGATCTTCCACGTGAACGGCGATGACCCCGAGGCCGTCATCCACGTCGCGCAGCTCGCGTTCGAGTACCGCGAGCGCTTCCACCGCGACGTCGTGATCGACCTGGTGTGCTACCGCCGCCGCGGGCACAACGAGGGCGACGACCCGTCGATGACGCAGCCGCTGATGACCGACCTCATCCAGGCGAAGCGCTCGGTGCGCAAGCTCTACACCGAGTCGCTCGTCGGACGCGGCGACATCACGGAGGAGGAGTACGAGCAGGCCAAGGACGACTTCCAGCGTCGTCTGGAGGTCGCCTTCGCCGAGACGCATGCGGCCGAGACGGGCGCGACCCCGATCGCGCCGGTCCTGGCTCCCGTCGAGGCCGCCGTCGGAGCGCCGGAGGTGACCGGCGTGGCCGCCGAGGTCATCCACCTCATCGGCGACGCGTTCGTCAACAAGCCCGAGGGCTTCACGGTCCACCCGAAGATCCAGCAGCTGCTGGACAAGCGCAGCGACATGAGCCGCAACGGCGGCATCGACTGGGGCTTCGGCGAGCTGCTCGCCTTCGGCTCGCTGCTCGTCGAGGGCACGCCGGTCCGGCTCGCCGGGCAGGACTCCCGGCGTGGCACCTTCGTGCAGCGCCACGCCGTGCTGCACGACCGCGCGAACGGGCAGGAATGGCTGCCTCTGGCGAACCTGTCCGAGAACCAGGGCCGCTTCTGGGTGTACGACTCGCTGCTCAGCGAGTACGCCGCCATGGCGTTCGAATACGGTTACTCGGTCGAGAACCCCGAGGCGCTCGTGCTCTGGGAGGCGCAGTTCGGCGACTTCGCCAACGGCGCGCAGTCCGTCATCGACGAGTACATCTCGGCCGCCGACCAGAAGTGGGGACAGCAGTCCAGCGTGACGCTGCTGCTCCCGCACGGCTACGAGGGCCAGGGCCCCGACCACTCGTCCGCCCGCATCGAGCGCTTCCTCCAGCTGTGCGCACAGGACAACATGATCGTGGCGCGTCCGTCGACCCCGGCATCCCACTTCCACTTGCTCCGCCGTCAGGCCTACGCGCGGCCGCGCAAGCCGCTCATCGTCTTCACCCCGAAGGCCATGCTGCGCCTGCGCGGCGCGACGAGCCCAGTCGAGGCCTTCACGCAGGGACGTTTCGAACCGGTGCTGGACGACGACCGCGGGCTCGAGCGCAGCGCCGTCAAGCGCGTGCTCGTGCACTCCGGGAAGATCCACTGGGATCTGCGCGCAGAGCTGGAGAAGAACCCGAACCCGGAGGTCGCCCTGGTACGGCTGGAGCAGCTGTACCCGACGCCGATCGAGGGCCTGAAGGCGATCACGGACTCGTACCCGAACGCCGAACTGGTCTGGGTGCAGGACGAGCCGGAGAACCAGGGGGCGTGGCCGTTCCTCGCCCTCGCGTTCGCCGACGTCCCCGGCCCGCGGCAATTCCGCACCGTTGCCCGTGCCGCCTCCGCGTCGCCGGCCACCGGCTCCTCGAAGGTCCACGCGCTTGAGCAGGCCGACCTGCTCAAGCGCGCGCTCACGATCTGAGCCGTCCACGACGAAGCCCACCCGCCTCGGCGGGTGGGCTTCGTCGTTCGAGCGCTCAGTACCAGATCGCCAGCAGCGGTGCCTCGGCGGCGCGGAACGCGTCGTCGAGGGATGCGGCCATCTCGGCGGACGCCTTCAGCCGGCCTGCCGCACGCAGTCGCACGGCGCTCACTCCCCCGACGCACATGGCCGAGAGCGCGGCGATGTCGAGGACCGCGTCGGCCGGCGCGTCGTCGGCGACCGCCGATACGGACGCGCGCCCGTCGGCGCCGACGACCAGGCGCCAGGCGCCGTCCGCGAACCCGAGCGGGTCCTCTACGCGCAGAACCGCGTCCAGGGCGGCACGGTAGGTCCGGGCGCCGAGCACGCCCGGCACGTCGAGGATGCGCAGCCATCCATGGTCGTGCACGGTCACCTCGACCGCACGTTGATCGGCGACGAGCCAGGTCACCGGATCGTCGACGGGACGCAGGTCGGCTGTCACCGTGTCGACCAGGTCGTGCTGCACGGCGAAGGACCAGAGGGCGACGAGGGCGTCGGGAGTCACGGCGGAGAGATGATGCACCTCGAGCGCGAACCGGAACGCCCCGGGGACCTCGGTCAGCTTGTAGGCCAGCACTCCGCGCACGGCGCCGTCGGCATCCCGATAGTGCACTCCGCGGATCGCGGTCGCGGAGGGATGCCCGGCGGAGAGCCCGGCCATGCGTGCCCAGCGCCCGTCCCACCCGGCGATCTGCCCCGGACGCTGCGTGCGTGCGACTTCGTGCAGGGCGCCCAGATGCGCCTTGAGCGTCTCGCGGTCGATGTACTCGACGCGGCCGGGCACGTCGGGACCGATCCAGCCGGCGCGTCGCGTGTCGATCTTCACCCGCGCCACCGGGATCGCCGACGCGAAGCCGTAGCGCCCGTAGATGGTCGCTTCTGAGGCGGTGAGACCGGCGACGGGGACGCCGGCACCGGCAGCGGCGCGCAGCTCCCCCTCCAGCAGCGCCCTGGCGATGCCACGGCGACGGTGGGTGCCGGCGACCGTGACCGAACTGATCGCCCACATCTCGACCTCCCCGCCCGGGACCGTCAGCGGCGTCGCCCAGGAATTGACGGTGGCGATAGGCCAGGAGCCCTCGGTGGCGGCGGCGGGGAAGACGCCGATGTTGCGTCGTTCGGTGAGCCCGGGGCGATCTCCGTCGATCTGCTCGGCGGAGGGATCGGAATCCAGGAATCCGCGCGCATCGGCGCGGAGGAACGCCTCGGTGTCGGCGTCCGACGAGGTGTCGATCAGGCGATACGTCAGGTCCTGAGCGGACAGCCGCTCGGCGGAGGTGGGGTCGACGGGGATGCTGCGTGCGTCGGTCATGCCACCCAGCCTATGGGCAGGCTCCGACGCGCGGCGGATCAGTGCGCCGAGGCCTGCACCGCGCGGAGCCTGGCGAACACCTGATCGCGGAGCTCCTCCGGCGCGGTCTCCTTGCAGGCGCGCGCGAGCACCTCGGTCAGCGTCGTCGCCACGAGCGCCTCGTCCCGGCATCCGGGGCAGTTCTCCAGGTGCTCGCGGATCTCGGCATGCTCGGTCTTGCAGACCTCGTTGCGGAGATATTCCTCCAGATCCTGGCGTGCCTTCTCGCAGCCGCAATCCGTCATTTCCTGCTCCTCGTACCGGCCGCGGAGATTCCTCGCTCCGCGGCGTAATCTGCCAGCAGCTCCCGCAGCATCCGCCTGCCACGGTGCAGACGGCTCATCACGGTGCCGATGGGGGTCTTCATGATGTCGGCGATCTCCTGATAGGCGAAGCCCTCGACGTCGGCGAGGTACACCGCCAGCCGGAAGTCCTCGGGCAGCTCCTGCAGCGCATCCTTGACCACGGACGCGGGCATGCGATCGATCGCCTCGGCTTCGGCGGACCGACTGTGCGAGGCCGTCGTCGACTCCGCTCCGCCCAGCTGCCAGTCCTCGAGCTCGTCGATCGTGCCCTGGAAGGGCTCGCGCTGCTTCTTGCGATAGATGTTGATGTACGTGTTCGTGAGGATCCGGTACAGCCACGCCTTGAGGTTCGTACCCTGCGAGAACGACGACCACGAGCCGAAGGCCTTCACGAAGGTCTCCTGCACGAGATCCGCCGCGTCGGCGGGGTTGCGGGTCATGCGCATGGCCGCGGCATAGAGCTGATCCATGTACGGGATCGCCTGCGCCTCGAACTCGCGCCGGGGGTCGCCGACCGTGTCGGCAGGTGCGGTGTCATCCATCACCGGCCAGTCTAGGCCGACGATGTCCGCGAAATCCTGATCGACCGTCGCGATCATCACCACTCCTCCTCGGCGTTGTCACCGCCGTTCACTACAGTGGAAACCGATGAGTGACAACCGGTATTCCCCCGCCTCCGTCCGTGGCGCCTACCTCGCGCCCACCGCCGATTCCGCCGTGCACGCCGTCGTGACCGTCCCCGGCTCGAAGTCGCTGACCAACCGCGAGCTCATCATCGCCGCGATCGCGGACGGTCCCGGCCGTCTCGTCGCCCCGCTGCACTCCGACGACTCGCGTCGCATGGTCGAGGCGCTGCGTGCGCTCGGCACCGGGATCGAAGAGGTGGATGCCGGGCGGGAGTTCGGCCCCGACCTCGTCGTGACCCCGGCAGCGCTCACCGGCGGCGTCACGATCGACTGCGGTCAGGCCGGCACCGTGATGCGCTTCATCGCCCCGCTCGCAGGCATCGCGGCGGAGGATGTTCATCTCACGGCGCATGAGACCGCCCTGCATCGTCCGATGGGGGCGATGATCACGGCGCTGCGCGATCTTGGCGTCGACATCGACGATGAGGGCACGTGGTCGCTGCCGTTCACCATCCGCGGCCACGGACGCATCCGAGGTGGACGCATCGAGATCGATGCCTCGGCTTCGAGCCAGTTCGTCTCCGGCCTGCTGCTGGCCGCTCCGCGCTTCGACGTGGGGCTGCACCTCGTGCACACCGGCGAGCACCTTCCGAGCCTCCCGCACATCGATATGACGATCGAGGCGCTCAGCCGCCGCGGCATCCGCATCGAGCGTCCTGCGACCGGCGAGTGGCTCGTCGAAGCCGGAGTCCCTCGGGCCAAGGAGATCGCGATCGAGCCCGATCTGTCCAACGCCGCGCCGTTCCTGGCGGCCGCCCTCGTCACCGGCGGTGACGTGACGGTCACCGGATGGCCGCTGCACTCCACGCAGCCCGGCGCTCTGCTGCCCGAGATCCTGCAGGCGATGGGAGCGCACGCCGGCCGGCAGCACGGCGACCTCACGGTGCGCGGCGGTTCCGGCATCCGCGGCGTCGACCTCGACCTGTCCGCGGCCAGCGAGCTCACGCCCACGATCGCCGGCCTCGCCCTCTTCGCGGACTCCCCCACCACGATTCGCGGGATCGGGCACATCCGCCTGCACGAGACGGACCGGATCGCGGCTCTGATCCGCAACATCCGCGCGCTCGGCGGCGAAGCCGAGGAGCTGAGCGACGGTCTGCGCATCGTGCCGCGCGAGCTCAGCGCCGGTACGTGGTCGGCGTTCCACGACCACCGCATGGCGACCACCGGCGCGCTCGTCGGACTGCGCGTGCCCGGTGTCGAGATCGACGACATCGGCACGACCGCGAAGACCCTGCCCGAGTTCACGCAGCTGTGGGAGCGGATGCTGGGGGCCCTGTGAGCTGGCTCGATCCCGACGACGACCTCGACGACGAGTTCGAGGAGTTCGACGAGTCGAGCATCCGGGTGCGGCCGAACCCGAAGGCCAACCGCCCGAGGACCAAGCGGCGTCCGGCGCACGTGGACGCGGAGATCGGGCGGGTGCTCGGCGTGGACCGAGGCCGCTACGCCGTGATGCTCGACGAGGGGACGACGGACGAACGCACCATCACAGCCACGCGGGCGCGCGAGCTGCGCCGCACTCCGATCGTCACCGGCGACCAGGCGAGAGTGGTCGGCGACACCTCCGGCGACGAGGGCACGCTCGCGCGCATCGTCGGCATCGTCGACCGCACGTCCCTGCTCCGCCGCAGCGCGGACGACACCGATCAGGTCGAGCGGGTCATCGTCGCCAACGCCGACCAGATGCTCATCGTGGTCGCCGCGGCGGATCCGGAACCCCGTCCGCGACTGGTCGACCGGTACCTGGTCGCGGCGCTGGATGCCGGGATCCGCCCGCTCCTCGTCGTCACCAAGACCGATCTGCACGACCCCTCCGTCTTCCTCGCGCATTTCGAGGGCCTGGAGCTGCAGGTGTTCACCAGCGCCCGCGACGAGATGCCGGTCGACGAGATCGGAACCGCGCTGATCGGGCACTCCACCGTCTTCGTCGGGCACTCGGGAGTGGGCAAGTCGACGCTCGTGAACGCCCTGGTCCCTTCGGCCGGCCGCGCGACGGGTCATGTCAACCAGGTCACCGGGCGCGGTCGGCACACGTCGTCGTCCACGGTGTCGCTGCGCTACGAGAGCGCGGCGGGCACCGGGTGGGTGATCGACACCCCCGGCGTGCGCTCGTTCGGACTCGGACACGTGGACCCCGGGAACATCCTCGCGGCGTTCACCGAGCTGGCGCGCATCGCCGAGGACTGCCCGCGCGGGTGCACGCACCTGGCGGACGCGCCGGACTGCGCACTGATCGAGGCGGCCGAGCGCGGCGAGCTCAGTTCCGCGGAGCTCGCACGTCTGGACTCCCTGCAGCGCCTGCTGCAGACGTTCGCCGACAAGGCCGAGCAGACGCCCGGACGTTAGGCTGGGGACGTGACTGAAACGCGCCTCGCCCCCGGTGACCCCGCCCCCGACTTCACGTTGCTCGATCAGGACGGCTCGAGTGTGCAGCTGGCCGACCTGCGCGGCGAGAAGGTCGTGCTGTACTTCTATCCGGCCGCCATGACGCCGGGGTGCACCACGCAGGCCTGCGACTTCCGCGACAGCATCGCATCGCTCCAGAGCGCCGGCTACCGCGTCGTCGGCGTCTCGCGCGACGAGCCCGCGAAGCTGGCCGAGTTCCGCGACCGCGATGCGCTCACCTTCACGCTGCTGAGCGATCCCGACCACGCGGTCCACACCGCCTACGGCGTGTGGGGCGAGAAGATGAACTACGGCAAGGTCGTCGAGGGCGTCATCCGCTCGACGTTCGTCCTCGACGAGCAGGGCGTCGTCACGCATGCGCTCTACAACGTCAAGGCGACCGGTCACGTGGCGCGACTGCGGAAGATCCTCGGCGTCGACGCCTGAGCCGGGCGGTCGCCCTCGGCGTCACTCCTCGCGAGTCGGGGCCTCGCGGCGCGCGCTGGCCAGCAGCAGCACGAGTCCCAACACGCCGGGCGCGCCGACGGCGATGACGAACGCCCACGGCACCGGCTGGAGCGTGAGCGACGCGAGCGCCAGCGCGATCGCCAGCACCTGGAGGACCACGCCCCCGGAGCGCGCCCAGGAGCGTCCACGCAGCGCGCCGAACGCGAAGGCGACCAGAGCGCCCGCGCCGATCAGCGTCAGCGCGATCAGAGCGAGAGCCGTCGCCAGGTTCGCGGCGCCACCCGAGCCGAGTCCGAAGACCTCCATCAGGGCGATGACCAGAAGGGCCGCCCCTTCCAGGGCGAGGACGGCGGCCGCCGCACGGGCCAGGCCGGGAGCGTGCACGGTTTCTCCTGAGAATCGGATCTGAATGCACAAAACCCTTGATTTCGTGCGGGTGCTGTAACACAATGTTAACAGTCATGTGCTCCCACAGCGGCGTGGGGCGAGCATCCGCTCGCATCACTTCACCAGGGTAGCGGAACCCGATTCCCCGCCGCCCGAATCAGAGCCATCGAACGTCGTTGGTTCACGAATCCACACCAAGGAGCCCCCATGGACTGGCGCGACAAGGCCGCCTGCTTGACTGTCGACCCCGAGCTGTTCTTCCCCGTCGGGAACACCGGACCGGCCGTCGACCAGATCGAGAAGGCGAAGGCCGTCTGCGCCACCTGCACCGTCACCGAGATCTGCCTGCAGTACGCCCTGGAGACGAGCCAGGACTCCGGCGTCTGGGGCGGCCTCAGCGAGGACGAGCGCCGCGCCCTGAAGCGCCGCGCAGCCCGCGCCCGTCGCGCCAGCTGACCCGACCTGTGACGAAGGCCCCTCCGCGGAGGGGCCTTCTTTCGTGTGCGCCGGTCAGACAGTCACTTCTTGATCCAGCGCAGCGGTATGTCGATGGTCACCTCGGTGCCCTCGCCGTCAGTACCCTTCCACTCGATCGTGCCGCCGAGCTCGCCCTGGATGAGCGTGCGGATGATCTGCGTGCCCAGGCCCTGACCGACGCGCCCCTCGGGAAGTCCATGACCGGTGTCGGCGACCGTCACGCGCAGGTTCTCATCCGTTCGCGAGGCGTCGATCGTGACGAAGCCCTCCTGGCCGGCGAGACCGTGCTCGACCGCGTTGGTGACGACCTCGGTCAGCGCCAGCGCCAGCGGTGTCGCGTACTCGCTCGGCAGCACGCCGAAGTGCCCGCTCGATCGGGTCCGCGCCCGCGTGTTGGGGGCGGCGGCCACCTCGGCGACGAGCTTGAGCACGCGGTCGAACACCTCATCGAAGTCGACCTGCTGGGTGAGGCCCTGTGCCAGGGTGTCATGCACCACCGCGATCGAGTCCACTCGGCGCATGGCCTGCGTGAGCGCCTCGCGCGCCTCCTCCGAGTGCGTGCGGCGCGCCTGGATGCGCAGCAGCGAGGCGACGGTCTGCAGATTGTTCTTCACGCGGTGATGGATCTCGCGGATCGTCGCGTCCTTGGTGATCAGCTCCTGCTCCTGGTGGCGCAGCTCCGTCACGTCGCGGCACAGCACGATGGCGCCGATGCGGGTGCCGTGATCGCGCAGCGGGATCGCCCGCAGCGACACGGTGACGCCGCGCGCCTCGATGTCGGTGCGCCACGGCGCCCGTCCGGTCACCACGACGGGCAGTGACTCGTCCACCTGGCGCGTCACGGGGAGGATGCGCGTGGTCACCTCGGCCAGGGATTCCCCCTCGAGCTCGTCGTCGAAGCCCATCCGGTTGAACGCAGACAGCGCGTTCGGGCTGGCGAAGGTCGCGATCCCGTCCACGTCGATCCGGATCAGGCCGTCCGACGCGCGCGGGGCTCCGCGGCGCGGCGATGTCGGAGCAGCGAGGTCGGGGAACTCCCCCGATGCGATCATGCGGAACAGATCGTTCGCGCAGTCGTCGAACGTGATCTGCTGCCGGGACGGCGTCCGCGCCTCGCCGAGGTTCGTGTGCCGCGTGAGGACGCCGATCACCCGCGAGCCGTGCTCCGTGCGCTCCACGACGATCGGCACGGCGCGCACACGCGTCGGCGTCTCCTCGAACCAGTCCGGAGACGAGGAGTCGACGATCTCCCCCGCGTCGAACGCGCCCTGCACCTGCGTGCGCCACTGCGGCCGCACCCGTTCTCCGACGATGTCGCGGTAGAACAGCGTCGCCGCACCGCTGGGGCGCGTGTGCGCCACCGCGACGAAGGAGCCGTCGTCCGTCTCCACCCAGACCACGATGTCTGCGGAGGCGAGGTCGGCGAGGAGCTGTCCGTCACCGGCGAGGCGGTGCAGCCATTCGACGTCGCTGTCGGTCAGGCGGCCCTGCGCGAGGACGAGATCACTGAGAGTTGACACGTCTCCCAGCCTAGGGCGTGTCACCGACCCTGCACCGTCAGGCCGGCCTCCCCGCGTCAGTCGACCTTGACCGCGGAGATCTCGAACTCGAGGGTGATCTTCTCGGAGACCAGCACGCCACCGGAGTCCAGCGGCACGTTCCACTCCAGACCGAAGTCTCGGCGCTGGAGGCGCCTGGTCCCCTCGAATCCTGCTCGGAGCTTCCCGTCGGCATCGGTCTCGATGCCGATGAGCATGAGCGGGATCACGACCTGCTGGGTGACGTCGCGGATGGTGAGGTCGCCGGTGACAGCGAACGCGTTGTCGTCGACCTCTTCGATGTGTGAGCTCACGAAGGTGATCTCCGGCCATCGCTCCGCGTCGAAGAAGTCCGCGCTGCGCAGATGATCGTCGCGCTGCTTGTTTCGGGTGTCGATGCTGGCGACACGGAGGATCACCTGGGCCGAGGAGTTCGAGGGCTCGTCGGTGTCGACGTGCAGATTGCCCGCGATGTCGTTGAAGGAGCCGCGGACCGTGGTGACCATGGCATGACGGGCCGAGAACCCGATCCGCGTGTGCGCGGCGTCGAACTCCCAGTCGCCGTTGACTCTCTGGAGGTCGTTCATCTGGCTCCTACCTGATCACGAGGGAGAGGATAACCGGATGAGCATACCAATCCGTCCGTTCGCCGTCTCGCCCGTCATCGCTCAGAGGACGGCGAGCGAGGTCGCACGCCACCGGCGGTCCAGCCCTTCCAACCGGATCGCGACCGCCCGGGTCCGGCCGGGCCCCGCGACGATCACGACGGCCTCGACCACCCCGTCGGCGGGCGCGGACCGCCGCACCGAGAGGATCTCGAACACCGGCCTGCTGGGACGGACGTTGCGCGCGCTGCGGGCTCGGGCGGACAGATTGGCGCGGATCACGAGCTTCGCGTAGGCCTCCTCGCTGAACCATCGGGCCAGCTGGTCCACCTCCCTCACACCGGCGAAGACCTCCAGCGCTCCTTGGGTGAGGCTGCGCAGCAGCGGCTCCGGATCGGGCAGCTGCGACGCCGGCGTCGGCTGCGGGGAGAAGTACTCGTGCAATGTCATGTCGTGCCGTTCTCGTGCGTGACGTGCCGAAAGTAGATCACGTCGCGCGGCCGGAAAGCGGTCTTCGCGAGCACATTGTGGATAACTCGTACATGCGGATCGCGCCTCCCCTACGCTCGATGCGTGCACTGGGATCGGCTGTTCGAGGACCTCGAGGGGCAGCTCGCCTCGGAATGGGAGGCGGAGCGCGCCGCGCTGGAGGCCGAGTCCGAGCGCCTGCGCATCTCCCGCCTCGGGCTGCGCGAGCGGCTGCGTGCTCTCCGCGCGAGGGATGCGACGATCACCGTCGAGCTCCCTGCGGGGCGCACGACCACCGGCGTCGTCGAGGAGATCGGTGCGGACTGGTTCGCGATCGCGGATGCGGCGCCCGCTCGCGGAACGGCGCTGATCCCGCTCGCGAGCGTCCGCGGCATCCGGATGGATCACGGCGCCCTGCTCTCGAGCCTCTCCCCCGATGCGGCCGCCGGCGCCGCGTCGGCGGTGCGCGAGCGCATGACGCTCGGCTTCGTGGTCCGCGACCTCGCCCGCCGACGGGTGCCGCTGACCGTCGAAGACGTCGACGGTCACCGGCGGCACGGCACCGTCGATCGCGCGGGGGCGGATCACCTCGATCTCGCCCTGCACGATGCGGGTTCGCCGCGGCGTGCACAGGACGTCCGCGGTCACGTCGTGATCGTCTTCGCCTCCATCGCGGCGATCGACGTCGGCCCGCACTGACGCGCTCTCACGCGTGCGGACTCACGGGCGGTGCGGCGTGGTGCCCCAGACCTCCGGGAAGCTCGCCTCGTTCGCCTGTCGCCACAGCGCCATCCGCCTTGCCTGCTCGGACTGCTCGTCCAGGTACTCGGCGAGACTGCTCTCCTCGATGCGCCAGCGCTGCGGAGATCCGAGCTGCGAACCGCGCAGTCGCCCCTCGTGGACGAGGGCGATGACCTCATCGACCTCGATGCTCAGCAGCTCGGCGACCTCGGCAGGGGCGAGGAAGCGCGGAGCGCGCGGGGACGGTTCGGGCATGCTCCTATTGTCCACGCTGGGCGGCATCGGCGCCTGGGACCGACACCCCTGTGGATAACTTCCGCTCGGCTGGACCGATTTCTGTGACGATGTCCTGCATGACCACCCCCACGCGCGCCCGCCGCACCCCGTGGGCCGACGCCCGGTTCTTCATCGGCGTCGCCCTCGTCGTGCTCTCGATCGTCGGCGTCTGGCTCATCGTCGACGCGTCCCGCAGCACGACGCCCGTGCTGCGGGCCGACCGGACGATCGTGCCTGGTGAGGCCCTGAGCTCCGCCGACTTCAGCGTCGTCGAGGTCTCGCTGGGCACAGCGGAGGACCAGTACCTCGCGCCGCAGGATCTCACCGCGGGTCACATCGCGACCCGCGCCATGGCCGAGGGAGAGCTGCTGTCTGCGGCAGCGGTCGGCGATGCGGACGACGCCCGCACGACGACGATCGTGGTGGAGAGCAGCGTGGGCCTTCCCGCCGAGATCGACGCCGGCACCGTCGTCGAACTGTGGCAGGCGCCTCCTCTCGAGGAGGGGTACGACGAGCCGCGAATCCTCGTGGCCGACGTGACCGTCGCCTCGCTCGTCGACTCCGAAGGGATGATGACACAGGACCGCCCCGCGGTGGAGCTCGTGATCGACCGTGCCGACGTGGCCGACGTGCTGTCGGCCATCACCGGCGGAGCGGCCCTGTCGATCGTGCCCCTGGGTTCGCGATGAGCGTCGTGGTCATCGCGATCGAGGAACCGCGGGCATCGGTTCTCGCCGAGGAGCTCGAGGACCTCGGCCTCGCGGTCGCGGCCGTGGTCCCCGTCGGAACGGTTCCCGATGCGGCGGTCGGGAAGGTCGACGCCCTCATCATGCCGGCCAGCAGGGCCGCGCTCACCGCCGAGGTCGTCGGGGCCTGCGATCGGGCCGGGATCCGCATCATCGCCCTCGGCGACGGGGAGTCCCGCCTGCTGGGCCGGTTCGGCATCACCGGGGCGCTGGCGTCGGATGCGGCGGCCGAGACCATCGCCGCCGCCGTGAGGACGGACGCACCCGGCCCCTCGTCCGGCGTGCCACGCGCGCAGTCGTCACGGGTGATCGCGATCTGGGGACCGCAGGGTGCGCCAGGACGATCCACGGTCGCCATCCAGCTCGCGGTCGAACTGGTCCGCACCGGCCACCGCACGGCGCTGCTGGACGCCGACAGCGTCGCTCCGTCCATCGCGTTGCTGCTGGGGCTCAGCGACGAGGCACCGGGGATCGCGGCCGCATGCCGTCGTGCCGAGCTCGGCGGCCTGGACGCCTCCGAGCTGACCCGGCTCGCCGCCGTCGTCGAGACGGCGGGCGGCGGCCTCGAGGTGCTCGGCGGACTCAATCGGCCGAGCCGATGGCCCGAACTCACCGCCCCGCGTCTGCGCGGCACGCTGACGGCCTGCCGGGAGTGGGTGGACCGCGTGGTCGTCGACACCGCCGCGGCCTTCGAGGCCGATGACGAGGTCACCTGGGATCTCGAGGGCCCCCGGCGTCACGCCGCGACCGCAGCGGTGCTCGCCGCAGCCGACGAGGTGATCGCCGTGGCCTCGGCCGATCCGCTCGGCATCGCGCGCTTCCTGCGCGACCATGCCGAGCTGCGCGGCATCGTCGGCGACGCGCCAGTGCGCGTCGTGGTCAACCGCGTGCGCCCGGGTCCCCTCGGGATCGATGCGCGCGGCCAGGTGCGGCGCACCCTCGAGCGCTTCGCCGGCATCACCGACGTGACCTTCCTGCCGTACGATCAGCGCGCCGCGGACGCCGCACTGCTGCACGCCCGCCCGGTCGCCGACGTCAGCCCGCGCTCGCAACTCGTGGCCGGCATCCGACGGCTCGCGCAGACCGCGGATGAAACCGCGGCCGACGTCACTGCCGGTAGTCGGCGAGGAAGTTCCCGAGTCGCTCGATCGCGTCGCCGAGCACCCGCGGCTCCGGCAGCGTCACGACGCGGAAGTGATCCGGGGTGGGCCAGTTGAACCCGGTCCCCTGCACGAGGAGGATGTGCTCCGCGACGAGCAGGTCATAGACGAACTTCTCGTCGTCGTGGATGTCGTGGACGTTCGGGTCCAGTCGCGGGAACGCGTACAGCGCTCCCTGCGGCTTGACGCAGGAGACGCCGGGGATCGCCTCGAGCCCCTGCCACGCCACGTCGCGCTGCTCGTGCAGCCTCCCGGTCGGCGCGATCAGCGCGTCGACCGACTGCACACCGGACAGCGCGGCCTGCACCGCGTGCTGAGCGGGGACGTTCGGGCACAGTCGCGTCGAGGCCAGGAGCGTGATGCCCTCGATGAACCCCTTCGCGTGGTCCTGCGGGCCTGTGATGACGAGCCAGCCGGAGCGGTATCCGGCGACGCGGTAGGTCTTGGACAACCCGTTGAAGGTGAGGCACAGCAGATCGGGGGCGAGGGTGGCCGTCGGGATGTGCACGGCGTCGTCGAAGAGGATGCGGTCGTAGATCTCGTCGGAGAGCAGCAGCAGCTCGTTCTCGCGGGCGATCTGGACGATGCCCTCGAGCACCGCGCGGGAGTACACGGCACCCGTGGGGTTGTTCGGGTTGATGATGACGATCGCCTTGGTGCGCGGGGTGACCTTGGCGCGGATGTCCTCGAGGTCGGGCTCCCATCCGGTGTCCTCGTCGCACAGATAGTGCACCGGGGTTCCGCCGGCCAGGCTGGTCATGGCCGTCCAGAGCGGATAGTCCGGGGCCGGGATCAGCACCTCGTCGCCCTCGTCGAGCAGGGCCTGCATGGTCATGGTGATGAGCTCGGACACCCCGTTGCCGAGATAGACGTCATCGGGATCGACCGGCGGGAACCCCTCGATCTGCTCGTAGCGGCTCACGACGGCGCGACGGGCCGAGATGATGCCCTTGCTGTCGCTGTAGCCGTGGGCGGTCGGCAGTGCCGCCAGCATGTCGTGCACGATCTGGTGCGGCGCTTCGAACCCGAAGATCGCCGGGTTGCCGGTGTTGAGTTTGAGGACCGTGTGGCCCTCCGCCTCGAGTCGCGCCGCCTCTGCCGGAACCTTGCCACGGATCTCGTACAGGACGTTCTTGAGCTTCGACGACTGGTCGAAGTGGCGCGAGTGGGTCATTGAGAAAGCCTACCGCCGCGAAGCGGATGCTCCTGGCCGTCGGGCCGATGCCTGATCCACCGGCGCGACTGTGGACCTCTCCGGCGACCGGTACGATGACCGGCCGCCGGATCCGCTCACTTCTTCTCGCCCGCGGCGCGGGGGTCGGCCGGTCCGCTCACTTCTTCTTGCCCGCGGCGCGGCGCTGGGCGCGGTTCTGCGGACCGGCGCCCTGTCCGCCGTCGGTGCGCTGACCGAAGGCTCCGCGCTCGGCGGGCGCCTCGGCCGCGGGAGCGGCGGATGCCGCCGCGGCCGCACGGCGCACGCGATCGGTCGCGGCCTGCTGCACCTGCCCGCGCTCGTTGCGAACCTCGACGTCTCCCGAGTCGCTGGGCGCCGAGTACTCCAGGCGCTGCTCGGGGGCGCCGTCGACGAGGCCCTTGGCCTCCACGGATGCCGCCTCCGAGTCGCCCGCACGGCGCACCTCGACCTCGAGGTTGTAGAGGTAGCCGACCGACTCCTCCTTGATCTGCCCCATCATCGCCTGGAACATCGCGTAGCCCTCGCGCTGGTACTCGATCAGCGGGTCGCGCTGCGCCATGGCCCGCAGGCCGATGCCGTCCTTGAGATAGTCCATCTCGTAGAGGTGGTCGCGCCAGCGGCGGTCGAGCACCTGCAGCACGACGCGGCGCTCGAGCTCGCGGGTCGCGGGCGTGCCGAGCGCGGCCTCGCGCTTCTCGTACGCGATCCTCGCGTCGGAGAGCAGTTCGCGGATGAGACCGTCCGACGTGATCCCGCCCTTGCGCCCCTGCGCCTCCGAGACGACCTCGTCGATCGTGACGCCCACCGGGTACAGCGTCTTCAGCTCGGTCCAGAGCGCGTCGAAGTCCCAGCTCTCGTTGTGCCCCTCGGCGGTGTGGTCCTTGACGACGCCGGTGATGGCATCCTCGATGAAGTGCTGCACGCGGTCCGCGATGTCGTCGCCGTGCAGGATCTGGCGGCGGTCGGCGTAGATGGCCTCGCGCTGACGGTTGAGGACGTCGTCGTACTTCAGCACGTTCTTGCGCATCTCGGCGTTGCGGGCCTCGACCTGGGACTGAGCGCTGCGGATGGCGCGCGAGACCAGCCCGGACTCGATCGGGACGTCATCCGGGAAGTTCGTGCGCGCCAGGATCGCCTCGGCGGCCCCGGACTGGAAGAGGCGCATGAGGTCGTCGGTGAGGCTGAGGTAGAACCGGCTCTCACCGGGGTCGCCCTGACGGCCGGAGCGACCGCGGAGCTGGTTGTCGATACGGCGGGACTCGTGGCGCTCGGTGCCGAGGACGTAGAGGCCGCCGGCCTCGACGACCTTGGCGCTCTCCTCGGCCACGATCGCCTTCATGGACTCGTAGGTCTCGTCCCAGGCCTGCTCGTACTCCTCCGGCGTCTCCGCCGGGTCGAGCCCCTTGGCCTTCAGCTCCTGCACGGCGAGGAACTCCGCGTTGCCGCCGAGCATGATGTCGGTTCCTCGGCCGGCCATGTTCGTGGCCACCGTCACGGCGCCGAGTCGTCCGGCGCGGGCGACGATCTCGGCCTCACGGGCGTGGTTCTTCGCGTTGAGGACCTCGTGCTTGATCCCCTTCTTGGCGAGCAGGCGTGACAGGTACTCGCTCTTCTCGACGCTGACCGTGCCCACCAGCACGGGCTGGCCCTCGGCGTGGCGCTCGGCGATGTCCTCCACGACCTGCGCGAACTTGGCGGTCTCGTTCTTGTAGACGAGGTCCGGCTGGTCCTTGCGGATCATCGGCTTGTTCGTCGGGATCGGGACGACGCCCAGCGAGTACGTCGACATGAACTCGGCCGCCTCGGTCTCGGCGGTACCCGTCATGCCGGCGAGCTTGTCGTACAGGCGGAAGTAGTTCTGCAGCGTGACGGTCGCGAGGGTCTGGTTCTCGGCCTTGACCGGCACGCCCTCCTTCGCCTCGATGGCCTGGTGGACGCCCTCGTTGTAGCGCCGGCCGACCAGGATGCGGCCGGTGTGCTCGTCGACGATCATGACCTCGTCGTTCATGACGACGTAATCGGTGTCCTTCTTGAACAGGGCGAGTGCCTTGATCGAGTTGTTCAGGAACGAGATGAGCGGCGTGTTGGCCGACTCGTACAGGTTGTCGATGCCGAGGTAGTCCTCGACCTTCTCGATTCCGGGCTCCAGCACCCCGACCGTGCGCTTCTTCTCGTCGACCTCGTAGTCCTCGCCCGCGACCAGGGTGCGGGCGATCTTGGCGAACTCCGCGAACCACCGGTTGGCCTCGCCGGACGAGGGACCGGAGATGATCAGCGGCGTACGCGCCTCGTCGATGAGGATCGAGTCCACCTCGTCGACGATCGCGAAGAAATGCTCGCGCTGGACGAGGTCCTCCTTGCGCCACGCCATGTTGTCGCGCAGGTAGTCGAAGCCGAACTCGTTGTTGGTGCCGTAGGTGATGTCCGCCGCGTACTGCTCGCGACGGACGGCCGGAGTCTGCCCCGACACGATGATGCCGGTGGTCATGCCGAGCGCGCGGTACACCCGGCCCATGAGCTCGGCCTGGTACGAGGCGAGGAAGTCGTTGACCGTGATCACGTGGACGCCCTTGCCCGCGATGGCATTGAGATAGGTCGGGAAGGTGGCGACCAGGGTCTTGCCCTCACCGGTCTTCATCTCGGCGATGTTCCCCATGTGCAGGGCCGCGCCGCCCATGATCTGCACGTCGTACGCGCGCATGCCGAGCGTGCGCTTCGCGGCCTCCCGGACGGCGGCGAACGCCTCGGGCATGAGCTGATCGAGCGTCTCGCCGTTCTCGAACCGGGCGCGCAGCTCCGTGGTCTCGTTCGCGAGCTCCTCGTCGGTGAGCTTCTCGAAGTCCTCCTCCAGCGCGCCCACGGCCTTCACGACCTGGTTGAGGCGGCGAAGGATGCGACCTTCACCCGCGCGCAGCAGCTTCTCAAGAGGATTCGCCACTTAAGTCATCTCCCTGTTCTGGGTCAGATCCCGGCCGCCCCGATGGAGCCGGTGCCGGGCATACTGTGCCATGTTACCGGGCTGTGACCTGCGCGTCGCCTGCATGGGCGCGCCGCGACGTTTCCGCGTATGCATATACTCGGCAGTGCTGCGCCGCCTCCGCCCCGAAGGAGCCCCATGTCCGTCCGCCAGAGTCTGCTCGCGATCCTCGACCAGGGGCCCTGTTACGGCTACCAGCTGCGCGCCGAGTTCGATCGCCGCACCGGGTCCACCTGGCCCCTGAACGTGGGCCAGATCTACAACACCCTTGAGCGCCTCGAGCGCGACGGCCTGGTCGAGCGCGGCGCACCGGACGAGCACGGCCATGTGTACTGGCAGATCACCCCGGCCGGAACCGCAGACGTCGCCTCCTGGCTTTCCGAACCCGTGACGCGGGGCACGGCGACCCGCGACGAGCTCGCGATGAAACTCGCCGTCGCCGCCACCCTCCCAGGGGTCGACGTCGCCTCGGTCATCCGCGCCCAGCGCGCGGAGACACTGCGGCGACTGCGGTGCCTCACCGCCGCATCGCCGACCGTCGACGCGGACGGCGATGCGGAAGAACTCGCCCGTTCGCTCGTGATCGACTCGATGGTGTTCGCCGCCGAGGCCGAGATGCGCTGGCTCGAGCACGCCGAGCAGCGCCTGGCCGCGCATCCGCAGCACGCCCTGGCGCTCTCGCTGGCGACCGAGCGCCCCAAACGCGGACGTCCTGCCAGAGCGCAGGCCGCGAAGGTCGGCGCATGAACGCCGGTCTCCGCCTCCGCCCCGTTCGCCTGGAGCGGATGCACAGCCGACGCATCGCCGAAGGAAAGTAGGATCGGCTCATGGCTGGATTCTGGGGCAGGCGCAAGCGCGATCAGGAAGCTCAGGCGGCGCAGGACGCCGACCTCGCACGCAAGGCCGAGCAGGCACTCGTCGCAGCCGACGAGCGCATCCGCACGGCGAGCGACGAGCTGGTCTTCGCGGAGGCGGAGCTCGGCGCGTCGCTGACCGCCGATCTCAAGGCCGCCCTCGACGCCGTCCGCACGCACCTGCGCGAGGCGTTCCAGCTTCACCAGCTCAACCACGACGAGATCCCCGACACCGAGGAGGAGTTGCGCACCCGCAACGCGCGCATCGCCCAGCTGTGCGAATGGGCCGAGCAGCTCCTGGACGAGAAGACGGCCGTTCTCGCCCAGCAGATCGCCAAGGTCCGCCAGGCTCCGCAGGTCGTCGCGCAGCTGCGCACGGATGCCGAGGCGCTGACGGCCCGGATCCCCCAGGCCCGTGCCGCCAGCGAACGCCTCTCCGCCCGCTACTCCGAATCCGCCATGGACCAGATCGCGGCCGCCGCCGACGAGGCCGAGCAGCTCGTCGCCTTCGCCACCCACGGCGCCGAAGTCTCCGAGCGGCGCCGCGCGGCCCGTCAGAACGAGGAGGCCAACCTCGCGCTGGAGACGGCGACCGAGGCCGTGCGCCGGGCAGGCGTCGTGCTCGATGCCGTCGAGGACTTCGAGATCGAGGCGCTGCGCGCGGAGTCGACCCTCGCGGAAGTCGTCGCCGATTCGCGCAGCGACATCATCGCGGCCCGCACGGCCCCGCGCGTCCCCGCCGTCACGGAGGCCGTCGCCGCACTCGAGCAGGCCCTCGAATCGCTGGCGCCGTCCGGCAGCCGCAACGATCCGTTCGCGGAGCTCAGCCGGCTTCGCACTGCGAACACGGCTCTCGACGACGCGATCGCGAAGGCGCGGCACAGGGCGGAGAACCCCCTGCCCTCGGTCGAGCACGTGCAGCACGCCCTCGACGACGCCGACCGCCAGCTCGGCGTGGCCCGCAGCCTCATCGCGGGACATCGCGGCTGGATCGGCGCCGACGCGCGCACCCGCCTGGCCGAGGCCGAGCGGCTGCGCACGGACGTGCCGACGCTGCTGCCCGCCGAGGACACGCGCGAGCAGGCTCTCGCGACAGCCCGTCGGGTCGCTCAGCTCGCCTCGGAGGCACTCCAGCTGGCGCAGCGCGACATCGACTCCTCGCGTCCGCAGCAGCAGAACGACGACTGGGGCGGCGGCTGGGGCGGAGGCGGCTGGGGCGGCGGACGCCGTGGCGGTGGCGGCGGCGACCTCGCCTCCGGCATCCTCGGCGGTCTCGTGATCGGCAGCATCCTGGACGGCATCTTCGACTGACCTGCCGCCACGACGAACCCCCTCGTGTTCGGGTGAACACGAGGGGGTTCGTCGTCTCAGGAGAGACGCAGGTTCAGGATGCCAGGGCCTCCTCCGGCGGTGCCTGCGTCGTCAGCGAGATGACGCCGTAGTCCCATCCCTTGCGGCGGTACACGACGCTCGGGTGGTCGGTGCGCACGTCCACGAACAGGAAGAAGTCGTGTCCGACCAGCTCCATGCGGTCCACCGCCTCCTCGACGGTCATCCACTCGGCGTCGAAGTTCTTGGTCCGGATCACGACCGGCGAGTACGTCTCGTCCTCCTCCGGCTGCACCGGGATCGCGCCGGTCGCCACGGCGTGCAGGACGTCGGCGGACGCCGGCTGCACATCGATCCCGGTGAGGGCTCCGCTGCCCTTCTCGAAATGGGCACCGCGCGGGTGCTGGCGGCCGTCCACGCGCTTCTCCTTGGCGCGGCGCAGCTGCTCGGACATCTTGTCGAGGGCGAGGTCCAGGGCGACGAACTTGTCACCGTCCGTGGCCTCCGCACGCACCACCGGGCCCTTGCTCACGAGCGTGAGCTCCACGGTCTCGTCGGGAACGCGGCCGCCCCGATACGCCCGATGGGTGACCTTGACGTCCAGGCGCTGCGCGCGGGCGGCGAGCGTGGAGATCCGGGCGATCTTCTCCTCGACAACGGTTCGGAAGCGATCCGAGATGCTCACTCCGACGCCGACGATGCTCGTTTCCATTCGTGCCTCCTTGTCCCGGTCCTCCCGGCCAAGGGCGGACCGTGGTCGCCTTGTGACCCCCTACCGTAGTCCGCGTTCGGTGGGATGTCATCACCCATTTCCTCCGTGTCTCCGATGAGTTCACCCTGACGTGGCGTGGCAGCCAGCGCGATGGCGCCGCGCACGTGGAAACCCGCTTCCTGCAGCACGCGAACCGCCTCGGCGAGCGTCGCTCGCGTCGTGATCACGTCGTCCACGACGACCACCTCGGCACCGTCCCCGCGTCGACGCGCGCGCATGCTCCCTTCGACGTTGCGGGCCCGCTCGACGCGGCCGAGGCCGCGCTGATCGCGCACCGTTCCCGCGGCGCCGAGCAGGCGGACGGGACGCCCTCCGGCCGCGCGGATGAGCAGATCCGGGACGCGGTAACCCCTCCGGCGGAACGCACGGCGCGAGGTGGGCACCGGCACGAGCAGCACGGCGGGATCATCGGGAAGCACCGCTCCCAGGGCCGCGCCCAGCGGTCGCGCGAGCAGCGTGATGCCGTTCTCCTTGACGGCGCGGATGCAGCGGGCGGCTACGCCCTCGAACGGCAGGGCCGCGGTCACCGGGATGCCCGAGACGGGCGAGCGACGCACCGGGGCGGGACCGAGCCGGGCACGGCAGGAGGCGCACAGCAGCCGCCCCGGCTCGTCGCAGCCCGTGCACGACGCCCCCAGAAGCAGACTGAGGACCTCGTCGAGCAGTGTCGAAGCCGCGTCCTGTTCCACCCGGCCAGTGTGACGGGTGGAATCGATCCGCCGCTCGCACGCACAGGTCTCCCCTCGGCATCTGTGCACAATGGGTCGATCGGTCCGCGTGTGCAGAACGAGTGGGGTCAGTATCCGGCGCGCGTGCCGAGGACGAGAACGTCCTCGTAGAACTCCTGCCAGGCGGAGACCCGCGGCGCGAAGAGCGTGCCTTCGGAGCCGAGCACGCGCACGCCGGCCGGCGACTTCGCGCCCGCGAGCGAGACGCTTCCGGGCGGAGCGCTCTGCGCGCTTCCGGGCCCGCCGACCACCTGCGTCGTCAGCAGGGCCTCCTCACCGGGCACCAGGATGCCGAGATTCTCGGTTCCCAGCCACACCAGCCCCTTCGCCGGTGTGCTCAACTCGGCCACCTCGTGGATCGGCCCGAGTCCGGTGGGCATGTTCCGGTCGTCCCGGAGGATCACCGCCGTGACGATGCTCTGGCGCCCTCCGATCGTCACGAGGGCCGCGATGCGCACGCCGTCCGTCGAGACGCGCAGCGCAGAGATCGCCGACGCCTCGGGCCACGCTCCGGCGATGTCGTGCGGAGTGACGTCCTCGGTCCAGGCGTGCAGCTCCTGGGGGTCACTCGCGGGCGCGGACCAGATGTAGCCGTACGGGTCGATCGAGGGCTTCACGAGCCCCGGCGGCGCGAGCACCTCGTTCACGTGGCCTTCCGTGACCGCGAACACCGCACCGGTGGCCAGCTGGACGGCGGCGAGGCGCTCGCCCTGCGCCAGATCGATCGCGGCTATGGGCTGTTCGATCCGCGCCAGTTCGTCACTGATGCCCGGGATCGGCGTGACCTCGCTGCCGACGAGACTGCCGAAGCCGTCTTCGGTGAGCACCACGGTGCTCACGTCCGTGTCGTCGCCCGCGAGACCTGCCGTGTCGGCGTCCAGCGCGGTCCCGTTCACGGTGAAGCGCACCTCGCTGACCCCGGCCGCGGTCAGGCTCCTCTCCAGTTGGGTGCGCATGCGCGCCAGCGTCATCCCGTCCAGCGCCAGCGCCTCATCGGTCAGCGCGACGGTGGCGACCTGCTCGCTGACGGGGACCGAGCTGCCGTCCAGCAGCACGTCCGCCGGGAACGCGCTCTGTACCGCCGGCTCGAGCCAGTCGCTGGGGGCGCCTTCGATGACCGCTTGGGCGATCGTCGTCGCGACCGTCGAGCGCCGCGGATACCAGCGCACATCGGGCACGAGATGACGCCAGCCCTGGTCGAAGTACTGCAGCGCATAGCGGTTGTACACCTGCTGGAACGAGACCTCGTCGAGGACGATGCCGTCCGGCGCGCTGGCGATGCGCCATTCACCATCTTCGTCGCGCGTCAGGGTGAAAGCGAGCTCTGTGTCGCCGCTGGCCTCCGTGTAGCGGCCGTCGCCGTCGACGCTCGCGCGCTGATCGAGTTCGACCGAGACGTCGGCGGTGGTGGCGGCCTCCGCCTCCTCCGGGGACTCCACGTCGGACCCGTAGGCCCGCGAGCCGGCCACGTCGATCGTCACGCCGACCCCGGGTCGCCAGGAGTCCGCGAGCTCGGGGGTGAGGAACTGCTTCGCGATCGCCCAGTTGTCGGCCGGAGTGATGGCGGCCTCGATGAATCCGGCCACGATGGCCTCGGGCCCCGCCCCCGCGATCGGTCCGGAGGCGCGTTCGGTGATCTGCGGATCGGTGTCGGTGTTGCCGGCGAGCGGTTCGATGCCCACGGGTCCCGAGGTGGGGAGCCCGGCGCACGCTGTCAGTACGAACGCGAGAGTCGCGATCGCGAGCGTCTTGAGGGACCTGGCGGTTCTCATGAGCGATCCTCCCCGTCCGCGGAACGACTCGGGTCGACCGCGCCGTTCTCCGCGGCATCCAGTTCGTAGCGCACCTGCGTGATGTGCAGCGGCTGGGTCTCGTCGGACAGATCGGCCAGCGCGTTCTCGGGCTCCAAGGCGACCGGCGAAGGGCCCTGGAGGTGTCCGGGGGTGCGGGGGATGGTGAGCACGAAGTTCGAGCCGACCGCGAGCTCCGACCAGACGGCCAGAGAACCGCCGTGCAGGCGGGCGTCGCCGAGGGCGATCGACAGCCCGAGCCCGGTCCCGCCGATCGTGCGCTGCCGGGACGGGTCGGCGCGCCAGAACCGGTCGAAGACGCGCTCGGTGTCGGCGGCCGACATTCCGAGGCCGAAGTCGCGGACTCCGACCGCCACCGCGTGCTGATTGCTGTCGACCGTGACGACGACCGGACGCCCCTCGCCGTGCTCGATGGCGTTGCCGATGAGGTTGCGCAGCACCCGGCGCACGCGGCGCGCGTCCATGTCGACCGGCGAGTACCCACCGGGGGCGACCATGCGCAGCTCGGTGCCGTGTCCGTCCGCGAGCGGACGCATCTGATCGATCACGTCCTCGGCGAGCTGGGCGAGACTCGTCGCCTCGAGCTCCAGCTGCACGGAGCCGGCGTCGTAGCGGCTGATCTCAAGAAGGTCGTTCAGCAACGTCTCGAACCGCTGCACCTGGGTGTGCAGCAGCTCCGTTGTACGGGCGGTCGTGGCGTCGAAGTCATCGCGCTGGTCGTTGAGCATGTCGGCGGCGAGCCGGATGGTCGTGAGCGGGGTGCGCAGCTCGTGCGACACATCCGACACGAACCGCTGCTGCACGAGAGACAGCTCCCCCAGTTCCTTGATCTGCGCCTCGATGCTGTCCGCCATCGCGTTGAACGAGCGCCCCAGGGTCGCCAGCTCGTCCTCGCCGTGCACCGGGATCCGCACGCCGAGGTCGCCGGTCGCGAAGCGCGCGCTGGTCTGGGACACCTCGACGATGGGCACCGACATCGAGCGCAGCACGATCCACGAGATCGCGGCGATGATCGCCACCAGCGCGGTGCCGGCGACCCACAGCGTGCGCTGGACGAAAACGAGAGTCTGCTCCGAGTCCGCGAGGTCGTAGGCGATGTACACCTCGTACGGCCCCACCTCGGGGACGAACAGCTGCTGTCCCACGATGATGCCGGGGACCTCGGTGCCGTCCTGGTCGAGAGCGACGGACTGCCACGCCTGCACGTCGTCGAGCTCCTCCACCCTGGTGCGCAGTGCAGGGCTGACCAGCTCATCGCTGAGCAGCTCCGAGCTGAAGCTGGGCGGAGCGTATCCGCCCGGCTCGATGTCGCCCTGGAAGACGGCGATCCGGTCGGACGAGGAGGTGCCGCTCAGGTCGCGCTGGACCACTCGCCACAGTGCGACGAACGCCGCGCGGTCGTCCCCCACCTCGGCGGAGTCCAGCGTGCTCTGCGCCACCGACACCGCACGGCGCGCGTCAGCCAGCGCCTGATCCCTGCGGGATTCGAAGAGGTCGTTCGCGATCACGAGCGCCATCGTCGCGCACGTCACGAACACGGCCGTCGCCGTCAGCAGGAGCGTGATGGCGATGGTGCGGAAACGCAGCGAACGGCGCCACAGAGCGCTCACGTTCGCGGGCCAGCTGCGCCAGTCGCGCCAGAGCCCGACCGGGGTCGCCGTCGCGCTCGTCGCGATCACGCGGGCTCCTAGGCGACGCTGCCGGCGCGATAGCCGACTCCGCGCACCGTCATGACGATCTTCGGGTTGTCCGGGTCGAGCTCGACCTTGGCGCGCAGACGCTGGACGTGCACGTTCACCAGGCGCGTGTCCGCCTTGTAGTGGTAGCCCCACACCTGCTCGAGCAGCATCTCGCGGGAGAACACCTGCTGCGGGCGGGAGGCGAGGGCGACGAGGAGCTGGAACTCGAGCGGCGTCAGGGCGATCGGCGTCGCGCCGCGGCGGACCTCGTGCGCGTCCACGTCGACGACGAGGTCGCCGATGCGCAGCACTTCGCTCGCCGCCTGCGTGGACGGGCGCAGGCGCGTGCGGATGCGGGCGACGAGCTCCTTGGGATTGAACGGCTTGACGATGTAGTCGTCCGCTCCGACCTCGAGCCCCCGCACGACGTCGGCGGTGTCGCTGCGGGCTGTGAGCATGATGATCGGGATGCCGGATTCGGCGCGGATCCGCGTGCAGATCTCGATGCCGTCCATCCCGGGGAGCATGAGGTCGAGCAGGATCAGGTCCGGGCGCTGCGTGCGCCACTCCTCGACAGCCCGGGCGCCGTCCGCGCAGAAGACCGGCTCGAAGCCCTCGGTGCGCAACACGATCCCGATCATCTCGGCGAGTGCGGTGTCGTCGTCGACAACGAGGATGCGTGAGGTCATGTGTGCCCAGCTCCGACTTTCTTCCCAGGGCGCCCGCCGGGAACACACCGAACGGCCGCAGATTTTCCCAGCGTACTTCACGACACGCCGGGAATCACGGAACCGGACGGCGGCCTGCTGAGCACCCGCGTCCGTATGACACGATGGGAACGGCACCGTCGGAGGGAGCGCCGTGAGCGGACAGATGTGGACACCCGCCCCGAAGAGGGGCATCGTGCCGCTGCATCCGTTCACGTTCGGCATGCTGCTGGGACGCGCGTTCGCCGTCCTGCGCCACAACCCGAAGGTCGTGTTCGGGTTCGCGGTGGTCATGCAGCTCGTGATGGCGCTCATCGCCGCGGGCATCATGATCACGGTCCTCGTCGTCACCATCCTGAGACTGCAGAACGTCTCGCCAGGCTCCCCCGACTTCGAGCCGCTGCTGATCGGGACGCTCGCGATCAACGGGCTGGTCGCGTTCTGCGTCGGTCTGCTCTCGCTCGGGTTCACGGCGCTCGTCCAGGGCATCGTCGCCGCCGAGGTCCGCTACGCGGCCGTCGGCGAGAAGGCGCGTCTGGGACAGCTCTGGGCGCAGGTGCGCCCGGTGTTCTGGCGCCTGGTCGGCTTCGCCCTGCTGCAGATGCTGTTCACCCTCGGGCTCGTCGCCGTGGCCGGCGGCATCATCGCCGCGATGGTCATCGGCGCGATCGGCGGGTCCGGGGACTTCATCGGCATCGGGATCGGCATCGTCGTGCTGCTCATCCTCGCCAGCATCCCGCTGGCCGTGTGGCTGTGGACCAAACTGCTGCTCGTCCCCAGTGTGCTCGTGTTCGAGCACGCCACACTGCGGGAGGCGCTCGTGCGCAGCTGGCGTCTGACCCGGGGCCGGTTCTGGGTCGCGTTCGGCGTGATGTTCCTCATCAACCTGATCATGGGATTCGCCGCCCAACTCGTCAGCATCCCGCTGTCCCTGCTGTCGAGCCTGCTCCTGCCCGTCCTGTCCCCCACGGGGGCGCAGGACCCCGCAGCGATCATCATCGCGGCGACGCTGGCCACGGCGATCCCTCAGATCCTGGTGCTGGTGATCCAGGCCGTCGCCCTCGTCGTGCAGGGCACGGGGGCCGCCTTCGTGTACATCGACTGCCGCTACCGCTACGAGGGACTCGACCAGTCCCTCATCGCCTTCCTCGAGCGCCGTGACCTCGGCTGGGCGCCCGAGCAGCTCGGCGACCCGTTCGCCGTGGATCCGACGAGGGCCGTCACGAGCGCTCCCCCGCCGGCGCAGGTCCCCGACATCGTCCGCATGCAGTCCGGCTGGGCGCCCGGATACGGGCAGGCGCCCTACCCGCCGCAGCAGTACGGGCAGGTTCCGCCGCAGCCGTACGGCACGCCCGCCCCGGCGCCGGGACCGACCCCGTGGCCGGGCCCCGCGTCCGCACCGGCACCTGCGCCCGCACCGGCGCAGGCCGCTCCTCCGGCACCGGCACGGCCCGCACCGGCACCTCCCGCTCCGACGCCTCCCGCGCCGGCACCGCCCGCGCACCCCCTGCCGCCGACCGACAGTCCCTGGGCTCCGCCCGGCGGTCAGCAGCCATGATCCTGTTCTCGGAGTACTTCATCCCCGATGGGGACGAAGCGCGCCGGCTGGCCGAGGAGGAGCTCTCCAACCCGCGATACGCCGAGGCGCAGCCCACCTGGTTCGACCTGCTGGCGCGTGACGTGCTCCGCTACCTCACCGATCTGTTCACCCCCGAAGGCGGCGGTCAGGTCGGTCCACTCGCCCTCGTGATCGTGTGCATCGTGATCGTGGCCGCGCTGGTCGCCGCGCTCATCGTATGGGGGCGCCCGCGGGCCTCACGCGCGGTGCGCGGGCGCGGGCGCGACCTGCTCGGGGATCGCGACGATCGATCGGCCGCGCAGCTGCGCGCGGATGCCGAGCGCTCGGCCCGATCGGGCGACTGGGATGCCGCGACCATCCTGCGGTTCCGCGCTCTCGCGCGCGGCCTGCTGGAACGGGACCTGATCGACCCGGCTCCGGGCGCCACGGCGCAGGCGATCGCCCGCGACACGGCCCGCGTCTTCGCGGACGAGGCCGCCGCGCTGCGCGACGCGGCGGCGGCGTTCGACGATGTCCGCTATCTCGAGCATCCGTCGTCCGAGCAGCGCTACCGGCAGCTCGCCGGACTGGACGAGCGCCTCATCTCTCGGCATCCCGAGGCGGTGACGGCATGACCGACACCGCCACCCGCCCCGACGGCTCGTCCACAGCGGCCGCCGCGCCGCGCCGTGCGCGCCGCTGGATCGGCTGGATCCTCGTCGTCCTCCTCGTGATCGGCGCGGCGTCCGTCGTCCTGCTCGTGTCGCAGTCGGCCTCCGTGCCGTTCCGCGGCGGAGGCGACCCGGACGGCACAGGAGAGCACGGCACCCTGGCGCTCGCGGAGATCCTGCGCGACCAGGGCATCGAGGTCGACGTCGTGCGCTCCCGGACTCAGGCCGTCTCCGAGATACGGGACGACACGACACTGGTGATGACGGATCCGTACTCGCTGTCCGACGAGGCCGTGGCCGCGCTCATCGAGCCCGCCAACCGCACCGTGTTCCTGTCCGCGAGCTCACGCATCCTCGATCTGCTCGACCTCGGCGAGGGGACGACCGCGAGCACGTCCGCGGCGGTGACGGCATCCTGCGACCTCCCCGAGCTCGCGGAGATCGGCACCATCCATCCCGGACGGCTGTTCGTGCCGGCCGACGGCGTCACCGGCTGCTTTCCGGATGCGGACGGCAATGCCGCACTCCTCGTCGACGACAGCGGCGGCGCCCGCACGGTCCTGATCGACGGTTCCCGGCTCTTCGGGAACGGCTACCTCGCCGAGGACGGCAACGCCGCGCTGGGACTCGCGCTGCTCGGGCAGACCGGGCACGTCGTCTGGTACGTGCCGTCGCTCCTGGACAGCGACCTGGAGGCGCAGACCGACCCGTCGCTCGGCGACCTCACCCCCGACTGGGTGACGCCGGCGATCGTCATGCTCATCCTGGCCGGCGCCGCGGCCGCCGTGTGGCGCGGACGCCGCTTCGGACCGCTGGTCGCCGAGACGCTGCCCGTGACCGTGCGGGCCTCGGAGACCATGCACGGCCGAGCACGCCTGACAGCCAGGGCGGCGGATGCCGAGCACGCCGGCGCTGCGCTGCGCGACGGCACGGTGCGCAGGCTCGCGCGGCGGCTCGGCCTGCACGAGCGCGCCGGCGCCGCCGAGGTCGCCGATGCCGCCGCGGACCGTCTCCGCGTCCCGCGGACCGCTGTGCAGGCGCTGCTCACCGGCCCCCTGCCCGCCTCCGACGATGCGCTGATCGACGATGCGCGCCGTCTCGCCGACCTCGAGGCCTCGGTCGACGCCGCCGTTCACGCCGAACGGGGTGCATCGTGACCTGCTCCGCCTCCGTGCCACTGGAAGGGAACCCATGACCACCCCACCGACGACCGCCGTGGACGACGCGGCTCTGCGCCAGGCCATGCACCGCGTGCGCCAGGAAGTCGACAAGGCCGTGATCGGCCAGGCCGGCACCGTGACCGGACTGCTCGTTTCGCTGCTCGCCCGAGGACACGTCCTGCTTGAGGGCGTGCCCGGGGTCGCGAAGACGCTCGTGGTGCGCTCGTTCGCCCGCGCGCTGGGCCTGGACACCAAGCGCGTGCAGTTCACGCCCGACCTCATGCCCGGGGACGTGACCGGTTCCCTCGTGTACGACGCGCGCACGGGCGAGTTCGAATTCCGCGAGGGTCCCGTGTTCACGAACCTGCTGCTCGCGGACGAGATCAACCGCACGCCTCCGAAGACCCAGGCCGCGCTGCTCGAGGCGATGGAGGAACGGCAGATCTCGGCCGACGGCGTGAGCCGTCCGCTGCCCGATCCGTTCCTCGTCGCCGCGACGCAGAACCCCATCGAGCACGAGGGGACCTACTCCCTCCCCGAGGCGCAGCTGGACCGCTTCCTCATGAAGCTCGTCGTCGCGATGCCGGAGCGGGATGCCGAGGTGGACGTCCTGCGCCTGCACGCCGGAGGATTCTCGCCGCGCGCGCTCACCGGCGTCCAGGCGGTCGTCACCGCCGAGGAGATCCGCGCCGCCCAGGACGCCGCCGCCCGCGTCGACGTCACGGACGACGTCCTCGGCTACGTCGTCGACCTGGCCCGCGCGAGTCGCCAGTCGCCCTCGGTCCAGCTCGGAGCGAGCCCCCGCGCGTCGACCGCCCTGCTCGCGGCCGCGAAGGCCTGGGCCTGGCTCAACGGGTCGACCGCAGTGACTCCCGACCACGTGCAGACCATGCTCGTCCCGGTCTGGCGTCATCGACTGCAGCTGCGCCCGGATGCCGAGATGGAGGGCGTCTCGGCGGATGCCGTGCTCACCGCGGTCGTGCAGCAGACCCGGGTTCCGATCTAGGTGTTCGTCACCGGCCGCCTCCCGCTGCTGGTCGCTGCGGGGATCCTCCCCGTCGTCGCGCTATCCGCGACGACGGCGGCTCCGGCGTGGGCCGTGGTCGGCGGCTGGATCCTGCTGTGCCTGATTCTGATCGCCGTCGACGTGGCCGTCTCCGCGTCGGCGCGCTCGGTCGTCGTGACCCGCCGCGTTCCGGCCAGGGCGCGGCTGAACGAGCCGGTCCCCGTCAGCGTCGCGCTGCACAACACCGGTTCGCGGACGCTGCACGCCGTGATCCGCGACGCCTGGCAGCCCACGGCCGGCGCCGACGCTCGACGGCAGCGCCTCGTCATCCCGTCCGGCGAGCGGCGCCGGGTCGAGATCCCGCTGCATCCGCGCCGCCGAGGCGAGCTGGTGAGCGAGTTCGTCATGATCCGCTCGGTGGGTCCGCTCGGCCTGGCCGGGCGGCAGGCGAGGCACGACGTCCGCGGAGCCGTCCGTGTCCTCCCCGCCTTCACCTCGCGCAAGCACCTGCCGTCCCGGCTCGCCCGGCTGAAGGAGCTCGACGGCAACACCAGCATCCAGGTCCGCGGACAGGGAACCGAGTTCGACTCGCTGCGCGAGTACGTCCGGGGCGACGACGTGCGCTCGATCGACTGGCGTGCCACGGCGCGGGCCGGGACCACGATGCTGCGCACGTGGCGACCGGAGCGGGATCGCCACGTCGTCATCCTCATCGACACGGGACGGACCGCGGCCGCGCGCGTCGGCGACGGGACGCGTCTGGAGGCGTCCCTCGAGGCCGCTCTGCTGCTCGGCGCGCTCGCCTCGCGGGCCGGCGACCACGTGCACCTGATGATGTTCGACCGGGTCGTGCGCGGACGCGTCACCGGCGTGGACGGCGCAGCGCTGCTCCCCGCGATGACCGACGCCATGGCCCCCGTGCACGCGGGACTGGTCGACACGGACTGGCCGGCGGCGTTCGCGTCGCTGCGGTCTCTGACGACCCGGCCGTCGCTGATCGTCGTGCTGACCGCGCAGGATGCCGCGGAGTCGGCGCGCGGTTTCCTGGGCGCCTTTCCGAACCCCGGACGCGCCACGACCGTGCTCGTCGGCTCGGTGACCGACACGTCGGTCGCCGAGATCGCGCGGGGACGCGGATCGCGGGAAGAGGTGTACCTCGCCGCCGCCGCCGAGCGGACGCTGCGGGACGCCGAGAACGTCGCGGACGCCGTGCGCCGAGCGGGCGGAGAGGCGATCGCCGCCGATCCCGAGAGCCTGCCGCCGCGCATCGCCGATCGCTACCTCGAGCTGAAGGCCGCCGGCAGGCTGTAGACAGCCGTCTCCTTTCCGACCCGACGAGCACCGCTCCGGTCGCGATCGACGCCGCGTTGCGACCCGCAGCATCCACGACGACCCCACGCGGCGAACACGCCGGAAACGCGGACGGCCCCCGCCGTGAGGCGAGGGCCGTCCGAGTACGAGCGGATCAGACGAGGTCGAAGCGGTCGAGCTCGGTGACCTTGCCCCACGCGGCGACGAAGTCGCGCACGAACTTCTCCTTGGCGTCGTCCGCGCCGTACACCTCGGCGATCGCGCGCAGCTCGGAGTTCGAGCCGAACAGCAGGTCGACACGGGTGCCGCGGCCGACGAGCTCGCCCGAGCCCTCCTTGCGGCCTTCGAAGGCATGCGAGCCCGGGTCGAGCGGCTTCCACGTCGTGCCGAGGTCCAGCAGGTTCACGAAGAAGTCGTTCGTGAGCACGCCGGGGGTGTCTGTGAACACGCCGTAGGACGAGCCGTCCCAGTTCGCGCCGAGCACGCGGAGGCCGCCGACGAGCACGGTGAGCTCCGGGGCGGTCAGCGTGAGCAGGTTCGCCTTGTCGATGAGCAGGTGCTCGGCGGGGATCGCCGCCACGTCCTTCGAGACGTAGTTGCGGAAGCCGTCCGAGGCGGGCTCGAGGAACGCGAACGACGCGACGTCGGTCTGCTCCTGGGAGGCGTCGGTGCGTCCGGCGTGGAACGGCACGACCGCGTCGACCCCGGCATCCTTCGCGGCCTTCTCGACCGCGGCGTTGCCCGCGAGCACGATGAGATCGGCGAGCGAGACGCGCACGTCACCGGTCTGCGCCGCGTTGAACTCGGAGCGGATGCCCTCGAGAACGTTCAGCACGCGCGCCAGGCGCTGCGGGTCGTTGACCTCCCAGTCCTTCTGCGGGGCGAGCCGGATGCGGGCGCCGTTGACGCCGCCCCGCTTGTCGCTGCCGCGGAAGGTGGATGCCGCGGCCCACGTGACCGAGACGAGGTCGGCGACCGACAGGCCGGACTCCAGGACCTTCGCCTTGAGCGCTGAGGCGTCGGCGTCGGAGATGAGCTCGTGGTCGACGGCCGGGACGTTGTCCTGCCAGATGAGCTCCTCGGCGGGGACCTCGGTGCCGACGTAGCGGCTGCGCGGCCCCATGTCGCGGTGGGTGAGCTTGAACCAGGCGCGAGCGAAGGCATCGGCGAACGCGTCCGGGTCGTCCTTGAAGCGCTCGGAGATCGGTCCGTAGATCGGATCGAAGCGCAGTGCCAGGTCGCTGGTCAGCATGCGCGGCTCGCGACGGCCGTTCGAGTGCGCCAGCGGAACCATGTCGGCGCCGCCGCCGTTCTTCGGCCGCCACTGGTTCGCGCCAGCCGGGCTCTGGAACAGCTCCCACTCGTACGCGTACAGGATGTGGAAGAACTCGTTGTCCCAACGGGTCGGGTGATAGGTCCACGTGACCTCGAGACCGCTGGTGATCTGGTCGTCGCCCTTGCCGGTGCCGTGGTTGTTCTTCCAGCCCAGGCCCTGGCGCTCCAGCCCGGCCGCCTCGGGGTTGTCCTCGAGGTTGGAGTCGGGGGCTGCTCCATGCGTCTTGCCGAAGGTGTGGCCGCCGGCGATCAGCGCGACGGTCTCCTCGTCGTCCATCGCCATGCGCGAGAACGTCTCGCGGATGTCGCGGGCCGAGGCGATCGGGTCCGGGTTGCCGTTCGGGCCCTCCGGGTTGACGTAGATCAGTCCCATCTGCACTGCCGCGAGCGGACGCTCGAGGTCGCGGTCGCCGGAGTAGCGCTCGTCGCCGAGCCAGGTGGTCTCCGGGCCCCAGTACACGTCGTCGTCCGGCTCCCAGGCGTCGATGCGTCCGCCGGCGAAGCCGAAGGTCTTGAAGCCCATCGATTCGAGCGCGACGTTGCCGGCGAGGATCATCAGGTCGCCCCAGCTCAGCGACCGCCCGTACTTCTTCTTGACGGGCCACAGGATGCGGCGCGCCTTGTCGAGGCCGACGTTGTCGGGCCAGCTGTTCAGCGGCGCGAAACGCTGCTGACCGGTTCCGCCGCCGCCGCGTCCGTCGGTCACGCGGTACGTGCCCGCGCTGTGCCAGGCCATGCGGATCATGAGGGGTCCGTAGTGGCCGAAGTCCGCGGGCCACCAGTCCTGCGAGACGGTGATGGTCTCCTCGATGTCCTTCTTCACGGCATCCAGGTCCAGCGCCTCGAACGCGGCCTTGTAGTCGAAGTCGACGCCCAGCGGGTTCCGCTCCGCCGTGTTCTTCGCGAGGATCTTGAGGTTCAGCTGCTCGGGCCACCACACGCGGTTCGCGGACCCCATGGTCGGGTGCGGCTGCGCGTGGATGACGGGGCAGGTTCCCGCCTCGTCGGCCTCGACGGGCTCGTCGATGACGGTCTTGGACTGGTCGATGCCGGTGACGTCGTCACCGATACCGGGCACCTGGTCGTGAGCGGTCATGGTTGTCCTTCCGGTGTGGGGGCAGGTTTCAGGTTTCGTCGGCGGCGCACGAGGCGCACAGGCCCCAGTACGTCACCTCGGCCACCGCGACGCGGTAGCCGTGCGCATCGCTCGGCACCAGGCACGGCGCGTGGCCGGTGGCGCAGTCGACGTCCTCGACGGCGCCGCAGCGGGTGCAGACGAGGTGATGGTGGTTGTCGTCGACGCGCAGCTCGAAGAGCATCGGATGGCCGGCCGGCTCGATGCGGCGCACGAGTCCGGCGGCGGCGAAGTCCCCGAGCGCGTTGTACACCGACTGGAGGCTGGTGGACTCGACGCGCTGCCGGACGACGGCGTGGATGTCCTCGGCACTGGCGTGCGGGTGCTCCTGCAGCGCGTCGAAGACCGCGCGGCGCGATTCCGTCACGCGCAGTCCGGCGTCGCGGATGGCGCCGTCGACGTCTGTGCGGGTGAGGGGCATGGCTCCATCCTACTTGTTTTGAATCATTCAAGAAAACCTCGCCACGCGGGCTTCCGCCGATATATCGCTGCGCGGAATCCCTGATGAACCCCCGGCGCGCCTCCTGAAAGTTCTCTGTGAACAGCGGAATCATGTTCACGCCGGGTCAGCGGATCCGGCGCACTCGAAAGGACACAGAAATGAGCGATTCACCGTCCGCTGTGCCCAGCCTCGGCGCGAAGCTCGCCGCCGAAGGATTCGGCACCCTCCTCCTCGTCTTCGGCGGCGTCGGCACCGCGCTGTTCGCCTCCAACCTCTACACCGAGCCTGCGCCGAACGCCGCCGTCTACAGCGCGGTCGCGCTCGCGTTCGGACTCACGGTCGTCGTCGGCGCATACGCCTTCGGTCCGATCTCGGGCGGCCACTTCAACCCGGCGGTCACGCTGGGCGCAGCGGCGGCCGGACGTATCGGCTGGAAGGACGTGCTGCCCTACATCGTGGCGCAGATCGTCGGCGGCGTCGTCGCCAGCACGCTGCTGTTCCTGATCGGGCAGTTCGGCCCCGAAGGCTGGCTGACCGGCGCACAGGACGCCGGGTTCGCCAGCAACGGGTTCGACGAGCACTCCCCCGGCGGGTTCGGCATCGGATCCGCGATCATCATCGAGGTGATCCTGACCGCGATCTTCCTCCTCGTGATCCTCGGCACCACGCACTCCAAGCGCGGCACGCCGTTCGCGGGTCTGGCGATCGGTCTCACCCTGACCCTCATCCACCTCATCAGCATCCCGGTCGACAACACCTCGGTGAACCCGGCGCGCTCGATCGCCGCGGCGATCTACGGCGGTGTCGGCCCGCTCTCGCAGCTGTGGGTGTTCCTGGTGTTCCCCATCGTCGGCGCCCTGATCGCGGGCTTCGCGTACAAGGCACTGTTCGACGGCACGAAGAAGATCTGATCCCCTTCGCGAACACCCTCGTCGGTCTCGGCCGGCGGGGGCGTTCTCGTGTCGAGGGGCCGTCAGCCGGCGACCAGTCGCGGCGTGCCGGCCTCGTACTCGAGCAGGTCGCCCGTCTGACCGCGGCGGTGGGCGCGACCGCCCACGACGAGCATATAGATGAGGAACACGGCGAGCGCGGCCGCGCCGATCCCGATCTTGACCGGCCACGGCAGCGACCAACCGGTCACGAACCCCTCGACCAGCCCGGACAGCAGCAGCGCGAAGACCAGGCCGATCGCCACGGTGGCCAGGGACCGTCCCTCCTGTGCGAGCGCCTCGCCGCGCGAACGATGCCCCGGGGCGACCCACGCCCAGAAGACATGCAGCCCTGCGGCGCCGGCGACGAAGAGGCAGGTCATCTCCAGCATCCCGTGCGGGAGGATGTACAGGACCATGATGTCCGCCCGGTCGTACGCGGCCATCACCGCTCCCGAGACGCCGAGCCCGACGGCGTTCTGCACGAGGATGTACACCGGCCAGATGCCGGTGACGCCGAACAGGACGCACTGGGCGGCGAGCCAGGCGTTGTTCGTCCAGACCATGCCGGCGAACACGGCGGCCGGGTTCTCGGTGTAGTACTGGGTGAACTCTTCCTCGGCGTACGCCTCGAGGAAATCCGGTTCCCCGAGGGTCGCGACCAGGCTCGGGTCCGCCGAGATCCAGGCCGCCGTCCCGACGGTGATCGCGATGAACGCCAGCGCGATGACGAGCGTCGTCCAGCGCACGCGGTACAGCGCAGCAGGCAACTGATCGACGAAGAAGCGGGTGATCTGCGTGAGCACGCTGTCGCCTGCTCCGGTGAGCCGCAGACGGGCACGCGCCAGGATCGTGGACAGGTACGCGCTCTGCGGGGACTCCCCCACGGAGGTCTTCAGTTCGGCGAGGTCGGCGGATGCCGCGCGGTACCGGACGATCAGCTCGTCCACACGGTCGCCGTCGTCGAGACGCGCACGGCTGAGTTCGTCGAGGCGCTCCCACTCCGTGCGGCGCGCATCGCTGAGGGCGTCGGCATCCACCTGATTAACTGTACTCATGTCCACGCCCATCGAAGCGAGCGAAGAGGTCCTGTCCGGCGAGGCGGTCGCGATCGACGTGCAGCCCCTCGGCTTCTTCCTGCGGGTCCTGGGCGCCCTCATCGACATGGCGCTGTCGTTCGGCCTGTACGTGCTGTTCCTGTTCCTGCGGATCTGGATGCTCGACGCCGGCCTCATCGACGATGCGATCGATCGCATCCTCAACGTGTCGTCGATGGTCGTCTGCTTCGTCGTCGTCCCGGTCGCCCTGGAGGTGTCCCTGCGCGGCAGGAGTCTCGGCAAGCTCGCCGTGGGCGGGCGCATCGTGCGCGTGGACGGCGGCGCGACCGGATTCCGTCACGCGTTCATCCGGGCCCTCCTGGGAGTGCTGGAGATCTACATGACCTTCGGGTCCGTGGCGTTGCTCACCGGCGCCTTCACGGCCCGGTCCCAGCGCCTCGGCGATCTGGTCGCCGGCACCTACAGCCAGCGCGTGCGCACGCCGAAGCTCGTGCCGCACGAGCCCGCTCTGCCTCCGATGCTCGCGGAATGGGCCGGGGTCGCGGACGTGGCGCGCCTGCCGGATCGCCTCGCCCGGCGGATCTCGCAGTTCCTGCGCACCGCGCCGCAGATGATGCCCCAAGCGCGAGCGCGGATCGCGGATCAGCTCGTCGCGGAGGCCCTGCCCTTCGTCTCGCCTCGTCCGATCGCCCCCGCGGAGCAGGTGCTCGCGGCCATCACCGTGATCCGCCGCGGCCGGGAGCGGCGTGCGCTGCAGATCGCCGATGAGCGTGCCGAGCGTCTGTCCGGGCGCTCGATCGGCGCCTGAGCCTCAGAAGCGGATGGCGTCGATCACCTTGACGCGCAGAGCGACGAGCGCCGGGATGAACCCGGCCACGGCGCCGACCACGACCGAGGCGACCAGACCGGTCAGCGCCGCTCTCATCGGGAACGGCGGGATGTCCTGGATGCCCTGGAACATGCTCGTCACGATCCACTCCGATCGGAGCAGGGCGACGACGACGGCGATGCCGATGATGCCGGCGACCGTCGTGGCGACCAGGCTCTCCAGCAGCACCGTGGTGAACACGCGAGCGCCCGTGGCTCCGAAGGCGCGGCGCACGCCGATCTCCCGCACGCGCTGGCGCATCGCGACGAGCTGGATGTTGATCAGGCTCAGCGCGCCGAGGGCAAGGATGAGCACCGCGATGCCCCCGGTGATGAGCTCGAAGGTGCGCATCGCGTCCTGAGCCCCGGACATGGAGGCCCAGTCGGTCCTCGTGACGGACAGGTCCTGCCCGTCGGCGAGTCCGGCGCGCAGATCCATCGCCAGCACGGGGCCGATCTCGGCGGCCTGCTCCTCTCCGACCCACACCTCGTAGGTCGGTGCGAGGCCCTCGGGCAGGCTGTCGACCCTGGCGCGGTAGGCGTCGTAGAGCAGATCCACGCGCGGCTCCTCGTCCCAGACGCCCTGCTTCGGCGTGACGCCGACGATCTGGTAGGTGCCGGCCGCCGGCCCGGACACCGTCAGCAGCGGGTGCTGCGAGAGCGGCACCCGGCCGAGTCGATCCCACAGCGGTTCGCTGATCACCACGGCGGGCGCGAGCGCCTCGACGTCGGAGTCGCGCAGCCAGCGTCCCTCGAGCAGGCTCTCGCGATGGATCTGCGCGAACGCGGGGTCGACCAGGCGCGCGGGGATCTCGGTCACGCCGTCGGGGAGCTGCACAGGCAGGGTCATCCCCTGCACGTTGCGCGCGGAGTGCGAGAATCCGAAGCGTTCCCCGACCTGCTGGAAGTGGGCGTCGAAGGCGTCGACGTCGACCGCGCCGCCGTCCTCGCTGTACGGCGACACGGCGATGGTCGCGACGCGACCGCCCCACCGGTCGGACTGTTCGGCCTGATACTGCTGCTGGAACTCGCTGAACGCGACGACAGCGGTCAGCGCCGCGACCGAGACCGCGATCCCGATCAGGCTCAGGAGCACGCGCAGCTTGTGGACGCGGATCTCCGCCCACGCGTCGGAGAGCGCGCCGAACAGGGCGGTCATGCGCCCGCTCCGGGCACCGATTCGGCGAGGGTGGACGCCTCGAAGGCGCGCGTGAGGTCTGCGGGTGCGAGCAGGCCCGCGTCCAGGCGATAATGCCGCCGAGCCCGCGCGGCCACGTGCAGGTCATGCGTGATCGTCACCAGCGCCGCATCCGTCTCGGTGGCGACCTCGTCCAGCAGCGCCATGACCGACGCGCCCGTGTCGATGTCGAGGGCGCCGGTCGGCTCGTCCGCGAGGATCAGCACGGGACGGCGCACGAGGGCGCGTGCGATGGCGACGCGCTGCTGCTCGCCACCCGAGAGCCGGTCCGCGATCTGGTCGATCCGGTGCCCGAGGCCGACGCGCTCGAGCATGTCGGTGGCGATGTCGCGGCGACGCCAGAACAGCCGGCCGGACGCGTGGCCCAGGGGCATCATGACGTTCTCGAGCGCAGTGCGGCCGGCGAGCAGGTTGAACTGCTGGAAGACGAACCCGACGTTCGCGCCGCGCAGACGATCGAGCCTTCCGGTGCGCATCCGCCGGACCGGGGTGCCCTCGAACGCCACGGATCCGGTCGTCGGGGCGTCGAGCATCCCGAGGATGTTCAGGAGGGTCGACTTGCCGGATCCGCTCCGACCGACGATCGACACGTGGTCGCCCGCCGCGACGTCCAGGCTGATGCCGCGCAGGATCTCCAGGCGGGAGTCGTCGGCGAGCGTGACGCTCTTGGTGACGTCCTCGAGCGTGACGAGGCTCACCAGCTCATCCCGCTGTCGCACTGCTCGACACCCGGCTCGATCTCGTAGCAGACCTCCTCGACCGGGGCGGCGAATCCGGGCACGAACTGCCGGATGCTGTCGCCCTCGGCGAGTCCCTCGGTGACCTCGACCATGGTGCCGTCGTTGACGCCAAGGGTGACGGGGCGCTCCTCGGGTTCCCCGCCGTCGCCGGCATCGACCCACACGACGCCCGAACCCGAGCCGCCCTGCACGGCAGTGACGGGGATGACGAGCGCGTCGTCCACCTGTCCGAGCGCGAGATCCAGCTGTGCCGGAAGCCCGGCGAACACCGTCTGGTCCGAGGGGACGGTGCACCGTACGCTGGCCGTTCCCTCGTCGGATACCTCGACACGCACGCCCGTGCAGGAGAACGGCGCGGGTCCGCCGGTGATCGTCACGGTCGCTTCACTCGGCGCGCCCACCAGACGGTAGAGCTGCACGGGTTCGACGGTGGCGAGCACGTGATAGCGCGCAGGCTTGAGCGTGGCGATCTGCTCGCCGACCGCCGTCATCTGGCCCTTGACGAGCGCGATCTCGGATATCTCGCCCGCCTCGGGGGCGACGATGTCGACGTTCCGGCGCGGGTCCTCCTGCTTGACCGTGAAGAGCTTCTGGCCGGCCTGGACGGTCGCGCCGTCGCGCACGTGGACTTCGGTGACCGCGCCGTTGACGTCGCCGCGCAGCACCACCGGTTCGTCACGGGCGATGGTGCCGCTCAGCGTGAGCTCGTTGACCACCGACGCCCGCTCGACGGACACGATCGGATCGGTGACTGCGGCCTCGGGAGCGACGACCGCCTGGCTGCTGTCGGGGAAGAACGCCAGCTTGACGAGGGCGGCCGCACAGGCGCCGAACACGATGAGCAGGAGGATGGGGAGAACCCAACGACGCCAGACGACCACGGCTGCTGCCTTTCCGGGTGCGACGCTCTGACGCACTCCGGGTCAGGATAGCCGGGAACTGTTTACCGGGTACTCATTTACGTGGCGGCGCGTCGCCCGCGATATCGGCACAACGCTCCACTCGGCGGCGCGTCGCCCGCGGTATCGGTCTCAGGCGCGCAACGCTTCGTGCCGCACGACGATCCAGCCGGCCGGGACCGACAGTCGATCCGCGTGCTGGGCGCACAGGTCGTGCGCATTCGGATGCCGGGACCCGCCGAGCGGGCCGAGCGCGGCCATCTGGTCGCCGTAGTCGTAGGTCAGCGTGGCGACCGCTTCGCGAGCGCAGCCCACCTTCGAGCAGAGTCTCTCGTCCATCCGCTCCAGGCTAGACCGCTCCCCCGGCCCCGAGCGGATGCCGCGCCCGGCGGCCTAGACTTTGGTCATGCCTCGTCGCCGCCCCGCTCGCACCGCTCCCCGCAGGGGAAGCAGGCACGGACGGCACGGACGGCTCGGGCGCAGCGAGGTCGTCCGTCCGCCGCTTCCCCCTCTGGAGGGCCGGATCGACCGATTCGACCTCTCGGTCGGCACCGCCGTCGAGTTCCTGCGCGGCACCTGGCCGGAGCTCGAGGACGTGCGGTTCGAGATCGGCGCGATGCCGATCGGGGACGACGGATCCGGTCTCGTCCCGCGCTGGGCGATCGACCGGAACGCCCGGCGCATCGTGCTGTACCGCGTACCGATCGAACGATTCCTCCCGCCCGGTCACGACGACGCCGCGCACCGGCGCATCTCGGTCGAGAGCGCCGTGTTCCGCGCTGCCGCCGAGTTCGTCGGCCGTGACCCGTGGGAACTGGGCCCCGAGGGCTGAGCCAGGACTGCCCTCAGGGGTAGACCGTGATCTCGCTCTGATCGGTGCGGCTCGGGAAGACCGGCCATCCCGCGAGGCGCCCTTCTCCCGTCATCGTCACAGCGGCCACGACCTCGCCGTCCGAGGCAAGCGTGTACACGGTCGACGCGCGCACCGTCACGAGCTCCGCGGCCCCCGCCGGCACGATGACCTCGCGTTCGCCGCCGCCCGGCGCGGCCAGCATCACGCTGACGTCCTGATCGGTGCTGTTGACGAGGTGCAGCTTCGGCGCCGGCCCGGACGGAACCGCGAACAGGTTCTCCCCGGTGAGGGGTGTCGCCGGTGTCATCCAGGCGAAGTCGGTTCCGGCGGCGGCACCCTCGCTCTGCCAGATGGCGCCGATGACATCCGCCTCGGCGGTGACCTCGACGCTGTAGGTGTCGATCTCGAGGTCGGCGAGCGCGACGTCGAGCGGTGTCCCCGCCGTGAGCGGGACCGAGAACTCCGCGGCGATGTCGCCCTCGTCGTCGCGCACCACCACGCGAGCTTCGGTGTCGGAGTCCGCGGACAGCAGGCGGATGGCGTCAGTGGCGGTGCCCTCGCTCGGCGCCACCACCTGCACCCCGGCGAACCTCAGCGTCCGAGACGCCTCACCGGCCGATCCCTGCAGGTCAGCGCCCGCGGGGTCCAGGATGCGGGTCAGCGCGGACTGCAGCACGGCGCGGACGGGCGCTCCCTCGGCCGTGACGCGCACGACGGGGTCCTCGGCACCGGCGGCGATCGACGCGAACGGCAGCGCGACCTGGGTCTGGGCCGGGACCACCGTCGTCGTCGGGTTCACCGCCCCGCCGTAGACGGTGAGCGTGACCGTCGCGGGCACGGCGCCGGGATTGGAGAGCACGAGGACGTCATTGGCGCCCGTGTCGACCGAGCCCCCGACGATCCAGGACTGGGTGCTCGTGGGGGCGCATGCCGAGGCCGCGAGACCGGACAGGTCCTCCTCCTGCAGCTGCAGGGATTCGGATGCGGCGATGGCCGCGCTCTCGCGCCCTTCGACGGCGCCGGTGAAGACCGCGGCTCCGTCGCCGGACACTTCAGGCGTGGCGATGACGGTGCGTTCAGGAGACACGGGGTCGCCATCGACCGTCACCCGGCCCTCGCCTGCGGATTCCATCTGCTGCGCGCTCTGCGCATCGCGGCCGAGCGCCCGGAACGGCCCGGAGCACACCAGCACCGGGTCGCCCGGCACCGTGCTGACCTGGGTCGAGGCCGGGGTGTGTGCAAGAACCGGCCACGGAGCCACGGTCGCCGCCATCGTCGCGGCGACGCATCCCACGGCGACCACGGCGCCGACGAGGAGCCGTGCCCCGGTCGCGACGACGGTGACCGTGCGCTTGTCCGTCTTCATCGGTCCTCCTCGTGCTTCTCGGGATTCTCGGGCCTCTCCGCCGGTTCCGCCGCGCGGTCCTGTCGGACCGCGTCGTCGTTCGAGGAGACCGCGTCGTCCGACCCTTCGACCACGGTTCCGGCACCGTCCTCGGTGTCTGCGGCGGGCGCCGATGCCGCAGCATCCCGCACCGGATCGGCATCGGAGGGGCCGGAGCCGTCGGTCGTCGCGGACACGGACGCCCCGGAATCCCCACCCGGATCGGCATCCGCGTTCTCGGCCTCGGTCGGCGGATGCTCCACCACCGCCGAGTGCGCGTGCTCCGCAACGCGGGCGTCATCGCCGCCATGGCGCCGGATGGGCGTCGGCGGTTCCTCGGGCACCTTGCCGACGACGCGGGAGATCGCCTTCGCCGCCCGGCGCGACGCTCGCGTCGGGACAGCCAGCAGGAGGGCGGCGAACACGACGACGAGCTGGAGCGTCGTGACCGACCGCGCGATGCCGTGCTCGGTGTCGCTCAACTCCGCTCTGGCGGGGGCATCGCCGGAGTCCTCGAGCCGCCACAGCGTGCCGATGCCGGTCACATCCCCGGCGCGCACGAAGCCGGTGCGCTGATCCAGCGCGATCACGGCGTCCAGGCGGAATCCTTGCGCACCGTCGTCCGAAGCCGACGGCAGCTCGTCGAGCAGCACGAAGTCGATCCCGAGTTCGGCGAGCTCGGCCGCCGCCTCGAAGTCGCGCGCCGAGACGAGGTCCACGGCGAGCGCGCTGACGTCCGTCCCCTGCACCGTGGTGGCCGTGCTGAGCATGGTGGTCTGCGCTCCGAGCGTGTCGCTGGATCCCCAGACGACACGCGTGGCGATGCTGTCCTCTCCGAGCGGTGTGATCACCAGTGTCCCGAGCTGCTGGTCCCCTCGCGCGTTCGCGGCGATCAGCGCGGGCAACGTGCTCCCCGACCCTTCGACGACGGCGCTGTGCCCGGTGTGCAGAGCGGTGAGCGCCGGGACGGCGCAGATCGCGAGCGCGACGCCGGCGGCGACGGCCGCGACGGTGCGCAGGCGGGGAAGGGCGATCAGCGTGTCCAGAGCGACGGCAGCGGCGCCGACGACGCCGACCCACGCGAGACTGAGCGCCGAGCCCGGCCAGATCGGCACCGGGGTCCCCTGGGAGAAGCTGACCGCGATCCCGACGGCGAGCATGGCGGTGGCGAGGCCCGACAGCGCGATGACGAGGAGCACGAATCCGGCGCGACGACGCGGTGCCAGCGGAGACACGAGAGCCAGCAGCGCCAACGGGGCGAGCAGCAGCGGAACCCAGGCGGCGACGGCGGGATCGAGCACGTCGGTCCAGGACGCGAGATCGGCGGTGGGGAATCCGGTCGCGAGCAGGAGCCGTCCGGCGGCGTCCGCGGTCGCCTGAGGTCCCTGCCAGATGTAGCCCGGGTCGGCGAGGATCGTGAGGAACTCGCCTCGCCCGAGCCGCCGCACGGCGAGCGGCAGGAACATGACGATGGTCGGGATCAGCACCCAGATCAGCCGTACGGCGCCGCGCAGCCTCCGCTGAACCAGGACGATGACGAGGGCGATCGCCCACACGATGAGCAGAGCCGGGGCGAGCGCGGGTGCGGAGGCGACCACGCCGACCAGCAGGACGGATGCCGCGCCCGCCGCCCCCCAGGAGCGATGCGCGACGGCCGCGGCGTGGAACAGCCACGGCAGCAGCAGGTGCACGATCACCGCGGCGGGTCGCCCGTCGATGAGGGCGGTGAGGAAGGTCGGGGCCAGAGCCCACACGACGCCGACGAAGATGCGCAGCGCCGGCCTGTCCGTCACACGGGTCGCGGCGAACCAGCCCCCCAGGACCGCGAGAGGCAGCGCCAGCAGCCAGAGCAGCACCAGCGAGAACGAGGGGCCGGCCGGCCAGAGCGATCCGAGCACCGCCAGCACGGCCGCGAAGGGATCGGCGGGTCCCGTGACGTCGACGCCGAGACCGCGCGTTCCCCAGGTCGCGTCCTGCCAGAGGCCCGCGAGCGTGTCGCGCATCGGCAGCAGACCGCCGCCCGCCAGGTCGCGCCAGGCCAGCAGGGACGTGAACGCCACGACGCTCACGAGCCCGGCCGCGAGGACGGCCCATGCCCCGCCTCCGGAGAAGAAGCGGAGTTCGCTGACCGCGCCGCGTTCGCTGCCGTGACCGTCGTCGAGGCGGCGACGCAACTGGGCGCCGGTCACGCGCAGCGGCGCGATGCTCGACCATCCCGCCGAGCGGAAGGCGCGGATGCGGCCGCGCGCGCGGGCGACGGCGCCGAAGCGGACCATCGCGGTCGCCGCCGCTCCCCATTCCGGCAGCACGGCCGCTGGACGCTTCTCAATGAGGTGGACGATCGTCCGCCACAGCGCGAGGGGCAGGAAGCTCAGCCAGTGCAGTGCGACCACGACCGCGGGCGCGTAGACGAGCCGGCGGTGCAGCTGCGCGAGGCGCGTGACGTAGGCGCGCGCGGAGGGCCGCTGCGGCAGAGCCGCCGGTCCGTCCGGTTCGACGCGGATGCGCGCGGCCGGCGCGAGCACGACGCGGCCTCCGCCGAGCCGGGCACGGACGCCGAGGTCGAGTCCCTCGTCGGCGCCGCCGAGCGCCTCGTCGATCTTCAGGTGCGGCCGCACCTCGGCCCGCAGCAGGATGCCACGGATGTCGGACCCGAGCGCCTCGTCGGCGCCGTCGTGCTGCCCCTGGTCGAGCTCCCCGGCGGCGAGCTCCACGGAGCGCCCGAGTGTGGTCATCGTGACGCCGAACGAGACGATCTCGCGCTCGGCTCCCTGGCGGACGAGCTTGGGCGCCGCGATCGCCGCGGACGGCGACCGTTCGAGGGCTCCCGCGAGCTGCGCGAGCGCCGACGGATCCGGGGCGCTGTCGTGCGTGAGCAGCCACACGGCGCTGCCGTCGGGCACCCGCGCGGCACCGAGCGCGACGGCGTCTGCGAAGGAGGTCGTGTGGCGCGCTTCGATGATCCCCTCGGCGATCGCGGCGACAGCCGGGCTCTCGCGGGCGGTCGTGACGTCGCCGCACACCACGAGGGTGACGGCATCGGGTCGACGGGTCTGCGCCTGGAGGGCCTCGAGGGTGCGAAGCAGCTGCGCGCGGGCGGTCGCGCCGGAGCGCGCGACGATGACGGCGTGAAGTCGGGCTGGCATGGCGTGGCCAGCCTAGGCGCGGATCGGCGCGGCTGCGCTCAAGCGCCCGGCGCGCCTGCGAAGCCGTGGGTCAGCTGGCGCGGCGCTTGAGCTTGCGACGCTCGCGTTCGGACAGTCCGCCCCAGATCCCGAAGCGCTCGTCGTTGCCGAGCGCGTACTCCAGGCATTCGCCGCGGACGTCGCAGGAGGCGCAGATGCGCTTGGCGTCGCGGGTCGAGCCGCCCTTCTCGGGGAAGAAGGCCTCCGGATCCGTCTGTGCGCACAGCGCGTCGGTCTGCCAGGCGAGCGCGTTGTCCTCGTCGGTATCGACTCGACGGACCCCGGGGACCCCGAGGTTCACTGGATCGACGTACCAGTTGTCGGGAACGTCGGAACGGTAACCCGTCATGTCGCTCTCCCTTGCCCTGTCTGTTGCCCCCCACCGGGCCGTGCTCCACTAATTACACCCGTGTCATTCGCCGCGGTCAAGTCGCGGAGAATAAACCCTCAAGCGACTCTTGAAGGTTCTTGGAGCCTCGTCGGCGTGTCGCGCCGGGCGTGTCGGAGAGGCGGATCGGGCGGGCTCAGCCCGGCTGAGCGATGAACGCCTCGCCGGTCCCCGCGAGCGTGAGCACGGCCTCGTCGGCCGAGAACAGCGCCGAGCCGACCGCGACCGCGTGCGCCACGGCATCCGCTCCGGCCACGGTGACCGAGCCGGCGGTCGCCAGCACCATCGCCGGAGGGGTCACATCGACGGCGACCGGGGCGCCGTCGAGCGTGACCCGGCGCAGGGCGAAGTCGTCGACCTCGACCGGGTACTCCGTCACGGCCCCGTCTGCGGGGCGCAGCACGGGCACGTTACCCGGCGTGGCGTCCAGGACGCTCAGCAGCTCAGGCACGTCGATGTGCTTGGGGGTGAGCCCGCCGCGCAGCACGTTGTCGCTCGCGGCCATGATCTCGACGCCGAGCCCCGACAGATAGGCGTGCAGAAGCCCGGCGCGCAGGAAGATGCCCTCGCCCCGACGCAGCACGATGTGGTTCATGAGCAGCGCCACGACGACGCCCGGATCCCCCGGGTTGCGCTCCGCGACCGTGCGGATCGCGTGGATCGTGTCCTCGAACTCCGCAGAGGACGCCGTCTCGAGCGCGCCGATGACGTCGTCGACCGCGTCCTGAGCCCGACCGGACAGCAGCCAGGCGATCGCGCCGCGCAGCCCGTCGGCGCCCGTCAGGTGCGCACGCAGCTCCGCCGGACCGCGGCCGTCGCCGAGCGCCTCCACCAGCCGGAGCGTGGCATCCACGGGCCGGAGTCCTCCCAACGCCTCGAAGCGCTCGCTGAGGGCGACGATCAGCTCGGGCTTGTGGTTGTCGTCGCGGTAGTTGCGGTGCGGGTCGTCGGCCGCGAGCGATGCCTCGCGCCTGCGGCCGTCCCGGGCCTGCGCGATCGTCGGGTGCACCTGGATCGACAGCGGATCGGCGGCGGCGAGGAGCTTCAGCAGGTACGGCAGGGACCCACCGGTGACGGCATCCAGCGTCCGGCCGTCGTCCAGCTCCGCAGGGTCCGACGCGTGATCTCCGAACCACACCTCGGCCTCCGGCGCGGCCGAAGCCGGACGCCCCTCCAGGTCGGCGAGGAGAGTGGTCGATCCCCATGCGTAGTCGCGCGGTGCATTCGAGAGACTCAGCAGCATGCCCCCAGCGTAGAGCCATGCCCGCCCGTCACAGCGGAGGCCGGATGGTGCGCGGTAGCCTGAGTCACGATGGCGCAGTACACGAAGCATCCCGTGACGGCCCCGCCCGCCGCGCCGGAGCGCGAGTCGACGGGGCATCTGCTGCTGCGCGGCTACATCGTGCTGGTGCTGATCGCCACGTTCGCGCATTCCGCCGTCTACAACCTGCTGGGACAGCTCGGCGCCGCCGTCGTGATCGCGGTGCTGATCCTCGCGACGCTCGGCATCGGGATCCCGATGCTCGCGCGTTCCCGGCCCGCCCCCTTCGCCTGGCGCCGCCTGCCCTGGGCTGCTCTGGGCTACACCGCGTTCGCCCTGCTGTCGGTCGTCTGGTCGGGGTGGCGGGTGCCGACCCTGGCCACGTGGGTGCTGCTGGCGGCGGTCACCGTGAACGCCCTGTTCATCGCCCATGCGCTGAACTGGCAGGAGATCGGTCGCGCGCTCGCCTCCGCGTTCAAGTGGATCCTCGCCCTGTCACTGGCCATCGAGCTGTGGGCGTCGCTGATCGTGCACGGACCGATCCTGCCCAACTTCGTGACCCTCCCGGACGGCTCGATCGATCCGCAGTGGTACTGGGTGCGGGACAATCTGTTCGACGGTGGGCGGTTGCAGGGCATCGTGGGCAACGCGAACCTGCTGGCCTTCATCTGCCTGTTCGCGCTCATCACGTTCGGCGTGCGCTTCGCGCTCGGCGCCCGCTGGCGCACGACGCTGGCGCTGTGGATGCTTCTGGCCGCGTTCTTCTTCGTGCGCGCCTCCTCGGCGACCGCCTGGATCTGCGCGTTCGCCGCCGCGGCAGTGCTCACGATCGCGCTGCTGATCCGCCGCACGAGCACCTCGCGCGCTCGGGCGAAGGTCTACGCCTGGTGCCTCGGCATCCTCGCCGTCCTCGTCCTCGGGGCCGCACTGCTGCACCGTCCGATCCTGGCGGCGCTCGGACGCACGGCCGACCTCACCGGCCGCAGCGACCTGATCTGGGCCGCCGTGCTGGAACGGGCGGCGACGAGTCCGGTGATCGGTCTCGGATTCTCGAGTCCCTGGATCCCGACCGATCCGGCGTTCGACGGCTGGATCACCGATCACGGCATCACGGTGTTCCACGCGCACAACATGTGGATCGACGTGCTGTTCCAGCTCGGCATCATCGGTGCGGTCCTCATGGCGGTCGCGTACGGGGCGCTGCTTTGGCGGGCGTGGTTCTTCGCGGTGGACCGGCCGCGCTGGGATCTGCGGGCCGACCGACCGTACTCCCCACTGACGCTGCTGCCGGCCCTGTTCACGACCGTGCTCCTCGTGCAGGGGCTGAGCGAGTCCACGCCGATCATGCTGTGGGGGTGGCTGCTGCTGGTGCTGCTGTCGTTCAAGATCAAGTCGGTGCCGCTGGTCGGCGTGGGCCTCAGCGAACAGGCACGGGTCACCGAGCACGGTCGTCGGTCTCGGCGGGTGCCATGAGCGCACGCCGCGGGCTCGCGCGCCTGCTCGGTTCGGTCGAGATGGCCAGGGCGTTCACCCTGGCGGCGCTGGTGGCGGTGTTCGCGTCCTTCGCGATCGAGCGGATGACCTCGACGGTCACCCTCGCGACGATCGTCTTCGCGCTGTGCGCGGTGGGGATCGCCATCCTCGTCGTGCGCCGCGAGGAGCTGTCGCTGCTGCGACTGGCACCCTCCTCGCTGATCGCCTTCCTCGCGCTCGCGCTCGTGAGCGTCATCTGGAGCACCGACCGCTCCGACACGGTGTTCGCGTGGCTCTCGCTCCTCGGATACGCCGTCCTCGCCATCACGATCGGGCACATCCGGGACACCCTGCAGACCGTCCGCGCGATCGGGGACACGCTGCGCGTACTCCTGGCGGTCTCGCTCGGGATGGAGATCCTCTCCGGGGTGCTCCTGGACCTTCCGTTCACCTTCCTCGGCATCGAGGGCGCCCTGGCCGCGGGGGGGCCGATCCAGGGCATCTTCGGCACCCGCAACATGCTCGGCTTCGTCGCCGTGATGGCGCTCATCACGTTCGTGATCGAATGGCGCACGCAGTCGGTGACGTCGCCGATCGCCGTGCCCTCGATCGCCCTCGCGGCGTTCCTCGCGCTGCTCTCCGCCTCCCCCACGGTGCTCGTCCTCGCGGTCGGCGTGGGTGTGGCGACCGGAGCGCTCACCATCGTCCGTCACACCGCGCCGGCCCGGCGAGCCATGGTGCAGTGGGTGCTCGCCGGACTCGTCACCGTCGCTCTCGCGCTCGCCTTCGTGCTTCGGCATCCGATCATCGCGTGGCTGGGGGCCGGATCCGATTTCACGATGCGGGCGGATCTCTGGAACCGGATCCTCGACTTCGTGGCGATCAAACCGCTGCAGGGCTGGGGGTGGTTCGGCCCGTGGCATCGCGGTGAATACCCGTTCAACTACCTGAACTACCTGCTCGACCAGCAGCACGCGACGGCACTGAACGCCTACTTCGACGTGCTGCTGCAACTCGGCGCGGCCGGCCTCGTGCTCTTCCTGCTCCTGGGTGGGATCGCCCTCGTGCGCTCGTGGCTGGTGGCCAGCTCCCGCCGCTCGGTCGTGTACGCATGGACGCCGCTGATCCTGGTCACGCTCGCGATCGACTCGATGTTCGAGAGCTTCACGCTCGCGAACCTCGGCTGGTTCATGCTCGTGCTGTGCGCGCTGCGCGCCGGGCAGTCGCGATCCTGGCGCGAGAACATCGACGCAGCGCAGACCGGAGTGATCCCGACGCTCCCCGGACAGGGCTGATCCCTCGGGCGCACCGCGGCGGTCTCGGGGAATCCCTGGTCAGGGAAGGTAGGCTGTCCCTGCTCGCTGAACCGCTCGCCGGGCATTCCCCTGTCCGCGTGCGTCGCACCACCTCGGAGAGAGATCGCCTGTGCCCCACGTCCTGCAGAACGTCGTCTTCCCCCTCGATCGCGACCCCGACCTGTTGCCGCTGTACGCCGACCCGGAGACCTGGTCCACCATCGACGACGAGCCCGTGCGCGTGTCCTCGCGTGCGCACCTGGGGAACATCCTCGGGCGCAACAGCGCCCGGATCGTCGCCGGACGTCGCGTCTCGCTCGGCACCTACTTCAACGCGTTCCCGGCGTCCTACTGGCAGCACTGGACGAGCGTCCGCGACATCCGGCTCACGGTGCACACGGACGGTCGCGCGACGATCCTCGTCTACCGCTCCAACGGGGCGGGGATCCGTCAGCGCATCGCGACCCAGGAGGTCACCGGGAAGGCCACCAGCGACTTCGACCTCTCCCTGACGCAATTCAGCGACGGTGGATGGATCTGGTTCGACGTCGTCGCCGACGAGAAGAACGCCGTGCTCGAGGGAGCGCAGTGGACGACCGAGCAGGAGCCCTCCCGAACGGGCAAGGCCTCGATCGGCATCACGACGTACAACAAGCCGGACTACTGCGTCTCGACGCTCACGGCCCTCGCCGATGCACCGGAGGTGCTCGAGCTCGTGGACCGGATCTTCCTCATCGACCAGGGCACGCAGCTCGTGGCGGACGAGGCCGGCTACGACGCGGTGGCCGAGCGCCTGGGCGACACTCTGGACGTCATCCGCCAGCCGAACCTGGGCGGCTCGGGCGGATTCGCGCGCGCCATGCACGAGACGCTGCAGCGCCCGGAGAGCGATTTCGTCCAGCTGCTGGACGACGACGTCCGGATCGAGCCGGAGTCCCTGCGCCGTTCGATCATGTTCGCGCAGTACGCGACGAACCCCGTACTCGTGGGCGGGCACATGTTCGACCTGCTCGACCGTCCGAAGCTCCACGGCTGGGCCGAGGTCGTCGACGAGGTGCCTTTCATGTGGCGCAACCTTTATCAGGAGGAGATGCCGCACGACTTCGGCACCGCGAACCTCCGTCAGACGCCTCTGCTGCACATGCGCATGGACGCCGACTACAACGGCTGGTGGATGTGCCTGATCCCGCTGGACGCGATCCGCGAGGTCGGCCTGGCGCTGCCGGCGTTCATCAAATGGGACGACGCCGAGTTCTGTCTGCGCGCGGGCGAGGCCGGATTCCCGACCGTGTCGATGCCGGGGGTCGCGCTCTGGCACGTCTCCTGGGTCAACAAGGACGACTCGATCGACTGGCAGGCGTACTTCCACGCCCGCAACCGGATCGTGGCGGGACTCCTGCACTCCGAGGTCCCGTTCGGGGGACGGCTCATCCGCCACAGCCGCCGCGTCGACCTCAAGCACCTCATGATGATGCAGTACTACCCGGTGGCGCTGCGCGCCAGGGCGCTGCGCGATGTGCTTTCGGGCCCGGAGCACATGCGCCGCAATCTCGCCACGGCGATGCCCGCCGCGCGGGCACTCGCTGCCGAGTACCCCGAGACCATCGTGCACAAGGATCCGTCGACCGTGCTGCACTCGCGCCGCGGCCGCCAGGTGTACAAGAAGCTGAAGCAGCACGAGTACGACAGCCCGACCGGGTTGAAGCTGCGGTGGTTCACCATCTCGACGCTGCTGTCGCACTGGCTGCACCGCCCGGACCCCGCGAACGTCTCGCAGCCCGAAGTGGAGTTCGGCAAAGGCGATGCCCACTGGTGGCGCCTGCCGCACTTCGACAGCGCGCTGGTCAGCGCCGCCGACGGCTCCGGGAAGAACATCTACACGCGCGACCGCGCCCGCTTCCGCCGCATGCTCCGCGACACCGTCCGACTGCACGCGCAGCTGCAGCGTCGCTGGCCCGAACTGCAGCAGCAGTACCGGGCCGCGCTTCCCGAGCTGGTCTCCGACACCTCCTGGCAGCAGATCTTCGAGGAGAAGGCATGACCGCCGCCGTGTTCGATCCGGCCTCGGCGACCATCGTCATCGTCACGTACAACCGCTCGCACCTGCTGTCCGGCCTTCTCACGAGCATCTCGGCGATGGACCCGAAGCCCGGTCACGTGGTGGTCATCGACAACGCCTCTTCGGACGACACGACCGAGGTCGTGGCGAGCTTCCGCGACACGATCGGCACCGAGATCGTTTACCGCCGCCTCGATGAGAACACCGGCGGTTCCGGTGGCTTCAGCGAGGGGATGCGCACGGCGTACGAGCTCGGCTCCGAGTGGATCTGGATGATGGACGACGACGTCGAGGTCGTCGAGGACGGCCTGGCGAAGATGGGCAAGTGGGCCCCGCGGTTCAAGAGCATCCAGGGCCGGCGATACGACTACGACGGCAGCGAGTTCTACTGGCAGTATCGGATCGCCGAGCGCATGGGCATCCCGATCCCCTTCGCCCCCGCCGGGTTCGACGCCTCCGGCTTCCGGGAGATGAACAGCGGATGCTTCGAGGGCATGTTCATCCACCGCTCGATCGTGCAGCAGGTCGGTCTTCCCGACCCGCGGTACTTCATCTACTGGGACGACCAGACCTACGGCTGGCTCGCGTCGCGGAAGACGACCGCGGTGATCGTGAACGAGTTCGTCCTGCGTCGCACGCGCGAGATCCGCCAGTGGGACCTGGGCGTCCGGCACCTGAACGCTTCGAGCAACGCCTACCGGTACTACATCATGCGCAATCGCGCCTTCATCAAGCAGTACTACCGGGTCCACGGCGTCTACAACCCCGTGCTCTTCGGACTCGGCACCGCGGCGACCTTCTTCAAGGAGCTGATCCGACTCGTGTTCGTCGAGCGCACCGTGCGCGGGACGAGCAACCTCTTCCGCGGCATCCGGGACGGCGGCCGACTCGGCCGCGATCGGAGCTGGAAGCCGATGCCGCCTCTGGAGGCCTGATGACCGACGAACCGCAGCCCGAACTCCGCTGGGCGCCTCGCGAACCGAAGCCCGCGAACAAGCGGAAGGTCTGGCTGATCTCCGGGCTCGCCGCCCTCGCGCTGGCCATCGTGGTCGTCTTCCTCGTGTTCGTGCTGCCCGGCGCCTTCCCTGTGGGTCCGACGCCGTCGCCGACGTCGACGCGCACGCCCAGCGCGGCGCCGACGACGACCACCACCCCGTCTCCGACACCCACGACCTCTTCCGAGCCGACCGAGCCGCCGCAGACTCCCCCGCCCGTCCCGGATCCCGACGTCGATGCGTTCGCCGGGCAGGTGCGCCCCTGGCTCGATGACGCGGTCACGGGTCTTCAGATCGCCTCCGAGACGAGCGGCGAGGATGCCGCGAGCGTGATCGAGCCCATCCGCCAGGACGCCGAACGGCTCTCGGACACACCTCCGCCGAGCTCCATCTCGGCGGAGTGGTCGGACGGCGTGTCCTCGTACCTGTCGGCGTTGAGCGATCTGCAGGACGCCTATCGCAGCGGCAGCGGCATCGGCGGCGCCGAGGACGCCGCGACTGCGGCTCTCCAGAACCTGCGGGATCTCGTCGAACTCTGACGGTCGTTGCGGTCGGGCTCAGCCGGTCTTGAGGTCGGCGTTGTAGCGATCGAGGACCTCGCCGATCGAAGCGTCCAGGACGAGCGACCCTCGGTTGAGGTAGAGGCCGCGTGTGCAGAACCGTCGCAGGTCGCGCTCGTTGTGGCTGACGAAGAACAGCGTGCGTCCTTCGGCGAGCAGTTCGTCGATGCGGGCGTAGCACTTGTCGCGGAAGCCCTTGTCACCGACGGCGAGCACCTCGTCGACGAGCAGGATCGGCTCGTCGAGCTGCGATACGACCGCGAAGGCGAGACGCACCTTCATGCCGTTGGAGAGGTGCTTGTACGGAGTGTCCTCGAAGCCTTCCAGCTCGGAGAAGGCGATGATGCCGTCGTAGCGGCGGGCGACTTCGGCGCGTGACATCCCGTGCAGGCCGGCGGTGAGCTTCACGTTCTCGCGCACCGTCAGGTCGCCGACGAAGCCGCCGGTCAGCTCGATGAGCGGCGCGACGCCGCCGTTGACGCGGACCGTGCCCTCGTCGGGAAGCAGCACGCCCGCGACGAGGCGCAGCAGTGTGGACTTGCCCTGGCCGTTCCGGCCGACGACGCCGATCGACTCCCCCGGTTGGACGGTGAACGACACGTCCCGCAAGGCCCAGAACTCCCCCGGCCGCGAGCGGCGCGAGGCCCCTGCGAAGATGTCCTTGAAGCTGCGGCGACCGCGACGGTTGCGCCGGAAGCGCACGCCGAGTCCCTGCACGTCGATGGCCGCGGACATCACAGCTCCTTCAACACGGGTCGTTCGAGCACGCGGAAGACCCACTGCCCGAGGACGAGGAAGCCGACGCTCATGACGGCCGCGATGAGTACGGTGGTGCCGTCGAACTGGTCGGGGAAGAAGGGCATCCTGTACAGCATGAAGATGCCCGCGAGCGGATTGAAGGCTCCCAGCGTCTGGAAGACACCGGGAAGGTCGCCGAGAGTGTAGATGATCGGCGTGGCGTAGAACAGCGCGCGCAGGATCAACGCGGTCGTGCGTTCCAGGTCGGTGTAGAGGACGCACAGCGGCGCGACGAGCAGCCCCAGCCCGATGAGCAGAATCGTCTGCAGGATGATGGCGACCGGCATCCAGAGAATGCCCCACCCGAACTGCGTCTCCGGTGTGAAGACGGCGAACAGGACGAGAACCGGAAGCGAGAACAGGTACTCCATCCCCTTACTGAGCACGATCCGGTTGACCCAGATGGATCGCGGGATCGACGTGGAGCGCACCAGACGGGCATCCTTCTTGAACGCGCGGGTGAAGTCTCCGACCGCGGCGTTGAACCAGACCCACGGCAGCAGCGCGCTGATGAGAAAGACGATGTACGGCTGCAGTCCCGCGGAGCGGTGGAAGACCTGGGTGAAGACGAACCAGTAGATGACGCTCATGACGAGCGGGTCCAGTACCGACCACAGGTACCCGAGGAAGCTCGTCGAGTAGCGCACCTTCAGGTCGCGCGCGGACAGCAACCACAGCGAATGCAGGTATCGCCGGGGCGTCCCCGGCGCCCCGACAGCAGCGTGACTCACAGGATCGAGTCTACGAGAGGGAGTTGTTCCACATGGACAGCGCCGAGCCGATCGCCATGTGCATGTCGAGGTACTGATACGTGCCCAGGCGTCCACCGAAGTGGACGTCCTTCTCGCCCTTCGCCAGCTCACGGTACGCGAGCAGACCAGCGCGATCGTCGGCGGTGTTCACCGGGTAGTAGGGCTCGTCCGCGCGCTCGGCGAAGCGCGAGAACTCGCGCATGATGACGGTGCGGTCCTGCGCGAAGATCTCCTTGCGCTCCGGGTGGAAGTGCTTGAACTCGTGGATGCGCGTGTACGGGACGTCGGCATCCGGGTAGTTCATGACGCTGGTCCCCTGGAAGTCTCCGATCTCGAGGACCTCCTGCTCGAAGTCGAGCGTGCGCCAGCTGAGCGCACCCTCGGCGTAGTCGAAGTAGCGGTCCACAGGGCCCGTGTACACGATGGGCACCTGGCCGACGAGCGCCTTCTTGTTCAGCGGCTGCGCCTCGTCGAAGAAGTCCACGTCCAGCTTGACCTCGATGTTCGGGTGGTCCGCCATGCGCTCGAGCCACGCCGTGTAGCCGTCGGTGGGCAGGCCCTCCCACGTGTCGTTGAAGTAGCGGTTGTCGTACGTGTAACGCACGGGCAGGCGGCTGATGATGTCGCCCGAGAGCTTGTGGGGGTCGGTCTGCCACTGCTTGGCCGTGTAGTCGCGGAAGAACGCCTCGAACAGCGGGCGACCGACCAGCGCGATGCCCTTCTCCTCGAAGTTCGCGGCGGTGGCGACGTCGAACTCGCCGGCCTGCTCCTTCACGAGTGCGCGCGCCTCGGCGGGCGAGTACGCGGCCTGGAAGAACTGGTTGATCGTTCCCAGATTGACCGGCATCGGATAGACGACGCTCTTGTGGTTCGTGTACACGCGGTGCACGTAGTTCGTGAAGGTCGTGAACCGGTTCACGTACTCCCACACCGTCGCGTTCGAGGTGTGGAACAGGTGCGCGCCGTAGCGGTGGACCTCGATGCCGGTGGACGGCTCGGCTTCGCTGTAGGCGTTGCCTCCGATGTGGTGGCGGCGTTCGATGACGGTGACCCTGCGGCCCGCGTTCGCAGCGCGCTCGGCAATGGTGAGGCCGAAGAAACCCGACCCGACGACGAGGAGATCCATGACTCCATCGTATCGGCGAGCGCCAGGGAACCCGCTGCGAGAGCGGTTGTGCCAGCATGGGAGGCGTGAAGGGGATTATTCTCGCTGGGGGCTCGGGGACGCGGCTGCACCCGATCACGCTGGGCGTCTCGAAGCAGCTCATACCGGTGTACGACAAGCCGATGGTCTACTACCCGCTGTCGACGCTCATGCTCGCCGGCATCAGGGAGATCCTGGTGATCACGACGCCGCACGATGCGGAGCACTTCGTGCGGCTGCTGGGTGACGGCTCGCAGTTCGGGATCTCGATCTCCTTCGCGCAGCAACCGTCCCCGGACGGTCTCGCACAGGCGTTCACGATCGGCGCGGACTTCATCGGCGACGACGACGTCGCCCTCGTTCTCGGCGACAACCTGCTGTACGGCCCGGGCCTGGGCAGCCGTCTGTCGCGGTTCCGCGGGCTCGACGGCGGCGCGGTCTTCGCCTACTGGGTCGCCGAGCCCGGCGCGTACGGCGTCGTGGAGTTCGACGCCGAGGGGCGAGCGATCTCGCTCGAGGAGAAGCCTTCGGTCCCGAAGAGCAATTATGCGGTTCCGGGGCTCTACTTCTACGACAACGACGTGATCGAGATCGCCCGCGGGCTGGCGCCGAGCGCACGCGGGGAGTACGAGATCACGGACATCAACCGTGCCTACCTGGAGCGCGGGAAGCTGCAGGTGGAAGTGCTCCCCCGCGGCACGGCATGGTTGGACACGGGGACCTTCGACCAGATGACGGATGCCGGGGATTACGTGCGAACGATGGAACGCCGCACCGCGCTCAAGATCGGCGTCCCGGAAGAGGTCGCCTGGCGTCAGGGATTCCTCGACGACGCACAGCTGCACGAGCGCGCCCAGGCGCTGGTCAAGTCGGGCTACGGCGCGTATCTGCTGGAGCTGCTGGAGAGAGGGAAAGCGTGAGCCGTCTGCTCGTGACCGGAGGCGCCGGATTCATCGGCTCCAACTTCGTCCATCATGTGGTTGCGACGACCGACCACCACGTCACGGTTCTCGACGCCCTCACCTACGCCGGCAACCGCGCATCGCTGGACGGGCTGGATGAGGACCGGGTGACGTTCGTGCACGGCGACATCACGGACGCCGCACTTGTCGATTCGCTGTTCGCCGACGCGGATGCCGTGGTGCACTACGCCGCCGAGTCGCACAACGACAACTCGCTGGATGATCCGCGCCCGTTCCTGGACACGAATATCATCGGCACCTACACGCTGCTTGAGGCCGCTCGGCGGCACGGTACGCGGTTTCACCACATCTCCACCGACGAGGTGTACGGAGACCTCGAGCTCGACGACCCGGCCCGGTTCACCGAGTCGACACCGTACAACCCGTCCTCGCCGTACTCGTCCACGAAAGCAGGAAGCGACCTTCTCGTGCGGGCCTGGGTCCGGTCGTTCGGAGTGAAGGCGACGATCTCGAACTGCTCCAACAACTACGGTCCATATCAGCACGTGGAGAAGTTCATCCCGCGGCAGATCACCAACGTGCTCCGCGGCATCCGCCCGAAGCTGTACGGAGCCGGCGAGAACGTGCGCGACTGGATCCACGCGGACGATCACTCCTCGGCCGTGCTCACCATCCTCGAGAAGGGCGAGATCGGTCAGACGTATCTCATCGGCGCGGACGGCGAGAAGAACAATCGCGAGGTCGTGGAGCTGATCCTGACCCTGATGGGACAGCCGGCGGATGCGTACGACCACGTCACCGACCGGGCCGGACACGACCTTCGGTACGCGATCGACTCCCGCAGGCTGCGCTCCGAACTGGGGTGGCGTCCGCGATTCGGCGACTTCGAGGCCGGGCTTGCGGCGACCATCGACTGGTACCGAACGCACGAGGACTGGTGGTCGCCGTCCAAGGACGCCACGGAGTCGTTCTACGCCTCGAAGGGGCAGTGATGACGCAGTTCGGCAAGGCTCTGTCGATCGGCGAGACCCCGATCCCCGGGCTCTTGATCGCCGACCTGCCCGTGCACGGCGACTCCCGCGGGTGGTTCAAGGAGAACTGGCAGCGCGAGAAGATGATCGCGGCGGGTCTGGCCGACTTCGGGCCGGTGCAGAACAACGTCTCGTTCAACGACGCGGTCGGCACCACGCGCGGCATCCACGCCGAACCGTGGGACAAATGGGTCTCGGTCGCCACCGGGCGTATCTTCGGAGCCTGGGTCGACCTGCGCGAGGGCCCCACATTCGGGGCGGTGTTCACGGCCGAGATCGATCCGTCCCGAGCGATCTTCGTCCCCCGAGGCGTCGGCAACGCCTATCAGACCCTCGAGCCGGACACGGCATACATATATCTCGTCAACGACCACTGGTCGCCGAACGCGAGCTATTCCTTCCTGAACCTCGCGGATGAGACCGTCGCGATCGACTGGCCGATCCCCCTGTCAGAGGTCGAGATCTCGGACAAGGACAGGAAGCATCCCCGTCTGGCGGAGGTCGCCGCCATCGCGCCTCGGCGGATCCTCGTGCTGGGAGCGGCCGGCCAGCTGGGACGTGCGCTGCGCGACCGCCTCGGCGATCAGGGGCACATCGAGTACGCGACCCGAGCGGAGCTCGACCTGTCCGCACCCGGGTTCGCCGGCGCCCGGCGCTGGCGGGACTACGGCACGATCGTCAATGCTGCGGCGTACACAGCAGTCGACACCGCCGAGACCCCCGATGGACGCTCGGCGGCCTGGGAGGCGAACGCGATGGCTGTGGGCGCACTGGCCTCCGTCGCACGGGACAACGGCATCACCCTCGTGCACGTCTCCAGCGACTATGTGTTCGACGGGACCGCAGACGCTCCCTATTCGGAGGACGCCTCGTTCAGCCCGCTGGGCGTGTACGGCCAGACCAAGGCCGCCGGCGACATCGCGGCGGCGACGGCGCCGCGGCACTACATCGTCCGCACTTCGTGGGTGATCGGCGACGGCAGGAACTTCGTCGCGACGATGCGCTCGCTCGCCGAACGCGGCGTGAGTCCGACGGTGGTCGGCGATCAGGTCGGTCGGCTGAGCTTCACGACGGACATCGCGGACGCGATCGTGCACCTACTGGAATCGCGCGCACCCCATGGCACGTACAACGTCACCAGCAGCGGGCCGCCGCGCACCTGGGCCGACATCGCCCGGGACGTGTACCGACTGACCGGTCACGACCCGGGCAAAGTCACCGAGGTCACCACCGCCGAGTACTTCGCCGGGGCAGTCGGGCCGGTGTCGCCGCGACCGGCGAACAGCGTGCTCGATCTGGCGAAGATCACAGCCACGGGCTTCACGCCGCGCGACGGCGCCGAGGCACTCGCCGAGTATCTCGGCGCCTGACCGGAAGACGAGAACTCCCCGCGGCGCAGGCCTGTGGGGAGTTCTTTCCGCCGGGGGGTCAGCCGGCGGTGCCGACGACGATGCGCGGGGTTCCCGCCCACAGCGCGGCATCCGAGGCGTTGCGGCCGTCGACGAGGAGCTTCACCCCGGGGATGCTCTCCGGGGTGAGCTGCTTGTAGTCGGCGTGATCCGTCTGCAGGATCGCCAGGTCGGCGGCATCCCCCAGCGCATAGGGCTGGAAGCCGAGCGCGCGCAGTTCGTCGTCGGTGTACAGCGGGTCGTGGACGTAGACCTCGGCGCCCCGCTCGGTGAGAGCGGTCACCGTCGGGAAGACGCCGGAGAACGCGGTCTCCTTGACTCCCCCGCGGTAGGCGGCGCCCAGCACGACCGCCCGGCGGCCGGACAGGTCCCCGAGGATGCCCTCGGCCTGCGCCACGAGGCGCTCCGGCATCGACGCATTGAGCTGGCGGGCGACCCGGACGATGTCGGCGTCGGGGTCCGTCGAGAGGTAGAGGCGCGGGTACACCGGGATGCAGTGTCCGCCGACCGCGATGCCGGGACGGTGGATGTGGCTGTACGGCTGGGAGTTGCAGGCCTCGATGACCTTGTAGACGTCGATGCCGTGCGATGCCGCGAAGAGTCCGAACTGGTTCGCGAGTCCGATGTTGACATCGCGGTACGTGGTCTCAGCGAGCTTGGCCATCTCGGACGCCTCGGTCGAACCGAGGTCCCACACCCCGTTCGGGCGGGGCAGATCGTGCCGCTCGTCGAACTGCAGCACGGCCTCGTAGAACTCGCGGGCGCGGCGGGTGCCCTCGGGGGACAGTGCGCCGATGAGCTTGGGGTACTTGCGCAGGTCCTCGAAGACGCGGCCGGTCAGCACGCGCTCGGGCGAGTACACGACGTGGAAGTCTACGCCCTCGGTGAGACCGGAGCCCTGTTCGAGCATCGGCTTCCAGCGCGTCCGGGTGGTGCCGACGGGCAGGGTCGTCTCGTACGAGACGAGCGTGCCGGGGGTCAGGTGCTCGGCGAGCGAGGTCGTCGCGGCATCCATGTACTTGAAGTCAGGCTCCCAGGTCTCGTCGTTGACGAAGACCGGGGCGACCAGGACGACCGCGTCCGCACCGGGGATCGCCTCGGCGTAGTCGGTCGTGGCGCGCAGCTTGCCGGCCGGGATCAGCTCGGCCAGACGCTCCTGCAGGTGGGCTTCACCGGGGAACGGCTCCTGCCCTGCGTTGATGGTGTCGACGGCCTTCTGGTTGACGTCGACGCCGATGACATCGTGACCGGAGGAGGCGAACTGGACGGCGAGGGGAAGCCCGATCTTTCCGAGGGCCACGACGGCGATACGCATGGGATCCAGTCTACGGGGCGGTGGATGCGGAGGCGTTCAGGAGGGTCTCGACGACCCGCTGCGCGGCTCGTCCGTCCCCATATGGTGCCGCATCGGTGTCCGCCGGGCGCGGACGGGAGACGCCGGCGGCGATCTCCTCGGCGGTGTTGGCGAGGATGTTCCACCCGAGGTCGATCGTCTCGACCCATTCGGTCTCCGTGCGCACGGTCGTGCAGGGCACGCGCAGGAGGAACGCCTCCTTCTGCAGTCCTCCGGAGTCCGTGACGACGCCGGCGCTGGACACCGCGGCGGCGATGAGATCCGGATACGCGAGAGGCGCGTGCGCGACCAGTGAGCCCTGCGTGAGTTCGATGCCGTGCGCGGCTGCCTTGGTGACCACGCGCGGATGCGCCAGCAAGATGACCGGCTTGTCGAGCCCGGCCAGACCGGCCGCGACCTCGGCGAGCCGCGCAGGATCGTCGGTGTTCTCCGCGCGGTGGATCGTCGCAACGTAATACTCCCCCGGCGTGAGCCCGAGTTCGTCCACGAGCACGGACGGTCGTCCGGCGACCTCGTCGCGTACTTCGAGCAGCACGTCGGTCATGACATCGCCCACCAGGACCGTCCGGGCTGCGAGCCCTTCGCTCGCGAGATGATCGACGGCCACCTGGGTGGGCGCGAGGAGCAGATCTGCGGCATGGTCGGTCATGACCCGATTGTGCTCTTCGGGCATGCGGCGATTGAAGCTGCGCAGGCCCGCCTCGAGGTGAGCGACGGGGATGTGCATCTTCACGGCGCTCAGAGCCGCCGCGACCGTGGAATTCGTGTCGCCGTACACGAGGACCCAGTCCGGGCGGTGCTCGTCGAACACGGCGTCCAGCGCCGCGAGCATGGCGCCCGTCTGCACACCGTGGGAGCCGCTGCCGACACCGAGGTGCACGTCGGGGGCGCCGATGCCGAGATCCTCGAAGAACACATCCGAGAGCATCGGGTCGTAGTGCTGGCCGGTGTGCACGATGACGTGGTCGACACCGACGGCCTTCGCGGCCTTGTGGATGGGAGCGAGCTTGACGAACTGCGGGCGGGCCCCGACGACGCTGACGATCTTCACGGGAGACCAGTCTAGGGAACCCGCGGGTCCGCACACCGTCAAACGACGATCAGACGGCGCAGGATGCTCTCCTCTACGGCGATATCGACGTCCGATGACATCTCGGACGCGATGTCATCTGCTGCATGCTTGTACTCCTGGACCTGCTCCGGCTTGATTCCTTTCAGCGTCTCTACGAGGTCGATAGCGTGGAAGCCCTGCGTGATCAATCCGAGCCGGTGCTCCGTGATGAGTCGATCCGTCTCGACCGATGTCCCGAAGATCATGCCCAGCCGTGCCTGTACGAAATCGAAGAACTTGTTCGGCAGCATGAGCCGATGATTCGGTGTGTGCGGAGGCAGGAGGAAAACGCCCAGGTCATACGGATTCAGCGCGGCCGGTAGTTCGTCCGGAGCGACCGCAGGGTGCAATGTCGTCCTCGGGCTTTGAGAGATCCGCCGCACGAGCTGCTGCCAGTAGGCATCGCCCTGACGTGACGGAATGAGAAACAGATCGAGCGAATACGCGTCGCCCAGAGCATCCACGGCGTCGATGATCGCCTCGATGTTCCGTCCCGGGACCGCTCCGCCGCTGTGCACCAATCGAATACGTCCGGGCTCAACCGGGCTGGGCACCAGTTCGGGGACGAACGGACGTGCGTTGCGCACGATGTCGGCGTCAACGCCGAACTGGTCGTGATACAGCTCGGCGATTGATCGGTTGATCGTCGTCGCGGCGTCCACGCGGGGTAGGTACCGCGCGCACACCCAGTGCATGAACGGTGCCACCAGCAGCCGCCATGACAAGACATGGGTGCGCTCAGCGGGTGCCCACTCATGAAGATCACACCAGATCTTCGGTGAGCCGGCGACCTCGAAAGAGAGCGGAAGCGCACGAGCCTCGTTCGCGACGACGACATCGAACTCCCGGTCACCCAAAAGGGTCTTCGCTGCTTTCACCGCCGGCGCGTCGAGAGCGACGGCGGCGAACCGCCGCAGGGCGAGCTTCATGACACCGCGAGGGGTCTGCGGCAACGAAGGCAGACTGCGGTCGATCTCGAGATGGTCTGATGCTGCATCGGGACGTCCGCCGTACGAGAGAGTCGTGACATCACCGAACCTCGCCAACACGTCAAGCTGTCGCAAGACGCGAGCGTCACTGCGGATGTCGGAGAACGAAATGCAAAGAATGCGGGGACGGGTCACGCTGTCTCCTCGGTCAGATCGCGATAATGCGCCGCCAGCTCGCGTGCACTCGCGTGCAGGCTGCGCTCGGCGACCACGAATTCACGTGCGCGCTTGCTCATCGCTTGCCATTCCGTCTCGGAGAGTTCCACGATCGAACGGATGGCGTCCGTCAACGCAGGGACATCACCCTCGCGCACAACCAGACCGGTGCTGTCCGCATCCAGCATCTCAGCTGCGCCGCCCGAGTCGTAAACGATGGCCGGAACTCCGGATGCCTGCGCCTCCAGCGAGACGAGGCCCGCTGCTTCCCGGCGCCCTCGGAACTCTCGCGTGGGCAGCACAAACACGGTCGCGCCAGAAAGCGCCGCCCGAACGCCCGCACGATCCAGGGAACCACGGACCACGATGTGCCGATGCTCTGTCGCGGCAGCCTCGGCAAGTTGCCGCAAGGGTCCGTCCCCGACGATCACGAGTTCGTGCGGAGTGCGCGCAGCCAGAGAGACAGAGGCGCTCAGCAGATCGCGCACGCCCTTGGCGTCGGATAGCGCACCGACGAAGACGACACGCGGCAGACCCGCACGTGCGTCCGCGGTCGGACGGTACACCTCGGTGTCGACACCTTGATAATGCACGGCGATACGACCGGCATCGGCGCCGGCCGCGATTGCCCGATCCGCGAGAAACTCACTGACCGCCAGGATGCGAGCGGACGCATCGAATGCCCTGCCCACGGTTCGCTGATGCCAGCGAAGCGTCGGCCGACCGAGAAGATTTCTTTCCGACAACGGAGTGAGCGGAACGTACACATCGGCGCCATGCAGCGTCAACAACAACGGCGCGCCAGATCTCCTTGCTGCTGCCACGGCGGGCTGAGACCAGTTCGCGAAGTGCTGATGCACCACAGCCGGGTCCCACCGGCGGATCTCTCGCTCCATCCGTCGGAACAACAGGGGCAGGGCGCGCTCCCGCTGCGACCACGGACGTCGCCCCGCGGCAAACGGCGTCCCTTCAGACCCATCGACGATTCTGATCGCGGTCGCCACCGCGGAGTCCGTGACGTCGGCGGCCATCGTGAAGAACTCGAAGTCGAACTGGTCAGCCAACTCCATCGCATGTTGGACCGCGAAATAGGTTGGTGGAATCCGCAAAGACCCCTTCGTGATCGCGATACGCATCGTTGACTCCCTGTCCGCTAGCGGCGCTGAACGACGATAAAGTTGATAGCTCTCATCTGATGCCAACGGGCGGGCGGGCTGGAGAACTGGCTGACCATGACTGACACTGATCGACCGCATCTACTCTACGTGGCGTGGGGATACCCGCCCTCCAGGAGTGGCGGGGCCTATCGTCTCCTGGCGACGGCGAATGAGTTCCGCCGCGCCGGATGGCGCGTGACGGTGCTCACCTGCGAGCGCGAGGTCTTCCTCCAGTCCACCGGAATCGATGCTTCGCTCGAAGCCCGCATCGACCCGGATATCCGCGTGGTGAGGACGGAGTTTCCGGTGCGAGAGATCGATTCGGACTTGCGGTCCTGGGGCCGGGCACGAGCGATGGCGCCGGAGTTGTGGAACGTATGGGAGGCGCGTCGCACCCGGAAGGTCTTTCCCGAACCGCGCTATGCGCTGTGGCGCCCGGTACTCGAACGCGAGGCGCTTCGCATCCACGCCACGGATCCCGTCGACCTCGTGATCGGCTCCGCCAACCCGAACGTCGTGCACACAGCTGGGCACCTGCTCCACGAACAGCATGGCGTGCCCTTCGTGATGGACTACCGCGACACGTGGCAGCTCGACATGTACGGTGGACGGCGAACTCTCAGCGACCGTCACCCCGGAGCTGTGTGGGAACGTCGACTGATCTCGACTGCGGCCGAAGCCTGGTTCGTCAACGAGCCCATTGCCCAGTGGCACCGCGAGCTCTACCCGGAGCATGCGATCAAGATGCGCGTCGTGCCGAACGGCTTCGATCGTGATTTCGTTGATGCACCTGTGCCACCCTCCGGACCCGCCGATCGCCAGATCGTCTTCGGCAACATCGGCACGATGACGGCGCAGACCCCGATCCCCGAGTTGATCGCGGGGTGGTCGGCCGGACGATCGCAGGGGTCGCTGAACGACGCGCGTATCGATCTCTACGGTTATCTCGGTCATCAGGGCAACGACGACGGGGGCATCCTGGGTTACGTCGAGTCCGTTCGGGACGGGTCCGTCCGGTACCGCGGTCCGGTTAAGAAAGCTCAGATCGCGCAAACGTACGCCCAACTGGACGTGTTGGTCCTGCCGCTCGGCACCAGCAGATTCATGACCAGCGGGAAGGTCTTCGAGTACATGGCGACAGGCCTTCCCATCGTGTCGGTGCACGATCCCGTCAACGCGGTCACCGATACGCTTCGCGGCTACCCCGGTTGGTTCGCCGTCTCGTCACTCGGCCCGGACGAGATCGGACGGGCGCTCGTGTCGGCTGCGCAATACGCTCGAACACAGACCCTCCAGGACAGGCTGGCGGCCAGAGCGTGGGCGGATCGATACGATCGTCGCAACATACTCCAGCCGATCGCGACCCGTTGGCGGGACAGAGCCGCTTACGCAGGACACGCAGCATGAGCACGGTTGCCGTTTTGGTCTCCCGTTCCGGCTCCGCAGCCGCGATCGGCGACCTCGATGCTGAAGAGATCACTGTCATCGGTCCGGACGCAGCCGCATATCCCGTCGAGCTACGCCCCCTTCCGCTCTGGATCGATCGTCTGCGGACCCTGGCTTGGCGCACCGTCCTCGGACGTAATCTCGTTCGCCTTTCACCGTTCGACGATTCCCGCCGGCTCTGGAACGCCCTGCGTCGAGACGCCTCGATCGCCGCTGTGGTCCGCGACGCCGACGTCGTCGTCGCCGGCGACCGCGACGCCGTCTTCAGCGTCTGGCAGATGTCGAGGAAGTCGCGAACCTTCGGCGGCGGCTGGGCCGCCGTCTACGGCTTTGCGGCGGCGCAATGGGCGCTTGAGGTCAGCCGGACAAAGGAGTGACGGTCAATTTCACTGTCAACGCGATCGCAGCGAGACGAGGTGACGAAGATCTGCGATACGCGGATCGAGTTGTGCGCGTCGCGCGTACCGCGCCCCCCACGCCTGCGCGACGGCGCGATCTTCTGGCGTCTGGGTCGCAGCGACCGTCGCTGTGGAGGCCAGCGCCTCGGCGATATGCCCCGGATCCAGGGAACGCGTACCGTGCCAGCCGGGGGCATCTTTGACGACATCTGTCGCTGCGTTGCCAGGGTCATGCACCGAGACGATCGGTATGCCAGTGGCCAGATATTCGTAGACCTTGCCGCTCGTGACATACCGCCCCGTACCGAGAGCGAGGACGAGCGCGTCGAAACCTTCGTAGACCTCGCCGATGCGCGATTTGCTCACAGGACCGCGGAATGAGACGCCGTCAGCCGCTGCAGCCTCCAGCATGCGCTCGGCTTCTCCGGTTCCCCAGTGCCCCACGTAGCCGTGAATCACGAGTTGATCGGCGCGACCGATGCGTCCATCACGCCTCGCCCTACGCCACCCGGCGACGAGGGGCTCCACGGGCACCTGATCCGACAGCGTGCCGATGTAGCCGAAAACCAGCCCGCGGTCCCTGCCGGCACGGACGGGTACCGTCAGCGGCGCTTCGTATTCGTCGAAACCGTTGGCAACGACATGCATACGGTCCGCCCCGCCATACCGATGCGCGTGCCATGCCCGAATCGGCTCATTCACGAACCAGATCTCGGCGGCATCGTTCAACAGCCGCCTCTCCAAGCGCGCCACCCCGGGTACCCAACTGGCGATGGGTTCGCCGCTGAAGACGTCGAGTGACCAAGCGTCACGGTAGTCCATCACGTATGGGACCCCGAATCGGCGGTTGAGGAACATTCCCGCGGCGAAGTCAACGTTCGGATTCGCGGTGCCGATCGCAAGGTCGACCGGTCGCGAACGATGGACCCGTTCCGCCGCGCTCTCCAGCGGACGTCGCCACCGCCCATAGCTGAGTTCCGGAAAGGCCGAAAGGTCCCGCACTCGTTCCAAGCCGCGCCACAGCTCGATGTTCCTCGCGCGCAGGCGACTCCATTTCCGCAGATCCGTCACATGAGCGGTGACGCCCGGATCAACCCTGACGACCTCGACGCCTGGCGCGACTTGGTCTTCCAAGGAGGAATCGACCCCGGTGCTCGCTTCGAAGAGCTCCCTCGGGACGGTGAGTACCGTGACATCCCATCCGTCGGCGGCGAACGCGTTGACCGTCGCCAACGCCCGGTACACACCGCCTGCACGGCTGGGCGGGAAGCTCCAGGCTGTGTACAGCAGGTGCGGGTTCATTGCATGCCCCATTGCAGCACTTCCTTCGTGCCCGCGGCGTAACCGCTGACGGCCGCGATTCGCAACCGCCTGGCCAAGTGCCAGCACGCTAGATTGGCATCCCGATCGCCTGCGACCAGAAGATCAGCATCCGCCAGCGTTGTCGGGATTCGCTCGTCATGACGAACTGCGCGCCAGAACCGCGCACCACGATCAAGCGGCGATACGCGTTCGAGCATCCGCAACACGGGCCCACGCTGCAGCACGCGCGACAGACGAGTCCCGAATCGTGCAAGAGGTCCATTCGGAGCCGCGATCGCGAGTGCGGCATGGTTCTGCACTTCGCGCCCTCCCCAGGTGACATGCATCAACCGGACGGTGTCTGGCAGCTCTCCCAGCGGCTCCTTCATCGGCTCCGACGCGGTCGTGACGACAACAACGTTCACGTCAGCCCCGCCAGTCGCGCCTGATGAGCGAACGCGGGGCTCTTCTGAACGACCTCATCGAAGGTGCCCTTCGCGGCGACGGTGCCCTCCTGCATGAACAGGATCTGATCCGAGTCGCGGATCGTGCTCAAGCGGTGTGCGACCGCGATGATCGTGACATCCCCGCGGAGATCCCGGATGGCGGCCGCGACATCCGCTTCGGTCTTCGTGTCAAGAGCGCTCGTCGCCTCGTCGAGCACGAGGATGAGCGGATCGCTGTACAACGCCCGGGCGATGCCGAGACGCTGTCGCTGGCCACCGGAGAGCGTCAGCCCTCGCTCGCCGACCCGCGTCTGCAGACCGTCGGCGCGTTCGGTGATGACGTTCCAGAGCTGAGCACGGCGCGCGGCATCCTCGACGCGAGCGAGGTCCATGTCGTCACCCCAGGTCAGAGCGATGTTCTGGGCGATGGTGCCATCGAAAAGCGTCACCTCCTGCGGTACGTAACCGACATGCGTGCGCCATGCCTTGAGTACGTCGTCGAGTGGCAGGCCGTCGATCCGGATGGAACCCTGGGTCGGCGTGAGAAGGCCGAGGAGCAGGTCCACCAGCGTGGACTTGCCCGCACCGGACACGCCGGCGATCCCCACCGTCGTCCCCATCGGGATCCGCAGTTCCACGTCGCGGACTGCAGGCGTGTCACTGCCGGGGAAGGTGAATGAGACGTCGCGCAGCTCCAGCAGCTCCGGCGAACCCGGAAGTGGTTGCTTGCCCAGGACCTCCTGGTCGGCGAGGAACTTCTTCGAGGCTTCGACATCCGCGATCACCGCGTCGACGTACGGCTTGGAGGTCAGGGTGCGCGTCAGCACCGACTGGAAACCCGTCAGTGACGGCACCAGCCGGAAGCCCGCGATTCCGAACAGCGCGATCGCCGAGATGGCGGTGTCGATGCCGCCGACCGCGAACGCCGCGCCGCCGACGATCACGAATCCTCCGATGATGGCCGCATCGAAGACGAACCGCGGCACGGCCGAGAGGAATCCGTTGTTCGCTCGGGCCTGCGCGGTGCGACGTCGATGCACGCCGACGACCTGACTCACCTCATCGGCCTTGTCTCGGAGGGTGATCTCCTTCAGGGAGGCCACCATGCCGGAGATGAGCGCGGCCACGCGGAGCGTGGAGTCCCGCGCGACGCGGGCCGCCTGCCGGGTCTTGCCGCTGAGCACCCAGTACTGGATCGCGGCGATCGCGCCGAGATAAATGATCGTCACGAGCGCTGTGATCGGCTGCGCCACCACGATCACCCCGACCACGCCGACGGATGTGACGAGAAGCCCGGGCAGAGTCGTCACGGGCAACAGGAATCCGGCGATGACATTCGCGATGCCCGTGTCGGACATCTGCACGATCTGCGCGCTGTTCCGGGACATCCGGTCCGTCCAGGACGAGCGGATGTACGCGCTGAAGAGCTCCTGGCCGATCGTCCACTCGTACGTGGCGAACCGCCTGGTCGCGATCCACTGCAGCCAGACGTTCGCCGCCGATTTGGCGATGACGATGATCGCCAAGATCAGGATCAGCCACACGACCTGGTCGGCCGCGATCGTTCCGATCACAGGTAGTTGGATCTCCTGGCCGCTCACGCTCGCAGCGAGGGTCAGCGCGAGGAGCATGAGCGCCACGACGTCGACCACCGCCAGCACGGAGCTGACCACCGCGTAGACGATGAGAAAGGTGCGTGCCGATGCCGGAAGGAACGGCAGAAGTCGTTTGAGCGTTCGTACGATGTGGTTCATGTCTCAGATGCGGACGGCTTCGCCCTCGCGCGCGGACTCCAGGGCCGCCTCGACGACGACCAGGGTGCGCAGCCCCTGCTCCATCGTCACGACGTCGGTCTGCTGACCGAGCACGGCGTCACGGAACGCCTCGTGCTCGACGCGCAGCGGCTCTCGCTTCGCGAACGCATACCGGGTGACGTCGCCCTCGGAAACACCACGGAAGCTCGACACCGATTCCCACTCGAGCGGAATCGTGCCGTTCGCGTAGAAGGTCAGATCTCCCGTCGAGGTGTCCGCGATGAACGCCCCCTTCTCTCCCGTTACGACGGTGACGCGCTCCTTCATCGGGCTGAGCCAGTTGACGATGTTGTTCACGATGACGCCGGAGGCGGTCCGACCCGTGATCGTGATCATGTCCTCGTGTTCGCGGCCGGACTTGAACGCCGTCTGCGCGAAGACGCGCTCGTAGTCGCTCTGCACGACCCACGCAGTGAGGTCCACGTCGTGGGAGGCGAGATCCTTCGCGACCCCGACATCCGCGATGCGCGACGGGAACGGACCCTGACGGCGCGTGGCCACCTGGTAGAGCGCCCCCAGCTCACCCGCTTCGATGCGGCGACGCAGCTCCTGCAGGGCGGGGTTGAAGCGCTCGATGTGCCCGACCGCGCCGACGAGGCCCGCGGATGCGAACGCGTCGACCATGCGCTGGCCCGCTTCGATGCTGTGCGCGATCGGCTTCTCGACGAGCGTGTTCACGCCCGCGGCCGCCAGCTTTAGAGCCGCATCCTCGTGGAAACGCGTCGGCACGGCGACGACGGCGATGTCCAGACCGGCCGCGATCAGTGCGTCGATGTCCGGCAGCACGTCCAGGTCTCCGGCGACGCCGTGCGGATCCCCACCCGGATCAGCGATCGCGACGAGCTCGACGCCGTCGAGTTCACGCAGAACGCGGGCGTGGTGCCGCCCCATCATCCCGACGCCGAGGAGCCCGGCGCGCAGCACCATCAGGACCCTGCCTTCGCGACCGCGTTCACGGCCGTCACGATCCGCTCCAGATCGTCCGCGGAGAGCGACGGGTGCACAGGCAACGATGCGACCTCACGAGCGGCGCGCTCGGTCTCAGGCAGGTCCAGGCCCGGAGCATAGGGAGCAAGCGACGGCAGCCGGTGGTTGGGGATCGGATAGTAGACGCCCGCCCCGACGTTGTGCTCCTGCTTCAGCGCCGCGACGAACCCGTCGCGATCCGCCGGGACTCGAATCGTGTACTGGTGATAGACGTGGACGGCCCCGTCGAGGACGGGCGGAACCACGACCCCCTGCAGATTCGCGTCCAGGAAGGCGGCGTTCTTCTGTCGGGTCGCGGTCCACGCATCGACCTTCGTCAGCTGAACGCGGCCGATCGCGGCGTGGATGTCTGTCATGCGCGCGTTGAAGCCCACGATCTCGTTCTCGTACTGGCGCTCCATACCCTGGTTGCGCAGCAGCTTGACCCGGCGGGCGACCTCATCCGTCGCGGTCGAGACCATCCCGCCTTCGCCACTGGTCATGTTCTTGGTCGGGTAGAGGCTGAACATCGCGAACTCGCCGAACGTCCCGACCGGGCGCCCGTCGAGAGCAGCGCCATGAGCCTGCGCAGCATCCTCGTACAGCGCCACGCCCCGCGCCGCGGCCAGAGCCTCGAGCTCGCGCATCCTGGCGGGGTGCCCGTACAGGTGCACAGGAAGGATGCCCTTGGTCTTCGGGGTGATCGCCGCCGCGACCGCCTCGGGATCGAGCGTGAACGTCTCCGGCTCGATGTCGACGAACACGGGCGTTCCGCCGGTGAGTGCCACCGAGTTGCCGGTCGCGGCGAACGTGAAGGAAGGGACGATGACCTCATCGCCCGGGCCCACTCCTGCCGCCAGCAGTCCGAGGTGCAGACCTGCCGTGCCGGAATTGACCGCAACAGCAGGACGACCCTGCACGAAGTGCTGCGAGAACTCGCTCTCGAAGGCTGCGACCTCCGGCCCCTGAGCGACCATGCCGCTGCGCAGCACGCGGTCGACAGCCTCGCGCTCCTCGTCGCCGATGATCGGCTTTGCCGGGGGAATGAACTCGCTCACACGGTCTCCTTGCTCAGAGTGCCATCGTTCTCGATGTAACGGTCGCCCGTGGACGGGCACACCCAGACGCCGTCGGCGTCCGCCGGGTTCAGCGGGACGCCCGCCTCCCCCACCCAGCCCAGGCGTCGGGCGGGAACTCCCGCCACCAGTGCGTAGGCGGGTACGTCCTTGACGACCACGGCACCCGCCGCGACGGTCGCCCATGCCCCGATCGTGACCGGGGCGACGCAGGTCGCGCGCGCGCCGACGGAAGCGCCGCGTTCGATCGTCACGCCGACCGGCTCCCAGTCGTGGGCGCTCTTCAGCGAACCGTCCGGATTGATCGCGCGCGGATACGTGTCGTTGGTGAGGACGACGGCCGGACCGATGAAGACACCGTCGCCGAGCTTCGCCGGTTCGTAGACGAGGGCGTAGTTCTGCACCTTGCAGTTGTCGCCCATCACGACGCCGGTCCCGACGTATGCGCCTCGGCCGACGACGCAGTTCTCGCCCATCCGGACGTCCTCGCGCACCTGCGCGAGGTGCCAGATCGATGAGCCGTCGCCGATGGAGGCGTTCGGTGAGACGTCGGCGGAGTCGACGATTCGCACAGATGCGGAGTGAGTCACGTTGAGGGCCTTTCACCCGGGTCGGCAGCGCGGCCCGAAGCGCCTTCCAGCTTAGCGTTCGCATGATCGGCGACCTGAGAGATCGCTTCGGCGACGCGGTCCGCGACAGCCGTCAGCGACACGTGCCCCCGTGCCCAATCAGCACGCTGAGCGCGCAACCGATCCGTCATACCCTGCTCGGCTTCGCCGAGGAAGGCGCGCATCGCGTCGGCGACGGATGCCGGTGTGAAGTCCACTGCCCGCCCGAGTCCTGCCGAGCGTACGAGTTCTGCCCCCGTTTCTGGCCCTGCGAACAGAACAGGCGTACCGACCGCCGCGGCCGCATAGGTCTTCGTCGGTTTCGCGAAGTCGTACCCGATTCCGGGGACGATGCTCACCAGCGCGGCGCAAGCGCCGCGGATCCAGGATGCCGACTCGCTCGGACTGACGACACCGCCGAACTCCACGCGCCCGGGCACCAGCTCATCCGCGAGCCGGTGCAGTTCCTGCTCGACGGCTCCTTGCCCGAAGAAGCGCAGCCGTACATCCGGCGCTTCCTCGGCAATGAGCGCGAAAGCGCGCACGAACACCTCGGGCTGCTGCCATTCCGACATGGTGCCCGTATAGACGAAGTATCGGTCGGATCCGGCTGGCACCGCATCCGGCGTGAAGATGTCGGTGTCGATGCCGTTCCCGACCGTCGTGATCCGACCGGGCTCCGCTCCCAGGGCGGTCAGTCGCTCCGTGACCTCGTCAGACACCGAGATGATCCGGGCGGACCGCCTCAGCACGGTGCGCTCCATGAACCGCATCGCCGAGACGACGATTCCGGGCGCCCCCATCGAGATGACACCGTCGGTCCAGACATCCGCCGCGTAATACACCATCGGGCGGCGGTGCAGCAGCGCCGCGAGCGCGACGACGAGTCCGGTGGTCGGCGGCGATTCCGCGACCGCGACATCGAACCGGCGGAACAGCAGACGGAAGAGCAGGGGGACATCGAAACTCATGTACTGGACATAGCCGCGCACGTTGCCGCCCTTGTCTCGCAACACGGGCCACCGCTGCACGTCGACACCAGGAGCGTCGGCGATCGCCGGCGCGTGCCGCGGCGGTGTCGAGGTGAGAACGGTCACGTCGTCACCCTGTCGTGCCAGTGAGCGCGCGAGTGCACCCAGGCGGAAGGCTCCTGCGCTGACCTCCGGGGGAAACAATCGTGACGCGATGAGCGCTCGGCTCGGCCGAGTCATGTGCCGTCCCCGTCCCGGCTCGGTCCCGGATCGGACGTCTGATCGCGGATGGCCCTCTCCAGCTCGGCGATCCGGTTCTCCTGGAAGGCGCTGCGCTCGGCGAGCGTGCGCAGCTTCTCCTCGATTCGGGTCAGCTCGGCTCCGTACTGGAGGCTCACGAGGAAGAGCAGTCCGATCGCGACGAAGAACACGAGGTTCGTCGGAACGCTCACGCCCAGCACCTGCGCCGCCCACGTGAGCGTCTGCGGGAAGATGGCGATGACAAGGGCCAGCACGCCACCGACGAACCACCACACGGCATGGCGTTCACGCAGGGTTCCTCGACGCATGAGTTCGACGATCGCGATCAGGGCGAGAACGGCCGCGGTGATGCCGAACGCATAGGTGACCGGATTCATGACGACTCCTCCAGACGTGCGCGCGGGCGGAGCATCGCGAGCCCGAAAGCCGCGCATGCCCTGAGCAGATACACCGCAGCCTTCACCGGGTTGTGCGATGGCCGACCGGCCTGGCGCTCGCGCATGGCGACAGGATGCTGGCGGATCACGAGTCCGGCACGCGCCGCGATGACCAGTGCCTCGATCGTGTCGCCGAGATACTCGGCAGGGAAGTCGTCGGCGAACAGCGCGACTGCCCGCGGGCCAGCCGCCTTGAAACCGCTCGTGACGTCGGTCAGACGCGTCCGCGCGACGCGACTGATGATCAGCGCCAGGCACTTCATCGCCCATCGCCGCGGTCCTCGGACGCCGTAGTCGCCGATTCCCGCGAATCGCGCGCCGATCATGAGGTCGGCGGAATCGAGCTCCTCGATGAGCCGGGGGATCACGTCGGGATCGTGCTGCCCGTCTCCGTCCACCTGCACGACCACGCCGAAGCCGTTGTCCCGTGCATAGCGGTATCCGGCTCGCATCGCACCGCCGACGCCGAGGTTGAACGGCAGAGTCAGCACGGATGCACCCGCATCCGCGGCGCGCTCACCCGTGCGATCCACGGAGCCATCGTCGATCACGAGCACACGCGCTTCCGGGATGGCGCGACGCACGTCGCGGACCACGTCCGCGACGGAATCCTCCTCGTTCAGCGCCGGGATGACGACGAGAACGGACAGATCAACCGGACGCATCGCCTGTGATCTTACCGATTCGAGATGTCGACTCACTCCGCGCACGCCGTGATACGCCACAGCGACGCGTCTCCCCGCTCGGCGACGAGTTCGAAGCCGTCCTGTTCGGCGAAGTCCGTCATGCCGGGCATCAGCCATCGTCCGGCCCGTTCTTCACCGGGGCCGAAGTCGAGCACATACTGCGGAGAACCATAGGTTTCGAGAGCGTCGCAGACGTCCGGGTCCTCGGCTGCGTCGCGGAGGCTCTCACCGATCAATGCCCAGTCCTCGGTGTTCGGGGGTGACCAGGTCCTCGGGAACACATCGTATCCGCTGAGCACGTACCCGAATCCGCTGCCGGTCCCCGGGTTTCCGATGACGCGTTCGCCTTCCGGGACGTACTCCCCCAATGACTCGAGCAGTGCCCGCTCGTCGGGATCGAGGTATCCGAAGCGCTCAGGGTCTGCGGCATATCGGGAGTCGAGTTCGAATGTCCTATCCATGTACTGGGGCATCGCAACGGAACGCAGAAGCACAAGCACCAGCATCCCCAGGACCGCGACGATCAGAGCGATTGCGCTCACGACCGACGCTTTAGGCGGTGTGGCTGTGCCGCGCCACAGGCGAGCCGCCCATCGTACGATCGCGTCGAAACCAATCGCGGCCAGCGGGATCACGACGATCGGAGCCAGCGCCGCAATCCGATATGGATCTGCGTACCAGGCACCGAGCACATGCTCACGGATGAACGGGTTGCCCACCGCTGCGACGAGCACGTACAGACCCGAAATGCCGAGCCAGGCCACGACGAACCACCGATACGACGCGCGTCGCACGGCAACGACCAGTCCGAGGAGCATGAGCACGCTCACCCCGTACGCGAACGGAAGGGTGACCTGCCCGTTCAGAATCACGTCGAGGACCGCTTCGAGCTTTCCACGGAACGGTCCCCAATGCGATCCGCTGGTTCCCTGCGCAAGATACGCCCAGACTCCGACGAGGGCGACCCAGGTCGCGACCACAGAGATGATCGCGACTCGCCGTGAAACGCCGCTCGAGCCGCCGAGCAGGTGGAACGTCAACCACACCGCGCATATCGCCGCCCACGGCAGCAAGGCCGCAGGCTGCGAAAGCAGAAGCGCCGCCATGACGAGCAGGACGAGCAGCAGTGTGCGGAAACCGGCACGCACACGATCGGTGTTCCGGTTCCATCGAGGCAATGACATCACGATCGCGATGCCTGCCGGGATCAGGGCTGTCGACAGCGCATTCGGGAAGAGAACCCCCCACTGGAACATGAGCAGCGGGAACGCCTGCATCGCTCCCGAGAAGACGGCGGCATACGCGGAGATCGTGATGGACCCGGTGATCTGCTTGGTCAACCATGCGATTCCCAGCGGCCAGATGAACGCACCGATGACCAGCGTGAGCATGTTCACCGCCACGGTGATCTGCGACCCGGTGAGCATCACGACCAGCGACACGACTCCGTGCCAGGCCGCTGGATAGAAGCTGCGCCCGCCGATCACGGCGTTGATATGCAGCGAGGAGGCGTCGGCGGTCTCCAGAGCGAATCGGACGGCGTTCATGTGGAACACCGCATCATTGGTCTGGGAAAGGGCGGTCGGGTCGCTGATATACGCCGCGAGACGCCAGATACCGAAGAGGGCACCGATCGCCAGCGCGACCGGCAGGATCCAGGTTGCGCCCCTGGATTCCGCCGGGGGAAGCCGATTTCCGAACAGCCGGCCGAGCACCCACGCCACGACGACGAGCACGAGCGCGGCGCCCCCCCAGCTCAGCGGGGACCAGGGGATGCCGAGGGCACCGAATACCAGGGCGGTCACACCGACGACAGCGACTCCGAAAACGGGCGCGGCCGCGAGAAGCGCGAGACCTCTCAGCCCGACGCCCCAGAGTGCGAGAACGCCGGGAACGAACACCACGAGGATCGCGGCGAGCAGTGCCGGCGTCTGTGCGAGCCAGTCGCCGATCACGCGTCGACCATCCCGATCGCGCCCTCGATCTCACCGTCGTACACGACGCGACCCTTGTTGATCACGATGCCACGGGTGCAGAGTTCGCGGACCATCTCCATGTCGTGGCTGACGACGACGAGGGTCTTGCCCTGGGCGATGAGCTCTTCGAACTTCAGCCGGCACTTCTCGCGGAACGGTGCGTCACCGACGGAGAGGATCTCGTCGACGAGGAGGACATCGAGCTCGACGTGGATCGCGACGGAGAACGCGAGACGCATGAACATGCCCGAGGAATAGTGCTTGACCTCCTGGTCGATGAACTCCTCGATCTCGCTGAAGGCCACGATCTCGTCGTAGCGGGCCTCGATCTCGTGCTTCTTCATCCCGAGGATGGCGGCGTTGAGGAACACGTTCTCGCGACCGGAGAGCTCGGGATGGAACCCCGCACCGACCTCGATGAGTCCCGCGACCCGGCCACGCGTGAGCACTTGTCCGTCGTCGGGCTCCATCACTCCCGAGACGAGCTTGAGCAGCGTCGACTTGCCGGACCCGTTGAAGCCGAGGATCGCGACAGACTCGCCCTCGCCGATCACGAGGTCGACGCCCTTGAGCGCCTCGAACTCGCTCGTGAGCTTGCGTCGCTTGATCCAGGACACGACCGTGTCCTTGAGGGAGAAGGCGTGGTTGAGCGTGAATCGCTTGCGCACGCCGTCGATGATGATGCTGGGCCTGATCGCCGTCTGATCGGTCATAGGTCTTGCGCGAACCTTCCTTCGAGGCGCCGGAAGACGAGCTGGCCGAACAGCAGCGTTCCGAGGGCGATGAGGAACGTCCACAGGGTGTTCCAGGCGAGCCCGGGCGGGATGTCCATGAGCTGGGCCCCGACATATCCGGATGCCGAGACCATCCCCTCGGTGGCAGGTCTCCAGAACGCGTAGTGGAACAGCTCGACGCCCTGGGTGATCGGGTTGAGCAGGTAGATCTCGACGAGCCACTGCGGCCAGCCGAGCGTCTCCACGACCGCATCCTGCACCTGCGTCCAGGCGTACAGCACAGGGGATGCCCAGGTCGCCAGCAGGAGCATCAGCTCGACGATGTTCTCGGCATCCCGGAACCGCACGTTGATCGCGCCGAAGAACAGCCCCAGCCCCAGCGAGAAGAGCATCACGATGAGCATGCCCGCCAGGATCGCGAGCACCGACATGATCGTGATGTGCGAGACCCAGCCCAGCAGCAGGCACACGATGAGCAGGAGCCCGACCTGGGGCAGGAAGTGCACGAAGGCGACGATCACGGCGGAGACGGCGAAGAGCTGCCGAGGCAGGAACACCTTGCGCACCAGTGGCGCATTGCCGACGATCGAGGTGGTCGCGTTCTTGAACCCCTCGGAGAAGAGGTTGATGACGACGATCCCGGAGAACAGGTACACCGCATAGTTCGGGATGCCGCGATCGAGGTTCATGAAGAGACCGAGCACGACCCAGAACACCAGGAACTGCGCGGCAGGCCGAACGTACGACCAGGTCCAGCCCAGCACCGAGTTGCGGTATCGAGTGGTCACCCCGGTGCGGACCAGCAGGTTCAGCAGATAGCGCCAGCGCACCACGTCGATCAGCCCGCGGCTCTTGCCCGGGGTGTCGAATTCGGAACGCGGGACGACGGTGAAGAGATCTCGGGTATCGGTCACAGGCCCACTCATTCGGCGCGCGGCAGCGGGAGCCGCCACGGGGATGTGGTCATTCTAGGTCAGACAGCCTGGGACACACGTCGACGCGCGTCGGCGAGCCAGAGTTTGTACGTCGCGATGGAATTCGGTGCCCAGATCGTGGGGTCGGAGACGGGCTCGACCGCTCCCGTCGAAGCAATCGCCGTCACTCGTGCCGCCGTCTCCTCTGCATTGGTGACACGCGGCCCGAAGAGTCCCCCGATCACGGTGTCGGCGAAGGCGCTGTCGCGCGCGATGACCTGACAGCCGAATGCTCGCGCCTCGAACAGCACGGTGCTGGCCTCGCCGATCACGACCGCGGATTCTTTCAGCGACTCGTACACGTCCGGTTCGACATCGACGGTGATGTCTGTGTCGGCGGACAGCAGAGGGTACCGCCGATCTGTCTCGGCACGTTCTCCAGGATGAGGCCGGAAGGCGATCGACCAGCTGCTTCCGAGGGCGGAACGAAGGGCTGTGACATAGGCGTCCGTGCGCTCGGGGTCTGTGCGAGAAGAGACCACGAGGACGCGACTCGACCGATGCTCGCGTGCCTTGGCCGCCTGCCGTTCCAGATGCGGTTTGCCGATCGTCGTCACGCGTCCGGGGTGCCTGATCGATGTCGACCAGTAATCGCCGAAGGTGAGGACCTCATCGGGAAGCGCGCGTCTCAAGCTCGCCTCCTCGAAAACCTTCCCGTAGTTGTAGGCCGCATGCGACGGTCCGATCCAGCCGTGTTGCGGTTCGACGACATAGGCACCGAAATCCTTCATCGCTGCCACCGACTCGCCGTGGTACGTATAGGAGCCGTTGTCGAAGAAGACGATCCGCGGACTCATGCGTTCGAGCAACCGACGCAACTCGTCGGTCTGGAACGGACGCAGAAGTTCGGTACGCCGGGTCCGTCGTCCGATATCGACGAACGCGTCTTCGGGCTGCTGGAGCCTGCGGGCGAAGGCGCGGAGCAGAACATCCATGCCGCGGTCCGTCTCCGGTCGCAACGACGTGCCCCTGGCACGCCAGCGCGACCGCGCCGTCGCCGATTCCATGCTCAGCGTCGGTCGAAATGTGGGGTTTCCCAGAGCCGACGGCAACGGACGCACTTGCACGACCATCGCACCCTCAGTCGCTTCGGCGAAGTCATCCACAAGCCAGTTGCGAGCGCGGTCACCCTCCTTCGAAAGGGTCCCGCCCGCCACATAGAAGCAGACATCGTGCTGCTTCGCCCTTCGAACCGCATCCCATCTGTTCGGGAGGAAGCCACGTGCGACCCGCTTCGCCTCAGCCCATCGGGTCCACTGGCTCGTGCTCGCCACAGCAACGCTCCCGGTGTGCTGCTGCGACAACTGCCAGAAGATCTGCATGCGCACATGCGCCCAGAACGGGACCGTGGCACCTGGCAGAATCTCAAGCAACTCGTCCGGCGCGGCATCCTCGAGGTCGAGGATGGCCTTCATCGCCCCGGACGTGCGCGCGTCGAGGTCTGCGGCGTCCGCACTCACAGGTCATCCCTCTGCGCCATGAGCCATTCCACGACCCGGAAGTCGAACTCGCTGTCGACGTCCGTCGAGCGCTCGGGCGGCATCTCGTAGAGGATCGTCGAGGGGAAGAACACGACCTGGTCTTCGAGCAGCGCCTCGCGACTCCAGACATAGATCGAACCGTTCATGTCGAAGCATCGCGGCGCGTCCTGGCGGCGCAGGACGGCGTCGTCCGGCTTCTTGCTCACGGCCACCGTGCCGTCCGGCTGCTCCTCGACGAGGTTGAAGTACGGGTTCCGGCGCGCCTCGACGCCCGTGATGAGCGATTCCGGCCGCTCCTTCTCGAACATCGCGACCGCGGCCCGGATATCGTCGACGGTGCGCAGCGGGCTCGTGGCGTCGAGGTCGACGCACACGTCGTAGGTCGCGCCCGTGCGCTCCTCCGTCGCGCGCACCGCGTGAGCGATCGCAGGGACCTTTCCCGCGGTGTCGGTCGCCATCTCGGCCGGACGACGCACGACTCCGGTCGCACCGAAACCGGGAGCCAGAGCCAGGATCTCCTCGGAGTCGCTCGACACGACGACCTCGTCGAACAGCCCTGACCGCACGGCCTGGACGACGGAATGCCCGAACAGCGGACGACCCGCGACGACCCGCAGGTTCTTGCCCGGCACGCCCTTCGAGCCCGCGCGCACGGTGATCGTGCAGATCCTCATCGTCCGTTCCTCTCCCAGGCCTGCCGGGCGCGTTCCAGATCCTCTGGACGCCCGACGTCGATCCACTCTTCACGAATCTCGAACGAGCTCACGCGCCGAGCGTCGTCCATGAGGCGCGCCAGCAGCGTCGGCATGTCGCAGTACTCATCCTGCTCCAGCAGTCCGAGGGCATCGGGAGCCAGAACGTAGATGCCGGCGCTGACGAGCTCGCTGTGGTACGGCTTCTCGGCGAGGCCGGTCACTCTGTCCCCCTCGCGTCGGATCACACCGTAAGGGATCTCGAAACCGTACTCTCGCGCGCCGATCGTCGCGACGGCCCCGGTCGCGCTGTGGAACGCGAGCATGCGCCGCAGGTCCACCTGCGTGAGCAGGTCGGAGTTCATGACGACGAAGTCCTCACCGATCCGATCTCGGAGCTGCGCGATCGCTCCCGCGGTGCCGAGAGGCATCGGCTCGTGCAGGTAGGTGATCTCGAGGCCGTGGCGCGATCCGTCTCCGAGGTGCGCCTCGATCAGGTGTCCGAGGTGATTGACGGAGACGTGCACGCGCCGGAACCCCTGCTCGCGCAGGCGTCCGAGGATGATGTCGATCATCGGCACATCGCCGAGCGGCACGAGCGGCTTGGGGATGTCCTTCGTGATCGGATACAGACGCTGACCGCGGCCTCCGGCCATGAGCACCACGGGCGTGGACAGCGGGGTACCGATGGATTCGCCCTCCCCCACGACATCCACGAGCCTGCCGCCGTCATCGACGACCGCGACGACGCGGATGCCGCGCTGCTCCTTCAGCTCATCCACGGCGTCCTGGCTCGCGGTCGGCGCGACCGCAGCGGGCCCCGAATTCATGATGCCGGAGACATGGTCGTCCAGCACGGCGCCGGCGAGGAGTCCTCGGCGGATGTCCCCGTCACTGACGGCTCCGACCAGGCGTCCGGCGGCGTCCTCGACGAAGACGACCTGCAGTCGGCTGCGATCCAGACGCTCGAGTGCCACCCGGATGCTGGTCTCGGGAGCGACCGTGAGGTCCGCCCTGTCGATCATGGCTGCTCGTCCTTCACTTCCGGATCGGTCGTGCCGGGACGCCGACGACGGTGACGCCATCGGGCACGTCGGAGAGCACGACAGCCCCCGCGCCGATGACACTCCCCGACCCTATCGTGACGCCCTGGAGCACGCGGGAACCGAGGCCCACGTGTGCGCCGGCTCCCACGCGCACGGCACCACCGAGCACGGCACCCGGCGCCACGTGCGCGTGCGCACCGATCACGCAGTCGTGTTCGATGATGGCCCCGGTGTTGATGAGAGCTCCGTCTCCGAGCACCGCGCCCACGTTGACCACCGCGTTCGCGAGCACGTGGACCCCGCCGCCGAGCGGGACACCCGAGTCGATGAAGGCCCGCGGATGGACGACGTCGACGACCGTGTAGCCGTCCGAGATCACGCGCTCGTGCAGTTCGCGTCGCGCGCGCGTCGAGCCGGCGGAACCGAGACCGTTCACGAGCGCGACCCGTTCGGGTCCGAATTCGGCCAGGACGGAGTCGTCACCGAGATGAGGAAGCTCGCCGAGCGAGCCGGGCTCAGGGGCGACATACCCCAGGACGCCGCTCCCGGCCTGCTCGAGCGCGGCCAGCACCGAACGGGCGTGGCCGCCGCCCCCGAGAAGGATCAGGTCAGTCATCGATCAGATCACCGCGGCGATACGACCGGGATGCCGTCGAGCCGACGATCTCCCAGTAGTCGAACGAGGTGCGCCCGGACGCGGGACGATAGCAGGCAACGTCCTCCTCGGTGATCACCGCTCCCGCAGCGATGTCCCGAGTCGCCACCAGACTGCGCCGGACGACCGCACGGTTACCTGCTTCGACCGGCTGACAGCGTTTCTGAGCGGATCCCAGCATCGCGGGGACGCGACGGAGGTCGGCGACGTACGCGTGCAGGCCGTCCGGGTCCAGGGATGCCGCGTGGTCGGGTCCTTCGGCGTGGATGTCGAAGGTGAAGTGCTTCTCGACGGCGATGGCCCCGAGCCCGACGGCGAGCACCGAGGCGAGAGAGCCCAGGGAGTGGTCGGAATAGCCCACGCGGTGACCGAACGTCGATGCGATGGTCTGCATCGCACGCAGATCGAGGTTCTCGTCCGCGGCGGGGTACTGGGTGGTGCAGTGGAAGATCGTCACGTGCTGCGCGAAATCCACGAACTCGTCCCGGCGTCGCCATGCCTGCTCCAGCACGTCGGCCGTGAGCCTCTCGGAGCGCTCGATCGCGCCGTGCGCCTGCGCGACGCCGGCCGCGATGAACCGCAGTGCCCTGTCGATCTCTGCCAGATCCGCCATCCCGGTCGACAGGATCACGGGCAGCCCTGTGCGTCCCGCGGCGACCAGCAGAGGCGCGAATGTGAGATCGCCGGAGGCGATCTTCACCAGCGGGATGCCGAGTTCCGTGACGAGGAAATCGAGGCCTTCGAGGTCGAACGCCGTGGAGAGGAAGGCGATGCCGCGCGAATCGCAGTGCGCGCGGAGGGCGCGGAACTCTTCGTGACTGAGCTCCAGCTCCCGGAGCAGGTCGTGCTGCGTGCGCGCGTCGCTGTCGGAAAGACGCTGGTAGTCGGCCAGCGCCGCGCTCTCCATGGCCAGATTGTCGGCGGAGAAGGTCTGGAACTTCACGGCATCGGCGCCGGCGGATGCGGCCAGATCCACGAGCTCCTTCGCGGTGTCGAGCGATCCGTTGTGGTTCACCCCGGCTTCGGCGATCACGAACACACGGTCAGTCATGGGCGGATTCTCCTCCGATGTCGTAGAAGGACTTGCGCGGCGGACGCGGGATCGGCATGTCGCGCAACGCCGTCGCGACGCGCGGCGCGAACCCGGGGGTGCCGAAGATCTCCGTCCCGGCACCGTTCGCATCGTGCCGGATCGCCGAGCGCACGGCCTCTGCGATCCGGTCCCTGTGGGGCACGGGTGTTGCGACGCTCTCCGCCAGGGGACGTCCGCGCTGGCGGTCGCCGATGAGCACGGACGGCACCCCGAGAACCGGCGCCTCGAGCACGGTGCTCGAGGAGTTGCCGACGACGACCGATGCCGCACGCATCGCGCTCAGATACCCGAGCTGTCCGAACGACTCGATGAAGTCCACCCGGTCCGGATTGTCTGCGACGAAGGCGGCGATGCGCGCGCGCACATCGGCGGTGCCGATGTCGGAGTTCGATCCGGTGATGACGACATGCAGGCCCTCTACCTCCAGCAGTGCCGCCAGCATCTCGTCCACGAGATGCTGAGGCGGAGCGACGTCCATCACGGCGGGGTGGAAGGTGACCAGCGCCGTGGGGGCGGGAAGCCGGACGCCGAAGCGGTCTTCGACCGCCTCCCGGGGCAGCAGCTCGAGCACGGACAGCGCGTCGACGATGGGCGCGCCGACGAAGAAGACCCGCTCGGGCTGCTCGCCCATCTGGATGATGCGTCGTCGGTGCTCCTCCGTGGATGCGAAGTGCAGGTACGACATCTTCGTGATCGAGTGGCGCAGCGCGTCGTCCATGGCACCCTCGGTCCGTTCACCCCCGTGGATGTGCGCGACGGGCACGGACAGGATGGTCGCCGCCGTCGCCGCGGCGAACGCCTCCAGCCGGTCGCCCAGCACCACCAGGACGTCCGGGTCGAGTTCTTCGAGCGCTCGAGCGTACCCCGGCAGCGCACGGCCGACGTCTGCGGCGGCGTCGAGCGGACCGTCGCCGGCGGACCAGATCGGCACGGTGGCGGAGATCTCGAAGCCGTCGCGCTCGATCTCGGACACGGTACGACCGAACGCGTCGCTGAGGTGCGTCCCCGTCACGATCAACTGCAGCTGAAGCTTCGGTTCGGCGTCAATCGCCGACAGCAGTCCGCGCAGCAGACCGTAATCCGCGCGGGTGCCGGTGAGGACGGCGACCGTGATCACATCGCCGCCAGCGCTGGGGAGCTGGGGATGCACACGGTGCGGGCATGCAGCGCTTCCGCGACCGGTACGGGAGCGTGCGGCAGATCGCGGAAGGCCGCCTGGTCATGCAGCAGATTCCAGAACGGCCGGCACTGGAGGCCCGCGGCGTTGGTCGCCTCGAGCACGGCGTCGCGCTCTTCGCGCCCGCCGTCGACACGCACCGCGCACAGCCAGTAGTTGCTCTCGGTCCCCCGTGGTTCCACCAGGAACTCGACGCCGGCGACGTCGGAGAACCTCTCTTGATAGTGCGCTGCCAGTCGCCGCTTCGCCGTCAGGAACTCGGGGAGGCGTTCGAGCTGGGCGACACCGAGCGCGGCGTTGAGATTCGGCATCCGGTAGTTGAACGCGACCTCGTCGTGCTCGAACTCCCAGCGGTGCGGCAGCTTGGCGGTCGTTGTGAGATGCCGGGCACGCCGGGCGAGCTCGTCGTCGTCGGTGAGGATCATGCCGCCGCCGCCGGTGGTGAGGATCTTGTTGCCGTTGAAGCTGACGATGCCGAGCGCCCCGAACGTCCCGGTGTGCCGGGGACCCACGCGACTGCCGAGCGACTCCGCCGCATCCTCGACGACCGGGATCCCGTACTCCGCGGCGAGCTCGATGAGTTCGGCGATCCGAAGGGGGTGGCCGAGAGTGTGCATGGGCACGATCGCACCGATGCGACGTCCGGTTGCGTGGTTGACGACCCCCTCCGGCGTCGTCCGTGCCGTGCGCAGCACCTCGGCCACGGACTCGACGGACATCCCGAGCGTCTCCTCATCGCTGTCCACGAAGTACGGCTGCGCACCCGCATGGACGACGGCGTTGGCCGTGGCGACGAAGGACAGGCTGGGGACGATCACGTCATCACCCGCGCCGACGCCGGCGAGCTGGAGCGCCACCTGAAGCGCCGATGTGCCGTTGGACACCGCGATGCCGTGAGCGGAACCCGCGAAATCGGCGATCCCCTGCTCGAATTCGGTGACGAATGCGCCGACGCTCGAGACGAAGGTCGAGTCGAGGCACTCCAGGACGCGCTTCTTCTCGCGGTCCGCGATGTCGGGAACGTGCAGCCCGACGAAGTCCGCGTCCCCGACGACGTCGCGGATCGCCTGGACGATCTCCTGCTCGATGCTCATACGACGTAGGCGTCGGTGCGGTAACGCGCGAGGTTCGACGGGTCGGTGAACCAGTCCGCCGTGACGCGCAGCCCCTCACGGAACCCGTCCACGCCGTCGAACCGGGGCTGCCATCCCAGCAGCTCGCGCGCCTTCGAGTTGTCCGAGAAGAGCCGTTCGACCTCGGAGTTCGCCGGTCGCAGGCGCGCGGGATCCTCCGTGGCGACGGCATCGACGCCCATGGCCTCGGCGATGAGCTCGAAGGTCTGACCGATCGAAACCTCGAAACCGACGCCGAGGTTGATGACCTCGCCGACGCCGGCGGTGCTGGTGAGCGCCGCGGTGAAGCCTGACACGGTGTCGGGGACGTAGGTGAAGTCGCGTGTGGGCGTCAGCGCACCGAGCTGGATCTCGCGCTTGCCCGCAGCGAGCTGGCTGATGATCGTGGGGATCACGGCGCGGGCGGACTGGCGGGGGCCGAACGTGTTGAAGGGCCGGATCGTCACGGTCGGCAGACCGAACGAGGCGTGATAGGCGTTGACCATCTGGTCCGCGGCGATCTTCGACGCCGAGTACGGCGACTGCCCCTGGAGCGGGTGTCCCTCGTCCATCGGCACGTAGCGCGCCGTTCCGTACACCTCGCTGGTCGAGGTGTGGATGAAACGGGACACCCCGGCAGCGCGCGCAGCGTTGAGCAGGTTCAGCGTGCCCTGGATGTTCGTCTGCACGTACAGGTCCGGTGCCGCATAGGAGTACGGGATCGCGATGAGCGCCGCCAGGTGCAGCACGGCATCGCGGTCCGCGACCGCCGACATCATCAGGGCCGGATCACGCACATCGCCGGGGAGGAACTCGATCTCGCGCGCGATCTCCTCGTCGACACCGTCGAGCCAGCCGCGTGAATCGAACGAGTTGTAGAGGACCAGCGCACGGACGTCATGACCATCCCGAACGAGCTGCTCCGCGAGGTGCGATCCGATGAATCCGTCAGCTCCTGTGAGCAGTACCTTCATGCGTTCCACTGTAGTCGCTCACGCCCACGGCTCACTTGTACGCGACCGTGGCCGGCTTGCCCGGCGCGTAGGAGATCGTACCTCCTTCGAAGGACTGCGTGCATGCCGTCGCGGTGCAGGTCTCGGCGCTCGTGGGCCAGCCCAGCTTGCCGCGCAGCCATCCCGCCTTGCTGTAGGCCGTCATGATCGTCGAGGACGACACGAAGGTGCCTCGGGCGGACGAATGCACCCAGCCCTTCGCGTACTTCTGGGCCAGGCCGGCCCCGTTGGGGTCCGCCACCACCTGAACGGATGCCTGTGCTTTGCCGAGAGACCCGGTGACGGCCGTCTGCTTCGTGGCGGCCGCGGTGATCGCGGCCGCCGTCGCGCCGACGGTCGCCACAGCGGCCTGACCCTTGGTGTAGCCGATCACGCCTCCGGCGAATTGCTGGGCGCAGGCGTTGCCTGTGCAGAATTCGGCGCCCACGGGCCAGCCGAGTCCTCCACGGACCCAGCCCGCGTCACTGTACGCCTTCATGATCGTCGACGTGGACGTGTACGTCCCCTTCCCCGAGGAGTGGATCCACCCGCCCTCGAACTGCTGGGCGACTCCGTTGCCGTTCGCGTCGGTGACCGTCTGCTCAGCGGCGACCGGCCATCCGAGGAATCCGCGCAGCCAGCCTGCGGCGCTGTATCCGGCCATGATCTTCGCCGAGGACGAGAAGGTCCCGCGATCCGACGCGTGCATCCAGCCGTTCGCGTACTTGCGCGCCAGACCGTTCCCGTTGGCGTCCGACACGACCTGAACCGGAAGAGCCGCCTTCCCGAGCGCGCTCGTCTGCGCCGAACGCAACGCAGTTACCGCCTCGTGCGCGACGCCATACATCGTCACTGCGGCTTTGCCCTGCGTGTAGGCGATAGTGCCACCTTCGAAGGACTGCGAGCAGACCGTCCCCGAGCAGCTTTCCACGCCGACCGGCCAACCCAGCTTCCCGCGCAGCCATCCCGCCTTGCTGTAGGCCGTCATGATCGTCGACGACGACACGAAGGTCCCATGGTCGGAGGAGTGCACCCATCCGTTGGCGAACTTCTGCGCCAGGCCAGAGCCGTTCGGATCGGCCACGATCTGCACCGGCTGCGCCTGACCGAGGGACCCCGTCACCGAGGTCTGCGCCGAGGCCGCCTTCGTGATGGCAGCCGGCGTCACTCCCTTCGCAACCACAGCTGCCTTGCCTTTGAGATAACTGATCACGCCGCCCGCAAACGTCTGAACGCATGCTTGGCCGGTGCAGCTCTCCGTGCTCGTGGGCCATCCGAGCTCGCCGCGCAGCCAGCCTGCACCGCTGTATGCGGTCATGATGCTGGTGGACGAGGCGAACGACCCCTTGGCCGACGAGTGGACCCAGCCGCCTTCGAACTGCTGCGCGACCCCGTTGCCATTCGGGTCCGTGACGGTCTGCTCGGCCTTGGCCGGCCATCCGAGGAACCCGCGCAGCCATCCGGCCGCGCTGTACCCCGTCATGATCTTTGACGACGACGAGAACGTTCCTGCCTCGGACGTGTGGATCCAGCCGCCGGCGTACTTCCGTGCCAGGCCGATCCCGTTCGCATCCGACACGGCCTGCACGCCGGCGAGCGCCTTCCCGAGGAACCCGCTCGCGCCGCCCCGCGCGGCGTACTCCTTGTCGATGGCGCCCGGCGTGATCTCGAAGGTGGCGGTCGCGCTCTTCCCGCTCGCGTAGGAGATGAGCCCGCCGGCGAAACCCTGAGTGCAGAGGCCGCCGACGCAACTGGTCTGAGTCGCCGGCCATCCGAGGTCGCCCCGCAGCCATCCGGCGGCGCTGTAGGCCGTCATGATCGGAGTCAGCGAGGAGTACGTGCCTGCGGACGAGGAGTGGATCCACCCGCCGGTGAACTTCTGCGCCCGGCCGTTTCCGTTCGGGTCCGTGACCACCTGGACGGGCGCCGCCGGATTGCCCAGGGCTCCGGATGCACCCCCCATCCGCTTCCATTCCGTGGCGATCGCGCCACTCGGCGTCATCGCCGGAGTCTGCGTCGAACCGAACCAGTCCGTGAAGTAGTTGTAGAAGTTGCGGTTGCCGTAGCTCGAGCAGGAGTCACCCGTGCCGTATCCGGCCCGCATCGCGGCAGCGTTCGGCTGGTACGGGGTGTAGTAGTACAGCGCGGACGTCGCCTTGTTCGCGACGTACACCGGTGCGCGTCCGCACGATGCGTTCGGGTGGTAGAGGATGTTCCAGGTCTTGCCGGGCGCGTACCAGGTGAAGTAGCGACCCTCCATGTAGAGCTGCATCTGCCGCGCGGCACCGTAGACCTGTGCGAAGAACCCGGCGAACTTGACGTCGCACGGGGCGGTGTCGGGGCACGCCTGTCCCATCGCCGCGTTGTAGCGCCAGTCGCTCGGCCACGTGTGCGTCACGAGCCCCTGCTCCTTCTGGAGCATGACGATCAGCACCTGAGGATTGATGTTGCAGGCGCGGGCCACCTTGTAGATGATGCGCGCAGCCGACTCACTGGACGAGCCGCTGTATGCGGAACAGTACTTGTCTGCCGCCTTGGACTGCGTCGGGATCCGCAGATCCTTCAGGCACGTGTAGCCGGAACGGCACGTCTTCACCTTGCCGTTGAGGAACGACTGGATCTGCGCCTCGGTCATCGTGCTCTCGTCCGTGAACACGACATCGCTGATGATGTTGCCGGCCTTGAACCCGGCGAGAGACGTCTTGACGATCCCGCTCGAGACAGGATCCCCGGCCACCCGGCTGACCGAGGCGCCTCCGATCCCGGTCGGCGCGCTCGCCGCCGTCGCGGCGGAAACAGGGAGCACCGTGCCGAGGATGACCGCTGTGGCAGCGGCGAAGACCGTGATCGTTCGGGCGATCCGGGGCACGTTTCGAGAGCGTGGGGCACGTCGAGACATGTGACCAGTGTGACGTATGTGGCGCGATGATGCCACTGTGACCGCGAACAGTCGACATTGGACCCGGGCGTGTCGCCAGATCTCAGCGAGCTCTCAGGCTCCGTACGAAGGCTCAGAGGTCGGCGTGCAGCGCCCAGACGCGCTCAGCCGAACTCGCCCAGGAGAAGGCGCGCGCCCGGTCGCCGGCGAGCACGCGCAGCCGGGCACTGCCAGCCCCGACCGCGTCGACGACAGCATCCGCGATGTCGTCGTCGCCGACGACCATTCCGCCGTCGGCCACGACGTCGCGATGCACACCGCTGTCGACGACGACCACGGGCACGCCGAGCGCCATGGCGTCCACGGCCCGCCACGGCCAAGCCGTGACGGTGCTCGTCCCGACGAACGCCTCGGCACCGGCGACGACGGACGCGCGCTCCTCCGGGTCGAGCGCGCCGCGCACGTGCACACGGCGGGCCGGCAGGCCCGCGGCTGAGGCGATCTCCACCAGCCGCGGTTCGGCCCCGTCCGGAGCGTCGATGACCACGGCATCCCGTTCCGCCGCGATCGCCGCGCGGAAGCCTGTTGCGAACGACTCCCCGGCCCCTGCGATGACGATGTACGTCTCGGGCAGATCCAGCTCGGCCCGGCGCGCCGCGGCGTCACCCGGCACGACCAGGTTCGACGGCGGAGCTCCGGCGATCACCCGCACCCGGTCCCCGAAACGGGCGAAGTCCTCCAGACGCTCGGCGAAGGCATGCGACGGGACGACGATCGCATCGGCGTGCTTCGCCGCCCGGCGCAGCATCCCCCGATGCCAGCTGACCGCGGGCTTCGCCATGCCCTGCGGCGCCTCCCAGGCGTTCAGGTCCCACAGCGTGACCACGGTCTGGTCCGGGTCGTGGACGCGATCGTGCTTGACGAGCGGCGCCATCAGGCTCGGCGAGTGAATCATGCCTCCCCCGACACCCGGAGCGATACCCAATTGCCAGGAGGCCGCCAGTTCGCGCCGCTGGAGCGGGAGCGTCCGGACCTCGCCGATCCCTCGGATCTCCGGCTGCGAACCGGCAGGAACGATCGCGTCGACCGTGCATCCGGCGGGCGCCGTGTCGATGAGCCCGTGCGTCAGATCCAGAGCCGCCCAGGCCGTGTCCGCCGCGACGACCTGCGCGAGCTGATCGAGGACGACACGCAGCTGAGCACTCATAACAGAAGCGTAGACGGCACCCGCGCGTTCCTCGGGATGCCCGGCCGCAGACCGATCAGCGGTCATCGTCGGGTCCGTGCTTGAATGCTCACGTGAGCGACGGACGACTCCCCCAACGCCGCGGCCGATGGATCGGCTGGACCCTCGGCACGCTCGTCATGCTCCTGCTGCTGGCGCTCGGCTGGGTAGGCGTGCGCGGCATCGGCGCGGCGAACGAGCTCCAGGCAGTGTCCGACAACGCGGAGGATCTCAAGGCGGCCGTCGCCGCGCGGGATCTCGAGCGCGCCGAAAGGGTCGCCGACCGGATCGAGCACCACGCGTCGGTCGCGACGGAGCTCACGTCCGACCCCGTCTGGCGCGGGTTCGAGGTCGTCCCCTGGCTCGGCGCGAACTTCACGGCGGTGCGCGAGATCGCCGAGATCGCCGACAGCGTGGCGTCCGACGCCCTGACCCCGGTCCTGGATGCCGCGGGAGAACTCGAGCTCGCCGGCCTCGGCATCACCGGCACCTCGATCGACCTGACCCCGTTCGCGGCCGCGCAGGAGCCGTTGGGCGCCGCCGATGAGACCCTCTCCGCCGCGCTCGCACAGGCCCGCGCGATCGACGCCGACGCGACGCTGCCACCGCTGGCCGACGCCGTCGGGCAGGTCCGCGACGCCGTCGACGAGGCAGCGACCCTCGTGGGCGCCCTTCACGGCGCCTCCGTACTGCTGCCGAGCATGCTCGGTGCGGAGGGCCCGCGCTCCTATGTCGTCGCGATGCAGAACAACGCCGAGGTCCGCTCGTCCGGAGGGATCGTGGGTGCCGTGGCGCTGATCACCGCCGATCAGGGTCAGATCCGGATCGTGCGCAATGCCTCCACGACCGATTTCCCGCCGCTGGACGCTCCCCTGGAGGTCAGCGACTCCACTCTCGCCCTGTTCGAGCAGCAGCCGGGCCGCCACCTTCAGAACATCACGAGCATCCCCCGCTTCCCCGAAGCCGCTCAGCTCATCGCGACCCGCTGGACCCAGCGGTTCGGGGGCACGGTGGACGGCGTCGTCGCCGTCGACGCCGTCGTCGCCCAGCACCTCATCGAAGCCACCGGACCGGTCTCCTTCGGACCGTTCACGGCCGATGCCGACAACGTCCTCAGCATCCTGCTCTCGGAGATCTACAGCGCCATCCCGGACCCACGCACCCAGGACGCCGTGTTCGCCCAGGCATCCAGCGCCCTGCTCGCGGCCGCCCTGTCCTCCGGTGATCCCCAGGCGCTGCTGGGCGCGCTGTCGACGTCCGCAGACGAAGGCCGGATCCGGATCTGGAGCGCGCACGAGGACGAGCAGGACCGCCTCTCGGCATCCATGCTGGGCGGCACCCTGCCCACGGACGACGACAGCGCCACCTGGGTCGGCGTCCTCCTCAACGACACCACGGGCGGGAAGATGGACTACTACGCCGACGCGCGGTTCACGGTCGCCACCGGCGTGTGCGCGGGCGCGCCGACCACGCGCCTGTCCGTCACCTGGACGAACGACGCGCCGGAGGATGCCGGGACAGCTCTCCCCGAGTACGTCACGGGCGGCGGCCGGTACGATGTCCCTCCCGGCGAGACGCGCACGCTCGTCGCGGTGTACGGCCCGACGGGCGCGACGCCGGTGCGCATCGACCGCGACGGGTCCGAGGAGGACGTGCAGACCGCCGTGATCGACGGGCGGAGCGTCATCCAGCACTCGGTCCAGCTGGCTCCGGGAGAGTCCACGACGATCACCGTCGACTTCACCGGGGAGGGAGCCGGAGAACGGCTCACCGAAGTCGCCCACACCCCGCTCATCCATGCTCCGGAGATCACGCGCGAATCCATCGACTGCGGGTCGTGACATTCCGCAGCGCATGCGCTAGTGTGACCTCACTGGGGAATATCGGGCTCTGCCATCCTGCCGTGGGGGCAGGAAGGGTCCACGCAGTCGGGCGCAGGGGTGTGCTCGGGTGTGATTCCGCGTGTATCTCTCTGGGGGAGAATCATGCTGAAGAAGATGGCCGTCATCGGTCTGACCGCAGGTGCGCTCGTCCTGGCCGCACCGGCTGCTGCATCCGCCGCGTCCTTCGAGACGCCTCCGCCGCCGAACACGTATGCGGAAACGCCGCGCGTCTCGGTCGGCGATCCGATCATCACGCCCTGCGAGGCGTCGACGATCGCCTTCAGTGCCGGCTACTTCCTGCCCGGTGAGCGCGTCTCCGTCTCGGTCTCCGGACACAATGCCGGTGACGCCTCCATCTCAGGGAACACCGCGGCCGGAGACGGAAGCCTGGTGGTGTCGTTCCGCCCGCCGTCCGATGGCGAGGGAAGCTATTCGCTGTCATTCGCCGGGGGTGCGCACTCGGGTGGTGCCGGTCTCAGTGCCGCGTCGGGATCGCTGATCGCGACCGCAGCGCAGGACCGCGAGTACACCGCCACGGTCACGGTCGTGCAGGCCGGCGGAGTCGGGCCCAGCTGCGAGCAGGACCCGGGCGTCGCGCCATCCGGCACCGAGTTGCCGTTGACGGGATCGACGGATTCCGGCATGGAACTCGCGCTGACCGGCGGCTCGGCGTCGCCCTGGATCCTCGGGGGCGGAGCGGTCGCTCTCGCCGCCGGCGGCGTTCTCATCGCGGCGGGGGCCGCGCGCAGGCGCCGTTCCTGAGTCACGGTCGCTGCGCGCGGCGACTGTGGCTGGCCGGGCGACGACGGCCCCTCCCCCTCCGTCCGTCGTCGCCCAGTGCCGGACCCGATGGACCCGTGGAGCGTGGGGCTCCACGGGTCCATCGACCTGCCCGGATCCGAAGGCCTGCGCTTGATCCGCGGACCGGCGGTTCAGCGGATCGGACGCTCCAGGCGCTCAGGACGAGGGCGACGGCGTCTCGGTCGCGGGGTGCAGCGTCTCCTGGATCAGCTGACGGACGTATTCGAAGTCAGGATCGGTGTCGTCCACGCCGCCCTCGGGCGTCAGCTCGATGGTCGTCACGGGAAGCTCCTTGGCCTTCATCACCAGGTCGAAGAACTCCGGCAGCTTGTCCTGCGGAAGGTCGGTGTCCACGAGGGCCGTACCCGCTGAGGCGATCTCGTTGAACCGGGTCAGCACGGTCTGCGGCGTGAACTGCGCCAGGATGGCCTCCTGCAGCTGACGCTGACGCTTCATGCGGTCCCAGTCGTCCGTCGTGTAGCGGGATCGCGCATACCACTGCGCGGTGTCGCCGTTCATCTTCTGCTCGCCCGGCTCGATCCAGCCGATGGCCCAGTCCTCGGCGGGTTCTCCCTTGTACGACGGGCCGCCGCCCTTCGGCAGACGCTTCTCGACCGTGACCGTCACGCCTCCGAGAGCATCGATGAGATTCGCGAACCCGTTCATGTCGATGAACACGTAGTACGGGATCTCGATGCCGAGGATCCCCTCCGCGGCATCCTTGGTCGCCTCGATCCCGGGTTCGGAGCCGTTCGCCTCCGCCTCCGGGTACAGCTCCGTGCCGTCCCGGCACACCTCGACCTCGGTGCGCAGCTGGTTGATGCCGCTGCCCCAGCCGCAGGTGCTGTCGTTGTGACTGGAGTGCCCGTCCGGGTACAGATCGCGCATCGGCCCTTCGGCGAACGGGAAGCCGGGCATGTCGCGCGGGATGCCGGTGATCGTGACGGCTCCGGTGTCGGCGTTCACCGAGACCACGGAGATGCTGTCGTAGCGCATCGAGTCGCGCCCCTCTCCGCTGTCCGCGCCGAGGAGCAGGATGTTGTAGTAGCCGTCGCTGGGCGGCAGGCTCGGGCCGCTCTGCGTGAAGATCGACCCCAGCGTGTCCCGTCCCGAGCCCACCACGGTCGCGGCGTAGCCGGTTCCCGCCCCGACGAGGCCCAGGATCACGAGCGCCGCAACCGGGATGCCGAACCGCGACAGGGTCGAGACGCGCACCAGCCGCACCAGTCGCAGGGTGTCGATCGCGAGCACGATCCACAGCACGAGGTAGCCGACCAGGGCGACCTGGACGAGCGTGAGGACGATGGCGGAGAGCCACCCGGCGCCCACGGTCAGCCACAGGAACGTCGGCCTCGCGAACAGCGCCAGCCCCACGGCCACGAGCACGGAGAGCCAGCCGATCAGCGTCGCGCCCAGCGCGAAGCGTCCCAGACGGCGGTTGCCGGCCAGCACCTGGGCGGACCCGGGGACGAGGACGTTCATGACGACGAGCCACCAGCCGCGGCGCGCCATGAATCCCGGATCGTCCACGTCCGGATGCCGCATCGGACGCGTCTCGATCACCGGTCGTGCCCCGATCCCGGCGCGGGGCGCGGCGATGGTCACAGCGAGTCCTTCAGCCGCTGGTTCTTCTCCGCCACCTGCCCCTCCAGCGTGCGGGCGTACTCCTCGATGCGGTCGGCGATCTCGGCATCCGACGCCCCGATGATCCGGGCGGCCAGGATGCCGGCGTTGCGCGCGCCGCCGATCGACACCGTGGCGACCGGGATGCCGGCCGGCATCTGCACGATCGACAGCAACGAGTCCATGCCGTCCAGGTAGGCCAGCGGCACGGGCACGCCGACCACAGGCAGCGCCGTCATGGAGGCCAGCATCCCCGGCAGGTGCGCAGCGCCGCCCGCGCCGGCGATGATGACGCGGATGCCGCGACCGCGCGCCTCGCGCGCGTACTGCACGAGCTTGTCCGGCGTCCGATGCGCCGAGACGACCTCGACCTCGTGCGGGATGCCGAAGTCGGTCAGCGCCTGGGAGGCGTCGCTCATCACGCGCCAGTCGGAATCGGAACCCATCACGACGCCGACGAGGGGCACGGCAGAGGAATGCAGCGGCTCAGTCACTCACCTAGGGTACGGTCTGCCCCTGCCGATCGCCTGAACGGCGCGCGCCCGCTCAGCGGAAGTGATCCGCGGCCGCGCGCGCCACGAACACGGCGTCGTCGAGATCCTCCCCCGTGGCGTTCACATGCCCCACCTTCCGGCCGGGGCGCGGCGCCTTGCCGTAGGTGTGGATCTTGGCGGAGGGCTGATCGGCCATGGCATCGGCGAAGCGCGCCTCGATCGTGCCCTCGGCCGGCCCGCCCAGGATGTTGATCATCACCGACCACGGCGCACGGGGTGAGGCGTCCCCGAGCGGCAGGTCGGCCACGGCGCGCAGATGCTGTTCGAACTGCGAGGTCACCGCTCCGTCCTGGCTCCAATGCCCGCTGTTGTGCGGACGCATGGCCAGCTCGTTGACGAGGATGCGCTCGTCGACCGTCTCGAACAGTTCCACCGCGAGCATCCCGGTGACGCCGAGCCCCTCCGCGATCATGCGGCCGATGCCCTCGGCGACCTGCGCCAGGCGGGTCGTGGCATTCGGCGCCGGTGCGAAGACCTCGGCGCACACGCCGTCCCGTTGCACGGTCTCCACGACGGGATAGGCGACCATGTCCCCGCTGGGGCGGCGGGCGATCTGCTGCGCCAGCTCCCGGACGAACGAGACCAGCTCCTCCACGAGGAGCGCGCCGCCGTCCTCGAGCGCGGCGAACCAGTCCGCGGCCTCGGCCGCGTCCGACACCACTCGGACGCCCTTGCCGTCGTATCCGCCGCGCGGCGTCTTCACGACGCCCCGGCCACCGTGCTCGTCGAGGAACGCCTGCAGCTCCGCGGTGGTCGACACCGCCGCCCAGTCCGGCTGCGGCACGCCGAGCTCGGCGAGGCGAGCGCGCATGTCCAGCTTGTCCTGGGCGTAGCGGAGCGCGTCGGGGCCGGGATGCACGGCGACGCCGTCGTCGACGAGCGCGCGCAGCACCTCCTGCGGCACATGCTCGTGGTCGAACGTGACGACGTCGACGTCGGCCACGAAGCCGCGGACGGTCTCGAGGTCGCGGTAGTCGCCCACCGCCGTGGCGGCGAGCTGCGCGGACATCCCCTCGTCCTCCGCCAGCACCCGCAGGTCGAGGCCCAGCTCGACCGCGGGAGCGATCATCATCCGGGCCAGCTGGCCTCCGCCGATCACACCCACACGCAACGCCATTCGCGCACTCCGTTCGTCGGAGACCATTCTTCCGCATCCGCGCCCGCACGCGGCATCCGGCGTCAGGCGGTCGGGCCGGTGTCGGACGCCGATTGGGCGTCGCGGTGCGCGAGGATCTGGTTCACCTCGATCTGGTCGACGAGCGTCTCGTGCACGAGCGTGACGTTCGGCACGTTCACCAGCCGCAGCGGTGCATCGACGCCGTTCGAGAGCGAGATGGTCCCGGCTCCCCACAGTCGCTGCAGGATGCCGCGGCGCACCGCGATCGTGTACCCGCGCACGTGGGTCATCTCGCGACGATGACGCGCGCCGAGCCCGGACTTCGCGATCACCCGGCGAGTGGTGATGACGTACGTCCGCGAGAGCCAGACGAGGAACGGGATCACGACGCCGAGCAGCAGCACGAGGCCGGCCGCCGTCAGCAGCATCCAGTTCTCGAAGCCGTCGGGCAGGTTGTCGTAGAAGTACGCCGTGGCACCGAAGACGGCGATCAGCAGCAACGCGCACCAGAACAGCCGTCGCGCCTGGCTGCGGAACCGGGCGATCAGCAGCTCTTCACTGGGCGCGCCGGGCGGCGGCATCATTGGCCGTCCTCCGAGCGTCACCGGCTGGGTCATGCCTCCATTGTGACCGAGGGCGCGGACATCCCGGGTCTCCGGACGGCGTGTCAGCGCGAGAGCGGCCTCACGCCAGCCGGGCGTGCACGACGTCTCCGGCGGCGACGGCATGCCGAACGCCGTCGGCGTCAACGAGGAGGCGTCCGTCGCTGTCGAGAGCCTCGGCCGTGCCGCGCAGTCGCGTGCCGTCCGGAAGCGAGACGTCCACGACGCGCCCCAGGCTCAGGCAGCGCTTCTCGGCCTCCGGACGCAGGCCAGAGGCATCCGCGCCGCCGGCCGCGGCCAGTTCGGATACCCGCCGGCCCAGGCCCGCGACGAAATCAGCGGCGATCCGGTCGATGTCGGCCTGCGCGTCGAGCGCCGCGAACGAGGTCGCGGTGGGAACGGGCAGCTGATCGGCCGCCATGGCGGTGTTGACCCCCGCACCGACGATCACGGCGCCGTGCGCGGCCTCGGCGAGGATGCCGCAGATCTTGCGACCGTCCACGAGGACGTCGTTCGGCCACTTCACGCCCACCTCGTGCCCGGGCAGCTGCCGTGCCACGGCATCCGCCATCGCGACGCCAGCGGCGAGCGGGATCCACCCGAGCGCGTCCGGCTCCGGAAGGTCGCGCAGCAGGACCGAGACCGCGAGCGCCGAGCCCGCCGGCGTGGTCCAGGTGCGGTCGAGGCGCCCTCGGCCCGCGGTCTGGTCCGTGGTCAGCAGCACGGTGCGGTGCGGAGCGCCGGCGGCCTGCGCGCGCAGCTGGGCATTGGTCGACGGCGACTGCTCGACGACCTCGAGCCGGGCCGCGACCGTGCGCGTGCGCGCGAAGGGGTCCATCAGTCGTCCCCGTCCTTCGCTTCCTCGTCGTCGTCGTCCTCCTGCTCGGACACGGAGCCGATCTCCGCCGCCCGCCAGTCGTCCCACAGGCCCATCAGCCGCTCGATGGCCGCATGGAACTTCGCGGTCGCGACCCCGGGGGACGTGTCGCCGAAGTAGTGCTGCACCCACATGCGCAGCTTCTTGATCGCGTCCTCATCGGCCCGGACGCGCTCGACCTCGGAGACGATGTCGTAGGAGCCGTCGACGGTCAGCCACTCGCAGTCCGACAGGTATCCCTTGGTGTCGATCGAGGCGCGCTCATCCGCCGGACGCGTGATGAGCAGCGGCTTGCCGGCGGCCAGCCGGTCGTAGACCATCGCCGAGATGTCCACGATCGCGACATCGGCCGCAGCGAGCTGCCAGCCCAGCTCCGGTCCGTCGTCGTAGATGTGATGCGCACCGCGGTCCTCGGCGTTCGCGGCCTCGATGGCCGCCAGGATGCGCCGGTGCGCGGCCCCGTAGGCGTCGTCCACGACACCGCTGCGCGGATGCGGACGGTAGATCACGCGATGAGTGCCTGTGGCGAGCAGCTTCTTCACGAGCGTCTCGCCGTGCGTCGCGATCGACCCGTAGTGAGCGCTCGGCCGGTCGCCCTCCCAGGTCGGCGCGTACAGCACGACCGTGCGCTCGTCGGGCGTGTACGGCAGGCTGCCCGAGTAGTGGTCGGCCTGAGGCCGGCCGATCTCGATCGTGCGACGGTCGATGTCGTAGTCCCACAGCGTCCGGCTGAGGCGGTCGCGCGCGGCCTGCCCGGCCACCAGCGCGTAGTCGTACGCCTTGTACTGGTTCGTCGTCATGTACATCTTGTCGGACTCGCCGTGGTTGATGAACACGTGCCAGCGCCGCCCGTAGCGGAACATCTGGAAGTTGCGCGTGTTCTGGTTCACGTAGAGCACGACCCGGATGTCCTGCGTGGCGATGAAGCGCTCGAGGTCGCGCACCTTCGGCACGAACGCGACGGGAGGGGCGTCCTCGTCGAGGAGCTTCTCGGCCCCGGTCGCACTGCGCGAGAGCACGACGACGGGCCAGAGCTTCGACAGCTCCGCGAGCGGGCGGTACCACTGCCGCATCTGGTACATGTTCACCGCGCCGTCGGCGAAGTACACCGCGATCCGATAGTGCTCGAGCGGGTGCGGCGGCAGCACCGCGAGGCGGCGGCGGACGCGCTGCACCGACTTCCGCGACGCCAGCGCGCGCCGGAGCAGCCGGTACGCCTTCTTCCCATCGGACACGACACTCACCTGTCAAGAGTACCCAGGCACCCCGCCCCGCCTCATGACATGATCGGGGGGTGCACGACAACGAAACGACAACACTTCGTCCCGGTGTCACGTTCGTCATGCCCGTGCTGAACGAGCGCGCGTACCTCGCGCACGCCGTGGAATCGGTCCTGTCGCAGCAGCTTCCCGGCGAGGCAGAACTCGTCCTCGCCCTCGGACCGTCCACCGACGGCACGACCGAGCTGGCGCGCGAGCTGGCCGCGGCCGACGACCGCATCCGCCTCGTCGACAACCCGGCCGCTGACATCCCGGTCGGTCTCAACGCTGCGATCCGCGCCGGGCGCTATGACACCGTCGTGCGCGTGGATGCGCACTCCGAGCTCTCCCCCGGTTACGCCGCCCGCGCCCTCGCGACGCTGGAGCGGACCGGAGCGGCCAACGTCGGCGGCGTCATGCACGCCGAGGGTCGCACCCCGTTCCAGAAGGCGGCCGCGTGGGCGTACAACTCGCCGATCGGCCTCGGCGGCGGCGCCTATCACGGCGGTGCGCGCGAGGGCGAGGCGGAATCGGCCTATCTCGGCGTCATGCGCCGCAGCGTGCTTGAGGAGGTCGGGCTCTTCGACGAGTCGATCCGCCGCGGCGAGGACTGGGAGCTCAATCTGCGCATCCGGCAGGCCGGGCACACGGTGTGGTTCGACCCGGCGCTGTCGGTGACCTACTGGCCGCGCGAGAGCTGGGTGCGGCTGGCCCGGCAGTTCCGCGCCACCGGGGCCTGGCGCGGCGAGCTGGTGCGCCGCTACGGCCGGCGCAATGGTCTGCGGTTCTTCGCTCCCCCCGCGCTGGTTCTGAACGTCGCCGTCGCCCTCGTCGTCGCGGTGCTGCAGCTGACCGGCGTGCTCTCCGGGATCGGGTCGCTCGTCGCCGCAGTGGTCTACCTCCCGCTCGTCGCGTATGCGCTGCTCGTCGTCGCGATGGCGCTCACTCCCGGGCGCAGTATCCGGGAGCGATGGTGGACTCTGGCCGTCCTTCCCACCATGCACCTCTCCTGGGGATGGGGATTCCTGGGCGGCGTCCTGCGCGGTGCCCACGACACGGTGGACGCCTCGCGACTGGGCACGCGCAACACGCCGCTGCCGTGAGCGCGCTCAGGCCTCGACGAAACCGAGGTCCAGGATGCGGGACACGACGCGCTCGGCCGCACGCCCGTCATCGAGTGCGTTGAACTGCCGGCGCCACGCCTCGTACTTCTCGGCGAAGGCGGTCGAGGCGGACGGATCGGCAAGAGCGGCGACGAGCTCCTCCTGCGTGCGCAGCAGCGGACCGGGCGCCCGCTCCGCCAGATCGAAGTAGAAGCCCCGCAGGCGACCCCGGTAGTGCTCCAGATCCGGCACCAGGAAGTACATGGGCCGCCGAGTGACGCTGAAGTCGAACATCACGGAGGAGTAGTCCGTGATCAGGGCATCCGCGATGAGCAGCAGCTCGGCGGTCTGCGGATATCCGGTCACATCGATCACCCTGGCGCCGTCCTGATCGCGCCCGGGGCGCAGGGTGCGCGAGTGCCCGCGCACCAGCACCACGGCATCCGCCTCTCGCGCGAGCTGCTCGGGATCCACGAAGTCGACGATCTCGGCCCGGTCGTCCCGCCACGTCGGCGCGTACAGCAGCACCCGTTCCTCCGGACCGATCCCCAGCGCCGCGCGCACGGCGGCGGCGTCACCATTCACCAGCACGTCGTCGCGCGGATAGCCGTCCACCCAGATCGGCTTGCCGAAGAAGGCGTAGGCCTTGGCGAGGATCCGCTCGGAGTAGCGGTTCTGCGCCAGCAGGACGTCCCAGCGGCGGGATTCCTTGACGACAGCGGCCATGCGGCGCGGGTCGAACCCGGGCCGGTGCAGCGCCAGACGTTTGAGCGGCGTGCCGTGCCAGGTCTGCAGCACCCGCTGACCATCCTTGCGGGAGAACCGCCGGCGGAGCCAGTCGTTGACGACGAGCAGCCGCGCTGCGGCCCGTGCACGCCACCACTCCGGGCTTCCCTCGACGACGGCGACCGCCCCCTCCGGCACGGCCACCGACAGATCCGTCACGCTCCAATAGCGCACGACTCCCGGCGCTCGGGTGGCGAGCTCGCGGTCGATGGCACGAGGATTGCAGCCCGCGCTCTGCCCGTAGAAGCTCTCGAAGAACACCGCGTTCTCGGATCCGCCCGGTTGCGCGACGTAGCGCTCCTCGAGCGTGCGCTGGCCTTCTGCGGAGAGGTGCACGGCTTCCAGCGGCGGATCGATCCGCACCGTCGCCCCGTGGACTGCCACGCCGAGTCCCGCGAGCAGCTGACGCTCGACGGCGACCCCCGAGAGGTCGACACCCTCGATGAGCAGCGTGTACTCCCCGGACGGCAGGGGCAGCTCGGAGCCGCCGAAACGCGCCGCACGGAGGGGGAAGGTCGCCTTCCACGTCTTGCCCCGCCCGGTGAGCACGGCGCTCACGCGAGCGCGCGGCCCCTCCAGGACGGCTCCGGTCGGGCGCGCGCCGTCCCCGGCCACGATGAGCGCCTCACGCTGCCCGTCGATCACGGCGGTCGTCATGGGAGAGCTCCTTCAGCGTTCGGCGCGGTCGCACCGCGCACGGGGTCGGCGGCGGTTCGGCGCGCCGTCGTCGGTCCGGGAACGCCGCGCGCACGGATGGCGCGGTAGACCCGGTCGGTGTTGCGACCGTCCCGGTGGGCGTGCATCCGGGCGCTGAGCGCGGCGGATCGGGCCGAGGCCTCGGAGAAGGCGCTCTCGTCGCCGAGCAGCGCATCCAGCCGGGCCAGGACCCCGCCCCAGTCCGTGGCCTCGTCGCCGCCGGTGACCTCGTCCAGGCGCCCGTAGAAGCCGCGGGTCCTGGCGTATTCGGCGGCGTCGGGCACGAGGTGGACGACCGGCATGGCCAGCAGGCCCACGTCGTAGGCGAGCGAGGAGTAGTCGGTCACGAGCACGTCGATCGCCGGCAGCGCGCCGGTGACGTCCGCGAGCACGGCGGAGCCCAGCATCCGCACCCGCCTCGACGGCAGCGGCGACGCGTAGGAACCTTCGCCGAGAGGATGCGAGCGCACCAGGAGCACGGCGTCGCGCCTTTCCAGCAGCGCGATGATCCGCGTCCACTCCGCGGCCGACGGGACCGCCGGGTCCACGGCCCCGTCCCGCCAGGTCGGCGCGTACAGGATCGTCCGAGCCCCCTCCGGCAGGCCGGGCACGGCCCGGGCGAGGATCCCGGACGCCGTGACGCGGCGCTCCTCCGGGGCACCTGCCGAGAGCACGTCGACCCGGGGCTCGCCGGTCACGACCACACGTTCATCCCCGAGGCCGAAGGCGGATTCGAGTCGCCCGCGCGCCCGATCGGATGCGGCAGGCAGGACGTCGATGCGCTGCGCCGCGGCGCGGTAGAGGAGCCCGATGATCCGGCTCAGCAGTCCCGCGCCCGGGATCGCGGGCACCTGCGTCGTGGCCGGGGAGTCCAGTCCGATCCGCTTCAAGGGGATGCCGTGCCAGAGCTGCACCGTGAACGCTCCCCCGCCGCCGTAGCGGTTGACGTCTCCGAATCCGTGCGTCACGACCAGCACGCCCGCGCGGGCGGTCGTCCACCATCCGCGAAGAGTCTGCTTGCGGATCGTGCGGATGCCGAGGGCGCGAGCGTCCGCGTCCTCGCGGGCGGATCCGGTCAGCCAGACGGTGTCGTGCCCGGCATCCGACGCCACCCGCCACAGGGCGAGCGCCCCGTCGCCGATGCCGACGCCGCAGCCGAACACCCAGCGCGATCCTCGCGGGATCAGGAGTGCGGCGAGGCGTCCCGCGGCGTACAGCGGGATGCGCAGGAGCTTCGCCGCATTGCCGGTGCCGAAAGAGAAGGACGCCACCCCGCGAGCCTATCGCGCGGGGTGGCGTCCTTCGTGTGAGCCGGGCGGTGCATCGGAGCGGAACGCGCCGCCCGGTGCGTCAGAGCGCGAGCTCGCCGAGCTCGACCTCGATCTCGTACGTCTTGCCGTCGCGGACGTAGGTGAGCGTCGCGGTGCTGCCCGCCGCCGCCGCGCGGACCTGAGCGGTCAGATCGCTCGCGCTGGAGATGGGAGCGCCGTTGAACTCGGTGACGATGTCACCCTCGCGGAGGTCGGCGCCCTGCGCCGCGCCTCCGTCGGTGACGGCGGCGATGTAAGCACCCGCGATGTCGGCGTCCGCGGCTCCCGCCGCGTCGCTGACCGAGGCGCCGAGCAGCCCGTGCGTGGCCTCGCCGTTCTCGATGAGCTCGTCGGCGATGCGCTCGGCGACGTTCGACGGGATGGCGAAGCCGACACCGATCGATCCGGACTCCTCGGAGCTGGACGCCGTGGCGATCGCCACGTTGATGCCGATGAGCTTGCCCTCGCCGTCCACGAGCGCGCCACCGGAGTTGCCGGGGTTGATGGCGGCATCCGTCTGGATCACCGCGATCGAGATCGACTCGCTCGCCGTGGCCTGCTGCTGCTCGAGGCCCGGGATGTCGAACTGGAACGGGCCGCCCTGCTCGCCCTCTCCCTCACCCTCGGGGGTGTCCTGCTCGGCACTGTCCGGCAGTGCGGACGAGGCGATCTCGATGCTGCGGTTCAGCGACGAGATGATGCCGGTCGTGACCGAGTTGGCGAGCCCGAGGGGCGCGCCGACGGCGACGGCCGTCGCGCCGACGTTCAGCTCGGACGAGTCGGCGAACTCGATCGGGGTGAGCCCCTCGGCGTCGGTGAGCTTGATGACGGCGAGGTCGTAGATCGGGTCGGTGCCGACGATCGTGGCCGCGTAGATGTGTCCGTCCGACGTGGTCACGCGGATCGTCGGGTCCGCTGCGGCTCCGCCGAGGGTGACGACGTGGGTGTTGGTGAGGACGTAGCCGTCCTCGCTGAGGATCACGCCCGATCCGCTCCCGGACTCGCTCGAACCCGCGACCTCGATCGTGACGACCGACGGCAGGACCTTGGATGCTACCGCCGTGGCCTCGTTGACGTCGTCCGGGTTGTTCACCGTGACGGTGCCCGGGCCCTCGGCCGAGCTGCTGACAGGCTGCTGCCACATCGTGGATCCGAGGTAGCTGCCGCCGAGGCCGGCGGCACCGCCGACGAGGGCCGCCGCGACGATGACCGCCGCGACCTTGCCGGCGCCGAAGGGCTTGCGCTCCTTGGTCGAGATCGGCGTCACGGGAGCCGCCTCGCCGATCGGCGAGGTGGCGTCGGCATCGCCGGAGACCGGCGCTGCGTGCGCGGAACCGGCCGCGTGCGCACCGGGGTGCGCACCGACGCCGAACGCCGCGCCCGTGGGGGTCTGCGAGGGGATCGGCGGGACGAATCCGCCGGAGGTCTGTGCGCCGTGCGCGGGTGCCGCGGGCTGCTGCGTCGTGGAGGCCGGGGACGCGAACGTCTGCGGAACCTCATGCCCGGCGGGCGCCGTCGTCGCCGAGGCCGCCGCGGCGTCGTCCGCGGTGTTCGGCGTGCGGCCGGGGGTGGGTGCGTTCTCTTCGCTCATATCTGCTCCTTCAACGAGGTGCTTTCAGACTGCCCGCCGATTCTGTGCGTTCCTTATGGCTGAGGTGAGTGTCGGTTATGCCCTTAGCCTGTTCTGCATGAGAGACATTCCCGGAGCCTGGCGCCGCACGGCCGCAGGAGCAGGGCTGCTCTCGCCGTCCGGCGAGGTCGCCCCCACCATCTTCGCAGAGATGTCCGCGGCGGCGGTCAGAACCGGGGCGATCAACCTCGGCCAGGGATTCCCCGATGAGGACGGTCCAGCCGAGGTCCTTGAGGCCGCCCGTGAGGCGATCGCCTCCGGTGCGAACCAGTATCCGCCCGGGCGGGGCATCCCGGATCTGCTCCAGGCGATCAGCGAGCACCAGCGCCGGTTCTACGGTCTGGAGGTCGACCCCGAGCGGGAGGTCATCGTGACGGCGGGCGCCACCGAGGCACTGGCGGCGACCCTGCTGGCGCTGATCGGATCCGCCGACGACGAGGTCGTCGTGTTCGAGCCCTACTACGACTCGTACGCCGCGGCCGTCGCCCTGGCGGGCGCGCGGCTGCGGACCGTGCCGCTGCGCCTTCCGGGCTTCCAGCCCGACCTGGACGCGCTCGCGGATGCCGTCACCGACCGGACCCGGATCATCCTGGTGAACGATCCGCACAACCCGACCGGTGCGGTGTTCTCGGCCGAGGTCCAGTCCGAGATCGTACGGCTCGCGAACGCGCACGACGCGATCATCGTCACCGACGAGGTGTACGAGCACCTCGTGTTCGACGGCGAGCACCGCCCCATCGCGTCGCTGCCGGGAGCCGCCGACCGGACCCTGACGATCTCGTCCGCGGGAAAGACCTTCTCCGCGACGGGGTGGAAGATCGGCTGGATGCACGGCCCCGCGGATCTCATCACCGCTGTGCTGACCGTGAAGCAGTACCTCACGTATGTGAACGGCTCGCCGTTCCAGCCGGCCGTGGCGGTGGGACTGCGTCTGCCCCAGTCGTTCTTCACCGACGCGGCCGAGGTCATGCGGGACAAGCACGCGCTGCTCGCCCGCGGGCTCGGGGCCGCCGGGTTCTCGGTCATCGCACCGCAGGGCGGCTACTTCACCGTGGCCGACGCGACCGCGCTCGGCGGTGCGGACACCGCCGACTTCTGCCGCAGACTCCCCGACCGTGCCGGGGTCGTCGCGATTCCGCTGAGTGCGTTCGTCAGCCGGACGCATGCCGACGACTACGCAGGACTGGTGCGCTTCGCGGCGTGCAAGCGCACCGATGTGCTCGAGGAGGCCATGCGCCGGCTCGCGGCGGCCTTCTGAGCCGGGCCGGCATCGCGGGACTCAGCGCGGGACGACCCCGTAGCGGCGCAGGCTCAGGACCGGGTTCACGGCTCGCACGCGTTCGATCTCCGCGCGTTCGAGGTCCGCGACGGCGAGACCCTCGGTGCTGGCGAGACCCGCGAGCACGACGCCCTGGGGGTCGATGATCTGCGAGCGTCCGACGCCGATCGGCGCCGGGTGGTCGGCGGCGACCACGTAGGCCGTGCTCTCGATCGCACGCGCGGCCAGCAGCGTGGTCCAGTGGTGCTCCTTGAGGGGACCGCGCACCCATTCGGCGGGCACGACGAGGACGTCCGCCCCGGCGTCCATGAGCGTGCGCGCCACCTCCGGGAAGCGCAGGTCGTAGCAGGTCATGAGCCCGAAGCGGAGGCCGCCGACCTCGAACGTCTCCGCAGCGCCCAGCGGCCCCGGCTCGATCCACTCCGACTCGGTCTGCCCGAACGCGTCGTACAGGTGCTGCTTGCGGTAGGTGGCGATGACCCCGTCGCCGTCGACGGCCACGAGGGTGTTGCGGACGCGCTCCCCCGCGGCCTCGACGAGGCCCGCGACGATGACGACGCCGTGAGCGGATGCCGAGGATCGCAGCGCGCGCACGAAGTCGCCGTCGAGGCCTTCGGCGTTCTCGGACAGTGTGGCGTCCATCGGGTCGACGAAATAACTCGAGTACTCGGGGAACACCACGACGGATGCTCCGCGTGCTGCGGCCTCGGCCGTCCGCTCGGCGACCCGCGCGCGGTTGTCTGCGCGGTCGGCGGTCGGGGCGAACTGGCACACGGCGACGAGGACGCTGGACATGCCTCCATCCTCGCGCATTCCCACCCCGATGTGACGCCGCCCGAAATCCGTGCTAGGCTTTCTTCTTGTGCCGCGGGGTGGAGCAGTTCGGTAGCTCGCCGGGCTCATAACCCGGAGGTCGCAGGTTCAAATCCTGTCCCCGCAACAAGAAGAAGACGAAATCCCGGTCCGAAAGGGCCGGGATTTCGTCGTTCTGTCGTCGTCGGATGCGGTGCGAGCGACGCGGTCCCGCGGCTCGGATCGTGTCCCCGCACCAGATAGCAGGCACCGGCTTTCAGAGCTGCTCGAGGATCGGCACGGCCACGACGAACACGGCGAGAGCCAACGCGATGAACGCATGGCCCCTCGCGCGCGAGCGCACGAGCGCGATCACGGCGAGGACGACCGCGAGCGCGCCGAGCGCGGTCCACAGCGGCATCACCACCGCGAGCAGCTCGGCCTGGAGCCCATCGGGCCTGACCTCGCCGCTCGTGGTCCGGTTGACCACGACGAGCGTGATCCACAGCGCGATCGCCGCGCCGGTCGCGGCGTACGACCACAGCGCAGCGCGCGAGACGTTCCGCCGGTGCGCCTTCTCGTGTTCCTCCGCCCGGGAGCCCGATTCCGATGCCATGCCCCGATCCTGTCACCGCAGATCGGTGGCCTGCAATCCGGTCGGCGTGCGGCAGAGGCGATGGACCGCCGCCCTGCTTGCAGACCGCGTTTCGACTCGGTCGGCTTCGCCGCCCTCGCTCAACGAACGAGGAAGAGGACCGCCCCGCCGCCGATCGGAAATGGACCGCGCCCTCGCTCAACGAACGAACGGGGAGGAGGACCGCCCCGCCGCCGATCGGAAATGGAACGCGTCCTCGCTCAACGAACGGGGAAGACGAACGGAGGAAGACGAACGGAGACGGCGAGGGCGCCCCGAAGGGCGCCCTCTGAACCGTCCGGGTCACTCTCCCCCGGTCTCCTGAGCCTCGAGCTCCAGCAGCCGGTTCACGGCCTCGGTCAGCCGGTCGTCGGCCTCGGCGAACGCCGTGAGGTCTCCGGCCTTCAGCGCGGCGTCGCGATCCATCATGGCCTGCTGCGCGTCCGCGAGGGCGGTGGCCCAGGCATCCGCGTCGGTTCCGTCACCCGGAGTCTCTCCGGTGTCCGGATCGGTCGGCTCGGTCGGCTCACCGGTCTCGGGGTCGACCGGATCGACCTCCTCGTCACCGCCGTCCGCGCCGGCGTCACCGCCGAACAGGGCGTCGAGAGCATCCGTGAGCGTGTCCTCGAACGCGACCTCGTCGCCGAAGGCCACCAGCACCTTGCGCAGCAGCGGCAGCTGCGTGCCGCTGGACGACTGGACGTACACGGGCTGGACGTACAGGAAGCCGCCACCGACCGGCAGGGTCAGCAGGTTGCCGTACTGCACCTCGGACTCACCCTGCTGCAGCAGGTTGAGCTCGCGCACGATGTCCGCGTTGGAGTTGAACGTGTTCTGCACCTGTCCGGGTCCCGGCACCGTCGTGTCGGTGTCGATCTCCAGCATCCGCAGCTTTCCGTAGCTGTCGCTCTTGACTCCTGCCTCGGCTCCGGCGTCCGAGTCGACCGCCAGATAGCCCATCAGCACGTTGCGCTCCGCGGCTCCCTGTGACGCCGGGATGAAGGTCGAGAACATCGAGAACGCGGCCTCCTCCTGTCCGGGCATCTTCATCGTCAGGTAGTACGGAGGCTGCAGCTGCTCAGCGTTGCGCGGGTCGTTCGGGGTCTGCCAGCGGTTGTCCTGCTGGGCGAACGAGTTCGCGTCGTCGACGTGGTAGACGCCGAGGATGTTGCGCTGCACCTTGAACAGGTCGGTCGGGTAGCGCACGTGGCTCATGAGCTCGCCGGACATCTCGCTGATCGGCTCGACCGTGGCCGGATAGATCTTCTGCCAGGCCTTGAGGATCGGGTCCTCGTCGTCCCAGGCGTACAGCGTCACCGATCCGTCGTACGCGTCGACGGTCGCCTTGACCGAGTTTCGGATGTAGTTGATGTCGTCGAACGTCAGGCTGGGAGCCGGGTTGTTCGAGTCCGCGATCGCCTCCCCCAGGCTGACGCCCGTGGAGTAGGGGTAGGTCGCGCTCGTGGTGTAGCCGTCCACAATCCAGACGATGCGGCCGTCCACCACGCTGGGGTAGGGGTCGCTGTCGACGGTCAGGTAGGGCGCCACCTTCTGGACGCGCGTCGCGGGGTCGCGGTCGTACAGGATCTGCGACTCACCGTTGACCAGGTCGGAGAAGAGAATCTCCGCCTCCTGGAACTTCAGCGCGTAGAGCAGCTTGTTGAACGTGTTGCCCACACGCGGTCCGCCGTCGCCCGAGAAGGTCGTCTTGGTCTCGTTGGCGCCGTCCTCACCGCGCGGGTAGTCGATCTCGACCGGGTCGGTTCCCTCGGGCGCTCCGACGATCGAGTACTCCGGGGAGTACTCGCCGAAGTAGACGCGCGGTTCGAAGTTCTCGCGGTCTGTGAGGAAGCCCGAGGACGGGATGCCGCTCTCGAGGAACACCGGCTCGCCGTCCGCGGTGCGCTGGTTGCCCGCGGCCGCGACGAGGCCGTAGCCGTGCGTGTAGACGGCGGTGCGGTTGTTCCAGTTGTTGCCGTCGCCGAGCTGGTTCATGTTCAGCTCGCGGACCGCCGCGACAGTGTCCTGCGAGACGCCGTCGATCTCATAGCGGTCGACGTCGAGCGTGTCGGTGAACTGGTAGTAGCCGCGGTACTGCTGCAGCTGCTGCACGGTCGGGCTGATGATGCCGGGGTCGACGATGCGGATGGATGCCGTGGTCTCGGCGTCCTCGCGCAACTGACCGGCTTCGACGTCGGTGACCGCCTCGAAGGAGGTGGTCTCGAGGTCGGCGATGTCGTAGGCGGCCTTGGTGCCGTCGATGTTGCGCTGGTAGTACTCCGCCTGCAGGCTGTTCTGGTTCGGCCGCACCTGGAAGGTGTCGACGACCCACGGGTAGCCGACGCCCACGACCAGGGACGCCACGATGAGCAGCGCGGTCGCCGCGAGCGGGAAGCGCCAGCGGCCGATGACCGCAGTGACGAAGAACAGCAGCGCGACGATGATCGCGAGGATCGACAGGATCGCGAGGCCGGGGATGGTCGCGTTCACGCTGGTGTAAGCGGCACCGGTGATGCGGTCCTCCTCGGAGACCAGCGTCTTGTAGCGGTCCAGCCACAGGCTGGCGGCCTGCACGAGCAGGTAGAGACCCGCGAGCACGGCGAGCTGGATGCGCGCCGGCTTCGAGATGCGCAGCTCGCGCTGCCCGATCTGCACCGATCCGTACAGGTACGACACCAGCGCCGTGACGAGCAGGCACAGCAGGAGCACGGCCGAGACGAAGGCGAGCAGGATCGAGTAGAACGGCATCGCGAACAGGTAGAACCCGGTGTCCATGCCGAACGCCTTCTCGACCGTGTCGGTCGCCGAGCCGTTCATCCACAGCAGGACCGTCTGCCAGTTGCCGGCCGCGGCGAAGCCGGCGAACAGGCCGAAGAAGATGGGCATGCCCCACATGGCCAGGCGCCGCAGCGGCTCGATGACCTCCTGGTAGCGATCCAGCTGCGAGCTCAGCCGCACGTACACCGGGCGCAGCCGGTAGGCGAGCTGGATGACGACGAACAGCGGGACCGCCATCCCGAGGAACCCGACGACGAACATGGTCGCCGCCGCCAGCCACTGCGTCGTCAGCACGTTCGCGAAGTCCAGCTGGTCGAACCAGAGGAACTCCGTGTAGAGCGAGGCGAAGACGAAGAACGCTGCGACGAGCGCGGCGATGATCGCCAGCGTGATGGCGACGATTCGTCGGGAGGTGCGGGGCGTGGCCGGTGTCGGCGCTGAGGTCGTGGTCACCATTCCATCCTAGGCATGATGCCTGGGATGCGGCTCAGGTGTCCGCTCAGCGCGGAACGCGGTTCACGGGGCGGCCGAGACCGGCGCGTCGCAGGTCGGCAGGTCGCTCAGGTCGCCGCCTTCGGCGATGGTGTCGAGGATGCCGATGGACTCGTCCAGCGTGGACGTGGAGAACACCTGCAGTCCGTCGGGGACATGTCCGGAGACCTCGTCGCAGTTCGACGCCGGGGCGAGGAAGAAGTCCGCTCCGGCATCCCGCGCGCCGTACAGCTTCTGCCGGATGCCGCCGATGGGTCCGACGGTGCCGTCGGCCTCGATCGTGCCGGTGCCGGCGATGTTCTCCCCGCCGTTGAGCTCGCCGGGAGTGAGCATGTCGACGATGCCGAGCGCGAACATCATCCCGGCGCTCGGTCCGCCGACATCGTCCAGCTGGATGGTGACGTCGATCGGGAAGTCGTACTCGGTCGTCAGGGTGATCCCGATCAACCAGGTCTCCACGCCGTCGGTCGTGGTCTTCTGCGGGGTCAGCTCGACCTCGGTCTGCTCCCCCCAGCGCTGCACTGTCAGCGAGATCGGGTCGCCGCCGGCATCCTGGATCGCCTCGCGCAGCTGCGCGCCGGACTCCACCGCCGTGCCGTCGATCGCGAGGATGACGTCCCCGGGCTGCAGGACCCCGGCGGCGGCGCCGTCGTCGAGGACCTCGACGACCTCGACCTGCGCGCCGGTGTCGTAACCGAGCTCCCCCAGGGCCGCGGCGGTCGCCTCGTGCTGCGAGTCGACCATCAGCACGGCGTTGCGCTCGTCGCGCTGCTCGGTCGTCACCCCCTCGGGGAACACGCTCTCGATCGGCACCACGGCGCGCGACGAGTCCATCCAGGCCAGCGCGAGCTCGAACCAGCTCGGGGTGCGCTGCCGGTTGCCGACGACCTGCACCGTGGTCAGATCGAGCGTCCCGGCGGTCTCGAACGTCTCGGCGCCCGAGATCTCGATCAGCGGCACCTCCTCGCCGTCGGCGTCCTCCGCGGTGCCGAGGGTGTCGTACACCGGCCCCGGTCGCTGGATCACGTAGGGGGTGGGGAGGAAGGTGAGCACGACGAGGGCGATGAGGGCGACGATCAGCGCCCAGACGCCCAGCCCGAGTCGTCGGGGCCGGGTCTGACTCACAGGGGTACCTCCGTCGTTCGCGAGTGGCGTACAGCGATCTGCGAACAGTCGGGTCCTGCGCAGGATGCTGCAACTAGCGTAGAGGCCACAGGCTTCAGGCGCGCTGAGAGGGCGATCGACATGGCAGACAACGACCCGAACCCGGAGGACTTCCAGGAGTTCATCCGCCGGATGATGTCGAACGGCGGGGCCGACTTCGACCTCGACGCGCTGCGGAACGCGCTCGGCGGTGCCGACGGCATCGCCCTCGACCCGGCGATGATGTCGCAGCTGATGTCCCAACTCCAGGGCGCCTTCGGCGGCGATCCATGGGAGAACGCTCTGCGCCGGGCGCTGCACATCGCCAACCGGGACGGCCTCGGCATCACGGACGGCTCGCGCACCTCGCTCGCGGACGCCTTCGGCCTGGCGAACCTGTGGCTGGGCGAGGCGACGACGATCTCGGAGCTCGCGGACGCGCCCCGCGTGCTCACCCGGGGCGAGTGGGTCGAGGAGACCCTTCCCGTCTGGAAGGAGATCGCCGACCCCGTCTCGACGAGCATCGCGGATGCTCTGACCAGCGCGCTGGACACGCAGGTGCCCGAGGAGATGCGCCAGGTCGTCCAGGGCGCCGGGCGTCTGATGCGGGGGCTCGGCAGCTCGGTGTTCGCGGCCCAGTTCGGACAGGTGCTCGGCAACCTCTCGCTCGAGGTCGTCTCGGGCGGCGACGTCGGCATCCCCGTGCTCCCCGCGGGCACCGCCGCGATCATCCCGCAGAACCTCACGGCGTTCGGCGAGGGCCTGGAGATCCCTGAGGACCAGATCGCGCTGTACCTGGCGACGCGCGAGCTCGCATACGCGCGTCTCTACCGGCACGCGAAGTGGCTGCACCTGCACGTGATGAGCCAAATCACCGACTTCGCCCGCGGTGTCACGGTCGACGTCGACGCCCTCGAGGACGTCGCGAGCCGGCTCGACCCGTCCGACCCGGAGGAGCTGCGCGCCGCGATCGAGGGCGGCGCACTGCTGCCCGCTCAGACGGAGGCGCAGCGCGAGTCGCTCGCGCGGCTGGAGAACATCATCGCGATGATCGACGGCTGGGTGGACGTCGTGACCGCCGAGGCCACGTCGCGCCTTCCCGACGGCCTGCGCATCGCCGAGGCCGCCCGACGCCGTCGCGCGGTCGGCGGACCCGCCGAAGACGCCCTGGGTGCCCTGGTCGGCCTGAAGCTGCGCCCCCGCCGTCTGCGCGAGGCGGCAGCGATGTGGCGCGCCGTCACCGACGCCGTCGGCGTCGCCGCCCGCGACGCACTGTGGGACTACCCCGACCTCATGCCGGATGCCGCGGACATCGACGACCCGTCTGCGCTGATCGCCCGGTTGCAGGCGTCGGCACGCGGAGAGGAGCCGCCCGCCGACGAATTCGATGAGGCGCTGGCGCGACTGCTGGACGGCGACGACTTCAGCTCGACCGAGGGCGAGATCGGGACCGATGCAGCGACCGGCGGCGGGGCGGAGGATCGACCGTCCACGGAGCGGCCGTCGAAGGACGACGGCGAGGGCACGGGACACGGAGAGACGCCGGTCTGAGCACCCGCTCTGCACAGGGGCTGACGGCTGCGGAGTTCTCCACGGATCCGTCCTCAGAGCCCACGGGCGTCGCCCCGGCGATGAGAATCGGTGCATGCCGCGTTCGTCCGCCGTCCTCACGAGGATCGCTCCCGAGTTCGCCCCGCTGTGGCGCGATGGGGAGACGCTGCAGTTCGGCGTACCCGGGGACGTCCGCGTCCGCGCCGACGAACCCTGGGTGGAGCGGCTCGTCTCCCGCCTGTGCACGGGCATCCCTCTGAACTCGTTCGACGTGGTCGCGCACGCGCTCGGCGCTCCGCGGCTCGACGCGCGAGCGCTGCTGGACGCGCTCCGTCCGGTGCTGCGGACCGAGGATCCCCCGCCGCCGACCGTGTGGACGGAGAGCGTCAACATCTCGGACTCGCGCGTGGGCGTGCGGATGCTGGAGGCCCTCGCGGACTTCGGCGTCGCGGAGGCGAGCCGCCGGGATCCTGCCGCTGTCGGCGTCGTGCTCGTCCATGGCGCCGCCGCTGCCGCGCAGCTCAACCCCTACCTGCGCGAGGACATCGCCCATCTGCCGGTGTCGTTCGACGCCGCCGGGGTCAGCGCAGGCCCTCTCGTGGTCCCCGGGCGGACACCGTGCCTGGCGTGCCGCGACGGCCACGATCGCGACCGCGATCCCGCGTGGCCGCTGCTGCACTGCCAGCTGGTGGGACGCGACGACTCCCCGATCCCCCGCGCGCTGGTCGCAGAGGCGGCCGGCCTCGTCGCGCGTCTGCTGCGCATGCCGGCCACGGAGGACTCCGGAACAGAATCGGCGATGGTGCGGCTCAGCGCCGACGGGAGCCGGCAGTGGCGCTCGGTGCGGTTTCACGCAGAATGCCGGTGCCGCGAGCCGTCGTTCCGATCTCAGCGAGGAACCGGGACGCCGACCGCTGCCCGCGTCCGGCTGCCCGAGACCAGGACAGCGTGAGGCTGCGCCCCGCCCGCGTGATTCCGACGTAGGCGAGACGCCGCTCCTCGTCGATCGCCTCGAAGTCGGTCGCGTACGAGATCGGCAGCGCTCCCTCGGCCCAGCCTGCGACGTGCACGTGCGGCCATTCCAGGCCCTTGGCGGCGTGCAGCGTCGAGAGGGTGACGGTGCGCAGGGTGGGTTCGTGCTGGTCCTTCGCCCTGGCCATCAACGCGTCGGCGAAGGAGCGCAGCGTGGTACCCGGCGCCGCCTCCTCGGCGAGACGCAGAAGTGCGAGCCTGGCCTCCCAGCCGTCGCGCTGCGCGCCGCCCGCGGCCGGCGGTTCCTCCGACAGACCGAGCTCGCGCAGCACCTTGCGCACGTTCGAGAGGAAGTCGCGTTCGGTCGGCGCGACGGCGGCTCCCCGCAGGGCCAGCACCGCCTGGCGCACCTCGGGCATGTCGAAGAACCGCGTGCCTCCGAGCACGGTGGTCGCGATGCCCTGGCCCGCGAGCGCCTGCTGGATCGCCGCCGACTGCGCGTGGGCGCGGTACAGCACGGCGATGTCGGATGCCGGGACCCCGTCTTCAATGCGTGCGGCGATCTGCCGCGCGATCCCCTCGGCCTCCTCGGTCTCGGAATCGTAAGCCGTCACGGACGGCGACTCGGCGGTGAGCGCCTCACGCGCCGGGATGAGCTCGAGGGCTCCCGGCCGCCCGCGCATGAGCGCGTTCGCCGCCGCGAGGATCGGCGCCTGGGAGCGGTAGTTCGTCTCGAGCCGCACGATGGTCGCATCCGGGTAGCGCCGCTCGAAGTCCAGCAGGTAGTGCTGGTCGGCGCCGGCGAACGAGTAGATGGTCTGGCTGGCGTCGCCCACCACGCAGAGATCGCGCCGGTCGCCCAGCCACAGCTCCAGCAGCCGGTTCTGCAGCGGCGAGACGTCCTGGTACTCGTCGACCGTGAAGTGACGGTACTGCTCGTGCACCGAGGCCGCGACCCGGCTCTCCGCCTCGAGCATCCCGGCGCAGGCGAGGAGCACGTCCTCGAAGTCGAGCTGATGACGCTCGTCCTTGAGCACTTCATAACCGCGCTGCAGGTCGGCGAGCTGCTCGACCGTGACTCCGCCGACCGTGCGACCGAGGGTCGCATGCTGATCGATGCCGATCATCGAGACCTTGCGCCATTCGATCTCGCCCGCGACGTCGCGCAGCGTGGCGCGGTCCAGACGCAGACGCAAGGCATCAGCCGCCTGACCGAGGACGCGCACCTTGTTGTCCACGATGCTCGGCGCGGGAGAACCCGTGAGGGTCGGCCAGAAGAAGTTCAGCTGCGCGAGAGCTGCCGCATGGAACGTCCGTGCCGAGACGCCGACGGCCCCGAGAGCCCGCAGGCGCCCGCGCAGCTCACCCGCTGCCTTCGCGGTGAAGGTCACCGCCATGACGCGGGACGGCGAGTAGGCACCGGTGTCGACGCCGTGCGCGATGCGGTGCGTGATCACGCGAGTCTTGCCGGTACCGGCGCCCGCGAGCACGGCGACGGGTCCGCGCAGCACGGATGCCGCCTCGCGCTGCCGTTCGTCGAGCGCGTCGAGCGCGCTCACTTCGACTCGCTCCGCTCGCTCAGCACGGCGCACTCCGACTCGCTCCGCTCGCTCGGCACGGCGCACTCCGACTCGCTCCGCTCGCTCGGCACGGCCACGTCGATCTGCGCGGCCTGCGCGCCCTGGCCTGCCTGCTCGGCCCGGTCAGGCCGCTCGCGATCCTCGTACCAGTCGGTGATGAGAGCGCGCGCGATCGAGGCCGGCCCTGGCAGGCCCACCGGGCCGTCTCCGGCCAGCGCCGAGCCGATCTCGGCGCGCGTGAACCACCGCACGTCGATGATCTCCTCGCCGTCGGGGCGGGCGGCGCGCTCGGCGCTCGCGGTCGCCCGGAATCCGATCATCAGCGATCGCGGATAGGGCCACGCCTGCGAGGAGATGTACCGGAGCGCGCTGAGCCGCACCCCGGCCTCCTCCTCGATCTCCCGGTGGACCGTGGTCTCCAGCGACTCCCCGGCTTCGACGAATCCGGCGAAGCAGGAGTACATCCGACCGTTCCACTGCGCGTTCGCGCCGAGCAGGAGCGCCTGGCCGTCCTCGCTCTCCACCGCGACGATCACGGCGGGGTCTGTCCGGGGGAAATGCTCGCGGTCGCACTCCGTGCACAGGCGCGACCAGCCGCTCTGACGCACCTCCATCGCGACTCCGCACGTCGGGCAGTACCGCGCGTCGCGCAGCCATCCGGCGAGCGTGACGGCCTCGACGAGCATCTCGGTGTCGAGCTCGTCCAGCATCCCGCCCGTGTCCCGCAGACCCAGCCAGGTCTCGGCCGGGGCGGCGTCGATCGACTCGGCGGGCGTGTCGACCGCGGCCACGAGCAGCGGCGTGCCCGCGGGGCGGCGGCCGAGCAGCGCCCACTGCGCTTCGCCGACCTCGGCCGGCGTGGTCGTGACGAGAGCGCCGTCGGCGACGCGGGCCCGACCGTCCCGGACGACGACGACCTCGACCTCCTCGGACGCCCGCAGCGCGTCGAGGATCCCCGGCACGTCGCGCAGGTGGGCGGCGCGGTCGAACAGGGCGCGTCCGAGGGTCATCGACTCCCCCTCTCCGGGCGTGGCGTGGACGGATGGGACCGGCGGCCGACCTACCCTGGGGGCATGGCACGCTCTGCATTCACTCTAGCGGCGGCGGTGACAGCGGCACTGCCCGGAGCGGAGGTGACCGGTGCGCGCCCGCTCACGGCCGCCGGCGACGGACGCTTCGATTCCGCGGTCGCGACCCTGGCCGACGGGCGCGAACTGGCGATCCGGGTCGCCGACGACGATGAGACCGCCCGCGAACTGGCCGCCGAGGCCCTGGCGCTGCGCGCACTGACCGCCGGCGCCCGTGCCATGCTGCCGTTCCGAGTCCCGGAGTACATCGGCGAGACCCGTCTCGGGGACTCCCGCGCCCTGGTGACCGAACTCCTGGACGGCTTCCTCGTCGAGGCGGCCGACGTCCCCGCCGGACGGGGAGCTGCGGTCTCGATGGGACAGGCGATCGCGGCCGTCCATGCGCTCCCGGCATCCGTCGTCCGCGGAGCGGGGCTTCCCGCGCGCACCGCCGAGGATGTGCGCACCGAGATCCGCGGACTCGTCGATCGCGCGGCCTCCACCGGGCGGGTGCCCGCCCGGCTGACCGTCCGGTGGCGCGAAGCGGCCGATGACGACGAGCTGTGGCGATTCGAATCGGCGGTCACTCTGGGCGGCGCCCAGTCCACGTCCTTCCTGTTCGCCGACGACCCGGAGGAGGGCCCCCGGGTGACGGGCGTGGTCGGCTGGCACGCCCTGTCCCTGGGGGATCCCGCGGTCGATCTGGCCTGGCTGTCGGCGGCCCCGGATGCCGCGGCCGATGTGCAGGCCGCGTACACCTCGGCGTCCGGTCGCGCCCCGGACGCCGCGATCGGCGTCCGGGCACGGCTGCTCGCCGAACTCGAGTTCGCGCGGTGGCTCGTGCACGGAGACGCCCTGCGCCGCCCCGACATCGTCGACGACGCCGCCACGCTGCTCGACTCCCTCGCCGAGGGCCTGCGCGGCGACGACCTGGCCGTGATCGCCGAACGTGGCGGAGACGGGGTGGACTCCGCCCTGGACGCCCTCGATCGCGTCCCGGAGCAGGCGGCTTCCGGCGTCGACACGTCGATGCAGACGGATGCCTACAACCCGGAGGATCTCTGGCTGGAGAACGCGGAGTCCGAGCCGGTCGGCGACGCCGATGCCACGGCCGATCTCACCGACATCTCCGACTCCGACCTGCGGCCGCGCGATGACGCGGATTCGGGGTCGCCCGAGACCCGCGAGCGCGAGCGCCCGGAGGGCGACGGCGTGGACGAGGCTCAGCGCGCGGCTCGCGCCGCGCTCCAGCGCTGGACCAGCTCCTCCTCCGAATAGATCCGGTCGCCGCGGATCACGAGGTCGTCCGCCACGTAGTAGAGGGCGACGTCGATCTCGTCCAGCGGCACGCCGAACCGTCGATGGTAGGCGAGCCGGTACAGCGCGAGCTGCAGCATCCGCTCCTCCTTCTCCGCCGCGGTGCGGGGCGCCTTGCCGGTCTTCCAGTCGACGATCTCGATGCGCCCGCCGCGATCGGCGCGTCGGTAGACGGCGTCGAGCTTGCAGATGACGATGTGCTCGCTCCCGGCGGAAGTTCCCGCCGCGGGCGCGCCGAGGGCGAAGTCGATCTCGATCTCGACGGCGATGGGCTGCAGCGGCGCCCATTCGCTCCGCTCGAAGATCTCTTGGAGCCGCGACATGTCGGCCTGATCGGCCGCGGAGACCTCGTGTGCCTCGGGAGCCTCCTCATCCCGTTCCCAGAGCGCGGCATCCGGAGCAGTCCCCGCGCCGACGAGCCCAGATCGGTGCTCGACCCAGGCGTGGAACAGCGTGCCCAGACGCGTCTGCCTGTAGGGACGCTCCGGCATGGGTCGCGCGAGCGAGCGCACCGTGCCGGTGTAGTCGGTCACGTAGTCCTTGAACCGCGACGCGGGCACACGCGTGGGCGCATCAGCGACCGCGCCGACCTGCCGCGCGGCGCGTTCCGCCAGCAGGCGCGCGAGCTCCGGGGTCGGTTCGAGCAGGGACCGGCGTTCCCGTGCTCCGCGCACGGCGTCCGCCGCCGCCGTGACCGCGGTGCGTCGCGCGCCGAGCGGATCCAGCGGCCACCGGGTGGTCTTCCCTGGGCCGTCGTACGGATTCTCCTCGCCCGGCTCCCCCGGGATCGGGGAACCGAGCACGTCCAGCGCCTCGAGCAGATAGGGCGACGGCTTGCGCGGACTCTTCTGCCCGGCCCAGTGCGCCCCCGTCAGCAGCAGATCCGTGCGGGCGCGGGTCACGGCGACGTAGGCCAGCCGGCGCTCCTCCTGCTTCTGATACTCGCGGTACCGATCCTTGAACACGGTGAGCGCGCCCGGGTTCGTCTTGCTCGAGCTCGTCAGCGAGGCGACCCCGGCCTTCTTGCGCTTCACGGGATCCAGTTCCTCTTCAGCCGGAGGGATCCAGGTGAAGCGAGGCAGAGCGTCGGCGTCGCCCCGCAGGACGAAGGGCAGCACTCCGAACCCGAACCACCCCGAGGTGTCCGTCGGTCGCGACGGCAGCTCGTCGTCGACCATCCGGACCACCGCCACCGCGTCCCACTCCAGCCCCTTCGATCCGTGGATGGTGAGCAACTGGACGACGCCGGGTTCGGGCGGCTCGGGGCGCGGCATGAGCTCGTCGGTGCTCTCGGCCTTGTCGAGCCAGGCGATGAGGCTCCCGATCGTGCCGCGGTCATCCGCCGCCAGGAACGCGCGCACCTCGTCGGCGAACGCACGCAACTGGGTCGATGCGACGCGCGCAGGGCCCCGGGTCTCGTTCGCGGCGAGTTCGATGTCGAGCCGCAGCTCCGTCTCGATGAGGCGGATGAGCTCGGGGATCGGCTGCGCCGCGGCGCGACGCAACCGCTCCAGCATCTCCCCCGCCGCGCGCAGCCGCGCCCGCCCCTCGGGCGTGATGCTCTCCAGGAGCCGGTAGTCGTCGCGCAGACTCCGCACGACATCGACCGCGTCGATGATCGACACCGCCTCGTCGGCGCCGCGCGAGGAGCGGATGCGCTGACGCAGGTCGTCCGGGAGCGGGAGCAGGCCGCTGTCCCGGCGCGAGAGTTCCGCTGCCAGGTCGTACAGCGCGGCCATGTCCGCGACGCCGACGGCGAACCGCGGTCCGACGAGGAGCCGGATGAGCGACGAGCCGGCGTTGGGGTCGTGGATCACCCGCAGCACGGAGACGACGTCGACCACCTCGGGTGTGGCCAGCAGACCGCCGAGCCCCAGGATGCGATGAGGGATGCCCCGCGCGGCGAGCGCGGCCGCGAAGGTCTGCATGTGCCGCTTGGAGCGGAACAGCACGGCTCCGGTGTGCGGCTTCGGACCCCCGTGCGCCTCGCGTCGGTCGGCGAACCAGTCGGCCACCGCCACCGCCTCGTCGTCGACGGTGAGCGGAAAGCGCACCTGCACCTCTCCGGATCCGGCGCCGGGTCGCGGCTCGAGAGGAGGCACGTCGAGGCCGGGCCGCTGCAGCGGTTCGAGCACGCGGTTCGCGACGTCGAGAATGCGGGAATCGTTGCGCCAGCTCGTCATGAGGCTGTAGGTGACGGCGGGAACGGATTCGGCGAAGGTGCGCGAGAAGGCGTACAGATTGTCGGCGCTCGCGCCGCGCCAGCCGTAGATCGACTGGTGCGGATCCCCCACCGCCATGACCGCCGAGTCGCGGAACACGGCTGCCAGGAACCGGGTCTGGATCACCGAGGTGTCCTGGTACTCGTCCAGCAGGACCACGCGGTGCTGTTCACGCAGCTCGGCGCGCACGTCGGGAGAGGATTCGACGATGTCGAACGCGCCGGCCACCTGATCCGCGAAGTCCAGCACGCCGCGGCGCTGCTTCTCGGCGATGTATTCGCGCACGAGCGCCGTGAGGGTGGGAAGGGCCAGCAGATTCGCCGTCGCCTTGTCGATGTCCCCCGTGCCCCCGCTCGTGTACGGAGCGAACTGCTCAGCCTGCCGGACGGCGATCCGGTCGGCGCGGTCGAGATCGGCGCGATGGTCGAGCGCGTCCCCGGCGAGACGCTGCACGGCGTCCACGACCGTCCCGACCGCCCGGTCGATCTCCTCGAGCTCGGGGAGATCCGCCCGCAGCACGACCTCGCGGGCCAGCATCCAGGAGGCCGCCTGGCTGAGCATCGCCACGTCGGGGTCCCGACCGATGCGCGCCGCGTGCTCGCGCACGATGGCATCGGCGAACGCGTTGTACGTCGACACGCGGGGGCGGATCAGGAGGTCCTCCGCGCTGCGCGCCGCGGGCGGCGCCCCGGCGACCCCGAAGCGCTCGCCGAGTTCGTCGAGCACCTGCCGACGGACGAGATCGCGCTGGGGTCCGGTGGCCGCGGCATCCACCCGACTGAGCGCCCCCGAGGCGACGATCTCGGGAAGATGCGGCAGGAGGCCTCGTCGGCCGTACTCGTCGATCAGGGCCAGACGCGCCCCGATGCGTTCGGAGAGTTCGCCGGCCGCCTTGCGCGTGAAAGTGAGACCCAGGATCTCGTCGCGGCGCACATGCCCGTTCGCCACGAGCCAGACCACGCGCCCCGACATGGTCTCGGTCTTCCCGCTGCCCGCGCCCGCGACCACGAGGGCCGGGGCCGGCGGCGCCTCGATCACGCGCTGCTGGGCGGTCGTCGGCGCCGGCAGCCCGAGAGCGGCGGCGATGTCGGTCGCCGAGATCCCGTTTCCAGGATCGGGCCAGTCGGCGGAGGCGTCCAGCACGGGTTCCTCGGTGGAGATCGTGCTCATGCGCTCACCGCCGGGACGGTGTGGATGCGGCAGGGCTGCACCCGCCATTGCGTGTCCGCGCAGTGCGCCTCGGTCTGCGCCGTGAAGCTGCTCGCCGACATGCCGCGCGCGGCGTCCGCGATGCGGTTCAGGAACCGGGCGCGCGCCTCGCCGTCGAGCGTGTGCTGATGGGCGACGCGGTAGTCGCTGCCGGACAGTGTCTTGGCCACGAGCACCAGACGCGCTCCCGTGAGCGCCGCGGGATCGGCGCCGTCGATGAGGCCCTGCTGCACGGCGATCTGGTAGGCGGCGAGCTGCGCGTGATCGACGACCTTCTGCTCGTTCTCGGGCTCGTACTTGCCCGTCTTGAGATCGACGACCACGACCCGTCCTTCCGTTGTCCCCGGGGCCATCCGGTCCCATCTCTGGCCGCGGGCCTTGGCGTGCTCCCCGCCGCCCGGCGGATACGCCTCCACCCGGTCGATGAACCCGTGCACCACCGCACGATGCGGGTGAGGGCCGGAGTCCGCCGAGAGTCCGTGCACGGCCGGCGCCGTCCCGGTCTCCGACGCGGCCTCGGTGTCCTCTTCGAGGTCGACGGCGAAGCGGAACTCGACCTCACCGGCGAGCACGCGCCCGCCGTCCACGGTGACGTCGGACAGGTAGGAGTGCAGACGGTCGATGTACTGATCCGCCCTCCGGCGCTCCTTCCGGCCGATCCATGCCGTCTCGAAGTCCAGCTCGGGCCAGTGCTCGGCGAGGATCGCACGCATGCTCTCGAGATCGCCGTCCGGCACCTTCTCCATCGCCTCGTGCACGATCGTGCCGATTCCCGCGGACGGCGGGAGGATCGTGTCACCACCCAGTGCCGACACGACCCAGTTCAGTTCGCACTCCTCGAACGACTCCATCCGCGAGGGCGAGACCCGCGCCGCGTCGACGGACAGATCGTGCAGCGGGGCAAGCGTGGACGGCGCGGTCACGCCGTACCACTCGTCGGGATGCGCACCGGGGACGCCCTCGTCCGCGAGGATCGCGAGCTGTCCTGCGGCCTCCTCGCGGGCGAGCGCCGACGTCGACGTCGTCAGCACGCGCCGATGACGCGCCACGAGACCGCGGAGCGTCAGCGGATGCTCAGCCGAGGGGTGCAGATGCGGAGCGTCAGGCTGAGGGAGGAACGCGAAGAACCCGCTCGGGGTCGCGTCGTCGTCGTCCACCGCCGTGACGAGCAGTCGGGATCGCGCTCGAGAGAGGGCGCGCACGAAGAGCCGCAGCTCGTCGTGCAGCGCGGTGCGGCGGCGATCCAGCACTCCGGGCGCGGGCACAGTCGTGCCGGCGCGGGCCGCCGTGACGGCGTCCGCGAGACGCCAGGTCCCCAGCATCCCTCCGCGCAGGCGGACGTTCGGCCACACGCCGTCCTGCACACCGGCGACGATGACGGCCTCGAACTCGCCGCCCAGAGCGGTCGCCGGCGTCAGGAGCGTCACGAGGCCGGGCCGGTCCGGCGTGGAAAGGGTGTCCTCGGGGACCTCGCTGTCGAGGATGTCGTGGATGAACACGGCCGGCTTCTCCTCCGGCGAGCGCTCCACGAAGCGCTTCGCGGCGTCGAACAGCGCCACCAGACTGTCCAGCGCCCGTGCGGTCTCGCCGCCGCCGGGCTGCTCGGCCGCGATGCGCCAGGATCGCTCGAGCCGCGCGCCGTCCAGCCCGCGGGCGCGGTCCCAGACCCGCCAAAGCAGTTCGTGGATGGTCTCTCCCGCGTCGGCGGCGGCCGCGACCTCCGCGAGCGTCGCCGCGAACCGATCGGCGGCCCTGGCCTCCGGCGCATCGATGCGGTCGAGCTGCGCCGGGTGCATCATCGCCTGGCGCAGTAGCTCTGCGGCCGGCGTCGAGCCCGCGTCGGCGAGCTCGAGATGGCGCAGCCGCGCGCGCAACCGGCGCAGCCCCACGGCGTCCATGCCACCGAACGGCGTGCGCAGCGCCTCGGTCAGGGCATCGATCTCGCGCTCCGCCGGCGGGGTGAGCGCGAGACGCACGATCCCGACGATGTCGCGCACGACGCCCTCGCTGCCGAGCGGGCGCTGCACCCCGGCGGCGCGCGTGGGCACCTCACGCGCCGCGAGCTCGGTCTCCAGCGCCGCGACCTGACGGGTGTCGTGCGCGATCACGGCCATGTCGCTCCAGGCGATGCCGTGGCTCAGATGCCAGTCCCGCAGGACGCCCGCGATCCGGTCGAACTCCTCATAGGGCGACGACGCCATGAACGTCGAGACGGCCCCGTCGTCGTCCACGGGCACCGGCGCACGGCGGTGGTCGACGCGTCCGGCGACGCCGATCGCCTGTGTGACCGTGCGCGTGAGCATCGTCAGGGCGGGCGTCTGCCGGTGCGGGGCGTCCAGCACGTGCACCTCCTCGAGGACCGAGGCGAGATCGTGGAACAGCTGGGGCGTCGCTCCCCGGAACGCTCCGGACGAGATGTCGGGGTCGCCGAAGGCGAAGACGGCGACCCCTCGCGCGCGCATCGCCCGCACGAGTTCGACGCCGCCGCGCGTGAGCTCCTGCGCATCGTCGATCAGCACGACGCGCAATGCGGCGAGAGGGCCGAGCACGGCGGCATCGGCCTCGCGCAGCAGAGCGGCCGCCTCGCTCACGAGGTCGGGGATGTCGCGGTGCGCGGAACGCATGCCCGCGAGCACGCGGCGGTACTCGGACAGGAAGTCGCCGACCGCGCGCCAGACCTCGTCGTCGGACGCGCGCAGTTCGTCGGGCCCGACGCCGAGTTCCGTGCACTCGGCGAGGAACGCGCGCAGCTCCGAACGGAACCCCTTCGACGCGCGCATCGCAGGACTCAGTTGGTCCGGCCAGCGCGATGCGGCCCCGTCCCGCTCGTCGGCGGCATCCCCTTCGAGGAGGTCGGCGATGATGCGGTCCTGGTCGGCTCCGGTCAGCAGCGCCGGCGGCTCGTACCCGGCGTGCACCGTCGCCCCGCGCACGACCTGGAAGGCGAACGAGGCCAGGGACCGGGCCAGCGGGCCCGGGGTCGCCTGCCGCGTGCGCACGCCTACAGCGTCGCGCAGCTGGGTCGCGGCCTGCCGGCTGGGAGTCAGCACGAGCACCGACTCGGGCGGCAATCCCCGCTGCTCGAGGAGCGTCGAGACCCGGGCGATCAGCGTGCGGGTCTTGCCGGTGCCCGGGGAGCCGATCACGACGGCGGATGCATCGGCGGGCGCCTCGATCACGGCGGTCTGCGCGGCATCCTCGGTCATGTCTCCACGCTAACGCGGCGCGCCGACACCGGCGTGTGCGCCGTGGGCGAAACCGGCGGTCACCCCGATCCCGCCCCCGGGGCGCGGGGTAGAGTTGCCTCAGTCCCCGACTTCAAGGAGCACGCGTGGAAATCCGCATCGGCATCGTCAACACCGGCCGTGAGCTGAACTTCGAGACCTCCTCCAGCCCCGACGAGGTGCGTTCGCAGGTGGCCTCGGCGCTCGAGCAGAGCGCCACGCACCTCAGCTTCAGCGATGTGAAGGGCAGCGCGTACATCGTGCCGACGGCGAACCTCGCCTACATCGAACTCGGCACCGAGGAATCGCGCCGCGTCGGCTTCGTCGCCTGACATGTACATCCTTCTCGCACTCATCGCCGCGTGCGCCCTGGGCATCGCCCTGCACTTCCTGATGCCCGAACGCGCGCTGCGCGGGGTGGTGGTGACGCCCGGGATCGCCACGGCCGTCGCGGCTCTGGTCTACACCGGGATGCAATGGGCCGGCGTCGGCGAGGACAGCATCTGGCTGTGGTTGGCGAGCATCGGCGGCGGCTTGCTGCTCGCCGCCCTCGCGACGCTCGGGCTCACGGCGACACGCCGCCGGTCGGATGCCGCGCAGAAGGCCGCTCTCGGCATCTAGCCTCGTCGCCTCGCGCCGCATCCGCGCCCTCGCATCCTGCCCCACGCATCCCGCGAGACTTGGCTTGCAGAGCGAAACTTGCGTCAGTGCGCCAAGTCTCACCCCGCAAGCCAAGTCTCGCGGAAAGGCGCTCGCGCGAAGGCGCTCACGGGGCGAGGGAGGCGGCTGCTAGGCCGCGAGGCCCATCGCGTCCATCCGGCGCGCATGGGCGCCCATGAGCTCGGTGTACACCGGCTCGATCCGGTCGTCGTCCACGACGAGGCGCTCCGGTCGCAGCGCCGAGCGCGCCACGAGCAGCGTGTCGCCGACGAGCCGGCGCGCCCACATCGACAGCAGCGACCGCCACTCGGCATCCGATTCGATCGTCGCGGTGAGGATCGCGACGATCTCCTCGGTGTGGTCGTCCTGGCGCAGGATCTCCCCCACCCGACGCCCGGTCTCGCCGTAACTCCCCGCCAGCGCGAGGTAGAAGTCGTCCAGCATCCCCGCCGTGATGTAGACCGCCAGCAGCGTCTCGCGCGGACGCGCGCCGATGGTCTTGCGGCGGAACGCATCCAGGTGCTCGCGGAACGGCAGCATCAGCTCGGTCGGGTCGTCGCCGCGCTCGGCGATGAGGTCGACGATGTCGCGGTGCTTGTCGAGGGCGGCGCCGGCCGCGCGCGACAGCGCCTCCTTCTCGCTGAGCTCGGGCGTCGCCCTGATCAGCCGTGTCAGCGTTTCGAAGTACCCCAGCTGCAAGTACGCCGCCTGCCCGAGGAAGCGGTCCTCCTCGGGTGCGAGCTCGGCGAAGTCGACGCGCGTCGCACCGGAGTCCTCGCCCCGGCTGCGCAGGGTCAGCGTGCGCCGCGGCGCCTTGCGCTGCCAGAACCACTGAACCATGGACTTCAGACTACCGACCCGTCCGGCCGCCGAGCATCCGCCTGACGGTCCGGAGCGGGTGCTCGGGTAGGCTGGAGACACGCTCTGCCGCAGGACGCAGGGCCCCGCGCCTGTGGCACATGAGACGGCGTGGATCCGTAAACGTGGCGCGCCCCGCGCACGGGCCGCCGGACAGGCAACATCACATCGTGACAACCTTCGCCGAACTCGGCATCGATCAGGACATCGTCGACGCTCTCGCCGCCAAGGGCATCGTCGACGCGTTCCCCATCCAGGAGCAGACCATCCCGCTGGGTCTTCCCGGCCAGGACATCATCGGCCAGGCCAAGACCGGAACGGGCAAGACCTTCGGCTTCGGCATCCCCGTCGTCCAGCGACTGGGCGAGAACCCGGAGCCGGGCGTCAAGGCGCTCATCGTCGTCCCGACCCGCGAACTGGCCGTGCAGGTGTACGAGGACATGGATCTGCTCACCAGCAACCGCTCGACCAGCGTCGTCGCGATCTACGGCGGCAAGGCCTACGAGGGCCAGATCGACCAGCTCAAGGCGGGGGCGCAGATCGTCGTCGGCACCCCGGGGCGCCTCATCGACCTCGCCGGCCAGCGTCTGCTGGACCTGTCGAACGCGACCGAAGTCGTGCTGGACGAGGCGGACAAGATGCTCGACCTCGGCTTCCTCGCCGACATCGAGAAGATCTTCCAGAAGGTCCCCGAGAAGCGCCACACGCAGCTCTTCTCCGCGACCATGCCCGGGCCCATCGTGGCGCTGGCGCGCCGGTTCATGACGAACCCGATCCACATCCGGGCGAACGACCCCGACGAGGGCCTGACCCAGGCCAACATCAAGCACGTCGTGTACCGCGCTCACTCCCTGGACAAGGACGAGGTCATCGCGCGGATCCTCCAGGCCGAGGGCCGCGGCAAGACCGTGATCTTCACCCGCACCAAGCGGGCGGCGCAGAAGCTCGTCGACGAGCTCAGCGACCGCGGCTTCAACGTCGGCGGCGTGCACGGCGACATGGGACAGGAGCAGCGCGAGCGGTCGATGGCCGCCTTCAAAGCCGGAAAGCGCGACGTGCTCGTCGCGACGGACGTCGCGGCCCGCGGCATCGACGTCGACGACGTCACCCACGTGATCAACCACACGATCCCCGATGAGGAGAAGACGTACCTGCACCGGGCGGGGCGCACGGGCCGCGCGGGCAAGACCGGAACCGCGGTCACCTTCGTCGACTGGGAGGACCTGCACAAGTGGGCGCTCATCAACCGCGCCCTCGACTTCGGCCAGCCCGAGCCGGTCGAGACGTACTCGTCCAGCCCGCACCTGTACACCGACCTGAACATCCCGGAGGGCACGAAGGGGCGCCTCACGACGGCGCCGAAGACGCAGGCCGTCAAGACCCAGCGCCAGCGTCCGGAGAAGGCTGCGGATGCCGCGGCGGAGGGCACCTCGGACGGCACCACGCGCCGCCGCCGTCGCCGTCGCCGCGCGGCCGACCCCGTCGGGTCGACGTTCACCGAGGGCACCGAGACCAAGAGCGAGCACTCCGCGTCCGCGCCTGCGGCCGACCGCGCCGCCGAAGGCGCCGGCACCCACGACGGCGCCGGCAAGGAGCATCACGACGGCAAGCCGGCTCCGGCCCGTCGTCGTCGCCGTCGCCGCGGCGGCTCGGGCGGCGGCTCCGCACCGGCCGCACCGGCGACCGGCGCCTGAGAGTTCCCATCGAGGGGCGGATGCTGCGGCATCCGCCCCTCGTCCTCTTCCGGCAGAGTCGGAGCAGGCTCCCGCGGCGGGTAGACCCACGTCACCATGACCACCGAGATGATCATCAGCAGGAACCACGAGACCAGCTTGCTCGGGGACACCGGCTGCCAGCCGTCGACCTGATCCGGATACGCCCACGCGCCCGCCCACGTGCCGATGTTCTCGGCGAGGTAGATCGCCACCGCGACGCCGGCGAACACGACCAGCAGCGGGAGCCGGAGCACGCGCCGCCACACCCGCGCGTGCAGGACCGTCGGCAGCCAGACCAGGACGACGGCCGCGAGCAGCACCCAGCGGGCATCCCACCAGAAGTGGTGGGTGAAGAAGTTGGAGTAGATCCCCGCGGCGACGACGGTCGTGATCCATCGGCGGGGATAGCGCGTGAAACCGAGGTCGAACAGCCGGTGGACGCGAACCATGTACGAGCCCACGGCCGCGTACATGAACCCGCTGAACAGCGGGACGCCGGCGATGCGCAGCATCCCGTCCGCGGCGTACGCCCACGACCCCGCATCCGTCTTGAAGATCTCCATCGCCGTCCCGGTGATGTGGAACAGCACGATGACCCAGAGCTCGCGCCCCGTCTCGAGCCGGAGCACGAGCATGGCGACCTGGATCAGCACCGCCGCGATCGTCAGCATGTCGTTACGGGCGAGCACCGCGTCGTCCGGATACCAGAGCCGTGCGGCGACGATCACCGCGAGCAGCGCCGCACCGAAGACGCAGGCCCAGGCCTGCTTGAGCACGAACACGGCGAACTCGATGATCCCCGCGCGGACGCCGCCCGCCGAGGCGTCCCGCAGCAGTCGATGGGCGATGTCGTCGATGCGCCGCTCGAGGGAAGTCGCCCGCTGCATGCCCGGAACCTATCGTCGTCACCCGGGAGTTCCCCGACAGTCGCGCCTCAGGGATATCGCGGTGCCGTGCCGGTGGCGCGGTCGATGATCCGCGCGACCATGTCGTCGGCGGTCGTGTTCTCTCCGGGAAGATTCGGCTTGCCTGCGCCGTGATAGTCGCTGGACCCGGTGACGATGAGGTCGTGCTTCGCCGCGATCGAGCGCAGCAGCCGTTTGCCGTCCTCGGTGTTCTCACGGTGGTCGATCTCGAATCCGCCCAGGCCCTCGGCGATCAGACGCTCGATGAATGCGAGCGGCATCATCCGGTCCCGCCCGCTGGTGACCGGATGCGCGATGATCGCGACGCCGCCGGCGCGGGTGATCAGGCGCACCGCCGTCAGCGGATCCGGCGCGTAGTGCGGCTCGTAGTACCCCTCGCGGGGGTGCAGGATGCCGTCGAAGGCCTCGGCCCTGTCACGGACGATGCCGCGGGCGATGAGCGCATCCGCGATGTGCGGGCGTCCGACCGTGGCGTCCTGCGTCGTCTGTGCCAGGACGTCGTCCCAGTGCAGGTCATAGTCGCGGCCGATGTTGCGCACGATCCGCTCGGCGCGGCCGACGCGGTCACCGCGGATCCGGTCGGTCTCGGCGGCGAGCGCCGGATCGATGGGGTCGAAGAGGTATCCGAGCACATGGACGCTGCGCCACTCATGCTTGGCGGACAGCTCCATCCCGGGCAGGAACGTCATGCCCAGCTCGGCGGCGGCACGTCCGGCCTCCTCCCACCCCGTCGTGCGGTCGTGGTCCGTGAGCGCGAGGGTCCGGATGCCGTGGGCGTGCGCCTGTCGCACGACCTCGGAAGGCGGCTGGGTGCCGTCGGAGTGGTTGGAGTGCAGATGCAGGTCGCTCGGACCGTCAAACCGCTGGGCACTCCTCATCCCCCGAGCGTATCGCCCGCTGCACGCACGGGCTCGCGCCGGGGCGACGCGCCGTGTCGAGACGCGGCCCGGCACGCCAGAGGATTCACAGGCCGCGCACCTAGGCTGGAAGGCGATGTTCCGAGTGCTGGGGATTCTGGTGACCGTGCTGTTCGCGATCGCGACGGCGGTCTTGGTGTGGCCGCAGTTCTTCCGGTTGGAGCAGACATATCCTTTCGCGCAGCTGGTCGCCGTGCGGGGTGCGGTGGCACTCGCCTACGGGGTCATCGTCGTGCTGGCGCTGCTGCTGCTGTTCGCCAAGCCGCTGCGCGGCTTCGCGGCGTCCATCCTGATCGTCGCGCTCATCGGGGCCGGCGCCTCCATCGCGATCGGCGCCGTCCGCGGCCTGGGCACGGATGCGCTCCCGGAGCGCACCGAGGGCAGCGTGCGGGTGATGACCTGGAACACGGCAGGCGAAGCCATCCCGGCGGAGGACATCGCCTCGGAGATCCTGGAACAGGATGCCGACATCGTGGCGCTGCCCGAGACGGCGGAGTCCGTCGGCGCGCGGATAGCCGTGATGCTGCGCGAGCAGGGGCATCCGATGTGGGTCCATCACGTGCAGTTCAACCCGGACATCCCGGACGGTCCGCAGGCGTGGCAGACCACGATCCTGATCTCCCCTGAGCTGGGCGACTACTCCGTGATCCAGTCCTCCGTGGACGGGTCCAGCAACACCAGCTCCGTGCCGAGCGCGGTCGTGATGCCGGTGGACGGCGACGGTCCGACCGTCGTCGCGGTGCACGCGGTCGCGCCGCGCCCGGAGGCGATGGATCATTGGCAGAGCGATCTGGCGTGGATCGCGGACCAGTGTCCCGAGGGGGACTTCATCCTCGCGGGTGACTTCAACGCCACGATCGACCACATGGCGTCCCTGGGCGTCGACGGCGGCGACATGGGCTACTGCCGCGACGCGGCCGCCGCGACGGGCAACGGGGCGGTGGCCACCTGGCCGGCGTCCCTGCCGGAGCTCGTCGGCGCACCCATCGACCACATCATGGCGAGCAGGAACTGGGAGCCGGTGGGGTCCGTCGTGCTCGACGCCGACGGCAGCGACCACCGCGGTCTCGTCGTCCAGCTCGACCCGGCCGGCTGATTCAGCGCGACCGGCGGCGCCGGAGCAGCGCGACCACGCGCCACCCGACGAGGAACACGGCGAGCACGATCGCCGTGACGACGACGAACGCCCAGGCCGTTCCCTGGCCGGTCAGCGCGCGCAGCGCCATGCCGCCGGCCACCGTGACGACCCAGATCAGGATGCCGGGGACGACCCGAGCGGCGTCGATCCCTCCGAGCAGCGCCACGGCGTGCACGACGATGAGCGCCGCCAGGAACGGCCAGATGGAGGCGAGGACGCGCGCCGCGGCATCCGGCTCGCCGAGCGAGTGCGACAGTCCGCCCAGAAGGCAGAACACCACGACGAGGACGGCGTCGATGAGGATCGTGACGGCGGGGGTCGGGCGCTGCGGGGTGCTCTCGGGACTCACTCGTCCAGCCTATGTCGCGGGCAGGAGTGAGAGACTGGACGCATGAGCACCGGATCCAGCGACACGATCGCACAGGCCACCGACGAGGACGCGGCGAAGACGCCGGTCACCAACCGCAAGCAGCCGTTCCCGCGGGGCTTCCTCGACAGCATCTCGACCGGCTGGGCCGAGCGCCCGGAATCGCTGCCCGCGCCTCGGGCGCAGGCGCCGTTCGCCGCGGCGCGGCGCGCGAAGGTCTCGGCGGCGTTCCCCGGGAAGCGCCTGGTGATCCCGGCGGGCTCCCTCAAGCAGCGCAGCAACGACACCGACTACCCGTTCCGCGCGCACTCCGCCTTCGCGCACCTCACCGGGTGGGCGTCGGACTCCGAGCCCGATTCGGTGCTCGTCTTCGAGCCGACGGACGCCGGGCACGACGTCACGCTGTACTTCCGCGAGCGCGCCGACCGCACCACCACCGAGTTCTACGCGGACGCGACGGTGGGCGAGTTCTGGATCGGGCCTCGCCCGTCGCTCGCCGGGGTCGCCGCGGATCTCGACATCGCGACCGACCACCTGCACGTCTTCCAGCCCGGAGACGACGACGTCGCACTGGGCGATGCCGACCTCGATCGAGTGGTGTCCGAACTGCGCCTCGTGAAGGACGAGTACGAGATCGCCGAGATGCGTCGGGCCGTGGACATCACCGCCCAGGGCTTCGACGACATCATCCGCGCGCTCCCCCAGGCCGCCGCGCACGCACGCGGCGAGCGCGTCGTCGAGGGCGTCTTCCATCGCCGGGCCCGCGAGGACGGCAACGGCGAGGGATACGACACGATCGCGGCTTCCGGTCCGCACGCCTGCTACCTGCACTGGACGCGCAACGACGGGACGGTCGTCCCCGGGGACCTGATCCTGGTGGATGCCGGGGTCGAGGCCGACAGTCTCTACACGGCGGACATCACTCGCACGCTGCCGGTGAACGGGACGTTCTCGGACGTGCAGCGACGGGTCTATGAGACGGTGCGCGAGGCCGCGGACGCGGCGTTCGCTGCGGCCCGGGTGGGCGTGCCGTTCCGCACCGTGCACGAGGCGGCCATGTCGGTCATCGCCGCACACGTCGCGGAGTGGGGCCTGCTGCCCGTCACGGCCGAGGAGGCGCTGGATGCGGATGCCGGTGGACAGCACCGCCGCTACATGGTCCACGGCACCTCCCACCACCTCGGCATCGACGTGCACGACTGCGCCCAGGCGCGGCGGGAGATGTACTACGACGGCATCCTCGAGCCGGGGATGGTGTTCACGATCGAGCCGGGGCTGTACTTCCAGATCGACGACCTCACCGTGCCCGAGGAGCTGCGCGGCATCGGCGTGCGGATCGAGGACGACGTCCTCATGACCGAGGACGGACCCGTGAACCTCTCGGCGGGCATCCCCCGCACGGCCGACGAGGTCGAGGAGTGGATCCGGCGCGTCCAGGCCTGACGGCGTCGCTCGGCTCAATAGCGGGCCGAGAAACCGCCGTCGGCGTGCAGGAGCTGCCCGGAGACCCAGCGTCCCTCGGGTGACACCAGGAACGACACGAACGCCGCGATGTCGGCCGGGGTCCCGACGCGCCCGAGCGGGTGCGCCGGCAGCAGTGTCTCGGCGAATCCGTCCGGGAACCAGCCCGTGTCGATCGGGCCCGGGTTGAGCACGTTCGCCGAGATGCCGAGAGGGCCGAGTTCGCGCGCCGCGGAGATCACGAGCCGGTCGAGCGCGCCCTTGGACGCCCCGTAGGGCAGGTTGCCGGTCGTGTGGTCGCTGGTCAGCGCCACCACCGCTCCCCCGTCCTCCGGGATCTGCCGAGCGAAGGCGGCGATCAGCAGCAGGCTCGCGCGGGCGTTGACGGCGACGTGGCGGTCGAAGCTCTCCGCCGTCGTGTCGAGGATGCCGGTCGGCACGTCGTGCGCATGCGAGAGGACGAGTGCGGAGATCGCGCCGTGCTCGCGGACGATGGTCGAGACCAACTCCTCAGGCCCGGTCGGAGTGGACAGGTCGCACGGGTGGTCGGCATCAGTGAGATCGCTGGTCACGACTTCCCATCCGTCCGCCCGCAGGCGGGGGACCATGCCGGCGGCGATGCTGTCTGCGCGGGCGGCACCGGTGACGAGGGCGAGGGGCATGACCGACACCCTACAAGCGACGGCCCGGGTGTACCGAACTCCTGCAGAATCGACCAGAACGCCGGTGATGCGGCCCGCCGACTCTCGGTCTGCCGGAGTTCGGCACGCGTCAGGACTCCGCCACGACCTCGACCTTGAATCCCGCCGCGTTCTCCAGCCAACCCGCGTAGTAGTCCTCGCCCCCGGCATGCGGGTACCGCTCGGCGTACAGCGGCGTCCATCCGTGCGCGGGAGCTGCCGCCATCAGAGCATCCACCGCTGCGGGCGCACCGCCGCGGAACGCCAGGTGGTTCACTCCGGGTCGGCGCCGATCGTGCGCAGCGGCGGACAGGTTCGGCGAGGTCGTGAGCGTCAGGTAGGCACCGCCCGCCGCCCAGGACATCCCCTCGGACCACTCCTGCTCCCGGACGAATCCCAGCGCCGAAAGCAGCCACTCCCATGCCGCATCGAGGGAGCGATCCGCGATCCACACTTCGACGTGGTGGAAGCCGCTCACTGCTGCCCCCGGTACACGGCCGTCCGGAGTTCCACCGACCACACGTCGCGCGTCGGCATCCCCACTTCCTCGGCCACCGCGATCTCGACCTCGACGTCGTAGGGCACGCGCACGAACTGGACGCCGAAGGGCGCCGGGTCCTCGGCATCCGTCACGCCCTCGAGAATCACGTACGAGGGCTGCGGGATGTCCAGCGGGTTCCCGACGCTTCCGACGTTGAACAGGGTCCGCCCGTCGACGGACTCGATGTATGCGTCGTGGATGTCCGCATACCCGACCACATCGGGGGAAGGACCGTCTCCCGTCATCTCGGTGTTGACGAACATGCCGGCGAACTGCTCGGGAGTGTGGTGGAAGTGCACTCGCGTGTGGGGGCTCTCCGCCGACGCATGGAACAGCCGGATGCGCCGCCCGCTCATCACCAGGTCGTGGCTGAGCGACAGGGCGCCGAGCCAGGCCAGGCTCTCCGCCGACAGTTCGGCATGCCACCAGCGCATCTCCTCCGGCGCATCGTCCGCAGTGAAGCGCAGGAAGTCGTCCCAGTTCCCGCGAACGTTCACCTCGCACACCTCACGGCAGCGCCGCACCGCGGCTTCTCCCCGCGGTCCCTTCCCTGCCGTGTCTCCGAGGTTGAAGATCCGATGGATGCCGCGCTCCGCGATGTCGGCCAGCACGGCCTCCAGGGCCGTCATGTTGCCGTGGACGTCCGAGATGAGGGCGATGCGGTCGAGGCTCACCCCACCATCGTCGCAGACGTCATCGCGCGGTCGCGGCGAAGTCCACCACGAGTGGCGCCAGCGATGCGCCGATGATCGCCGCGGGGCGCTTGTTCCCCTTCACCTCGAAGGAGTGTCCTCCCCCGTCGATCCAGGCGATGCGTGCGTCCTGGCAGCTCGCCACGGCCTCCTCGAACTGCTCCAGCGGCTGGATGAACGGATCGACCGTCCCCGAGACGAACAGCTGGGGCGCGATAACCGACGGCAGGTGTTCGACGCGCGGCTTCTCCGGCCGTCCCGGCGGATGCAGCGGATACCCGAGGTAGACGAGCCCGTCCACCTCCATGCCCTCGGCCGCGGCCATCGACGCCATGCGGCCGCCGTAGGATCGTCCGGAAGCCCACACCGGCCCCTCCGTCCGCGCCCGCACCGCGGCGAGCACGGCGTTCCAGGCCGCGACGGCGTGGGCGGCCGGCCCGGGCATGCGCCGCCCCTGCGCGCGGTAGGGGAAGTCGAAGCGGACGGCGGCGAAACCGGACTGGTTCAGCGCCCCGGCGAGTCCGACGAGGAAGGGATGTTCCATCCCCGTCCCGGCGCCGTGCGCGATGATGACCGTGCCCCGTCCCGGGTCGTTCTCCGGTTCCGCCCAGGATGCCGGAACCGTCGCGGTGCCGTTCGGCAGCGCCACCTCGATCCGCAGCGGCTCGTCGACCATTTCAGTCGTCGGCGGGCTTGCCGCCGGCCGCCTCATCGGAGGCCGGCTTCGCCGGTGCCGCGGAGGAAGCAGGAGCCTCGCCGTCCGCGGCGTCGGGCGACACGGGCTCGGATCCCGCGGCAGCTGCCGGCTTCGGCTCGGCAGGAGCGGCCGGCTTCGGGTCGGCAGGCGCCGCGGCGTCCCCAGGGACCCGCTCGCCGTAGCGCGGGCGCGGATCCGCGGGACGCGGCGGGATGACCGGCTGACCACCGGTCGCCGAGGCCGCCGAGGTCGCGGAGACCGGTCCGGACGGCGCCGCTGCCTGCTCCTGCTGCCCGGGGGTGATCCGCTCGCCGTACCGCGGCGGCTCGTCGAGGTTCACCGGCGGTCGCACCGGTGCCGGACGCTGACCGCCGAGCACCTGGCGCGCCTTCGCGAGGGATGCCGGCAGGACCGTCACCTCGTAGTGGTCCGCGGCCATCTGCGTGACGCTCGCGAAGTCGCGGCGGCGGCGGACGATCGCGAACGTGACGAGACTGAGCATCATGCCGATCGCGACGCCGATGAAGAGGTAGGCGACGAAGAGCTGGATGGGCGCTTCGGGATTGCCGAGCACGAGTATCGCGGAGAGGAGCAGGCCGATCAGCAGCCCGTTGATGGCGCCCGAGCGCGCGGCGGCCGCGTAGCCGAGCCGACCGGTGACGCGTTCGATCGTGCGCACCCCCTGGCCGACGATCGCGATGTCCCTTGCCGGGACCTCGCCCGCGATGAGCTGCGACACCGTCTTCTGTGCGCGCTCGTATTCGCGCATCGAGGCGACGGTCTCTCCGACCTCGGCACCGTCTGCGGGGCGGTTCAGCATGCTCATCCGTCCATTCTTCCATGCGCGTCCGTGGCCGGAGCTGTGGGCCCCGCTCGCCCGCGCCCGCGGACTACGCTGGACGCGTGAGCACACAACGGGTATTCGTCGCGCGCCTGGCCGGGTGCGCCGTCTTCGACCCCGTGGGCGACCGGCTCGGCAAGGTCCGGGATGTCGTCATCGTGTACCGAAGTACGGCCGCGCCGCGCGTGATCGGCCTCGTCGTGGAGATCCCCGGCCGTCGCCAGGTGTTCCTCTCGATCGGCCGCGTCACGTCCATCCGCGCCGGCCAGGTCATCACGACCGGGCTCATCAACGTGCGCCGGTTCCAGCCGCGCCCCGGCGAGGTGCGCGTGCTGGCCGAACTGCTCGGTCGGAGGGTCGCATTCGTCGACGGCGGCGGCTCCGCCGTCATCGAGGACGTCGCGATCGAACCGAACCGGCTCGGCGAATGGAGCATCACCCAGCTGTTCCTGCGCAAGCCGAAGACCAGCGCCTCGCCGTTCGCCAAGGGTCCGACCGCCTTCGCCGCCTGGAACGAGGTCGCCGAGGAGCGCGCGCCCGGTGAGGCGCAGTCCGCCGAGCAGCTCGTCGCCTCGTATTCCGAGCTGCACGCCGCCGACCTCGCGAACACCCTGCTCGATCTGCCGCAGCAGCGCATGATCGAGGTGGCGGAGGAGCTGCCGGACGACCGGCTCGCCGACGCGCTGGAGGAGATGCCCGAGGACGAGCAGGTGCACATCCTCGACCGCCTCGGCGACGAGCGCGCGGCCGACATCCTCGACCAGATGGAGCCGGACGACGCGGCCGACCTGCTCGCCCAGCTGCCCAAGAAGCGCCTCGAACAGCTCCTCGAGCTCATGGAGCCGGAGGAGGCCGAGGACGTCCGGACGCTCCTCGCGTACGGGCCGGACACGGCCGGCGGCCTCATGACCACCGAGCCCATCATCCTGTCCGCGGACGCCACGGTGGCCGAGGCCCTCGCCCTGATCCGCCGGCATGAGCTGCACCCCGCTCTGGCCGCCGCGGTCTTCGTCACGCTCCCGCCGTTCGAGACCCCCACCGGGCGGCTGCTGGGCGTCGTGCACTTCCAGCGCATGCTGCGCTACCCGCCGCATGAGCGCCTCGGGGCCATCGTCGACGACAGCATGGAGCCCGTCTCGGTGACCGCGTCGGCGGCGGAAGTCGCCCGCATGCTGGCCAGCTACGACCTCGTGTCGCTCCCCGTCGTGGACGCCGCCCACCGCCTGGTCGGCGCCATCAGCATCGACGACGTGCTGGACTATCTGCTTCCCGACGACTGGCGGACGCACGACATCGATGAACCCGCGACCGGTTCGGGGGCCCGATGATGGCCAGGAACGCGCGCACCGCGCTCGACGCCCCCCTCGGGCGAGCCACGACCCGGCAGCGGCCGACCTCGCGCGACCGCTTCGGTCGCTTCACGGAGTGGGTGGCCCGTGCGATGGGCACCCCCGCGTTCCTGCTGATCCTCACGCTGTTCTGCGTGCTCTGGATCAGCTGGAACACGCTCATGCCGGAGAACCTGCGCTTCGACGACGCGGCCCTCGGCTTCACGGCGCTCACGCTCATGCTGTCGCTGCAGGCGTCGTACGCCGCACCGCTGATCCTGCTGGCGCAGAACCGTCAGGACGACCGCGATCGCGTGCAGATCGAGCAGGACCGTCAGCGCGCCGAGCGCAACCTCGCCGACACCGAGTATCTGGCGCGCGAGATCGTGGCGCTGCGGCTGTCGCTCGAGGAGCGCAACGCCCAGGTCGTCACACGCGACGTGCTGCGCCAGGAGCTGAGGGCGCTGCTGGCCGAGCTCGAGGACGGGCCGTCGGCTGATGCGGAGAGCCCGTCGGATGGCGCGTCCCCGCGCACCGGCCCGATCACGACGCGGCGGCCGCGCCGATGACGGCAGAGCGCGTCCGCGCCGCGGTCGAGGCGGTCTCCGACCCGGAGCTGCGCCGGCCCATCGGCGAGCTCGACATGGTCCGGGACATCAGCCTGGAGGGTTCCACCGCGTACGTCGCGATCGTCCTGACGATCGTGGGATGCCCGGCCGCGAACCGCATCGAGTCCGACGTCAGGCGCGCCGCGGCATCCGTCCCCGGCGTCGAGGACGTCGAGGTCGCCGTCGGGGTCATGACCCCCGACGAGCGCAGGGCGCTCACCGAGAAGCTGCGCGCCGGCCGCCCCGCCAGGCAGATGCCCTTCGGACCCGACTCCCTCACACGGGTGATCCTGGTCTCCAGCGGCAAGGGCGGCGTCGGCAAGTCCACCGTCACGGCCAATCTCGCGGTCGCCCTCGCCGAGCGGGGACTCGCGGTCGGTCTGGTGGACGCCGACGTGCACGGCTTCTCGATCCCGGGCCTTCTGGGCATCCCGTCGGGGACGCAGCCGACGCGCATCGACGACCTCATGCTGCCGCCGGTCGCCCACGGAGTGAAGACGATCTCGATCGGCATGTTCCTGCGCGACGGCGAGTCGGTCGTGGCGTGGCGCGGCCCAATGCTGCACCGCACGGTCCAGCAGTTCCTCACCGACGTGTTCTTCGGCGACCTGGACGTGCTGCTCATCGACATGCCCCCAGGGACCGGTGACATCGCGATCTCGATCGGTCAGATCCTGCCGCACGCCGAGGTGATCGTGGTGACGACGCCTCAGGCCGCGGCCTCCGAGGTCGCGGTGCGCAGCGGCCTGGTCGCCAGGCAGACCGGACAGCGGGTGATCGGCGTGGTGGAGAACATGGCGCCGTTCGCACTGCCGGACGGGACCGTGGTCGACCTGTTCGGCTCCGGCGGCGGCGCCGAGGTCGCCCGCGCCCTGTCCACCCCCGAGGAGCCCGTCGCCCTGCTGGCCTCCATCCCGCTCAGCCCCGCACTGCGCGCCGGCGGGGATGCCGGGACTCCGGTCGTCGTCGCAGACGCCGAGGATGCCGCGGCCGCCGCGATCGACGCGCTCGCCCGGCGGATCACGACGAGAGGCAGGGGGCTGGCCGGACGGCCGCTTCCCTTCTCCCCCGCCTGATCCCTCCACCGCGCGCACACGCGACAATGGAGGGGTGACCGATGCCCCCCGATACGTCCCGGTCGATCGCGACCTGCTGGCCCGCATGTCCCGCGACGCGACGATCTTCGTCCTCACCCGCCCGCTGTCGATCGTCGTGTGGATCGTGCTCGCGGCGGCGCTGCTCATCGCCCTGATCTCCTTCGGCACCGCGGCGGCGCTGGCGCCGGCAGAAGCGGGGAGCATGATCGTCATGCCGACCCTCATCGCCGGCGTCATGGTGCTGTACGCGATCCTCACGGTGACCAGCGTGCGCCGCTCGCTCGCCGCGGCGATGCCGGCGGGGACGAGCGTGTCGGTCCGGGTCGGCGAGGACGAGCTCCGGGTCGAGAGCGCCCAGGGCACGTCGCGGATCGCGTACTCGACGTTCCGGCGCATGAAGGCCGGTCAGGACGCCGTCATGCTCCAGCTGCGCGGGTCCTCCGCCATGACCGCCCTCCCGCGCCTCCTGCTGACCGACGCCGATCTCGAACGGCTGCGCGCGAAGATCGGCTGAGAACGGCCGGCGGTCGTCAGGTCGCTTCGGGGTCGAACGGCGGCGGGCTGGTCCGGGTGAACACCGGCATCACGCGCGGGGCAGGAGGAGGTGTCGGCGCCGGCGCCGCGACGGGTGCCGACGGCGCGATCGGCGCCGGCGCGGAGTCCTCGAACAGCGCGTCCCGGATGATCCGGCGCGGATCGTACTGCCGGGGATCGAGCTTGCGCCAGTCGACGTCCGCGACCTCCGGGCCCATCTCCTCCTGCACGCGGCTGCGGGTGTCGCGCAGGAGCTCTCCGCCCCGGCGCACGAGCTTCGCGAACTGCTCGGCGTAGTGCGGCAGGCGCTCAGGGCCGATCAGAAGCACGGCGATCAGACCGATCACCAGCAGCTTCTCGAAGTCGAGTCCGAACCCCATCGCTCCAGGCTACCCCGCCGCGCCTGACCGACGAGACCGCGGCATGCACCTAATCTGAAGGAAACCAGCAGTACGGGAGACGCCATGAGCGAGCACGACGCCAACGCGCGATACATCCGCGAGGCCACGGCGGAGCCGGATGCCATCACCCGCGCCCGAGCCCGAGCCGACGAGATCGGCGCGGCACCCATCAGCGCGTTGGTCGGCTCGCAGTACGCCCTGCTCGCCGCAGCCGTGAACGCCCGCACCATGGTGGAGATCGGCACGGGTGCCGGGGTGTCCGGACTGTGGCTGCTGCGCGGAGCGCCGCACGCCGTGCTGACGTCGATCGACAACGAACCGGAGCACCTCGCCGCGGCGCGGCAGGCCTTCGCCGAAGCACGGATCCCCACCACGCGCGCACGGTTCATCACCGGCCGCGCAGCGGATGTGCTCCCGCGCATGAACGAGGGCTCCTACGACATCGTCCTCGTCGACGCCGACCCCGAGAACGTGATCGAGTACGTCGAGCACGGCCTGCGCCTGGTGCGCACCGGCGGCATCGTCCTCGTCCCCCGCATCCTCGTCGGGGGCAAGGTCGCCGACCCGGTGCAGCGCGACGCCGTGACCGCCGGGTACCGCTCGCTCATCCAGGAGACCCAGCAGTCCGAGGCCGTGCTGGCGTCGATCTCGTCCTCGGGCGAGGGACTGCTCCAGCTGATCAGCGTCGCCGAGACCGACTGACGCGAAAGGGGCGGCGGATCCGGAGATCCGCCGCCCCATCGTCCCCGCCGGAGCGGGAGAGGACTCAGGCCGCATCCACGACGGCTGCCAGCACGTCGTGAAGCTCCTTCGCTTCGGCGTCGTTCACGGAGACGACCAGACGGCCGCCGCCTTCGAGCGGAACACGCACGATGATGAGGCGCCCCTCCTTGACGGCCTCCATGGGTCCGTCTCCAGTCCTCGGCTTCATCGCTGCCATCGTGGCTCCTTTTCCTCGGTGGTATGCATCGAGTTTATCGGTAGGGCCGGTACCCTGTGCGCCCGCTGGGAAGAATCCGTCATGAACAACGGGTCACGGAACCTGCCAGAACGTGTTCCCCAGGGCATACACGTGATAGATCCACAGCCATTGCCCGGCGATGCACAGCACGAGGACGGCGAACCGATACGCCCGCCGCCTCGGCACCACCGCACCCCACAGCGGCGTCAGCGGCAGGAGCAGACGGAACGTCGATGACTGTGGGAAGAACACCGCGAGCAAGTACAGCAGGTAACTGGCGCTCCACAGCCGCACGTCGGCTCCGAGCCGACGGACCGACGGGGCGAACAGCAGCGCCGCTGTCGCGCCGGCCACGAGCAGCACCAGCGCCACGAGACCCCACCACCCCGGCATCCCCCAGTGCGAGAACCAGAACTGCGCCGCCTGGATCCATCCCTCGAACGGCACGAAGCCGTCCTCGCCCATCCCCCAGGCCCGGCGCCACGCCAGCTCGGTGGCGAGGTACGAACCGGCGTCCCCCGTGACGAGGCCGGCGATCACCTGCCAGGCGAAGCCCGTGACGGTCGCGAGCGCACCGAGGAGCAGGATGTGCACGACCTCGACCCTCCGCAGCGGCTCTCGATCACGGCGCACCCAGCGCAGGATGCCGTGCAGCCCCAGGAAGAGCGCGAACGCGAGGATGCCCGGGCGCGTGAATGCCATGATCGGAATGAGGGCGTAGAGGATGCCGTAGCGCCGGCGCTGCACGGCATCCAGCGCGAACAGCAGCATCATGACGAACAGCGCCTCGGCGTATCCGACCTGGAACAGCGCGGCGAGCGGGCCGGAGGCGAAGAAGGCCACAGCCCACAGCGCGGGCGCGGATCCGATCCGCCCGCGCAGCAGCCGGTGCAGAGCGAGGCACGCCGCGTACCCGGCGGCCAGCGAGATCACCAGCGCCCCGGCACCCCAGGAACCCAACGGCACACCCACGATGCGCGCCAGATATGCGTAGACCGGCATGAACGCCCATGCGTTCTCGGCCACCGTGCCCGCTTCGGTGAGCGGCAGTTCGGACGGATAGCCCTCGACCGCGACCAACCAGTACCACTGAGCATCCCATCCGACGACGAAGTCGTCGATTCCGGCCTCGGGTCCGAACCGCGACGCCGGCCCCGACAGGGAGGCCGCGAGGCCCAGCAGCGCGGTGGTCACCAGCCGCGCGAGCACATAGATCGCGGCGATCCGCGCCGCGATCGGAGTCCGTGCCCAGCGCCGGGCGGCGGTCAGGACGCCGTGAGCCACGCGCGCAGGCCCCGCTCGACCGCATCGATCTGCGCCACGGCGACGCGCTCCTCGTCATGGTGCGCGAGGTGCGGGTCACCCGGTCCGTAGTTGACGGCCGGGATGCCCAGCGCCGAGAACCGCGCGACATCCGTCCAGCCGTACTTCGGACGCGGCTCGGCGCCGACGGCCGTCACGAACTGCCGGGCGATGGGCGCGTCGAGTCCTGGGCGGGCGCCGTCCGCGGCGTCCGTGATCTCGACCTCGAAGCCGTCCAGCACCTTGCGGACGTGCGCGGCCGCCTGTGCGGCCGTCTTGCTGGGCGCGAAACGGTAGTTGACCTCGACCTCGCACAGGTCGGGGATCACGTTCCCGGCGACGCCCCCGGAGATGCGCACCGCACTCAGGCTCTCGCGGTACACCAGTCCCTCGACGGGCACCTCCTTGGCGCGGTACTCCGCGAGACGGGCGAGGATGGGAGCCGCCCCGTGGATCGCGTTCTCCCCGACCCAGGCCCGCGCGCTGTGCGCTCGGACTCCGCGGGTGCGCACGACGGCGCGCAGCGTGCCGTTGCAGCCGCCCTCGACCTGGCCGTTCGACGGTTCGCCGAGAATCGCGAAATCGGCCTGGAACAGCTCCGGCCGGGCATCCGAGAGGAGGTTCAGGCCGTTCAGGCTGGCCGCGACCTCCTCGTTGTCGTACCACATCCAGGTGATGTCCAGTGCGGGATCGGTCAGCTCCGCAGCGAGCTTCAACTGCACCGCGACCCCCGCCTTCATGTCGACCGTCCCGCGACCCCACAGGTACGGCTCGCCCTCGACGTCGATGGCGCGCGTGGGCACGTTGTCGTTGATGGGGACGGTGTCGATGTGCCCCGCGATCACGACGCGCTGCGCGCGCCCGCGCTGCGTCCGCGCGACGACCGTGTTCCCGAATCGGAGCACATCGAGATGCGCGAGCGGACGGACCGCCGCCTCGATGGCGTCGGCGAGCGCCGCCTCGTCCCCCGAGACGCTCGGGATGTCGCAGATCGTCCGGGTGATGTCGAGCGAGGACGCGGTGAGATCCAGAGGCATGGCACAAGCCTACGGCTCGGGCGGATCGCGCGGCACGGTAGCGTGGTGGTCATGAGCACTGCGCGCACGGTATGGGGTGTCGGACTGTCCACGATCGCCGCGGACGGCACGGTTCTGGACGCCTGGTATCCCGAGATCGGGTTCGGCGAACTGGATGCCGCGGATGCCGTGGCCGCCGTCGCGACCTGGGAAGCGCTCGCCGACGCCGACGAGCGGCGCAACGTCCGCACCGAGCTGGTGCAGCTGCGGATCGACCTCGACGAGGCGCCCGCGTCGACGGCCGACGCGTACCTGCGTCTGCACGCGCTGTCGCGGCTTCTCGTGCGGCCCAACGACCTGAACCTCGACGGCGTTTTCGGCCACCTGCCGAACAACGCCTGGACCACCGCGGGCCCGATGCTCCCCGCCGACGCCGCGCGGCTGCGGCCGCTGCTGCAGCGCCACGGGATCCAGGTGCAGGGGCTGGACAAGTTCCCGCGCCTGACCGATTACGTCCTCCCCGAGGGCGTTCGCATCGCGGACACGTCGCGCGTACGCCTGGGGGCGCACCTGTCCCCGGGTACGACGGTCATGCACGAGGGCTTCGTCAACTTCAACGCCGGCACGCTCGGTCCCGTCATGGTGGAGGGCCGCATCTCACAGGGCGTCGTCGTCGGCGCGAACAGCGACATCGGCGCCGGCGCGTCGATCATGGGCACCCTGTCCGGCGGAGGCACGGTACGCGTCTCGATCGGCGAGCGCTCGCTGCTGGGCGCGAACGCCGGCATCGGCATCGCGCTCGGCGACGACTGCGTCGTCGAGGCCGGCCTGTACGTGACGGCCGGCTCGAAGGTCGTGCTCGCGGACGGACCGGACGCCGCAGAGGGAGGGAAGCGCACCGTGAAGGCCGCGGAGCTGAGCGGACGCGACGGCCTCCTGTTCTGGCGCAATTCGGTCACCGGCGCCATCGAGGCCAAGCAGCGCGCCGGAGTGGGCGTGACCCTCAACGAGGCGCTGCACGCCTGACCTGGTAGACTTGCGAGGTTGCCCACGGGCAGCTGCGTCGTCGTCACGGGGTCTTCGAGGACCGAAGCGAGCTCACCGCTCCCCCAGCATCTGGCCTTTCGAACGGCGAACCGGAGCGCACCCTCCGTGCGCCCTCGCCCACCTCACACCCACTACCGCGCGCCTCTTCGCGCGCCGACGGAGTACATCCATGCCTTCTTTCCTCGACCTCGGCGTTCCGGCGCCCCTCGCTGCGGTTCTCGAAGCCGACGGCAAGACCGAGGCGTTCGCGATCCAGCGCGACACGCTTCCCGACTCCCTCGCCGGTCGCGACTTGCTCGGCCGCGGCCGCACCGGCAGCGGCAAGACGATCGCCTTCGCGCTCCCGCTCGTCGCCCGGCTCGCCGCGTCCGGCACGCGCACCCGTCCTGGCCACCCGCGCGGCCTCGTCCTCGCCCCGACCCGTGAGCTCGCCACCCAGATCGCCGCGACCGTGTCGCCCCTGGCGAAGGCTGCAGGTCTCACGGTCGCGACCGTGTTCGGCGGCGTCAGCCAGCGCCCGCAGGAGCAGGCGCTGCGCAGCGGGGTGGACATCGTGGTGGCCTGCCCCGGCCGCCTCGAGGATCTCATGAAGCAGAAGGTCGCCTTCATGGATGCCGTGGAGGTCGCCGTCCTGGACGAGGCCGACCACATGGCCGATCTCGGATTCCTCCCCGGCGTCACGCGCATCCTCCAGGCGACTCCGACCGGCGGTCAGCGTCTGCTGTTCAGCGCCACGCTGGACCGCGGCATCGACACCCTCGCCCGGCGTTTCCTGGTGAACCCGGTGAGCCATGAGGTCGACGAGGCCAGCGTCCCCGTCGGCGAGATGACGCACCGCGTGCTGCTCATCGAGGACGTCGACCGCAAGAAGGCGCTCGTGAACCACCTGGCGTCCGGTCTCGGCCGTCGCATCCTGTTCACGCGCACCAAGCACCAGGCGAAGAAGCTCGCGAAGGTGCTGACGGCAGCCGGCATCCCCGCCGTCGACCTGCACGGCAACCTGTCGCAGAACGCCCGCGAGCGCAACCTGGCGGCGTTCTCGTCGGACCCCGCCGACGGCGGCGTCCGCGTCCTCGTCGCGACCGATGTCGCCGCCCGAGGCGTGCACGTGGACAATGTGGATCTCGTCGTCCACGTCGATCCGCCGGTCGAGCACAAGGCGTACCTGCACCGCTCGGGCCGCACGGCCCGTGCGGGCGCCGCAGGCACGGTCGTGACGGTCGTGCTGCCCGAGCAGCGCCGCGACGTGAAGGACCTCCTGCGCAAGGCGCAGATCACGGCCGCGCTCGAGCCCGTGACGACCGACGTCGTCGAGGGCCTGGTCGGGGACCGCGCCCCGCACGTGAAGCCCGCGCCGCCGCAGCAGCAGCAGCAGCAGCGTTCCGCGCAGAAGCCTCAGGGCGGTCAGTCGCGGGGCGGCCAGGCGCAGGGCGGACGTCGCGGCGGCCGTCAGCAGTCGGCAGGGGCGCGCTCCGGTGGACGCGGTCAGGGCGGTCGCGACGCGGCCTCCTCGGCCCGCACCGACGTTCCCCGCGGCGGGTCAGTGGCCCGGTACTCCAGCGAGAGCGGCCAGCACTCCCCCGCGGCCCCGTCCGGACAGCCCTCCCGCAACCGTCGGCGTCGGGCACAGCGCCCCTCGGGCGCCCCGCGCGGCTGACGGGGCCGGCGACCGCCCGTTCCGGTCGCAGATTCCGCCGCCACTCGAGCGGACCCTGCCGTTCAGGTCGCATTCCGTGCCGCTCATGCGCCGGAGAAGCGGCACGAAATGCGACCGGAGCACCGGCACCCGCCGGAGAGCCGGCAAGAATCGCGACCGGAGCGCGACCGCACCGGAACGCGAAGTGCGGCTGGCGGCGTGAGGCTCGACTGAGCGCGCGACGCCGCTGATGTGCGCGCCCTCCGCGACGCGCCGCGACGCGCGTCAGCGCGTGGGGAACGAGCGCTCCGCTGCCCCCGTGTACAGCTGCTGCGGACGGCCGATCTTGGTCTGCGGGTCCAACTGCAGCTCGCGCCACTGCGCCAGCCAGCCGGGGAGACGTCCGATCGCGAAGAGCACGGTGAACATGCGGGTCGGGAAGCCCATGGCCTTGTAGATCACGCCGGTGTAGAAGTCGACGTTCGGGTACAGGCGCCGCTGGACGAAGTAGTCGTCCGCGAGGGCGATCTCCTCGAGCTCCTTGGCGAGGTCCAGCAGGGGGTCGCTGACGCCCAGCGAGGCGAGCACCTCGTCCGCGGCCTCCTTGACGAGCTTGGCCCGCGGGTCGTAGTTCTTGTAGACGCGGTGCCCGAAGCCCATGAGCTTCACACCGTCTTCCTTGTTCTTGACCCGCTCGACGAAGCGCTGCACGCTCTGACCGGACTCGCGGATCTGACCCAGCATCGTGAGGACCGCCTCGTTGGCGCCGCCGTGCAGCGGACCCGACAGCGCCTGGATGCCGGCCGAGACCGAGGCGAACTGGTTGGCGCCGGTGGACCCGACCAGGCGGACCGTCGACGTCGAGGCGTTCTGCTCGTGGTCCTCGTGCAGGATCAGCAGCAGCTCGAGCGCCTTGGACATCACCGGATTGACCTCGTACGGCTCGCTGAGCACGCCGAAGTTCAGCTTGAGGAAGTTGTCCACGAAGCTCAGCGAGTTGTCCGGGTAGAGGAAGGCCTGACCGATGCTCTTCTTGTGGGCGTACGCCGCGATGACCGGGAGCTTCGCGAGCATGCGCACCATGTTGAGCTCGACGTGCTCGGGGTTGTGCGGGTCAGTCTGGCCCTCGTAGTAGGTGGACAGTGCGGCGACGGCCGAGGAGAGCACCGACATGGGATGCGCGGTGTGCGGCAGCGCCGAGAAGAAGTGCTTGAGATCCTCGTGCAGCAGCGTGTGGCGCCGGATGCGCTCGTCGAAGTCGCTGAGTTCTGAGGGCGTCGGCAGCTCGCCGTAGATGAGGAGCCAGGCCACCTCGAGGTAGCTGCAGTTCTTGGCGATCTGCTCGATCGGGTACCCGCGATAGCGCAGGATGCCCTGGTCGCCGTCGATGAACGTGACCGCCGACTTGGTCGACGCCGTGTTCACGAACCCGTAGTCCAGAGCCGTGTAGCCGGTCTGGCGCGTGAGAGTCGAGAAGTCGATGCTGTCGTTGCCGCTCGTGCCGCGCACCACCGGGAATTCCGCCGTGGTTCCGTCGATCGAAAGGGTCGCCTTCGCCTGCTGGTCGCCCGTCGCGCTCACGCGGACCTCCTCCTACGTCTGTGTGGACCGTGTTGGTCTGGGGTCGTCGGCTCCGGGCGTCGTGCGCCGGCCGAAGAATCGCCTCTACAGCCTAGTGCGCACACCGGCCTACTGTGACATCCGCCAAGAGATGCATGCTCGGGATGCCGAAACCTACAGCGCCGCCGAGTGCAGCCGTCGCGCCGCCTCCGCGACGCGCTCGGTGGCCGCGGTCAGCGACAGCCGAATGTGCTCCGTCGAGTCCGCGCCGTAGAACGGACCGGGACCTGCGAGGATGCCGCGATCGGCGAGGCGGCCCATCGTCTCCCACGCGTCGCGGCCCTCTGTGGCCCACAGATACAGGCCCGCCTCCGACCCGTCGATGCGGAATCCTGCGGCGGTCACGGCGGGCAGCAGCAGTTCGCGGCGCTCGCGGTAGAGCTGCTTCTGAGCCGCGACGTGCTCGTCGTCGCGCAGCGCGACCGCCATGGCGTGCTGCACGGGAGCCGGCGGCATGATTCCCAGATGCTTGCGCGCCGTGAGCAGATCGCCGACGACCCGCGCGCACCCGGCGAGGAACGCCGCGCGGTAGCCGGCGAGATTGGACTGCTTGCTCAGCGAGTACACGCTCAGCAGGTTCGCCCTGCTGCCGCCGGTCACGCGAGGATCCAGCACAGACGGCACCGGCTCGCTCGCCCACGGCCCGTCCCAGCCCAGCTCGGCATAGCACTCGTCGCTCGCGAGCACCGCGCCGATCTCCCGTGCGCGGCGCACGGCCGCGGCGAGCTCAGGTACGGTCCAGGTGCGTCCGTCGGGGTTGCCGGGGCTGTTGATCCAGACCAGGCGTGCACCGTCGGGCCAGTCGGCGGGGTCGTCGGCGCGCACCGGGGTCGCCCCGGCGACCTGCGCGCCGACCTCATAGGTGGGGTAGGCCACCGTCGGGTGCACGACCACGTCCCCTTCGCCGAGGCCGAGCAACGTCGGCAGCAGCGCGACGAGCTCCTTCGAGCCGATCGTGGGGAGGACGTTCGCGACGGTCAGGTCCGGCACGCCGCGTCGGCGGGCGTACCAGTCCACGATCGCCTCCCTCAGCGCCGGGGAGCCGACCGTCTGCGGGTAGGCGTGAGCATCGGTCGCCTCCGCCAGCGCGGTGCGGATGATCTCGGGCGTCGGGTCCACCGGGGAACCGACCGACAGATCGACCAGGCCGTCCGGATGCTGAGCGGCGCGGTCGCGGAACGGGGTGACCGCATCCCAGGGGTAGTCGGCCAGGTCTCGGACCGACACCGTCACTCCCCCTGCGGGGGAAGGGCCGCGATGATCGGGTGGTCGTGGTGGATCACACCGATCTTGGCCGCACCGCCGGGAGAGCCGACCTCGTCGAAGAACTCGACGTTGGCCTTGTAGTAGTCCTGCCACTCCTCGGGGAGGTCGTCCTCGTAGTAGATCGCCTCCACGGGGCACACGGGCTCGCACGCGCCGCAGTCCACGCACTCGTCGGGATGGATGTACAGCGATCGCTCGCCCTCGTAGATGCAGTCCACGGGACACTCGTCGATGCAGGCACGATCCTTCACATCGACACACGGCAGGGCGATCACATACGTCACCCGTCCAGTCTACGACCCGTGACCGGCCGGCTCCTCCCGCACTCCGGGGACCGCTGTGATGACGTCGGGCGCTCCGGATGGTGCGGGCGCGCCGGCAGCCGCAGGAGCGGGCCGTCCGGTCGCCGGACGGGAGAACCGCGGCCACGCGACCGCGAGAAGCACCAGACCCGCGACGAGATAGATCCAGATACGTCCCCACACGCCGTCCGCCACGACCACGGAACCCCCGGGGCCGACCCCGGAGATGAGCGTGACCATGCCCAGCATCCCGAGTCCGGCGGCGAGCGTGGCACCGCGGTCATGGGTGAGCGCGCGGATCGCGACGAGCAAGGCGCCGCACGCGATGGCGGCGATGATGAGGCCCACGGGAACCGCTCCCCACGTCAGGCTGTGGGCGATCGTGCCCGCCACTCCGTAGACGCCTCCGACGAGCGCGGCGGCGACCCAGGAGAGGATGCGGGAGAGCCAGGTGTTCACCCTGCGATTCTACGGGGACCGCACCGAGCGGATGCCGCTTCTCACGCCGCCCAGCCGGCCAGGCGCAGCAGCGCGGCGACCGCCGCGGCCGCGAACACGACGACGAGGAAGGACTGCCGCAGCCACAGCAGCACCGCCGCGACGAGCACCGCGGGCACGCGGGCGTCGACGACGATCGCCTGCCCGTCCCCGAGGGTCTGCACGGCGACCAGCGCGGCGAGCAGTGCGACCGTGAGCAGATCGGAGATCCGCGCCGGGCGGGCAGCGGCGAGGATGTGCGCCGGGATGAGGTAGCCGAACGTCTTCAGCGCGACGCAGATGCACGCCGCCAGCAGCACGGCGCTCCAGATGCTCATGCGCCGGCCTCCCGCCCTGCCGGGGCGACGTCACGACCGAGCCAGTTGAACCAGCCCACCACGATGGCGACGACCGCGGCCAGCAGCACCGGGATACCTGGCATGAGCCACGGGGTCAGTGATGCGGCCACGACCGCGGCGGCGATCCCGACGGCGACGGCCTGGCGTTGCCTGAGCCGAGGCCACAGCAGCGCCAGGAACGCGGCGGCGGCCGCGGCATCCAGGCCCCACGCGCGGGGGTCGCCCAGGACGTCCCCGAGCAGTGCGCCGACGAGCGTCGTGGCGTTCCAGCCGAGGAAGATCCCGATGCCGGTGACCCAGAAGCCGATGCGGCTCAGACGCGGATCGTCCTGCGAGATCGCGACGGCGGTCGATTCGTCGATCGTGAACTGGGCGGCGGCCGCACGACGCCAGAATCCTCGGCCGATGATCGGCGACATCCGCATGCCGTACGCGACGTTTCGGACGCCGAGCAGCGCCGCGGAGGCGATCGCGGAGGGAAGGGCCGAGACGCCGCCGGAGGCGAGCACCCCGATGAAGGCGAACTGGGAGCCGCCCGTGAACATCAGCAGGCTCAGCACGCACGTCTGCCAGACGTCCAGCCCCGAGGCCACGGCGAGAGCGCCGAACGAGATCCCGTACGCGCTCGTGGCGAGGGCGACGCCGAGACCCTCCCGCCACACTTCGCGGGAGCTCTCGGTCGTCATCCCCTCATCCTAGGATGCGGCCGCAGTGCGGTCGCGTCCTCGCGGATCTGCTCAGTACCAGTCGGTCGCCTGCGAGTGCCCCCACGCCGCGCACGGCGAGCCGTACGCGCGATCGATGTAGCTCAGGCCCCACGCGATCTGGGTCGTCGCGTTGGTGCGCCAGTCGCTTCCGGCGGTGGCCATCTTGTCGCCGGGCAGCGACTGCGGGATGCCGGTCGCGCCGGACGAGGCGTTGTAGGCCTGGTAGTTCCAGCCCGACTCCTTGGTCCACAGCGACTCGAGGCAGGAGAACTCCCCGTCGCCCCAGCCGTACTGGCTCGCGGCCATGGCGCGCGCGGTCGCCTTCGCCCCCTCCGGGGTGTTGGCCGCGGCGCGGGCCGCCGCGGCGCGTTCGGCCGCGGCCTTCTTCTCGGCCGCCGCCTTCTGGGCAGCCGTGAGCGCCTCGCGCAGCGCGGCGGTGTCCGCGACGACGGACGCGGTGCCCTCGGCGACCTCGGCCGTGTCCAGGACGACCTCGAGAGGTGCCTCGCGTTCGGCGTCGGCGGTGAGCGCGGTCTCGTCGGCGACGTTCACGGTGTCCGCCAGGTCGGCGATTCCCGCTTCGAGCACGCTGGTGTCGATGGTCGTCTCGGCCTCGACGGTCAGGCCGGAGTCCGCGACCTCGGCCGTCAGCGCCGCAGCATCCGCCACGGCGGTCTCGGCTGCGGTGATCGTGGTCGTGACGTCCTCCGCGATGCCGGCGAGCGGAACGGCGAGTGCGGCGGCGCCGGTGGCCTCGGCGTTGGGATCGGCCGTGGTCACCGTGGCGAGCGACGCCACGGCGTCAGAATGCGCCTCGACGGCCGCGGCGGCGGAGGACGCGGTGCCGGCCGTGACGGCGACACTGAGGACGGCACCCAGGGCGATGCCGAGGACGAGCGGGTGGCGGGATGTGACGTCCGCGTGGGCGCGGGCCATCGTCGCGGCGCGCGCGGAGGCGCGCGTGAGCGGGGAATGCAGCATGAAGGGTTCGACTTTCGGGTCGTCGTCGGCCCGGACCCCTGCAGGGCAGCTCATCGGGAGCTCATCCCGGGCACGGTGATCGAGTCTGATCCCCTTACCTGGGCGAAACCATTCGCCCGCCTGGACGTCCCGTGGTTTTTTCCCGGGAATGGACGCCTCTCGTTCCCGGGAAAGTATGTTATGAGTTCGTTATCTTCACTCGTCCGCCGGCGAGGGATCCGGGATCTCCTCGGGCTTGTACCGTGGCAGGCGGGAGGCCGGAAGGATCGCCAGGGCGCTGACGCCGGCGAGAACCAGCAGTCCCAGCCGCAGCGCGTCCAGTCGTGTCTGCTCGTTGACCTCTACCGCGGCATCCACCTGTGCCGGCGTCGCGTCGGTCTCGGCCAGCGCCTCGCGCAGGTCGTCGTTGCTGATGAAGTTCAGCTCGTCCATGTTGACCTGCTCGACGAGCGCCGGAGGGATCTCCGGGTGCTCGACGACGGCCCGGCCGACACTGAGCCCCAGCAGGGAGACGAGCAACGCGCCGGCCACCGCCGTGCCGACGGCGGATGCGAGGTTCTGCGTCGTGCCGCGCAGCGAACCGACGTCACCGGCGAGCTCGGAGGGCGCCGAGGTGACGAGCACGTTGAACACCAGGGTCACGAGCGCCCCCTGGCCGATGCCGAAGACGATGAGCCCCAGGATCGTGGGCAGCGTCTCCCAGTTGTTCGTGACGACGAAGGACAGCCAGACCAGTGCCGCTGTGGTGAGGATGAACCCGAACACACCGATGGTGCGCGGCGGGTATCGCCGGTAGAAGCGCACCACGAGGGTCGCCGTGATGAACACCGTGAGGTTGAACGGCATCATCGCCAGGGATGTGTCGAAGGGCGTCCGCCCCTGCACGATCTGGATGTAGAGCGGGATCGAGAAGTTCACGCATGCCTCGAGCGCGACGACGATGAACATCGCGTACACCGCCGCCCGCTCGCGCGAGGACTTCAGGATGCTCAGATCGATGAGCGGCACCTTGCCCTCGCGCATGCGCCGGCGCGTCCACAGGAAGAACGCCTGTCCCAGGATGACACCCAGCACGATGAGCACCGGCGCTGGAGACAGACCGAGGACGTCGAACGGCGCGGCGTCGGTCGCCTGCACCGCGCCCCAGGCGTTCAGATTGTTGAAGCCGAGAGTCAGCAGCACGATCGCGGCACCGATGAGCGCGGACGCCACCAGGTCGATGCGGATCGTGGCGTCGCCGCGGTCACCGCGCAGCGTGAAGCTGAACGCGAAGACGACGACGGCGATCGCGAGCACGATCATGAAGACGGGGCGCCAGCCCACCAGCGTCCCGAGCGTGCCCCCGATGAGGAAGGCCGTCACGCCGGAGATCGCCCTGGCCGATCCCAGGCCCCCGATCGCGGTGGCCTGCTGCGCTCCGCGGTAGTTCTCTGCGATCAGGGCGACGAGGGCGGGCACGATGATGGCCGCCGAGGCCCCGGCGAGCGCCTGACCCGCGATCGCCCACGCGACGCTCTGCGACACGATCATGAGCACCGACGATGCCGCGAAGAGCGCGACGACGACGCGGAACATCAGCACCCAGCCGACCCGCTGGCCGAGCTTCGCGCCGGTCATGACGAGGGCGGCGACGGCGAGTCCGTACACCACGATCGTGGAGCTCGCGACCGTGGGCGGGACGCCGAAGTCGTCGACCATGCCTCCCAGCGAGATGGGCAGCGCCGCGACGTTGAACGACATCAGGACCTGCGCGAGGAACAGGCTCACCATTGGCAGCCAGCTGCTGCGCTGCTCGACGGCGGGAGTGGCGGACGCGGTCATGAGAGCTCCTGGACGTGAGGGGCGGAGGCGAACAGGTTGAGTCCGAGGGCGCGGGAGAGGTGTCCGATGGCGAGCTGCGCCCGCACCGAGTTGCCCGCGCTGTCGAGGCGCGGCGAGAAGGCGGCGGCCGCCCCCTTCCCAGGGGAGACCGCGACGATGCCGCCGGCGACGCCGGACTTCGCGGGGAGCCCGATCTCGAAGAGCCATTCCCCGGACCGCTCGTACAGGCCGGTCGACGCGAGCACGGCGAGCGTGTCGCGGCAGACGTCCGCCGAGACGACCCGTTCCCCCGTCACGGGATTCACGCCGCCGTCGGCGAGCGTCGCCCCCATGACGGCGAGATCGTGGGTGGTCACGCTCAGCGCGCACTGGCGCGTGTAGACGTCGACGATCTCGTCCGGGTCGCCCTCCAGCCGCCCGTAGCCGACGAGCAGGCGCCCGATGGCGCGGTTGCGGTCGTTGGTCTCGGCCTCGGAGCGGTACACCTCGCCGTCCATGCTCAGCTGACGCCCCGCGAACGCGGACAGACCCTGCCGGATGGTCTCCCATTTCTCGGCGGGGGTGGCCCCGGGGACCAGAGCGGTCGTGGCGATGGCTCCGGCGTTGACCATCGGGTTCATGGGGTGCCCGGCGTTGAGCTCGAGCGCCATGAGCGAGTTGAAGGCCAGGCCGGTGTTGTTGACGCCGACGATGTCCCGCACGTGCGCGTGCCCGTGCTCGGCGATCGCGAGCGCGTAGACGAACATCTTCGAGATCGACTGGATCGAGAAGGGGTGCAGCGCGTCGCCGGCATCGTGGACGCCGCCGGCGACCTCGATCACGGCGATCCCGAACAGCTCGGGGTCCGCCTGGGCGAGGATCGGGATGTAGTCCGCGACGGCCCCGGAGGACTCCTCCGCGTAGCGCTCGTGCGCCTGGCGCACCAGCTCCTCGACGCGATGCCACCCCGGGAGCCTTCCTGTGGAGACCTCCTGCGGCACGTTCTGGAACCGGGTCGGGTCCACAGGCATCCTCCTCGCACAGCGCCGCCCCCAGCGGCTAGGTCACACCATAGCGGTTGGGGGCGGCGGCGTCCGAGCGTCGAGCCGGAATGTCAGGCGTTGGCGTCCTGGCGCTTCAGGCGCGAGGCCTCGCGGGCGCGGATCGTCTGGTCGAGGATCACCTTGCGGATGCGCACCTTCTCGGGGGTGACCTCGACGCATTCGTCGTCGCGGGCGAACTCGAGGCTCTCCTCCAGCGAGAGCTGCCGGGGCGGGGTCAGGCGCTCCAGTTCATCCGCCGTGGAGGAGCGCATGTTGGTGAGCTTCTTCTCCTTGGTGATGTTGACGTCCATGTCGTCGGCGCGCGTGTTCTCACCGACGACCATGCCCTCGTAGACCTCTTCGGTGGGCTGCACGAAGAAGCTCATGCGCTCCTGCAGCGCCATCATGGCGAACGGGGTGGCGACGCCGGCGCGGTCGGCGACGATCGAGCCGGACGCACGTGCCACGATCTGGCCCGCCCAGTCGTCGTAGCCGTGCGAGATCGCGTTGGCGATGCCGGTGCCGCGCGTGACGGACATGAACTCGGTGCGGAAGCCGATCAGGCCCCGCGACGGCACGACGAACTCCATGCGCACCCAGCCGGTGCCGTGGTTCGTCATGCCCTCCATGCGCCCCTTGCGCGCCGCGAGCAGCTGCGTGATCGCGCCGAGGTACTCCTCCGGAGCGTCGATCGTGAGGTGCTCGAAGGGCTCCTGGACCTTGCCGTCGACCTTCTTCGTGACCACCTGCGGCTTGCCGACGGTGAGCTCGAAGCCCTCACGGCGCATGTTCTCCACGAGGATCGCGAGCGCGAGCTCGCCGCGGCCCTGCACCTCCCAGGCGTCCGGCCGGCCGATGTCGACGACCTTGAGGGACACGTTTCCGATGAGCTCGCGGTCGAGGCGGTCCTTGACCATGCGGGCGGTGAGCTTGTGGCCCTTCACCTTGCCGACCAGGGGCGAGGTGTTCGTGCCGATGGTCATCGAGATGGCGGGGTCGTCGACGGTGATCGCCGGAAGCGGCCGGATGTCGTCCGGATCGGCGATGGTCTCGCCGATCGTGATGTCCTCGATGCCGGCGATCGCGACGATGTCGCCGGGGGCGGCGGATTCGGCGGGGAAGCGCTCGAGAGCGCGGGTCTTCAGCAGCTCGGTGATGCGGACGTTCGAATGCGATCCGTCGTGACGCACCCAGGCGACGGTCTGCCCCTTCTTGAGCGTGCCGTTGAACACGCGCAGCAGCGCGAGGCGGCCGAGGAACGGGCTGGAGTCGAGGTTGGTGACCCACGCCTGCAGCGGCGCCTCGTCATCGTACGACGGTGCGGGGATGTGCTCGAGGATCGCTTCGAACAGGGGCTCGAGGTCGTCGTTGTCCGGCAGTTCGCCGTTGGCCGGGCGCGTACGGGACGCCGCGCCGGCACGGCCGGAGGCGTACACCACCGGGACGTCGAGCAGAGCGTCGACATCGAGGTCGGGGACGTCGTCGGACAGGTCGGAGGCGAGCCCGAGCAGCAGGTCGTGCGCCTCCTCCTCGACCTCGGCGATGCGGGCATCGGGGCGGTCGGTCTTGTTGACGAGCAGAATGACCGGGAGCTTGGCCTCGAGTGCCTTGCGCAGTACGAACCGCGTCTGGGGCAGCGGGCCCTCGGACGCGTCCACGAGCAGGACGACGCCGTCCACCATCGACAGGCCGCGCTCGACCTCGCCGCCGAAGTCGGCGTGGCCGGGGGTGTCGATCACGTTGATCGTGACCGGGACGTCGGTGTGGGCGCCGTTGTACGTGATCGCGGTGTTCTTCGCGAGGATCGTGATGCCCTTCTCGCGCTCGAGATCGTTCGAGTCCATCGCGCGCTCGTCGACGTGGGCGTGCTCGCCGAAGGAGCCGGTCTGACGGAGCATGGCGTCGACGAGGGTGGTCTTGCCGTGGTCGACGTGCGCCACGATGGCGACGTTGCGGAGGTCGGAGCGGAGGGCGTGCGCCATGAAGGAGTCCTCAGAAGATGTGGGATGCGCCGGGATGCCGACTCCTCAGGATATCGCACGCTCGCTGAGGCCTCACTGAGCGGCATACGATCGACGGGTGACGACTCCCCCGGCATCCCGTGCGCGACTGCGGTGGGAGATCGCGATCGTGCTGGCGCTGGGGCTCGGGCAGTCGGCCGTGTACGCGATCGTACAACTGGCGTACCGCCTGACCGATTCCGTCCCCCTGGCCGACCAGACCGCGACGCTGAACCCCTCCCGCAGCGACCGCGAGATCTTCGACTTCGTCTACCAGGTGCTCTCGATCGCGTTCTCGCTGGTTCCGGTGCTGCTGGTGTGCTTCCTGCTCTGGCAGAGCTCGCGTCCCCACCTGGCGAGGCTCGGCCTGGACGGTCGTCGCATCCGGGGCGACGTGGGGCGCGGCATCCTGCTCGTGCTGGCGATCGGCATCCCGGGTCTCGCCCTCTACGCCACCGGACGGATGCTGGGGATGTTCGTGGCCGTGGACCCGGCCGGGCTGGACGCGCACTGGTGGACCGTGCCGATCCTGCTGCTCTCGGCCGCGCGGGCGTCGATCCAGGAGGAATTCGTCGTCCTCGGATACCTGTTCGCGCGGCTGAAGCAGCTGGGCTGGGGTCCGTGGCCGATCATCATCGCGACGAGCCTCCTGCGTGCGACCTATCACCTCTATCAGGGGCCGGGCGCCTTCCTCGGCAACCTGGCCATGGGCCTGCTGTTCGGCTGGCTGTTCGCTCGCTCGGGCCGGCTGCTGCCGTTCCTCGTCGCGCACTTCCTCATCGATGCGGCGGTCTTCGTCGGCTACCCCTGGGCGGCGGCGACGTGGCCGGCGGTGTTCGGCCTGCCGGGCTGATCAGCCGGCCCCCTGTCCCAGCGTGATCGCCGCACCCGGAATGGCGTCGAGCAGCCGCTGCGTGTATTCCTGACGAGGATTCGCGAAGATCTCGTCCACCGAGCCGTGTTCGACGATCCGCCCCTGCTCCATCACGCAGACACGGTCGGCGATCACACGCACGACGGCGAGATCGTGCGTGATGAACAGGTAGGTGAGGTCGAGATCCGCCTGCAGCTGGGCGAGCAGCTCGAGCACCTGCGCCTGCACCAGGACGTCGAGCGCGGAGACTGCCTCATCGAGCACGACGATCTCCGGCTTGAGCGCCAGTGCCCGCGCGATCGCGACGCGTTGACGTTGTCCTCCGGATAGCTCGTTCGGGTAACGGTCGACGATGCTGGCTGGAAGCGCGACCTGATCGAGCACTTCGAGTACGCGTGCGCGCCGCGATGTCGAATCCCCGACGCCGTGCACGCGCAAGGGCTCGGCAACCGTGTTGCCGATGTTGTGCAACGGATCGAGCGACCCGTACGGGTCCTGGAACACCGGCTGCATCTGGCGCCGCAACGCCTGCAGCTCGGCTCGGCCGAGAGCGTCGATGTCGCGACCGTTGACGCGAATCGTCCCGGACGTCTTCGGCTCGAGCCGCAGCAACAGCTTCGCCGCGGTCGACTTCCCCGAGCCGGATTCCCCGACGATGGCCATAGTGGAGCCTTTGGGCACGCTGAGGGAGATCCCGTCGACCGCTGTGAACGGCTGGGATCGGAAGCCGGTCCCCCGGATCCGGTAGACCTTGGTCACGTCGACGAACTCGATCGCCGTCGAAACATCGACCTGCTGTCCCGTTGCCGGAGCCAGAGCGGCGAGATCCAGATCTGCGGGCAACGCGGCGGTCGCGGGCTCGACCCCTGTCTGGATCCGCTTGGACGCCAGGCTCGGAGCCGCGGCCACGAGACGCTGCGTGTATGGATGCTGCGGATTCTGCAGGATCTCCAGCGCCGGCCCGGACTCCACGATGCGCCCGCGGTGCATCACGAGGAGGTTCTCGGCCCGCTCAGCCGCGAGCCCGAGATCATGGGTGATGAACAGCACCGCAGTGTTTCGCTCAGCGGTGAGCATGGCGAGGTGATCGAGGATTCGTTTCTGCACCGTGACGTCGAGCGCGCTCGTCGGTTCGTCCGCGATGAGGAGCTCGGGATCGGATGACAGGCCGATTCCGATGAGCACGCGCTGGCGCATACCGCCGGAGAATTCATGTGGGAACTGCCGAAGCCGACGCTCGGCATCGGCGAGACCGGCTTCGTTCAACACGGAGATCGCCTTCTTGCGCGCAGCTCGACGGCTCGTGGCCAGTCCGTTCGCGAAGATCGTCTCCTGCACCTGAAAACCGATCCGGTGAACCGGGTTGAGGCTGTTCATCGGATCCTGTGGCACGAGTCCGATCCGTTTGCCGCGGACATCCTCCATCCCGGACCGGCCCAAGGTCGTGAGCTCCTGACCCTGCAGCTGCACCGACCCGCCGGTGATTCTCCCGCTGCCGGGAAGCAGATTGATGAGCGCGTGCGCCGTGGTCGACTTGCCGGAACCCGACTCGCCCACGATCGCCATCGTCTCGCCGGGGTAGATGTCGAAACTGACTCCGCGAACTGCGGGCACGTAGCCGTCCTGGGTCTTGAACGCGACTTCCAGGTTCTCGACCGCCAGCAGCGGTCCTTCCAGCTCGTTGCGGCTCATCGCAGTGCCCTCGCCTTCGGATCGAGCGCGTCTCGGACCGTCTCACCGAGCATGATGAAGGACAGCACGGTGAGCGACAGCGCGATGGACGGATAGATCAGCGGCAGCGGATCGGTGCGCAGACGGATCTGCGCCTTCGAGATGTCCGTACCCCAGGAGACGATGTTCCCGGGCAGGCCGACCCCCAGGAACGACAGCGTCGCCTCAGCGGTGATGGCCGCCGCCAGCCCGACCGTGCTCACCACGATCACCGGGGCGATCGAATTCGGGAGCACGTGCGTGAACATGGTGCGCACGCGGGACACTCCGAGCGCTTCGGACGCCAGCACGAAGTCGTTGGACCGCACGCGCAGGATCTCGGATCTGAGGATTCGTGCGGTGGCCGGCCATGCGAAGAATCCGATCGCGAGCGAGATCACCAGGATGTTGCGGTTGTCCAGGAACATCGACATGATCACGACCGCAGCGAGAATGTACGGGATCGCGAAGAACATGTCGCTGATGCGCATCAGAAGCGAATCGACCCATCCGCCGAAGAAGCCGGCGAAGGCGCCGATCACGATGCCGAGCACCGCGATGATCACCGTCACGATGACCCCGACGCTGAGGGAGGTGGTCGTGCCATGGATCACACGCGAGTACACGTCGCACCCCTGGAAATCGAACCCCATCGGGTGTCCTGCGGTCGGGGGATCGTTCGAATCGTCCAGATTGCACGCGGTCGGCGAGATCTGGACGAACAGGCCGGGGAAGATCGCGATGATCGTCAGCGCCACGACGACGAACCCGGCGACCCAGAACATCCAGCGCCCGCGGAGATCGCGCCACGCGTCGAGCCAGAGGTTGCTCTTGCGTGCGCTGACGCGCACGGCGTCGACGGCGCCGATGCCCTCTTCATCGATGTCGGCCACGAAATGCGGCATGCGGTGGGTTCGAAGGTTATCTGGCATAGCGGATCCTCGGGTCGAGCACGCCGTAGAGCAGGTCGATCAGCAGGTTGACGAGTACGTAGATCACCACGAGGATCGTGACGATCGAGACGATCTCCGGTCCGTCGTGGCGATTGATCGCCTCGAACAGCTCGTTGCCGACGCCCGGGACGTTGAAGATGCCTTCTGTCACGGTCGCTCCGACGATCAGGATGCCGAAATCGGCGGCGAGGTTGGTCGTGACGGGGATGAGCGAGTTGCGCAGCACATGCACCGGGATGACGCGGCTGGTGGAGAGGCCCTTGCCGTAGGCCATCCGAACGAAGTCCTGCTGTCGCGTCTCGATCACGGATGCCCGGGTCAGTCGGATGACGTAGGCGAAGTTCAACGCTGCGAGCACGATGGCCGGAAGTATGAGATCGCTCCAGGGCGCCCCTGGCCCGACGGTCGGCCGGAAGAGTCCGAGCTGGATGCCCAGGAAGTACTGCGCGACGAACGCCAGCACGAACACGGGGACGGAGATGAGCACGAGGCTCAGCAGCATCGAGGCATGGTCGACGATCCCGTTCTTGCGCAGCCCCGCGATCAGACCGATCGCGACACCGAACACCAGTTGGATGAGCACTGCGAGCAGGGCGAGACGCAGCGTCACCGGGAAGGTCCTCGCAAGGATGTCGTTGACGCTCTGTCCACGGAACGTCGTGCCGAGGTCGCCCTGGAACAGGTCGCCGAGGTAGATCAGGTAGCGCTGGAGGAAGGGCTCGTTCAGGTGGAAGCGCTCCTGAAGCGCCTCGTACTGCGCTGGCGTCGGCGTCTTGTCGCCGAACAACGCGAGGATCGGGTCCCCCGGCAGGAGGAAGACCATCGAGTAGATCAGGAACGTCGCCCCGAGGAAGACGGGAATCGCCTGCAGGAGGCGTCGGATGATGTAGGCAGTCATGTCAGGCACGCGCGCCCCGTGGTGCGAGGCGGCGAATCGCAACCGCCTCGCACCACGGACCCGAGCAGGATCCGAGTATCACTCCTTCGTGATGGCGTAGATGATCGGCCAGCTGTCCCAGCCGTACTCGACGTTCTCGACCAGCGTCGAGTAACCGGCGTTCGTCGAGCGGTACCAGAGCGGCAGCACCGGCAGGTCTTGGAACAGCACCTCCTGCGCCTGTGCGAAGAGAGCGTTGCCCTCTTCGACGGACGGCGCCGTCGCGCCCTGCTGCACGAGCGAGTCGTACTCCTCGTTGGAGTAGTCGCCGTCGTTGGACCCGGCTCCGGTGATGAAGAGGGCACCCAGGATGTTGTAAGCGCCCGGATAGTCGAACTGCCAGCCCGAGCGAGTCGCCGCGTCGAGTGTGCGATTCGAGATCTCCTCACGCAGCGTGGCGAGGTCGGGGAACGACTGGCCGATCGCGTCGATGCCGAGCGTGTTCTTCAGCTGGTTCGCCACGGCGTCGACCCACGGCTGATGGCCGCCGTCCGCGTTGTAAGCGATCGTGAACGTCCCGCTCCACGGCGAGATGGCGTCAGCCTGCGCCCAGAGTTCCTGCGCCTTGGTGGCGTCGGCATGCGTGACCTCGGATCCGGGGATCGAATCCGACCAGCCTTCGATCACCGGCGAGGTGAAGTCGACGGCCGGGGTCCTCGTGCCTTCGAAGATGACGTCGGTGATCTGCTCTCGGTCGATCGCGTACGAGATCGCCTGACGCCGCAGCAGCCCTTCCTCATCGTTGCCGAAGTGCTCCAGTCGAGCGGGGATGGTGAGGCCTTCCCAGATCGCGGCGCCCTGGTCGACGGCGCGGTCGCCCAGATCATCCTTGTAGGTGGCGAGCGCCGACGGAGGCACGTTCGGGTTGATGACGTCGAGGTTGTCGCCGAGCAGGTCGGAGTAGGCCGCTTCCTGCGTCGCGTAGACGACGAGATCGACCCCGCCGTTCTGGGCCACCCTCGGGCCGTCGTAGGTCTCGTTCGGAACCAGGGAGATCACCTGGTCGTGCTCCCAGGAATCGAGCTTGTACGGGCCGTTGCCGATCGGGTTCTGTCCGAACGCCTCCGGGTCCTCGAAGAACGATTCAGGCAGCGGTGAGAAGACCTGGTAGCCCAACGAGATGGGGAAGTCGGACTGTGCGGCTGCGAGTTCGACCGTGAACGACGTCTCGTTGACGACTTCGAGCGCGAGAGTGTCCTCCCCGCCCTCAGGGTTGTAACCCGCGAAGTTGGCGAACCACCACTGGTTCTCGAATTCCGCGTCCGAAGCGGCATATTGCCACGCGTCGACGAACGACGAAGACGTCACGGGCGTCCCGTCACTGAACGTCTGGTCTTCCTTGATCGTGATCGTCCAGGTCTTGTTGTCTTCGGACTCGATGGACTCGGCGATGTCCATGGCCATGGCGCCGTCGGCTTCGTAGTACACCAGGCCTGCGAAGATGTTCTGCAGCACCAGGCCACCGCCGACCTCGTTGGTGACGGCGGGGATCAGCGGATTCTGCGGCTCGTTGTTCTGAACCGTGACGATTCCCGTCGAGGCGCCGGATCCTTCATCGTCTCCGGTCCCGTCGCCCCCGTCACCAGACGAGCATCCGGCCAGTGCGATGGCGCCTGCGGTCAGCAGCGCCGCGCCCGCGAGGGCGCTCCTGTTTCGCTTCACTTTGTGTCCTCCAATGGACATCGACAAGCGCGCACTCCTCATCGAGTGCGTCGTGATACTCAGAGGTTAAGCCCCCGTGCGCCTGCGCGTGCATCCCCGGGAGACGCCGTTAATGAACTGTTACTGAACGAACGGTCGGAAAAGACGGATCCCGCCGCCGGACGGGCCGGCGACGGGATCTCGGAGGGTGGCGGAAGCTCAGGCGAACGCCTCCACCGGAGGGCAGGCGCACACGAGATTGCGGTCGCCGTAGGCCTGGTCGATGCGCCGCACCGGGGGCCAGTACTTGCCCGCCACGAGCGCGGGAACCGGATACGCGGCCTCCTCACGCGTGTACGCGTGCGTCCACTCCCCCGCGATCAGCGAAACCGCGGTGTGCGGCGCGTTCACGAGCGGATTGTCGTCCGCCGGCCAGCGGCCCGACGCCACGGCATCCGCCTCCGACCGGATCATGATCATGGCCTCGATGAAGCGCTCGATCTCGCCGAGGTCCTCGGACTCGGTGGGCTCGACCATGAGCGTGCCCGGCACCGGGAACGACATGGTCGGCGCGTGGAAGCCGTAGTCGATCAGGCGCTTGGCGACGTCGTCGACCGTGACCCCGGTGGCCTCCTTGAGCGGACGCAGGTCGAGGATGCACTCGTGCGCGACCCGGCCGTTCTCGCCCGTGTAGAGCACGGGATAGTGCTCGCCCAGACGCGCGGCGATGTAGTTCGCCGACAGCACGGCCGCGGCGGTCGCGTCGCGAAGACCGGCGGATCCCATCATGCGCACGTACGCCCACGAGATCGGCAGGATGCCGGCCGAGCCGTACGGGGCCGCCGAGACCGGACCGCCGCCGAACTCGAATCCGCCCGCATGTGCGGCCTTCTGCTCGAGCGGGTGCGACGGCAGGAAGGGCGCGAGGTGCGCCTTGGCCGCGACCGGTCCCACACCGGGGCCGCCGCCGCCGTGCGGGATCGCGAACGTCTTGTGCAGATTGAGATGCGACACGTCGCCGCCGAGGTCGCCGAAGCGCGCAAAACCGAGCAGGGCGTTGAGGTTCGCCCCGTCGACGTACACCTGGCCGCCGGCCTCGTGCACCGCGGAGGTGATCTCGACCACAGCCTCCTCGTACACGCCGTGCGTGGACGGGTAGGTGATCATGAGGGCGGACAGCTCGTCGGCGTGCACGGCGATCTTGGCGCGCAGGTCGTCCAGGTCGACGTTGCCGAGCTCGTCGCACGCGACCACCACGACCCTCATACCGGCGAGGACCGCCGAGGCGGCGTTCGTGCCGTGCGCCGAGGACGGGATCAGGCACACTGTGCGCTGGTCGTCTCCGTTCGCGCGGTGGTATCCGCGGATCGCGAGGAGCCCGGCCAGCTCGCCCTGCGAGCCGGCGTTCGGCTGCAGGGAGACCGCGTCGTAACCGGTGACCTCGGCGAGCCAGCCCTCGAGCTGGTCGACGAGTTCGAGATACCCGGCGACGTCGGATGCCGGCGCGAAGGGGTGGATCCCCGCGAACTCGGGCCAGGTGATGGCCGCCATCTCGGTCGCGGCGTTCAGCTTCATGGTGCACGACCCCAACGGGATCATGCCGCGATCGAGCGCGTAGTCGCGGTCCGCGAGGCTCTTCAGATACCGCATCATGGCGGTCTCGGAGCGGTGCACGTGGAACACCGGATGCGTCAGGTACTCGTCCCGGCGCCGCAGCTCCGCCGGCAGCGCGTCCTTCGCGCCGGTGCCGAGGAAGCCGAGCGCGCGCTCCTGCTTGCCTCCGAACACCATGGCCACCTGGTGCAGCTCGCCCAGCGTGGTCGTCTCGTCCACCGAGATGCCGAGGGTGTCGGCGTCCGCCACATGGAACAGGATGCCGTAGCCGTGGTGTGCCTGCTCGGCGTACTCCGCCGCGCGGCCGGGCACCCGCACCGACACGGTGTCGAAGAACGCGTCGTTCAGGACCTCGACGCCCGCGTCGGCGAGCCAGTCGCGCAGCAGCGACGCCTTCGCCGCGGTCTCCGAGGCGATCGCGCGCAGCCCGTCGGGTCCGTGATAGACCGCGTACATGGACGCCATGACGGCGAGCAGCACCTGGGCGGTGCAGATGTTCGACGTCGCCTTCTCACGACGGATGTGCTGTTCGCGGGTCTGCAGCGACAGCCGGTAGGCGGGCTTGCCGTCGGCGTCCACCGAGACGCCGACGAGCCGGCCGGGAAGCTGACGTTCGAGCCCCTGGCGGACGGCCATGTAGCCGGCGTGCGGACCGCCGAAGCCCATCGGCACGCCGAGGCGCTGCGTCGTCCCGACGGCGACATCGGCCCCCAGCGAGCCGGGAGAGGCGATCAGCGTGAGGGCCAGGAGATCGGCCGCGACCACGGCCAGGCCCCCGGCGACATGCGTCGCGTCGATGACCGCCGTGGGGTCCCACACGAGGCCCGAGGCAGCCGGATACTGCACGAAGACGCCGAACAGCTCCTCGGGCAGCGCCTCGCCGGCCGCGAGGTCGCGCTCGACGAGCTCGACGCCCACGGCATCCGCTCTGGTCGCCAGCAGGGCCTTGGTCTGCGGGAACGCTCCGGAGTCGACCACGAAGACGTTCGAGGCGGCCTTGGACGCGCGGCGTGCGAGCAGCATGCCCTCCGCGACCGCCGTCGACTCGTCGAGCATGGAGGCGTTCGCGGTGGACAGCCCGGTCAGGTCGGCCACCATGGTCTGGAAGTTGATGAGCGCCTCGAGGCGCCCCTGCGAGATCTCCGGCTGATAGGGCGTGTACGCCGTGTACCAGGACGGGTTCTCCAGGACGTTGCGCTGGATCACGCTCGGAGTGATCGTGCCGTAGTACCCCAGGCCGATCATGGGCGTGCTGACCGTGTTGCGCGCGGCGAGGGCGCGCAGTTCCGCGAGCGCCTCGGCCTCGGTAGCGGCGCTCGGGATGGCGGACTCCCCTGCGGCGGTGAAGATGGATGCCGGGACGGCCTGGCGCATCAGCTCGTCGACGGAGGCCTCGGCATCCGCGACCCCGAGGGCGTCGAGCATCTGCCGCTGCGCGTCGGAGGTCGTCCCGATGTGACGGTCGGCGAAGGAGACCATCAGCCCTCCGTGATGGCGACGTAGGCGTCGCGATCCAGCAGGCCGTCGAGCGCGCCATCGGCGACGGCGACCTTGATCAGCCACGCGTCCTCGAACGGCGAGGAGTTCACCAGGGCCGGGTCGTCGACCACGGCCTGGTTGACCTCGGTCACGGTTCCTGCGACCGGCGCATAGAGCTCGGAGACCGACTTCGTCGACTCGGCCTCGCCGAAGACGGCGCCCCGGGTGAGCTCGGTGCCCACGGCGGGCAGCTCCACGAAGACGATGTCGCCGAGGGCGTCCGCGGCGAAGTCGGTGATGCCGACCGTCGCCGTGTCGCCGTCGACGGCGACCCACTCGTGCTCTTCGCTGTACTTCAGGGTTGTCAGGTCGGTCATCTCGTCCTCCGGTAGAAAGGCATGTCGGTCAGGGTCGCGGGGATCCTCGTCCCCCGCACGTCCAGGAAGAGCGGCTGCTCGCGCGCCGCCGGGTCGATGTAGGCCATGGCGATCGGGTGTCCGAGCGTCGGGCTGAGCGCACCGCTGGTGATCTCGCCGACGACGGAACCGTCCTCCGACACGACGGCGTAGCCCGAACGGCCGGCTCGACGGCCCTCAGCGGCGAGGCCGACCAGGACTCGCGCGTCGGATGCCGGCTGCACCGCGTCCCTGCCCACGAAATCGTCCTTGTCGGCGGCGACGACGCGTCCCAGCCCCGCCTGCGCCGGCTTGGTGTCCAGCGTCAGCTCGTGGCCGTACAGCGGCATGCCCGCCTCGAGACGGAGCGTGTCCCGTGCCGCGAGACCGGCGGGAACGAGACCGTGCGGCTCCCCCGCCGCGAGCACCGCATCCCACAGGGCGGTCGCGTCGGCGGCGCGCACGAGCAGCTCGAAGCCGTCCTCGCCGGTGTACCCGGTGCGCGCGATCAGCAGCGGCTCGCCGCGGAAGCGGGCCGACGCCCAGGCGTAGTAGCGCTGTTCCGCCCACGGGATCGAGACCTCCGTGATGCCGTCCGTCTCGGCGAGGATCGTCTCGGCGGCCGGGCCCTGCACGGCCAGCAGCGCGTAGTCGTCGGAGACGTCGACGACCGTGACGCCCCCTTCGCTCGTCGAACGGTCCGCACCCCCTTCGCTCGTCGAACGGTCCGCACCCCCTTCGCTCGTCGAACGGTCCGCACCCCCTTCGCTCGTCGAACGGTCCGCACCCCCCTCGCTCGTTGAGCGAGCCGCAGGCGAGTCGAAACGCGTCCGCTCCTGGAGCGCGTGCGCCACGGCATCCCGGTTCCCGGCGTTGGAGATGATCAGGAAGCTCTCCTTGCCGAGCCGGTAGACGATGACGTCGTCGACGATGCCGCCGGACTCGGCCAGCACGAGCGAGTACTTCGCCCGGCCGACGGCCACGGCGGAGATCCGACCGGCCAGCGCGTGATCGAGGTAGGCCGCGGCATCCGGACCGTCGACGGTGAACTCGGCCATGTGCGAGATGTCGAACAGACCCGCGGCCCGGCGCACGGCATGATGCTCGGCGAGGTCCGACGTGTAGCGCACCGGCATCTGCCAGCCGCCGAAGTCGGTGAAGGACGCGCCCAGCGACTCATGTCGCTCGCGCAGAGGTGTGAAGCGGGCCACGGAGTTCTCCCGGATCGGACGGATGGATGCCGTACGGAATGCACGGTATCCGAGAACTCCCCCTCTGTCATGGGCCTGAGAGTTTCACCCCGATGGGGCTTTCACCGTCGGCGGATGCGCGGGCATCGCTTTCCAGAGTGGCCCGACCGGCGCGGTACGCGTACCTGAGAGATTGGCGGGGAGGCTTGCTCCTTCGGTGCCCGGCCGGAATCACCGGGGCTCTCCCGCACGGGTCGTGGGGCCGTCTTCAGTTGTGCGACCAGCTTACGGCCTCCCCGCGAGCTCCGCGCGCACCTCGTCGCGCAGCCGGCCCATGTTCTCCGGGTCGGGCGCCGCGCCCAACAGGGTCTTCGTGTAGTCGTGCTGCGGGTCGAGGATGACCGCGTCCGCCGGCCCGCGCTCGACGATGTCTCCCCGGTACATCACGAGGATCTCGTCGCTGAAGTGGCGTGCCGTGGCGAGATCGTGCGTGATGTAGAGCACGCCGAGGTTCTCCTCGCGCTGCAGGTCGGCGAGCAGGTTCAGGACGCCGAGACGGATCGACACGTCGAGCATCGAGACCGGCTCGTCGGCGACGATGAACCGTGCGCCCGGCGCAAGCGCCCTGGCGATGGCGACGCGCTGCCGCTGTCCGCCGGACAACTCGTGCGGACGCCGCTCCGCGAAGCTCTCGGCCGGCGACAGCCGCACCCGCTCGAGCAGATCGAGGGCCTTCTCGCGCACCTCGCCGCGGGAGAGCTTCGGGTGGTGGATGCGCAGGGGCCGCTCGAGGTGATGGATGATCGTGTGGAACGGGTTGAGCGACGCGAACGGGTCCTGGAACACCATCTGCACGTCCGACCGGTAGCGCGCCAGCGCGGATCCGGATCTCCCGCTGGGAGCGCCGTCCAGCAGGATCTCCCCCGACGTCGGCGTCTCCAGCTTCATCAGCATCCGGGCGATGGTCGACTTCCCGCTGCCGGACTCGCCCACGAGCGCGATCGTCTTGCCCGCCTCCAGAGTGAACGAGACGTCCTTGACCGCGTGCAGCGTCGTGGACTTGAGCCCCGAACGCAGGCGGAAGTCCTTGACGAGGTGGCGTGCTTCCAGAGTGCTCATCGGACGTCCTCCTTGACGGATGCCGCGGCCGCCCCCGCGTGTGCGGCGTCGCCGCTGCGGACGAAGCCGCCGCGCTCTCCGCGCAGGCTCGGGAAGCTGGAGAGCAGCTTCCGGGTGTACTCGTGCTGCGGGGTCCGGTAGATCTCCTCCGCGGTGCCCTGTTCGACGATCTCGCCCTGCAGCATCACCGCGATCCGGTCGCTGATCTCCAGGAGCATCGGCAGGTCGTGGGTGATGAAGATGACCGCGAAGCCGAGCTTCTCCCGAAGACGCATGATCTCGCGGATGATCCCGCGCTGCACGACCACGTCCAGGGCGGTGGTCGGCTCGTCCATGATCATGACCTGCGGATCCAGCGCCAGCGCCATCGCGATCATCACGCGCTGGCGCATTCCTCCGGACAGCTCGTGCGGGAAGCTCGTCAGCCGGGAGGGATCCACCCCCACGAGCCGGAGCAGCTCCTCCGCGCGTTCGGTCTTGGCGCGGCGGCTCATGCCGGGACGATGCGTGTCGAAGACGTCGAAGATCTGCGCCTTCACACTGATGACCGGGTTGAGGGAGTTCATCGCCCCCTGGAACACCATGGAGATCTTGTCCCACCGGAACGCGCGCAGGCCCTCGTCCTCGAGCCCGACGATGTCGATGTCGTCGCCGTCCCTGTCGTGGAAGACGATCTCGCCGCCGGTCATCAGCGCCGGCGCCTTGAGCAGCCGGTTGAGGCCGTAGGCGAGCGTCGTCTTGCCGCAGCCGGACTCGCCGGCGAGGCCCAGGATCTCACCGCGGTGAAGAGTGAGCGAGACGTCGCGCACGGCCTTGACGGGCGGATCGACCTCGTACTCGATCGAGACGCCGCGGGCGGTGAGAACGGGTTCGGAGGCGGTCATGCGCCCACTCCCTTCGTCTTCGCGGCCTTGCGCACGCGGCGCGCGGCCTCGGGGGCGACCCGCAGCTTCGGGTTGATGATCTCGTCGATCGCGAAGTTGATGAGCGACAGTCCGCAGCCCAGGAGCGCGATCAGGATGCCGGGCGGGATGAACCACCACCACGCTCCCGTGCCGAGCGCCTGACCGGACTGCGCGTCGTTGAGGATGGTCCCCCACGTGATGGAGTCGGTCGCGCCGAGACCCAGGTAGGACAGGCCCGCCTCGCCCAGGATGGCGAAGATGATCGCGAACAGGAACTGCGCGGCCAGCAGCGGGAGCAGGTTCGGCAGGATCTCCACGAGGATGACGCGGAAGGACTTCTCCCCCGCCACCTTCGCGGCGTAGACGTAGTCCCGGCTGCGCAGCGATCGCGCCTGCGTGCGCAGCACGACGGCGGCCCCCGCCCAGGAGGTGATGCCGAGCACGAAGGCCACGAGCAGCCAGCTGCGGGTGTTGAAGTACGTCGCGATGACCATGGCCAGCGGGAGCCCAGGGATCACGAGGGCGATGTTGGTCACCAGCGACAGCGTCTCGTCCCGCCACCCGCCGACGTATCCGGCGAGCACACCGAACAGCAGGGAGAGCACGATGGCGATGAGACCGGCCACGATTCCGACCAGCAGCGACCCCTGCGTTCCGTACGCGAGCTGGGCCAGCACGTCGTAACCGAGCTTCGTCGTTCCGAGCAGGTGCTCGGAGTTCGGCGGCTGCAGCGCGTCGTTTCCGGAGAAGCGAGGATCCTGCGTGACGAACGGTCCGATGATCCCGAACAGCACGATCGCGACGACGATGACGATGCCGGTGATGAGCTTCGCCGACATGGTCGGCAGCATGGCCCGCCAGCCTCCCCTGGCAGGCTTCTGCGTGACCAGGGCGACGGTGTCCGGCGGTGCGGCGGTGGGCTTGGTGATGGTCTCAGACATTGTGGCGTGCCCTCGGGTCGATGTAGCCGTAGACGAGGTCCATGATGAAGTTCGCGGCGAGAACGGTCAGGGTGATCACGAGGAAGACGCCCTGCATGAGCGCGTAGTCGCTGTTCTGCACCGCCTGGAACATGAGCTTGCCGATGCCCGGATAGGTGAACACCTGCTCCATGACGATCGATCCCGCCACGACGAAGCCGAGCGTGATGGCGAAACCGGCGATCGAAGGGATCGCCGCGTTGCGCGACGCGTACATGGTGAGGATCCGGCGCGGCCGAAGTCCCTTCGCCTCGGCCGTGGTCACGTAGTCCTCGGCGAGCGTGGAGACCATCATGTTGCGCATGCCGAACAGCCAGCCGCCGACCGAGCTGATGACGATCGTCGTGGCCGGGAGGATGGCGTGCCACACGGCATCCGCGAAGAACGCCCAGCTCCATTCCGGGCCCTTGGGGAAGTCGAACACGCTGTACCCGCCGATGATGGGGAACAGGCCGAGTCCGACCGCGAACACCGACACCAGCACGAGGGCGAGCCAGAAGTAGGGGATGGACTGGAGGATCGTGGTCGCCGGGATCAGGTGATCGACCCAGGTTCCGCGCTTCCAGCCGACCCACGCGCCCAGGACGATGCCGAGCACGAAGGAGATGATCGTGGCGACGCCGACGAGGATCAGCGTCCACGGCAGCGCCTGGCCGATCAGCTCGGCCACCGGGGTCGGATACTTCGTGACGGAGATCCCCAGATCCCCGCGCAGCATCCGGCCCCAGTAGCCGAGGTACTGCTCCCACATCGAGGAGTCGTCGGAGCCGAGCAGCAGCTTGATGTTGCGGACGGTGGTCTCGGAGACCTCGCCGCCGTTGCGCTGCAGCTTGGCGATCATGATGTCGGCGGGGTCGCCGGGCATCAGACGAGGGAGCAGGAAGTTGAGGGAGATCGCGGCCCACAGCGTGATGATGTAGAACCCGATCCTGCGGGCATAGTACTTCATGTCAGATCCTCGACTTCCTGCTCCTCTGCGTCATTTCGGGATCAACCGACGGGCTTCAGCTGCGGCAGGATGAATCCGGCCGACACGGAACCCCACGACGGCGGGAAGGCGTACAGGTCCTCCTCCGTCGGCCACCCCGTGAACTCCGCCGAGTTGTAGAAGGTCTGGGTGGCGTTGATCACCAGCGGGATGTAGGGCAGGTCGCGGACGATCTCGGACTGGATCGTGGCGTACTGCTCCTTCTTGACGGCCTCGTCGTTCGTCGCGTTGGCCGCGGCGATCGCGGCGTCGACGGTCGGGTTGTTGTAGCGGCTGAAGTTCCAGCGTCCGGCGGGGACCTCCTCGCCGACGGGGCCCGTCGACTGGATCTCGGTCCCGCCGAGCCAGTCGCGGTAGATCTGGAACGGGTCGGCGACCGACGTCCCCACCATGCCTCCCACGATCAGCTCGTACTGACCGGTCTGGCGGGCGTCCGAGAACTCCTGCCACTGCACCGTGCCGACGTTGATCTTGATGCCGGCGGCGGCCGCCTGCTCGGCGATCAGCTTCGCGGCGTCGTTGTAGTCGGTCCAGCCGTCCACCGAGATCAGGTCGAGCTCGATCGGGGTGCCGTCCTTGCCGTAGAAGCCGTCGCCGTCCTTGGTGTAGCCGGCCGCCTCGAGGATGGACCCGGCCTCGGCCGCGTCGGGGTCCTGCGGGCTCACGGCGTTCGCCGGGTCGGCCACCCACTTCTCATCACGCGGGAGCAGTGCGTAGGTCGGCGAGATGTCTCCCGTGAGACCCACGAACGCCTTCTCCTTGATCGTGGCGCGGTCGACCGCGACGTTCAGCGCCTGACGGACGGCCACGTCGGTCTGCTCGCCCGTGCAGCCGAGGTCGGCGTTCGCGCACGTGTAGAGGACGGTGGGGTCCTGAGGCGTGTTGATCCAGTCGATCTTCCCGTTGCCCGTGACCGAGTCCGGGTTGGGGATGAACATGCCGGCCCAGTCCAGCTCGCCTGCGGCGAGGAGGTCCTGCGCGGCCTGGTTGTTGTCGACGGCGATGTACTGCACGGTTCCGACGCCGAGGTCGTCGGCGCCGCGATAGTTCTCGTTCGCGACCAGGACATAGGACTCGCTCGTGACGCTGTCCACGACGTAGGCGCCGGAGCCGACGGGCTCCTCGTTCGTGAACGTGGCGAAGTCGTCGACCTCGCTCCAGACGTGCTCCGGAAGAATCCAGGTGCCGCCCATGCGCTGCCACTCGGACGTGAACTGCGGCGTGGCGTAGGTCAGCACCACGGTGGTGTCGTCCTGCGGCTCGGCGGAGTCCAGGCCCTGCCCGTCGGGGTTGTTCCCCTCGTAGGTGAAGGTGAACGCGACGTCCTCGGCGGTCAGCGGCTCGCCGTCGCTCCACTTCAGGTCCGGCTTGATCTTCACGGTGATGACCGTGCCGTCCTCGTTGAACTCGTACGATTCGCCGATCATGCCGGTCGCGGGCTCGTCCGCCGTCTTGTTGAAGAAGAACAGCGGCTCGAGGATCGGGCCGAGCGCACCGTGGAGCACGGTCGGCGCGAACGGGTTGAAGTTCGCCTCGATGGGCGTCTGGCTGCCGGCCCAGACGCGGAGGGTGACGTCTTCGGCGTCGCCGCCGTCGCCCGTCTCCCCGCCACCGCCGGTGCAGGCGGTGAGGCCCAGTGCGAGGACGGATGCCCCCGCCATCGCCGTGATCGCGACACGGCGCTTTCCAGTGCGGAACATGTGTTGCCTTTCCTCTCGGTGCTGCATTGCTTGAGGGGTGCTGCTCATCCTTGAGAACCCCGAGGAGGGGTTTGTTAGGACAGTAACCTAACAAACCCTGTCACGCCAGGCAAGAGCCGTGGTTACGGCCGCGTAACGTTTTCCTCACGCGGCGATTCCACGTCGCATCCCGGCCGCGGGCCGGCGTCGACAGCGTCACAAGTCGTCACCCGCTTGAGCTTCTGGTCACCTTGACACTAAGATCGAGGGCGGAGGTTAGAGTCATGATGACCAGAAGTCAGGAGTCGGAGATCCGCGTCGCGGTGTCGACAGTGATCCTGACGTTGCGCCGCGGCGACGAGGGCTCCCCCGTCCTGTCGCTGCCGCTCGTGCTGCGCACGAGGGACCCCCACCAGGGCCAGTGGGCGCTGCCCGGCGGATGGCTCGACGAGCGCGAGGGTCTGGAGCAGGCCGCGGCCCGCACACTCGCGGAGACCACCGGACTCGCGCCGAGCTACCTCGAGCAGCTGTACGCGTTCGGAGATGTCGACCGCTCCCCCAGCCGGGTCGTGTCGATCGTCTACTGGGCGCTGCTTCGTCAGGACGAGGTCGACGCGCAGAGCGCCGCCCATGTCGCGGCCGGCAACGCGCCGGAGAACGTGCGCTGGTTCGATGCCGACGCTCTTCCGGAGCTGGCCTTCGACCACAATCAGATCGTCGAGTACGCGCTGTGGCGACTGCGCAACAAGGTCGGCTACAGCCGCGTCGCGCATGGGTTCCTGCCGCCGACGTTCACGCTCTCGGACCTCCGCGAGGCGTACGAGGCGATCCTCGGACGGCGTCTGGACCCGGCGAACTTCCGACGCCAGGTCGAGGCCACGGGCACCCTCGTCCCCACGGACGCCTTCCGCACCGGCAGCCATCGACCGGCCCGGCTGTACCGCTACAACACCGACGTCGAGCTCGCCGACCGCGGCCCGCTCGGCGCCGGGCGGGCATCGCCGGCCCCGGCATCCGATCCCCTCCCTCCCGCCCGTTGACCCACCCGACCCGCACCTCCCTCGACGAAACGAGCACCCGATGAGCACCACCTTCGTCTCCGCCCCCGCCGTCCGCACCGACGCCTCGGTCGACCACGCCATCCAGGCGATCGTCGACGGATCGAGCACCGAGGCCACGTGCAGCACGGACCTGGCCGCCGGCCCGTGGGACTTCGACGCGCGTCCGGGATACGGTCCCGGATCGTCCATGGGCGACGTCATCCCCACCGGTGCGCCGCGCCAGGGCGAGCTGCCCGCCGAGTACCGCGAGGCGAGCGAGGACGAGCTGGACGCGCGCATCGTCGCCGCCAAGCACGAGCTCGGTGACCGCGTCGTGGTCCTGGGGCACTTCTATCAGCGCGAGGAGGTCGTGAAGCACGCCGACCACGTGGGCGACTCGTTCCAGCTCGCGACCGCCGCCAAGCAGCGTCCGGATGCCGAGGCCATCGTGTTCTGCGGCGTGCACTTCATGGCCGAGACCGCCGATCTGCTCTCCGGAGCGGACCAGAGCGTGATCCTGCCGAACCTCGCCGCAGGCTGCTCCATGGCCGACATGGCGGACATCGACCAGGTCGAGGAGTGCTGGGGGCAGCTCGCCGAGGTGCTCGGCGACCTGGACGCGGCGGACGAAGAGGGTCGCGTGCCGGTCGTCCCTGTCACGTACATGAACTCCTCCGCCGCCATCAAGGGCTTCGTCGGCCGTCATGGCGGGATCGTCTGCACGTCGTCGAACGCCGCCACCGTACTGGAGTGGGCGTTCCAGCGCGGCCGCCGGGTGCTGTTCTTCCCCGACCAGCATCTCGGCCGCAACACCGCCAAGTCCATGGGCGTACCGCTCGACCGGATGCCGATGTGGAATCCGCGTCGGCCGCTGGGCGGTTCCTCCGCCGCCGAACTCGTGGACGCGCAGGTCATCCTGTGGCACGGGTTCTGCTCGGTGCACCGCCGGTTCACGGTCGCCCAGATCGATCAGGCGCGCGCCGAGCACCCGGGCGTGCGCGTCATCGTGCACCCGGAGTGCCCGATGGAGGTGGTGGATGCCGCGGACGAGGCCGGGTCCACCGACTACATCCGCCGGGCGATCGACGCCGCGTCGGAGCCGACGACGTTCGCGATCGGCACGGAGATCAACCTGGTGCGGCGTCTGGCGGCGCAGTATCCGCAGCACGAGATCTTCTGCCTCGACCCGGTCGTCTGTCCGTGCTCGACCATGTACCGGATCCACCCCGGCTACCTCGCCTGGGTGCTCGAGGAACTCGTCGCGGGACGCGTCGTCAACCGCATCCAGGTGACGGACGACGTCGCGGATCCCGCCCGCGTCGCGCTTGAGCGGATGCTGGCGGCGAAGCCCGCTCCTTCGCCCTACGCCGAGCGCGACGGCGTCGGATCGAGCCGGCGATGAGGATCGCCGTCATCGGCTCCGGCATCGCCGGGCTCACCGCCGCGCTGCATGCCCGGGACGCCGGTGCCGAGGTGACCGTCTTCACCAAGGGCGCATTCGGCGACGGCTCGACACCGCACGCCCAGGGCGGCGTCGCGGGGGTGTACCGGGCGGGCGACTCCCCCGCCGCGCATGCGGAGGACACCCTGAACGCGGGAGCCGGTCTCAGCGACCCGGCGGCCGTCGACGTCCTCGTCTCCGCGGGCGCGGCCCGCATCGCCGAGCTGATCGCCCGCGGCGTGGCCTTCGACCGTTCGCCGTCCGGCGAGCTGCTGCTCGGTCGCGAGGCGGCCCACAGCGCGGCGCGGATCGTCCATGCCGGCGGCGATGCGACCGGGGCCGAGATCACCAGGGCTCTCACGACCGCGGTCCGAGCGGCGGCCGTCGAGGTCGTCGAGGGCGCGTTCCTCGTCGACCTGCTGACGGACGGGTCGTCCGTGCGCGGGGTGCGGGTCCTCCTCAACGGCGCGCTCGTCGACCGGCACGCGGACGCCGTGATCCTCGCGACCGGCGGGGCCGGGCAGCTCTTCGCGCACACGACGAATCCGAAGGGCGCGACCGGAGACGGCATCGCCGCCGCGATACGCGCCGGCGCCGCGATCGCGGATCTGGAGTTCGTGCAGTTCCACCCGACGATCCTCGCCGCAGGCACCCCGTTCCTCATCTCGGAGGCGGTCCGCGGCGAGGGGGCGACGCTGATCGACGAGGACGGCCGGCGGTTCTGCTTCGACGAGCATCCGGACGGCGAACTCGCGCCCCGCGACGTGGTGGCCCGCGCGATCGCCCGGCAGGCTGCGCGTCAGGGCGCCCCGGTGCGCCTGGACGCCACCGCTCTCGGCGCGGAGCGACTGGCCGAGCGCTTCCCGACCATCGACCGTGTGACGCGGGAGCGCGGATTCGACTGGGCGAGTCAGGCGATTCCGGTCACTCCGGCCGCGCACTACCTCATGGGCGGAATCGTCACGGATCTCGACGGACGCACGAGCGTGCCCGGGCTGTTCGCGGCCGGCGAGGTCGCACGCACCGGCGTGCACGGCGCGAATCGTCTGGCGTCGAACTCGCTCCTCGAGGGCGCGGTGTTCGGAGCCCGTGCGGCAGTCGCCGCTGCCGGCCCGTCGAAAGAAGACGGCGCCGCTTTCCATCGCTCGTCGAGCGACGACGGCGCAGCTCTCATCCGCTCGTCGAGCGAGGACGGCGCAGCCGACCGAGTCGAAACGCCCTCCCCGCACGAACGCGTTTCGACTCGCTCCGCTCGCTCAACGAACGACGGAGGTCACGAGGACGGCACACCGGGGCTCTCCCGCGCAGCGCTTCAGCGGCTCATGTGGGAGAACGTCGGCCTCCTTCGCACGGACGAGGGGCTCGCCGATGCGGTCGCCACGATCCGGGCCTGGCAGACCGAGGCGGTCGTCCCGGCATCCGTGGCCGAGCACGAGGACGCGAACCTGCTCCTGCTCGCCGCCGCCACGGCATCCGCCGCCGCCGAGCGCACCGAGTCGATCGGCGCTCATTTCCGCGAACGTTCCCTGATCGGAGTCCGATGATCACCGCATCCACCCTGACCCGCGTCGTGGGCGCCGCTCTCGAGGAGGACGCTCCCTGGGGCGATTTGACGAGCACGGCGCTGCTCCCCGCCGGCGCGACCGCGACCGCCGACCTCGTGGCCCGGGAGAGGGGCGTGTTCAGCGGTGGAGACGTGTTCGCGGCCGCCTTCACCCTGACGGACCCCGCGGTCACCGTCGATCTGCATGTCGGCGACGGCGACGCGTTCGGGCCCGGTGATGTGCTGGCCTCGGCATCCGGACCGGCACGGAGCCTGCTCACGGCCGAACGCGTCGCCCTCAACTTCGTCCAGCGCATGAGCGGGATCGCGACGCTGACGGCGGCCTACGTCGACGCGGTGGCGGGCACGGGTGTCCGCATCGCGGACACGCGCAAGACCACACCCGGTCTGCGCGCGTTCGAGCGGCATGCCGTCGTCTCGGGCGGCGGCAGCAATCACCGCTTCTCCCTGTCGGATGCCGTGATGGCCAAGGACAACCATCTCGCGGTCCTGACGCGCTCGGGCGCCGACCTCGCCACCGCCCTGCGCGAGGCCCTGACGCGGCTGCCGCACACGACGCACGTGGTCGTCGAGGTGGACCGTCTCGACCAGATCCCGGATGTCCTCGCCGGCGGCGCCGACACCGTGCTGCTCGACAACTTCTCGCTCGACGATCTGCGGGCGGGCGTCGAGCTCCTGGCGGGGCGGGCGACCGCCGAGGCATCCGGCGGAGTGAGCCTCGACACGGTGCGCGCGATCGCGGAGACGGGAGTCGACGTGATCTCCGTCGGCGCGCTGACGCACTCGGCGCGCGCTCTCGACCTGGGGCTCGACCTGCGGATCGGCTGACCCGTGCTCTACCTCGACCACGCCGCCACGTCGCCCGTGCGCCCCGAAGTCCTCGAAGCGATGCGCCCGTACCTCACCGGCGTCTTCGGCAATCCGTCCAGCCACCACACGGTCGGCGAGGCGGCGGCGAGCGCACTCGAGGACGCCCGCGCGCGCATCGCCCGCATCGTCGGGATGCGCTCCGGCGATGTGATCTTCACGTCCGGCGGCACGGAGGCGAACAATCTGGCCGTCAAGGGCGTCGTCCTCGGGTCGGACCGCCGGCACCTCGTCGTCTCGCCGATCGAACACGAATCGATCCTCGAGTCGGCCGCGTACCTGAAGCGCTTCCATGACGTGGCGGTCTCGACGGCCGCCGTGGACGCCGCCGGTCGCCTCGGTGCAGAGGCACTGGCCGCGGCGATCCGCGAGGACACCGCCCTGGTCACCCTCGGGCACGCGAACAACGAGATCGGGACGATCCAGGACGTCGCGACGCTCGCGGACGTCGTCCAGTCCGCCGGTGCCGTGCTGCACGTCGACGCCGTGCAGTCAGCGGGATGGTTGCCGCTGAAGGCTCTCGCGGCGGACGCGATCTCGATCGCCGGCCACAAGCTCGGCGCCCCGAAGGGCATCGGGGCTCTGATCGTTCGCGGACGGATCCCGGTGGAGCCGCTGATCCACGGCGGCGGACAGGAGCGGGGGCGCCGCTCCGGCACCGAGAACGTCGCCGGGGCCGTGGCTCTCGCCACGGCCCTGGAACTCGCCGATGAGGAACGGGAGGCCGTGGCCACGGCGGTCGGCGAGCGCACGCGCGCGTTCATCGCCGATGTGCTCGTGAACGTCCCGCAGGCCACGCTCACGGGCGACGCCGAGAATCGACTTCCCGGCACGGCGAGCTTCACGTTCGAAGGCGTCAGCGGCGAGTCCGTGCTGCTCGAGTTGGAGCGCCGCGGTGTCGTCTCATCCAGCGGATCCGCCTGCGCTGCGGGCAGCGACGAGCCATCGCACGTCCTGATCGCGTGCGGCATCCCGCCCGGGGTCGCGCAGACCTCCGTGCGTTTCACGTTCGGTCGCACACCACTGCCTGCCGACGCCCCCGCGCGGCTCGCAGCGCTCGTCGCCGAGTCGGTGCGCGCGGTCGCCGGTCCTTGACTGCTCGCAACGCCGCGCCACCATTCGGATCACCTCCACAGACACAGCCGCGGGGCCTGCCGGCCGCGACGCGCCATAGACTCGGCACGTGCCTGCCCCGATCGTCACGCTCATCGTCCCCGGTCGCGACATCGCCGCCTACGTCCCGGCCGCCCTCGACTCCCTGCGTGCGCAGAGCGAGCCCCGATGGCGTGCGCTGCTCATCGATGACGGGTCGCGGGACGGCACCGGCGAGGTCTTCGCGGAAGCGGCGGCATCCGATCCGCGCTTCGACGTCATTCGTCACGACCGCTCGATCGGACTCGGCGCCGCCCGCAACGCCGGACTCGACCGCGTCGACACCGAGTTCGTCGGCTTCCTGGACGGAGACGACGAACTCACGCCGTCTGCGCTCGCGCGACTCACCGGAACACTGGCGGAGACCGGCAGCGACTTCGTCGCGGCCGCCTATGTGCGCTCCCGCCATCGGGAGGGCACGTACGTACCCGGGCGTGTGCAGCCCTGGGTGGCCGCAGCCACGGCCCCCGAACGCCGGGGCACCACGATCTTCGAACATCCGAAAGCCTCGGCCAACATCGTCGCGTGGTCGAAGATCAGCCGATCGGATCTCTGGGGAGACCTGCGCTTCCCCACCGATGTCGCGTACGAGGACCAGATCGTCGCCCAGCGGATGTACACCACGGCGCACGCCTTCGACGTCATCCCCGACGTCGTCGTGCGCTGGCGGCTGCGTGCCGACGGTTCGTCGATCACGCAGGGGAAGGCCCAGCTGCCCGTGCTCCGCGACTACCTGGCGGCCCTGCGCGGCGGAATCCGGGTGCTGCAGGATGCCGGGGCGCACGCGGCCGTGACGGCTAGACTCGACCTCATCCTCGCCATGGACGTGCCGCCGCTCCAGGAGATCGCCGGCAGCCATCCCGATCCCGCATACGCCGCGGCGGTCACCGCCTTCGTCGACGAGCTGCACGCACTCCCCGAGTTCGCCGACGCCCACCCAGACCCCACCCTCGCGGCCGCGCTCAGCTGGTGACGCCCCGAGCGCGCCCGCGTGTCAGGAGACACATGAACGACTTCCTCGGCTCCCTCTTCTCGCTCGACGGCCGGACCGCCGTCGTGACCGGCGGCAGCTCCGGCATCGGCCGCGGCATCGCCACCGCCCTCGCCCGCGCGGGCGCCGCGACTGTGATCGTCGCGCGCGGTCAGGAACGCGTGGAGCAGACGGTGCGCACACTGACCGATGCCGGATGCCGCGCCGCCGGCGTCATCGGCGACCTCAGCACCCGCGCCGGCATCCATGCCGTCGCGGACGCTGCGGCCGAACCCTTCGGCGAACCCGACATCCTGGTGAACTCCGCCGGCGTCAACATCCGTCCGCCGTATCCAGAGATCACGGAAGACGACTGGGACGCGACGATGACCGTGAACGCGCTCGCGCCGTTCCTGCTCGGCCAGCGCTATGCACAGGGCATGGCATCGCGCGGCTACGGACGCCTGATTCACATCAGTTCGCAACAGGCCCATCGCGCGTTCGTGGGAAGCGGGATCTACGGCGCCTCGAAGGGCGCGATCGAATCCCTCATGCGCTCCGAGGCGGAGGCGTGGGGCGGCACCGGCGTGACGAGCAACACCCTCGTCCCCGGCTTCGTGCTGACGCCGCTGAACGCGCGACTGCAGGAGGACCCGGACAAGATCGCCGCCCTCGCGGCCCGGACGATGATCGGCCGCAACGGCGTGCCGGACGACTTCGCCGGGGCCGCCGTCTTCCTGGCGGGCGCCGGATCTGCGTACGTCACCGGGCACTCGCTGTTCGTGGACGGCGGCCTGTCGGCGCACTGAGGTGTGGTGCGAGTGCACTCCCTCCGCAAGTGCACCCGCACCATCGTCAGGCGCGAGCGAACGCGACGGCCACCGGTCCCTCGCCGACCTCGTGCACCCGCACGACGACATCGCCGTCCCCGGGCTCGACGTCGGCGCTCCCCGTCAGCACTCGCGCGCCTTCGGGCCGGAACCCGTCGACGCGGACGCGGTGCTCCCCCGCCTCTCCGAGGAACACGATCCGCTCGTCCGCGGTGATCCAGTCGCGCCGCCACGGGTCATCCGTCGCGACGTCCCCGAGGTCCGCGCGGACGGTGCCGGCGGCGAGGTCGGCCAGCGGACGCTTCCACGCTCCGAACCCCTCCAGGCTGCGGCGCTGCTCCTCGGGGATGTCGCCCTCGGCGGTCGGACCGACGTTCAGCAGCAGACGTCCGCCCTTCGAGACGATGTCGACCCAGAGCCGGGCGAGGCGCGAGGCGTCCAGGATCTCCTTCGGCGACTCCAGGCGGTTGTAGCCGAACGACCAGCCCAGTCCACGGTTGTTCTCCCAGACCTCCTTCGACTCGTTCTCCTTCATGGCGGAGTATTCCGTCGTGGCCACGTCGTAGTACGTGTCTCCCCAGCGGTCGTTGACCACGCCGTCCGGATGCGCCGCGAAGTAGTCGCGGAACAGCTCGTGGAGCCCCCCGGCGTCGCGATGCTTGCCGGCATCCGGCCATTCGATGTCGTTCCAGAGGACGTCGGGATGATAGCGATCGATCAAGTCGCGCACGTGCGCGGCCGCGTAGGCGTGATAGGCCGCGTCTACGGGCCGCAGCGAATGGACCTCGTCATGGGAGCGGTGCGGAGGGAAGTCGGTGACCGACCAGTCCAGCCCGCCCGAGTAGTAGACGCCGAAACGGATCCCCTTCTCACGCACCGCTTCGGCGATGTCCCCGACGAGGTCACGCCGCGGACCGCGGTGCACGGTGTTGCGGGTGCCGGTTCCCGGTGCATCCCAGAGCGTGATGCCGTCGTGGTGCTTGGTGGTCGGGACCACGTACTCGGCACCGGCGGCGGCGAACAGGTCGGCCCAGGCCTGCGGGTCGAAGCGCTCCGCGCCCCACCGGTCGAGGAAGTCGTCGTACGGCGCATCGCCGTGCACGTCCCGGTGATGCTGCTGCGCAGGACTGCCGTCGATGCGGATCGTGTTCAGGTACCACTCCGCGTAGGGGTTGTGCGCGAACCAGGTCTTGTCCTCGATCTCTCCCAGAGCTCCGATCGGCTCCGCCCAGGCAGGAACCGAATAGGCGCCCCAGTGGATGAAGATGCCGAACTTCGCCCGCGCGTACCAGTCGGGCAGGTCACGGTCCAGGTCGGTCCAGGTCTTGTCGGTCATGTGGTCCTTTCGTGTTAGCGGCCGCCGAGGCCGGAGAGCGCGATTCCTCGGACGAGGTGCCGCTGAAGAAGGATGACGATGAGCGCCGTCGGCAGCATGGAGATGGTGGATGCCGCCATCAGCAGCTGCCACTGGTTTCCCTGCTGCCCCAGGAAGCTGTTGAGTCCGATCGGCACCGTGGCCATGTCCTGGGTGGAGACGATGATCAGCGGCCACAGGAAGCTGTTCCAGTAGTTGATGAAGGTGAACACCGCCAGCACGGCGATGGCCGGACGCGCGATCGGCACGATGATCGACAGCAGCGTGCGCCAGCGGCTCGCGCCGTCGATGATCGCCGCCTCCTCGAGCTCCCTCGGCACGGTCAGGAAGAACTGCCGCAGCAGGAACGTCCCGAAGGCCGTGAACGCCCAGGGCAGGATCAGCGCCTGGTAGCTGTTCTGCCACCCGAGCTCCTGCATCAGGATGAACATGGGGATGACCACGACCTCCTGAGGCACCAGGAGCGTGACCAGGTAGAGCGCGAACATGCCCGATCGGCCGCGGAACCGCAGACGGGCGAACGCGTACGCCGCCAGGACGCTGGTGACGCACACCAGGATGGTGCCGAGAACCGAGACGATGATGCCGTTGATCATGAACCGTCCGAAGGGCACGTAGGTCCACGCCTCGGCGAAGTTCTGCCATCGGATCTCGGAGCCGAAGAACGTCGGCGGGGACGAGAACACCTCGTTGCCGGGCTTGAGCGCGGTCGCGATCATCCAGACGAAGGGCAGCAGGAACACCACGAGGACCACGGTCAGCAGGGTCTGCGACACGATGCCGCGCACGCGGGCGGAGCGCTGCCGGGGCGACGCCGGCCGCGACACGAAGCGTTCGCGACGGCGGGGCGGCTGGATCACCGCTCTGGTGGAGGTGATCTCGATGGTCGACTCACTCATAGTGCACCCACTTGCGTTGACCGATGAACTGGACGGCCGTGATGACGGCGATGATCGCGAACAGGATCGTCGCGACGGCCGAAGCCGCGCCCAGGTCGAAGAGCTGGAACCCGCGCTGATACAGGTACATCACCATCGTGGTGGTGGAGATCCCGGGACCGCCTCCCGTGAGGACATAGGGCTGGGCGAAGACCTGGAAGGCGGTGATGAGGGTCATCACCGTCGCGAAGAAGATCGACGGCGACAGCATCGGGAGGGTGATGTTCCAGAATCGGCGGAACGCGCCGGCCCCGTCCAGCGAAGCGGCCTCGTACAGCTGTTCGGGGATCGAGTCGAGCCCCGCGGAGAAGACGAGCATGTTGTATCCGAATCCCTGCCACAGGGACATCACGACGATCACCGTCATCGCTCCGGTCTCGGTCCCGAGCGGGTTGAACCCCTCGATTCCGAACCAGCCGGCGATGTCCGCGAACACGCCGTTCGGCTGGACGAGCAGGCGCCACACCAGCGCGTTCGCGACGATCGGAGTCACGGCCGGCAGGAAGAAGAGCATCCGGTAGAGGCCACGACCGCGGATCCGCGGCGAGATCCAGATCGCCAGTCCCAGCGCGAGCACGAAGTTCAGCGGGACGTAGAGGACGACGAAGAGCAGGGTGTTGCCGACCGTCCGCCAGAACATCGGATCGGCGGTGAGGATCGTGATGAAGTTCCCCAGCCCCGTGAACGAGCGCTCGCCGACGACGGGCCAGGCGAAGAACGCGATCACGATCGAGGCGACGATGGGTCCCAGCGTGAACGCCAGGAAGCCCAGGCCGCTGGGCGCGAGGAAGCCCCACGCGGCTCGCGCCTCCCGACGAGCCGAAGCGCGCGAGGGAGCCGCCGTCGTCGACGGCTCCCTCCGTGTGCGAGCCGTCGTCACTGCTTCGCGCCGGCCTCGGTCTGCGTCTGGACCGTGGCGAGGAAGTCCGACGCGCTGAGGTCGCCGTTCAGTGCGCTCACCGCGTACTGGTTGAACAGCGTGTTCACCTGTGTGAAGTTCGCCGTCGAACGCAACGGCTGTCCGCTCTCGCCCGCGCTCGAGAGCGTCTCCTCGGCGACCTCGAACTCGCCGTGGAAGTAGGAGGGCTGCTCGGCGACGCGTGCGGGGTACGCGCGCCCCATCTCGGCGAGGGCGGTCTGCGCCTCGGGTCCGGTCAGTGTCGCGATGGCACGCAGCGCCTCCTCCGGATACGCGCAGGAGGCGCTGACGCCGTACCCCGAACCGGCGACCGGGGTGCTCGTCCCGTCCGGCCCGGCAGGGATGGTCGCCACCCCGAACTCGAAGCCGACCTGCTCGGCGACGTAGGCCAGTTGCCAGGGACCGTCGACGGCCATGGCGGAATCGCCGGCGACGAACGAGTTCAACGCGTTGTAGCTGTCGCTCGTCGCGGGGAGCTGCGGAGAGCTCCCTTCCGCGACCAGGCCCTGCAGGAACTCGACCGCCTCGACCATCGCCGGACTGTCCATCTGGAGCGTGCCGTCCTCCGCGACGCCCTGATCACCCGCGAGCGTCAACGACCAGGCGGTCGTGGTGTCCAGCGAGGGGTTGATGGCGTAGCCGTACGAGCCGTCACCGGACAGCGCGGCGGCCGCCGCGGTGAAATCCTCGACCGTCCAGTCCGCCGCGGGAGCATCGAGTCCGGCGGCCGTGAACGCGTCGGCGTTGTAGAAGACGATCAACGGCCCCAGATCGTACGGAACCGCCATCTGCTCGCCGCCCACGCTCGTCGCCTCGACGATCGAGGGATCGAACTCTGCGAGATCGATCCCGGCCGCCTCGAGAGAGGCGTCGTCCAGCGGCCGGAGCAGTCCCTGGATGCTGGTCGTCCGCGGGGACTGGACCCCGAGGATGCAGGCTTCGGATCCACCGCTCGCCTGCGCGGCGAGCTTCGTCCAATAGTCGTTGAAGGGTGCGGTCTCGAGCTCGAGCCGGATGTCCGGGTTCTCCTCCTCGACGAGAGCGACGAGGGTCTTCAGCGCCTCGTTCTCGGCATCTGATCCGGCCCACATCGAGAAGGTCAGCGTCGTGACGCCGTCCTGCTGACCGCTTCCGGATGCACCGCCGGAGCACCCCACGAGCAATGCGGATACTCCCACGGCTGCGAGAGTGCCCTTCGCGTATCGTTTCATCATCTGGCCTTCCTCATCGAAGAATGGACGGGAGACGACCTGGCTCGGAGTCAGATCGGATGTATACGCCGCCAATCTTGCGCAATCACGCGCCAGACGTCAACCCCTGAGCCAAAACATCCGATGTCCCTTTCTTCGGGCGTCCCTGTGGGAATGCCGTGTCGGAAGGACGGCGAGCGCGAACCGTGGCGTAACGTTTCGTTTGCCGAGAAGAGGACACGATGGCGACGTACAAGGACCTTCAGCACGCGACGGGACTGTCGCTCGCGACGATCTCGAAGTACTACAACGGCGGGACCGTCCGACCGGAGAACGCCCGCGCCATCGAAGAGGCGGCGAAACGGCTGCGGTACCGCCCGAACGAACTGGCACGGAATCTCCGCTCCGGCCGTTCGCGGACCGTCGGCGTCCTGCTGCCCGACCTCACGAGCGACTTCTACCTCTCAATCCTGTCCGGACTCGAACGTCGGCTGCGCCACAACGGCGTGAGCGTGCTGATCTGCGCCGACCACGCCGACATCGCGGGAAGCGGAGACGCGGTGAGCTTCCTCTCCGGACGGATGGTCGACGGCATCATCACGATCCCCACCCGTCGCGCTGTCCCGGGACTGATGGAGCTCTCCGAAGGCGGGACGCCGATCGTGACCCTGGACTGGCGCGCACCGGGACTCGACGTGGATGCGGTCGTCATCGACAATGAGACGGCGGCGGCGACCGCGATCCAGCATCTCATCGACCACGGACACGAGCGCATCGCCTATCTGGCCGGGGACGACACCCCGACCCTGGTCGCGCGGCTGGCCGGCGTCCGCATGCAGTTGCAGGCGCGTCGGATCCCTGCCCGCGACGAGTACGTCATCAGCTCTCCGCTGAGCGTGGAGGCGGGACGCTCGGCGATGCAGCGTCTCCTCCTGCTCGAGGAGCGGCCCACGGCAGTGTTCGTCGCGATGAACCTGCTGGGCGTCGGGGCGCTGACCGCGCTGAACGAATCCGGTGCTCGCGTTCCCGGCGACATGTCGTTCGTCGGATTCGACATGCCGCAGATCGCACGGATGACCCGCCCGGCCCTCGACACGATGGAGCAGGACGTCGATGCGCTCGCCGAGGCCGCCGCGGACCTCATGCTGGCCAGGCTCGGAGCACAGGGCGATGCGGGGTCCGAGCCGGTGGTGAGGATGCTGAGCGCCCGGTACATCCCCGGCGGCTCGGTCGCCGATCTGCGGCCGCCGGACTGAGTCAGGCCTCCGGCGGCGTCACCCGCTCTTCCGGCGCGGACTCTTCGAGCAGCGGCACCGGCGAGGTGAGGGCGGCGACGGCATCCTCCCCCGCCGAGTCTTCGGGCGCCTGGTCCGCCCGGCGTGCCGCGAGGCCCGCGGCGACGGCCCCGGAGTATCGCGCCTCCTCCTCGATCCCGGTGATGCGCGACGCCGCGACCTGCTGGGCCGCGAGCTCGGCGTAGAGGCCACCCGCCGCGAGCAGTTGCGCGTGCGTCCCGGATTCGACGATGCGGCCGGCCTCGAGGACGTGGATGACGTCCGCGCCGATCACGGTCGACAGCCGATGGGCGATGGACAGCACGGTCCGTCCCTTCGCCGCCTCGTCGAGCGCCTCCTGGACGACGCGCTCCGACACCGTGTCCAGCGCGGAGGTCGCCTCGTCCAGCAGCAGCACGGGAGGATCCTTCAGCAGCACGCGCGCGATCGCGATGCGCTGCTTCTCCCCGCCGGACAGGCGGTACCCCCGCTCCCCGACGACCGTGTCGTATCCCTGCTCGAAGCCGCTGATGATGTGGTGGATGTTCGCCGCCGCGCAGGCGGCCTCGATCTCCTCCTGGGTCGCATCGGGCTTGGCGTAGCGCAGGTTCTCGCGGATCGTGGCATGGAAGAGATAGGTCTCCTGGGACACGATCCCGACCTCGTCGATGATCGACTCCTGCGTGAGAGAACGGACATCCGCTCCGGCGAACAGCACCTCTCCCGATGCCGCCTCGTACAGGCGAGGAACGAGATACAGCACGGTCGTCTTGCCGGCACCCGACGGTCCGACGAACGCGACGTGCTGGCCGGGCTCGGCGACGAAGGACACTCCCTGCAATGTCGGACGCACGTCGGCGGAGGCATCCGGATACCGGAACACGACGTCGCGGAACTCGACGCGCCCCCGCGGTCCCGGGGCTCGAGCGACGTCGACGGCGTCCGGAGCATCCCGGATCTCGGGGACCAGGTCCAGGTACTCGAAGATGCGCGCGAACAGCGCCGCCGAGGTCTGCAGGTCCAGCGCCACCCGCATGAGGCCCATGAGAGGCATGAGCAGTCGCGCCTGCACGGTCGTGAACGCGACGATCGTGCCGGCGGTGATCGCGTCGACGCCCCCGGCGATGAAGTACCCGGAGACGAGGTAGATGATCGCCGGCACCGAGGACATCAGGACCTGGACGACAGCGAAGAATCCCTGACCGCTCATCGCCCTGCGCACCTGCAGCGTCACCTGGTTGCGGTTCTCGGCCTGGTACCGCTCGGACTCGGTGCGCTGCCGGTTGAAGGCCTTCGACAGCAGCATCCCCGACACGCTCAGGGTCTCCTGCGTGATGCTCGTCAGCTCGCTCAGCGACTCCTGCGTCTCTCCGGCGATCCGGGCGCGCACCTGCCCGACCCGGCGCTGCACGATGATGAGGAACGGCATGATCACCACGGCGATGAGCGTGAGGCGCCAGTCGATGAGGATCATCGCGACCAGCGACGCGATCACCGTGACCACGTTGCCGAGGATGCTCGTGACGGTGTTCGTGAGCACCCCGGACACGCCGCCGACGTCGTTCTGCAGTCGGGACTGGATGACCCCGGTCTTGGTGCGTGTGAAGAACCCGAGCTCCATCTCCTGCAGGTGCTCGAACAGCTTCACGCGCAGGTCCCCGGTGACCCGGTTGCCGACGGTCGAGGTGAACCAGGTCTGGGCGACGCCGAGCGCCGCGGACAGCAGGAACAGCCCCACCATGAGCGCCACGAGCCGGACCAGCAGCCCCAGATCCGGAGGGGAGCCGTCGACGGGGAACAGGGCGTCGTCGAAGATGCGCTGCACGATCAGCGGCGGGATGACGGCGATGGCCGCCCCGGCGATGACGAGGAGCCCCGTCACGACGATGCGTCCGACGTACGGTCGGAAGAGCGCGATCACCCGCGATCCGAGCCCGGCGATCCTGGGCGCTTCCGCGTTCAGCCTCTTCTGCGCCGCCTCGTCCACGCCTCGGAAGCCCGGACCGCCTCCGCGGCCTCCTCCGCCGTGCCCGCCGCCCATGCTCATGCGATCAGCCTAGCCCGCAGGGGAAATCGTCCGAACGAATTCACCCGGATCGGGAATGCGATGTCACAGGCTGCCGTTATCCTTGAGGCTTGCCTTCGAGCGGATGCCGTATCTGTCGGTTCCGCCGGTGGCCGTTCGCCCGCCCCGACCTGAGGAGACGTCATGGCCACCACGACCGGTTCCATCCCCACGACCGCCAAGGCCGAGCCGATGATCGCCCGCTCGGACATGCGGGTCATCTGGCTGCTGCTGGTGGCCGCCTTCGTCGCGATCCTCAACGAGACGACGATGGGCATCGCGATCCCGCACCTCAACGAGGACCTGGGCCTGCCGCCCGAGCTCGGCCAGTGGCTGACGAGCGCGTTCATGCTCACGATGGCCGTCGTGATCCCGACGACCGGTTTCATCCTGCAGCGGTTCACCACCCGGCAGGTGTTCATCGCGGCGATGAGCGCGTTCACGCTGGGCACGCTCGTGTGCCTCATCGCGCCCGGCTTCACCGTGCTGCTCGCGGGTCGCGTGATCCAGGCGGCCGGCACCGGTGTCATGATGCCGCTGCTGATGACCACGATGATGAACGTCGTGCCGCCGCAGTCGCGCGGCCGCATGATGGGCCGCGTCGGTCTCGTCATCTCGCTGGCCCCCGCGATCGGACCGACGCTCGCCGGCGCCGTCCTCGAGGCTCTGAACTGGCGCTGGCTGTTCGGCATCGTGCTGCCGATCGCCATCGTGGCCCTGGCCATGGGCGCCAAGTGGATGACCAACCTGGGCGAGACGAAGAAGGTCCCGCTCGACGTGCTGTCGATCCCGCTCGCCGCGTTCGGCTTCGGCGGCGTCGTGTACGGCCTCAGCCAGTTCGGCGGCCACGGCGCGGGCGCCGCGACGACCGGTGTCGTCGCGCTGGTCGTCGGTGCGATCGCGTTGGCGCTGTTCGTGTGGCGTCAGCTCGTGCTGCAGCGCATCGACGACGCCCTGCTCGACCTGCGCGTGTTCCGCTCGCGCAACTTCACGATCGCCGTCATCATCATGTCGATCGTCGCGCTGTCCATGTTCGGAACGCTCACGCTGCTGCCGCAGTACCTGCAGAACGTGGCCGGACTCGATGCGCTGCAGTCCGGTCTCATCCTGCTGCCCGGTTCGGTTCTCATGGGTCTGCTCGGTCCGGTCATGGGGCGCATCTACGACGCCCGCGGGACGCGCACGCTCCTGATCCCCGGAACGATCATGGTCTCGGGTGCGCTGTTCTTCTACGCGACCGTCGGCGAGCACACGCCGTGGTGGATGCTCGTGCTCGTGCAGACGGTCATGTCGGTGGGTCTCGCGATGTCGTTCACCCCGCTGTTCTCGGCGTCCCTCGGTTCGCTGGAGCGCCGGTTCTACTCGCACGGCTCAGCGGTGCTGAACACGCTCCAGCAGGTCGCCGGTGCGGCGGGAGTCGCGGTCATGACGGTCGTGTACTCGTCGATCCTGCACGCGGGCGAGAGCGAAGGGCTGTCGAAGGCGGTGGCCGGTGCACCCGGTGCCCGCACGGCATTCCTGCTGGCCGCGATCATCTCCCTCGCGGCGGTCGTGCTCGCCGGCTTCGTCCGCAAGCCGGCCGACGACGCGGGAGAGGGCTTCCACGGCGGTCACTGACCGCCTGAGCGCCGCGGTGTCCGGAACGGATGCCGCGGCGCGTCGTCACTCGGTCGGCAGCGCGCAGAAACCGCCACTGCAGGAGCCGGCGTCCGCATCGCCCAGGAGGTCGAGTCCGCCCGGCGCGACGAGGGGCTTCGCCGCCGGCGTCGCGTCTGAGGTCTGAGGATCGCTCATGCCTCCATGCTACGCCCGTGCACGGACGGAGGCGCGGCCCGGACGATCGGCGGCCGCAAGCCCCTGGACAAGCCGGCGGTCCCGGATCGAGACTGCCGGTATGAGCGACGAGGATGCCCAGACCGACGGCCGCGACGAGTCGGCCGACGAACGCGCCGACCGCAACTGGGACGAGCTCATGCAGGAGCTTCGCGTCATGCAGACGGGCACGCAGGTGCTGTCCGGTTTCCTGCTCGCCGTGGCTTTCCAGCCCCGCTTCACGGAGCTGGATGAGTTGCAGCGCGCGCTCTACCTCGTGCTCGTCGGTCTCGCGGCCCTCGCCACGATCCTCTCCCTGACTCCGGTCGGACTGCATCGCGCCTGGTTCGGGATGCACCGCAAACCCGATCTGGTGCGCTTCACGTCGCGGATCGTGAAGGCCGACCTGTGCGTGATCGGCCTGCTCAGCGCCGGAGTGACCACGCTGATCTTCGACTTCGTCCTCGGGCACACGGCCGCGCTGATCGTGCTGATCACCGCCAGCCTGATCGTACTCGTGCTGTGGGTGGCGCTGCCCCGGCTGGCGCATCGCGGTCGAGGACGGAGCCGTTCCATGCCCTGAGACGCATGCGCCGTCGCCTACGGTGGTCTGATGCTCACCCGACTTCTCGCCCGCGTCTTCTGGACGTTCAGCCGCTGGACGCTCACGGGCGGAGAGGCGCCGAGCCGCCCCACGATCCTCGTCGGTGCGCCGCACACCTCGAACTGGGACTTCGTGCTCATGCTCGCCATCGCGTGGCGGCTGGGGATCGACGTGCACTGGCTGGGCAAGAAGAGCCTGTTCCGCGGCTGGCGCCGTCCGATCATGCGCCGGCTCGGCGGGATCCCCGTCGACCGCGACGACCCCGGTCGCGTCGTCGCCGACGTCATCGCGGACGTGGATGCCGGGGACGTGTTCGCTCTCGTCATCACACCCGACGGGACCCGTGGCGGCAACGAGTACTGGAAGAGCGGCTTCTATCGCATCGCGATGCGGACCGGGATGCCGGTGACGCTGGGCTTCGTCGACCGGACGACCATGACGACCGGACTCGGGCCGACCTTCGCTCTGTCCGGAGACGTCCGCTCGGACATGGACCGGATCCGCACGTTCTACGCCGACAAGTCGGGAGTCCGCCCTGAGCGGCGCACCGAGCCGCGGCTGCGCGAGGAACTCGGTCAGGCCTGAAGCCGGAAGGTGGGAGAACCCTCCGAGTCGGCGCAAGGGGGTTGATGCGATCAACCCCGTCCGGAATCGTGGCCCGGACATGCCCCGTCCGGGGTGTGTGTCCGCGAACGGAAGGAGAGCCGCGTGCTCACCCTCACCGACAATGCAAACGCCGTCGTGACCACGATCGTGGCCGGCCAGGAGAACGGACAGGACGCCGGGCTGCGGATCGAGTCCGCACCGGCCCCCGGTCCCAACGGCGAGGCCCGCTTCGCCGTTCACGTGGTGCCCTCCCCCGAACCTGCGGATCAGGTCATCGAGGCCGCAGGTACGCGAGTGTTCCTCGAGACCGCCGCAGCAGACGCCCTCGCCGACAAGGTGCTGGACGCCGCCGTCGACGGTGAGGGAGCCGTCAGCTTCACGATCCTTCCGCAGCCGGTCTGACGCGCAGCGGAGCGAACGACGTCGCCCCCGCACCGATGCATCGGTGCGGGGGCGACGTCGTGACGCGAGAGAGGATCAGCTCAGGGCCTTGGCCTTGATCCTCTCGAACTCCTCGGTGGTGACGGCGCCGGAGGCCAGGAGCTCCTTCGCCTTCGCGATCTCGTCGGCCGGGCTCTGGCCCGCGACCTGCTGGATGTACGCGTCGGTGGAGGCCTTGGCGGCTTCCGCCTGCGCGGCGTAGCGCTCGGCCATGCTGCCGCCGCGGGCGATCAGGTAGACGAGCACGGTCAGGAACGGCACGAAGATCAGGAAGATGATCCACAGGGCCTTGAACCAGCCGTTGAGCTTGTGGTCACGGAACAGGTCCCCGATCACCGCGAACAGTGCGTACAGGTACGACACGAACGCGAAGACGAGGATGAACCACCAGATGATGTCCCAGAATGATGCCCAGAAGTTCATGGGAATGCGCCTTTCGTTGGAGGCCGTCGATTCGTCAGGCCAATCGAACGGTACTGCCTGGGCAGGACGCGCGGGCCGATCGGCGCCGTGCATTCACCCCGGACGGGTGAGGTCCACGCCGCACCGTCTTCCCGGTCATCCCGGCTCGACAGGCAGCCACAATTCGCAGGCGGCGTGGGTCTCGGTGAGCTCGAGGTAGCGGACGATCGACGGCCCGGGGCGCAGCCGCCACGGGTTCGACGGGAACCACTCGGTCGCGGTCGCGGCCCACAGCCGCTGCAGCGTTTCGGGGAACGCTCCTCGGGACGCGAAGACGGCCCAGGTGCCGGCCGGCACGGGGATCTCGTCCAGATCGGAGGGCACATCAGTGCCCTCCGAGACCGCGACGCCGTGAAGATAGGTCAGAGGCGTGCCCTCCGCGGCATCCGGTTCGAGGCCGTCCGAGACGGCCAGGATGCCCGCAGGCTCCGTGTTCCCTATCGCCTTGAGCCGGACATGGGCTTCCGGGGGCAGTGCTGCGATGTGAGCCTGGATGTGCGGATTGACGCCCTCGTGAACGAGGGGCACCTCGACGGCGTGGCCGACGAGAGCGAAAGCGGGACGGTCGGTGATCGTGACGTCCATGGGGGTCCTCCCTTCGACGCTCAGACGGAATCTGAGCGCGGTCTGCGTACGGAGAGGACCGCCTTCTCGGCGCACCTGAGCCGGCGCTGTGTCATGCACCGAACGGAACGCCCGCCCGAACGCCTCGACGGATCCGTAGCCGTAGCGCACCGCGACCGTCAGCAGGTGAGGGGCGCCGGCCACGAGCTCAGCCGCGGCGCGGGTCATCCGGCGACGCCGGATGTACTCCGACACCGGCATCCCGGCCAGCGATGCGAACATCCGCCGCAGGTGATACTCGGTGGTGCCGTGCGCCCTGGCGAACGCCGCGATGTCGACGTCCTGACCGGGACGGTCGCCGTCGAGGGTCTGCTCGATGCGATCGATCAGGTCGTTAAGTGTGCCGATCATGCGGTCCTCCTTACGACATCCATGCTCGTCGCATGCGCGTCGCGCCGCCCGATCTTCCGTGCCCGATCCGATCGGAGCCGCCCTGGCTCCTCGGGAAGCGACGTCAGGTCAGTCCCAGTCGAGATACTCCTCGATGATCACGGCGGTCTCGACCGGATGCGTGACCGGGAACAGATGATCCGCGCCGTCCACGATCTTGATGCTGGACCGCTCGGGTGCCTTCGCCTGCAGGCGCTCCGCGTTCGCCGCCGGGGTGACCTCGTCGGCGGTCGCCTGGACGATCAGCACGGGCAGTACGGGCGCCAGCTCGATCTCAGCGTCCTCGACGCCGAGGAGCAGCAGGCCGTTCGCCCGCTCGTGGTGCTGCGCGACGACCGCTCCCGCGACGGTGCCGCCGAACCCGTGGCCGCCGATCCACGCGTCGGAGAGACCGACGTGATCCATGACGGCGATGACGTCGTCGGCACGGTCCGCGAGAGCGAGGTCGGCACCGCCCGGGCGGTGACCGATGCGCAGCACGCGGAATCCCGCCTCTTCGGCGAGGTAGTGCGACACCACGCCGAGCACGTCGTGGTCGGTGCCGGCCTCCGGGATCAGCACGAGCGCGACGGGGCCTTCGCCTTCGTCGACGTAGGGAACGGCGCGGTCCGCCGGGTCGAAGACGCTGCTCTCGGTCACTACTTCAGTCCTCTCGTATGGCCGTCATGATCTTCGTCGGCCATGCGGTCGCGGCACGGACTGTTCATGTTACCGGAGCCGCCGGAGCACCCCCGCGACCTCAGTGCCCGGAAGCATCCGGATGATCCGTGCGCTGCCGACTGTGGTCGGCGACGTCCGGGGTCGCGCGAAGAATGTCGGCGATCTCCTCCTCCGGGCGTGGGGCGATCGTCTCGTCCGCTTCGATTTCGGGAATCGAGGATTCCCCCGGGCCGGGGATGTGCTCGTGCCCCGGGTCGCGCTGCTGATCGGCCATGTCGACGCCTCCTTGCGGTGAGACACCTGAAGACTACGCCCGACCGGCACCTGCCTGCCGTCATGTCATCGACGCGCAGCGCTGGTCGAGTCGCGGTCGGGTCAGCCCACATCATCCTCGGCTTGACAGCGCGGGCAGGACTGGGCGGATGCGCCCGAGAAGGTCTGATCGACGATCGTCGTACTGCACACCGGGCAGGGTTCCCCTCCGCGGCCGTGCACAGCCATCGCCTCGACCTTCGCCGGCCTGAGACGGTCGGGCGCGAGACCGCGACGGTCGTCGGATGCGCCCCGCATCACGTCGACGATGGCGCCGAAGAGGCGCTCCCTCGCATCCGTGTCGAGCGTGGCGGCGTGCACCGCGAGCGGCAGTCGCGCCCGATGCAGGATCTCGTCGGAGTAGGCGTTGCCGATGCCTGCAAGGGATGTCTGCTCCTGCAGCAGCGCTTTGATCTGCTTGCGGCGTGTGCCCAGCGCACGCTCGAGATCCTCACGGGAGAAACCGGCGGAGAGCGGGTCGGGCCCGAGGGCGGCGATGCCCGGTACCTCGGTCGGCGCGTCGACGACGGAGGTCGTGACGGCGAGGAAGTCACCGGTGTCGACGATCTGCATCAGCGCGCGGTCATCGAGCGCGATCCGGGCGACCTCGGGCACCGGCTGCTGGGCGGCGTGCTCCCCGGGGGACTGCCAGCGGATCCAGCCGTTGCGCCCGAAGCCGATCATCAGCCAGCCGGCCGACGTCTCGATGCCGACATGCTTGCCGAAGCGGCGCATCCCGGTGATCGTTGCGCCGACGAGTGTGTCCAGCGGCCGGTCGCGTGTCTTGACGATACGGAACTCGGCGATGTCCAGCGCGGCGATCGCGCGGCCGACGATGCGCTCGTCGAGGAACTCGACGAGCGCCTGTACCTCCGGTGACTCGGGCATGCGCCCATCCTCGCACCGGGATCCGACATCGCACAGAGCCAGGTGAAGGTATGCCCGGCACGGCGCGACGGCAACGTCAGCGCTGCTCCGGGGTGGTGGTCTCGCGCGCTGATTCCGCATGGGCGCGACCGTCGATCCGCTGCGCCGACTCAGCGATCTGCGTCTGGATCTGGCGGATGGTCGATCCCAGTACCCCGCGCGACAGGAGGCCGGCCCCGAGCGGACCTGACGGATCGGTCCCGAGTGGTGGAAGCAGTCGCAGCGCCTCTCGTTCCCGCTCGGTCAGGTCCGCCACCTGCCACTGGATCTCTTCTCGCGCTGCCTCCGGCCGACCCGGGTGCGCGAGGGACACGGCCTTCACCGCGTACGCGGCCGCCCCCAAGGCGTGCGCACCCATATGAGCGACCGCTGCCGCCTGCCCGACCGCCCTGGCGGCCGCACCACCGGCAGGAGACGTCGCCGCCTTCGCGGCCTTCACCGCTACGAGGCGCTTCCTGATCTCCTCGCCTGCCGTGCTCTCCCCCGCGCTGTAGGCGCGCGTGCGGGCGATCGCGTCCCGGATCTCGTCCCGCGCCGCCGCATCGGCATCGAACAGCGGGAGCACGCGCTCGGCGCATGCCAGTGCCCAGCGCGCCAGGGCTCGTCGGTCCGAATCGCTCAAGGTCTGTATCGACACCACGCACCGAGCCTAACGACGGCCTCCTGACACAGGGCACGGTTCCGCCCGTCGAGCGGGAACGCGGTCAGACGTCGAAGCGGAACTCCACCACTTTCCGGCACGATGCCGGCCGCTCGCGCTGGGCTACCACCGCGACCCCGGCACTTTGCTAAGGTCCGGCCATGGGGAGTCTCCTGAGAACTGCAGACGAACTGGTCGCTGCACTGCAGAACGCGTCGGATGCGCGTGAGACCGAGCGGATCCGAGCCCGAGTCGCAACCGACGAACCAGTCATCGGCGTCCGGATGGGCACGTTGTTCGAGACGTCAATGCTCGCCGCCGACATCCCCTCGGCAGAGCTCGAAAGACTTCTCGCGCATCCTGCGTACGAGCCGCGCCTCGCTGCATTCTGCATCCTCGATTTTCGTGCCCGTCGGCGCCTTTCCGACAAGGCGCGTAAGGATCTCGCCACTATGTACCTCGACCACCACGACGCCATCACGACATGGGACATGGTTGATCGAGCAGCACCCCGAGTACTCGGATGGCCGATCCTGAGCGAGGCGATCGAGTTCTCGATCCTCGAAGGCCTCGCGCGATCCGACGACCCACTTCGACGACGGTCTGCCATCACCGCGCCGCTATGGTTCATCAAGAAGGGGACAGATGCCGACGTCGCGCGTGGACTTCTCATTGCAGACCTGCTTGCTGAGGACTCACACCCGCGCGTCGCGTCCGCGGTAAAGATCTACCGCAAGCACGCGGCCCGGCGCGGTCAATGAATCCGGCGACTAGACGTTGAAGCGGAACTCCACCACGTCGCCGCGGTTGGTGAACGTCAGGAGGATCACTCTGAGCCGGCCGCTGCGATGCGCCGAACGAAGTCGTCGGCCCAGGCCACAGCCTCGCCAAGCGACGGCAGAACATCCAATCCGTCCGCCGCCTGAACGTAGAGATCGTCCCAGTCCTGTCGCGCGACAATGGGCGGTGGCCAGGCCTGTTGCCGTCGATACTCGAAGAGCCTGACGCACGTCACCGCAACCAGTTCGAGGTCGAGGCTCTCACCCCGGTCGAGAAGTTGAAGGTCAACGAAGTCGCGAGCGCGTTCACTGCCTTCGCCAGAAACAGCGTGGAGCTTCTGCGCAACCTGGTGCTCAGCGCGCATCACCGGCACCGGTTTCGGCGACTCGAGACCGACCTCGGTGAAGAGCTCAGCCAAGTCTGCCGCGAGATGGAACTCAGGCTCATCGGCGTCGCCGATCTCGTTGTGACCGAGCTCAAACCTCACCGTGCACCACGATCTGCCCCGATAGTCGAGCTTCACATCGAAGGGCCGCATGACGTACGCGGTCGGAACAGCTGGGGGCCGCGGTGCCGATCTCTCGACCAATCTGCCAGTGAAACCGGCCCAGCCTCGCGCGAGCGCTTCCTCGAACTCGCCGCGGAATCGCGCGAGCGACTGCACACGTGCGGCGTCGAGATCCTGAGTGAATCGCGTGCCGCGCCCGTACCGGAGCGCCATCGCGCTCCCGCCCTTGATCGCTCCGTCAGGGAGCATCTGGCCAACAACGACCAATGCCATGCTGACCCGGCGGCGCAGCGCCAACCCATCGTCGCCTTCGAGGTTGCGGATGCGCTGTTCCAGAGAGCGCACACTCGTCGGCGCACCGCTGTACATCACTGATGAACACCTTTCGTCACCCGCCGCCATTCGGCAGTGGTGAGGAGTCCTTCCGCTCGCGCCTGCTTCGCGGCCGCCAGGAGACGCTCGTCCTCGATTCGACCACGACACTCGAGGAGCGCTTCACCAACAGTCTGAGACTCGAGCCCCTCGTACAGGGTCGTTTGCACGGCATCTCGCACCTGCGTCAGCTCGACGAATGCTGGTAGCTTCGGCCTTGCGCGCCTGGGGACGGCGACATTGATTCGTCGGGGATTCACATCAGCGAGGCCGAACAGCGCCAGCACGGACTCGCCGTGCAGGTACGCGCCCTCACCAGCGCGCAGGAGCGCTTCAGCGAACTGGTCGTATGGGGTCGGAGGGATGTCCGGCACTCGGTACAGTCCGTAGGCGATGTTCTTCAGACCCCCCCGGGCTGCGAGCTTCGGGAGCTCGACGGCAGGCACTCCCGCTTCGGCGGCGGCCTTGGTGGTGACGAATCCGTAGTGGTCGAGCGCGATCTCGCGCACGACATCCCGGTACTTCGCGGTCATCGCCATGTCACAACTCTACCGAAAACGGTAGTCTTGCGACAAGTGAAATGGGATGTGGGGATTGGCGCATGGACCTCTTCCGAACGCTCAGGTCGTCCTGTTCACACGCGACATCGACCGTGCCGTGGCCTTCTACAGCGCTCCTATCGGGAGCCTTGTCCGGCAGGTGCCGGGTTGGCTGATTCGAGGTCAGCGTAATACGCCTGCTCGACCTCGAGGGGAGTGCGCATGTCGAGCTCCCCGTCGAGGCGCTGGTTGTTCCACCACCACACCCATTCGAGGGTCGCGAGTTCGACCTGCTCGACGGTGCGCCAGGGCCCGCGTTGGCGGATCAGTTCGGTCTTGTAGAGGTTGTTGATCGCCTCGGCGAGGGCGTTGACGCTCCTATAATTGTCAACTCGCGATTTCACCGGTTCGCGGGTCGGTCTTGATGAGGTGATAGACCTCGCGGATGACATAGCGTTTCAGGCAGCGGATGATGTCGCGTTTGCTCTTGCCTTCGGCAGTTCGTCGGGCGACGTAGGCGATCGTGGGCTCATGGAATCTCATTCTGACGATCACGGTCCGATAGATCGCCGCGTTGAGCTGGCGGTGCCCGCCGTGAGGATCCCTCCGATCGAGTCCATCACGGCGGCGACGTGGATGTGCTTATGGGTGTCGACGCCGATCACGACGTGCCCTGACCTGACTTGTTCAACTTCGTCCACGGTGGTGTCTCCTTGCCGGTTATCGTGGATTCACACTGTCGCCGGCGGGTGGACAGGACTGTCACGGGGACGCTGTCGAAAGTATGCTCCAGGCTCCTATTAGGTCACGCCCGACCGGCGGCAGTGCTTGATTGCATGCCTGGCCGGAGGCTCGACAGATCAACGCCAAGGCACCCTGCGGGCCAATCGTAAGCAAGGGTCAGAACGCTCCGGCCAGGACTACCCCATCCTCGCGAGATCGGGCAGAAACAGACTGACAGTCGTAGCTGTCGCCGACTGTTCCGGTGGAAGGGACGGCGCCGAGTTCGACGATGCGGTCGGTGTAGACCATCGCCATGTAGTTCGACCCGTGATCCGAGTGATGCGTCAGCCCTGTGAGGTCACCACCGGCGCCCCACGCGGCCATATCCAGCGCTTGCAGTGGGAGGATCTCCGACCGGAGCGTCGACGCAACGTTCCAGCCCACGATGCGGCGCGAGTAGACATCGGTGACGAACGCGACGTAGGCGGACCCGGACCATGTCGCGACATAGGTCACGTCGCAGACCCAGAGACGTCGCGGCGCTGGTGCGGTGAACCGGCGGTTCACCAGATCGCTCGGCAGCGCGGTCGTCTTGTCCGAGCGGGTCGTGAACGCCCGCTTCGACTTGCGAACCCCGCGAACCCCGGCGAGGCGCATGAGGCGCTCGGTCTGGTCCCGACCGATCTCCCACCCTTGTCGGCGCATCAGGGCGTGCATCTTCCGGCGCCCGTAGACGCCGTAGTTCTCCGCATACAACCGGGCGACCTCCGGGACGAGGAGTTCGTCCTTCAGCTGCCGGGCCGACGGGGCGCGGCCGACCGCGGCGCGATACCCGCGCGCGGTGAGAAAGCCCTGCACTGCCGGGCGGAGGACCCGGCAGATGAGCTCGACCCCGAAACGATTCCGGTGCTCGTTGATGAACCGGATCATCTCGGTCAGGGGCGGTCGAGCTCCTTCGCGAAAAACACGCTCGCAGCCTTGAGGATCTCGTTCGCTTTGCGCAGCTCGGCGTTCTCCTTCTCGAGCTGCTTGATCCGCTGCGCGGCCTCGGTCGTGACACCAGGCTTGGCGCCGGCGTCGACCTCGAGGCGCCGCTGCCAGAGTCGCAGCGTCTCCGGGCTCATCCCGAGCAGCCCAGCGACGTGACGGACCGCGCTCATCATGTTCGGGTGCGACGGTCGCGTCTCCGCGAGCATCCGCAACGCCCGCTCACGCATCTCCGGCGAGTACTTCCTGTTCATCGTGTTCCATCCTTGCTTGAAGAACGGAACGAAAGTCAGGCCGATTCACAGCGCCTCGAGCCGATTACCGGGTGGGACGCGAAGGTCATCGAGCACCGCCGCAGATCCCACCTGGCGTAGCTTGCGCAACGCGACTCGATGGATCCTCGGATCGATCGAGCGCACGCGCTCACGACGCCACAGCCGTTCGGTCTCCTTGCTACCGAACGATCTGATCACGCGACCGGGGTATACCGCGGGCCGTTAGTAGCGCTAGACGTTAAACCTGAACTCGGCCGAGCCTCGCACGGACCAACCTCTGGAATTCGGCGACTGATGCACCCGACAGGCGGGGATCTCGTGGCACCGGGCTCTTCCTGGTTGACAGATCACACCACAAGCACGGTCACGGGTCCCTCATCAGGAGTCGGAGGCTCGAAGTGATCGAAGTACCTTGCGGCGGTCGCCGTATCCAGAGCGAAATCGTCGCTGTGTGAGCGTCTGCGCGAGGCCACACGCCGTAAACACGTCTCACGGTCAGTCGAAAGGTAGATCGTCTCAGGAACCACCCCGAACGGTTCCAGCACATGCCTCCATTCCTCCCTCATGGCACGCGACCAGAAGGAGAAGTCGAGCACGACCTCACGTCCATCTTCGACGAGATCCACGAGACGACGTCGGAGCTCGATCTCGATCTCGCGATGCGCATCATCTGTCAGCGGCATGCGTCGGATGCCCCTGCCCCAGGCCTCTTGATCGAACGAGAGCCGAACGAATCCGTCTGCCTCCATCCGACGAGCGACGGTCGACTTGCCTGACCCCGCCGGTCCGCACATGAAGACGACCCGAACCATGGGTATCAGTCTACGGACATACCCCTGGCCGACTTGTTCGACCGCACCGATGGCGTGTCCACGGGAAGCGGCTTGCGCCCGAAGACCAATCCGCGTCAGTACGAGCCTGCCCGAACCCGTCCAGGCGCGAGCGGCATGCTCAACTCGGACGCATGGAGGCAGTAATCCATCTCCCCGACGTCGATATCCACGAAGCACGCGCAGCCGTGTTCCCCGTGCGGATGGGAGTTCCGCTACACGTTGAAGCGGAACTCCACCACGTCGCCGTCCTGCATCACGTAGTCCTTGCCCTCCAGGCGCGCCTTGCCCTTCGCGCGGGCCTCGACGACGGATCCCGTCTCGACGAGGTCGTCGAACGAGATGACCTCCGCCTTGATGAAGCCCTTCTCGAAGTCGGTGTGGATGACGCCGGCGGCCTGCGGGGCCTTCCAGCCCTTGCCGATCGTCCAGGCGCGCGCTTCCTTCGGGCCGGCGGTCAGGTATGTCTGCAGCCCCAGCGTGTCGAAGCCGATGCGGGCGAGCTGGTCCAGCCCCGACTCGTCCTGCCCTGTGGACGCCAGCAGCTCCGCCGCGTCCTCGGGATCCAGGTCGATGAGCTCGGACTCGATCTTGGCGTCGAGGAACACCGCCTTCGCCGGAGCGACGAGCGCGGCCAGTTCCGCCTTGCGGGAATCGTTCGTCAGCACCGATTCGTCGACGTTGAAGACGAAGATGACGGGCTTCGCGGTCAGAAGTCCCAGCTCGCGGATCGGTGCGAGGTCGATCCCGCTGGTCGAGAGCAGGATGCCGCGCTCGAGAGCATCCTTCGCGGCGTTCGCCGTCTCCAGCACCGAGCGGTCGAGCTTGCGCCCGCGGACCTCCTTCTCGTACCGGGTGATCGCCTTCTCGAGCGTCTGGAGGTCGGCGAGCATGAGCTCGGCGTTGATCGTCTCCATGTCGGATGCCGGGTTCACCGCGCCGTCGACGTGCACGACATCGTCGTCGGCGAAACCGCGCACGACCTGCGCGATCGCGTCCGCCTCGCGGATGTTCGCCAGGAACTGGTTGCCCAGGCCCTCCCCCTCACTCGCACCGCGCACGATGCCGGCGATGTCGACGAACGACACGGTCGCGGGCAGGATGCGCTCGCTGTGGAAGATCTCGGCCAGCGTGCCCAGCCGAGCGTCCGGCAGACTCACGACGCCGACGTTCGGCTCGATCGTCGCGAACGGGTAGTTCGCCGCGAGCACGTCGTTCTTGGTCAGCGCGTTGAAGAGGGTGGACTTGCCGACATTGGGCAGACCGACGATTCCGATAGTGAGAGCCACGGGGTACGAGTCTACCCGCGCAGGGCCCCGGAACTCCGCGCGCCATCGCGCACCGTCCGGAAGGCGCGTGTGACGTACGGAAGCTCGATCTCGGCATCGCCGTGAAGGTCGAGCTCGTCGAACAGCGCGTCCATCTCCCGCCGGATGCGAGCTCTCTCCTCCTCCGATGCCGTGATGACGTAGCTGCGGGACTGCGCCATGCTGTGCAGCCGGTCGCGCGTCATGGCCCGCGACCACTCCCCCTCCCACGTCTCGAGGCCTCGGAACGGATCCGCGACCTCGGGCCCGGATCCGGACAGCATCTCCTCGGCGGCGCTGCCGTGCATGATCTCCGTCAGCCGCCGGACCCAGGTCGTCCGCTCATCGCGGACGTTCCAGATGAGCCCGAGAACGCCGCCCGGGCGCAGCACCCGCCCGATCTCCCGCGAGGCCCGAGCGACATCGACCCAATGCCACGCCTGCCCCAGCACGACCGCGTCGACGCCTCCGTCCGGGAGGGGGAGGCTCTCGGCGGTGCCGGTGAAGGTCGGCACTCCTGGGACGTTCTGCCGCAGTTGCGCGAGCATCTCGGCATCCGGATCGATCGCGACGACTTCGGCGTCCGGCGCCTTCACGAGCAGACGGGTCAGTTTGCCGGTGCCGGCTCCGACGTCGGCGACGCGACGCGATCCCGGCGACAGCGGCTCGAGCATCCACGCCACAGCATCGAACGGGTAATCCGGACGGCCGGCCTCGTAGCTCACGGCTTCTGCGCCGAAGGATGTCGCCCGCGAATCGCTCATGTCGCCAGCCTACGGCGAGCCTGCGACAACGTTCCGAGGTGTCGGGAGACAGTGAACTCGTGCCCCTGGATTTCACTGCGATCGACTTCGAGACAGCGAACTCCAGCCCCGCATCCGCCTGCTCGGTCGGGCTCGTGCGCGTGCGCGGCGGCGAGGTCGTCGCCGTCGCCGGCTGGCTGATCCGCCCACCCGCAGGGCACGACGACTTCCAGGAGTGGAATGTCCGCATCCACGGGATCCGCCCCGAGGACGTCTCCGGCGCGGCCACCTGGCCGGAGCAGTTCGACCGGCTCTGCGCCTTCGCCGGCGCCGACGTCCTCGTCGCGCACAACGCGGGCTTCGACCTGAACGTCCTGCGGCGGGCCTCCGCGGCGACGGGGCTGGACTGCCCGCCGTACCGGTCGCTGTGCAGCCTGCAGGTCGCCCGCAAGACCTATCAACTGGACTCCTACCGCCTGCCCAAGGCCGCCGCGGCCGCCGGCTTCGCCGAGTTCTCCCACCACGACGCTCTCGCCGACGCCCGCGCGTGCGCGCAGATCGTGATCGACGCCGCGCGTCGCGTCGGCGCGGCGGACGTGGAGACCCTCGCGTCCGCCCTCGGCGTGCGCGTGACCGAGCCCGTCACCACGCCCGAGCGCGCCGTGGCGTGACGCAGCAGCAGTCACCTCGGTCGAGCACCCGGCGGGTGCACGGCTTGCCGCCGCAGGAACGGCTCGTCCGCATCGCCTGGAGGTCCGTTCGACGGGATGCCGTGCAGTCGGCGCGCGGGGTCGGTCCGTGTCGGTGGTCCGGAGCACACTGAGGACATGGATGCCGCGCTCATCGTTCTCCTCGTCATCGTCGCCCTCGCCGCAGGCGTCGGGGTCGGCTGGTTCGCGCGCGCCGCGCGCGGTTCGGCCGCGCTCGCACGCGCCGAGGCCGAGCTGGCGGCCGCACGCGACGACCGCGATCGTCAGTACGACCTGTATCGGGATGCCGTGGAGCACGCCAGGGCGCAGCAGACGGCCGAGGCCGCGCGCATCCAGCAGCAGAACGCCGTGCTCACGGCGCTCGCGCCGGTGCGCGAGTCCCTGCAGCAGATGCAGCACAAGGTCGCTTCCCTCGAACAGGAGCGCCATGCGCAGTTCGGGTCGCTCGCCGAGCAGCTGCGGCACGCGCAGGAGTCCGACGAGGCGCTGCGCGCGACCACCGAATCCCTCGCCGGCGCCCTGCGTTCCAGTGCGACGCGGGGCGTGTGGGGTGAGACCCAGCTGCGCCGGGTCGTCGAGGCCGCAGGCCTCACGCGGCACGTCGACTTCGACCTGCAGACGACGATCTTCTCCGATCGAGGACAGGGCCGTCCCGACATGGTGATCCGCCTCGCGGGCGGTGCGTCGATCGCGGTGGACGCGAAGGTCCCGCTCGACGCCTATCTCGAGGCCAGCGCCCTCGGCATCAGCGAGAAGGACGAGGCCGCGCGCCGTTCGCTCATGCAGAAGCACGTGAAGGCGGTGCGCGCCCACGTCGACGCGCTGTCCAAGAAGGCCTACTGGTCCGGCTTGGAATCCAGCCCGGAGTTCGTCATCTGCTTCCTGCCCAACGAGTCGCTCCTCGCGGCCGCGATCGATGAGGATCCGACGCTTCTCGACCATGCCTTCGGTAGGCGCGTCGCCCTCGCCTCCCCCGTCAATCTCTGGGCGGTGCTGAAGACGGTCGCCTACACGTGGACGCAGCAGGAGGTCTCCGCCGAGGCGAAGACGCTGCTCGCGCTCGGGACTCAGCTGTACGAACGCCTCGGCACGCTGGCCGGGCATGCCGACGACCTCCGCCGCGCCCTGGAGCGCACGGTGGACAGCTACAACCGGTTCGCCGGCTCGCTCGAGAGCCGCGTCCTGGTCACCGCCCGGCAGTTCCCCGGCATCGACGCGAGCACGCTCGACGGCTCCCCCGGGACGGTCACCGGTTCGCCGCGTCGCCTCACGGCTCCGGAGCTGGTCTCGGACGCGGCGGTCGACGGTTCCGCCGAACTCGGGTCACCCGCGGCATTGCGCGCGGACGTCGGCGAGGTCCGGGCGCGACTGGGCGGAGAAGGTCCCTTGCGGTGAGCGGACGCTCAGGCGCCGCCGGGCACCCAGCTGAGCAGCGCGATCACGAGGCCCGAGGTCACGACGAAGGCGCCGATCATCCACCAGGGGCTGAGTTCATGGCCCTCGTCGCGGCGAACACGGAAGAGCACATCGGCGCGACGGGACGGGTCCTGCGCGATTCCGGTGCGCGCTGCGGCCGCCGTCTGGGCGGACGCCGCGGCGCCGTCGGGGCGAGAGGTCGATCCGAGGGTGCCGTCCGGGTTCACCCGGAGGATGCGGCCGGTGGCCGTCGTGACCACCTTCGGGGCGGCCTTCTCACTGCCAGTGTGCTGCGTGCTCATCGCTCGTCCTCCTCCGGCCGCGCCTCGGTCGAGGAGCGACAGCAGATCCTGCCCTATTCTGCCAGGCTCTGCTGAGAATGTCGGGACCGGCGGCTCTACCGTCCGGTTTCCGCCGTCACAGCCACTTCGAGACGAGATGCTCGCTGGCGATGCGACGCAGGGTGCCGGACGCACCGCGCAGGACCACGGACTCGGTGTACACGTACCCGCCCTCGCGGCGGACGCCCGCGACGAGCTGGCCGTCCGTCACGCCGGTCGCGACGAAGATCGTGTTGTTCCCCTGTACGAGGTCATCCGCCTCGTAGACCTTGTCCATCTCCAGCCCTGCGTCGATGCCCCGCTGACGCTCCTCGTCGTCTCGAGGCCAGAGCCGCCCCTGGATGTGACCGCCCAGCGCCTTGATCGCGCACGCCGTCACGATGCCCTCCGGGCTGCCGCCGACCCCGACGCACATGTCGGTGCGGGCACCGTGCCGCGCCGCGTTGATGCCGCCGGCCACATCCCCGTCGCTCATCAGTCGCGTGCCCGCTCCGGCATCCCGGATCTCCTGGATGAGCTGCTCGTGACGCGGCCGGTTGAGCACGGAGACGACGATCTCGTCGACGGGCTTGCCCAGTGCCGCCGAGAGCCGCCGGATGTTCTCTCCGATCGGGAGCCGGATGTCGACCACGCCGACACCCGCCGGCCCTGTCACGAGCTTGTCCATGTAGAAGACGCTGGAGGCGTCGAGCATCGTGCCGCGATCGGACACCGCGATCACCGACAGCGCGTTCTGGCGCCCGGCGGCTGTGAGCGACGTGCCATCGATCGGATCGACGGCGATGTCGCATGCGGGTCCGCGCCCCGTGCCGACGACCTCGCCGTTGAAGAGCATGGGCGCGTTGTCCTTCTCGCCCTCGCCGATGACGACCTGACCCTGGAAGTCCACCGTCCCGAGGAAAGCGCGCATGGCATCCACGGCCGCTCCGTCGGCAGCCTCCTTCGCCCCGCGACCGATGAACGGCACGGCACGGATCGCCGCGGCCTCGGTCGCGCGCACGAGCTCCAGCGCGAGGTTGCGGTCGGGACGCAGGGGGCTCAGATCGGCCGTCAGACTCACCATGCGGTCAGCCTAGCCAGCAGATAGGCCGAAACAGCCCGAGTTTCCGCTCGGAGGCTGCGAAGGAATCGCAATTCTTAACAGCGGTGAAGAGCGGGAGGTCCGCCTACGACACCGGCCACGGCATCCACGGCGTCCGGCGATAGAGTGACTGCTGTCCCGGCTTCATCTATCGCAGGAGTTCCCATGCCCGTCGCCACTCCGGAACAGTACGCAGAAATGCTCGACCGCGCGAAGGCCGGTGGCTTCGCGTATCCGGCGTTCAACGTCTCCAGCTCCCAGACCATCAACGCCGTCCTCCAGGGGCTGACCGAGGCCGGTTCGGACGGCATCATCCAGGTCACCACTGGCGGCGCGGACTACTTCGCCGGCCACACCGTCAAGGCCCGCGCCACCGGTGCCCTCGCGTTCGCCCGCTACGCGACCGAGGTCGCGAAGAACTACCCGATCACCGTCGCGCTGCACACCGACCACTGCCCCAAGGACGCGCTCGCCGGCTTCGTCGAGCCGCTCATCGCCGCATCCGAGGAAGAGGTCAAGGCCGGTCGCAACCCGATCTTCCAGTCCCACATGTGGGACGGCTCGGCCGTCCCCCTCGCAGAGAACATCGAGATCGCGAAGGACCTGCTCCCGCGCATGAAGAACATCAACGCGATCCTCGAGGTCGAGATCGGCGTCGTCGGCGGCGAGGAGGACGGCGTCGCGCACGAGGGATCCAACGACGCCCTGTACACGACGTTCGCCGACGTCGACGCGGCCGTCCAGGCGCTGGGGCTCGGCGAGCAGGGCCGCTACATCGCCGCCCTCACCTTCGGCAACGTGCACGGCGTCTACAAGCCGGGCGGCGTGAAGCTGCGTCCCGAGCTGCTCGGTGAGATCCAGGCCGAGGTCGCAGCGAAGTACGGCACGGGGCCGAAGCCCCTGGACCTGGTCTTCCACGGCGGCTCGGGTTCGACCGACGAGGAGATCGCGCTCGCGGTCGCCAACGGCGTCATCAAGATGAACATCGACACCGACACGCAGTACGCCTACACCCGCGCGATCGCCGACTACATGTTCAAGAACTACGACGGCGTCCTGAAGGTCGACGGCGAGGTGGGCAACAAGAAGCAGTACGACCCGCGCGCCTGGGGCAAGATCGCGGAGTCCGCGATGGCCGCCCGCGTCGTCGAGTCCACCCGCCAGCTGGGCAGCCACGGCCAGTCCCAGAGCTGACGCTCCGTCGGACGCCCGCACGACGACGCCCCCGCTTCCGAGCGGGGGCGTCCGTCGTCCGGTGACTCAGCGTCTGCGCCGCAGACGCGTGATCACCACGGCCGCGTCCCCGAGGGCGTCGAGCATCGCCAGGATGCCGAGACCCCGCGCGACTCCGCGGAACCGCCGGGCCGCCCACAGCCCCAGCACGAACTCGCCGACGCCGATGACCAGGCCGAGCACCGGCCGGCGCCGCACGGCCCCCGCCAGGCGCTGCCACGGCGTGTTCCGCCGCGTCAGCGGCGCCATCTCGCCGACGCCCGCGACGAGCGTCTCCCCCACGGCCCGCCACCAGCCTGCCGGCTCGAAGCGCCGCGCGCCGGGGTCCGTCTCGTCGAAGGCGCTCTCGATCAAGTCCTGCGGGATGCCGAACGCGGCGAGGAACGCGTCCCGGCGCTGCTCCTCGCCGATCACGCCGCCCAGGGACTCGGCGATGAGCGCACGGTGCGCAGCATCCACGTCCACCCGGGTGTGCGCGGCGATGCCGACCAGCTCATCGCGCGTGCCGTCCCCCTCCGTCAGCAGACGCCGGTACACCTCAGCCGTCTCCGCAACCGTGATCGCGTCGAGGTCGAGGACGGGCTGCGTGTCCCGTTCGGCATCCGGCCAGAACGGCACCGCACCCGATCCGGCCGTGACCTCGATCCATCCGCCGCCGTCATCGGTGCGATTGACCTCGATGACCGGCAGTTCGGCCTTCGACGACACCCACCCCGCGGTCGGCTCGGCCGTGCGGAAGCGCTGCAGCGACCACACTCCCGACTCGAGATGATCCACCGGGGTCCGGTTCGCCTCGGCGAGCAGTCGCGCCACCGCCGGGCCGCGGTGCGAGAAGGCGGCCACGCGCACCGGCACGGGATCGAACGACGACAGGTCGATGTCGACCTCGTCCTCGTCGTCTTCCTCGTCCGCCTCCACCGCCGTCGTGCCGTCGAACTCGGCCTCGAACTCCTCGAAGCCGTCGTCGAGGGGCGCATCGTCGGCATCTATCCAGAGATTCAGCCCGGCATCCGCGAACGCCTCGCGCAACGCCGCCGCCGTCATGCTCGTCTCGATCGCGTCCTGCGCGGACAGGGTGAGGACCCGCCCGTCATCGGTCAGCGCGATGGCGAGGTCGCCGGCATCCTGGAGGTCCCAGGTCGCCGTGGCGTCGCGGACGGCGGCCAGCACGCGCAGCCGGGACAGCACCTCGCGCGCGGCGCCTCGCGGATCGGAGCCGTCGCCGCGGTCGACGGAGGCGTACGAGAGCTGAACACCGAAACTGTTGTGAAGCACGCCTTCGACAGTACCCGCCACCCGCTTGCCATGCCCGGCTGCGCGGAGGATCGTGGAATCAACGGCGACCGCCGAGACAGGAACGGAGGTGGGATGATGCACGCACAGCCCGGCGATCATCTGATCGTCGAAGGACGCACCGACAGCACGCCCCGACGCGAGGGCACGATCCTCGAGGTGCACGGAGACGACGGTGCGCCGCCGTACCTCGTGCGCTGGGACGACGGCCACGAAGGCGTGCTCTTCCCCGGCTCGGACGCGCACATCCGCTCGCACGCCTGAGCGGCCGGGGTCAGACCCCGCCGGGCCGCAGGTACTGCACGAAGGCGGGATCGGACAGCATCGGGACCATGATGCAGACGGTGACCACGATCATCGTCGCGACCGCGCCGACGATCGGCACCCACCACGAGCGCTTACGTGCGCGCAGGCGCCGGAACGCCACGAGCACCGTCAGCGCGTAACCGAGAACGAGCACCAAGGCGGCGATCCCGCCCCACAGCCGCCCCTGCGCGAAGTTCGTGAACTCGCCCTCGATGCCGAGGATGCTCATGCTCTGCTCCAGCACGGTGGGCAGATCGAGATAGGCGATCGCGGTCATGACGACGTTGACGAGGCCGTAGGCGAGCAACGCGATCGTGACGATCCGATCGGCGGCGCCGGGGCGGGCAGTGGGCGTCGGGGCGGGTGCGGGTGAGGGAGCAGGTGCCGCGGGCGCCGCTTCCACCGGCGGGAGCCCGGCGCGCAGGCGCTGCTCCTCCGGGGTCGCGTACTCGCCGTATCGGGGCTGCTGGTCGCTCATCCCGTCATGCTAGCCATCGGAGTTCGGTGCGGTTCCCAGGAAGACCCGGGACGAAGGCCGAAGAAGCGCCCCGGGAGACGGCGACGGCCCCGGGGAGCGGGGACACCCCGGGGCCGCAGACGCGAGCGCTGGGGACGCTCCCGCCGGAAGCACCGAGCGCTGGGGACGCGTCGGCACCTGTAGCGCCCAATGCGCGGCGGCTACGGTTCCATCGTAGGAACAGTGCCCGCTCGGGTCCAGCCCGCGCGGCTCATCGACCTCGGGTCATGCGCCGGCGGCCGGGGCGCGGCCGCCGAGGGCGCGCGCATCCCGCTGTCCGGCGGCATCCTGGCGCAGCTCCTTGGGCAGGGAGAACATCAGATCCTCCTCGGCCGTGCGCACCTCCTGCACGTCGGCGTAGCCGGCGCCGTTCAGTGCTTCCAGGACCTCCTGGACGAGCACCTCGGGGACGGACGCGCCGCTGGTGACGCCGACCGTCTCGACGCCGTCGAGCCACTCCTGCTTGACCTCGTCGGCGTAGTCCACCCGGTACGCCGCCTTGGCTCCGTACTCGAGGGCGACCTCGACGAGTCGCACGCTGTTGGACGAGTTCGCCGATCCCACGACGATCACGAGGTCGGCCTCGGCGGCCACCTTCTTGATCGCGACCTGGCGGTTCTGCGTCGCGTAGCAGATGTCGTCCGACGGCGGGTTCTGCAGTTCGGGGAATCGCGTGCGCAGGCGGTTGACCGTCTCCATCGTCTCGTCCACGGACAGCGTCGTCTGCGACAGCCAGACCACCTTGGACGGGTCGCGCACCTCGACCGTGTCCGCCTCCTCGGGCGAGTTCACGATCGTGACGTGCTCGGGCGCCTCACCGGCGGTCCCCTCGACCTCTTCGTGCCCGTCGTGGCCGATGAGCAGGATCTCGAAGTCGTTCTTGGCGAACCGCACCGCCTCGCGGTGCACCTTGGTGACCAGGGGGCAGGTCGCGTCGATCGCGTGGAGGCCGCGATCGGATGCCGCGTTCACGACGGCCGGGGACACGCCGTGCGCGCTGAAGACGACATGAGCCCCTTCCGGGACTTCGTCGACCTCGTCGACGAAGATCGCGCCCTTCGCCTCGAGCTCGGTGACGACATGGATGTTGTGCACGATCTGCTTGCGCACGTACACCGGAGCGCCATAGCGCTCGAGCGCCTTCTCCACGGCCACGACCGCCCGGTCGACGCCGGCGCAGTATCCTCGGGGAGCCGCCAGCAGCACGCGCTTGCGTCCGGGGACCGGGTTATCCTGAAGCGCGACCCGCCGCGGAACGCGCGGCATGGCGAGGGGAACGGCTGTCTGGCTCACCCCTCGAGTCTACGGCGCGCAGATGGGACGAGGCTGGGTGCGCGAGCAGCGGAGAGAAGGAGCCCGATGACCGTCTTCGAGGCAGCGTCCGTTCCCGGCGAGGTGCCCCCCGCGGACGCCGTGGCGCCGAAGGACTCCACAGCGGACGCCCCCACCTCGGTCGCCCGCCTGAACACGACCATCCGCGATTTCGTGGCGCGCTGGAACACGGTCTGGGTCGAGGGTGAGATCACGTCCTGGAACCTGCGGGCCGGCAATGTGTTCGCCCGACTCAAGGACACCCGTTCGGATGCCCAGATCTCGCTGCGCATCTGGTCGAGTGTGCGCGCGCGCATCCCCTCCGACCTCGGGATCGGCGACCACGTCGTCGCAGCGGTCAAGGCGGACTACTTCGTCAAAGCGGGCGATTTCAGCTTCACGGTGTCCGCCATGAAGCACGTCGGTCTGGGCGATCAGCTCGAGCGCCTGGAGAAGCTGCGCTTCCAGTTGCGCCAGGAGGGACTGTTCGACCCCGCCCGCAAGAAGCCGCTCCCGTTCCTGCCGCATGTCATCGGCCTCATTACGGGCGAGCGCTCGGATGCCGAGAAGGACGTGCACCGCAACGCCGAACTGCGCTGGCCGGCCGTGCGATTCCGCACCGAGTGCGCCGCCGTCCAGGGCGACCGCTGCGTTCCCGATACGCTCGCGGCACTGAGAAGACTGGATGCCGACCCCGAGGTCGACGTCATCATCATCGCCCGCGGGGGCGGCGACCCGCAGACCCTCCTGGGGTTCAGCGACGAGCGCCTCGTCCGCGCGGTGGCCGCGGCATCCACGCCGGTCGTGTCGGCGATCGGGCACGAGAACGATCACCCGCTGCTCGACGACGTCGCGGACCTGCGCGCCTCGACGCCGACGGATGCCGCCAAGCGCGTGGTCCCGGATGTCGGCGAGCAGCGCTCGCTGATCGCCCAGCTGAGCGCACGGGCGACGAGCCGGGTGATGCAGCGCGTCTCGCACGACATCGCCCAGCTCGAGCAGCTGCGCTCGCGCCCCGTGCTGCGCTCCCCCGCTCATATCGTCGACGGTCGTGCCCAGGAACTGTTGCTTCTCGCCGCCCGCGGACGGGACGCCGTCACGCGGCAGCTGGATGACGCCGGGCGACGGACCGGGGAGCTGCGCGCCTCGCTGCGCGCCCTGTCGCCCGCCGCGACGCTCGCCCGGGGATACGCCATCGCTCACCGGGAGGGCGGTGTCATCCTGCGCGATGCAGCCGAGGCTCCCGCCGGGACGGAGCTGACGCTCACGCTCGACCGCGGGTCGGTGGCCGCGCGCTCCGAGGGCGAGGTCCCCGAGGACGCCTGAATCGGCCGGCATCCGCGGGCGACGTAGGATGGAGGCGTGACCGCCCCCATCGACACCCCTGTGGAATCACTGTCGTTCGAGGCCGCTCGGGACGAGCTCGTCCGCGTCGTCGCAGAGCTCGAGCAGGGCGCCCCGACGCTGGAGCAGTCACTCGCCCTGTGGGAGCGCGGTGAGGCCCTCGCTGCGCGCTGCGAGGAGTGGCTGCTCGGCGCGAAGCGCCGGCTGGATGCCGCGCGGGCGGCGGCATCCGACGAGGACGAGTCGTGAGCCGCAAGTCCGCCGCACCGGTCGTCGCAGAACTCGGGCGTCCGGAGACGCCGGAGGAGACGGCGACCCGCAAGGCCGCGTCCAGCCAGGCCTATCGCTCCAGTCAGACCTTCCGGCACCTGATCGCGGCGCTGATCCTGACGCTCGGCGTCGTCGCCGTCATCGTCTTCGCCGTGCCGCGCGGCGAGCCCGCCGCACGGGACGACATCGACGTCGCCGCCATCGCCGCCGACGTCGAGACCGCCATGGACGGCCCTGCCCTCGTCCCCGAGCTGGACGACTTCTGGCGCGTGAACGCCGCGGAGCTCACCGGCGGCGCGACCGTCGTCTGGAACATCACGGTGGCCCCGGCGGACGAGGAGGAGCGCGGGTTCATCCGCATCGCGCAGGCCTTCGACGCCGACGCCTCCTGGGCGCCGCAGATGCTGGACGGCTTCGCCTCCACCTCGACCGTGACCATCGACGGTCGCGAGTGGGACGTCTACGACATCGGCGATCGCGGCTCCGCCAACGTCAGCTACGCCCTGGGCACGCAGGCGGGTTCCGATTACGTGCTGCTGTTCGGCTCCCGCTCCCCCGAGTCCACCGCCGGGCTCGCGGAATCCCTGAGTCCCCAGATCACGACCCTCGAGGAGGCCGAATGACCACGCTGACCCCGACCCAGGCCTGGCAGGAGATGCTGGACGGCAACCGGCGGTTCGTCGCCGACGAGCCCCGGCATCCGAACCAGAACGTCGAGAAGCGCCACGAGCTCGCCGAGGGACAGAGCCCGATGGCCACCCTGTTCGGATGCTCGGACTCCCGTCTCGCGGCCGAGATCATCTTCGACAAGGGCCTCGGCGACCTGTTCGTGGTCCGCAACGCCGGCCAGGTCATCGGCGAGTCGATCGTCGGCAGCCTCGAGTACGCGGTCGAGGTCCTGCGCGTCCCCCTGATCGTCGTGCTCGCGCACGACTCGTGCGGTGCCGTGCGCGCCGCGATCGACGGCACGGCCATCGACGCCGCACCGCTCCCGCCGCACATCTGGAAGCTCATCGCCCCGATCATCCCGGCCGCGCGCAAGGTGCTCGCCGAGAACGGCGGCTCCTCCCCCGACGACATCGACGCCGAGCTGGTCGGCCGCGAGCACCTGCGCAACACGGTCGCCAACCTGCTGCAGTCCTCGGAGCTGATCAGCGACGCCGTGGCCGAGGGACGACTCGGCATCGTCGGCGCGAACTACCGCCTCGCCGAGGGCACGGCCGTGCCCGTCATCACGGTGGGGATCGACACCGGGAGCACAGGCGCTCCCGCAACCCAGGAGGGACCGAAGTGACCGAGACTCAGACCGAGTACCGCATCGAGCACGACACGATGGGCGAGGTCCGCGTGCCGGTGAACGCGCTCTACGGCGCGCAGACGCAGCGCGCGGTGGAGAACTTCCCGATCTCCGGCACGGGCCTCGAGTCCGCTCAGATCGCGGCGCTCGCCCGGATCAAGAAGGCGGCGGCCCTGGCGAACAAGGAGCTCGGCACCTTGGACCCCGCCATCGCGGATGCGATCGCGGCCGCGGCCGACCAGGTCGCCTCGGGCGCGCACGACGGCGAGTTCCCGGTCGACACCTACCAGACCGGCTCCGGCACGTCCTCGAACATGAACATGAACGAGGTCCTCGCGATGCTGGCCACCGGCATCCTCGGCTCCGCGGTGCACCCGAACGACCACGTCAACGCCTCGCAGTCGTCGAACGACGTCTTCCCGACCTCGGTGCACATCGCGGTCACGCAGGCGCTCATCGACACGCTCATCCCCTCGCTCGACCACCTGGCCGTCGCGCTCGAGGCCAAGGCCGAGCTGTGGAAGGACGCCGTCAAGTCCGGGCGCACGCACCTCATGGATGCCACGCCGGTCACCCTCGGCCAGGAGTTCGGCGGCTACGCCCGCCAGATCCGGCTGGGCATCGAGCGCGTGCAGTCGGCGCTCCCCCGCGTCGCCGAGGTGCCGCTGGGCGGCACCGCCGTCGGAACCGGCATCAACACGCCGCTCGGCTTCCCGCAGAAGGTCATCGCGCTGCTCGCCGCCGAGACCGAGCTGCCGATCACCGAGGCCAAGGACCACTTCGAGGCGCAGGCGAACCGTGACGGCCTCGTCGAGACGTCCGGAGCCCTGCGCACCATCGCCGTGTCGCTGACGAAGATCAACAACGACCTGCGCTGGATGGGCTCGGGTCCCAACACCGGACTCGGAGAGCTGCACATCCCGGACCTCCAGCCCGGGTCCTCGATCATGCCCGGCAAGGTCAACCCGGTCGTCCCCGAGGCCGTGCTCATGGTGTGCGCACGCGTGATCGGCAACGACGCGACCGTGGCGTGGGCCGGCGCATCGGGCTCGTTCGAGCTCAACGTCGCGATCCCCGTCATGGGTACCGCGCTGCTGGAGTCGATCCGTCTGCTCGCGAACGCCTCGCGCGTCCTCGCGGACAAGACGATCGACGGACTGCAGGCCAACACCGAACGCGCCGCTGCCTTCGCGGGCATGAGCCCGTCGATCGTGACGCCGCTGAACAAGCTCATCGGGTACGAGGCCGCGGCGAAGATCGCCAAGCACGCGGTCGCGAAGGGCATCACCGTCCGGGACGCCGTGATCGACCTGGGTTACGTCGAGCGCGGTGAGCTGACCGAACAGCAGCTGGACGAGAAGCTCGACCTGCTGAGCATGACGCACCCGGGCTGACCCGCCGGCCACCACTTCGGGGCCGACACGCCAGATGCCGGACAGAAGCGTCGCAGACATCCGACAAGTGGCGTGTCGGCCCCCGATGTGGCCGCGGGTCAGCTGAGCTCGCCGCCCTCCAGCAGCTCCGTCACGAGCGCGGCGATCGCAGAGCGCTCCGAGCGCGTCAGCGTCACGTGCCCGAACAGGTCGTGCCCCTTCAGCGTCTCGATCACGCTCGCGATCCCGTCGTGACGTCCGACCCGCAGATTGTCGCGCTGGCCGACGTCGTGTGTGAGCACGACGCGGGAGTTCTGCCCCATCCGGCTGAGTACGGTCAGCAGCACGTTGCGTTCCAGCGACTGCGCCTCATCCACGATCACGAAGGCGTCGTGCAGCGAGCGCCCCCGGATGTGGGTGAGCGGCAGGACCTCGAGGATGCCGCGGTCCACGACCTCCTCCAGCACGTTGCCCGAGACCACCGAACCGAGGGTGTCGAACACGGCCTGACCCCACGGGTTCATCTTCTCGCCCTGGTCGCCGGGAAGGTAGCCGAGCTCCTGCCCGCCTACGGCGAACAGCGGTCGGAAGACGATGATCTTCTTCTGCTGCTGCCGCTCGAGCACGGCTTCGAGTCCCGCGCACAGCGCCAGCGCCGACTTGCCCGTTCCGGCGCGTCCGCCGAGCGAGACGATGCCCACGTCGGGGTCGAGCAGCAGGTCGATCGCGATGCGCTGCTCGGCGGAGCGGCCGTGCATCCCGAAGATCTCGCGGTCCCCGCGGACCAGCTTGTACTCGCCGTCGCTGGTGACGCGCCCGAGCGCAGAGCCGCGCTCGGAGTGGATGATGAGGCCGGTGTTCACGGGAAGCCCGACGGCCTCGTCGCTTGCTCCGACCTCGCTCTCGTAGAGGTCGGCCATGTCGTCCCCCGAGAGGTTCAACGTGGAGATCCCCGTCCAGCCCGAGTCGACGGCCTGCTCGGCGAGGTACTCCTCCGCCTGGAGTCCCAGGGAAGCGGCCTTCACACGCATGGGCAGGTCCTTGGAGACGATGGTGACGTCCTGGCCGTCCTGCGCGAGGTGCATCGCGACGGCGAGGATACGGCTGTCGTTGTCGCCGAGACGGATGCCGCTGGGCAGTACTTCTCCATTGGTGTTGTTCAGCTCCACTCGCAGGGTGCCGCCCTCACCGATCGGCACGGGGAAGTCCAGCCGACCGTGCTCGATGCGCAGCTCGTCGAGGTGGCGGAGCGCCTGACGGGCGAAGTAGCCGATCTCGGGGTCGTGCCGCTTGCCTTCGAGTTCGGTGATCACCACCACCGGGAGCACGATCGAGTGCTCGGCGAAGCGGAAGAACGCCTGCGGATCGCTGAGCAGGACCGAGGTGTCGAGCACATAGGTCCGCAGATCCGTTTCCGGCTGCGATGCGGTGCTCTTGCGGGACTGCTGCTGCGCTGTACGTGTGGTCACGACCCACTCCCGACCCGGGACTGTCTCCCGGCTATTGCCTCGAGTCGACCTGGGCCACGAGTCGCGTACCTGAAGGCCGACTCGACCGGGCACCGTGCCCGATGCCTAGAAGGTACGACCGCCGGCGGGCGCGGAGCGGACTCGACACGCGACGGCGGCGTTAACCGCTGATGAACTTCTCCTCACCGATGCCCGCGATCGCCTCGTCCAGCATCCGCAGCGTGTCGGCCGTCGTGCCCGCATGCGGCGAGACGCGCACGGCGTCCCCGCGCGTGGTCGCGACCACGCCGGCGTTGGTGAGCGCCGCCGACAGCGGTGCCGGATGCTCCGGAGCGAGCGTCACGATGCCGGCGCGGCGTGCCCGTTCGCGCGGACTGCGCACCGGGATGCCGTGGCGATCGGCGATCTCGAGGATGGCGTCCACGTGCCCGGCAACGGCCTCCTCGATGTTGCCGACGCCCGCGTCGCGCACGTCGCCGAGCCCGACGGCCAGCCGCGCGGCTGCGAGATGATCGGGGGCGCCTACCGTGTACGCCGACGCATCGGATGCCGGCGGCGGAAGCTCGTCGACCGGCAGGGGCCCGCCCACGCCGCCGAATCCGGACAGCACGGGCGCGATCCGCTCGCGCGCCGCCGGTGAGAACCGGGCGAAGCCGGTTCCGCGCCCGGACCGCAGCCACTTGTAGCCGTGTCCGACGAGGACGTCCGCGACCGCGTAGTCGTCCTCGACGATGCCGAACGACTGCACGGCGTCGACGATGAGCAGCCGGTCCTGTCCGATGACCTCTCGGAGGGCGGCGAGGTCGGCACGGTAGCCCGTGCGGAAGTCGACGTGGCTGACGGCGAGCGCCGTGACGTCGTCGTCGAGGGCTTCGGCGACGGCATCCGGAGTGACGTGTCCGTCCTCCGGCGAGATCCAGCGGGCGGACAGCCGGTCCTGCGACGCCTGCGCTGCCCGCTCGAGCGTCAGGGCGATGCTCGGGAACTCGGCGCGGGAGGCGATCACCGCTCCGGTCGATCCGTAGAAGGCGTGCATCAGGCCGTAGGTCGCCGAGGGCTGCACCGTCAGCTCCGCCTCGTCGGCGCCGAGCAGCTCCGCGGCGGTCTGCTTCGCCTGCGCGACGCGGTCGACGACCAGGGCGAGGGACGACGGACGTCCGCTGCCGAGCAGGTCCGCGTCGGCGAACACCTCGGCTCGCACGGAGGGCGACAGCGGACCGTTCGCGGCCCAGTTCAGGTATCCGGGCTCGGCGTCGAAGGTGGCGAGGAAATCATCGAAAGCGCTCACCGGCTCATCCTGTCACGGGCGCTGCGTGCGCGGGGATCAGCGTCCGAAACGGCGGTCGCGGCCCGCATAGTCGCGGATGGCCCGCAGGAAGTCGACCTCGCGCAGGTCCGGCCCGAGTGCCTCCACGAAGTAGAACTCGCTGTGCGCGCTCTGCCACAGCAGGAAGTCGCTGAGGCGCTGCTCTCCGCTGGTGCGGATCACGAGGTCCGGGTCCGGCTGCCCCGTGGTGTAGAGGTGCTCGCCGATCATCTCCGGCGTCAGCTGGTTCGCGAGGTCCTCCAGCGTCCCCCCGGACGCGTTGTGGTGGGCGATGATGCTGCGCACGGCGTCGACGATCTCATTGCGCCCGCCGTACCCGACCGCGAGGTTCACATGAAGGCCGGTGTGGCCGCTGGTGCGCTCCTCGGCATCCGCGAGGACGCGCGCGAGCTCCGCCGGGAGGATGTCGGCGCGGCCGACGTGCTTGACCCGCCAGTTCGGTTCGCGCGACAGCGCATCGGCGAGCTCGGCGATGATCTCGATGAGATCGGCGATCTCGCGGGAGTCGCGCTTGAGCAGGTTGTCGCTGGAGAGGAGGTACAGCGAGACGACGGGGATTCCGAGATCATCGCACCAGCCCAGGAACTCCCGCATCTTCGCGGCGCCGGCACGATGCCCCTCGGCCGCGGACCCGAGTCCGAGCTGCCGCGCCCAGCGACGGTTGCCGTCGATCATCATGGCGACGTGATGGGGAACCGGAGCGGACTCCAGCTGTCGGCGCAGCCGCCGGCCGTAGAGCCGGTACAGCGGCCCCCGGCCTTCGCTCGCGCGTGCGTTCACGTGCCTACGCTACCGTGCGGCCACTCAGCGCGTGCTGTGCGATCACCCAGGATATGTACTGCCGACGGAATGCGCCGCGTCCTAGAGTGAGCACGTGAGCCGACGCGCAGCCAAGACCCCTGACGTCCCCCAGCTGCCGCTGCTCGATGCGGCGGCCGTCGACGCGAACGTCGAGATCAAGCCCTCCTGGCGGGGCTGGATCCACGCGGGCACGTTCCCGGTCGCGATCGCCGCGGGTGTCGTGCTCATCGTGCTGGCCCAGGGCGCTCCGGCGAAGTGGTCCGCCGCGGTCTTCATGGCGACCTCGCTGCTGCTGTTCGGCAACTCCGCGGTCTACCACCGGTTCAACTGGGGTCCGCGGACGAAGATCGTGCTCAAGCGCATCGACCACGCCAACATCCTCCTGCTGATCGCCGGAACGTACACTCCGATCGCGACCCTGGCCCTCGAGCCGCAGAAGGGCGTCCTCCTCCTCGTCCTGGTCTGGAGCGGAGCCCTGCTCGGCATCCTGTTCCGGGTGTTCTGGATCAACGCGCCCCGGTGGCTCTACGTCGCTCTGTACCTGCTGCTCGGCTGGGCCGCCGTGATGTACATCGGCGACCTGCTGCAGGCGAACCTCGCCATGATGATCCTCGTGATCGTCGGAGGCCTGCTCTACACCGGCGGCGCGGTCGTCTATGCGCTGAAGAAGCCGAACCCCTGGCCAGGACATTTCGGATTCCACGAGATCTTCCACGTCTGCACCGTGCTGGCGTTCCTGTGCCACTGGACGGCCTGCCTGCTCATCGCGCTGCAGCCCTACTCCCCCTCGCTCGGGCTCCCGGGCTGAGCCGCGGACGGACACGCGACGTAACACGATGCGCTGTCCGGACAGGGGCGCGGATAACGTCGAGGAACACCCTTCCCGCCCCTCTCCCGGAGGTCTCCGTGATGCGCCGTCCCACTCGTCTCCTCGCCCTCGCAACCTCCGTGGCGGCTGCCGCCCTCCTCGCCGGCTGTGCATCGACGCCCGCGGAGAGCGCCGGCAGCGACTCGGGCGACGACACGACCATCACGATCGGCTTCAACCCCGGGCCCTACCTCGAGATGTTCCAGGGCGGAATCCAGCCCATCCTCGAGGCCGAGGGCTACACCATCGAGACGGCGGACTTCACCGACGGCGTGATCGTCAACGTCGCGCTCAGCGACGGCGAGATCGATGCCAACATCATGCAGCACACCGTCTACATGGACGCCATCAACGCCCAGGAGGGCCTGTCGAACGCGGCTCTCGTGCAGGTGCCGACTCCTCCCATGGGCCTGTTCGGCGGCAAGAAGGACTCGCTGGACGACCTGGGCACGGGGTCCTCGATCGCCGTTCCGAACCAGCCGTCCAATCAGTACCGCGCGCTCAAGGTCCTGGAGGGGCTCGACCTCATCACCCTCTCCGACACGATCGACCCGGCGACCGCGTCGCTGCAGGACGTGGTCGACAACCCGCACGACATCCAGTTCGTCGAGATGGAGAACGCGCAGCAGGTCGCCGCACTCCAGGACGTCGACTACAGCGTGATCCAGGGGAACTTCATCGTCTCCGGCGGCCTCGTGCTCACCGATGCGCTTGCCCTCGAGGACCTGACCGACGAGTTCTCGGTCATCGTCACGGTCGACGAGCAGAACGTCGACGCGGAGTGGGCGCAGGCGATCAAGGCCGCCTACGAATCGGACGAGTTCGCCGAGTTCATCGCGGCGGACGAGCAGTACGACGGGTACAACCTGCCGGCTGCCCAGGGCGACTGATGCCGGACGGCGGCTCAGCGCACGCGTCCGACGTCGCGGTCCGCTTCGAGGCCGTGACGCGGCGCTTCCCCGGAAGCGGTGCGGACCAGATCGCCCTCGACCGGGTCGACCTGACGATCGCCCGCGGTGACATCTTCGGTGTGATCGGGCACAGCGGCGCGGGAAAGAGCACGCTGATCCGGATGATCAACGCGCTCGAGGTCCCCACCGAGGGCGTCGTGCACGTGGACGGCGTGGACCTGGCGTCCCTGCCGGCCGCGCAGCTGCGCTCGGCGCGCAAGCGCACGGCCATGATCTTCCAGCAGTTCCAGCTGCTGGAGACGATCACGGTGCTCGAGAACGTCGCCCTTCCGCTGCGCCTGGACGGCGTCGGACGCCGAGAGGCGCATGCTCGGGCCGTCGAGGCCCTCGAGTTCGTCGGACTCGGAGAGCGCACGACCGCGTATCCCGGCCAGCTCTCCGGCGGCCAGAAGCAGCGGGTCGGCATCGCGCGGGCGATCGTCCGCAACCCCGCCGTCCTCCTGTGCGATGAGGCGACCAGCGCGCTGGACCCCTCCACGACGCAGCAGACCATCGACCTGCTGCGTCGCGTCAACCACGAGTACGGCACGACGATCTTCGTCGTCACGCACGAGATGGACGTCATCAAGGATCTGTGTCACTCGGTCGCCGTCATGTCGGAAGGACGCGTGGTCGAGCAGGGCTCGGTGATGGACGTCTTCCTCCAGCCGCGCACGCCCATCGCGCAGGCCTTCGTGAGCACGGTGATCCCGCAGGAGCTGCCGGAACGCGTCCGTCGCGCGGTCGGAGGGCATCCGCTCTGGCGGCTGCGCTTCCTCGACGACGAGGTGACGACGCCGATCGTGGGGACCCTGATCAGCGAGTTCGGCCTGCAGGTGAACATCCTGCACGCCGACATGACCGACATCCAGGACCGCACGGTGGGCCACATGATCATCCAGGTCGAGGGCTCACCAAGGCAGCAGGAGGAGGCGTTCGCGCACCTCGCAGAGCGCGTGGTCGGACTCGAGGAGGTCGTGCTGTGATCGACACGCTCATGACGCCCGAGCTGTTCCTCGAGGCGCTCGGCGAGACCCTCTACATGCTCGGCGTCGCGCTGTTCCTCGGCTCGATCCTCGGCATCCTGCTCGGCATCGCTGTGGTGGTCGTACGCCCGGGAGGAGTCCTCCCCAACCGCGTCGTGTCCTTCGTGCTGAACCTGTTCATCAACATCGTCCGATCGCTGCCGTTCATCATCCTGCTGGTGGCGATCCTGCCGTTCACGAGGCTCGTCGCCGGCACGTCGATCGGCGTGAACGGCGCGCTCGTCCCGCTGACGATCATGGTGGCGCCGTACATCGCGCGACTCGTGGAGAACTCGCTGCTCGACGTCCCTGAGGGCATCGTCGAGGCCGCGAAGGCGATGGGGGCGACACCGGTCCAGATCTTCACCCGGTTCCTGCTGCCCGAGGCGCGCGGCTCTCTCGTCCTGGCGCTGACGACGGCGACCATCGGCCTCCTCGACGCCACCGCGATGGCGGGCACGGTGGGTGCGGGCGGCATCGGCGACCTCGCGATCAGCTACGGCTATCAGCGCTTCGACGGCTTCACGATGCTGATCACCGTCATCACGCTCGTGGTGATCGTCCAGCTCATCCAGCTCATCGGCACGCGGACTGCGCGCAGGCTGCGCCGTCGATGAGCACCGGCATCCGTCCGGCGGCCCGCGTCCGCGCGCTGCCCGAGAACTTCTTCGGCTCGCTGGATCGCGCGGTCGCCGACGCGAGGGCGCGCGGTGTGGACGTGATCGACGTGTCCAAGGGCGACCCGGACCTTCCGACGCCCGACGCCATCGTGGCATCGATGCGCGCCGCGGTGTCCGACGCGGGCAATCACGGTTATCCCGCCTACGCCGTGCGGCCGGCCCTCGCCGAGGCGATCGCGAAGCGGTACCGCGAGGATCACGGCGTCGATCTCGACCCCGACGTGCAGGTGGCCGCGTTTCATGGCTCGCACGAAGGCCTGATGGCCGCCGTGCTCTCCCTGGCGGATCCCGGGGACGTCGTGGTCGTCCCGGACCCCGGCTATCCCGCCTACCGCGGAGCAGCGGGCTTCGCCGGCGCTCGCCCGCATCCGGTTCCGCTGCCCTCGGCACTCGGGCATCAGCCGGACTTCGCATCCCTCGCGACGCTCGATCGCGCCGCCGTCCTCCTCCTGAACTATCCGCACAACCCCACCGGAGCCGTCGCGACGCGCACGACCTTCGAGCGCGCGGTCGCGGAGAGCACCAGGCTGGGCGCCGCGTTCGTCAACGACTTCGCCTACTCGTCGCTGGGGTTCTCCGCGCGCCCGCTTTCGGCGCTGACGGTGGATGCCGAGCGCACGGTCGAGGTCTCGACCCTGTCCAAGACCTACAACATGGCCGGCTGGCGAATCGGATACGCCGCGGGAGCGCCCGATCTCATCGCGGCGATGAGGGCCTACCAGGCACATGCGTTCAGCACGATCTTCGGAGCGACACAGGATGCCGCAGCCGCCGCCCTCGCCGGGGACCAGAGCGCCGCCGAGGCCCTCGTGGACACGTATCGCGCGCGGCGGGACCTCGTCGTCGACGGGCTCCGGCAGCAGGGATGGGACGTCGCGCCGTCGGACGGGACGTTCTTCGTCTGGGTCCGCGTCGGAGGCGATGACGTCGAGGTCGCCGCGCATCTGCTCGCGCACCACGGCGTCGCCGTGGCCCCGGGGAGCGGATTCGGCGAGCGCGGTCGCGGACGCATCCGTCTCGCCCTCGTGCACCCTCTCCCCCGCCTCGCCGACCTCGTCGCACGTCTCGCCGCCGCGCGACGTACACTCACCGCAACACCGAAACCCGTCTGAGGAGAACCCATGGCCGAAGTCGAGAGCTTCACGCTCGATCACACCGCCGTCCACGCGCCCTACGTGCGCCTCATCGCCACCGAGCGCGGCCCGAAGGGAGACGCGATCTCGAATTTCGACGTGCGCTTCGTGCAGCCCAACGAGGGCGAGATCCCCACCGCAGGCCTGCACACGATCGAGCACCTGCTCGCGAGCGTGCTGCGCGACCACCTCGACGGCGTCATCGACATCTCCCCGTTCGGCTGCCGCACCGGCTTCCACCTCATCACGTGGGGCGAGCCTTCCGTGGCGGACGTCGTCGCCGCCGTGAAGACCGGCCTGACGTTCATCGCGGAGCAGGCCGAGTGGCCGGATGTTCCCGGTGTCTCCGCGGTGGAATGCGGCAACTACCGCGACCACAGCCTGCACTCGGCCCGCGAGTGGTCCCGGCGCATCCTCGACGAGGGCATCAGCCTGGACGCGTTCGAGCGCGTGGGGGTCTGAGTGTTCGACGAGCTGCGCGATCGCGTCGTCCTCGTCACGGGCGGGGCCAGCGGGATCGGGGCGGGGATCGTGGAGGCCTTCCTCGGCGAGGGGTCCACGGTCGTCAGCGCCGACCTCTCCTTCCCGGACGGTCTTCGCGCCGCCGGGGAGAGGTCATGGACGATCCGGCTGGACGTCAGCGATGAGGATGCCGTCGACGCCGCCGTCTCGCAGATCGCCGAGACGATCGGCCTCGTCGACACGGTTGTCACCGCCGCCGGGACCTCGACGCTCGGCTTCGCGACGGAGACGACCTCGGCGCAGTGGGACCTGAACCTCGACGTCAACGCCAAGGGCTCGTTCCTGGTCGCCAAGCACGTCGCGAAGCGACTCGTCGAGGCCGGCCGCACGGGCCGGATCGTGTTCATCTCCAGCCAGGCGGGCAAGAACGGCTACCGCGGCATGACGGCCTACGTCGCCTCGAAGCACGCCGTGCTCGGGGTGACGAAGACCATGGCCACCGAGCTCGCACCACGAGGCATCACCGTCAACGCGATCTGCCCCGGCATCATCGAGACGCCGATGAAGCACCGCGAGCGCATCGAGGGCGGTGCGATCCGCGGGATGACCGCGGAGGAGGTCGCCGCCGAGGACCGCTCCCAGGTGCCGCTGGGGCGCACGGGGACGCCGCAGGACGTCGCGGGGGTCGCTCTGTTCCTCGCCAGCGATCTGGCCGGCTACATGACGGGTCAGGGCATCAACGTCACCGGCGGGATGACGATGCACTGAGCCGGGCGCGCTCAGCTGCGGTCGTCGTCCGCCCGCCGGTCGTCGTGCCGGTTCTCATCGTCCGGCGCCTCGTCCGCGCGAGCGGCGGCCTCCTCGGCATCCAGCTCGGCGCGCACCTCGTCGCGGTAGCGGACCCGGCGCACGCGGCGGTTCATGTCCCAGATCAGCAGCACGACGGCGATGACGAGGAGCACGACCGCGGCGAACCCGATGAACCCGGGCGTCACGGCATCCGGATCCACCGTCATCGTCGGAGTCGGCATCGGCGTCTCGGAGCCGAACAGAACCAGCATGTGGCCGCCTTTCCTGCGCAGGTCGCATAACCTGTAAGGACCAGCCTAACGACCGAAAGACCCTCCCCGTGACGACCGCCCAGGAACTCGATGACCGTTACGGACGCACGCGTCGGCGCCGGCTCCCCTGGATCGTCGGGATCGTGCTGGCGGTCGCCGTGGTCGGGTGGTTCTCGTGGTCGACGATCACGCAGTCGATGAACTCGGTGGACGCCGACGATCTGGGCTTCGAGGTGACCGACCAGTACTCCGTCGAGGTGCGCTTCCAGGTGAGCGGGGTGGCCGGGAAGGACATCGCGTGCGCCGTCGAGGCGCTTGACGAGGAGTTCGGCGTCGTCGGCTGGAGCATCGTCGAGATCCCGGCCTCCGACGAGCACTCCCGGGCGTTCACGGAACGGGTGCCCACGGTGGCCGAGGCGACCACCGGTTTGGTCAACTCCTGCTGGGTCGCATAGAATCGCCTCAGACAACTGACGCCCCGGCCCGATCGCCGGGGCGTCTTGGCATATCCCCGCCCTGAAGGGCGTCGAACAAAGGAGCACGCTGTGTCCACAGACGCTCAGGTCCCGTTCCTCACTCAGGAGGCCTACGACCGGCTCGTCGCCGAACTCGAGCACCTGTCCACGACGGGTCGCGACGAGATCGCGAAGCGCATCGAGGCCGCGCGCGAAGAGGGCGACCTCAAGGAGAACGGCGGCTATCACGCGGCCAAGGACGAGCAGGGCAAGCAGGAGGCGCGCATCCGCACGCTCGAGCAGCTGCTGAAGACCGCTAAGGTCGGCGAGGCGCCCGCCAGCCGCGGGATCGTCGAGCCGGGCACCGTCGTCACGGCCGTCGTGGCCGGCGGCGAAGAGGTCTTCCTCCTCGGCAGCCGCGAGATCGCGGCCGGCAGCGACCTCGACGTGTACAGCGAGGCGAGCCCCCTCGGTCAGGCGATCCTCGGCCTCAAGGTCGGAGAGAAGACCAGTTACGAGGCGCCCAACGGCCGCGCGATCACCGTGGAGATCACGGCCGTGGAGACGTACGCGGGCTGATCGTCCCGGCTCCGGTCGATTCGGCCGGGGCCCGCTCCCGGGAGGCGCGGGGCGGCGCGAAGCGCTGTCTCGAGCGGGCGCGGATCTAGTCCGGGACGACGATCGGATCGTAGCCCGCGCGGCGGAGCGTGTCGAGCGTGAGCTCGGTGTGCTCCGCTCCGCGGGTCTCGATGCTCAGCTGCAGGATCACGTCGCTGATCTGCAGCCCCTGACCGTGGCGCGTGTGCAGCACCTCCATGACGTTGGCGCCGGCCTGCGAGACGAGCTCCGACACGCGTGCCAGCTGACCCGGTCGATCCGGCAGCGGGATGCGGATCGTCAGGTACCGTCCGGATGCCGCGAGCCCGTGCGCCACGACGCGCTGCAGCAGCAGCGGATCGATGTTCCCGCCGGACAGCACCGCCATCGTGGTGCCGGTCGGGGCGATCTTGCCGGCCAGGATCGCCGCGACTCCGACCGCTCCCGCGGGCTCCACGACGACCTTGGAGTGCTCCAGCAGCACCAGCAGCGCGCGGGCGATGTCGTCGTCGCTGACCGTGACGACCTCGTCGACGAGATTCTGGATGATCTCGAACGGCACGGCACCCGGCTCGGCGACGAGGATCCCGTCGGCGATCGTGGGACGCGTCTCGATCGCGACGCGGTGGCCGGCGTCGAGCGACGCGACGGTGGCGGCGGCGTTCTCGGCCTGCACGCCGATGATGCGCACCCGGCGTCCGCTCTCGGCGGTCTTCGCCGCGATCGCCGAGGCGATCCCGGCGATCAGCCCTCCCCCGCCGATGCCCACGAGAACGGTGTCGACGTCCGGAGCGTCCTCGAGCAGCTCGAGCCCGAGCGTGCCCTGCCCGATCACGACGTCGCGATGGTCGAACGGGTGGATCATCACGGCCCCGGTGCGCTCGGCGAACTCGGCCGCCAGGCGCAGCGACGTGGCGACGGTCTCGCCCTCCAGCACGACCTCGGCGCCGTATCCCCGTGTCGCGAGGAGCTTCGGCACCGGCACGCCGAGCGGCATGAAGATCGTCGCGGGGATCCCCAGCGCCTGCGCCGCGAGGGCGACGCCCTGGGCGTGGTTGCCCGCGGACGCCGCGACCACGCCGCGCGCCCGTTCCTCCGGCGTCAGACGCGAGAGCCGGTGCGCGGCGCCGCGGATCTTGAAGGATCCGGTGCGCTGCAGGTTCTCCATCTTCAGCAGCACGGGGGCCCCGAACGCATCGGACAGGGCACGCGAGGGCATGGTCGGGGTGTGGGAGATCACACCCGCCAGGCCCCGCGCGGCCTCTTCGAACTCGGCCAGGCTGGGGGCTGTGCTCATTGAATCCTCCGTCGCCGCTCGCGCGGCACTGTACTCCAGATCAGGTCTCCGTGCGGATGGTCGCCGGTGCGCCAGGATCCGCTGCTCAAGGTCACCGCGACGACGTTGACGAACGCGGCCAGCGGCACGGCGAACAGGGCGCCGGGGATGCCGGCGATCATCGTGCCGCCCGCGACGACGAGGACGACCGCCAGCGGATGCACCTTCACCGCCGAGCCCATCAGGATGGGCTGCAGGATGTGCCCCTCGACCTGCTGGACGCCCAGCACGACCACGAGCATCCAGAACGCGATCCACGGGCCGTTGTACACCAGCGCGAGGAACACGGCGACCGCGCCGGTGACGACCGCTCCGACGATCGGGACGAACGCCCCGAGGAAGACGAGGACCGCCACCGGGATCGCGAGCGGAACGCCGAGCAGGAACGCGCCCAGTCCGATGCCGACGGCGTCGATCGTCGCCACGAGCAGCTGCGTCCTGGCGTAGTTGACGACGGTGTTCCAGCCGTTGCTCGCGGCGGCTCCCGTGGCCGCCCTGGCGTTGCGGGGGAACAGCTTCAGGGTCCAGCGCCAGATGCCCGCTCCGTCCGCCAGCAGGCAGATGAGGATGAACAGGGCCAGCACGGCACCGGTGACGACGTGGCCGGCGGTCGTGCCGATCGCGAGAGCGCCGGACCACAGCAGGTCGACCTGCTGCTGCAGGAAGACGAAGGCCTGGTCCAGATAGTCCTGGATCTGCTCTGCGGACAGGTGCAGCGGACCGTCGATGAGGTACTGGCGGAACTGCTCGACGGCGGTCACGGTGCTGTCGCGGACCTCGCCCCACTGCCGGGACACCTGCCACACGATCAGCCAGACGAGGCCCGTGACGATCGCGAGCGTCGCGATCAGCGCGATCACGATCGCGAGCCACCGCGGCACGCCCCTGCGCAGCATCCATCCGACGCCCGGTGACAGCAGCGCGGTGACGAGGATGGCGATGAGAAGCGGGATCACGAGCAGCTTGAGCTGCATGACCACCCAGATCACGACGCCGGCGGCGGCCGCGATGAGCAGCAGGCGCCAGGCGTATCCGGCGGTGACGCGCAGCGCGAACGGCACCGCGTGGTCGATGTCGGTGCGGACGGTGCGCTCGGTGGGCATGCCGCCCCACAGAAGGTCCCGCTTGCGGGGGCGCTTCTCGTCCGTCATCCCGTCAGTCTACGCCGGGGGATGTCGGCGCCCGACGCTACGCTGACGTTCGTGTCAGACACTCTCAGCGCCGCACAGGCGCGACGCATGGCGCTCGCGGCCCAGGGCTTCACCCGTCGACGTCCGGCGACCGTCACGGCCCGTCACGTGCACCGCGCCATGGAGCACATGGGCGTGCTGCAGATCGACTCCGTGAACGTGTTCGTCCGCTCGCACCATCTGCCGCTCTACTCGCGTCTCGGCGCCTACGATCCCGCCCTGTTCGAGCGCATCTTCCATTCCCGGGCGACCCATTACGTCGAGTACCTCGCCCACGAGGCGACGTTCGTCCCGGCATCCGACTGGGCGCTGTGGGGCTTCCGGATGGAGGACTTCCGGAGGCGATGGGCGGACGATCCCGACTCGTGGCTGAACAGCAACCAGCGCACGGTCGCCTGGGTGAAGGACGAGCTCCGCGTGCGCGGGCCGCTGCGTCCCGCCGACCTGCGCGAGGACGCCCCGCGCGAACGCGGGACCTGGTGGGACTGGGACGAGGTGAAGCTGGCGCTGGAGCACCTGTGGCGCACCGGCGACGTGGCGATCAGCGGCCGGCGCGGTTTCGAGCGGCGCTACGCCCTCGCCGAGCAGGTCATCCCCGCCGAGGTGCGGGGTCGGCGGATTCCCCGCGAGGACGCGTTCCGGGAGCTGGTCCGGCGCGCCGCCCGGTCGTCCGGCGTCGCGACGGAGTCGGACCTGGCGGACTACCACCGCCTGCGCGATCGTCCGGGCGTCCGACAGGCGATCGCCGACCTGGTGGACGCCGGGGAGCTCGAGCCCGTCCGGGTCCGCGGGTGGGAGCGCGCCGGGCGCCCCCTCCCGGCCTTCCGGCATCGGGATGCCGTGCTGCCGCGCCGCGTCGACGCGACGACCCTTCTGACGCCGTTCGATCCGGTGGTGTGGTTCCGCGACCGGGCACTGCGCGCGTTCGAGCTCGACTATCGGATCGAGATCTACGTGCCGGCGCACAAGCGGCGCTACGGCTACTACTCTCTTCCGGTTCTGGTGGGCGATCGGATCGCGGCGCGCGTCGATCTCAAGGCCGATCGGGCGTCGTCGACGCTGCGGGTCCAGTCCGCCTGGTGGGAGCCGGCGTCGCGTCCGGAGGACGCCGCAGCGATTGCCGAGGAACTCGTGCGCGCAGCCTCGTGGCAGCAGCTGGAGCGGATCACCGTGTCACGGTGGGGCGACGCGACGGATGCGGTGGCCGACGCCCTCGCGGCGATCGGTGGGGTCGTGTCGGACCGGCACGAGCATGAACGGGAGTGACCCGTGTCAAGGTTTCGACTCGCTGCGCTCGCTCAACCTTGACACGCAGAAGCCTTAACGCGCCTGCGGCGCATTGAGGCTTCTCGTGTCAAAACTGGACGCGCGGGGGCTCGGAGATCGTGGTGCCGTCGGCGACCTCGAAGAACTCGCGTTCGGTGAATCCGAGTCCGCGGGCGAAGAGGTTGTTCGGGAAGACCTTGATCTTGGTGTTCAGCTCGCGCACGCCGCCGTTGTAGAAGCGCCGAGCCGCCTGGATCTTGTCCTCGGTGTCGACGAGCGAATGCTGGAGCTGGAGGAAGTTCTGGCTGGCCTGCAGCTGCGGGTAGGCCTCAGCGACGGCGAACAGGCTCTTCAGCGCCTGCTGCAGGTGCCCCTCGGCGATCCCGGCCTCACCGGGGCTCGACGCCGACAGCGTCTCGGCTCGGGCACGCGTGACGTTCTCGAAGACCGCCTTCTCGTGCGAGGCGTAGCCCTTGACGGACTCGATGAGGTTCGGGATGAGATCGGCCCGGCGCTTGAGCTGGACCGTGATGCCGCTCCATGCCTCGTCCACGCGGACGTTCAGCTGGACGAGGGAATTGTAGGTCGCCCACAGGTAGACGCCGATGATCACGATGACAGCGACGACGATCAGTACCGGCACGAGCCATTCCCACATGGGAGGCCACCCCTTCCGCAGATTTCCTTCATCCTAGTCGCGCTGCCTGCGTGGCGACTGGACGACGCTCAGTCGCCGAGCACGCGCCGGAGGTGCCGGTTTCTGAACAGCCGATCGGGGTCGAGCCGGTCGCGCACGGCCCGGAAGTCGTCGAAACGCGGGTAGAGCTCACGGAGCCGATCCGCGTCGAGCGTGTGCAGCTTGCCCCAGTGCGGGCGCCCGCCGTGCTCCAGCATGATCTGCTCGATCGCGTTGAAGTACTCCGTCGGATCGGCACGCCAGTAGCGATGCACGGCGATGTACCCGGTGTGCCGGCCGTGCGCCGTGGAGAGCCACAGATCGTCCGCGGCGGCGAAGCGCACCTCGATGGGGAACTCGATCGTCCAGCCGCGCCGCGCGATCGTCTCGCGCACGGCGCGGAATGCCGGCACCACGTTCTCGGCCGGCAGCGCGTACTCCATCTCGCGGAACCGCACGCGGCGGCTCTGCGTGAACACGCGGTGCGAGCGATCGGTGTACGCGCGGTCGCCCGTCAGCCGAACGGCCAGGCGGTTGAACGGCGGGGTGATCGCCGGGACGGCACGACCCAGTCCGCAGACCGCACGGTAGACGGTGTTCGACAGGAGGGTCTCGTCGATCCACCGCCCGAGGACGGGCAGCGGCTCGCGCCGGGTGGATTCGGGAAGGCGCTCCTGCCGTTTCGTGAGCGCGACCTGGGTGTGCGGGAACCAGTAGAACTCGAAGTGGTCGTGGGCCTGGACGCGTTCCGGCAGGGTGGCCAGGACGTCCTCGAGCGGAGCGGGTTCGTCGATGGCGCGGAGCACGAACGCCGGCACGCACTGCAGCGTGACCTCGACCAGGATGCCGAGGGCGCCCAGGCCCAGCGCGACAGCGGGCAGCAGGTCGGCGTTCTCGTGCTCGTCCACGCGGAGGAACTCCCCCGCCGAAGTGATGAGGACGGCGCCGACGACCTGAGTCGCGATTCCACCGAATCGTGCTCCGGTGCCGTGCGTTCCGGTCGAGATCGCCCCCGAAAGCGACTGCCGGTCGATGTCGCCGAGATTCTCCATGGCGAGGCCGAAGGGTGCGAGCAGGGCGGGGATGCGGTGCAGTCGCGTGCCTGCGAGAAACGTCGCCCTCCCGGTCGCGGCATCCGCGGACACGAGACCGTGCAGGTCGCTGAGGTCCAGCAGGACCCCGGGCGCGACGGCGATGCCGGTGAAGCTGTGGCCGGCCCCGACCGCCTTGACCTGAAGGCTCTGCGCCGCCGCGGCCTGCACGGCGCGCTGCACCCCTTCCGGGGTACGGGGCCGTTCGACGCGGACCGGATCGACGGACGCAGAGCGCGCCCAATTCTGCCAGCTGCCGCCGAGTCGTGTCACAGGAACGCCTTTCCCTCGCCGCGGTACGTGAGCAGCTCGTCCGCGACCGCGTCGCCGTCGACGAGATGGTAGGCCTCGATGCGCTCGGCGGGCTCCCCGCTCTTCGCATGCCGGAACCAGACCCGGTCGCCGATGTCCAGGCCGGCCGCGGCGCGTCCCTGCACGGGAGTCTGCACCTCACCGGCGGCCTCACGCGGCAGCGTGTGCAGCCCGGCCGGCCACACCGGCCGCGGCTGCCGGGATGCGACGGCGGGACCCGAGGCGATCCAGCCTCCGCCGAGGACGGTGGCGATGTCGGCCGAGGGGCGGCGGACGACGTCGAAGGCGAACGCGGAGGCCGGGGCCGGCTGGAAGGAGCGGTACCCGTCGAACAGGTGCCCGCCCAGCAGGCCGCTGCCGGCGGTCGCCTCGGTGACGGCTTCGTCGCTGCCGGTGAACTCGAGCGATCCGGTGCCTCCGCCGTTGAGGAACTCCAGGGGGGCGATGTCGCTGAGGGCCGTCGCGATCTCGGCACGACGGCGCAGCAGGTCCTCCCGCGACCGTGCCTGCGCGAAGCGGATGATCGGAGCGTCCGGCCCGGCGTCGTCGCCCTGCCCGGCGATCTGCGCCTCGTACATCTGCAGCCCGACCAGGCGGAATCCGTCGCGTCGGACGATCATGCGGGCGAAGCGCGCGACATCCGAGGCGGTGAACAGCGGCGAGCGGCGCACCCCGATGTGCCCCAGCGCGGCTGAACGCCAGGACGCGTCGGCGTCGATCGCCACACGGATCTCCGCGCGGCGCCCCGGAGCGGCGACCGCGTCCACGAGATCCAGATGGGCGGGGTCGTCGACCATGAGGGTGACGCGCGATGCCGCCTGCTCATCCGCCGCGAGCAGGGCGAGGCTCGCCCGGTCGACCGTGGGGTACCCGACCACGACGTCGTCGTGCGTCTCGGCCAGCCAGAGAGCTTCGGCGAGCGTGAACGCGAGGATGCCCCGATAGCCGGGGATCTTCAGGACGGCGTCGAGCACGGCGCGTACACGCACGGACTTCGATGCGACGCGGATGGGGATGCCGCCCGCCCGCACCAGGAGGTCCATGGCGTTGTGCCTGAGCGCGTCCAGGTCGATCACAGCGACCGGAGCGGTCAGGTGCGCGGTGGCGGCGGTGAGCCGCGGCCACCACCGCGCCGGATCCTCCCAGGCGCGGAGGCCGGCGTTCGTCGGGCCGTCGATCAGATCGAGCACTCCCCCACCCTACGACCTCGGTCGCGGCATCCGCCGCTAGGCTGATCGGCACGCCCCCGTAGCCCAATCGGCAGAGGCAGGCGACTTAAACTCGCTTCAGTGTCGGTTCGAATCCGACCGGGGGTACGGCTGTGAAGGAGGGGCCCCGCCGGCCAGAGGCTCGCCCCGGCGCGCAGCGACGAGGCGAGTGGCCGGTGGGGACCGAGTCCCAGCGGGGGTACAACTGTGAAGGAGGGGCCCCGCCGGATGCGTCCGTCCGGATTCCCGTCGCAGTTCGTGCCGCTCAGAGCACGGCGACGCATCTCCGGTCGCGATCCATGCCGGTTTCCCGCCCCGTCACCGGCCGAACAGGCCTCCTAGCCCGAAATCTCCGAGGGCTGAGCCCCACTCCGAGACCGAGTCGCCGAGTCCGGACACCGTCTCGCCTGCGGAGCCCAAGAGCTCGTCGGCGCCGCCGGCGAGCGATTCGACGTCCACGCCCTCGGCGAGTCCGACGAAGTCGACCCCCATCGCGGTCGCCTGTTCGAGCAGTGGTCCGGCGGCCGCGCTCAGCACCGACCCGGCCGCGACGGCTCCCAGCACCCCGAGAGCGGCGCCGCCGGCGACGACGGCCGCTCCGCCGACACCGGCCCCGCCGACACGCGACAGCAGACCCCGCATGCTGCCGGGCCGCAGCGCCTCGGCTCGCCCCGCCGCCCGTGCGAGGTCGTCGGGCGAGGACGACGCAGGACGCTCCCCGGGGGCGAATTCGGAGCGCATCCGCTGCTCGACGTGGGCGCGCTGCTGCGGCGTGAGGCGCGCGAACGCGTCGCGGTGGATCTGCTCGATGCGGTGCGGATCCGCGGTCTGCATCAGGTAGTCGTAGCGTGCGATCGCGGCACGATCGGCTTCCGAGACCGCAGGGGCGCCAGCGGCCCGCGGGGCGGGCGGCGGAGCATACGGATGCGCGCTGCCGGTGCCCGTGGCGGAGCGCGGGACACCGGCGCCCGGCGCAGGCGGCGGTGCGTACGGGTTGGCGCCGGATCCGGCCGGCGCCGGCGTGGATGCCGGCGAAACATGCGGGCTCGGCGACGTCGTCGGCTGTGCCGGGCCGCGCACGGCATCCACGGCGCCGCGCAGGACGCCTCCCCAGTCCGTCGACCCGGACGAGCCGGATCCGCGGGATGCTGAGTTCTTGTCGAGCGCCTTCGAGGCCATGCCGATCAGGCGGGAGATCTTGTCCATGTCGATCCTTCACCGGGTGGGGCGGACGGTCACGGACGCAGGGTCGCCGTGGCGGTCCGCCGAGCGGACGCCAGGTCTCCTCCACCCTCACGGACCGGCGGGCCGGGACGCGATCGCGCATCCGTAGTGACGACTCCGCCGCTTCGGGAGTACTCCCCTTGCTCCACAGACGCTACCGGTCCCGCTTATGGATCGGCTGGAACGGCGAAGGCCCCGTTCCACAGGAACGGGGCCTTCGCACGGAGCTGCGGATGCCGGTTACTTCGCGTCCGCCTTGGCGGCCGGCGCCTTCTTGGCGGCGGGCTTGCGCGCCGGCGCCTTCTTGACCGTCTTGTCGTCCGCGGCGTTGTCCGCGACCTTCTCGGACTTCGCCGGCGCCTTCTCGGCCTTCGCGGGAGCGGAAGCCTTCTCGGCCTTCGCGGGAGCCGCCTTCGCCGGAGCAGCGGCCGGTGCGGCATCCGCGGCCGGACGGGGACGGGAGGCGAACTCCTCGAAGAACGCGCGCGGCTGCTGCACCTTCTCGAGGTTCACGATGTCGCGGTCGAGCCACAGGTTGTGCCACCAGCCCCACAGGACGCGCCACTTGCGCTCCCACGTCGGCATCGCGAGGCCGTGGTAACCGCGGTGCGCGACCCAGGCGAAGAAGCCCTTGATCGCCAGCTTGCCGGACTGGAACACGCCGGTGCCGAGTCCGAGGCCGGCGACCGCGCCGAGGTTCTTGTGGATGTAGTCCACCGGAGCCTCACCGCGCAGGACCGCGACGAGGTTCTTCGCGAGACGCTTGGCCTGGCGGACGGCGTGCTGGGCGTTGGGGACGCAGAAGCCGCCGACGCCGCCGCCGGTCAGGTCCGGAACCGCCGAGACGTCACCAGCGGTCCAGGCGCCGTCGATGACGTTGCCGTCCGCGTCGACCACGCGCAGATCGGCCTGAGCACGGATGCGACCGCGCTCCTCGACCGGCAGGTCGCCCGAGCGGACCACCTGCGGGTTGGCCATGACTCCGGCGGTCCAGACGATGATGTCGGTCGGGATGACCTGGCCCGTCGACAGCTCGACGTTGCCGTCGACGGCGCCGGTGACCTGGGTGTCCAGGTGGACATTGGCGCCGCGCTTGGCGAGGTCCTTCAGCACCCACTCGCTCGTGGGCAGCGAGACCTCGGGCATGATGCGTCCCATGGCCTCGATGAGGTGGAAGTGCGTCTCCTCGAACGTCAGCTCGGGGTAGCGCTTCAACAGCGCCGAGGCGAACGAACGCAGCTCGGCGAAGGTCTCGATGCCGGCGAAGCCGCCGCCGACGACGACGACGGTCAGCAGGCGCTCGCGCTCGGGCCCGGGGGGCAGCGCCGCCGCGCGGTCGAAGTTCGACAGCAGCTTGTCGCGCACCCACACGGCCTCTTCGATCGACTTCATGCCGATCGCGTTGTCCGCGATGCCGGGGATCGGGAACGTGCGCGAGACGGAACCCGCCGTGACGACGATCTGATCGTAGGCGAACTCGTACGCGTCGCCGTCGGCCGGAGTGATGGTCGCGACCTTGTTCGCGTGATCGATCTTCGTGACCTTTGCCGCGACGACGTTCGTGCGCTTCAGGTGACGACGGGTCGAGACGACCGCGTGGCGCGGCTCGATGGATCCCGCGGCGACCTCGGGGAGGAACGGGAGGTACGTCATGTACGGCAGCGGGTCGACCATCGTGACCTCGGCCTCGCCCTTGCGGAGGTGCTTCTCGAGCTTCCACGCCGTGTAGAAACCCGCGTAGCCACCGCCGACGATCAGAATCTTGGGCACAGTGCTGTTCTCAGCCACAGAGGGAAAACTCCTTGTCAGGGGGCAGGCGTGCGCTGCGCGCGCGCCGTTCGGATACGCCGGGCAGCTGCGGTGACGCCTAGCGCAACCAGGATACCAGGGACCGTGAGCACGATCAGCGGCAGGGTACCGTACAGCAGCGTCTCCGCGCTGGGAAGCAGCGGTGAACCCGCTTCCGTCGGCGGGTCGGCGGCCGGCAGGGGGTCGACCGTCACCGGGGCGACCGTCGGCGTCGGCTGCGGCACGGACTCCGCGCGCCGGTACACCCGGATCCATTCCTTGAGGTCCTCGGCGGGGTCGGCGTCCACCTTCGGGACGGAGGCGGTCACCGCCGCATGCGCGTCGATCAGCCCGAAGCCGTAGAGCGGGTCGGGCACGCGCGTCACGCCGTCGACCGGGATGGCGGTCTTCAGGATGCGGTTGATGACGTTCCCGGCATCCAGATCGGGGTGAGCGGACCTCACCAGGGCCGCGACGCCGGCGACGATCGGGGCCGCACCGCTCGTGCCGTCCCACTCGGCGAGCGTTCCATCGGCCGAGACGCCGAGCAGCCCTTCGCTGGGCGCGGAGATCCCGATCGTGATGCCCTGCGTCGAGGCCTCGACGCTCGCCTCCCCGTGCTGGTTGACGCCGCCGACCGTCAGCACGCCGGGGATCGTGGCCGGAGCGCCGACGATCGAGGTGCCGCTGCCGCGGTTCCCGGCTGCGACGACGACCACCACGTCGTGCTCGAACGCGTAGAGGAAGGCCTCATCCCAGCTCTTGTCCCAGTCCAGCGTGTTGGTCGTGAAGGACAGGTTGATGATGTCGGCGCCGTTGTCCACGGCCCAGCGCATGGCGTCCGCGATCTGCTCGGTGAACGGCACCGCCGCCGCCGCGCCGAAGTTGACCGAGATGGACAGCAGGTCGGCCTCGGGGGCGACGCCGATCATTCCCGTGCCGTCCGCCGCTCCGCGCGCGCCGGCGAGCGAGGCGACCCAGGTCCCGTGGTTCACGTCGATCGTGCCCACCGGGGTGCGTCCGTCCGACGAGCCGGTCCCCGAGACGTCGGTCCCCCCGACGACGGCGTCGCCGAATGCCGCCGGCACCGGCGCGATGCCGGTGTCGATGACGGCGATCGTGACGCCTTCACCGCGGCTCGTCTGCCAGGCGTCACGGATCCGCGCGCCGTCCAGCCAGTACTCCGCCGCGCGGATCGGGTCGGTCGGCTCGTCGGCGACCGGCGCCGGGGTCGGCTCCGGCGTCTGGGTCGGCGCCGACGTCGCCCCGGTGAGCAGGACGGATGCCGTCACCGCCGCGACTGCGACGATGCCGCGCAGCGTCCTGAGGCGGGTCATGCGAGAGCGGCCCCCGGCTGTTCGCACTGGCATCGCTCCGGCGACCAGCTCGACCGCTCCAGCGCGGCGTCGCCGATCGGGTTGACACCAGGACCCGCCGCGAGCGCGTGCCCGGCGAGCGCGTGCAGGCATTTGACGCGCGTGGGCATGCCGCCCGCGGAGATCCCGTCGATCTCGGGGACCTCGCCGTAGCGGGCGCGGTCGCCGAGGTAGGCCTGATGCGCGGCGCTGTAGGCCGCCGCGACAGCCTCGTCCTCGTCGAGGAGCGCCGCGAGCTCGGGCATGACCTGGGTCGCCTCGAGGGTCGACATGGCGGCGGTGGCCGCGGGATGCGTCAGGTAGTAGAACGTCGGGAACGGCGTGCCGTCCGGCAGTCGCGGCGCGGTCGCCACCACCGTCGGGTTGCCGCACGCGCAGCGTGCGGCGATGCCGATGACCCCGCGCACGGGACGTCCGAGCTGCGCGGAGAGAACGTCGATCTCCGCAGGGGTCGGCGGGGCGAAGGGCGGTGTCGTCACCCTTCCAGCGTACGGGAGGCGCTCCTGAACGAAGGCTCTACCCGCCCTCGGCGGCGGTCTGCGCGAGGCCGGCGCCGGCGAGGGTGCGCAGCAGATGAGGCATCCAGTCCGAGGCGCTCTCCTCGAGTTCGGCGCTGACCGGCTGCTGCTCGCGCGGCAGGTCGGCGGCGTCCAGATCGTTGTCGATCAGATAGACGACCTCGCCGGGCTTGACGTAGTAGAGGCGCTCGCGCGCCTGGGTGGTGATGAAGGCGGGATCCTCCCAGCGCTGCTGCTCGAGTTCGAGATCCGCGATCTCCTCCTTCGACAGCTGCACGGACTGCTCAAGCGCGGCGATCTGCTGCCGCTGCTCGATGTAGGTGCCCAGCGTCGGCACGAGCACCCACGCGCCCAGTACGACGAGCGAGAGCATGATCACGGAGAACGCGGACAGCCGGATGCCGGATGCCCACTCGCGCACGTCGACCGTGCGCGAGGACGCCGAAGGGGAAGCCGGTCGTCTCGCCATGCTCCCCCTCCGGGTCGTGCCGCCGCGCGGGCGGCCTCGTTGTCTCGTGCGCGTCGGCGCTCAGGCGGTGTAGCGCGGGAACGCCGAACGGCCCGCGAAGACGGCCGCGTCGCCGAGCTCCTCCTCGATGCGCAGCAGCTGGTTGTACTTCGCGACGCGCTCGCTGCGCGCCGGGGCACCCGCCTTGATCTGGCCCGAGTTGGTGGCGACGACGAGGTCGGCGATCGTGGTGTCCTCGGTCTCGCCGGAACGGTGCGAGAGCATCGCGGTGTAACCGGAGCGCTGCGCCAGGCTGACCGCGTCGAAGGTCTCCGTGAGCGTGCCGATCTGGTTGACCTTGACGAGCAGCGAGTTGGCGACGCCGCGCTGGATGCCGTCGGCGAGGCGCTGCGGGTTGGTGACGAACAGGTCGTCGCCCACGAGCTGGACCTTCGAGCCGAGCGCCTCGGTGAGGTGCTTCCAGTTGTCCCAGTCGTCCTCGGCGAGCGCGTCCTCGATCGTGACGATCGGGAAGTCGTTCACCAGGCCGACGTAGTACTCGGTCAGCGCCGCGGCATCCCAGTCCTTGCCGTCCAGGCGGTAGACGCCGTCCTTGAAGAACTCCGTCGCGGCGACGTCGAGGCCGAGCGCGATGTCCGATCCCGGCGTGAAGCCGGCCTTCTCGATGGCCTTGACGAGGAAGTCGAGGCCCTCGCGGTTGCTGGGGAGGTCGGGCGCGAAGCCGCCCTCGTCGCCGAGGCCCGTCGCGTAGCCGGCGGCCTTCAGCTCGGCACGCAGCACGTGGTACGTCTCGACGCCCCAGCGCAGCGCCTCGGAGTAGGTCTCGGCGCCGATCGGCGCGAGGAAGAACTCCTGCATGTCGATGCCGTTGTCGGCGTGCTCGCCGCCGTTGATGACGTTGAACAGCGGCACGGGGAGGACGTGCGCGTTGGGCCCGCCCAGGTAGCGGAACAGCGGCAGGTCGGCGCTGTCGGCCGCGGCCTTGGCGACCGCGAGGCTGACGCCGAGGATCGCGTTGGCGCCGGTGCGCTTCTTGTTCTCGGTGCCGTCGGTGGAGATGAGGATCTCGTCGACGATGCGCTGCTCGCTCGCCTCGACGCCCTCGATGGCCGGGCCCAGCTCGTCGATGACGGCCTCGACGGCCTTGAGCACGCCCTTTCCGCCGTAGCGGCTCTTGTCGCCGTCGCGGAGTTCGTACGCCTCGAACGCACCGGTGGATGCGCCGGAGGGAACGGCCGCGCGCTGCACGATGCCGTCATCGAGGAGCACCTCCACCTCGACGGTCGGGTTTCCCCGGGAGTCGAGAATCTCACGTGCGCCTACAGCCTCGATCAGTGCCACGAATGTGCTCCTTGCTCAGAGAAAAGGTTGTGGTGGAGCGTCGTCGATCCGTCGCCATTCTAGCCGGGCGCGTCCGACGCGCCGAAGCGATCAGACCACGAGGGCGATGGCCACTCCGTCCCAGCCCTTGAGGCCGACGGTCTGCAGCGCCGTCGCGTCGAAGCGAGCGTCCTCCCCCAGCATCCGGAGCCCCTCCCGCGTGCCGATGACACGGGGATCGGTGGTGCTCTCGTCGACGATCTCGCCCTCCCGGCCGATGTTGTCCAGGACGACGACAGTGCCGGCGCGGCCCAGTCGCGCGGCCCAGTCGAGGTAGATCGTGTTCGACTCCTTGTCGGCATCGATGAAGACGAGGTCGAAGGGCTCGGTGCCGTCCAGGCTCGGCAGGACCTCGGCACCGCGGCCGATGCGGATCTCGACCTGATCCCCGACGCCGGCGGCATCGAGGTTGCGCCGTGCGACCGCGGCGTTCGCCGATTCCGCCTCGACCGTGACGACTCGGCCGTCGGGCCCGACCGCGCGCGCGAGCCAGATCGTCGAATACCCGCCGAGCGTGCCGATCTCGAGGACGCGTCGCGCTCCGCTCATGCGGGCGAGCAGGTTCAGCAGCTTTCCGCTGACGGGTGCGACCTCGATCTCGGGGAGTCCTGCGGCCCGCTGCGCGGCGAGCGTCGCATCCAGGGTCGGGTCCTGCCCGACCAGGAGGTCGGCGAGGTAGGCATCGGCGGCGCGCCAGTTCTGCGGGTTCGATTCGGCCATTCCCTCAGCCAACCCGGCCGGGCGGGCGAGGTCAAGACACCGGGCTATTCCGGCGGACGATGCGGGAGGGCCCGTCGCGCCGCGGCGTCGAGCTCCGGCTGCTTCCGGAACTGCCCGGTCGCCAGGAGCACGACGATCACGAGGCCGCACGCGATCCAGCCGGCGACCCCCAGCGGCCCTGCCAAGGCCATGTCGAACGTCGTGCCTGCGGCGTACAGCAGCGCGATCGTCGCACCGGCCGCGTTCATCGCCCCGTGGGCGAAGACCGCCGGCCAGACGGACGCCGAGCGCAGGCGCAACCAGCCCAGGAGGATCCCCCAGACGACGCAGCCGCCGACCATGAACGCGACACCCGTGGCGTCCGTGCGCGCGAAGTTGTAGCCGAGCAGGATCACCGGAGCATGCCACAGCCCCCATACCGCGCCGCTGATGAGCAGCGCGGGCCAGGTGCCGTACTGCCGCAGCGCGGGGACCAGGAATCCGCGCCAGCCCAGTTCCTCGCCGAGCGCCATGACCGCGTTGATCGTCGCGGCGGCGATCGGCATCGCGATCAGCTGCGACACGATCACGAGACCCGCCGGCGGCGCGGGGACCCCCTCCGGCAGGGACGCCTCGAGCGTCTCGCCGAACCCCGAGAATCCGATCAGATCCAGGTGCACCCATCCGAACGCGGCGGCGATCGCGATCGACAGTGCGATGACGACGAGCGGACCGAACAGGCCCAGAACGCTCAGACCGATCACGCGCTTCGCCGGGCGCAGCGGCCACACGCCGAGAAAGCGCAGCCGCTCTCCCTTCGGCACGGGACGCATCAGCAGGATCACGAGCACCGCGGCGACCGCCGGGGTGAACATCATCACCGAGATGAGCACGCCGGCGAGCGGATGGCGCAGGCCATCCGAGAGCCACAGCGGGAGCGCGACGAGCCACGCCAGTCCGCAGGCGAGCAGGACGAAGGAGACGATCGCGATCAGCGGCGTCCTCGACGCGGTCGACTCGCTCATCGTGCGCCTCCTCTGATCGTGCGGCCGGGATCGGATGCCGAGTCATCCACGTACGCCTGGAGCAGCGCCGCGGCCTGCTCCGCACCGTCGATCGTGACGACGAACCGGCGCTTTCCGCGCCGCGCGATCTCGATCGCCGGACCCTGACGCGTGACGATGCCGCTGCGGCCGTCGAGCGAGATGCGCCAGCCCCATCCGCCGAACTCCCCGAACGGGGAGATGTCGACCGCCCGGACCGAATCGATCTCGGCGAGCGGGATGCGCGTGCGCGGCACTCCGAGCAGGGAGCGCGCGGAGAATCCCTCCGGCGTGATGCGGATGCGGAACGCCGCCGTCGCCGGCAGAGCCAGCAGGACGATCAGCATGAGGACGACGCCGATCCAGGCAGCGGGTCCTCCGGCGAACGCGAGGGCGATCGTGAGCACGGTGACGAGGACCAGGGCCGAGGCCATGATGATCAGCGGGGTGCGCGGCATCGTCGCGGTCCCCACCCACACGACCCGCTCGCCCTCGCCGAGAACCACCGATCGACCGTCGTCGAGCGACGGCCCCGGGACTGCTGCCACGGCCGGCTGCGCGAACCACGCCGCGACGCCGACCAGCAGCAGCGCGGCGAAGCCGAGCGCCACCACCCACCAGATCCCGCCCATCGCCGCGGCGTCCGACAGCCCGCGCTGCGGTGCCAGCGAACCGACCGCGAGGACGAGGGCGAATGCGGAGAGCCCCGCGGCCATCGCTCCCATGAAGCGCGCCGCGGCGCCCCAGTGCGTCCCGACGGCGATGAGCGTCGAGGCCGCCATCAGCACGGGCAGTCCGAACCCGAGGCCGATCAGCATCCACACGTAGACCAGCGGAGAGCCGAATCCGTCGGGGCCCGAAACGCCCCAGTGGGTCACGACGGACGCCGGCAGCTCAGGCATCCAGGCCAGGACGATGGCGAGACCGACGGCGACCAGAACGATCGGCACCGCGACGGCGACAAGGAGGAATCGGACCCGCGCTCGGCGCAGTTGCGCCGGAGGCGTGCGGGTGATGTCGTGCTCGGTCATGGGCGCTCCTCCGGTCGGCGGTCGATGGGGACGGCGGATGTCACGATCGCGGCGAGCGTCTCGGCGGACACGCCCAGCTCACCGGCCCTGGCGACGAGATCGGCGACTTCCTTGGCGAGGTCGACGAGCGGCGCAGCGGATGCTGCCACGGTGGCCCCGCGGCCGCGCCGCAGATCCACCAGCCGTTCGTCACGCAGCTGCTGGTACGCATGCAGCACCGTGTGCAGGTTGATGTCGAGCGCGTCGGCGACCTCGCGCGCCGACGGCAGCCGGTCGCCCGGCCCGAGGGCGCCCGTCAGGATGTCGGCGCGGACGGAGGCGGCGACCTGCTCGAACAGCGGCCGCTGGCTGTCGGCGTCGATCCGGATCAGCATGTCGTCCTCCTCGTTCGACTTATTCTATGAGAAATAGAACAGTTGTAGCAAGACGCCAGAGGCTTTGCCGGATGCCGGGATGCTCCCCGACACTGATCGCCATGAAGATCACTCCGCGCCGGCTCGCGATCGGAATGAGCCTTTGGGCACCGAACCTGTTCAGCGGGATCCGCGTCCGTCGCTTCAGCGCGGACTGGACCCGCGCCACCGTCGAGCTGCACGTCAATCTCCTCACTCGCAACTATGTGAAGACGGCGTTCGGCGGATCGATGTCCGCCATGACGGATCCCTACTTCTTCATGCTCGTGATGCACCAGCTCGGGCGCGACTACGTCGTGTGGGACACCCGGGGGGAGATCGAGTTCGTCAAGCCCGGCCGCGGTGTGCTCACCGCCGAGTTCCATGTCCCGAAGGAGCAGGCCGCCGAACTGCGCGAACGCGCGCACGGCGGGGCGAAGGTCCTGGAGTGGTTCGAGACCGTCATCACGGATAGCGAGGGGGACGTGGTCGCGAAGGTGCGGCGCGAGGTGTACATCCGCGAGAAGAAGCGCGTGACCGCCGCGCGCGGCACCGATCGTTAACCGAGCGGTGGCACGATGATCACGTGCCCCTCGCTCGCAGGCTGACCCTCCCGGACGCCACCGCCATCGGCCTCGGATCGATGATCGGCGCCGGCGTGTTCGCCGTCTGGGCACCGGCGCTCGGAGCCGCCGGCTCCGGCATCCTCGTCGCTCTCGCGATCGCGGCCGTGGTCGCGTACTGCAATGCGACCAGCTCCGCCCAGCTCGCCGCCGTGCACCCCGTCGCGGGCGGCACGTATGCCTACGCGCGCGCCGAGATCGGCCCCTGGCCGGGATTCGTCGCAGGCTGGTGCTTCGTGATCGGCAAGATCGCCAGCTGCGCCGCGATGGCGATGACCTTCGCGTCGTACGCCGCGCCAGCGGGATGGGAGCGGCCGGTCGCCGTCCTCGCCGTCGCCGCGCTCGCGACCGTGAACTGCTTCGGCGTGACCCGCACCGCGCTCGCGACCCGCATCCTCGTCGCGGCGACCCTGCTCGGGCTCGCCGTCGTCGTCGCCGCGGGAGTCGGCGGAGCACCGCACTCCCCCGCTCCGCTCGCGGACGCCACGGTGTACGGGGTCCTGCAGGGTGCCGGCCTGCTCTTTTTCGCGTTCGCCGGCTACGCCCGCATCGCGACGATGGGCGAGGAGGTCGTGGACCCGGCGCGGACGATCCCGCGCGCGATCGTGCTCGCACTCGGCGGGGCGGTCGTGGTGTACCTCGCGATCGGCGTGACGGTGATCCTCGTGCTGGGTGCGGATGCCGTCGCCGGACCGGCCCCGCTCGCCGGTGTCGTCGAGGCCGCGGGCTGGGGATGGGCGGATCCCGTGGTTCGTGTGGCGGCGTCCGCCGCCTCGCTCGGCGCGCTGCTCGCCCTGCTCACCGGCATCGGCCGTACGACGCTCGCGATGGCGCGCGAAAGCGACCTGCCGCGTTGGCTGTCGGCCGTGGACACGCGCTGGCAGGTGCCGCGACGCGCGGAGATCACGATCGCGCTGATCGTGATCGGCATCGTCCTCGTCGCGGACCTGCGCGGAGCGATCGGCTTCTCGTCCTTCGGCGTGCTGCTGTACTACCTCATCGCGAACGCGGCGGCGTTCCGCCAGACCGGCGACGACGTCCGGCGCTATCCGCGCGCGCTGCAGGTGCTCGGCGCCCTGGGGTGCCTCGTCCTCGTGAGCACACTGCCCGCGATGGCGTCACTGATCGGCACCGTCGTCGTGCTCGCAGGCGTCGCCTACCGGATGCTGCGGCTGCGCATCGCGCGCTGAGTGTCGGCGATCAGCGCCCGTACGTCGAGGAGCGGAGCGCGATCCAGTATCGAATATTTTTGCCCTAATTAGGCAGCTCGGCACTGCTTCTTCTCGTACTTCTGTACTATACTGGCTTCATGGACGCAGCGATGCCGACACCCTCTTCCTCGGTTCTGAACCCGGGCGAGGAGATCGGCCTGCTGCTGGCGGATGCCGAGTGCTCGCAGGTCGATGCGAACCGGCAGGCCGCGTTGCAGGCGGCGCGGATGCTGCGCGTGGTGCAGTGCGCGCGTCGGCACCCGGAGCTCTACGTGGACGGCCTGGACGGCGCCGAGGCGATCGAGTTCGCGGAACGGGCGGCGATCCTGGACCTGGCGCTGCGGATGAACAGCACCGAGGATCACGTGTGCGGGCAGGTGTTCCTCGTCGAGCGCGCCCAGCAGCACCTCCCCGGGTTGTGGGAGCAGACCGCGTCCGGGTTCGCCTCCCTGTACCTGCTCGGGCGTGCCGTGCATGCGCTCGGTCTCGTCGCGGCCCCCGCAGACGCAACGGACCCGGAGCGCTCCGCGGAGCAGCGGGCGTTCGCGCGCATCGACGCCGCGTGCAGGGAATGGTCGCTCTCGTGCTCGCCGGCGTCCTTCAACCGCCGGCTGAAGCGGCTCACCGATCGGCTCGCGCTGCTTCCCGCCGAGGCGAAGCACGCTCGGGAGATGCGGGACCGGCGCGTCTGGATCGAGGACGCCGACGGAGGCATGGCCTGGCTCCACGCGCTGATGCCCTCCCATGAGGCGCACGCCGCGTTCCGTCGCATGACCAGCACCGCGAAGCACCTCACCAAGGACCGCCGCGAAGGGCGCACCCGCGATCAGTTGCGCGCCGATCTGACCAGCGCATGGCTGCGCGGTGTCGGCACCGACACCGCGGTGAAGACCAAGGTCTTCGTCACGGTCCCGGTCCAGCTGCTCGCCGCGGCGCGGGACGGAGCGCCGATCGACCCCTCCGTCGCCGAGGCGCTGGCGGCGGAGCAGGCCGAGATGGTCGGAGGCGACGCGATCGATGCGGTCACGGCGGCGCAGTTGTTCCTCGATGCGTCGGCCTTCCACCGCGTCATCACGGACCCGATCACGGGCGCGATTCTCGACATGGACCGTCGGAGCTACCGGCCCACGGAGGCGCAGCGCGACTGGCTCATCCTGAAGCACCGCACCTGCGCGCGAGACGGCTGCGAACGTCTCGCCGCCGATGCCGAGATCGATCATCGTCGACCGTGGGCCAGAGGTGGCAGGACCAACGCGGACAATCTCGCGCCGCTGTGCCCGCGCGACCACAGGCACAACCATCGCACCACCTTCCGCTACCGATCGCGACGCGACGGGACGGTCCAGGTGATCTCGCCGACCGGGCATGCGACCGAGCCCAACCCTCCCTTCTGAGACGGCGACTCTCGTCAGCCGCGTATCACCCCTCTGTGATCCCCTTCACGGCGCCCCCGCACGGTAGGCCGTAGGCGTGAAGCCCAGCACCGCACGGAAGTCGTGCGTCAGATGCGCGTGATCGGCGTAACCGAGTTCGGCGGCGACCGTGGCCAGGTCGGTGTCCGGATGCTCCCGGATCCGCTGCGCCGCCTCCTGCAGGCGTCGACGCCGGATCATCGCCAGCGGCGGGAGGCCGACGTATCGGTGCGCCAGCCGCTGGAGCGTGCGCAGGGAGATGGACAGCCTCGCCGCGGCATCCTCTGCCCGGACGATCTCGGGATCCGACATGAGAACCTCCGCCATCCGGTTCGCCTCCCGCGCCACTTCGGACGGCTCGCCGACCCGGCGGACGAGCCATGCCGCGAACGCCCCGACGGCGTCCGCTCGCTCCTGCTCCCCTCCGTCACCCATCGCCCGGACGACGGCGTCCCGCAGGTCCGGAGCGTCGAAGATGCGGGACCGATCGCGCAGCGCCGCCGGATCCTCGATGAGGGCTGCGACCGCGGCCGGCTTCAGCAGCGCCCCGACCGCCCAGCCCCGGCCCGTGAGATCGCGATGCGACGCCGCCGTGGTGGCGCCCACGAGCTCGACCGCATCTCCCTCGACGACGAGGTTCAGCGCCGGGTACGCGACGACGTGCTGCCGCGAGGACCGCCCCGGATCGATGTCCCACTGCGGTATCCAGAACCACTCGACGAGCTCCGCGGCCTCGCCCGGGGGCGGACAGCGGTGGAAGTCCGGCATCCGTGCGGGATACAGCACTCCACGCCGCGCATCGATCACGCGGGACAGGATAGCGCCGGCCCCGGACAGGGTGTCGCGAATCTCCAAGCGCCGGGATACGGCCGGTCCGTAACGTCGACGTCATGAACAGCACAGGACTCACCGGAGCGCACACCACCGACGGCCGCCCGAACAACGCGACCAGCCTCACCCCGTTCCTCGCGATCCCCGGGGCGGCCGACGCGATCGGCTTCTACCGCGACGTCTTCGGCGCCACCGTACTCGACGTCACGGAGATGGGCGGAACCGTCGTCCACGCCGATCTGGACTTCGGCATGGGGCTGCTGCAGATCGGCGAACCCACGTCCGAATACCATCTCGTGCCCCCGCCGTCCGGCGAGGACGACTGCTACTCTCTCGGCCTGTACGTCCCGGATGTGGACGCGGTCGTCGCGCGCGCGACGGCATCCGGCGCCACGGTCCGCGAAGCGCCGAGCGACTTCGTCTCGGGCGACCGGTTCGCGTCGATCCGCGATCCCTTCGGCGTGCGCTGGTCGATCATGTCCCGCGTGGAGGACCTCTCCCCCGCCGAGAGCGCCCGGCGGGTCGAGGAGTGGGCGGCGAGCTTCACTGCCGCGAGCGAAGCGCCGTGACGACGGCGGGAAGCAGCGCCTCGGCCGTCCGTCGGTAGCCCGCCGCGCTCGGGTGGAACCGATCGAGGCTGAACATCTCTTCGGGCTCCGCGTGGAACGTCGGCCCGACGAGCTGGCGCAGGTCGACCGGCACGGCGCCCGTCCGCCACGCGACACGCGTCTGCTCCAGGGCGAGACGCCGCGACATCCGTGACAGCAGCGACCGCAGCGGCTGGGGCACGGGACGCAGCGTCCCGAGGTCCGGGCAGGTGCCGACCACGACGGGGGTCCCGGCGTCCTGCAGCCGCAGGACGGCCTGCTCGAGCTGAGCCGACGCCACGGATGCCGGAACGAGGTGCGTGACGTCGTTGCCCCCGACGACGATGACCGCGACATCCGCGCGGTAATCGGGATCCAGTCCGTCCAGCTGCGCCTCGAGTGCCGAGGACTCCGAGCCGACCACCGCCGCCGTGCGCAGTCGCACGGGGCGCTGCAGCCGGCGCGCGACGGCCTTCGCGAGCCGGCCGCCGAGCGTCTGCTTGCGACGCTCAGCCCCCAGGCCGGCCGCGAGGGAGTCGCCGAGGAGCAGCAGATCGACGGGTCGCCCTTCGAGCGTCTTCCGCCAGACCCGGTCCGCATCCAGCGATTCCTCGCCCAGTGGCTTGCCGATCCGTCGGCGCGCGATCGCTGCCTGACGGGACAGGAGGATGCGGATGCCGAGCGCGGCGAGCACACAGGCGGCGAGCACGGCGCCGAGGATCCTCACGCGAGCCACGGTGCCAGCAAACACCGCAGGAGTGAACCCGGGGTGAATGGGCGGGGACGGCCGGGGACGCGCGGTCCCCGCGTCTCAGCCGAGCGGCTTGATCTCCAGAGCGCCAACCGGGGCGCCTGCCGCCACGGTCGCGAACGCCGTGTACCCGTCGGCGGCCGAGCGCTCGAGCAGCCCCTTGAGGTTCTTCGTCCGGCGCTCGAGGCGCACGCGCGAGCCCTGATCGATCAGCGCGGCCTTGTGCGCCACGAGCTCCACCACCGGCACGTCCTTGTCGTGCACGAGCACGACGGCCGCGGCATCCGCGTCCTCGCCGAGCTCGACGAGATCGACCAGGCGCTCGAACCCGAGCGAGAACCCGACCGCGGGCACCTGCTGGCCGAGGAACCGTCCGATCATCCCGTCGTAGCGGCCGCCGCCACCGAGCGAGTACGGCACGGACGGGTGCGCGAGCTCGAAGATCGTGCCGGTGTAGTACCCCATGCCCCGCACCAGGAACGGATCGAACACCAACGGAATGTCCGTCCGTCCGGTTCCGGCGGCCACGGCCTCGCCGATACCGACCAGGTGCGCGACGATCTCCTCCGGCGCCCCGTCCGGAAGCGCTCTGCGGATCTGCCGCTCGCCGTACGGGGTGTACTCCCTCGTCTGCGGGCGACGCAGGAACTGCTCGAAGGCGTCCACGGCGGACGACGTCGCCTGCCGCTCCCGCAGCTCGGCGACGATCCCGTCGGGGCCGATCTTGTCGAGCTTGTCGATGGTGATGAGCACGCCGGGACGCTCATCCGCGGTGAACCCGAACGCGTCCAGCATCCATTCCAGCGCCCGCCGGTCGTTGATGCGAACGCTCGCGTCGGAGAGGCCGAGCGCCGCGACGGCGTCCAGCGACGCCACCAGCAGCTCGGCCTCGGCACGGGCCGAGTCGTCGCCCATGACGTCGATGTCGCACTGCACGAACTGCCGGTACCGCCCCTTCTGGGGCCGTTCCGCACGCCACACCGACCCGATCTGGATCGCGCGGAACACCGCGGGCAGTTGTGCGCGGTTCGACGCGTAGAACCGCGCCAGCGGGACAGTCAGGTCGTAGCGCAGCCCCAGGTCGGACAGGCCGGCGGGGTCGCCGGCGGCGGCACGGATCGCGTCGGCGTCCAGACCCCGGCGCAGGATGTTGTAGGACAGCTTCTCGTTGTCACCGCCGATGCCGGCATGCAGGCGGTCGTACTCCTCCACCACGGGCGTCTCGATCTCGTCGAAGCCGTGCGCGCGGTAGCGCTCGCGGATGACGGAGAGGACGCGCTCTCGACGCGCCTTGTCGGCGGGGAGGATGTCGCGCATGCCGCGCGGCGGGTTCACGGTAGCCACGAGTCCATCTTTCCAGGTCTGCGGGTCCAGGCACCGCTAGGCGGACTCCGCGGCGCGGACCTCGCCCTCCAGCGCACGCGTGCGTTCACGCAGGGCGCGCTCGGCGTCCCATCCGTTCGCACGGGCCTGCGCGACGAGGGCGAGCAGCGCGTCGCCCAGCTCGGCTTCGGATGCCGGGGTGGCCTGCTCGGGGGACGGATGCTCGGGGAGCACGCGCGCGGCACGCCCGAGCACCTTCTGAGCACGCGACAGCGCCGGCATCCCGCTCGGGACGCCGTCCAGCACGCTCGTACGCGCCCGCTTCTCGGCCGCCTTCGCCGCGTTCCAGTGCACCAGCACCTCGTCCGGGGTCGTGGCGACCGCGTCCGCGAAGACGTGCGGATGGCGGCGCACCATCTTCTCGGTCAGCGTGCGCGCGACGTCGTCGATGTCGAACGGATCCTGCGGATCCTGCGCCGCGATCGCGGCGTGGAAGAGAACCTGCCACAGCAGATCGCCCAGCTCTTCGCGCAGCTCGGCGCGGTCCCCCGTCTCGACGGCGTCGATGACCTCGTGCGATTCCTCGATGAGGTAGGGGATCAGGTCGCGGTGCGTGATGCGCTGCGACCACACGCAGCGCTCGCGCACGGCGCGCATGGTCTCCGCCGCGTCCCTCAGCGCGTCGCTCATCGGTCTCCCCTCACCCGCCTCACGACGTCGCCGCGGAGTCCAGCCGCCGGTAGTGCGCCGCTCGCAGCGACACGATGATGCCGGACAGCACGAGAGCGGCGAGAGAGCCCACGAGGACGCCGAGGATGGCCTGATCGCGGATCTCAGCGTCGTCCGCGAAGGCCAGATTCGCCAGCAGCAGCGAGACCGTGAACCCGATGCCGCCGAGCGTCCCGGCGGCCAGGAGATCGGCGAGCTTCAGAGCCGGACCGCCCTGCGATCCGATCCGCATCGCCAGCCAGCCGAACAGTCCGATGCCGATGATCTTGCCGATCGGCAGCGCGAGCGCGATCCCGAAGAACGCCGGCGACAGCTCGGAGGGCGACACTGCGGGGATCACGACGAACGCGGCGGTGAAGGCGAAGACGGGGAGGATCCCGCCGTTCACCCAGGTCTCCAGCGCGTACCGGATGCGCATCGACGGGGCCTGCGCGACCGCGAGCCCCAGCAGCACACCGGCGATCGTGGCGTGCACGCCGGAGGCGGCGACCAGAGCCCACACCACGATGCCGATCACGACCATCGCCGCGCCGATCACGAAGCGGTTGCGCTCCTCGAGCTGACGGCTGAGCAGGCCGAAGACGACGACGCCGACCAGGGCGAGCAGGAGCAGCAGCCAGTTCAGGTCGTGTGCGAACAGCACGGCGATGAAGACGATGCCGATGATGTCGTCGAGGATGGCGAGGGCCAGGAGGAACACCCGCACGGTCGACGGCAGCCCTCGACCGAACACCGCGAGCACGCCGAGCGCGAACGCGATGTCGGTCGCCGTCGGGATCGGCCAGCCCGAGGCGGTCCGCGGCGCCCCCGCGATCACGAGATAGATGACGATCGGGACGATGACGCCGCCCGCGGCCGCGATCGCCGGCTGGATCGCCTTCCGCCAGGAGTTGAGCTCGCCGCTGGTGAGCTCGAACTGCAGCTCCATGGCGACGACGAAGAAGAAGATCGCCAGCAGGCCGTCGGAGATCCAGTGCTCGACCGAGAGATCGAGCCCGGTCCCCGGCACCGGGATGTGCAGATCGAGCACTCCCGCGATGGCGTCGTGCGCCGGGGTGTTGGCCAGGAGGAGCCCGATTCCGGCTGCCACCAGCAGCAGGATCGCGGGGAACTGCGCGGAGCGCAGGGGGTTGCGGGAGTCAGCCATCCCCTCCATGGTAGGGCGCGGCGGCGTCCGGCGTTCATGCGGCGTCACGCGGTCGGGCGGCCCCCTCGCATCGGGATACGCTCGAAGGATGACCCCCGAGCCCACGCCCACTGAGGCCATCCGCGTCATCGGCCGATTCGAGGCAGGCCGCGGCATCCCCGACGCCATGCGCGCCGACGTCCGCATGCTCGGCGCCCTGCTCGGCCAGGTGCTCCGCGAGTCCGGCACACCCGGCCTGTTCGAGGACGTCGAGCGGCTGCGCCTCGCGACCATCCAGGCCTACGACGAGTCCAGCACCGAGGCGTTCGAGCGCGCGGCATCCATCGCCGACTCCTTCTCGGTCGAACGTGCGGATGAGGTCGCCCGCGCCTTCACCGCCTACTTCCACCTGGTGAACCTCGCCGAGGAGCACCAGCGCGTCCGCGTGCTGCGCGAGCGGGCCGGACAGCCCGGCCGCGAGGACGCCGTGGACACCGTGGCCGCCGCCTTCGCGCAGCTGCGCCGCGAGGTGGGCGAGGACGAGGCCGCCCGCCGGCTCGCCGGACTCCGCTTCCACCCGGTCTTCACCGCCCACCCGACCGAGGCGCGTCGCCGCGCGGTCTCCACGAGCATCCGCCGGCTGTCGGATCTGCTGACCCAGCACGACGAGGCCAGCGATGCCGGAGCAGAGCAGCGCCGGGCACGGCGCCGGATGCTGGAGGAGATCGACACCCTCTGGCGCACCGCACCTCTGCGGGCGCAGAAGCCGACGCCGGTCGACGAGGTCCGTACGGTCATGAGCGTCTTCGACGAGACCCTCTTCACCACTGTGCCGCATGTCTACCGCCGCATCGACGACGCCCTGCGCGGCGACGAGTCCGGCGCGAGCGCTCCGGTCGTCCCCGCGTTCGTCCGCGTGGGCTCTTGGGTGGGCGGCGACCGCGACGGGAATCCCTTCGTCACGGCATCCGTCACCCGCCAGGCGGCCGAGATCGCGTCCGACCACGTGCTGCAGGGCCTCGAGCGCGCGCTCGCGCGCATCGGCCGCACGCTGACGCTGGATGCCGAGAGCACCCCGGTCTCCCCCGCGGCCGCGGCCCTGTGGGACGCGTTCGCCGCCGCGGAGCCCGAGGCCGCGGCCGACATCTCGACCCGGTCCCCCGAGGAGCCGCACCGCCGGCTGCTGCTGCTGTTCTCGCGGCGCGTCGCGGCGAAGCGCACGGGCGCGACGGGCGGATACACCGGACCCGAGGACCTGCTCGCCGACCTGCGCGTCGTGCAGGAGTCGCTCGTCGCCGCCGGGGCCCGCCGCCACGCGTTCGGCGGCGTGCAGCACCTGATCTGGCAGGTGGAGACGTACGGCTTCCACCTCACCGAGCTGGAGGTGCGCCAGCACTCCCAGGTGCACCGTCAGGCGCTCGCCGAACTGGATGCCGGCGGCGAGCTCAGCGAGAAGACGCGCGAGGTCCTCGACGTCTTCCACGCGATCGCGGAGATCCAGCGGGAGTACGGCCCGCGCGCCGCCGGTCGCTATGTCGTGTCGTTCACGCAGTCCGCCGAGGACCTCGCGAACGTGCGACGGCTCGCCCGCTGCGCGCTGGGCGACGAAGCACCGGTCCTGGACGTCGTCCCGCTGTTCGAGACCTTCGCCGATCTGCAGGCGGCACCGGCGATCCTCGCCGAGACCGTCCAGTTCCCGGAGTTCCGCGCGCGCATGGCAGAGACGGGGAACCGGCTCGAGGTCATGCTCGGCTACTCGGACTCCTCGAAGGACGTCGGCCCGGTCGCGGCGAACCTCGCCCTGTACGAGGCTCAGCAGAAGATCGCGCAGTGGGCGAAGGACGCCGGGATCGAACTGACGCTCTTCCACGGACGCGGCGGCGCCCTCGGACGCGGCGGCGGACCGGCCAACTCGGCCATCCTGGCCCAACCGCCGCACTCCGTCGACGGCCGGTTCAAGCTCACCGAGCAGGGCGAGGTCATCTTCGCCCGGTACGGCGAGCCCGCCATCGCCATGCGTCACATCGACCAGGTCGCGGCGGCCACGCTGCTGGCTTCCTCCCCCGGCGTCGAGCAGCGCACCAGCGGCGCGGCCGAGCGCTTCGCCGCGATCGCGGCGACCATGGACACCGCCTCGCGCGCCCGCTTCTTCGAGCTCGTGCACGCCGAGGGCTTCGCCCCCTGGTTCGCGACCGTCACCCCGCTCGAGGAGATCGGCCTGCTCGCGCTGGGCTCGCGTCCGGCGCGCCGCGGGCTGTCGGTGGAGTCGCTCGAGGACCTGCGTGCGATCCCCTGGGTGTTCGCGTGGACCCAGGCCCGCATCAACCTGGCCGGCTGGTTCGGCCTGGGAACGGCGCTGGAGGCGGTCGGCGACGAGAAGCTGCTCGCCGAGGCGTATCGCGAATGGCCGCTGCTGCACACCATGATCGACAACGTCGCGATGAGCCTGGCCAAGACCGACGAGCGCATCGCCCGTCGCTATCTGGCGCTCGGCGACCGCGAAGATCTCGCACAGCTTGTGCTCGACGAGCTCGCTCTCACGCGCGAATGGGTCATCCGCCTCACCGGCGGCACCGGTCTGCTCGAGAACAAGCCGATCCTGCAGCGCGCCGTGCAGTTGCGCAGCCCGTACGTCGACGCGCTCTCGCTGCTGCAGCTGCGGGCGCTGCGCGAGCTGCGTTCGGCCGACGAGTCCGCCACCGGATCCGGAGCGGACGCCGAGCAGCAGCGCCTGCTGCTGCTGTCGGTCTCGGGCGTGGCGGCGGGTCTGCAGAACACCGGGTGATCCCCGCGGTCCTGCTCACAACGTGCAGGGCGCTAAAGTGAGAACTCGTGTGCCCGACCGGCGCCTTCTCACGCGACACGATCGCCCTGCTCCGCATCCCCCATCCAGAAAGCCGCTCTCCGCGTGACCGCTACTGACTTCCATCCCCTTGCCGACGCCGTCCAGCCCGTCTTCGACACCGTCCGCACGCGCAGCCCGCACGAGCCGGAGTTCCAGCAGGCCGTGCATGAGGTGCTGCACTCGATCGGCCCGGTGCTCGAGCGCCACCCCGAGTACGCGGACGCGGGAATCGTGGAGCGCGTCGTCGAGCCGGAGCGCCAGATCATGTTCCGCGTGCCGTGGGTGGACGACGCGGGCCGCCTGCAGGTCAACCGCGGCTACCGGATCCAGTTCTCCTCGGTGCTCGGTCCGTACAAGGGCGGACTGCGGTTCCACCCCTCGGTGAACCTGTCGATCATCAAGTTCCTCGGCTTCGAGCAGATCTTCAAGAACGCGCTCACCGGCCAGGGCATCGGCGGCGCGAAGGGCGGCAGCGACTTCGACCCGCACGGCCGCTCGGATGCCGAGATCATGCGGTTCTGCCAGTCGTTCATGAGCGAGCTGTGGCGCCACCTGGGTGAGCACACCGACGTCCCCGCGGGCGACATCGGGGTCGGCGGCCGTGAGATCGGCTACCTGTTCGGCACCTACCGCAAGATCACCAACCGCCACGAGTCCGGCATGTTCACGGGCAAGGGCACGGGTTGGGGCGGCGCCGAGGTGCGCACGGAGGCGACCGGCTACGGCGCGGTGTTCTTCGCCGAGGAGATGCTCGCCGTCAAGGGCGACTCCTTCGAAGGCAAGCGCGTCGGCGTCTCCGGTTCCGGGAACGTGGCGATCTACGCGATCCAGAAGGCGACCCAGCTCGGCGCGACGGCGGTCACGGCATCGGACTCCTCCGGCTACGTCGTCGATGACGCGGGCATCGACCTGGATCTGCTCCGCCAGATCAAGGAGGTCGAGCGCGGGCGCATCGTCGAGTACGCGAACCGCCGCCCCGGCGCGCGCTTCGTCGAGGGCGGCCGCGTGTGGGAGGTGCCGGTCGACATCGCCGTGCCGTCGGCCACGCAGAACGAGCTGGACCTCGCGGACGCTCAGGCCCTCATCGGCAACGGCGTGCGCGCCGTCTCGGAGGGCGCCAACATGCCGTGCGTCCCCGAGGCCGTCGAGGCGTTCCAGTCCGCCGGAGTGCTGTTCGCCCCCGGCAAGGCGGCCAACGCCGGCGGTGTGGCCACCTCGGCGCTGGAGATGAGCCAGAACGCCTCGCGTCAGCGCTGGGCCTTCGCGGACAGCGAGCGCAAGCTCCGCCAGATCATGGCGGACATCCACCGCGCTTCCTTCGAGGCTGCCGAGCGCTACGGCGTCCCCGGCGATTACGTGGCAGGCGCGAACATCGCCGGCTTCGAGCGGGTCGCGGCGGCGATGCTCGCACAGGGCGTCATCTGACCCGAACCCTCGAGAGAGCCCGACCGCCGAGTCGGGCTCTCTTTCGTGAGCTCAGCGCACCCGGATGCCGTCCTTCCAGACGCCGGCCACCAGCGGCACGCCCGGACGATAGGCCAGGTGCACGCGGCTGGGAGCGTCCAGCAGCACGAGGTCCGCGCGCATGCCGGGAGCGATGACGCCGATGTCGCCACGACGCAGCGCCTTCGCGCCCCCGGCGGTCGCGGCCCGGACCGCCTCGCCCGGGGTCATCCCCATGTCGCGCACAGCGATCGCGATGCAGAACGGCATGGAGCTGGTGAAGCTGGAGCCGGGGTTCGTGTCGCAGGCCAGCGCCACCGACACTCCGGCGTCGAGGAGCCGGCGCGCATCCGGATACGGCTGCCGGGTCGAGAACTCGACACCGGGAAGCAGGGTCAGGACGGTGTCGGATGCCGCGAGAGCCGCCACGTCGTCCTCGGTGAGGTAGGTGCCGTGGTCGACCGAGGCGGCGCCGAGTTCGACGGCCAGTCGGACTCCTTCGCCGGGGCCCAACTGGCTCGCGTGCACGCGCGGTGCGAGTCCGCGGGCGATGCCCGCCTCCAGGATGCGCCGGGACTGCTCGACGGTGAACGCCCCGGTCTCGCAGAACACGTCGATCCAGCGGGAGTGGGGGGCCGCGGCATCCAGCATCGGCCCCGTCACGAGGTCGACGTAGGCCTCCGGACGGTCGGCGTACTCGGCGGGCACGACGTGGGCGCCGAGGAAGGTGACCTCGGCGGTGACCTCGGCGGCGAGGCGCACGAGCCGCTCCTCGTCAGCGACCGTGAGTCCGTACCCGCTCTTGATCTCGACGGTCGTCGTCCCCTGCGCGAGCATCTCATCGATGAATCCGCGCAGCCGCGTGCGCAGCTCCTCGTCCGAGGCCGCGCGGGTCGCCGCGACGGTGGAGCGGATCCCGCCGGCGGCGTACTTCTCACCCGCCATGCGCGCCTCGAACTCCGCGGCGCGGTCGCCCCCGAAGACGAGGTGGCTGTGGCTGTCCACGAATCCCGGGATGACGGCTCGCCCCGCGGCATCCGCCACCTCCTCCGCACGCGGTGCCGCCGCGGCGTCGCCGACCCAGGAGATCAGGCCGTCCTCGACCAGGACGGCGGCGTCGCGCAGCAGGCCCTCTCCGACGTTGGTCGTGAGCTCCGCGATGTTCGTGATGAGCGTGTTCACAGCATCGGCACCTTCAGGCCGCGCTCGCGGGCGACGTCGCGCGCGTGCTCGTATCCGGCGTCGACGTGGCGCATGACACCCGTGCCGGGATCGTTCGTGAGGACGCGGGCGAGCTTCTCCGCGGCCAGGTCCGAACCGTCGGCGACGGTCACCTGGCCGGCGTGGATGGACCGCCCGATCCCGACCCCGCCGCCGTGATGCAGCGAGACCCAGCTCGCCCCGGACGCCGTGTTCAGCAGCGCGTTCAGCAGCGGCCAGTCGGCGATCGCGTCCGAACCGTCCTTCATCGCCTCGGTCTCCCGGTAGGGCGAGGCGACCGACCCAGAGTCGAGGTGGTCGCGGCCGATCACGATCGGCGCCGACAGCTCGCCTGAGGCCACCATCTCGTTGAACCGCAGTCCGGCGAGGTGGCGTTCCTGGTACCCCAGCCAGCAGATGCGCGCGGGAAGACCCTCGAAGTGCACCTTCTCCCCGGCCTTCTCGAGCCAGCGGTGCAGCGCGGTGTCCTCGGGGAACAGCTCGGCGATCGCCCGGTCGGTGCGCCGGATGTCCTCCGGGTCGCCGGAAAGCGCAGCCCAGCGGAAGGGCCCCCGACCCTCCTCGAACTGCGGCCGGATGTACGCCGGCACGAAGCCGGGGAACGCGAACGCCCGCTCGAACCCGCCGAGCTCTGCCTCTGCACGGATCGAGTTGCCGTAGTCGAACACGGCGGCTCCGGCATCCTGGAACGCGACCATCGCGGCGACGTGCGCGGCCATGGACTCGCGGGCGCGCCGGGTGAAGTCCTCCGGGTCCCGGGATGCCTCGCCCTTCCAGTCCTCGAACGCGACGCCGAGAGGCAGGTACGCCAGCGGATCGTGCGCGCTGGTCTGGTCGGTCACGATGTCGATCGGCACGCCGCGACGCAGCAGCTCGGGGAACACCTCGGCGGCGTTGCCGAGCACACCGACCGACAGCGCCTCGCCGGCGTCCTTGGCGGCCAGGACGCGCTCCACCGCGGCATCCAGGTCGGTCGTGTACTCGTCGAGGTATCCGTGCGCGACGCGACGGGAAAGGCGCGACTCGTCGACGTCGACGATGAGCACGGTGCCCTCGTTCATCGTCACGGCGAGCGGCTGCGCCCCGCCCATGCCGCCCGCGCCTGCGGTCAGGGTCAGCGTGCCTCGCAGCGAATCGCGCCCGAGCGACCGCGCGACGGCGGCGAAGGTCTCGTAGGTCCCCTGCAGGATGCCCTGCGTGCCGATGTAGATCCAGCTTCCCGCGGTCATCTGCCCGTACATGATCAGCCCGAGCTCCTCGAGACGGCGGAACTCCGGCCACGTCGCCCAGTCGCCGACGAGGTTCGAGTTCGCGATGAGCACGCGCGGCGCCCACTCGTGCGTGCGGAACACGCCGACGGGCTTTCCGGACTGCACCAGGAGCGTCTCGTCGGGCTCGAGCTCGTCGAGCGTGCGCACGATCGCGTCGTACGCCTCCCAGTTGCGCGCTGCGCGGCCGGTGCCGCCGTAGACGACGAGGTCCTCGGGATGCTCGGCGACCTCGGGGTCGAGGTTGTTCATCAGCATCCGCTTGGCGGCCTCGGCGCCCCAGCTCTTCGCGGTGCGCTCCGGCCCGCGCGGGGCCCTGATCTCACGAGACATGCGCGTGCTCCTTCGCTGCCCGGACGACGGCGCCCGATCGGACGAGTTCGGTGACGGCCTCGATGTCGGGCGACAGGAAGCGGTCGGGACCCGGACCGCCGGCGACGGTGCGGACGAGGTCGCGGACGGCGCCGGTCGCGGGGCCCGGCTGCAGCGGTGCGCGCAGATCGAGCGCCCGCGTGCCGGTGAGGATCTCGATCGCCAGGACCCGCGTCAGGCCGTCGATCGCGCGACGCAGTTTGCGCGCCGCCGACCAGCCCATCGAGACGTGGTCCTCCTGCATCGCCGAGGACGGGATGGAGTCGACGGATGCCGGGACCGCGAGGCGCTTGAGCTCCGAGACGATCCCGGCCGCGGCGTACTGCGCGATCATGAGCCCGGAGTCGACCCCCACCTCGTCGGCGAGGAACGGCGGCAGACCATGGCTGCGTGCGGGATCCAGCGCGCGATCGGTGCGGCGCTCCGAGACGCTCGCGACGTCGGCCACCGAGATCGCGAGGAAGTCGAGCACGGCCGCCACCGGAGCGCCGTGGAAGTTGCCGTTCGACTCGATGCGGCCGTCCGGGGTGATGATCGGGTTGTCGATGACGCTCGCGAGCTCGCGCGACGCGATCGTCGCGGCGTGCTCGGCGGTGTCGCGCGCAGAGCCGTGCACCTGCGGCGAGCAGCGCAGCGAGTAGGCGTCCTGCACGCGCCCGTCCTCCGGGCCCTTGTGGCTCGCGACGATCGGCGAGTCCGCGAGGAACGCGCGCAGATGGGCTGCCGACACCGCCTGCCCGGACTGCGGCCGCAGCGCCATGAGGTCGGCGGCGAACACGGCGTCCGTGCCGAGCTGGCTCTCCACGGACAGCGCGGCGGCGACGTCCGCGGTCGTGAGCAGGGTCTCCAGGTCGGCGAGAGCGAGCGCCAGCATCCCCAGCATCCCGTCCGTGCCGTTGATGAGCGCGAGCCCCTCCTTCTCCTCCAGGACGAGCGGCTCGATCCCGGCGGCCGCGAGGGCTTCGGATGCCGGGACGAGTCCGTTCCCGGTGCGCACCTCCCCCTCGCCCATCGCGGCGAGCGCGATGTGCGCGAGCGGAGCGAGGTCGCCGGAGCATCCCAGCGACCCGTACTCGCGGACGACCGGGACGATTCCCGCGTTCAGCAGGTCCGCATAGGTCTCGGCGACGACGGGTCGCACGCCCGTTCGCCCCGAGGCGAGGGTCTGCAGGCGCAGCAGCTGCAGTCCGCGCACGACCTCGCGCTCCACCTCGGCGCCGGTGCCCGCGGCGTGGGAGCGGATGAGGCTGGCCTGGAGCTGCCTGCGACGATCCGCAGCGATGAACGTCGTGGCGAGGGCGCCGAATCCCGTGGAGACGCCGTAGTGCGGATCGGGGTCGGCGGCGAGAGCGTCCACGATCGCGCGCGTCTCGGCGACCCGGTCGAGGGCTGCGGTGTCGATCGCGACCGGCGCGTCGTGACGGGCGACGGCGACGACGTCGGCGACGGACAGGGGCTCGGCTCCGACGTGGACAGGGGGATGCGCGCTCATGCTCCCGATTCCACACCCCGGCGACGGCCCGCGACAGCCTTCCGTGCGATCATGTGTCTGTGATCCCAGACATGAGCGGCAGACCGTCGCCCCGGGTGCCCGCAGCCGATCAGACGCTGCGGATCCTGCGTCACCTGGCCGGACGGCCGGCGCCGGTCGCGGCGTCCGCGATCGCCCGCGACCTGGAGCTGCCCCGATCCACCGTGTACCACCTGCTCGCGACCCTCGCCGAGCACGGCTTCGTGCTGCATCTGCGCGAGGAACGCCGCTGGGCTCTGGGCACCGCGGCCAGCGAGCTGGCCGGCGGGTTCGCCAGGCAGCAGCCGCTCGCGCGACTCGGGCGGCCGCTCGTCGCCGCGCTGGCGGACCGGCTCGGCGAGAGCACCCATCTGGCCGTGATGAGCGGCGCGGACGTCGTCTACATCGTCGAGGAGCGCGCACCCCGGCGACCGGCCCTGGTGACGGATGTCGGGGTACGGCTGCCCGCTCATCTGACCGCCACCGGCCGTGCCATGCTCGCCGCCCTCCCCCGTGAGCAGGTGCGCGCGCTGTTCCCGGACCGCTCCGCGTTCCCGACCCGCACCGGCGACGGACCGTCAGGGCCCGCGGAACTGCGGGATCTGCTGCGCGAGGTGCGCGTCCGGGGCCTCGCGATCGAGGACGGCGAGGTGACACCCGGACTGCGATCGGTCGGCGCCGCCGTCCACGATGCGGCGGGCTGGCCGATCGCAGCGGTCGCGGCCACCTGGTCGACGGATGCGGGACCCGAGGAGCAGGCGGCCGCGACTGCTGTCGCCGAGACGGCATCCACGCTGGAACGACGCCTTCGGCGATGAGGCCGGCGTTCGGATCAGCCGGACGCGCCCTTGCGCGGCTTGATGAACGCGGCCGGCTCCCTCTTCTCGCGCTTGGCCGCTCTCCTCTCCTTCAGAGTGAGCTGCGGGGTCTTCCTGCCGTCGCGTGCGCGCGGTGACTTGCCTGACATGTGAACTCGCTTCCCCTTCGTCGGCTGGCGGGTGAATGATCGACCATATCCGGTTCCTGCAGGAAGTCAAATTTCCTGCTGACCGGGAAATTCCTCCGTCGGATGCACCCGCCGGAATCCGACCCGTGATCGGGAGCGGACACCGGCGCGTAGCCTGCAGCCATGACGGATGAGACGCGCGAAGAGGTGTGGTGGGAGGACGGTCCGATCTTCTCGACGACACGGGCGGGGAGTCGCATCGTGTCCGTCGGACCGGACGCCGACCTTCCCCGCCTCGACGCCGTCCAGGTTCTGATGCTCGCGATCGCCCCCGTCTTCTGCGGCATCCTGATCGCGCTGGTCCTGCCCGCGAGCTTCCCGCCGCTCGCGGCCGCCCTCGGCTGGAGCGCCTGGCACCTGCTCTGGTGGATCCCGCTCGTCCTGGGGGCGGCGTGGATGCTCATCACCGTCGTCCCCGCCTGCTACGCGCTCCTCGAGGAGGCGTTCGGACAGGCCTCGCTCGCGATGCGCGGCGCGACCTGGATCGTGGCCGGCGGCACGGCGATCGCGCTGCTCGTCTGGTCGTGGCTGCTGTCCGGGAACCGCGAGCCGTTCATCGCGGACCTCGCGCCGTTCGTGGGGTGGGGAGCCGCCGCGAGCGCGGTCGTCGCGGTCGGTGCGCTACTGCTGTTCCTCCTGAGCGTGTCCTCGGTCCGCCGCGTGACGCGCGAGATCCTGCAGCTGCGCGCACACGGGCGCCACCTCCCGGGGGAGGTCGCGATCGTCCCGGACCCGTCTCTGTGGATCCTCGCGCGGCCGCAGTTCCGCATCGAGGTGCGCTTCGTCGACGGCGAGCGCCGGCGCACGATCACGGCGGCGATGAGCACGACAGCCCACCGGGTGCCCCTCCCCGGATCACCCGTGCTCGTGCTCGTCAGCCCGCACGGCCGGACGCACGTCGAGCCGGATCCCGATCGCCCTCTGGACTTCGCGACCGACATCTCGCGTTACACGGCGCCCAGCGGCGAGGGCGGCAGCTGACCGGGCGCTACGCTCGAGAGCGTGCTCGATACTCTCACCGGATTCGCCGTGGTGGGACTCGCGATCGCCGTCGGGTACGTCATCGGCCGCATCGACCTGCTGGGCCCGCACGCGCGCCACGTGCTCGGGCGGCTCACCTTCTTCGTCCTGTCCCCGTTCCTGCTGTTCACCGTGCTCGCGCAGGCCGACGCGAAGGTCCTGTTCTCCTCGCTGCTTCCGGTCTCGGCGATCGCCGCGGCCGTCGTGATCGCCGCCTACGCGCTCGTCGCCCGAGTGTTCTGGAAGCGGGATGTCGGCGAGACCGTCATCGGCGCCCTGTCCGCCGGCCAGGTGAACTCCAACAACATCGGCATTCCGCTGTCGCTCTACCTGCTCGGCAGCGCCGCGTATCCCGCGCCCGTGATCCTCATGCAGCTGCTGGTGTTCACGCCCATCTCGCTGACGATCCTCGACGCGGTCACCGCCGCGAGGAAGAGCTCGGTGTGGCGCACGATGGCTCGCACGGCGACCAACCCGATCATCCTCGGCTCGGCGCTCGGCACGCTCGTGTCGGTCCTCGGGATCGACCTGCCGCCCATCGTCATGGAGCCGGCCGTGCTGCTCGCGAACGCATGCGTGCCGGTCCTGCTGGTCAGCTACGGCATCTCGCTGTTCGGCCAGCGCGTGCTCGGCACCTCCGGCCAACGCCGCGACGTGCTGCTCGCCTCCTCGCTGAAGCTGCTGGTGATGCCGGTGATCGCGTGGCTCGTCGCGCAGTTCCTGTTCGGTCTCAGCGCGCACGAGGTGCTCATCGTCGTCGTGCTGGCCGCTCTCCCCACCGCTCAGAACGTCTTCAACTACTCGCAGCGCTACGACATCGGCGAGGCGATCTCGCGCGACACCGTGTTCATCACGACGATCGGCTGCGTGCCGGTGCTGCTGGTCGCGACTCTGCTGCTGGGGTGAGGCGCGACCTGTGATCGGGAGCGCCCCGCGCGCCTAGCCTGATTCCGGGAGGTGCGCATGAAGGAGCCGTGGTGGGTCAGCGGTCCGGTGTTCTCCGTGTCGGACCACGGGGGACGAATCACGGTCCTTCCTCCCGGCGAGAACATCGGCCGTCTCGACCTCGGTCTGCTGTTGCGAATGGTCGGCACCGCCGGCGCCTGGCTGATCCTGATGATCCTCTCCGCGCCGCGCACGACCGGCCCGGTGCGCTCGGAGGCGCTCCAGGAGATGTCCCGGACGTGGTGGTGGCTGGTTCTCCTCGCCGGTGCCGCGGTGCTCATGATGTGGTCCACGGCTGGTCTCTTCGCCGTCGCCCGGCGCATCTTCCGGCAGCTCGACATCGCCTTCGTCATGGCGGCGTGTGCAGCGTGCGCGGGCTTCGGCGCCGGAATGGCGATCGACGCGGCGATCGCGACGGCCTCGCCGGTCGAGACGACGGATGGCGTGATCTCGCTGTTCTTCATCGCAGCCGCCCTGCTCGGCTTCGCCGGATCGGCCACCTGGCTGCCGTTCGCCGTCGCCCGGGCGCGACGGCGAGGGCGGGCCATCGCGCGGCTGCGGGAACGCGGACGGCGTCTGTTCGGAACCGTCGTGTCGATCGGCCGCATGACGGGTGACATCGGCGGATTCACGCAGTTCCGCGACACCCGCATCGTGTACCGAGACGGCGACGCCGAACGCGACATCGCGGTGGCGATGTCGGCCACTCCCTCACGCGTGCCGCTGCCCGGGTTCGGCGTCGTCGTGTTCACCGATGGCGTCCAGGTCCACATCGAGCCGGACCGCGAGGTGCCGGTTCACCTCGATCCGGATTCCGAGAAGTACCGGCACACGGCCGACGGCGGAGGCGGGTGAGCCTGATCGTCAGCGGGCCGGGTCCGCCCGCAGGATCGCCGGAAGCACGATGTGCGCGTCCGGGATCATGCCCGGTGTCACCCGCTTGCGGAAGATCCAGTAGCTCCAGGCCTGGTACAGCAGGATCACCGGAAGCGACACGGCTGCGATGACGGTCATGACGCCGAGCGTGTAGGGGCTGTTCGAGGCGTTGGCGATCGTCAGGTCGAAGGCCGGATCCACGGTCGAGGGCAGCACGAGCGGGAACATCCCGGCGAACACCGCCGCGGCGCCGAAGAGCCCGAACCCGGCGTAGCCGATGAAGGCCGTGCCCTCGCGGCGTCGGCGCGCCGCGATCCAGCCCACCACGGCCCCGGCCACGGCCAGCGCGATGAACGTCCACGCGAGAGGGGTGCCGCCGTGGGCGAGCTGCACCCAGATCGCCCATCCTGCCGCCGGCAGAAGGCACAGCGGAGCCCAGCGCGCGGCGAAGCGTCCGGCGCGCTCGCGCACCGGGCCGTCCGCCTTGAGACCGAGGAAGGTCGCGGAGTGGGCAAGGGAGAACCCGACGACGGCCAGCCCGCCGAGCACGGCCGGGACGGTCAACCAGACGAAGGGGCCGCCCACCCGGTCGCCGTTGGCGTCGATCGGCAGGCCGAGCGAAGTCAGGGCGAGCGCCGCGCCGATGCAGAACGCCACGATGAGGGAGCCGAGCCCGATCATCCACGTCCAGAACGTGCGCCAGCGCTCGGTGTGGATCTTTCCGCGGTACTCGATGCCGACCGCACGGACGATGAGCCCGACGAGCGTGATCGTCAGCGGGACGTACAACGTGGAGAACAGCGAGGCGTACCAGGCCGGGAAGGCGGCGAAGATCGCGGCGCCCGCCGTGATGAGCCACACCTCGTTGCCGTCCCAGACCGGACCGATCGTGTTCAGCATGACGCGGCGATCGCGCTCGGAACGCGTCGAGAAGATCATGTGCATGCCGACGCCGAGGTCGAACCCCTCGAGCAGCAGGTATCCGATCCACAGCACGGCGATCGCGATGAACCAGACGATGGGAAGCGGTTCCATGGTGATTCCTCTCGTTCCCGATCAGTAGGCGAAGGCGAGGACGTCGTCGCGCCGGTCGCCGTCGGTGCCGTCTCCGGGGCCGTCGTCGTCGGCATCCCGGTGCCCGGAGAGCTCCGGCATGGACGCTGCGACCCCGCCGCGGATGTATTTGGTCATGAGGAAGAGCTCGATCACCAGCATCACGCCATAGACCGCCGTGAGGGTGATGACGGAGAAGAGCATCTCGCCAGCAGTGACCCCGGGTGAGACGGCGGCCGCCGTGAACATGAACACCCCGTCGATGCCGGTCGCGTCCGGGTTCGGGGCGACGACGAAGGGCTGCCGTCCCATCTCGGTGAAGATCCAGCCGGCGATGTTGGCCGCGAACGGAGCGACGATGCCCAGCAGCGCCAGGCGCATGATCCACGGCGATCGCAGGACCGTCCCCTTGCGGGTGAGCCACAGGGCGATGACGGCGCCCGTCGCGACGATGCCGCCCAGCCCGATCATGAGCCGGAAGCCCCAGTACGTCACCCACATCACCGGCACGTACTCGACCTCGCTGCCGGCGCGGTCGCCGTACAGCTCGTCGTTCGGGATCGTCTCGCCGTACTGGTTCACGTACTGCGGCTCGAGATCGCTGATGCCGGGCATCTCGGCGCCCCACTCCCCCGTGCCGAGGAATCCGAGCACGCCGGGGATCTCGATCAGGGTGACGACGTCGGAGCAGTCGCGCGATCCGGGGTCGCCGAGGGAGAGCACCGAGAAGGCCGATCCGGTGTGGCAGGCCGCCTCCGCCGCCGCCATCTTCATGGGCTGCTGCTCGTACATGAGCTTGCCCTGGATGTCCCCCGTGGCGACCGTGCCGGCGAAGCCGAGGATCGCGACGATCGCGCCGAAGCGCAGCGACCAGATCCAGACGCCGTGGTCCTTCCTGTCGCGGCCGGGCACGGCATCCGCTTCGCCCACGACGACCCGTCCCTGAGCGTCGACCGTGTCGATGCCGTCGTGACGACGGCGCCAGAGGTGGTACCACGAGATGCCGAGCAGGAACATGCCTGCGACCACGAGCGCACCGAAGATCGTGTGCGTGTACGCCGCCAGCGCGGTGTTGTTCGTCAGCACCGCCCAGACATCGGTCATCACCGGACGTCCGTCGGCTCCGAGCTCGACGCCGACCGGGTGCTGCATCCACGAGTTCGCGACGATGATGAAGTACGCCGAGATCCAGGACCCGATCACGGCGCACCACAGGGCCGCCAGGTGGATCCCCTTGCGCAGGCGCCCCCAGCCGAAGATCCAGATGCCGAGGAAGGTCGACTCGACGAAGAACGCGAGCAGTCCCTCCATGGCGAGCGGCGCCCCGAAGACGTCGCCGACGAAGCGGGAGTACTCGCTCCATGCCATCCCGAACTGGAACTCCTGCACGAGGCCGGTGGCGACGCCGACGATGAAGTTGATCAGGTAGACCTTGCCCCAGAACTTCGTCATGCGCAGGAACTTCTCATCCCCGGTGCGCACCCACGCCGACTGCATGATCGCCACGGACATGCCGAGCCCGAGGGTCAGCGGCACCATCAGGAAGTGGTACACGGTCGTGATGCCGAACTGCCACCGGGCGATGTCGAGCACGTCCACTGCTGATCTCCTTCGCAGAGCCGATCGCGGGAAGGACCCGCGCTTGAATTCTACATTACGTAGAACTTCTTCGACAGAGCATAGAACAAATTCGACCGGGGGTAGAATGAGATCGGCCGTGAGAATCGACGGACGGCCAGGGAGGCGATCATGGGAACGCTCGGAGAACTCGAACGCGCCGTCATGGATGCGATCTGGGATGCCGATGCACCCGTCACCGCGTACGACGTGCAGGAGCAGCTCTCCTCCGCCGGCCGCGCGCTGGCCGTGACGACGCTGCTCACCGTGCTCTCGCGCCTGGAGAAGAAGGGCTTCGTCTCCTCCGACCGCTCCGCGCGTCCGCACCGCTACACCGCCGTCGCGTCGCGCGCCGACCACGTCGCCGAGCTCATGCACTCGGTCCTCGGCGACGCGGGGGATCGCACCGCCGTCCTCGAGCGCTTCGTGGGCGGCGTCTCCGCCGAGGATGCCGCGGTGCTCCGTCAACTGCTGTCCGGGACGCACTGAGACGCACATGACCGCGTTCTCCGCCGCGAGTGACCAGGCCCTCGTCGGGGCTGTCGTCATCCCGCACGGCGCGGTCGTCGCGGGCGCCGTCGTTCTCGGCGTCGTCGCGCTGGCGCTGGCCTGGCCGGTCCCCGTCGCCCTGTCGCGGGCCACGTGGCCGATGCGGATGCCGGTGATCGCCCTGCTGCTCTGGCAGGCGATCGGCCTGGCGGGAGGGCTGTCGATGATCGGCGCACTCGCGCTCGCCGGCTATGCGGTCGCCCCGCAGCATCCATGGTGGGCGCTGCTGCCGGCCACGGCGTTCACGGTCTATCTGCTGGCGCACCTGGCCGTCACGATCGTGCAGGTCACGCTCCAGCGCCACCGCCATCTCGCCCTGCTGGACATGCTCACGTCCCCGCATCCGACCAGGGCGCGCACGCGGGTCATCGACGATGCGGTGCCGGTGGCGTACTGCCTGCCGAACGGCGCGCGCTCGGTGACCGTGCTGTCACAGGGGCTGCTGGACCGCCTGGATCCCGATGAGCTCGTCGCCGTGATCGCGCACGAGCGGGCGCACGTCGAGCAGCGCCACGATCTGCTGCTGCTCGCGTTCCGTGCGTGGCGCTCCGCGCTGCCCTGGTTCCCCATCGCCGCCCGTGCCGAGGCCGAAGTCGCCGCGCTCGTCGAGATGCTCGCCGACGATCATGCTCGGCGGGAGGTCCGCGACGAAGTGCTCGCCAGGGCCATCCTCGCCGTGGGAGCCAGCGGAGTGCCGGGCGCCGAGCGCGTCGTCTCGGGATCGACGAGGGTCAGCGACCGCTTCCGCCGTCTCTTCCCGGCCTGAGTCGGTTCTCCGCTCCTCCCTCACATGTTGAGCGAAGAGCAGCCGGTACCTCCTCTCGCACGTGTGAGCGAAGAGCGGCGGTCGCCCCTCCTCTCGCTCGTTGAGCGAGGACGGCGGAGCCGACCGGAAACACGCTGACGATCGAGCGGCGTTCGCCTGGTGCGTTTCGACTCGATCCGCTCGCTCGCTGAACCTGCGCAGACGTCACCGCGCGAGAGACACCACGTCGTCTCCCGGCGTCCGGTCGGCCGTCCGGTGCGACACGAGCAGCACGACACGGTCCGCCGTCGCCGAGCGCACGTCGGCCATCATCGCGGCCGCCGTCGGCTCGTCCAGATGGGCTGTGGGCTCGTCGAGCAGGATCACGTCGGCCTGCGTCAGCAGGGCGCGCGCGACGGCCAGCCTCTGACGTTCTCCGCCCGACAGCGCCGATCCGCCGGCGCCGACCCGGGTGTCCAGGCCGGCGGACAGCCCGTCCAGCAGCGGTGCGAGTCCGGCGCGCGCGAGGGCGGCGCGCAGGGCGGTGTCATCCGGCGCGTCGTCGCGCGGCCTGGCCAGCAGGAGGTTCCCGCGCAGCGTGGAGTCGAACACGTACGCGTCCTGCGGACACCAGGCCACCCGGTCCCGCCAGCCGCGCTCGGTCATCCGCGTGAGGGGCACGTCGTCGGCGAGGACGGCGCCCCGCTCGAGCGGCAGCGCCCCCATCACGGCTGAGAGCACGGTCGACTTCCCCGATCCGGACGGCCCGTCGAGCACGAGCCAGCGGCCGGCGCGCGCAACGCCTGCGACACCCTCGACGGCCGGGCGTGCGGCTCCCGGATAGCGGATCGTGACGTCGTCCAGCGCGACTTCCTCCACCGCGGCATCCGGCGCCATCCGTCCCCATTCCGGCGACGGCGCTGGGCGCAGGATCGGACCGAGGCGCTCCCGCAGGGCGCGCAGCGCCGGCAGCCGGTGCACGGCCGCCACCAGCCCCACCAGCGGCTCGAGCAGCGCGAGCACGAGCAGGGCGACCGCGGACGCGTTCTCGGCCGGCAGCTGCGGCGACAGCGGCGCGACGAGGATCGCGAGCAGGGCCACCGCCGCCGTGACGACCGCCGACCCCAGCCCGGACGACCACGCGGCCCGCCGTTCCGCGGCGGCGAGCCGGTCGCCGGCAGCGTCCAGGACGTCCAGCGCCGCGGGCGTCGCGCCGTTGCCCCGCAGGTCGTCGGCCGCGGCGGCCAAAGCGGATGTCCCGCGGACGATGTCCGAGCGCGCGCTCACCCTGGCGGCTCCCGCCCCGCGTTCGGAGGCGATCGCGAGAACGGATGCCGCAGCCACCGCGAGCAGGAGCACCGTGGCGACGAGGAGCACGAGATGCGGGGCGACGAGGCCCGTCGTGACGATGGCCCCGACGATGACCAGCACGCCGGCACCGATCGGCGGGAGCACGCGCGGCAGCTGATCGCGCAGATCGTCCGCCAGCGTGACGAGGTAGTCCAGCGGCGCTCCGCCCTCCAGCAGGCGGCGCGATCCCGCTCCGCGAGCAGCGATCGCCCGCCACAGCCGAAGGCGCAGCGCGTCGACGACCTGGAACGCCGCGCGGTGCGTCACCAGGCGCTCCGCATAGCGTCCGACCGCGCGCCCGATGCCGAACGCGCGCACGCCCACGATCGCGACGAGGAGATACATGATGTACTCCTCGACGCTCGCGCGGACGATCAGCCACCCGGAGACGGCGGTGAGCGCGATGCCGAGGCCCGCGGCGAGGGCCGCGAGCAGGACGGAAGCCGTCCAGATCCACCGGTGCGGACGCACCAGCGCGCGCAGCGTCAGGCGCCCGCTCGGGCCGGCGACCGGTCTGTTCGGTGCCGCGGCCACGCTCGTGGGCGCGGCCACCGCGGCAGTCCCGACCTCCGCCGGACCAGGCCGCTGCGCCGCGGACGCGTCCGCTTCCGACCCCGCCCGCCCGGATTCCGCACCGGTCGCGCCGACCGGGATCGTGCCCGTCGCCATCGCGAGGGTGTCGGGCTCGTGACTCGCGAGCACGACGATGCAGCGGTCGGCCCGACGTGAGATCGCCGCCCGGACCAGCGCTGCAGACCCGGCATCCAGGTGCGCCGTCGGCTCGTCCAGCACGAGCAGCCGCGCGCCGGCGTCGATGCGCGCGAGGGCCCGGGCCACCGCCAGCCGGCGGAGCTCGCCCGGACTGAGCTCCGCGACGGCGGCATCCGCCAGCGCAGCGAGCCCCACTTCGCGGAGCGCGTCGGCTCCGGCGCCGTACAGGGCGAGCTCGGCGCGCGGCGTGTCGGCGAAGCCGCGGGGCGCCTGCGGCGCCCACGCCACGGCATCCGCACTCACTCCGACGATCCGCCCCGAGACGACGGCATCCGCGGGGAGGACTCCCGCGAGCGCGGAGAGCAGCGTCGACTTGCCGGCGCCGCTCGGGCCGGTGACCGCGGTGATGCCGCGCAGTTCCCCGGTGACGGCATCCAGCGCGGCGTCCTCGCGTCCTGCGTACCGCACTGAGAGCGCCTCGAGCCGGATTCCGGCGTCGCCGGGCTCGCGCACATCCCTGCCGCCGCTGCGCGACAGCAGAGCTCGCGTGCGATCGAGCGCCGAGAGGCCATCCTGCGACGCGTGGAAGGCCGTGCCGACCTCCCGCAGTGCGGTGAAGCACTCCGGTGCGAGGACGAGCGCCAGAAGGGCCGGTTCGAGGGTCATCGTCCCGTTCAGCAGCCGCAGGCCCAGGAAGACCGCGACGATCGCCACCGAGATGGTCGCCACGAGCTCGAGCGCCAACGCGGAGAGGAAAGCCCATCGCAGAGTCTCCTCGGTCCGCGCGCGATAGCGGCTCTGGATGCTGTCGAGCGCGCGCGTCTGCTCGTCGACGCGCCCGAGGCCGACGAGCACCGGCAGTCCACGGGCGAGCTCGGTCAGGTGATCGGCCAGTCGCGTCAGTGCCGCGAGGGCGGCGTCCGTGCGCTGTTGGGTGTGCTTGCCGATGAGAATCATGAACAGCGGCACCAGCGGGACGGTGAGGACGATCACGAGGGCGCTGACCCAGTCGGCACCGAGGATGCGGACACCGACGATCAGGGGCACCACCGCGGCGGAGATGACGGCGGGGATGGTCTGAACGAAGTAGTCGTCCAGGTCGTCGAGCCCGTCGGCGGCGAGGATCGCAGTTCCTCCCCCGCTCGCGTCGCCCGCAGCGAGCCGGCGCCACAGGCGGCCGCGGAGATCCTGCTTCACCGAGGTGGCGACGCGTCGCGCGAGCACGGAGGCCGCCCACTCCGCCCCGGATCGCAGCAGGGCTCCCAGGATGCCGAGGACGAGCACCAGACGCAGCCCGCCGCCGTCGATGCCTCCCGCTGCAAGCCCGGAGATGCCCCGGGCGAGGGCTTCCGCGATGAGGACCAGCCCCAGAGCTCGGGATGCCGCGAGCACGCCGAGCGCGTAGAGAGAGCGCCGTGGCACCGCCGACAGGTCGGGGCGGCGGAACCCGGGAGCGCGCGCCGCGCGCTCCGCCTCGATCACCCAGGGGTCGTTCGGGTTCTCGGTTCGGCTCACCCTTGAATTCTACATGCCGTAGAAAACGTGGTCGGACTGCTTCGGATGAGAGGCTGGTCGTCCACCCTGAAGGAGCAGAACATGCGTCAGAACATCCTCGTCATCGGGGCATCCGGACTCATCGGCGCGACCGTCGCGAGCGCCCTCGAGACCCGCGGGCACACCGTGATCCGCGCATCGCGCAGCAGCGACGAACGCGTCGATGTCCGTGACCGGGATTCGCTCGATTCCCTGTTCTCCCGTGTCGGCGCGCTGGATGCCGTCGTGACCGCTTTCGGCTCGACGCCGTTCAAGCCGCTGGAGGACCTTTCGCTCGACGACATCCGTTCAGGACTCGAGGACAAGACGCTCGGCCAGATCGCGGTCGCGGCGGCAGCCGTACCCCGCCTGCGCGACGGCGGGTCCATCACCGTCACCTCGGGAATCCTGAGCACCCGGCCCGTGCCGACCGGCGCTGCGGCGTCCACCGCCAACGGTGCTGTGAACGCGTACATCCTCGCCGTCGCGCCCTACCTCCCGCGCGGCCTGCGCATCAACGCGATCAGCCCGAACGTGCTGGTCGAGGCCCCCGGATACCACGCCAGCTTCCCCGGGTTCTCGCCGGTGCCGGCTTCCGTGGTCGCCGACGCATACGTGGATGCCGTCGAGGGCGATATGACGGGGGAGGTGATCTCCGTCTGAACGGGACGTGCGGGCGCCTTCTGTCTGCTCAGCCCGGTGACTCGTCGGTGGACCTCAGGGGACTCCGTCGGCGTCGCTGCGCAACGCCTCCTCCCCGAATCACTCAGCCTGATTAACGACTTACGGCCCCGGGCATTCGCCCGGAGCCGTAAGTCGTTGGTGGACCTAAGGGGATTCGAACCCCTGACCTCCTCGATGCGAACGAGGCGCGCTACCAACTGCGCCATAGGCCCTTGAACCTCCGTTAGATTATCACGTTCCCGGAGGTGCGATGATCAGCCGGCGGCACGACGGGACAGCATCCGGCGGACGTGGTCCTCGATCTCGGCGTCGTCGACGAAGCCCATGCGCGCATACGGCGAATCCGCGGCGGGCGCCTCGGCAGCGGCGGGAACCTCACGCGGAGCGAGGCGCACCGGTTCCTCAGGTGCCATGCGCGCTGCGCGCTCCCGCAGTTCGGCGAGCCGCTCCGCGCGACGGAGATCCTGCGCGGCATCGATCTGCGCTCGCGCCACCTGAGCCCGCGAGCCCGCCACCGAGGTGAGCGGTTCGGGAAGCGGGCGCGGCGTCCACGATGCCGTGCCCTGATCGTGCAGCGGAGGAGACACCCGCGCAACCGGCACCTCAGCCACGGCCGCAGGCCGTCGGGCGGCTCGAGCGGCGACTCGCGCCATGCGCTGCAGCACGAGCGTCGACGCGACAGCGATGGCACCGCCGATCCAGATGAGCGCCTGCGCACCGGTCTGGACGAGCTGCCAGATGCCGACGCCCGCGAGAGCGAGTCCGGCCAGCGTGACCACCAGCGCGGCGACACGCACCCGACGGCGAGCCCTCGCCTGCTGCAGCGCCGGATCCGCCTGCGCCGCGGCCAGCTCCTCGCGCAGCCGCACGAGTTCGGCGGCCTCCTTCTCGGACTGCACGCGCTTGGCGAGCTTCTGCTGCGCCAGCGCCGTCCGGGCGTTCAGCTCGAGGCGGATCTCCTCCGGGGTCTCGCTCGTCTCGGCGAGCACGCGCAGCGCCTGGTTCAGACGGACGGCGTTCCGCTCCGCCGCGTTGTACTGGTACCGTCCGCGCCAGCTGGGCAACAGGTAGAGCATCCACAGGAGCACGGCGACGAGGACGATCACTCCCCCGCTCAGCACCGGCCCATCCATAACGTCAACGGTAAGGGAACCGCACCCCCCGCCCCCGGAGTCCGGACGCGTGTCGCCGGCGAATCAGATCGACAGCCGGTCCGAAGGAGGAATGGCCGCGGCATCCTGCGGCGCCTGTCCGTGCAGCCAGCGCGCCAGAACACCCTGCGGCACGTCCTCGCGGGTCAGAGCGAACGCGTAGTGGTCCCGCCAGTCGCCGTCGATGTGGATGTACCTCCGCCGCAGGCCTTCGTACCGGAATCCGAGCTTCTGGACGACGCGCAGGCTCGCGGCGTTCTCCGGGCGGATGCAGATCTCCATGCGATGCAGCCCGTACTCGGTGAAGCTGGCATCGGTCGCCAACGCCACCGCGGTGGGCGTGATCCCGCGCCCCGCGAACCGCTCGCTCACCCAGTACCCGATCGTCGCCGAGCACAGCGACCCGCGCGCGACGCCCCAGATGTTGAGCTGACCGGCGATCTCGCCGTCGTACTCCATGACGAACGGATACCCGCCGCCGTCCCGGTACTGCTGCAGCAGACGCCGGATGCCCACGCGCATGTCGAACGACGCGACGCCGTTCGGGATCGTCGCCTCCCAGCGCTGCAGCCAGGCACGGTTGCTCAAGAGCTCCTGCTGCAGGGTGCGCGCGTCACGGGTGCGGATGAGCCGCAGCTCGACCTTGCCGTGCCGGTGCCCCGCCAGCAGTTCCATCGCACGCCTCGCTTCGCGGCCTAGAGGCGCTCGGCGAACTCCTTCAGCCACGGGCGCAGGTCGGCGCCCAGGTCGTCGCGATCGGCCGCCAGCTGCACGATCGCCTTGATGTAGTCGACACGATCCCCCGTGTCGTAGCGACGGCCGCGGAAGATCACTCCGACCACTCCGGGCCCCTCGGGCCGGGTCGCCAGCTCCTGCAGCGCGTCGGTCAGCTGGATCTCGCCGCCCTTGCCGGGCTCGGTGCGCTCGAGGACCTCGAAGACGCTCGCCGGCAGCACGTAGCGTCCGATGATCGCGAGGTTGGACGGCGCGTCCTCCTGCGCCGGCTTCTCGACGAGTCCGGTGACCCGCACGACGTCGTCGCGGTCCGTCGGCTCGACGGCGGCGGCGCCGTACATGTGGATGCTGGACGGATCGACCTCCATGAGCGCGATGACGGCGGCGCCGGTGTGCTCGTGCACCTCCAGCATCGTCGTCAGCAGCTCGTCGCGCTCGTCGATCAGGTCGTCGCCCAGCAGCACTGCGAAGGAGCTGTCGCCGACATGGGTCTTGGCGCGCAGCACGGCGTGCCCGAGGCCCTTCGGCTCGCCCTGGCGGACGAAGTGGATGTCGGCGAGGTCGCTGGACTGCACGACGCGCGCCAGACGCCCCGTGTCGCCCTTCTCCATGAGCTTGACCTCGAGCTCGGGGACCGAGTCGAAGTGGTTCGAGATGGCGTTCTTGTTGCGCCCGATGATCACCAGGATGTCGTCGATGCCGGCCGCTGCGGCCTCTTCGACGACGTACTGGATCGCCGGCTTGTCGACGACGGGCAGCATCTCCTTCGGCATCGCCTTCGTGGCGGGGAGGAAGCGCGTTCCGAGCCCCGCCGCGGGAATGACGGCCTTGATCGTGTGATTCGCCATTCGGCCAGCTTACCGGGACGCCCCGTCTAGACTCGGGAGCATGTCCAACGACGTCGAGCAGGCCAAGCGGGCGCTGCGGGCCGAGCTCAGGGAGCGGCGTCAGCTCCTCTCCGACGCGCAGCGGGAAGCCGCCGCGGTCGCGATCGGCGAACGTCTGGACGAGCTGATCGACTCCCTCGGCGCGCGTTCCGTCTCCTGCTTCCTGTCGACGACCACCGAACCCGGGACGCGCGAGTTCGTGACGAGGGCCGTGCGCCGCGGCATCCGAGTCCTGCTGCCGGTCACGCGTGCGGACGGGCTCCTGGACTGGGCCGTCGCGAACGACACCGACGACGTCGCCGAGGGGCTGCACGGTCTCCCGGAGCCCACCGGCGAGGTGCTCGGGCCGATCGCGGTGAACGATGTCGACCTCATGATCATCCCCGCGGCCGCGGTGGACCGGACGGGCATGCGACTGGGCTGGGGCCGCGGGTACTTCGACAAGACCATCGGCTCGATGGAGAAGTGCCCGCCGGTGTACGCGGTGATCTATGATTCCGAGGTACTCGAATCCCTTCCGAGGGAGGTGCACGACCAGGCCGTCACCGGCATCGTGACCCCCACCCGGACCCTCACCCTGTCGCCCGCGCGGCACTGATTCCAGGAAACACCGCCATGCCCACCTACGCCTATGCCTGCACGCAGTGCGGTCACCAGTTCGACGCCGTCCAGAGCTTCTCGGATGCCGCGCTCACCACGTGCCCCGAATGCGGCGGCCCGCTGCGCAAGCAGTACGGCTCGATCGGCGTGACCTTCAACGGGTCCGGCTTCTATCGCACGGACTCGCGCGGCGGAAGTGGTGGAAAGAGCGAATCCTCGGCATCATCGAAGGCGGATTCGTCGACGAGCGCCGCACCGGCGCCCGCTGCGGCTCCGGCCTCGAGCTGAGGTCCGATTCGTTTGGGGGTTCCCGTGATCCAGGGATTCAAGGAGTTCATCACCAAGGGCAACGTCATCGATCTCGCGGTGGCGGTCGTCATCGGCGGTGCGTTCACGGCGATCGTCAACGCCGTGGTGACCAGCATCATCAATCCGCTCGTCTCGCTGTTCTTCGAGGCGGATGCCGCGGGGAACTTCGGTCCGAAGCTGACGAACATCTACGGCAACGAGGTGACGTTCCCACTCGGCGACCTGATCTCCGCGATCATCAGCTTCTTCGCCGTCGCCATCGTGGTCTACTTCGTGTTCGTCCTGCCGATGAACAAGTACAAGGAGCACCAGGCCGCGAAGAACCCCGCGGTCGAGGAGGAGACGCTGCCCAGCGAACAGGAACTCCTCATCGAGATCCGCGACCTGCTGCGCAGGAACAACGCCGCGTAGTCGCCGCGAGAGGGCAGAAACGGGCCGTCGCGCGCCGGCGCACTGCGCGTTTCTGCCCTCTCGGCGTTTCCCGAGGCGGGCGGAGTCGCGTGCGCGGGTCAGTAGTGCGGGGGGACGTCCTGGCGCAGACGCGCGTCGTTGGGGCCCTGGTCCTTCACGGGGACGGATGCCGCGGCATCCGACGTCTCGACGTCCGGTGACGGGTCGGTGCCGGGTGCCGGGGTCAGGCGAGCGCGACGCGCTCCCGCGACCCGCTCGACCCGCTGGCGCGGATCCTCAGTCATCGCCCCGCTCGATGGGCTGCGTGTCGAGGTCCACCCGCTGCGTGTCGGCGGAGATGCCGAGCACGTCAGCGATGCGGTTGGCGACGGTCGCGGGGTCGCTGTAGAGGTCGAACGCGTGCACGCGCACGTAGTGCCAGCCCAGCCGGCGCAGCACGTTCGGCCGCAGGCGCAGGGTCTCGCGAAGCGATTCGCCCCGCGATTCCGGATCGGATTCGATGACCACGGCCCGGCCGCCGTGCTGCGCGACCAGCGGCAGCAGCCCCCGGTAGTCGACGTCGACGGACGCCCCGGCACGACGCAGCTCCCGCGCCAGAGCGAGGGTCAACGGGTCCGCGAGGTCCTCGAGGCGCGCCTCGCGACCGCGAGTCGCGAGACCGCCGAGGATCGACATGAGCGTCGCCGCCCCGTGCTCGAGCCGGCCGTCGTCGAAGGACGAGGGCCGGATCGACGAGACCAGCACCATCGAACGGCGCGCACGGGTCATGCCCACCGTCAGCAGCCGCTCGCCGTCGGCGCTCGACAGATCGCCGAAGTCACTGAGGACGCGGCCGTGCTTGGTGAGCCCGAAGCCGAGCGAGAAGATCACCCGATCACGGCTCTCGGCGACGGATTCCTCGAGCGTGAGCACCGCGAACGGCTCGGCGGTGTCGCGCGAGACGAAGGCGGTCACGTCGCTGCGGCCCGCGAACGCGTTGGTGACGGCGGCGCGGACCCGCTCGGCGTGACGTCTGCTCGCGGTCACGACCATGAGGGACTCGGTGGGCCGGTGCACGGCGTGCTCGACGACCAGCGTCACCACGCGGGACACCTCGGACTCCGGACTCTCGACAGCACCCGAGACCGGATCGGGTGTGCCCACCCCGCCCTCGACGTAATCGACCGTCAGGCTGCCTCGCCCCAGATAGGAGCCCGCCCACGGCAGGGACTGGATCTCGCCCCCGTAGAACGCGTCGTTGATGAGCTCGGCGAGATCCTCTCCCCCGGCGCGATAGCTGCGGGTCAGTGTGGCCACCGGAAGCAGCTCGGCGAGGCGCTCGAAGACCGAGACCGAATCGAACGGCACCTCCGGCTCCCAGTCCTCGTCGCCTGCCACCGCCACGCGGAAGGGCGTGGGACGCTGGGTCACCGGATCGCCGAACGCGACGACCTGCCGTGCGCGCCGGATCGCGGGTGCCGCCTCCGCGAGATTGATGGCCGCGGCATCGACCAGCAGGACTGTGTCGAACTCCACGCTGTCCGGGATCTCGGGCACCTGGTAGGGCGAGGAGATCCATGCCGGGGCGAGGACCGACAGGAGCGTCGGCGCGGCGCTCACGATCTCGGCGGCGGTCGGCGTCCCCTGGGTGAGCGCGCGACGCAGATGCTGCGACTCGGTCGGCTCGTCGACGATCGCGATCTTCCACTGGTTGGCGAGCTGCCACGCCAGCAGCGGTCCCGCCATTGCGGCGTGCGCCTCGTCCACGAGGCGGAAGTCCTTCTCGAGCCGGTCCACCACGGCCGTGTTCGCGCCCAGGAGCGCGCGGTCGTCCTGCAGAGCGCGCTCGAGCAGCGACTGCCACCAGGTGAACTCCAGCTCGTCGGCCACGCGGTCCTCGGAGACGTGGCGGACCGACAGCTCGGCCAGCAGCGGCTCCAGCCCCAGCCGCGCGAGCTCGTCGCGGATGGTCGCCCGCTCGACGAGGTTCTCGAAGACGTCCGAGGTGGCGGCGAGTCCGGCGAGCGTGCGCACCAGGCGAGCCAGCGGCAGCGTCGCCAGTGGTTCGCGCCGCCCGAGCGCGGCATCCAGTTCACCGAGCTCGGCCTCGACGCGCTGCCACGCCGCGTGCACGTCTCCGAGCCCCAGCGGGATCTCCGGAGCCACACCGGCATCGACGAAACGCTGCCACTCGGTGCGCTGCTGCTGAATCCTCAGCAGCGCCTCGTGCATGTCGAGGATGTGCACGCCCGGGCGCACGTACTCCTTCGCGAGCTTCTTCAGCCGGCGCCGGTTCGCACTAGACATCCCCGGGGCGTCGCGTCGCGAGCCGTGCGCCTGGATCAGCTCGCCCAGCGGCCGCTCGAAGACCGTGGGACTGAACCGGTCGAGCGAATCGCGCATGCCCTGCAGCAGTCGCAGGTACTCGCCGAGTTCGTCGATCGTCGCGAACGGCCGCATCCGGGTCTGGGCGATGAGCTCGTAGCCGCGTTCGAGCAGTGCCGGAACGCTCGTGGAGTGCAGTCGGCCGGCCAGTTCGTGCGCAGCGCGCGCGGCTTCGGTGCTGGCGAACGTGACCCCGTACCAGGGCGAATCGTCCGGACCGAAGCGGAACTCGCCGAGCCGGGCCGCCTGCACGAGCTTGGCCGCTGCGGCGCTGCGATCCCCCGCGAGACGCGTGAGCGCCTCGAGGTCGAGACGAGCCGTCGTGGACGGCGGCCGCTCCAGGGACGCGAGCCGCGTCAGCTGCCTGGTCGCATCGAGCACGGAGGCCCCGGTGCCGGCGATCGGCGCGGTGAGAGCCTGCCGATAGTCGCGCAGCACGGTGCGCAGGCGCACCAGCGCGTCGTCGACCTCTCCGGCCCGCGGAGCCGTGGCCTTCTCATTGCGCCCGATGGCGTGGACGAGGTCACGCCGGACCGAGGCCGGGCTGATCGCGAGGCTGTCCAGCCCGATCCCGCTCAGGCGATGACGCACGCCGTCGAGCGTCGATCGCCGCGCCGACACGACGAGCACGCGTTTGCCCGCCCGGATCAGCTCGCCGAGGGCGTTGATGACGGTCTGGGTGCCACCCGTCCCCGGCAGCGTCGCGATCGCGAGCGAATGGCCGGCGGCGATCCGGGCGAGCACCGCCTCCTGCTCGGAGTCGGCATCCAGGAGCAGCGTGTCCGATGCCGGCGCGCGATCGTCCGGGCTCGTCACGGCGGGCGCCGGTCGTTCGACGGTGAGGCGCTCCCGGTCGTCGACGTGACCGGCGAGGGCGTTGAGCACGGGGTGATCGAGGTTCCGGCTGTCGGCCGCCATCGCCGAGGCCACATCCGCGAACACCGAGACGACGAGCCGGGGCTGCACCGAGAACGTGTCGATCGACCTCGTGAGCGCCCGCAGGCTGTCGATCACGGGCTGGGGCTTGAAGATGCCGCCGTCGTACGCGAGCGCTGCCAGCGCATCCGCGTCGATCGTGATCCCGAAGTGCTCCCTGGCGATGCGCACGAGTTCCGGGTTGACCGAGAAGGCCCCCTGGAGCTTGAGCTCGAAGTCGGAGTGGTGCCGGCGAATGGCCAGCGGGCGCAGCAGCACCGGCGCAGAGAACGCCACCCCGCCGATCCGCCACCCGGCGAGGCCGACGACGAGGTGGACGGCGTCGATGCCGCGGACCGTGCGCAGTTCGGTGTGCTTCGCGGTGATGCGCTCGGCCGCCAGGCGCGCGGTGCGCAGCCCGACCTCGTCCCGGAAGAGGTTCGACAGCAGAGTGGACCGACCGGTGATGAACTGGGGCAGACTCCCCGGGTGCGCCTTGGAGATGTCGATGCCGCCCTCGACGCTGTCGTGATAACGGATCAGCGGGGACGGACCGCCGAGATCCGCCGCCTCCGCCTTGAGGCGCGCCCGCTCGGCATCCGCGGCGTGCGGCAGGGCGACGCCGGTCGACGACTCGCCCAGTGCGCCGAGCGTCACTGCGGCCGTCGTCTCCGCGTCATCCGCAGACTTGTCCTGTCGTCGCCACACATATCACAGACTAGGCGTCAGGTGGCAGGAGGTCCTGCATGCCAGGCGGGTTTGTGCCGGATTGGTGCCCTCACGGGCGGTTCCGGATGCCGCGGAGCACTCGCCCTGCACAGATCCGCCCCGCGGCGGGTTCTCCCCCGATCGCGGCTCCGCGACCAAACCGACGCCCTCGGGGCGAGCAGGATGGAGGCATGAACTTCCGATACGACTTCGTTCCCACTCCGCTGGGCGACGCCCTCGTCGTGTTCTCCGACGACGGCGTCGTGAGCTTCGACCTCTCCGAGGGGCAGGACCCGACCGTCCCCTGGCTGCTGGAGGGCGTCGCCCGGCGGCTGCACACCGTGCCCGAACCCGATCCCGGTGCCGCGGACGAACTCGCGCACCTCATCGAGGAGTACTTCGACGGCGTCCCCATCCGCTTCGACGAACACATCCGGCTGGACTGGCGTCTGATCGAGGGGTTCCACCGCGACGCCCTGCTCGCGGTGTGCGAGATCCCCTGGGGGCAGACTCTCGGCTACGGCGAGGTCGCCGTCCTGGCGGGGAGCCCCGGCGCCGCACGCGCCGTGGGAACGGCCTGTCGTCTCACCCCCTTCTCGATCATCGTGCCCGTGCACCGCGTGGTGCGCGCCGACGGGAGCGCGGGACAATACGGCGCTCACCCAGAGCACAAGCGGTTCCTGATCGATCTCGAGTCGTCTTCGGCCGCGGCGCGCACCGCGTGACGAGGACCCCGGCCGGTAGGCAGCCGGGGTCCTCGTCCCCTTCTCGAATGTCCGCGCTCGGCGGGTCAGTGCTCCACGGCCTTCTCGGCCCCGAATCCGGTGAGGGAGCGCACCTCCATCTCGGCGGCGAGCGCCCGCGACTCGGTGCCGCGTGCCGTGATCGTGCCGAGCCATCCCAGCAGGAACCCGAGCGGGATCGAGACGATCCCGGGGTTGTTCAGTGGCCAGATCGCGATGTCGATCTGCGGGATCATCGCCGTCTCGGAGCCCGAGAACACCGGGGAGAGGACGATCAGGATGATCGCCGATCCGAGCCCGCCGTACATGCTCCACACCGCGCCCCGGGTGTTGAAACGCCGCCAGAAGAGCGAGTAGAGGATGGTCGGCAGGTTCGCCGAGGCCGCCACGGCGAAGGCGAGGGCGACCAGGAACGCGATGTTCTGTCCCTGCGCCCCGATGCCGCCGAGGATCGCGAGGATGCCGATGACGACCACCGTGCGGCGTGCCACCTTCACCTCGGCATTCGGGTCGGCATCCGCCGGCGTCCCGTCCGACTTCTTGCGGCCCTTCTGGATCACGTTGGCGTAGATGTCGTGCGCGAAGGACGCGGCGGCGGTGATCGTGAGGCCCGCGACGACCGCCAGGATCGTCGCGAAGGCGACGGCCGAGATGAAGCCGAGCAGCAGTGGCCCGCCGAGTCTCTCCGCCAGCAGCGGCGCGGCCGAGTTGACGCCGCCGGGGGCGTTCACGATGACCTCGGGCGTGACGAGCGCTCCGGCACCGTACCCGAGCACGAGCGTCAGCAGGTAGAACCCGCCGATGAGCCAGATCGCCCACACCACGGAACGGCGGGCCTCCTTCGCCGTCGGGACCGTGTAGAAGCGCATCAGCACGTGCGGCAGACCGGCGGTCCCCAGCACGAGCGCCATGCCCAGCGAGAGGAAGTCCCAGGGATTCGCGCCGTACTGCAGGCCAGGGGCCAGGATCGCGTCGCCCTGCGGGGAGGCCTCCACAGCGGACTCCAGCAGCGTGTTGAGGCTGAAGCCGTTCAATGCCAGCACCCAGATCGCCATCGCCAGCGCTCCGGCGATGAGCAGGACGGCCTTCACGATCTGCACCCAGGTCGTGCCCTTCATCCCGCCGATCAGCACGTAGAGGATCATCAGCGCCCCGACGACGGCGATGACCGCGGACTGCCCGATCCGGGCGTCGATGCCCAGCAGAAGCGAGACGAGACCGCCCGCACCCGCCATCTGCGCCAGGAGGTAGAAGAAGCACACCGCGAGAGTCGTGATCGCGGCCGCCATCCGGACCGGCCGCTGCTTGAGGCGGAACGACAGCACATCCGCCATCGTGAACTTGCCGGTGTTGCGCATCAGCTCGGCGACGAGCAGCAGGGCCACGAGCCATGCCACGAGGAACCCGATCGAGTACAGGAACCCGTCGTAGCCGTTCACGGCGATCGCACCGCAGATGCCGAGGAAGGACGCCGCGGACAGATAGTCCCCCGCGATGGCGAATCCGTTCTGAGGGCCCGTGAACGAACGACCGGCCGCGTAGTAGTCAGCCGCCGTCTTGTTGTTGCGGCTCGCGCGGATGACGATGAACAAAGTCACGGCCACGAAGGCCGCGAAGATCGAGATGTTCAGGATCGGGTTGTTCGCGCCCGTCGGCGTCGTCTCCATCGGGATGAGGTTCATGCCTGGGCCTGCGCCTTCTCGAGTTCGTCACGGATCTCTGCGGCGACGGGATCGAGCTTCCTGTTCGCGAAGGCGACATATCCCATCGTGATCGCGAATGTCGACACGAATTGCCCGAGTCCGAAAAGCAGTCCGATCGTGATATCACCCCACACGCGCTGGCCCATGAATTCGGGAGCGAACGCGGCGAGCAGCACGTACACGAAATACCAGATCAGGAAAAGGGCAGCCAGCGGGAAGATGAATGATCTCTGCGTTCGCTTGAGTCCTTGGAATCTCGGCGATTCCTCGACGGCGATGTAGTCGATCTGTCCTGCCGACTCGCCTTCGATTCGGTCAGTCATGAGGCCTCCTTGCCACATGGTCGAGCCCGGGCGGAGGGATCCGCCCGGTGGTAGGGTCGACGCTACGAAACGGGGAACAGGGCCGTCACCCCCGAAAGTAGGTATCCGTGATTCCGGCAGTCTCCGACGAGACCGACGCCGAGCTCGTGGCACAGGCCGTGCGCGAGCTGGCCAGGCGCACCCGCTTTCCTGTCGCGTTCGGGGGGCTCGTCGAGGACGGCGAGGTCTCGGTCACGAGCATCGTGGGAACCCGCACGCGCAGCCTCGAAGGGCTCCGGGTCCGGCCGGAGCGCGGCCTCGGCGGTCGCGCGATGAGCGAACAGCGTCCGCGGATGACGAGCGACTACCGCACATCCCGGCAGATCACCCACGACTACGACGGCTTCGTCCTCGGCGAGGGGCTCCGCACGCTCCTCGCGATCCCGATCGTGGTGGCGGGGCGAGCCCGGGGCGTCCTCTACGCCGGCGCGTGGGAGCAGTCCCCTGTCGGAGGCGTGACGACGGCACCCGCGATGAGCGTGGCCGAGGCGGTGAGCACCGAGTTGCGCATCCGCGACGAGGTGGGGCGTCGCCTCCAGGCGATGGCACCGCCGAGCCCGACGATGACCGCCTCGCGCCGCGAGGAACTCCGGGAGAGCTTCGCCGAACTGCGCAGCATCTCGGCCTCCGTCTCCGACGATGATCTGCGCGCACGGCTCGGCGATCTCGAACGGAGGCTGCTGCAGCTCGCCGGCGGCGAGCCGCCGACCACGACGGGTCCCCTCCCTCACATTCACCTCTCGCCCCGCGAGACGGATGTGCTGGCGTGCGCCGCTCTGGGGGCGACGAATGCCGAGATCGGGGCGCAGTTGGGACTGCGCGAAGGGACGGTGAAGGCCTACCTCGGAACGGCGATGTCCAAACTCGACGCCTCGACGCGTCATGCCGCCGTCGCGAAAGCGCGGCGCATGGGGTTGCTTCCGTGATTCCTTCCTGACCGATGCGACGAGCGCATTCTCCATGAAAAGAGAATGAATTCCTTGGCCGTTCGGAGGCGTCTGAATAGGATGGGGAAATGGCTCGACGAATTGTGCACCAGCTTGTGGACGACCTCGACGGAACTCTTCTCGAAGCCGGTGACGGCGAGACCGTGCATTTCTCGCTCAACGGCATCTCGTATGAGATCGACCTGACGAACGAGAATGCGCAGGAGCTCCGCTCCGCGCTCGAACCCTATATCGCGGCCGGGCGTCGTTCGTCCGTCGGCGTGGCAGCGCGATCGGGGTCGACGCGCAAGCGCACCGCCTCGCGCAATCCGGAGACCGCCGCCATCCGGGAGTGGGCCAACGCGAACGGACACAAGGTGTCCGAGCGCGGTCGCATCCCCGAATCCGTGGTCGAGGCGTACCGCGCCGCGCACTGATCCACTTCCCTCCCGCGGGGATCAGGCCTGCTCCCCGCGCGGATCAGGCCTGGGCGTGCGCTGCGTCGCTCGCCCAGGCTTCGTCGCGCAGGGTGATCTCGTCCGTCATGTCCCGCAGGAAGCGGATCACCACCTCCCGCTCGGATGACGACAACCGTGCGGCCGCATTGAACCGTTTCGCCTGCTGACGCCCGACGGTTTCCATCGCGGCCCTGTGGGTCTCCGGCGAGATCGTGATCGCGAGCGCGCGGCGATCGGTGGGGTGCGCGGCCCGCACGATGTGGCCTCCACGCTCGAGACGGTCGAGCAGTTTCGTCGTCGAGGCGCTGGAGATCGACAGGTGCTGCGCGATGCCTCCCGGCGTGGCGATGATCTCCCTGTGCGTGCACACGATCAGGTAGTGCAGTGCACGCATGTCGGTCTCGTTGAGCTGCATGTAGCGTCGCGAGGCCTCGGAGAGCCGCTGCTCCGCCTCCCGAAGGGCGCCGAGCGCCTTCATGAGCTCGGTGATCTGACGCACGTCGGCGTCGTCGATGCCTGACCGGTCCACGAGCATCTGGCGCGGGTCGGATGAGTCGACGTCGTAGATTGCGGATCGGTCGAGTCCGTCGCGCGTGGAAGATGACGTGTCGGCGGGCACGGACTCGAGGGGGTTCGCGCGGTCTTCCATGGACACCTCGCCACTTTACTCCTGATGTTCATTCATGCTAGCTTGATTTCTCGCTTGGCTAGCAATAAACGATACTAGGGAGGGCCCTGTGGAGTATGTGACTCTCCTCGCCGAGGACGGCACCGCGATCGGGACAGCACCGAAAGACGACGCCCATTCGTCGACGACTCCGCTTCACCTCGCGTTCTCGTGTCACCTGCTCGACGGCAGCGGACGGTTGCTGGTCACCCGCAGAGCCCTGTCCAAGCGCACCTGGCCCGGCGTTTGGACGAACAGCTTCTGCGGGCATCCACGACCCGATGAGGACCTCCTGGATGCCGTCATCCGGCGCGGCGGCGAAGAGTTGGGGATCACGCCGATCGACGTGCTCGCCGCTCTGCCCGACTACCGGTACCGCGCCGTCGACGCGGGCGGGACCGTCGAGAACGAGATCTGCCCGGTGCACGTGGCCCGGATCGACGAGGACCCTGTCCCCGACCCTGCGGAGGTCATGGAGTGGGCGTGGGTCCTGCCCGATGACCTGCTCACGGCGATCGCGAGCGCCCCCTTCGCCTTCAGCCCCTGGCTGCGAGAGCAGTTGCCTCTTCTGCGCGCAGCGGGCAGGGTCTGACCCATGAACGCCACCGTCACCCGCGAAGAGATCCACGAACAGGTGGAATCACGTGTGCGGACCGTGTTCGAGGCGAACGCGGCACGTTCGGCCGACTACGGCGAAGGTTATGCGCAGCTCTGGCGCTCCGCTGCGGAGCACGTGCTCGGCGGCAAGCTGCTGCGGCCACGGCTGGTGGTGGACCTGCACGCCGGGCTCCTCGACGGCGCGCCGGAACGCCCCCCGCTCGACGTCGTCATCGAGCTCGCCGCCGCCGTCGAGATCCTGCACTACGCGTTCCTGCTCCACGACGATGTCATCGACGGCGACACGCATCGCCGCGGAAAGCCGAATCTCATCGGCACCCTGCGCTCCGCGAATCCCGGTCTCGACCGTCGCGCGGCCGACCACTGGGCGACCACGGGAGCGGTCCTCATGGGAGATCTGCTGCTCTCCGCTGTGCACCAGATGTTCGCCCGACTGGATCTCGACGCTGACCGGCGCACCCGACTACTGGACCTTCTGGACCACACGATCGCCGAGACGGTGGCAGGCGAATACGCGGACGTCGGGCTCAGCGACGGGGTGATCACGCCCGATCTGCAGACCATCCTGACCATGACGGCGCGCAAGACCGCCACGTACACCTTCGAGTTCCCGTTGCGACTCGCCGCGGTCCTCGCCGGGGCTGCGCCACCGATCGAAGCGCGCCTCGCCGCGACCGCCCAGCACCTGGGCATCGCGTTCCAGCTGCAGGACGATGCGCTCTCGGTGTTCGGGGACGCCGCCGAGCACGGCAAGGAGCCGTACTCCGATCTGCGCGAAGGCAAGGAGACGGCACTGATCGCCTACGCCCGCATGACGAGCGCCTGGACGGCGATCCGCCCCGGGTTGGGCGATCCGAATCTGACCGCGGACGGCGCCGCCGCGATCCGCGGACACCTTCGGCGCTGCGGGGCGGAAGCCTTCGTGCAGCAGCTCGTCGCAGAGCAGATCGCCGCGGCTCGGGCCGGCCTGGCTGACGACGACCTCCTCCTGCCGTCCAGCGCGAGAAAGACGCTCGCCGACCTGATCTCCCGCATCGAAGGGCGTGTGTCATGACTGTCTCCGCCTCTCCGGACGACGCGCCGGCGCTTTCCCGATTCACGCGGACGGCCGAGACCGCGGCCACCGGCGTCATCCGGGCGTACTCGACGTCGTTCGGCCTCGCGACCCGCCTGCTCGGGCGGCGCCATCGCCAACACGTGCGGAACGTGTACGCCCTGGTGCGCGTCGCGGATGAGATCGTCGACGGCGTCGCGAGGGAGGCCGGCCTCGACCCGGCCGCGCAGCGCGCCGCGCTCGACGCGTACGCCGACGAGACCCATCGGGCCATGCGGACCGGGTACAGCAGCAACATCGTGATCCATGCGTTCGCACGGACCGCGGCGCGATGCCGGATCGGCGAGGACCTGACGCGACCGTTCTTCGACTCCATGCGCGCCGACACGACCGCAGACGAGAAGTCCGCGCCCGGAAGCCTTCAGACCTACACGGCCGAGGCGCACGCCCGCTACGTCCACGGATCGGCGGAGGTCGTCGGCCTGATGTGCCTGCGCGTCTTCCTGCGGGACGAGAACCCCCCACAGGCCGACCGCGACCGACTGGAGGCCGGGGCGCGTCAGCTCGGCGCCGCGTTCCAGAACGTGAACTTCCTCCGCGACATCGCTGACGACACCGAACGACTGCATCGCGGCTATCTCGGCGGCTCCGGGCGCCTGACCGACGAGGATCGCGACGCCTGGGTCCGGACGGTGCGGTCGCAGCTCGATGATGCCCGACGGGCGATCCCTCTGCTCCCCCGGGACGCGCGCGCCGCGGTCCGCAGCGCGCTCGCGCTGTTCGAGTCGCTCGCCGCACGCGTCGCCCGCCTGCCCGCGGCCGCTCTGTACGAGAAGAGGGTGCGCGTTCCCGACGCCGTCAAGGTCCTGCTCGCGGCGAGATCCCTCGTCGTCACGTGGGCGGAGCCGCGGCGATGAGCCGGGTGATCGTGATCGGCGGCGGCATCGCAGGACTCGCCACCGCGGGGCTGCTCGCCCGCGACGGATACCGCGTCACGGTGCTCGAGCGGAACGACCGGGCAGGCGGACGGGTGGGAGTGCTCGATCGCGATGGGTTCCGTTTCGACACCGGACCCTCGTGGTATCTCATGCCCGGCGTCTTCGACCACTTCTTCGATCTCATGGGCACCACGACAGCCGAGCAGCTCGACCTGGTCGACCTCGATCCTGCGTACCGCGTGTTCTCCGAGCCTGCGACGGAGGAGGCGTCTGCGCCGGTGAGCGTGCCGGCCGGAGCGGACCGCGTGCGCGCTCTCTTCGACGCTCTCGAACCCGGGGCGGGCCCCCGCCTCGCCGCGTACCTGGCATCGGCGGCCGAGGCGAACGAGATGGCTGTCCGGCATTTCCTCTACAACCCGTTCACGCGCCTGTCGCACCTCGCGTCTCCGGAGATCCTGCGCCGACTCCCCCGGCTGGCACGCCTGTTGGCCGGCCGGCTCGACGCCTTCGCCGCGCGCCGCTTCCGGCACCCGGTGATCCGGCAGATCCTCGGCTATCCCGCGGTGTTCCTGGGGACGGACCCTCGCCGTGCACCGGCCATGTACCACCTCATGAGCACGCTCGATCTCGACGAAGGCGTGCAGTACCCCCAGGGCGGATTCTGGGCGGTCGCCGACCGCATCCGCGCGCTGGCGGAGGAGAACGGAGCCTCGGTCGTCACCGGCGCCGAGGTGACGACCATCCTCACCGTGCCCGCCGCGGGACGGGATCGCGCGCAGGGAGTGCGCTGGATCGATGCCTCGGGTGAGGAGCATCTCGAACTCGCCGACATCGTCGTCTCCGCGGCGGACCTCCACCACACGGAGACGGAGCTGCTGCCCCCGAGCCTGCGCACCTATCCCGAGAGGTGGTGGAACCGGCGCATCAGCGGACCGGGAGCCGTGATCGTCATGCTCGGGGTGCGGGGACCGCTGCCGGAGCTCGCCCATCACTCCCTGTTCTTCACGCGGGACTGGGACGCGAACTTCGACGCGATCTTCGGACGCGCACCGCGGATCCCGGACCCGGCCTCGATCTACGTCTGCAGGCCGTCGGCGACGGATCCGGCGGTCGCGCCTGCCGAGCACGAGAACCTGTTCGTCCTCGTCCCTGTCCCTGCCGACGTCGGCATCGGCCATGGCGGCGCGGACGGTGCCGGGTCCGAAAGGGTCGAGCGTGCTGCGGATGCCGCGATCGATCTCGTCTCGGAGTGGGCGGGGATCGGAGACCTCCGCGAGCGGATCGTCGTGCGTCAGACGCTCGGGCCCGCCGACTTCGCCGACCAATACCACTCCTGGCGCGGAGGAATGCTGGGTCCGGCGCACGTCCTGTCTCAGAGCGCGATGTTCCGTGCGCAGAACGCATCGCGTCGTGTCGACGGTCTCTACTACGCCGGTGCGACCACAGCGCCGGGAATCGGCGTGCCCATGTGCCTCATCAGCGCCGAGCTCGTGCTCAAGCGGATCCGCGGGGACCACAGCCCGGGCCCCGTCGCCGCGCGCGCGGGGGCGGCGCGAGCGGGGACGGGGACGGCGTGATGGGCGCGATCTATCTCCTCGCGCTGCTTGCGAGCCTGGGGTGCATGCTCCTGATCGACTGGCGATACCGCCTGTTCTTCTGGCGGGACGCGCGGTCGGCCCTGACCGTCACGGCGATCGGGTTGCTGTTCTTCGTCCTGTGGGATCTCGCCGGGATCTCGCTGGGCATCTTCCTCCGCGGAGACAGCCCGTACGCCACGGGCATCCTCCTCGCCCCGGAACTCCCCCTCGAGGAGCCGGTCTTCCTGGTCTTCCTGGTGGTGTGCACGATGGTGCTCTATGCGGGCGCCGAGCGCATGCTGACAGGAGCGTCGGGCGGTGAGGCATCATGACCTATGCGCTCCTGTCGCTCGTCTTCCTCGGACTGGCCGTGGCACTGGCCGGACTCGCGGCGCTGCGCGCTCGCCGCCTGCCGCGCGCCGGAGCGATCGGTCTCGCGCTCGGCGCCCTCCTCGTGCTCACGGCCGTGTTCGACTCGATCATGATCGGCGCGGGTTTCTTCACCTACGCGGATCCTCACCTCTCCGGACTGCGGATCGGGCTCGCGCCGATCGAGGACTTCGCCTATCCGATCGCCGCGGCGATCCTCCTCCCGTCGGTCTGGGTCCTGCTGCGCACGCGCCGAGCGTCCGAGGCCGACGGCATCGGGACGGATGCGGGGCTGGGCTGATGATTCGCGGCGCTCTGTCCACGATCCTGCTGGCCTCGCGGCCGATCAGCTGGATCAACACCGCATTCCCGTTCGGGGCGGCATACCTTCTCACGACCCGCGAGGTCGACACGGTCTTCGTAGTGGGCGTGCTGTACTTCCTCGTGCCGTACAACCTCGCCATGTACGGCATCAACGACGTGTTCGACTACGCATCCGATGCCGCCAATCCGCGCAAGGGCGGAATCGAAGGCGCCCTGCTGCCGCCGCGGCTGCATCGCGCCACGCTGTGGGCGGCGGCGGCGAGCAACGTCCCCTTCCTCGTCTTCCTCCTGGCCGTCGGGACGCCCGCGTCGGCGGCGTGGCTGGCTCTCAGCGTGTTCGCCGTGGTCGCCTACTCGGCACCGCCGTTGCGGTTCAAGGAGCGGCCGGTGCTGGACTCGATCACCTCGAGCACGCACTTCACGAGTCCGGCCATCGTGGGCCTGGCCCTGGCGGGTGCATCGGTCAGCATCGATCTCATCCTGATCCTCGTCGCCTTCTTCCTGTGGGGGATGGCGGCGCACGCGTTCGGCGCCGTCCAGGACGTCGTGCCGGATCGCGAGGCGGGCATCGGCTCGATCGCCACCGCTCTCGGCGCCCGCACCACCGTGCGTCTGGCTGTGATCCTCTGGGCAGCGGCCGCGCTGACCGTCCTGCCTGCCGCGTGGCCGGCTCCCCTCGCCGCCGTTCTCGCGATCCCGTACCTCATCAACGCCGTCCCCTGGTGGAACGTGACCGACGAGACCGCCGCCCGAACGAATCGCGCGTGGCGCCGCTTCATCGCCCTGAACTACGGCGCCGGCTTCCTCGCCACCCTGATCCTCATCCTCGCCTGGCTGGGCTGACGCCCCGGCGTCTCCGATCCGCACGCAACCGAAAGGCCTCCATGCCCCGCACGACCGCCTCCGCGCCTCGCACCCGCACCCGCGTGCGCAAGCACTCCTGGGCGCGGGTCCTCCTCCCGGTCGCCCTGATCCTGGTCTGGCTCACGGCCGCATCGTTCGGAGGGCCGCTGTTCGGCAAGGTCGACGAGGTCTCATCGAACGACCAGACCAGCTATCTGCCGGAGAGCGCCGAGGCGACCGAGGTGCAGCAGCTGCTCGGCGAGTTCAACGACACCGATGCGATCCCGGCGATCGCGGTGTTCGTCGGCGACGAGGAGCTCACGCAGGCACAGCTCGATGAGATCTCGGATGCCGTGGTGGATGCCCCCGAGATCGAGGGCGTCGGCGCGGAGGTCTCCCCCGCGCTGGTCTCCGAGGACGGCATGGCCGCGCAGGCGTTCATCCCGGTGCTCAGCGAAGCCGACCTCGGCGAGACGGTGTCCGCGCTCGAGACCGAGCTCTCGGACGCCGCGCCCGCGGGCGTGACCGTGTTCATCACCGGTCCCGCCGGATTCAGCGCCGACCTCGTGGCGGGTTTCGCCGGCATCGACGGACTGCTGCTGGGCGTCGCGCTGCTCGCGGTGCTCGTGATCCTGGTGCTCGTGTACCGGTCTCTCCTGCTTCCGGTCGTCGTGCTGGCGACGAGCCTGTTCGCCCTGTGCGTCGCCCTGCTGACGGTGTGGTGGCTCGCGAAGGCCGAGATCCTGCTGCTGAGCGGACAGACCCAGGGCATCCTGTTCATCCTCGTGATCGGCGCCGCCACGGACTACGCGCTGCTGTTCGTCGCCCGCTTCCGCGAGGAGCTGCGCGCGACGAAGGACACCGGCGCCGCCGTGCTCGGCGCGTGGAAGGGATCCTTCGAACCGATCCTCGCGTCCGGCGGCACCGTGATCGCCGGACTGTTGTGCCTGCTGCTGAGCGATCTGAAGTCCAACAGCACGCTGGGTCCGGTGGCGTCGATCGGCATCGTGTTCGCCATGCTCTCGGCGCTCACCCTGCTGCCCGCCCTGCTGCTCCTGTTCGGTCGAGCGGCGTTCTGGCCGCGCCGTCCCGCGTTCGAGCCGGAGGTCGTCGCGGCCGAGAACGGCATGCCCGCCCAGGGACTCTGGACCCGCCTGGCCGGCCTCATCAGCCGACGCCCGCGCGTGATCTGGATCGTGACGACCCTCGTGCTGCTGGCCGGTGCTGCCGGAGTCACCCAGCTGAACGCGTCGGGAGTCCCGCAGTCGGCTCTCGTGCTCGGCTCGTCCCAGGCGCGGGACGGTCAGGAGGCGCTGGGCGAGCACTTCCCCGGCGGGTCGGGCAGCCCGGCCTACGTCGTCGTGCCGGAGGACGCGCTGCAGGACGCCGCGGACGTGCTGCTCGCGAACAGCGGCGTGGAGTCCGTGTCGGTGACGGCGGCGGACTCCCCGAGCGGCACTGCTCCGGTCACCGAGGACGGCATCCAGCCCGTCGGGGCGCCGGGCGCGCCCGCTCCGGATCCCACGGTGGTCGACGGCGACGTCCTCCTCCAGGCGACGCTCACGGATGCCGCGGATTCGGATGCCGCCGCCGCCACGGTCCGCGAACTGCGCGACGAGTTCGACGGCACCGGCGCTCTCGTCGGCGGGGTCACGGCGACGGCAGTCGACACGAACGACGCGTCGATCCATGACCGCACGCTCATCATCCCCGTGATCCTCGTCGTGATCATGCTGATCCTGATGCTGCTGCTGCGCTCGATCCTGGCGCCGGTGCTGCTGATCCTCACCACGGTGCTGTCGTTCGGAACGGCCATGGGGGTCTCTGCCCTCGTGTTCAACGGGATCTTCCACTTTCCCGGGGCCGATCCGGCGGTGCCCCTGTACGGGTTCGTCTTCCTCGTCGCGCTCGGGATCGACTACAACATCTTCCTCATGACACGGGTGCGCGAGGAGTCGCTGAAGCACGGGACACGGGAGGGCATCCTGCGGGGCCTCGCCATCACCGGAGGAGTCATCACGTCGGCCGGCCTGGTGCTGGCCGCGACGTTCGCGGCGCTCTCGGTGATCCCGATCCTGTTCCTCGTGCAACTCGCGTTCATCGTCGCATTCGGCGTTCTGCTCGACACCTTCGTGGTGCGCTCCCTGCTCGTGCCCGCTCTGACGTACGACATCGGCCGAGCGATCTGGTGGCCCTCGAGACTGTCCCGGGGCGAACGCTGAGCGCTCGCGTCAGACCACGGTCCGCCGACGCGCTCGTGCGCTCCAACGCCCGTCGTCATGGGCGACATCGATGGGATGCCGGAACGCGTCGCTGATCAGTTCCGAGGTGATCGTCTCCGCCACCGGCCCCGCGGCGAGAACCCGACCCTCGGCGATGACCATGGCGTGGGTCGTCGTCTCCGGGAGCTCCTCCAGATGATGCGTCACGAGGATCGAGGCGAGATCGGCCTCGGTGCGGGAGAGGTCGTCGATCGTCTCGAGCAGCTGCTCGCGCGCGGCGACGTCCAGTCCCGTGGTCGGCTCGTCGAGCAGGAGGAGAGACGGATCGGCGGCGAGCGCACGGGCGATGAGCGTCCGGCCCCGCTCGCCCTGCGACATGGTCGGCCAGATGAGCTCGGCGCGATCATGCAGCCCCACCATCGCGAGCAGTTCCGTCGCGCGGCTCCGCTCCGCCGTCGACGGGGACCAGCGGATCGCCTGATCGATGGTTCCGGTGAAGCCGGTGAGCACCACGTCCAGGGCGGTCAGCGGCATGCGGATCGGATGTCGCGGATTGACATGCCCGATGTGCCGTCGCAGCTCCTGCATGTCCACGCGTCCGAGCCGGCGGCCGAGCACGTCGACGGTCCCCGAGGTGGGGTGCGTCTGTGCTCCGCAGAAACCGAGGATCGTGCTCTTGCCTGCACCGTTCGGTCCGAACAGGGCCCAGTGCTCGCCGCGGTGGACGACGAGGTCGATGCCGCGCAGGATGTGCGTGCCGTTGCGCCGGAAGGTGACGGCATCGAGCCGCAGGACCTCGTCGCTCATCGCAGACCCTTCTTCAGCTCGTTCAGGTGCGCTCTGCTCTCGGATGCCGCTGCGCCGGCGTCCCTCGCGGCGACCGCATCGGCGAGCCGCGCGTGGCGCTCCTGGTCGGCGGGCCCGCTGTGGAGCGGCCGGAGGCGCAGCATCTCGACCATGGCCTGCCGCAGGCGCGGCGTGAACCCGTCGAACAGCTCGAGCAGGATCGGATTGTGTGCGGCGGCGATGATGCTGCGATGAAAGGCCGTGTCCGCGTCCACATGCGCCTCGATGCCCTCGGCGTCGTTGTCGCGGCCCGTGAGGGCTCGACGGATCGTGCGCAGGTCGGTCGCCGTTCGACGCTTGGCGGCGAGTGACGCCGCTTCGCTCTCGATGGCGATGCGCGCCTCGATGACGGCGGCGATGTCGGCGCGGCGCAGCACGGCGTCCCAATCCTCGGGGGCGTCCAGCGCGAGGACGTAGACGCCCGACCCCTGCCTCGCGGCGAGAACGCCGCGACCGGCGAGCTGACGGATCGCCTCGCGCACCGTCGAGCGGCCGACTCCCAGCTGCGGGGCGAGTGTCGTCTCCCCCGGCAGCTTCTGCCCGAGCACCCACTCCCCCGAGCGGATGCGGTCGAGCAGGAGATCTGCAGCCTGATCGGCGAGCGGCGTGCGGCGGATCTGAACCATGCGCATCATCCTAACTTGTCAACTTGTCTGAGGAGTTGCTAACGTAGCGCCATGCACATCGGGCTCCTCCTCCTTCGTCGCCACGACGGGTCGTGACCAGACCGGATCCCCGTCGTGGCGTCGTCGCCGACCGGTCGATCCCCTTCGACGTGCCGAGGAATCATGTCCATCGCCTTCCCCACCCTGTCCACACCCGCCGGCGGCGTCCCCGCGTCCGCACCGCACTGGAACCGCCAGCAGCGTTCTCAGATGCCCTCGTACCGATACGCGTCGGTGTTCGATCGCGTCGCCGTGCCGCTGACCGAGCGGACATGGCCGTCGCGACGGCTCACTCACGCACCCCTGTGGGTCCCGGTCGACCTGCGCGACGGCAACCAGGCGCTCGCCGAGCCGATGGACCCGCAGCGCAAGAGACGGTTCTTCGAACTGCTCGTCGCCATGGGCTACAAGGAGATCGAGGTCGGGTACCCCTCGGCATCCCGCACCGACTTCGACTTCGTCCGGCTCATCGCCGAGTCGGACCTCGCCCCCGAGGATGTCACGATCGTCGTCTTCACGGCCGCCCGCCGCGATCTCATCGAGCAGACGGTCGCGTCCATCCGCGGCATCCGCAACCCCGTGGTCATCCACGTGTACACGGCGACGGCACCGACCTGGCGAGACGTCGTGCTCGGGCGAGACCGCGAGGAGCTCAAGAGACTGATCCTGGATGCCGGCCGCGACGTGCTCGCGCTCGCGGGCGATCTCCCGCATGTCCGGTTCCAGTTCTCCCCGGAGGTCTTCAACCTCACCGAGCCGGACTACGCCCTCGACGTGTGCGACGCCATGACCACCCTGTGGGATGCCGCTCCCGAGCGCCCGGTGATCCTGAATCTCCCGGCGACCGTGGAGATCGCGACGCCCAATGTGTACGCGGATCAGATCGAGTACATGCACCGCAATCTGGGACGGCGCGACGGCGTCATCCTGTCCGTGCATCCGCACAACGACCGAGGCACCGGCGTCGCCTGCGCCGAGCTGGCGGTGCTGGCCGGAGCCGAGCGCGTCGAGGGGTGCGTGTTCGGCAACGGCGAGCGCACCGGGAACGTGGACATTGCGACCCTCGCGCTGAACCTGCACGCGCAGGGCGTCGACCCCATGATCGATTTCTCGGACATCGACGAGATCCGCCGCACCGTCGAGGAGTGCAACCGCATCGAGGTGCATCCGCGGCATCCCTATGTCGGTGATCTCGTGCACACGGCGTTCAGCGGCACGCACCAGGATGCGATCCGCAAGGGATTCGCCGAGCACCGTGAGCGTGCTGCGGCCGAAGGGACGCCCGAGCGGGAGGCCGCGTGGCTGGTCCCGTACCTGCCGGTCGACCCCGGGGACCTCGGTCGCGACTACGACGCGGTGATCCGGGTGAACTCGCAGTCGGGCAAGGGCGGGATCGCCCACCTGCTCGAGTCCGCGTTCGGGGTGACACTCCCGCGGCGGATGCAGATCGACTTCGCCCGCCACGTGCAGGCGGACGCGGACGCGCATGGCGAGGAGGTGACGGCCGGACGGCTGTGGGCGCTCTTCGAAGCCGCCTATGTCGTGGACGCGGCCCCTCACACGGAACAAGTCCTCACGCGACACGACGTGCGGCCGATCGGCTCCGCGGCGCTGACGGTGATCGAGTTCCGGTCCGCGGACGGCATCCGATGGTGCGCCGTGCGCACGCCGAAACATCCCGGTAACGCCCCCGACGCCGCCGCGCAAAGCCCGGGCGACAGGATGGCTGTGATTCCGCAGCACTGAGGGTTCGTGTGGGTGACACGGACCGGGAACGACCGGAGACGCAATGCCCACCACCCATCGAGTCGCGCTCCTGCACCTGCGCACCCGCAGGCCGCACGCGGCCGGATATCAGGCCGAGCTCGACGCGCTGAACGCGTCGGCGGCGCAGTCCGTAATCCGTCTGGGGTGGGAGCCGATCCTGGTGCCGACCGCGGAGATCGCGACCGCCGAGACCCATGCGGCCGCGCGCCGCGCCGACCTCATCGTCCTCATGGGCGGCGAGGACGTCGATCCGCGGCTGTACGGCGACCGAGTCGAGTACCCGGGTTCCGGACACCACGAGCCGCGTACGGACAGCACGCATATCGCGGTCGTCCTCGAGGCGTTGCAGCAGCGAAAGCCCGTGCTCGGGATCTGCCGCGGACTCCAGGTGATCAACGTCGCGCTCGGTGGAACGCTCGTGCAGCATCTGCCCACCGTGGAACGGCACCGCGGTCGAGGCACGGATCCGTTCGTGCGGTCGCACGTGCGGCTCGAGAACGACGTGGATCTCGCCGGCGACGTGGATGCTGACCTCCCGGTGCTCTGCACGCACCATCAAGCCGTCGACGCGCTGGGGGCGGGGCTGCGCGTCGCCGCTCGCGCGGGCGACGGCGTCGTCGAGGCGGTCGTGCACGAGACCGCGCCGATCACCGGGGTGCAATGGCATCCCGAGCATCCGTCGACCGCCGAGCAGCAGCTCACGCCGCTGCTGCGCCGACTCGAGCGACAGGCGCGGAGGGCACCGGTGCGCGGGACGGCGACCATGGCGCGTCGGGCGTGACGGCGTGCGCTAACGTCGAGGAAGCGCAGCGTGTGCGCAGGTCGGAAGGAAGCCGCGTGACAACGAGCCTGTTCGCATCCGGTTCCGGCTCATGAGCGCGGTCGACGTCGTCGGCACGATCGGCGACCTGCTGTCCTGGATCGGCGTGCTGGCGGGCATCCCGCTGCTGGCGATCGGTCTCATGATCCGCCTGGCCGAGGGGGCGTACGCCCCGGCCTCCGTGACGATCCTCGACGACATCGACGACCGCAGTTTCGCGCTCTGGAGCGTCCAGGGGCGCACCTGCACGCGTCCGCTGAGCGTGCGGGAGCACGCGACGTACGCCGATCGCACGACCGTGCCCGGCTTCGTCTCCACGCGGGATCCGGAGCGCATGCGATTCGAGAAGCGGTCTCCGCCCGTGCGCGTCTGCCTGGTGCTCGCGGCCGTCATGCTCGGCGCCGCGATCCTGGGTTTCCTGGCGTCCTTGCTGCCGCTCGTGGCCTGACGCCGGCCCTGCGGAGCGACCCCGTTCACGGACGCGATAGTGCTCCGCGACGCGGAAATCAAGCCCCTCATGGCGTCTGGCGCGAGCACCGTACGGTGAGTCCTCCGACGAAAGGAATGGCCATGTCCCAGACGGTGCTCGAATCCCCGCAGGACCTCATCCGCTTCCAGCTCCGCACAGCACTGACGATGGAGAACGACTCCCTGGCCGCGCTGAAGGAGCTCGCCGGCGCCGCGAAGTCGACGGATGTGAAGAAGCTGTTCCGGCACCATCAGGAGGAGACCCGGGAGCAGATCGCCAATCTGCAGCAGGTGTTCCGCGTTCTGGAGCTGCCGGAATCGACGGCTCCGTCGCCGAGCACGAAGGGCATCTCGCGCCAGGCCGAATCGCTGATCAAGCGCGCCGCCCCCGCCTTGCGCGATCAGGTCGCACTCGCCTCCGCGCTGGGGAACGAGCACTACGAGATCGCCGCGTACACGTCCCTGATCCTCGCCGTGAACGCACAGAGCACGGAGGCGGCGAAGCTGCTCCAGCAGAATCTCGATCAGGAGACCCACACCAGCGAGGAGCTCCGCACGCGTCTCCAGGCGATGGCAGGCTGAGGACCGGTTCCAGGACGCGGTGTTCTCCGGATTCTCCGAGGCGCACGTCCGGACGGACGACGCGACCATCTTCTGCCGATTCGGCGGCGAAGGACCTGCAGTGATGCTTCTGCACGGCCATCCGCGCACATCGTCCACCTGGCATCGCGTGGCTCCCCTTCTCGTGGACCTCGGGTTCACCGTGATCTGCCCGGACCTTCGGGGGTACGGAGCATCGACTGCGCCACCACCGGCGGCGGATCATTCACAGGCCTCGAAACGCGTGATGGCGAACGACATGCTGCAGGTCGCTCGCGAGCTGGGCCATGGTCGCTTCGACCTCGTCGGGCACGACCGCGGGAGCTATGTCGCCCTTCGACTGGCGCTCGACCATCCGGAGGCGGTGCGACGGCTGGCGCTCGTGGACTGTCTGCCGATCAGCGAGCATCTTCGTCGAGCCGATGACCGCTTCGCCACCGCGTGGTGACACTGGTTCTTCTTCGCGCAGCCGCAGATCCCGGAGCGTGTGATCCTCGCCGATGCTCGAGGACTACCGGGCGGGGCTGACGATCGACAGGGAGCACGAGGACGCCGACCGCGCCGCCGGGCGCAGGATCGCGTCGCCGACCCTCCTCATCTGGTCTCTCCGTGATGACCTCCTGTCGCTGTACGACGATCCGCTCGCCGTCTGGCGCCCTTGGACGATCGCAGAGCCGAAGGAGGCTCGTATCGACAGCGGGCATCACGTGGCCGAGGAGGCCAGCGGGGCGCTCGTCGCAGATCTGAGAGAGTTCCTCTCGCCGGCCGCAGCGCTGCCTCGTTGATCAGGGAGGAAGCGCAGAGGCCCGGCATCGAAGGATGCCGGGCCTGCTGTTGCGGTCAGAACGACTCAGAGTTCGGAGCGCGCCCGGCGCATCCGAAGAAGGGCTGTCCCCAGCGCCACCATGATCGCCGCCGCTGCGACACCGACGTCAGGAAGCGTGGCTCCCGTCGTCGCGAGCCGTCCCTCCGACGGCTCCGAGGCATCCGGCTGCGTCGGCGAGTTCGGCTGCGTCGGCGAGTTCGGCTGGGACGGCGTGCTCGGCTGGGACGGCGTGCTCGGCTCCGTCGGGGTGACGGGCGCCTCCTCGACGGTGACGGTCTGAGCCGGATCATCGATGTCCTCGTGGACGGCGACAGGATCGCCCGTCGCCTCCCCCAGGAACAGACGCTCGAAAGCGACCAGGACCTCACCGGCGAATCCCTCGGGAACCACGAACGACACCTCGACGCTGCCGTCGGGCTCGGTCGGCGTGAACGTCGTCGAGCCCGTGATGCCCGTCGTCGAACCGTCCGCCTTCCGAATGAGCTCACCCGTCAGCGTGTACTCCGTGCCCGGCGTGAGATTCTGGAACGCGACCGTGTCCGTCACCGATCCTCCGCTCCACGGCAGCACCCGATCACCATCAGCCGCGTCCACCAATGACGTCCTGATCGCTGGAACCGGCAATGCCGCCCATTCGACGGTGCCCTGGGCCGTCGTCGTGGTCTCACTCGGCGTGACCAGGATGAGGCTCTGCGCGTGGTCCTCTTCCGTCGGGGTCGTGCCGGCGACGGTGGGGACGGAGATGATGTTCCCCGTGCTGCTCGACCCCCGGGCGCTGACGGTGATGGTGGCAGAGCCCGCTGCGCTCGTGCCTCGCAGGTCGAGGTAGAGCTGCTGCCCGTCGACCACGGCATCCGTGTCGATGGGGTTCCCCACGGCGTCGGTGATCACCGCATCTCCGTCGCTGCTGACCGATACGGTCGACTGGTTGGTCGTGACGGTGAACGGCCCGACCAGGGAATCGGCTGTCTGCGGCGTGGGGGGCGACTCGACGGACGCGGTCACTTCGAAGTCATCGGGACTCAGACCCGAAGAGGCGTTCGCACCGTTGATCAAGTACCAGTACGCATCCGCGGAATCCTGCGTCTCGAAGTCCCAGTTCGCATCGAACGTCAGGTCGGTGTATCGCCAGATGGCATACTGCGTCGCCTCGATCGCGTCGTTGCGGGAGATCTCCGGAACGCCCGCGGCGGTACCGAACTCGTCGAGCGAGAGCGCAGGGTAGCTGTTCGCGAGCACCCACAGGACCTTGCCCTGTACCGTCGGGTCCGTGAAGTAGTTGGTGCCGACGTAGTCCCCTACGTCACCGACCACCCCTGTCGCGCTGGTCCTCGCGTCGACCTGGTTCTCCAGGCAATACGCCCAGAAGAGAGGGTCGCCGTCCTGAGCATCGCCCGGCCACAGCGGGAACACGCCCGTGCCGCCATAGCCCTGCTTGCCGCCGATATAGACCGTGTCCCCCGTCTCGAGATCCACGGCTGGCGCGGCTGTCGCAGCCATCGGGGCAGCAAGTGCACTCAGTGCCACCGCTGCCGCGGCGATCCAGGCCCCGGTTCGGCCCACTCCCCATCGTTTGTTGTTGTCTGTCACCATCACGGCCCTTGTGCTCGGTACTGCTCGACTATGAGATCCGGTGTCGCACGGGATCGTCGCTCCCCCACGCACTCGAAGAGACTCGACGACGGTCAGTTCATTACGCCGATTCCGTCGCCATTCTCGTGTGCGGGGAGCCGGCCGGAGCGACAGGGTGAAGAACCCGCGACCTCTTCGCGAGAGAACAGACGGTGCCCCTGGAGGGACTCGAACCCCCAACCGTTTGCTTAGGACGCAACTGCTCTTCCATTGAGCTACAGAGGCTGGCTCGACCAGTCTACCCAGGCCGGACGAGGTTCCCCCTCGTCCGGTGTCCGCGAACGACTCGGCGGTCACGCCGCAAGCGCGAGATACGGCTCCCACCGCGGATCGCTGCGCTCCGTGCCGCGCACGGTCCAGCTCGTACCTCGCGGAGGGCGCGGCGTGAACCGCAGTTCCCACCCCATCTCCTGCGGAGTCCGGTCGCTCTTGATGTTGTTGCAGCGCAGGCAGCAGGCGACCAGGTTCTCCCAGGAGTCCGCCCCTCCTCGCGAGCGCGGCAGGACGTGGTCGATCGTGGAGGCCGCCTTGCCGCAGTACCCGCAGCGCTGGTTGTCTCGACGGAGCACGCCGCGCCTGGTCACCGGGACACGACGGGTGGAGGGAACCCGCACGTAGCGGCTGAGGATGATGACGACCGGGCGGTCGAACGAGCCGTGGCTGGCCCAGACCGGATCGCCTTCCACGTGCTCGATCACGGTCGCCTTGTCGTTCATGACGAGCACGAGCGCTCTCTTGAAGGACACCACGGCGAGGGGTTCGTATCCGGCGTTCAGCACCAGTGTGCGCATCTTCATCCTCTCGATACGCCGGGACGGCTTCCCGGCACTCTCGACTCACACGAGGCCGCGCGGGCGGAGGAACGCAGGGACGAGAAAAGGCGCCGTCTCTAGAGACAGCGCCTTTCACGCACGGTTGCACCGTGGCATCCCTGCGGGCAATGCCGAAGCACCAGAAGGCCGAGCGCATCCATGGTTCGGATGCCCGGTATTCGGTCCATCAGCCACTCCCGCCTGTGCGACAACGGGATCAGGCTAACCCATCAGCCCGAGTATCGGCGAAACGCCCAGTGAACGCCGAGGGGCGTGTCGATGGCGATCAGGCAGGAGCGCCGTTGGCGTTGAGCCAGCCGATCGGCTCGACGAGCCCTCCGCCGATGCGCACCTCGAAGTGGAGGTGGTTGGCGGTCGAGCGCCCGGTGCTGCCCATGAATCCGATCAGCTGCCCGGCCTGGACGGTCTGCCCCGCCTGGACCTGACGCGAGCCGTAGATCATGTGGCCGTAGAGCGTCGAGACCTGCTGGCCGCCGAGCACGTGGTCGATGACGACACCGACGCCGTAGCCGTAGTAACTGTCCGTCGAGATGCGGACCGTGCCGGCGGCGGCCGCGTAGAGCGGAGTGCCGGCGTCGCCCACCATGTCGGCGCCGTTGTGGCTGCCGCTGAGCGTGCGGCTGACGTAGTACGAGCCGCCGACCGGGTTGCGCACCTGGCCGGATCCCGGAGCGACGAGCGCGACTCCGGCGGTGCTGTACGACGAGGGCGAGGATGAGGCCGCCGCCTTGGCCGCGGCCGCGGCACGCGCCTTGGCGGCCTCCTCGGCCTTCTTCTGCGCGATCTCTTCAGGGGTGGTGGCCGAGTAGTTGCCGCGATCCATGGGTGCGGACGTCGCCTCGGACGCGACGACGAGGGACTGCGCGTCATCCATCGCGACCTGCTGCAGCGTGGTCGCCGCCTCGGTCGTCGGAGTCGTGGACGCATACGCGGGCAGGGCGACCGCGGCGACCAGGGCACCGACCGCGCCGAAGATGGCGATCGATCGCAGTGGCTTCTTCACGGACACCTTGCGCCCGCTTCGACCCGCGCCACGACGGGCGAGGGTGCGCTTTTCGGTTGACTTCTCGGGCGATTCGATGTCTGTGGCCAAGATCAGTGATCCTCCTGCGCCTCGGCGCTCGGGTTGCGCTGGCTCGTCGGCACTCTGCTGTCGGGGCACGTGTGTAGCTCGGGCACTGTGCGTTCTGTTCCCGTGAAGACGACGAGCCGGTGAGGCGATCTTCACGGTCATCGCCTGCGGGCTTCTTCGCGGACGACCTGACCGAGGTTACCGGAAGATAACGATTCTGTCACCCTGCGAACCTGGCAATCATCCGAACCCGGATGCCGCGCATCCGCGACCGGCGGAATCAGGCCTCGTCGCGCACGAGGAAGATGTGCGAAGCGAGCTCGACCGGGAGCTCGAGTCCCTCGTCGCTGCCGTCCATCTGGATCAGCACGTAGCCCTCGTTGTATCGGTACGACCCGCGCGCCCCGGGCACCACGCCCGCACCGCGCAGCTGCTCGAGCAGCTCCGGATCGACCTGCGCGGGCTCGGCGAGGCGGCGCACCGTCCCCTCCGTCGACTCCTCCGCGGCGTTGAGCTTCTGCACGAGACCGATCACGCCCTCATCGAACGTCCGCGCAGGAAGATCGCCGAGCTGGTCGAGCCCGGGGATGGGGTTGCCGTACGGCGATTCGGTCGGGTGGCCGAGCAGCTCGACGAGACGACGCTCGACCTGTTCGCTCATGACGTGCTCCCACCGGCAGGCCTCTTCGTGCACGTACGCCCAGTCGAGCCCGATCACGTCGGACAGCAGGCGCTCGGCCAGCCGGTGCTTGCGCATCACGTCGACGGCCTTGCGGCGCCCGGCGTCCGTCAATTCGAGGGTGCGGTCCTCGGACACGACGACAAGGCCGTCGCGCTCCATGCGGCCCACCGTCTGCGACACCGTCGGACCGGAGTGACCCAGCCGCTCGGAGATCCGCGCGCGCAGCGGCACGATGTTCTCCTCCTCGAGTTCGAGGATGGTGCGGAGATACATCTCCGTGGTGTCGATCAGGTCGGTCATCTGGCCCTCCGAAGGTTCTTAGGCAAGCCTACATTCCTGTTCCGACATCAGCGGCGTCACCGGGGGAAACAGCATGGAGCGCGGGTCCTAGAATCGACCCATGGCGATCGAGATTCCCCGAGACCTCCTGCCCGTCGACGGCCGCTTCGGATGCGGACCGTCCAAGGTGCGCCCCGCGCAGCTCGAGGCACTGGTGTCGTCCGGCGGATCGATCCTCGGCACGTCCCACCGCCAGGCCCCGGTGAAGAACCTCGTCGGCAGCGTCCGAGAGCAGCTCGCCTCGCTCCTGCGCCTTCCGGAGGGCTACGAGATCATCCTCGGCAACGGCGGGTCGACCGCGTTCTGGGATGCCGCGGCGTTCGGCCTGATCCAGAACCGAGCGCAGAACCTCGTGTTCGGCGAGTTCGGCGGCAAGTTCGCCAAGGCCGCGGCAGCGCCGTGGCTGCAGGCGCCGGATGTGCGCAACGCGGAACCCGGATCGCGCACCGCTGCCGAGATCGTGGACGGCGTGGACGTGTACGCCTGGCCTCACAACGAGACCTCCACCGGCGTCGCCGCTCCGGTCGAGCGCGTGGCGGCCGAGGGCGCACTGACGGTCATCGACGCGACGAGCGCTGCCGGCGGCATCGACTTCGACGTCACCCAGGCCGACGTCTACTACTTCGCCCCGCAGAAGAACCTCGGCTCCGACGGCGGGCTCTGGTTCGCCGCGGTGTCACCGGCGGCCATCGAGCGGATCGAGCGGATCGCGGCATCCGGTCGCTACATCCCCGAGTTCCTCAGCCTCAAGAACGCGGTCGACAACTCGCGCCTGAACCAGACGCTGAACACGCCGGCGCTGACCACCCTGCACCTGCTGGACAGCCAGCTGCAGTGGATCAACGGCAACGGCGGACTCGCGTGGGCGGGCGGGCGCACATCCGAATCCTCCCAGGCACTGTACGACTGGGCCGAGGCGTCCGACGTCGCGACGCCGTACGTCGCCGAGGCGGCGCACCGCTCCCCCGTCGTCGCGACGATCGACTTCGACGACAGCATCGACGCGGCAGCGATCGCCAAGACCCTCCGCGCCAACGGCATCGTGGACACCGAGCCCTACCGCAAGCTCGGTCGCAACCAGCTGCGCATCGCGACCTTCGTCTCCATCGAGCCGGATGATGTCCGCCAGCTCATCCGCTCGATCGACTACGTCCTGGAGCACACGCAGGCGTGAGCCTGCGGCGTCCGGATCTCACGCTGCTGATCCCGGGATCGCACTGATCCCGGTTTCGCGCTTCCGATCCGAGCGTCGCGGAATGAGCGGCGTCTGCAGGTAATGGCAGCGCGACGCAGGGCACGAGCCGCACGACACCGGTCACAGCAGCGTGACGCGAGAGCAGCGGATGCCGCAGCGCGCGGCATCCGGGGTCATTCCTCCTCGTCGGAGACTTCGTCCTCGTCGGAGAGCTCGGTCTCATCCTCGTCCGAGAGCTCGTCCTCATCCTCGTCGGGCGCGGAATCGTCGAGCTCGTCGATGTCGACGCCGTCGAGATCGCCGGCGTGCAGGCGCGGCGAGACGGCGTCCTCGTCGAGGTCCAGGTCGTCCTCGACGTCCTCATCGGCCTCGGCGTCCAGATCCAGGTCGTCGTCGAAGTCGTCCTCCGAGTCGGCGTCCTCGTCATCGACGTCCTCTTCGGCGTCGTCGTCCACGACCGCGGCGGATGCCTCGGCGGCCGCCTGCTCGGCGAGCTCCGCCTGGTGCGCACGGTACTCCGCGAGGCGTTCGGCCCACGGCACCCAGTCCGGCGCGAGCAGCGCGCCGTCACCGGGCAGCAGCTCGACCTCGAGCACGGTCGGCTCCTCGTCGTCGACGCGCGCCACGGTCACCGTCCAGTACCAGCCGGGATATCCGGCCAGCCGGTTCTCGAAGCGCAGGGACAGTGAGCCGTCCTCCTCGACCAGGTGACCCGCGGCGGGACCGACGGTCGACGGAGCCGTGATCTCGTGCAGCGCGGAGAGTGCGAGATCACGGGCGTCGATCAGACGCGCATCGGGCTCAGGCGTCGAGGTCATCGGCCACCTTGCGCAGCACGGCCGCGATCTTCCGACCGTGGCTGGAGGACGGATAGCGTCCGCGGCGCAGGTCTCCGCCGATGCCGTCGAGCAGCTTCACGAGGTCCTCGACGATGATCGCCATGTCATCCGCCGGCTTGCGCTTGGCCTTGGACAGGCTCACCGGTGCCTCGAGCACGCGCACGGACAGCGCCTGCAGTCCGCGCTTGCCGTCGGCGACGCCGAACTCGACGCGACTGCCGGCCTTCACCGTCGCTCCTGCGGGGAGAGCGGAGGCGTGCAGGAAGACGTCCTGGCCGTCATCGCTGGCGATGAAGCCGAACCCCTTCTCGTCGTCGTAGAACCTGACCTTGCCGGTGGGCATGGAGAACCTCACTGTGTTGCGATCGGAAATCGGGTGCGCCCCCGCGCACCTCCCTCCAGCCTACCGGGGAACGAGGGACTAGGCTGAGACGGATGAGCACGCAGAACTCCGGACCGGACGTGCCGGTCCGCGCGGTGGATCGCATCCTCGCCTTCACCGCGCTCACCCTGGCCGCCCTGTCGGTCATCTGCTTCTTCGCGATCATCATCGCCACGGCGGTGGGAATGCAGCACGAGGACTTCGGCACCGGCGTCTGGCCGGTCGTCGCGGCCGTCCCCCAATGGGGCCTTCCGATCGCGTTCGTGCTGATCATCACGCTGCTGATCATGAGCTTCGTGCGGAAGGGACGCGCGACCAAGCGCTCCTGACATGAGCACGCACGCCCGCCCGCTCGCCGTGTGGCTGGCCGCTGCAGACGATGAGGACCTGGAGCGGCTGTTCACCGCGCGCGGGGTGCGTGCGGATGCGGCGTGGCAGGACTTCTTCGACGCCGCGGAGGCGCTGCTCGATCCCGGATCGGTCGACCGCGCCGTCACCGCGCTCCCCCGTGAGGACGCCGCGGCGCTCGCTCGAGCCGCCTCCGGAGCGGATGCCGGGGAGAGCCGCGAACGCCTGATCGCCCTGGCACTGATCGCCGCCGACGGCCGCCCGTACGCGCCCGTCGCGGACTCCGTGTCGGGGCGCCCCGTCGTCCGGGCGTCGGCCGACATCGAACCGGAAGCCGCGTCCGACGGCGCATCGGCGCGCGCCGCCGAGCACGCGTTCACCACGTCGGGTCGCGTCGCCGACATCCTCCTCGCCGCACGCGAGTCTCCGCTCGCCCTGCTCGCGACGGGTGCTCTCGCATCCGGCGAGAAGAAGCGGCTGGCGGAGTCCGGCATCGATCCGGACGACGCCGACGAGCTGCGCGCTCTGGCCGAGGATGCCGGACTGCTGCGGACGCAGGAACGCCGCGTGGTGCCGACGGCCGATGCACGGGAATGGCTGGACCTCGGCTTCGCCGAGCGCTGGGAGCGCCTCGCGACCGCGTTCCGCGCCTCGCTGCCCACCGGGCTGCGAGACCGGGCCGGCTGGATCCCGCCGGCGTCGTGGTCCTCGGCCTACCCGTGGGATCCGGCCTGGCCGGAACGACACGAACGGCTCCAGCGCCGCGCGCGGCTGCTCGGCCTCCTCGCCGACGACGACACCGAGCCGGAGTGGTCCGCCCGCCTGCGACGAGGAGGGGATGCCGACGCCGACGCTCTGCGTGGGCGCGTCCCCGCGGAGGTGGATCGGGTCTTCCTCCAGAACGATCTGACCGCGATCGCCCCCGGCCCGCTGCAGCCCGCGCTCGAGGTGCGACTGCGCGGCATGGTGGAGCGGGACTCGGCGCAGTCGTCCTCGTACCGCTTCACAGCGGATTCCCTCACGCGCGCGCTCGTGGAGGGAGAGACCGAGTCCTCGATCGTCGAATTCCTCACCGGCCTGTCGCTGACCGGCCTGCCGCAGCCGCTGGCTTACCTCGTCACCCAGACGGCCGCGCGGCACGGGCTCGTGCGCGTCTGGTCCTCGGACGAGGGGACCATCGTGACGAGCAGCGACCCCCACCTGATCGAGGCGATCGGCATCGACCGCGGGCTGCGTCCGCTCGCCCTCGCTCGGGAGGACGGGATGCTCACCTCCCGCGTGCGCGCGGACACCGTGTACTGGTCGCTCGTCGACGCCCGCTATCCCGCGACGCTCGTGGACGCCGACGGACAGGCGGTCTCGATGCGCCGCACCCCGCCCGCGGATGCCTCATCGACCACGGTGGACGCAGCGTCCTATGCGCCGCTCATCGCCCGTCTGCGCGAGCGGCAGGGGCCGGACGCCGACGCCGCGTGGCTGGACCGCGAGCTCGAAGCGGCAGTCCGGCAGCGCGCCGTGGTCGTCGTGGAGGTGGGGATGCCGGACGGTTCGTCGCGCGAGCTGACCCTCGAGGCGAGCGGGCTCGGCGGCGGTCGGCTGCGCGGTCGTGATCGCGCAGCCGATGTCGAACGGACCCTGCCCGTCTCCAGCATCCGATCCGCGCGGATCCTGGACGCGGCTCCGGAGGCCTGAGCGCCCGACGCCCGCCGCGGTCACTCCCGGTAGACTGGTCTGCTATGTCTGATGGCCCCCTGATCGTCCAGAGCGATCGCACCGTCCTGCTCGAGGTCGCGCACGCGGATGCCGAGAGCGCCCGCCACGAGCTGGCCATCTTCGCCGAGCTGGAGCGGGCCCCCGAGCACATCCACACGTATCGCATCACGCGTCTCGGACTGTGGAACGCACGGGCGGCCGGGCACACGGCCGAGGACATGCTCGAGACCCTCGATCGCTGGTCGCGCTTCCCCGTGCCGCCGTCGGTGGCCGTGGACCTCGCCGAGACCGTCAACCGCTACGGCCGCTTGGTCATCGAACGCGACGACGAGGGCACGTTGATCCTGCGCTCCACCGACCCCGCCGTCCTCGCGCAGGTCGCGAACAACAAGCGCATCCAGCCGCTGCTGATCGGGCACCCGTCGCCGGACTCGTACGTCGTCGACGCGTGGGCGCGCGGCCAGATCAAGCAGGAGCTGCTGAAGATCGGCTGGCCCGCCGAGGACCTCGCCGGGTACACCCCCGGCACGCCGCACGAGATCGAGCTCGCCGAGGACGGTTGGACGATCCGGCCCTATCAGCAGGAGGCCGTGGATGCCTTCGCGAAGGACGGCTCCGGCGTCGTGGTGCTCCCCTGCGGTGCGGGCAAGACGATCGTCGGGGCCGGCGCGATGGCCGCGACCAAGACGACGACGCTGATCCTCGTGACGAACACCGTCTCGGCGCGGCAGTGGCGGGATGAGCTGCTCAAGAGGACCTCGCTCACTCCCGAGGAGATCGGCGAGTACTCCGGGCAGGCCAAGGAGGTCAAGCCCGTCACGATCGCGACGTACCAGATCCTCACGGCGAAGCGGAAGGGGCAGTACGCCCACCTGGCGCTGCTCGATGCCCTGGACTGGGGTCTCATCGTGTACGACGAGGTGCATCTGCTCCCCGCTCCGGTCTTCAAGCTCACGGCCGACCTGCAGGCGCGTCGCCGCATCGGTCTGACCGCCACGCTCGTGCGCGAGGACGGCCGCGAAGGCGACGTCTTCAGCCTGATCGGCCCCAAGCGCTTCGACGCGCCGTGGAAGCAGATCGAGGCGCAGGGCTTCATCTCCCCCGCCGCCTGCTACGAGGTGCGCGTCGACCTGCCACCCGGCGACCGGCTGGAGTACGCCGCGGCCACGGATGACGACCGCTACCGCCTCGCCGCCTCGGCGCCCGCCAAGATCGACGCCGTGCGCGAGCTGATCGCCAAGCACCCGGGCGAGCGGGTCCTCGTGATCGGCCAGTACCTCGACCAGCTCGACACGCTGTCCGAGGCGCTGAACGCCCCGCAGATCACCGGCGCGACGCCCGTGGACGAGCGGGAGGAGCTGTACCGGCAGTTCCGCGAGGGCGAGATCTCGCTGCTGGTGGTCTCGAAGGTCGCGAACTTCTCGATCGACCTCCCCGAGGCATCCGTCGCCATCCAGGTGTCCGGATCCTTCGGATCCCGACAGGAGGAGGCGCAGCGCCTGGGGCGCCTGCTGCGGCCGAAGCAGTCCGGCCACACCGCCAGCTTCTACACGCTCATCGCACGGGACACCGTGGACCAGGACTACGCGCAGAACCGCCAGCGCTTCCTCGCCGAACAGGGGTACAGCTACACGATCCTCGACGCCGACGAGCTCACCGCGGCGTGAGGGCGTGATGCGCCATTCCGGCGAATGATCAGCCACGGCATGGCCGGAGTCACCATAATGGGGGCATGACTGATGCGCGCATCCTGGTCGTCGACGACGAGCCGAACATCCGCGACCTGCTCTCCACGGGTCTGAGCTTCGCCGGATTCCAGGTGAAGACCGTCGGGAACGGAGCGGCCACCATCTCGGCGGTCCTCGAGGAGGAGCCCGACCTCATCATCCTCGACGTCATGCTGCCGGACATGAACGGCTTCAGCGTCACCAAGCGCCTCCGCGGTGCCGGGTTCACGGCGCCGATCCTCTTCCTCACCGCCAAGGACGACACGCAGGACAAGATCGAGGGTCTCAACGCGGGCGGCGACGACTACGTCACCAAGCCCTTCGCCCTCGACGAGATCGTCGCGCGCGCCCAGGCGATCCTGCGCCGCACGATGCAGGCCGACGAGGAGTCGATCATCCGCGCCGGCGAGCTGTCGATGGACCAGGACACGCACGACGTCTACGTCGGCAAGGTCCCGATCGAGCTGAGCCCGACCGAGTTCAAGCTGCTGCGCTACCTCATGCTCAACCCGAACCGCGTGCTGTCCAAGGCGCAGATCCTGGATCACGTCTGGGAGTACGACTTCAACGGGGACGCCGGGATCGTGGAGAGCTACATCTCGTACCTCCGCCGCAAGATCGACCCGCACACCGAGGAGTCGCTCATCCAGACCAAGCGCGGTTTCGGTTACATGCTGAAGGTCGGCGGCAAGTCCGCCTGACCGGCAGCCGCCGCACGCCGTTCACGGGAGGGACCGCATGGCGCACAAGCCCGACGCGGTCACCAGCGGGTGGCGGCGGATCAGCCTGCGGGCGAAGGTCACCGGCGTCACCGTCGCCGTGCTCGCGCTCGGCCTCGTGGTCGCGGGCATCGGCACCGTGCCGATCATGCGCCAGGCGCTGATCGGCAACATCAACTCGCAGCTGCCGTCACTGGCCAGCACCGACATGGCCGATCGCTTCTTCGACGTCGGCTCGGACGGGGACGGCGGACTGGTCCTGACCGAACGGGAGGATGCGGTCCGCAGCGAGGCGTTCGTCGCCTTCTACGACTCCGCAGGCACCTTCGTCGCGCAGGCCGGCGGGGCCCAGGATGCCGTGTCCCCCGACTTCCCCGACACGTACACGCTCGCGCAGGCGAAGGCCGATGAGGACAGGACGCCGCTGGAGCTGACCAGCGCCGACGGCACCGCCCACTTCAACGGAGCGGTCAGCACGAAGCAGGGGCCGGAGGGCATCGTCTATGTGCAGTACGTGGCGATGCCTCTGGAGGAGGTCGATCGGATCGTCGGCGTCTACTTCGGCGTCTACACGACGGTCGCGCTGTTCACCATCCTCATCGCGGCGCTGCTGACGCGGGGCCTGGTGACCCTGACGTTCCGTCGCCTCGGGCATGTCGAGACGACGGCCATGTCGATCGCGTCCGGCGACTTCAGCCAGCGCATGACCGACCTCGAACCGACCACCGAGGTCGGGCGACTGAACTTCGCGATCAACACCATGCTCGACCGTCTGGACCGATCGATCGCCGAGCGGGACCGGACCGTGCAGCACATGCGGCGCTTCATCGGCGATGCCAGCCATGAGCTGCGCACGCCGCTGGTGAGCGTGCGCGGCTACGCCGAGCTGTACCGGATGGGAGCCATCCGCGGTGAGGAGGACACGGCTCGCGCGATGGAGCGCATCGAGAAGGAGGCGACCCGGATGGGCGTGCTCGTCGAGGACCTCCTCGCCCTCGCGCGGCTGGACGAGAAGCGCGAGCTGGAGATCGTCCCCCTGGACCTGCGTCCGATCGCTCGGGATGCCGCTCTCGACGTCCGGGCGGCGGCCCCCGGTCGCACCGTGACGGTCATCGACACCACCGCACGCCGGCCTCCGCCGCGGGAGCCCTCGACGTCGACCGTCCCGGTGGAGCAGCAGCGTCCGGCGCCGACTCCGCGCGGTCGAGCCGGGGCGACGCTGGCGCGCCTGCGCCGCCGACCCCGCACGCCGTCGGCCGAGCCGGTCCCGGAGATCGACTTCAGCGAGGTGGTCGACACCCCGGTGAGCACGCCCCCCATCGTGCTGGGCGAGGAGAACAAGGTGCGCCAGGTCGTGGCGAACCTGCTCGGGAACGCGCGGCGCTTCTCGAACGAGGACTCGCCGATCGAGATCATCGTCGGCGCCGATCGCGTGGCGGGTGTCGGCACGATCGCGATCGCCGACCATGGGGAGGGCGTGCCGGAGCAGATCCGGGAGCAGATCTTCCAGCGCTTCTGGCGTGCCGACACGTCCCGCGCGCGCGAGACGGGCGGATCCGGTCTGGGCCTGGCGATCGTCGCCTCCATCGTGGAGGCGCTGCAGGGCTCGGTCGCGGTCTCGGAGACTCCGGGAGGCGGGGCGACGTTCACCGTGACCCTGCCGCTCGCCCCGGCACGCGCCATCCCCGAGCATCTGCTCCAGGACACGCAGCCGATCGAGCGGCTCGACATCTGACGTACTCGCCCTGCACAGCGGGGCCGGCAGCGCAGGCTGTCCACGGATGCCGCAGAAGCCGGGCTCCGGACCGAGCGCCCGTGGCCGCCGCCGACCTACTGTGGAGCTCCCCCGGCAGCAACGCAGGGGCGACGAGAGGAGTCTCCATGTCCGTCTTCAGCGTCGACACCGACGCCGTCAACACCGCGACCGCGGCCGCCAGGGGAACGGTCGAGCGGCTGCAGGCCGAATCCACCGCGCTGGCCGCCCAGCTGACGCAGTTGCAGTCCTCCTGGACCGGCAACGCGTCCGCGGCGTTCCAGGCATGCGGGGAGCAATGGCGGGCGGCTCAGCTGCACGTCGAGCAGGTGCTGTCGTCCATCAGCACCGCGCTCGGCACCGCGGCCGCGCAGTACGCGGATGCCGACCAGTACTCGGCCAGCCTGTTCCGCTGACCCCCGCGCGGAACGCAGAAACGCCCTGGCCGGAGCCAGGGCGTTTCTGTGCGTGGATGGGGTCAGAAGTCCATGCCACCCGTCGGGTCGGCGGCCGGAGCCGCGGCCTTCTCGGGCTTGTCGGCGACGACGGCCTCGGTCGTGAGGAACAGACCGGCGATCGACGCGGCGTTCTGCAGAGCCGATCGGGTCACCTTGGCCGGGTCGATGATGCCAGCGCCGAACATCTCGACGTACTCGCCGCTGGCGGCGTTCAGGCCCTGCCCGGTCGGGAGCTCGGCGACCTTGGCCGCCACGACGCCCGGCTCGAGGCCGGCGTTGAGGGCGATCTGCTTCAGCGGAGCCGAGATCGCGACGCGGACGATGTTCGCGCCGGTCGCCTCGTCGCCCTCGAGCGTGAGAGCGTCGAGCGCCTTGGTGCCCGCCTGGATGAGCGCGACGCCACCGCCGGGGACGATGCCCTCCTCGACGGCCGCCTTCGCGTTGCGGACGGCGTCCTCGATGCGGTGCTTGCGCTCCTTGAGCTCGACCTCGGTGGCCGCGCCCGCCTTGATGACGGCGACGCCGCCGGCGAGCTTGGCGAGGCGCTCCTGCAGCTTCTCGCGGTCGTAGTCGCTGTCGGTGTTCTCGATCTCGCGACGGATCTGGGTCACGCGGCCCTCGATCTGGTCGTGGTCACCGGCACCCTCGACGATCGTGGTCTCGTCCTTGGTGATGATGACCTTGCGCGCACGGCCGAGCAGGTCGAGGGTGGTGTTCTCGAGCTTGAGACCGACCTCCTCGGTGATGACCTGTCCGCCCGTGAGGATCGCGATGTCCTGCAGCTGAGCCTTGCGGCGGTCGCCGAAGCCGGGAGCCTTGACGGCCGCCGACTTGAAGATGCCGCGGATCTTGTTCAGCACGAGAGTCGCGAGAGCCTCGCCCTCGACGTCCTCGGCGATGATGACGAGCTCCTTGCCGTCCTGGATCACCTTGTCGACGACGGGGAGAAGATCCTTGATGTTCGAGATCTTCGAGTTCGCGATGAGGATGTAGGGCTCCTCGAACACGGCCTCCTGGCGGTCGGCGTCCGTGACGAAGTAGGGGTTGATGTAGCCCTTGTCGAAGCGCATGCCCTCGGTGAGCTCGAGCTCGGTGCCGAAGGTCTGCGACTCCTCGACGGTGACGACGCCCTCCTTGCCGACCTTGTCGATCGCCTCGGCGATCAGCTCGCCGATCGAGGCGTCGGCGGCGGAGATGGACGCGGTCGCGGCGATCTCCTCCTTGGACTCGATCTCCTTGGCGCTGGAGAGCAGCTCCTCGGTGATGGCGGCGACGGCCTTCTCGATGCCCTTCTTGAGCGAGATCGGGTCGGCGCCGGCCGCGACGTTGCGCAGGCCCTCGCGGACCAGTGCCTGGGCGAGGACGGTCGCGGTGGTGGTTCCGTCACCGGCGACGTCATCGGTCTTCTTGGCGACCTCCTTGACGAGCTCCGCGCCGATCTTCTCGTACGGGTCGTCCAGCTCGATCTCCTTGGCGATCGACACACCGTCGTTCGTGATCGTGGGGGCGCCCCACTTCTTCTCGAGCACGACGTTGCGACCGCGCGGGCCGAGGGTCACCTTGACAGCGTCGGCGAGGATGTTCAGGCCGCGCTCGAGACCACGACGGGCCTCCTCATCGAAAGCGATGATCTTTGCCATGAGTTTTGTCGTCCCTCCTGGACGTATACGTTCGGTTTAGCACTCAGAGTGATCGAGTGCTAACGCCCATTCTGGCACTCGACCCCATCGAGTGCAAGCCGCGCCCGCGCAGGAGGAAACAGCCGCGGACGCTACTCCTCGGGCGTCTGTTCGGCGGACCCCGCTGCCGTGCGGTCGAGCCCGATCGCGACCGCCAGCTGCTTCTGCCCGGTGTCGTTCATGCCGGCGTAGGCGTCGCTCTGCTCGACGGCCGCTCCTCCGATGAGTCCGGCCAGTCCGATCGCCGCCTGCTCGTCGGCGTCCTCGACGTAGTACACGGTGGTCTCGGGGAAGTCGTCCGAGCTGCCGTCGACGGCGAAGACCAGATCCGCGGCGAAACCGGCGTTGACGAGATCATCCCGCATCTGCTCGTCCAGCCCGTCCTCGGGCGTGGCGTTCAGGATCATCACGGAGTACGACGTGTCCACGATCCCGGTCTCCTCCGGCATCGGCGTCACGGACTCCTGCGGAGCGGGGAAAAGGGTGATGCGCCCCATGATCATCAGCGACGCGAAGATGCCGACCACGAGAAGGACGAGCGCGGCCACGACGGCCCACAGCAGGACCATCCAGCCGTTGCTGCCGGGGTTCTCGGCGCGGTGCGCGCCGACGCGTCCGGACGTGCGGGGAACATCGTCGAAACGATCACGAACGGGCTTTGACACCCCTCGATGCTAGGGCATGCGTCTCGGCATCCCTGTCTCGGACGTTCAGGTTGCGGCGTGTGCGCCTTGTCAGCCGACGAAACCCTGCATCCGGGCGGTGCGCTGCGCGCCGCGCGCATCGCGGATCCGTCGCAGCCGCCGGATGAGGAGCGGGTCGTGCTGCAGCGCCTGTTCGGTGTCGATGAGCCGCCACAGCAGCTGGTAATAGCGCGCCGGGCTCATCCCCAGCTGGGTGCGGATCGCCTCTTCCTTCGACCCGCTGTGGCGCGGCCAGGAGACCTCCAGGGCGAGGATCGCGCGATCGCGGTCCGTCAGGTCTCCGAGCATGCTCGAAGCCTACGCCGCACGTCGCGGCATCCCCGGAAGCCACTCCCGGCGCGCTCCAGCTCGTGATCCCGCAAGCCGCCGGGGACGCGAGAGAACTCCCAGGCAGCGATCGCCCGAGCTGCCCGGAACGCGAGAGAATGGAGAGCGACTCAGGAGGTCTCATGTCCTACAGCGTGAACAAGTCCGATGCCGAGTGGCGTGCCGAGCTCGGCGACGACCAGTACGCCGTGCTCCGCCAGGCCGCGACCGAGCGGGCCTGGACCGGCGAGCTGCTCGACGAGAAGCGCGCCGGGCTCTACACCTGCGGCGCCTGCGGGGCGGAGCTGTTCCAGAGCGGAACGAAGTTCGACTCCGGGTGCGGCTGGCCCAGCTTCTACGAATCGATCCGCCCCGAGGCGGTCGAGCTCATCGAGGACACCAGCCTCGGAATGGTCCGCACCGAGGTGCGCTGCGCGAACTGCGGCTCGCACCTCGGGCACGTGTTCCCCGACGGATTCGGCACGCCGACGGGCGACCGTTACTGCATGAACTCGCTGGCGCTCACCTTCACCCCCGAGGAACCATCGGCGTGAGCGCCCTCGACGCCGTCCGTGCGCGTCAGTCCTGGTCGAAGGTCACCGAGGACGCGCCCAGCCGCGAGGAGCTCCTGCCGCTCGTGGCCGCGGCGGGCCGCGTCGCCGATCACTCCTCTCTGCGTCCGTGGCGGCTGATCGAGCTGCGCGGCGCCGACCGCGAGGTGCTCGGGAAGGCGATCGCGAAGGCGCAGGGCGACAAGCATCCCTCCTCGAAGCCGCTGCGCGCCTCGCTGCTGATCGCCGTCGTCGTCAGCCACCGCAAGAGCGACAAGGTGCCGGGCTGGGAACAGGAGGCCGTGGCCTCGGGCGTCGCGCACACGCTCAGCCTTCTGCTCGACGAGGCAGGATGGGGTGTCATCTGGCGCACCGGCCATTACACGCGGTCGAAGGCGGTCGCGAAGGCCCATGGTCTGAAGAAGAACGAGGAGCTGCTGGGCTGGCTGTACGTCGGCGGAAAGCCCGCGAAGAAGCCGGGGCGCCGCAAGCCCGTCGACGCCCGGGCGCTGCTCACCCGGATGCCGCACAAGAACTAGCGACTCCGCGACCCCAGGACGGGGTCAGCGTCGGCGCGGACGGATGAGCGCGACCAGCACGCCGGTCACCGCCACCGTCACCATCGCGATGATCTGCCAGATCGCGGGCGCCGAGTCCGCCGGCCAGATCGCATCGATGAGCACGGCCGTCACGAGCTGCCCGAGCACGGAGCCGAGGCCGAGCAGCAGCACCCCCGTCTGAGCCACGAGGAAGGCGCCGAGGAAGATGTAGACCACCCCGAGCGCGCCACCCAGATAGAGCCAGGGCTCCGCGGGCAGAGGCTCCGGAGGGCCCTGCACGAGGACGCTGATCCCGGCGGCGACGGCGAGGACGATCGTCCCCGCGATGAAGCTCGTCATGGTCGCGATCATGGGTGAGCCGACGCGCTGTGCGAGCCGCCCGTTCGTCGCCTGCTGCCACGCGATGCCGACTCCGGCGGCGAACGGCAGGATCAGCATCCACAGCGGCGCGTCCTCGAGCACGTCGCCGCCGAGGGAGATGCCGACGGCGACGAGCGCGAGCGCTCCCCCGGCGACGCGTCCCATCGTGACGGCCACGACTCCCGCCGGCCCGAAGCCGATCCGGTCGAGGATCAGCCCGTGCACCGTCTGCCCTGCGACGACGCCGACCGTGAACAGCGAGACCCCCAGCACGGCCGCCGTGAGACCCTGCGTGGTCACGGTGAGAGCGCCGCAGGCGCCGCCGAGCAGCATCCAGGGCGGGATGTCGCGGCTGCGGACATTGCGCCAGAGCCGCCGCATTCCGGAGCGACCGGACGGTAGCACCAGGACGATCACGGCGAGCAGGACCGTCCCGGAGAGGAACGAGACGAGGCCCGCGAGGATGCCGTCGTCGAGCCGGACGCCGAGCACGCCGTTGATCCGGGCCTGGACGGCCGTCATCGCCCCGATCGAGACGGCGCCGCCGACGGCCGCGAAGGCGGGCAGTCGACGGGTATCCGGCACTCCTGCCACGCTACCCGAACCCGACCGCGGCGGATGTCGGTGATCGGGGCTACCCTGGCGGCATGTGCGCGAGCTATGGACTCGATCCCCGATTCACCGACGCCGAGCTGCTGGCGGAGGCGGACGCCGACATCCTCGACGGCCTCCGCGAGTGGGCGGAGCGCAACGCCGGGGAGACGCTGCGTCCGACGGGGAAGAACCTGCGCAATCTCAACCCGGTCGTCGTTCCCCAGGACGGCGAAGCGGTGCTGGAACCCGCGTGGTGGGGCTTCCTCGTGAACGGCGAACCCGCGAAGTTCCCCTCGATCAACACCCGGTCCGAACGGCTGCAGGATCAGCCGGGCAAGGCTCGCTCCCGCGCGATCGTGCCGGCCACCGGCTGGTTCGAACTGCAGAAGCCCGACCGCGTGTGGCACGAGTTCGGCCTCGACGAGGGGGCGCTGTTCGGCATGGCCGCCGTGACGCAGCGCGGCCGCACAGCCGACGGCGCCTGGTTCACCTGCTACTCGATCGTGATGCGCCCCGCGCCCGATCATCTGGCCGGGATCCATGACCGGATGCCAGTGCTCATCCCGACCGACTACGCCCGCGAGTGGCTTCTGGGAGAGGGCGGGCGCGAGGTGATCGACGACGCGCTGGCGGCCGCGGCGTCCCTCGACGAGCGGGTCACAGCCACTCCACGGGAGAACGACAAGGGCTCGGCGGAGAAGCTGTTCTGATGGACGACGAAGCCCTGCTGCGCATCGCGACGGCGCGCGCCGATGAGCTCCCCGGCGCAGGCCTCGAGCATCCGTTCGGGCCGGAGTGGGACGTCTTCAAGGTGCGCGGCAAGGTGTTCATGCTGCAGACGCACTACGCGGGGCGTGCGATGGTGACGCTGAAGTCGCACCCCGAGGATGCCGCGGCGCTGTGCGAGACCTTCGCGGACATCACGCCCGGCTATCACATGAACAAGAAGCATTGGATCTCCGTGAGCCCGGGCCCCTCACTGGAACCCGGGCTGGTCACGGAACTGGTCACCGAGTCGTACCGGCTGGTGGTCGAGAAGCTGCCGCGGGCGCAGCGGCCGGTCGACCCGCACGTGTTCGGTGTGGGTTCACCTCACCAGGCGTAGGCCTCGGGTGCCTGGCCGCCGGGTCCGGGGAAGATCTCGTCCAGCTCGCGGAGGTCCTCCGCGGTGAGTTCGATGTCCAGCGCCTCGACGGCGGATTCCAGCTGGGCGACGGTGCGCGGCCCGATGATCGGCCCGGTGACGCCGGGCTGGTGCAGGAGCCAGGCGAGGCCGAGCGCGGCCGGCTTCCAGCCGTGCTCGCGGGCGAAGCGCTCGTAGGACTCAACGGCCTCCTTATGCTTGGCCCGGGTCTCCGCCGCGCGACCGGTGTTGGACCGGGCGTTCGCGTCGGAGGAGCCTCCGCTGAGCAGTCCTCCGCTGAGCGGCGACCAGGGCAGGATGCCGAGGCCGTAGTTCAGCGCCGCGGGGATGACCTCGAGTTCGATCGTTCGGTGCGCGAGGTTGTAGAGCGACTGCTCGCTCACCAGGCCCAGGAAGTGACGCTGCTTCGCGATCTCGTTCGCCTGGGCGATGTTCCACGCCGCGAAGTTGGAGCTGCCGGTGTAGACGACCTCTCCGCGGGAGACGAGGATCTCCATCGCCTGCCACATCTCCTCCCACGGGATGTGCCGGTCGATGTGGTGGAACTGGTAGAGGTCGATCCGGTCGGTCTGCAGGCGACGCAGCGAGCCGATCGCCTCGCGCCGCACCTGCCAGGCCGACGCGCCCCGCGCGTTGACGACGTCGCCGTCCTCGGTCGGAGCCACCATCGGGGAGTGCACCTTCGTCGCGAGCACGATGTCGTCGCGGACCCCGGGGCGGGCCGCGAACCAGCGTCCGACGATCTCCTCGGTGGCGCCGCGACCCGCCGCGCCGCCGTAGGCGTTCGCCGTGTCGAAGAAGTTCACCCCCAGCTCGAGGGCGCGGTCCATGATCGCGAAGGACTCCTCCTCCGAGGTGCGATCGCCGAAGTTCATGGTCCCGAGAACGATGCGCGAGACCTGCGTGCCGGTGCGTCCGAGATGCGTGTAGTCCATGGGGTTCATCCTGGCACGCGCATCAGCCGGCGTCGTCGGATCAGGAAGGCGTCGTCGGATCAGGAGAGCACGGAGCCGACTGCGGGACTCGAACCCGCGACCGCCTGTTTACAAGACAGGTGCTCTACCAGCTGAGCTAAGTCGGCGAGCGGCGCCACGGCACCGCATGACAGAGTCTATGGCACGGCGCTCCGCGCCCTGCCCGACGGGATGTCAGCCTCTCAGGCCGCCCGTCACTCGGCGGGGGTCTGCGTCGGAGTCGGGGTCTCGGCCGCCTCGTAGTAGGCGTCGCTCGCGACCGTGAGGACGAACTGCGAGAACTCGGCCGGATCCTCGAGGGAACCCACGTAGGCCTGGCCGTTGACGACCACCATGGGCGCCGCGCTCAGTGCGAGATCGTCTGAACCGGGCAGCGGCCCCTCGAGGGCGCGAGCCGTGGCATCCTTCGCCCAGGAGACGAAGTCCTGGCCCTCGATGCAGGAGCGCACCGTCTTCGCGTCGTCGACGCCGACGGCGCCGGCGAGATCGGCGAGCTCCACGTCGGAGCGGCCGTCGCTGTCGACCTCGGGCTGCTCGACGAGCAGCTCGTGGTTGAACGCGTAGAACTGCGTCGGCGAGTACTCCGCCACGCAGGCCGCTGCGGCAGCAGCACGCAGCGAGTACTTGGTGCCGTTCGAGTTCGCCGTCAGGAGCGACACCGGGTGGTACGTGACCGTCGCCGCGCCCTCCGTGATCCAGCCCGTCAGCTGCAGCGCGTTGGCGCGCTCGAAGTCACCGGCGCCCGGCGACAGGTAGTCGACGTAGATGTGGATGTCGACCGTCCCAGGGGTCTCGGTCGGCTCCGGGGTCGGCGTCGCCGCTTCCCCGGCCTCGGTCGGCTCGGCCGTCGGCGTCGCGGGGATCTCGGATCCGGCGACGGTCGCGCCGGTGATCTCCTGCACGACGATGCCGTCATCGGCGAGCCCGGCGGGGTTGAGCGTCGGCTCGGAGACCGACGAGTTCACGGCCATCGTCACCGCGGTGCCGACGGCGCCGATCGCGACGACCGCGACCAGGCCGATGATGATCCGCCGCACGATGCGCGCGCGGGACTGCTTGGCGTTGACCTGCTGAGCCTTCTCCCGGACCGCCTCGCGGGAATTGCGGGTGGCGGGGACGTTCGGCGTTTCGTCGCTCGACATCGTTCCTCTTGAAAATCTGCGCGGGGACGGGTTCCCCGGATGGCCGCTGAAGAAGCAGCACTGACATCGATGTTAACGAGGCAGGCTGGGAAATACCCAGATGTGGGAACTCATGCCATACTGAACTCGGCCCAACGGTGGGCCACGGTGGGTGCTACCCGCCGCTTCCATCACTACGGATCGTCCGGCACGTACCTGCCGGTGAAGGAGAAATGCCATGGCATCTGTCACGTTCGATGACGCCACCCGCCTGTACCCCGGCGGAACCCGTCCCGCTGTCGACAAGCTCAACCTCGAAGTGGGAGACGGCGAGTTCCTCGTCCTGGTCGGCCCCTCCGGTTGCGGTAAGTCCACCTCGCTGCGCATGCTCGCCGGCCTCGAAGAGGTCAACGCCGGCCGCATCCTCATCGGCGACCGCGACGTCACCGACGTCCCGCCGAAGGACCGTGACATCGCGATGGTCTTCCAGAACTACGCCCTGTACCCGCACATGACCGTCGCCGAGAACATGGGCTTCGCGCTCAAGATCGCGGGCGTCGGCAAGGAGGAGCGCGCTGCTCGCGTTCTCGAGGCCGCCAAGCTCCTCGACCTCGAGCAGTACCTGACCCGCAAGCCGAAGGCCCTCTCGGGTGGTCAGCGTCAGCGTGTCGCCATGGGTCGCGCCATCGTCCGCCAGCCGCAGGTGTTCCTCATGGACGAGCCGCTGTCGAACCTCGACGCCAAGCTCCGCGTGCAGACCCGTACGCAGATCGCGTCGCTGCAGCGCCGCCTGGGCGTCACCACCGTCTACGTCACGCACGACCAGACCGAGGCCCTGACCATGGGTGACCGCATCGCGGTCCTCAAGGACGGCATCCTCCAGCAGGTCGGTTCGCCGCGCGACCTGTACGAGAAGCCGAACAACGTGTTCGTCGCCGGCTTCATCGGCTCCCCCGCCATGAACCTGTTCGCGGCGGACCTCGCCGAGGGCGGCGTCCAGTTCGGCTCCGAGGTCGTCCCGCTCGACCGTGACACGGTCGGCCGTGCCACGGGCAGCCAGGTCACGGTCGGCGTGCGCCCCGAGGACATCACCGTCGGCCCTGCCGACGGCAAGGGCCTCGCGGTGACGGTCGACCTCGTCGAGGAGCTCGGTGCTGACGGCTACCTGTACGGCCACACGGACATCAACGGCAAGCGCACCGACATCGTCGCGCGCGTCGACGGCCGCAGCCACCCGAACGCGGGCGAGACCGTCACGCTGGCCGCCAACCCCGGCCACGTGCACGCCTTCGACCTCGAGTCGGGCGATCGCCTGAACGACAAGCCGGTCGTCTCGGCGGCGTAAGTCCGCCTCACACGCGGCGCGGGCCGACCTTCGGGTCGCCCGCGCCGCGTCGTTTCCGGATCGATCTCGAGGAGCACCATGCAGGACGCCTTGCGCATCACCGCGAGCACCGTGGACCCGGGCCTGCTCGGCCTGCCGTGGTCCGTGCCGCTGGCGAAATGGCCGTCCGAGCACATCGTCTCCCTCCCCAAGGGGCTGTCGCGTCACCTGGTGCGCTTCGCGGATCTCTCCGGACGCGTCGTCGCCGTGAAGGAGACGACGGGTGAGATGGCCAGGCGCGAGTACGAGATGCTCGGCAGCCTCGCGCGGCTCGACGTCCCGTGCGTCTCGCGCGTCGCCGTCATCGACGGGCGGACCGACGCCGCGGGCGCGCCGCTTCCCGCCGTGCTCGTGACCTCGCACCTGCGCTTCTCGATGCCCTACCGAGCCCTGTTCACCCGCGTGCTCCGCCCCGACACGGCGACCCGTCTCGTCGACGCTCTGGCCCTGCTGCTCGTGCGGCTGCACAACGTCGGCTTCTACTGGGGCGACGTGTCGCTGTCGAACACGCTGTTCCGCCGGGATGCCGGGGCGTTCGCCGCCTACCTCGTGGACGCCGAGACGGGAGAGCTGCACGAGGAGGGCCTCACGGACGGACAGCGCGCCTACGACCTCGACCTCGCCCGGACGAACATCGCCGGGGAGATCATGGACCTCGCCGCGGGCGGGCGACTCGAGCACGGGGTGGATGCCGTGGCCATCGCCGACGGCATCGTGTCGTCCTATCGGTCCCTGTGGGCTGCGCTGACCGCCGAGGAGTCGTTCTCGGCCAACGAGACGTGGCGCATCACCGAGCGCGTCGAGCGGCTGAACGCGCTCGGATTCGACATCGACGAGATGTCGATGACGACCACGGCCGACGGCACGCTCGTCGAGATCCAGCCGAAGGTCGTGGACGCCGGTCACCACCAGCGCCGCCTCATCCGCCTCACCGGCCTCGACGTCGAGGAGAACCAGGCGCGCCGCCTGCTGAACGACCTGGACGAGTTCCGCGCCCGCTCGAAGAAGCAGTGGGCCGACGAGGAGATGTACGCGCACGAGTGGCTGACCCGCGTGTTCGAGCCGGTCGTGCGCGCGATCCCCTACGACCTGCGCGCAAAGCTCGAGCCCGCCGAGGTGTTCCACCAGGTCCTCGAGCATCGCTGGTACCTGTCGCAGGCGCAGGGGCGCTCGGTGCCGCTGGCCGAGGTCCTGACGAGCTACATCAACGAGGTGCTGCGCCACCGCCGCGATGAGGCCACCATCATGGGTCCCCCGACCGAGACGATGTCGCTGCCGGTCGTGACGGGCGCAGTCCCGGTCTCCGACGACACCGCGGACATCGACTGGCGCGACCTCGTGTAGTCACCACGTCTGCGAACTGGGCGTGGGGATCAGTACCCGACCGTGAACCGTTCGCGGTGGTGGTGGCCCTGCTCGATCTCGTCCACGACGGCGATCGCGAAGTCAGCGCCCGAGATGTAGGACTTGCCGTCCTCATCCCGCACGAGCACGTCGCCGCCGTCCCGGTAGTGGCCGGTGCGCTCCCCCTCCGCCCACGGCCCGAACACCTCGGCCGGGTGGATGAAGAACCAGTCGAGCCCGGCATCCGAGGACTCCAGCAGTGCGAGCGAGTCGATGCCGACCTGCGCCTCGTGCTTGTACTCCTCGGGGAACCCGGAATCGAACAGCCGGGGACCGCCGGGCGCCACGAGGCTGCCGCCGGCACCGCCGACGACGCCCAGTCGCGTGGGTGTGCCGGCGAGCTTCGAGATGAGGCCCCGCAGAGCGTCCAGGACGCCGTCGGTCATGTCGCCCCGCGGGGAGAGCGCGGAGACCACGGCATCCGCTCCGTCGAAGACGTCGCCCAGGGCGTCGATGTCCAGCACGGAGCCCTGCACGGCGAGCGCGCCGTCCACCGGGTTCTCCGGCTTCGAGCGCGAGACCGAGATCACCTCGTGGCCGCGGCTCACCGCCTCCTGCACGATGTGGCGACCGGCGTAGCCGGTTCCTCCGATGACGACGATGCGCGCCATGCGATCACTCCCCCTGATTGGTGGCGTTCCGGACGGTCGAGACCTGATAGAGCGCGACGGATGCCGCGATCCCGGCGTTCAACGATTCGGTCGCCGCCGAGATCGGGATCGAGACGATCTGGTCGCAGGTCTCGGTGACGAGTCGCGACAGCCCCTTGCCCTCGGAGCCGATCACGAGGACGACAGGGCGGTCGGCGAGTTCCAGGGACGGCAGCGAGACGTCGCCGTCGCCGTCAAGGCCCAGCACGAACACGCCTTGCTTCTTGAACTCCTTGAGCTGCGTGGTGAGGTTCGTCGCCAGCGCCACGGGGACGCGTGCGGCAGCCCCGGCGCTCGTCTTCCAGGCCGCCGAGTTCACCCCGGCGGAACGGCGCTGCGGCAGGATGACGCCGTGTCCGCCGAACGCCGCCGTCGACCGGATGATCGCACCGAGGTTGCGCGGGTCGGTCACGCCGTCCAGAGCGACGAACAGCGGGACCTCGTCCCGGTCGATCACCTGCTCGAGCAGGTCCTGCGGGTGCGCGTACTCGTACGGCGGGACCTTGAGCGCGACCCCCTGGTGCACGCCGTCGAAGCCGGCCATGCGGTCGAGCTCCTGGCGGGTGACCTCGAGGATCGCGATGTCGCGGTTCTTGGCGAGCGCGAGCATCTCCTTGACGCGGTCGTCCATCTCCACGCGCTGCGCGATGTAGAGCGCGGTCGCGGGGATCCGCGTGCGCAGCGCCTCGAGGACGGAGTTGCGTCCGGTCACCGTCTCGGTGTCAGCGGTGTTGTCCTTCGAACGCGCGCTGCGGTTCGGGTTCCCGCCGGTGGTCTGGCGCTTGCCCGCGACCCCCGGACGCCCCTTTCCGCCGGCGGCGGCGTAGCGCTCGGCAGCGGCCTTGCGCTTCCCGGCCACGTGCCAGGAGCGGTCTTCGGCCTTGGGCGTAGGTCCGCGCCCTTCCAGAGCCTTCCGTCCGAGCCCGCCGGTACCCTTGGTGGGGCCCTTCTTCTTGCCCTTGCCCGCTGAGGGGTTGCCTGGCTTAGCCATCGATGCTCCAATGCGTTCCGTCCGGAGTGTCCTCCAGAGTGATACCCGCCGCCGCGATCGCATCGCGGATGCGATCGGCTGCGGCCCAATCCTTGTCGGCGCGTGCTTGCGCGCGCTGGTCGATCATCGTGCGCACGAGCGCGTCGAGCGCATCGCCTTCCGTTCCGCCGTCGCCCCGCCAGCGCGGCGACAGGGGGTTGATCCCCAGCACCTCGGTCATCGCGGTGACCCCTGAGAACGCGGAGCGCACGGCGTCGTCCTCTCCCCGATCGAGAGCCCCGTTGCCGGCGCGCACGGTCTCGTGCAGCACGGCGAGTGCCTGCGGCACCCCGAGGTCGTCGTCCATCGCGGCGAGGAACGCGGGCGGCAGTTGATCCGCAGCCGATGCCGCGGACTGCTCACCTATCGTGCGGACGGCGCGCTCGAGGAAGGTCCGGATGCGCCCCAGCGCCGATTCCGCCTCGGCCCAGGACGACTCGGTCAGATCCAGACTCGACCGGTAGTGCGCTGCGGCGAGCGCATAGCGGACGACGAGCGGATCGTGCGCGCCGAGCACATCGGCTGCGAGCGTGAAGTTGCCGAGCGACTTCGACATCTTCTGGCCGTCCACGGTCACGAGGCCGTTGTGCACCCAGTAACGGGCGAACCCGTCGCCGGCGGCGGTCGACTGGGCGAGCTCGTTCTCGTGGTGCGGGAAGCGCAGGTCGAGGCCGCCGCCGTGGATGTCGAACTCCGCCCCCAGATAGCGCTTGGCCATCGCGGAGCACTCGATGTGCCATCCGGGCCGGCCGCGGCCCCAGGGGGAGCTCCAGCTCGCGTCGACCGGCTCGTCGGGCTTGGCGCCCTTCCAGAGCGCGAAGTCCTGCGGATTGCGCTTGCCTCGGGGGTCGGCGTCCTCCGCGGGCTCCATCGCGTCGACGGACTGGTGCGTGAGCGCGCCGTACTCCGCCCAGGATCGCACGTCGAAGTACACGTCGCCGGATCCGTCCGGGGCCGGATAGGCGTGCCCTCGTTCGATCAGCACCTCGATGAGTTCCTGCATCTGCGGGATCGACCCGGTCGCACGCGGCTCGTAGGTGGGCGGAAGGATGCCGACTCCGGCGTACGCGGCGGCGAACTCCTGCTCCATCCGATAGGCCAGGGCCCACCAGGTCTCGGCATCCGTCGCGTTCGCCAGCACCTTGTCGTCGATGTCGGTGACGTTGCGGACGACCGTCACGCGTCCGTACCGGAACTGCAGCCAGCGCCGCAGCAGGTCGAAGCCCAGCGCCGCCCGGACGTGACCGATGTGCGGTCCGGACTGCACCGTGGGTCCGCACACGTACATCGTGATGCTCTCGGGGTCGAGAGGCACGAAGTCGCGCAGCTGCTGTGCGCGGGTGTCGTAGAGGCGGATCGTCACCGCACCAGCCTACCGGCGCCGTGCTGGACGCCCGCCTGTGTCACGCTCGCCCGGGGCATGCTGCCGACCGTACGGGTCAGGACGCTGGGATGAGCAGGGCGACGGCCATGACAGCGATGCCCTCACCGCGCCCAGGGAACCCCAGACCGTCGGTCGTCGTCGCCGCCACGATCACGCGAGCGCCGCCGAGCGCTGACGACAGAACCCGCTCGGCCTCGGCCCGGCGCGCGCTGAAGCGGGGACGGTTCCCCTGGAACTGCACCGACACGTTGCCGATTCGGAAACCGGCCGCCGTGACGAGCTCGAGCGTCCTGGCGAGGAACACGTCGGCGTGCGCACCCGCGTACTCCGGATGCGCCGTGCCGAAGTGCTGCCCGATGTCTCCAAGGCCCGCGGCGCTCAGCAGGGCGTCCACGATGGCGTGCGCCACGGCGTCGCCGTCCGAGTGCCCCGACAGCGCGGGCTCGTCCGGCCACTCCAGGCCCGCGAGCCACAGGCTCCCTTCGCCGCCGAAGGCGTGCACGTCGGTGCCGATCCCGATGGACGGCACGAGCGGGATCGATGCCGCGCCCGGCCCGCCACCGGCGAGCAGGTGACGCGCCCGCTCGAGGTCCGCGGGTGTGGTGATCTTGAAGGCGCGCTCGGAACCTGCGACGTGGCGGACCGGATGACCTGCCGCGGCGTACAGCGCCGCGTCGTCGGTGTACTCGACGGCGGCGGCGAGCGCCGTCGCATAGGCCGCCTCCAGGGGAAGCCGCGGGAACCCCTGCGGTGTCTGGGCGGCCGCGAGCTCGGCGCGGTCGACGGCGGAGAGCACCTGGGCGGCGTCGACGCGCTTGAGCGTGTCGACGACCGGGAGCACGGGGATGACCCCGGCGTCATCGGTCACGGCATCCGCGACGGCATCGATCTGCGCGGCCGGGGTCAGCGCCCGCGCGGCGTCGTGCACGAGAACCCGCGTGACGTCGCCCCACAGCGCCGCCAGCCCCGCGGCGACCGACAGCTGACGCGTCTCGCCTCCGGTGACGACGCGCCCCAGATCGGCGCGTTCGCCGGCCGCGGCGCGCAGCTCGCTCTCGGCGTCTCCCTCGAATCCGGCCGGAGCCACCACGACGACCTGCATCGGCCGCGCGGCGAACACGCCGTCGAGGGCGTGGCGCAGGATCGAACGTCCGTCGATGCCGACCAGGGCCTTCGGCCCGCCGGCGCGCAACCGCGTCCCCGATCCTGCGGCGACGACGATGACGGCGGTGTCGGGAACCGGGAGCAGAGTCATGCCCTCACGCTACCCGCGGTCGGTCCCGGACACGGAAAAGGCGGATGCCGAAGCATCCGCCTTTCCGGAATCCTGAATCAGGAGGCCAGCACCTCGTCGAGGAGCGACCCGGCCTTCTCCTCGTCGATCTTCTCGGCGAGCGCGAGCTCGGAGATGAGGATCTGACGGGCCTTGGCCAGCATGCGCTTCTCACCCGCGGAGAGTCCGCGGTCCTGGTCGCGGCGCCACAGGTCGCGGACGACCTCGCTGACCTTGATGACGTCACCGGAGGCGAGCTTCTCCAGGTTCGCCTTGTAGCGACGGGACCAGTTCGTGGGCTCCTCGGTGAAGGGGGCGCGCAGCACCTCGAACACGTGGTCGAGGCCCTCTTTGCCGATGACATCCCTGACCCCGACCAGGTCGACGTTCTCGGCCGGGACCTCGATGATCAGATCCCCCTGCGTGACGTTGAGCTTCAGATACTTCTTCGTCTCGCCCTTGATGATGCGGTCCTTGACCTCGATGATCGTCGCGGCCCCGTGGTGCGGATAGACGACCGTCTCGCCAACCTCAAAAAGCATAAAAGCGTGTCCTTTCGGCAAACTCCAGGATACCACAGGCGACATGCACTAAGGTTTGCCCCGCACTGTCCCGACGGGCCCTCCGGCGTACGCATAGAATGGACGTGCACTTCCCGCCGCATCTCAGGAGGACCCGTGAAATCGCGCCTTGCTGCGTCTGTCGTTCTCAGCGCTCTCGTGCTGACGGGTGCGACGGGGTGCACCTTCATCACCCCGCAGGCGAGCACCATCGCCTACTCCGCCTCGGACGGGGTGAACGTCTCCGACACCGCCGGCCCCGTCGTCGTGCGCAACGCCATGATCATCGCCGACGAGAACGGCGAGCTCGGCAACCTCGTCGCCGCGTTCGTGAACGGGTCGCAGGACGACGCCGTCGTCACCGTCGAGCTGCAGGGTCTGGAGCCCTTCGAGGTCGAGGTCGCCGCCGGCGAGACCGTCAGCCTCGGCGCGAACGAGGAGCCGCTGCTGCTGGACGCCGCGGCCTCCGGCGGGGAGCTGACCCTCGCCCCCGGTTCCACCGTCGAGGTGTACTTCCAGTCCGGTGACGGCACCGGGGCCGCCGCGAACGTCCCCGTCCTCGACGGCACGCTCCCCTACTACTCCGACCTCGTGCCGGAACCGGTCGAGGAGGTCATCATCATCGACGACGAGGTGGCCGTTCCGACGCAGACGCCGGTTCCCACCGACGCCCCCGACGCCGAGGAGTCCGAGGAGCACTGACCCTCGGCATCCTGACACGGAGAAGGCCGGTCGCCCCGCGGGGCGACCGGCCTTCTCCGTGCGGGCCTCAGCCTTCGAAGCGATAGCCCAGTCCCCGCACCGTGACGAGCATCGCGGGCTCGGACGGGTTCTCCTCGATGCGGGACCGGATGCGCTTGATGTGCACGTCGAGCGTCTTGGTGTCGCCGAAGTAGTCGCTGCCCCACACGCGATCGATCAGCTGGCCCCGGGTGAGCACGCGTCCGGCGTTGCGCATGAGGACCTCGAGCAGCTCGAACTCCTTCAGCGGCATGTTGATCTGCGACCCCGCCACCGTGACGGTGTGCCGGTCGATGTCCAGACTCACCCGTCCGCCGTCGAGCACCCGCTCGTCGAGCTCGCTCTCGGCCTGCACGACCCGACGCAGGACGGCCCGCATGCGGGCGAGCAGCTCGCGCGAGGAATAGGGCTTGGTGATGTAGTCGTCGGCGCCGAGCTCGAGCCCGACGACGATGTCCACCTCCGAGTCCTTCGCCGTCAGCATGATGATCGGCACGGCGGACGTGGAGCGGATCTGCCGGCACACCTCGGTTCCCGGCATGCCGGGCAGCATCAGGTCGAGCAGGACGATGTCGGCCCCCTGCTCGCGGAACGCGTTCAGCGCGCCTGGTCCGTCCTCGGCGATCTCGACCTCGTAGCCCTCCCGGCGCAGCAGGTAGGCCAGGGGGTCTGCGAGGTCCGGTTCGTCCTCGACGAGAAGGATGCGGGTCATACGCTCTCTCCGGTACGGGCGCGTGCCGCCTTGGCGGCCTTCTTCGCGCGCTTCTTCTTGGTCTTCTTCCCGGCGTCCTCGGGCGCAGGCGCCTCGATGCGCGGAAGGCGGATCGTGAACGTCGAGCCGCGTCCGGGACGCGACCAGACGCGCACTTCGCCGCCGTGGCGGTGCACGGCGTGCTTGACGATCGACAGGCCGAGCCCGGTCCCTCCGGTGCGCCGCGAGCGCGCCTCGTCGGCACGGTAGAAGCGCTCGAAGATGCGGTCCCGGTCGGCCTCGGAGATCCCGATGCCCTGATCGGAGACGGCGATCTCGACGACGTCGCCGTCCGCCTTCACTCCGACGCCCACGCGCGATCCGCGCGGCGAGTACACGATGGCGTTCGCGATGAGATTGCCGACCGCCTCGATGAGGATCTGCGCGTCTCCGCGCACCCAGATCTCGCGGTCGCCGCCGCGCGCGAGTTCGACTCCGGCGGAGTCGGCCTGGACGGCGTGCGCTTCGACCGAGGCCGCGATCACCTCGTCGATCGCGACGTTCGCGACATCCGACAGACCATCCGCGGCCTGCAGTCGGGACAGGCTCATGATGCGCCCCGTGAGCTGGCCGAGGCGCGCGGCCTCCGCCGAGATGCGGCTCGCGAACACGCGGACCTGCGCGGGGTCGTCCGCGGCGGACTCGATCGCCTCCGCGAGCAGGCTGACCGCGCCGACCGGGGTCTTCAGCTCGTGGCTGGTGTTCGCGACGAAGTCGCGCCGCACCTGGTCCAGACGCTCCTGCTCCGTGACGTCGCGGATCACCAGGAGCGTGAGCCGGGCTCCGACCGCGCTGGCGCGGGCGGAGACGAGCCGGGGATCCAGCGTCGTCCCCCCGCGGCTGATGCGCATGGTCTGGGTCTCGGACGCCCCCGTGGAGCGCACGGTGCGCACCAACTGGCGCAGCTCCTGATTGTCGAGGATCGACCCGACGGTGATGCCGAACCGCTCGGCGGCGTGCGAAGTGGCGAGGACGAGACCGGACGCGTCGACGACGCACGCGGCATCCTCCATGCTCTCCAGGACGTCCGTCGTCCCGGCGGGGATCGCGGTGGAGGTCTCCGCCTCGGCCTGCGCCCTGGCGCGATAGGCGAGGTAGATGAGCCCGCAGATCCCGGCTCCGATCAGCACGCCGACAGCGAGGGCGAGCAGCGCGATCTGCGGCGTGGTCATACGACAAGCGTAGAGTGCGTTCACCGGCGCCTCGGCGGGTTTCCGCGCCAGAACGGGTGCCGGCGAACTACTATTCACGTTCTGGGCACCATTCGTTAACCTTCGACGAACACAATCGCCTCGGGCCCGCGCGCTGCGCTGCGCCCGCTGATCGGCCATCCACGCCGCTGAGACCCGAAAGGTTGCGCCGCACATGCGCGAAGTCTTCCACCAGTCCCTCGAGGACCTGCAGTCCCGTCTCGTGGAGATCGCCGATCTCGTCACGGTCTCGATCGACAAGGCCACGCGCGCGTTCGCGACCAGCGACGTGGGCCTGGCCGAGGAGGTCATCAGCGACGACGCCAAGATCGACGAGCTCGCCGTCGCGCTGGACGAGCAGGCGATCGAGATCCTCGCCCGCCAGCAGCCCGTCGCCCGCGACCTCCGGATCGTCGTGACCGCGCTGCGGGTGAGCGCGTCTCTCGAGCGCATGGGCGACATGAGCGAGCACATCGCGCAGCTCGCGCGGCTGCGCTTCCCCGAGCGCGCCATCCCGAAGGGCCTCAAGGGCACCTTCATCCGGATGGGCGAGCTGGACGTCGAGATCGCGCGGACCCTGGCCGAGCTGCTGCGCACGCAGGACCTGCGCTTCGCGGATGCGATCCGCAATGCGGACGACGACGTCGACGAGCTGCACGCGAGCGTGTTCGAGAAGGTGCTCAGCGACAACTGGAAGGGCGAGGCCCACGCGACCGTCGACGCCACGCTCGCGAGTCGCTACCACGAGCGCTTCGCCGACCACGCCGTCGCCGTCGCGAAGAAGGTCGTCTACCTCTCCACCGGCGACTGGGCCGTGCAGGAGGAGGACATCGTGCTCGCCCTGGAGGCGCAGGAGGCGGAGCAGCAGGAGCTCGGACACGCCTGATCTCCGGCCCCGCCCACGCAAGAGACCTCTCCCTGCCGGCCGGAGACCTCTCACCAGCAACGAGACCCCGTCGTATCCACGTGGATACGACGGGGTCTCGTCACGGAGAAGAGGTCTCCCCGCTACTTCTTGCCCTGAGCAGCGACCGCGGCGGCACCGGCGGCGGCGGCCTCGGGGTCGAGGTAGCGGCCAGGACCGGTGGGCACGTTGTCCTCATCGAGCTCGTAGACCAGCGGGATGCCGGTCGGGATGTTGAGCTCGGCGATGTCCTCGTCGCTGATGCCGTCGAGGTGCTTGACCAGGCCGCGCAGCGAATTACCGTGCGCCGTCACGAGGACCGTCTTGCCCGCCTCGAGGTCGGGGATGATCGCGCTCTCCCAGTAGGGCAGCAGTCGGTCGATCACGAGCTTGAGGGATTCGGTGCGCGGCACCTCGCCGTCGATGCCCGCGTAGCGCGGGTCGTTCACCTGGCTGAACTCGCTGTCGTCGTCCAGGGGCGGCGGCGGCACGTCGAACGACCGACGCCAGAGCTGGAACTGCTCGGGGCCGAACTTCTCGAGGGTCTCGGCCTTGTCCTTGCCCTGGAGCGCACCGTAGTGGCGCTCGTTCAGACGCCACGAGCGGGACACGGGGATCCACAGCCGGTCGGCGGCGTCGAGGGCGATGTCGGCGGTCTGGATGGCCCGGCTGAGCAGCGACGTGTGCAGCACGTCCGGCAGGATGCCCGCCTCGGCGAGCAGCTCGCCGCCACGACGGGCCTCGGCCTCGCCCTGCGCGTTCAGGCGGACGTCCACCCAGCCGGTGAAGAGGTTCAGTTCGTTCCACTCGCTCCGGCCGTGGCGGAGCAGGATCAGGGTGCGCGTCATGGTTCCAGCTTATCGAGCGCCCTGCGAGGATTGACCCATGGCGTCATCTCCGCTCGGCAGGCCGACGCGCGGCACCACGGGCACGAATCGCCTCCGCCGCAACGACCGCTGGATCGCCGCGTCGGCGGCCTTCCGCCGGGCCGCTGACCCGCTCGTCGTCGACCTCGGCTACGGGGCGAGCGGGGTCACCGCCTTCGAGCTGGCGTCGCGGCTGACGCGCATACGCCCGGATGCCGAGGTCCTCGGCCTCGAGCTCGATCCGCAGCGCGTCGCCCAGGCACGTGCCCAGCTCGAGGAGCTCCGCGCCGGTCGGACGTCGTTCGATCCGGATCTGCGGGTCGCCTTCGACCGCGGCGGCTTCGAGGTCCCCGTCGCGAGCGGCCGCAGACCAGCGGTCATCCGCGCCATGAACGTGCTGCGGCAGTACGACGAGGCGGATGTCGCCGAGGCGTGGCGCACGGTCGCGTCCCGGCTGGCTCCCGGCGGCCTGTTCGTCGAGGGGACGTGCGACGAGATCGGACGGATTGCGACCTGGGTGGACGTCACCGCGGATGCCGAGCCGGTGCGGTTCACGCTGTCGCTGCGGCTGACCGATCTCGCTCGGCCCGGCATCATCGCCGAACGGCTGCCGAAGGCGCTCATCCACCGCAACGTCCCCGGCGAGCGCGTGCACGACCTGCTCCGAGACCTCGACCGGGAGTGGGAACGCGCGGCACCGCTGTCGACCTTCGGCGCCACGCAGCGCTTCGTCGCCGCGGCATCCGCGCTCAAGGCCGCAGGATGGCCGGTGCTCGGGGGACGCAGCCGCTGGCGCCTCGGCGAGCTGACCGTCCCATGGGCGGCCGTCGCGCCCGCGCCGCCCTCGTCGGCTCGTTGAGCTGGCCTCCCACTTCCGCTCGTCGAGCGAGGAGCCTCCCCTCTCCCGCTCGTTGAGCGAGGAGCGCAGCGACGAGTCGAAACGCGGCGCCCACCCGCGCCGCCCGGTGAGGAAAGACGTCAGCGACGACGGGACAGCCGCGTCAGCCGGGGGACGTCCACCGTCGCCCCGGCATCCGCCGGCACGATCACCTGCTGGGCCGCAGCGATGTCGATGCCGTCGGCGCGCACGATGAGGTCGCCGTCCGGAGCGCGGCGAGACAGGATCGCCAGCGCGATGGGCCCCTCCTCGTGGTGACGGGCGACCGACGTCACGTGCCCGACCTCGTTCTCGCCGGCGAACACGGGCGCTCCCGGTCCGGGCAGCACGTCGTCGCTGCCGTCCAGGTGCAGTGCCGCGAGGCGGCGCGGCGGATGCCCGAGGTTGTGCACCTTCGCGACCGTCTCCTGGCCGCGGTAGCACCCCTTGTTCAGGTGCACCGCACTGCGGATCCAGTCGGTCTCATGCGGGAGGGAGCGCTCGTCGACCTCGGCGGCCCAGCGGGGACGCCACGCGGCGATCCGCAGCGCTTCGGCGGCCAGGAGCCCCGCGGCCTCGACGTGCCCGGCGAGGGCTGCCGCGGCATCCGCCTCGACGCTCGCGACGCGCCAGGCGTACCCGGCGGACGGATGCTCGGCCACGGTCGCGTACTGATGCCCGCCGCTCTGCACGTGCTCCCACGGATCCGCCCAGATCAAGACTCCGGCGGGCAGAGCCTCCTCAGCGATCCCTCCGGCGAAGAACCCGAGCAGGGCGAGGTCGGGACGCGGCTCGACGGTCACCTGAGCGCGGAAGACCATGCGCTTCAGCCACGACACCAGCGCCTCGGCATCCTCCGCATCCGCGAGGAGCCAGGCCGAGGTCCCGTCGTCGACGATGCCCGCGGCGTGCTCGACGTGGCCCTGCGGGTCGAGGATCAGCAGTTCGCTGCTCTCCCCCGGTGCCATGCGGGTCGTGGCCTGCGAGGTGAACGAGTCCAGCCAGCTCAGCCGTTCCGGACCGGACACCTCGACGACGGCGCGATCCCCAAGCAGCGCGATCGCGTCGCCGGAGGCGAGCCGCCGCTGCTCCCGCATCGGCTCGCCGTAGTGGGCGATGACGCCGTCGTCCTGGACGGCGCCGGGCAGATCCGCGAAACCGGTCATACCTTCGCCAGTCGGGCGGATGCGTGCGACTTCAGCTCGGAGCCGAGCGCGGCGATGTCCCATGCCCACAGCAGATGCCCCTCGACGAGACCGTACATGCGGGTCGCGGCCGCATAGTCCTTGCCGCCGGCGCCGCGGACGATGGCGTCGGTGGCGATGTCGATGCGGGGGCCGGCGATCTCGCCCAGATACAGCTCCAGCGCACCGTCCGAGTGCGCGATCGACACCTCCAGCGGGAATCCTCCGGAGGGCGCGCGCAGCAGCTCGACGTCGTCGACCGTGCGCGCGGGCGCATCCTCGAGAGGCGGAAGCAGTGCGGGTCCGGCATCTGCGGGGCCCGCGGGGCGCGCGATGCGCCAGAACCCAGACTCCGCGACGAGTGGGACAGACGCTTCACCCTCGCCGCGCGGGACCCACCCGGTCGCGGCGTAGTTCAGGAACGGCCCGCCGTCGTGACTGAAGCTCACGCGGTGCGTGAACTCGCCCTCGAAGTGGTGGTCACCGGCGTGGTAGTCGATGACACCGGTCCCCTCCCAGACGCCCAGCAGCCAGGACAGCGGCGCGAGGTCGGCGGGGAGGTCGGTCGGCAGTTCGAGCACGGCTGTCAGCGCTGGCCGCGGAACAGGTTCCGCAGGACGACTCCGGAGACGAACACGATCGCGAGGCTCGCGAGTCCGAGCAGACCGATGAAGAAGAGCTCGAGCGCGAAAAGATCCATGCGGCCACTCTACCCCGCGGTCGCGATGGCGGCGAGGCCGAAGCCGACCGAGACGACTCCCATCAGCAGCAGCGCGCCCATGATGCTCGCCGACACCCGCACGACGAAGCCGTGCGTCCGGCCGTAGCCGAGCTGCACCGCGAACCCGAGCAGCACGACGCCGCCGAAGGAGACCAGCAGCGCCGGCATCCGCCAGGGCTCCGCGACGAAGATGCCGATCGCGACGGCCGCGAGCAGGGCGACCGACCACACGAGGATCATCCCGGTGAGGGCGTTGCGCGGAGCCAGGGCCGGTTCGGACATGGCTCCATTGTCCCCCAACGCCTCCGTCCTGCGAACCCCGCGGCACCGGCATCGGTATCATGGGCGCACGGCGTCGCACTCGATCGTCGTCAAGGGCGACGATCTCGACGCCCGAAAGGACGTTGCGTGGCCCTCCTTCTGATCCTGACATCCGCTCCCACCGCGGAGCCGGTCCTGCCCGCGCTGGATCTGCTCAGCCACCGGGTCCGCCAGATCCCCGCCGAGCCCGCGCAGCTCGTGTCGGCGCCGGAGTGCGACGTCGTGATCGTCGACGGACGTCACGATCTCGCCGGTGCGAAGTCCCTGTGCAAGCTGCTGCGCACCACGGGTCAGGATGCGCCACTGCTGCTGGTCGTCACGGAAGGCGGCATGAGCGCGGTGTCCGGGGACTGGGGCATCGACGATGTGCTGCTGGTCACCGCCGGGCCTGCCGAGGCCGACGCCCGCATCCGGCTCGCGATCGCCCGCAGCGAGGAATCGGCCGAGCCGTCACGGGTCCAGGCGTCCGGCGTCACGATCGACGAGCAGTCCTACTCCGCCAAACTGCACGGGCGTCCCCTGGACCTCACCTACAAGGAGTTCCAGCTCCTGCACTTCCTCGCGACGCACCCCTCCCGGGTGTTCACGCGCGAACAGCTGCTCAGCGAGGTGTGGGGATACGACTACTTCGGCGGCACCCGCACCGTCGACGTGCACGTCCGGCGTCTGCGCGCGAAGCTCGGCGACGCCGAGCAGATCATCGGCACGGTCCGCAACGTCGGCTATCGGTTCAACGTCTACGAGGACGACCAGCTCGCCGGAGCGCGCTGATCCCGTCGCAGTTCACACGCGCGTCACCTCCCGGTGCTTAGATGAATCCCATGATGGATCCCTCCCTCGCAGACGCCGGCCTCGGAGACGCCGAGGACGACGACTTCGACGCGCTCGCCTTCGAGGACGCGCAGCTGCCCGATCATCGCTATCTCGATCGCGAGCTGAGCTGGCTCGCGTTCAACCAGCGGGTGCTGGAGCTCGCCGAGGATCCGAGCCTGCCCGAGCTCGAACGGGCGAACTTCCTGGCCATCTTCGCCAGCAACCTCGACGAGTTCTTCATGGTCCGCGTCGCCGGACTCAAGCGCCGCATCCTCACCGGCCTCGCCGTCCCCACGAACGTGGGGCGCGCGCCCTCCGACGTCCTCTCCGACATCTCCCGGGAGGCGTACGCCCTGCAGCTGCGCCATTCCGAGGTCTGGACGAACGACGTCCGGCCGGCACTGGCCGACGCCGGCATCGAGATCTCCGAGTGGACCGACCTGACCGCGGCCGAGCGCGATGCGCTCGGCGAGTACTTCCAGGCGCAGGTGTTCCCCGTTCTCATGCCGCTGGCGGTCGATCCCGCGCACCCCTTCCCGTACATCTCGGGCCTCTCCCTGAACCTCGCGATCCGCATCCGCAACGCCCGGACGGGACGCCAGGAGTTCGCCCGCCTCAAGGTGCCGCCCATGCTGCCCCGATTCGTCGAGGTGCCCGGATCGAGCGAGATCAAGCGCTTCCTGCGGCTCGAGGAGCTCATCGCGAACCATCTGGGCGATCTCTTCCCCGGTATGGAGGTCCTGGACCACCATGCGTTCCGCCTCACCCGGAACGAGGACGTGGAGATCGAGGAGGACGAGAGCGAGAACCTCATCCAGGCGCTCGAGGCCGAGCTGCTGCGCCGGCGGTTCGGGCCGCCGATCCGGCTGGAGATCACGGACGACATGGACGAGCTCACGCTCGACCTGCTCGTGAAGGAGCTCGACATCACCGATCAGGAGGTCTACCGCCTGCCCGGTCCCCTCGACCTGCGCGGCCTGTTCGACCTCGGCCGCATCGAGCGCCCCGACCTGCGCTACCCGCCGCATCTGCCCACGACGGCGCTCGCGTTCCAGCCCGGGGACAACAACGAGCGCAGCGACGTCTTCTCCAGCATCCGCAAGCGCGACGTCCTCGTGCACCACCCGTACGAGTCCTTCGCGACGAGCGTCCAGGCGTTCCTCGAACAGGCCGCGCGCGACCCGCACGTGCTCGCCATCAAGCAGACGCTGTACCGCACCTCGGGCGACAGCCCCGTGGTCCAGGCCCTCATCGACGCCGCCGAGGCCGGCAAGCAGGTGCTGGCGCTGGTCGAGGTGAAGGCGCGCTTCGACGAGGCCAACAACATCGTCTGGGCCCGCAAGCTCGAGAAGGCCGGCGTGCACGTCGTCTACGGGCTGGTGGGCCTGAAGACGCACTGCAAGCTCGCGCTCGTCATCCGCGAGGAGGACGGGATGCTGCGGCACTACTCCCACATCGGCACGGGCAACTACAACCCGAAGACCAGCCGGATCTACGAGGACTTCGGCCTGTTCACCGCCGACCCGCAGGTCGGCAAGGACCTCACGCGGCTGTTCAACGAGCTCAGCGGCTACGCGATCGAGAAGAAGTTCAAGCGCCTCCTCGTCGCACCGCTGCACCTGCGCAAGGGGCTGCTGCGCCTGATCGAGCGCGAGCGGCAGAACGCGCTCGAGGGCAAGCCGGCGCACATCCGCATCAAGGTCAACTCGATGGTCGACGAGCAGATCATCGACGGCCTGTACCGTGCCAGCGCCGACGGCGTGAAGGTCGACGTGTGGGTGCGCGGCATCTGCAGCCTGCGCACCGATCTTCCCGGCATCAGCGACAACATCACCGTGCGCAGCATCCTGGGCCGGTATCTGGAGCACTCCCGGATCTTCGCGTTCCACAACGACGGGGACCCGCAGGTCCATATCGGCAGCGCCGACATGATGCACCGGAACCTCGACCGTCGCGTCGAAGCACTCGTGCGCGTGGTGGACCCCGCGCACATCGAGGAGCTCATCGCGCTGTTCGACCGTGCCATGGACGACGGCACGAACTCCTGGCACCTGGGTGCCGAGGGCGTCTGGGTGCGCCACACGGTGGATGCCGAGGGCAAGCCGCTCATCGACCTGCAGGACAGGACGATGAGCCAGATCCGCAGGCGGCGTCGCAGCCGCTCGGTGCGATGACGGTCCGGCAGGTTCAGGACGCTCCCGTGGAGGTGGTGCGCGACGACAAGGCGGTCTACGCCGCCGGGGCCGTCGTGTGGCGCCTGATCGACGGCAAGCTCCGCGTCCTGCTGATCCACCGCACGAAGTACCGGGACGTGACCCTCCCCAAGGGCAAGGTGGATCCCGGCGAGATGCTCGCCGAGACCGCCGTGCGCGAGGTTCATGAGGAGACCGGCATCCGCGTGTCGCTCGGCGTGCCGGTCGGCGTCAGCCGCTATTTCATGCGCCCGAAGCGCCAGAAGGTCGTGCACTACTGGGCGGCGGAGGCGACCGAGGAGGCCATCCGACGGTCCACCTTCGTGCCCAACAGCGAGATCGCCGCGATCGAATGGGTGAGCCTGAAGAAGGCCAGGGCGGAGCTGAGCTATCCGGTCGATGTCGAGATCCTGGACGCGTTCGCCACGCTCGTCGACGACGGCGTGCTGCACACGTTCCCCGTGATCGCTCTGCGCCACGCCAAAGCCGTGTCGCGCTCTGAGTGGGACGGCCCGGACGCCTCGCGCCCGCTCACCGAGCGGGGCCGGCGCCAGGCCAGGGCGATCGTCGAGCCGCTGCGCGCCTTCGGCGTCCGCCGGATCGTGACGAGCGACGCCGCACGGTGCGTGCAGACCGTCGCGCCTCTCGCGAAGGCGCTGGACCGCAAGCCGGTCGAGACGCCGCGGCTGAGCCAGGATGCCTGGGAGGACGGCTTCTCCGACGTCCGCGCCGTCATCGGCAAACGCGTGCGCGCCCGCAAGCCCGCCGTGGTCTGCAGCCACGGCCCCGTGCTGCCGGACGTCCTCACCGAGATCGCGCTCGCGACCGGTACGCTGCGCGGCTCATACGTGTCCAGCGCCTCAGCCCTTGAGGTCGGCGCGTTCTCGGTCGTGCACCTCTCGGCGACCAATCCCGGCTCCGGGATCATCTCGATCGAGACCCACGTCCCGAAGGTCTGAGGCTCTCGGGCGCCCACCAAGGGGACGCATCCCGTTCACCTCTCGTTTACCTGAGGGGGAGAGTCTCGTTAACCGTCCCGCTTAGCGTCACTGTGTGCCCTGCACCGGGCCTCACCCATCCACGATCGAAGGATCCACAGTGAAGATCTCCCGAATCGCACGTATCGGCGCCATCGGCGCCGTCGCCGCTCTCGCTCTCGCAGGCTGCGCCGCGAACGAGGCTCCGGCCGGCGGCTCGTCCGACGAGCCGTCCGAGTCGACGCTCTCCGGCACGCTGGACGCGACCGGCGCGTCCTCGCAGACCGCCGCGCAGGAGGCCTGGGTGGCCGCCTTCCAGACCGCGAACCCCGACGTCACGGTCAACTACGAGCCCACCGGCTCCGGCACCGGCCGCGAGAACTTCCTCGCCGGCGCCAGCAACTTCATCGGCTCGGACCGCGCGTTCAACGCCGAGGAGATCGCCGCGGGCGGCTTCGGCAGCTGCGCCACCGACGACATCATCGAGATCCCGGTCTACATCTCGCCGGTCGCCGTCGCCTTCAACCTCGAGGGCATCGACACCCTGAACCTGGATGCCGCGACCATCGCGAGCATCTTCGCCGGCACGATCACCAACTGGAACGACTCAGCGATCGCGACGCTGAACCCGGACGTCACGCTCCCCGACCTCGCCATCTCCCCCGTGCACCGCTCCGACCCGTCGGGCACGCAGGAGACGTTCACCAACTACCTCGCCGCGACCGCGCCCGAGATCTGGACCTACGAGGTCTCGGACGAGTGGCCGATCCAGGGCGGCGAGGCCGCCCAGGGCACCTCGGGCGTCGTTCAGGCGATCACGTCCGGCAACGGCGCGATCGGCTTCGCCGACGCCTCGCAGGTCGGCGACCTCGGACAGGTGCACGTCGGCGTGGGCGGCGAGTTCGTCGCCTACTCGGCCGAGGCCGCCTCGCAGCTCGTCGAGGGCGCCGCTCTCGAAGAGGGCCGCGGCGAGGGCGACCTCGCGTTCGACGTCGACCCGGCCGCTGCCGCCGACGGCGCGTACCCGATCGCCCTGGTCAGCTACCTGATCGGCTGCGAGCAGTACGAGGACGCGAACGTCGCCGAGCTCGTCAAGGAGTACTTCACCTACGTCGCCAGCGCCGAGGGCCAGGACGCCGCCGCCGAGAACGCCGGCAACGCCCCCATCTCGGACGGCCTTCGCGAGAAGGTCAACGCCGCGATCGACCTCATCCAGGTCGGCTGACAGCAGCCTGATGGCTGAACGCTGACGCCGATGCCCTCGCGTCCCGATCGGACGCGAGGGCATCGGCGGGTCCAGCACCCGCTCTTCACCCACCCGCCCGAAACAGGGAGACCATGAGCACGACCGAGCAGGCCCCCGTCATCACCGCGACGGAGACGGAACCACCCGCCCCGATCAAGGCCAAGCAGCGTCTCGGCGACCGGGTCTTCTCCGGCACCGCCCTCGGCGCGGGGATCATCATCCTCGTCGTCCTCGCCGCGGTCGCGACGTTCCTCATCATCCAGAGCCTGCCGGCCTTCGAGGCGGACACCTCGGGCAACCACATCCTGCGCGGCGAGTCGTTCTGGGTGTACGTCTGGCCACTCATCTTCGGCACGCTGTGGGCGTCGTTCATCGCGCTCCTCGTCGCCGCCCCCATCGCGATCGGCATCGCGCTGTTCATCTCGCACTACGCCCCGCGAGGCCTCGCGGCCGTGCTGGGCTACATCATCGACCTGCTCGCCGCGGTCCCCTCGGTCGTGTTCGGCCTCTGGGGCGGCCTCGTGCTCGCGCCGCTGCTGCAGCCGCTGTACGCCTGGCTCAACGCGAACGCGGGCTGGATCCCGTTCTTCGGCGGTCAGGTCTCCTCGACGGGCCGCACGATCCTCACCGCGGCGCTCGTGCTCGCCGTGATGATCATCCCGATCATGACCGCCATCTGCCGCGAGGTCTTCCTGCAGACCCCGAAGCTGCACGAGGAGGCCGCCCTCGCGCTCGGTTCGACGCGCTGGGAGATGGTGCGGATGGCCGTCCTGCCGTTCGCTCGCGGCGGCATGGTCTCGGCGGCGATGCTCGCCCTCGGCCGAGCCCTGGGCGAGACCATGGCCGTGACGATGGTGCTGTCCCCGTCGGCCGTCGTGAGCTTCCTGCTGCTCACCGCCACGAACCCGACGCCCATCCCCGCCAACATCGCCCTGGCCTTCCCCGAGGCGCACGACACCGGTGTCAACACCCTCATCGCCACGGGTCTGATCCTGTTCATCGTGACCTTCGCGGTCAACGCCCTGGCGCGCTGGATCGTCGCGCGCCGCGCCGAGTTCTCGGGAGCGAACTGACATGACCGTCCTCACCGCCCCCGCCCCCAGCGCGGCTCTGACCTCCGGGAAGCTCCCCAAGTGGGCGCCCTGGGCCCTGCTCGCCGGGTGCTTCGTGATCTCGTTCGCGATCTTCGGCGTCGCCTCGATCGGCGCCGACCTGGCGGATTTCAACATCGCCGGAGCCGTGATCGTCGGCATCCTGCTCTACATGGTGCTGATCACCGTCATCTCGGCCATCGCCGAGAGTCGGCGCAAGGCCGTCGACCGCCTCATGACGGCTCTCGTCGCCACCGCGTTCCTCATCGCGCTGCTCCCCCTGGTATCGCTGCTCTGGACGGTCGTCGCCAACGGCATCCAGCGCTTCGACGCCGAGTTCTTCTCGTACTCCATGCGCAACGTCGTCGGCGAGGGCGGAGGCATCGTCCACGCGATCTGGGGCACCGTGCTCATCACGCTCATGGCGGCGATCATCTCCGTGCCGATCGGACTCATGACCTCGATCTACCTGGTCGAGTACGGCCGGGGCAAGATCGCGAAGGGCATCACCTTCTTCGTCGACGTCATGACCGGCATCCCCTCGATCGTCGCCGGTCTGTTCATCTACGCCGTATTCGCGCTGATCCTGGGCCCCGGCGTCTCGATGGGCTTCATGGGCTCGCTCGCCCTGGCCGTGCTCATGACCCCGGTCGTCGTCCGAGGCAGCGAGGAGCTGCTGCGGATCGTGCCGAACGAGTTGCGCGAGGCGTCCTACGCGCTCGGCGTGCCGAAGTGGCTGACGATCCTCAAGGTCGTGCTGCCCACGTCGATCGCCGGCATCACGACGTCGATCATGCTCGCCATCTCCCGCGTGATCGGCGAGACCGCGCCGCTGCTGCTGACCGCCGGATTCACGCTGAGCATGAACACGAACCTGTTCAGCGGTCAGATGATGACCCTGCCGGTGTTCGCCTACAACCAGTACATGAACCAGGGCACGAACCCCGAAGCAGCGCTGGACCGCGCCTGGGCGTCCGCGCTCACCCTGATCCTGATCGTCATGGTCCTGAACCTGCTCGCGCGCCTGATCGCGAAGATGTTCGCCCCGAAGACCTCCGGCCGCTGAGCCGCAACCCGAAGGAACCCGAAGTGTCCAAGAGCATCGAAGTCAACGACCTCAACGTCTACTACAGCGACTTCCTCGCCGTCGAGGGCGTCTCCCTCGACATCCAGCCGCGCAGCGTCACCGCGTTCATCGGCCCCTCCGGCTGCGGCAAGTCCACGTTCCTGCGCACGCTCAACCGCATGCACGAGGTCATCCCCGGCGCGCGTGTGCAGGGCGAGGTGCTGCTCGACGGCAAGGACCTCTACGGCCCCGGTGTCGACCCCGTGCTCGTGCGCCGCCAGGTCGGCATGGTGTTCCAGCGTCCGAACCCGTTCCCCACGATGTCCATCAAGGAGAACGTGCTCGCCGGCGTCAAGCTGAACAACAAGCGCATCTCGAAGAGCGACGCGGACGACCTCGTGGAGAAGTCCCTGACCGGCGCGAACCTGTGGAACGAGGTCAAGGACCGTCTCGACCGTCCCGGTTCCGGCCTGTCCGGCGGTCAGCAGCAGCGTCTGTGCATCGCGCGCGCCATCGCGGTCTCCCCCGAGGTGCTGCTGATGGACGAGCCCTGCTCCGCGCTCGACCCGATCTCGACGTACGCGATCGAGGAGCTGATCGGCGAGCTGAAGAACGAGTTCACGATCGTCATCGTGACCCACAACATGCAGCAGGCCAGCCGCGTCTCGGACAAGACGGCGTTCTTCAACATCGCCGGCACCGGCAAGCCCGGCAAACTCATCGAGTACGACGACACCACCACCATCTTCACCACGCCCAGCGTGCAGGCGACCGAGGACTACGTCTCCGGCCGCTTCGGGTGATCCGCACCCTGCCGGCTCGTCAGTCGCGCGGGGACAGCAGGTAGGCGTTCAGGGCGTCCGTGAACGCACGATCGGTCGCGACCGCATGACCGTCGATCGCCGTGATGGGCGCCGCCAGGCGCACGCTCGACACGAGCCATGCCGCATCGGCTTCCGTCAGGTCGGATGCCGGCACCTGCGCGTACTCGGTCGTGAAACCCCGGCTCGCGAGGTGGTCGTACACGCTCAGCTGGGTCGTCCCGTGCAGGATGCCGCCATTCGGCGCGGGAGTGACGAACCGGTCGCCGAACCGGAGGATGAGCGAAGCGGTCGGCGCCTCCAGCACGAACCCGTCGCTCGAGACGAAGACGGCGTCGTCGGCGCCACGGCGTGCGGCCTCGCGGAGCGCGGCCATGTTCACGGCGTACGACAGCGTCTTGGCCCCCAGCAGCAGCCACGGCGCCCGCTCGGCCGCGCCCAGATCGTAGCCCCGGTCGAGCGTGACGACGCGGATGCCCTCGGTGCGCACCCAGGAGAAGTCGGATGCCGGGGCCGCCGTCACCCACGCGGTCGGCGTCGGCCCGTGCTCCACTCCCCGGCTGAGGATCAGCTTGATCACGGACTCCCCCGGCGGGCACTGCGCCGCGGCGACCCGCACGGCCTGCCGCCACTGCTCCACGTTCGGCACCGGAAGATCGCACAGCTGCGCCGAGTGCGCGAGCCGGTGCAGATGCGGCACCAGCTCCTGAGGATGCGCGTCGATCACGCCGATCGACTCGAACACGCCGTCTCCGCGTTGCGTGCTCAACTCCCCCACACTCAGGGCGGGAGCCGCGGCATCCACCTCGGTGAACGTGTCCGAGTAGTCGGCGCGCTCCTCGGAGGCGGGCACGGGGTCGATGATCAGAGCGAAGCGCCGGGTCATGGCTCGACTCTACGGCCGTTCCCGTGCCGGGAATACCTGCCGCGCCCACGCGTTACACTGGAGTGGCCGGGCCGCATAACCCCGGGCTCCAACTTCTGCCGCTGCGAGCGGCCTTCCGCCGAGAGGCGTTCTTGCGGCCCGGCTCTTCTCTGCCCTCCGCTTTCGCCCCGATCCGCCGCCGTCAGGTCAGGATGCCGGCACGCCAGGCGTTCGCGCACGAGGCGAGGTCACGGGCGTAGGTGCTCAGCCGCAGGGCCCTCGTGGTCAGCTCGCTCGCGCGGGCCGGCTCGGTGGCCTCGTAGTCATCAGCGACGTGCGTCGCTCCGGAGGCCTGCACCCGGCAGAACGCCGCCGCGCGCTCGAGGGCGACCGCGAAGTCGCCGCGGAAGGCGCCGCGGAGGATGGCATCGATCAGGACCACGAGTTCCTCGGGGCTCGCCGGAGCCGGGGCACCGGCCACCGCGGCATCCACGGTCGGCAGCTCGACGCGACCGCGCTCGTAGAGGAGCGCGGCGGTCTGCGCGTCGCGGTGGATCGCCAGTTGCAGCAGATACAGGCGCCAGAGGGCTCCCGGCAGAGAAACGGCGGGCGCGCCCGACCAGAGTTCGGCGATCTCGTCGATCCCGTGCTCGTCCGTGAACGCGATCAGCCGCTCTGTGCTCGTCCCGCTCTCATCCGCCCGGGCACGCGAGACCAGCGCTGCCGCCGTCGCGTGCGCGACCCGCGACCTCTCGGCCGCGCTCGCAGAACCGGCGAGGTTGTCGAAAGAAGCCGAGGGTCGGCGAACCGGTCGATGGAACTCGGACATCTCTCCAGGCTAGTCGCGGTCACGCGGTGGGGATCACGATGATCGGATCGGTCGTGGGAGCACCCGTCGGCGACCCGCCGGCCTGCTCCACCGTGACCGCGATCGCGTCCCCGGGCTGCATCTCTCCTTCGAGCACGGCGGTGCCGGCGGAATCCTCGACGTCGAACACGCCGGCTGAGACCGGCGCGTCACCGCGCACGTACCAGAGCTCGTAGGTCCGGTCCTCCGCCAGCGGCTCCAGGCCGTCCGTCACGAGGACGGCGCTTCCGACGGACTCCGACCAGTGCGCCGTCGCGGTGCCGCCCGTCTCGAGCTCGACCGAGGCCTCCTGCGCATCGGGGGCGTTCTCGATGCGCTCCAGCGCCACGACAGCCGCCGGTCGTTGGAGCTGACCGATGAGGACAGCGGCCCCGGCGCCGATGCCCACGACCAGGACGAGACATGCGGCGAGCGCGAACAGCAGCCGGCTCCGCCGCCGCGGCGACGACCGCGGCACGACCGCGTCGCCCTGCGGAACGGGACCGTCGATGCCCGCGCCGGGTGTCTCGGCATCCTGCGGGGTGCTCGCGATCCGGCGGAGCAGATCGTCCCGGATAGCGGGTGGAGGCGTGCGCGACGGCGGCGTCTCGGCGAGCACGGCGACGGTCTCCGCATCCGCCGCTGCGATGCTCTGCCATTCCGGGTGCTCTCGCAGGGCGTCGGCGTAGCGGCGCTCCTCTTCGGGAGACAGGGCGTGCAGCGCATGCCCGGCGGACAGCTCTGCGAAGTCCTTCTCGTTCATGCGATCACCCCCATCTCGCTCCTCAGGCGCGTGAGTCCGTCCCTCATCCGTGTCTTGATCGTCCCCAGCGGAGCTCCGGTGAGCACCGCGATCTCGCTCTGACTGTATCCGCCGTAGTAGGACAGGACGAGCGCCTCGCGCTGCGGTTCCGAGAGCGCGTCCAGCGCAGCGACGACCCGCTCCCCCTCCAGGCTCAACTCGACCTGCTCGGCCACGCTGTCGTGCGCGACGCCGAGATCACGGATTCCCGCCTTGACGTCGCGGTCGGCACTGGACTGCGACGCACGGACGCGGTCGACCGCGCGACGATGAGCGATGGTGAGGATCCAGGTTCTCCCCTGCCCCTTGTTCGGAGCGAAGCGGGAAGCGGATTGCCACACTTCCAGAAAGACTTCCTGGAGCACCTCCTCGCTCTGAGCACGATTCACGAGGACGCGGAGGATGAGTCCGAACACGCGGGACGAGAGCAGGTCGTAGAGCTCGGCGAACGCGCGCTGGTCTCCTCCGGCGACGCGAACGAGGAGATCGGCGGCGAGGTCCCCCGCCGAGCCGTCCTCCGGCACGTCCACGCCATCGATGACCATCTCCACAAGCATGCCGCATCCACCTCCTGTCTCCCGCATCCGGCGCACCGCCTCACCCGAAGGTGAAGGAGTACACCTCGACTCCTTCCGGCACGTCGACCGTGAGGATGCCGTGTCCGTCGTCACCCTTCAACACCTCGTAGGAGCGAGGAGTGCCCTCGACGGTGACGACCCGCCGGTTCCCCTGACCATCCCGCACCACGACGTCCCCAGCCCCCGCGAGCACCATTCGGACCTCCGATGCGCGGTAGTCGAGTCTGATCGTCCCGCCCCGCCTGCTCGGCGTGGCGTACTGGGTGGCGATGTCCCAGGTGCCGCCCAGTGCGAAACTGTCCTTCGGCTGCTCCTCGGGAAGGTCGAACGTCGTGGTCCCCGCTCCGTACCGTCCCTCGCCGCCGTAGTTGACGTCCTTGGAGGACCCCAGGAACGTCTCGCGCGTGGTGGAACCGAGCTCGGGGGTCGTGTCGTCGACGTCCGTCGGCGGGGGCAGCACGACTCCGGGATCGGCCGCGTCGAGCAGCTCCCGGATGAGCTTCTCCGTCGCCGCGTAGTGGCCCTCGCCGAACGAGATATGACGCACGACGCCCTCGGCGTCGATCAGATAGTGCGCGGGCCAGTACCGGTTGCGATAGTTCGTCCACGTCGAGAGATCGTTGTCGAGCGCGACGGGGTAGTCGATTCCGAAGCCGGCGATGCCGGCGGCGACGTTGGCCGGGTCCTTCTCGAAGGCGTATTCGGGAGAATGGATGCCGATCACCTGCAGGCCGGCGTCCGCGTACGTCTGATCCCACGCGACCACATGCGGGATGGAGCGCTGGCAATTGATGCAGGAATACGCCCAGAAGTCGATCAGGACGACCTGGCCGCGCAGGTCCTCGAGATCGACGGCAGCGCCGCCGGGCGTGTTCATCCACTCCTGGATGCCGCGGATGGACGGCGCCGCACCGCACGACTCCAGCTCCTGCGCGCCGTTCGTGCAGTTGTCGAGTTCCCGGTTCTCGTCCGTGACGAGACCGCCGAGACCGAGCGCGTCCTCCTGCTCCTCGGCGAGCCCCTGCTGCAGCTCCGCGGTGTAATCGGGCACCAGTCGCTGCAGCAGTTGGGGCACCTCGAACACGAGGCCGACAGCGAGGGCGATCATCGCGACGCCGGCTGCGATCCGCAAACCGCGTTCGCGCATGCGGAAGGCCCGGATCCGCTCGACGAGCCCTCGACCGGCAAGCGCGAAGACGAGCAGCGGAACGGCGACGCCCACGGCGAACGAGACGGTCAGCAGCACGGTGCCGATGCCGATCTGCCCTGTGGCTCCGGCGACGATGATGGCCGCGAGCACCGGTCCGGCGCAAGGCACGAAGACCGCGCCGAGCGCCAGTCCGACGCCGAATCCGCTGCCGCGGTTCTGGACCTGTTTCCGCGGCAGCCACAGGAACGGCTTCTCCAGCAGCTGCTCGAACCGCGGGACGAGCAGGCCGACGCCGATGACGAGCAGGACGACGATCCCGGCCCACCGGATGACGTCCTGCGGCAGGCCGAGCGCACCGAGCACGAGCGATCCCGTGAGCGTCACGAGGGTGAAGCTCAGTACGAGTCCCGCGATGACCAGGTACGGACGGCTGCGCCGCGCGGGGATGATGCCGTCGGCGCTCTCGTATCGCGCGGACTGCGCCCCGCCGGTGAGGAAGATGACCGGAAGCACCGGCAGGATGCACGGCGATATCCCCGTGATGAGGCCGCCGAGCAACCCGATGATGATGAGATCCATGTCCCCGCCTTCCGTCATGAGTGCTTCGGCTCGGACGCCCGGATCGGATTGCCGCGACTACGAGCGGGTTGGGTTCCCATCCGATCGCGCGGAGGCTCCGAAGAGAGGATGACGCCGCGGGAAGGCCGTGGCTCGGATCTACGGAGGTAGAGATGTTCAGCACCAAGAAGAAGATGACCGCGGCACTGGCGCTCGGGTTCGCCGGCGTTCTCGTGCTGGCGGGCTGTTCGATGGGGACGGACACGGCCGAGGAGCCCACCGAGCCCAGCGCTCCGGAGACATCGGAGGAGGCGCCCGAGACGATGGATCCGGCCGCGAACCTCGTCGGTCCCGGGTGCGAGGCCTACGCCGAGGCCGTTCCGGACGGCGACGGCTCCATCCAGGGCATGTCCCAGGACCCGGTGGCGGTCGCGGCATCCAACAACCCGCTGCTGACGACCCTCGTGTCGGCGGTGAGCGGCGAGCTCAACCCGGACGTGAACCTGGTGGACACGCTGAACGGTGACGAGTTCACCGTCTTCGCGCCGGTGGACGATGCCTTCGCCGCCATCGACCCCGCGACCATCGAGGGCCTCAAGAGCGATTCCGAGACCCTCTCGTCGATCCTGACCTACCACGTGGTCCCCGGTCAGATCGAACCCGCCGACATCGCCGGGACGCACACCACCGTGCAGGGCGGCGACCTCGAGGTCACGGGAAGCGGAGACATGTGGATGGTCAACGACGCCAACATCGTCTGCGGCGGAGTGCAGACCGCGAACGCGACCGTGTACCTGATCGACGCGGTCCTCATGCCCCCGGCCGCGTGAGCCGGGAAGCGCCGTCTCGGGGAGGAACGGCGCAGCCTCAGGCTCATGGGGATGAGCTGAGATGATCGGGCCGTCGGCGGGCTGTGTCGCCGACGGCCCTTTCCGCGCGCCCTAGACTGGAAGGACGGGCCTCTAGCTCAGTTGGCAGAGCATCGGACTTTTAATCCGCGGGTCGTGGGTTCGAGCCCCACGGGGCCCACCGTTATCACTCTCGACCATCCAGCGCGACCCCCTGCACGCGCGCGCCGATCGGAGAGATCGTGGAGTCGTCCGCACCGGACCTCCCTCCTCCCCGAAAGGATGCAGCCATGACCCATCTCACCGACGCCTCGGTGGCGTTCCTCGCGACGAACGGTTTCGAGGACAGCGAACTGACGAGTCCCTGGCAGGCGGTGACCGGTGCCGGGGCCGCGGCGACGATGGTGTCTCCTGAGCAGGACGACATCACCGGGAAGAACGGGCATGTGCAGGCCGTGGACCTGGCCGCGGCGGATGCCGCAGCCGACGACTTCGACGCACTGGTCCTGCCCGGCGGCGTCGTGAACGCAGATCACCTCCGTCTGGATCAGGACTCGATCGCGTTCGCCCGTGCGTTCTTCGAACAGCAGAAGCCGGTGGGCGTCATCTGCCATGGCGCCTGGATCCTGATCGAGGCCGGAGTCGTGGACGGACGGACCCTGACGAGCTACCCCAGCCTGGCCACCGACCTGCGCAACGCCGGAGCCGCCTGGGTCGACCGGGAGGTCGTGGTCGACCAGGGCCTCGTCTCCAGCCGGACCCCGGACGACCTGCCGGCTTTCAACGCCAAGGTGATCGAGGAGATCGGCGAGGGCGTCCACCGGCGCCAGCACGCGTGATCCCTATCCCTCGGTGCGCGCCCTGTGCCGGCGCACGGCGGCCCGGTTCGCGCAGCGCACGGAGCAGAACCGCTGGCGTCCGTTGCGCGTGACATCGACAACGACGTTCGTGCACGGGGCCGCCTCGCAGCGCCCGAGGCGATGCATGCCGCGGGTGACCAGGTGCAGCGCGGTGCCCAGGTTGATGATGGCGCGCAGCACGAACGGCAGCGACGGCACGTCATCGCGATAGTGCAGGTGCCATCCCTCCCCGTCGTGGTTGGTGAGTCGCGGATAGGCGGCCGCCTCGGCCAACCGCGTGTTGAGCAGCGCCGCGCGCCGATCGGGGTCCCCCTCGTCCACGATCTCCAGCCACTCGTCGATGACCGCACGGACGGCGGCGTGATCGTCGGGCGCCGGCGGGAAGACCATCGTCATGCCGCCGTCGAGCGTGCGCTCCTCGATCGCGGCGCGATCCGCCGGCCAGTCGTTCGCCAGGGATGCCGCGAGGAGCACCGCGTATTCGCCGTAAGGGTTGAGATGCATAAGACCATTACAGCACGATGAACGCATGGCTTCGCTGCACACTCGGCCCGTCCCCACCCCGATCCGCCCCGCGCACGAACACGGCTGGATCACGGAATCACGCCACGCGACGAGCGAGGGACGGATCGTGTACGTCCGCTGCACCGGATGCGGTGCGCGACGGGTCGACCTCGAATCCGCGGGAACGGTCCCGCCGCAGGCTCTGAGCGGCATCGTGCCGCAGAGCACGGCGATGCCCTAGCGTGGAGCGATGATCCCCGACCCGTGCTCGCGCTCCTCGGTCGCCCGCTTCGTCGACGGCGTGGGAGGCGGCGTCGTCGCCACGGTCGCATCGGACGGGTCGCCCGAGGCGGCGTTCGTCGGGCTTGCGGCGCTCGACGACGGCACCCTGATCTTCAACACCTCGGCGTCCGCGCGAAAGGTCGGCAACGTCCGCGTGCGCCCGCGCGTCGCGATCGTGGTGACGGATGAGCAAGAGGTCAGCGTGCAGCTCGAGGGCGAGGCGCGGATCTCGGAAGGAGACGACCGCGAACAGCACGGTCGTGCGTATCAGCGTCGATTCCCCGGGTCCCGCGCGCTCGACGACGGATTTTTCGTGATCGCGGTGCGCCTCGACTGGGTGCGCGTCTACGACGCCTCCCGGCGGCCGGCGGACGTCCGCGAAGCACGGTGGTGACGTCTCACCGCGCCACATCGGCCACACGGGACAGACCCGTGCTCGTGACGCGCAGCGCGCCCGAGGACCACGCCGACAGCTCCTCCTCGAGAGCGGTCATCGCCGGCTCGGGCATCCACACCTCGAACTCCGCCTGCGCCCCGTAGCGCGTCTCGCCGAGCGCTGCCGCGCCGCGTGCGACCCACTCGCGCAGCAGATTGTCGATGCGGCCGGCGTCTGCGTGCGGAACGGGGATCCGGGCCTGAACGAGCAGCGTCCGCTCCAGGATCGTGGCCAGATCCAGCGCTTCGGACACCGCGGACGAGTACGCGCGCACGAGCCCGCCGGCTCCGAGCTTCACGCCGCCGAAGTAGCGCGTCACGACCGCGACGACATCCGTCAGCTCCCGTCGGCGCAGCACTTCGAGCATCGGCACTCCCGCTGTCCCGGAGGGCTCCCCGTCGTCGGATGACCGGGCTCGGTCGCCGCGCAGCCCGGAGACCTGCGCCGAGCAGTTGTGCCGGGCGTCCCAGTGCTTCTTCCGGATGCCCGCGATGACGGCATCCGCCTCTTCCGTCGACCCGACCGGCGCGACGTGCGCGAGGAAGCGGGACTTCTTGATCACCAGCTCGTGCTCGACGGGGGCGCCGATCGTCGACGGATACGACGTCATGCGGTCAGGTCGGCGAGTCTGCGCACCGTGCGGAGGTTTCGTCCGGTGCCGGCGACCCCGAGCGCCCGGTCGAACACGGACTTCGTGAGTCTGGTGTTCTGCACCCCCGAGGCGTAGTCGATCCACAGGTCTCGTCCGATCAGGGCGATCCGCTCCCCCGGCACGAGTCTTCCCTCGAGCGCCTCGACCGCACCGTCGGCGGGCTCGGCGGCCAGGAACATCGCGTGCACGTACTTCTCGTCCCCGTCGCCGAACGGCAGTGCATCCAGCGCGGTCGTCAGTTCCTCGTGGGTTCGGGCGATGACCGGCGTGTCGACATCGAACGCGTCCGCGATCACCTTCCGGACCCGCTCGCAGGCCGCTGCGGCATCCGCCGGCGCATCGCAGATGATGTTGCCGCTGGCGATGTACGTGCTCACGTCCTGCAGGTCGGTCTTGGCAGCCAGTGCCTCGCGCAGCTCGGCCATCGGCACGCGGTTGCGCCCGGACACGTTCACGGCGCGCAGCAGGAGGACGCTGCGCATCACGGGACCAGTTCGGCGCCGGCGTGAGCCAGCTCGGCGAGAGCGGCCGCGCTGGAGTCCTCCCCGACGCCCGCCACGAGCCCGGTGAGGATCCGGATGTGCACGCCGTGCGCGATCGCATCCAGCGCCGAGGCCCTCACGCAGTGGTCGGTCGCGATGCCGACGACGTCGGCCGTGAGCACGCCGTGGGCGCTCAGGACGTCGGCGACGGTCTCGCCGTCCTCCGTGACGCCCTCGAACATCGAGTACGCGGGCCTGCCCTGCCCCTTGCGGACATGATGGGTCACGGCATCCGTCGCGAACAGCGGGTCGTACTCCGCTCCCTCCGTGCCGGCCACGCAGTGCACCGGCCAGGTGTCGACGAAGTCCGGCTCGTCCGCGAAATGGCCGCCGTTGTCGCCTTCGGCGTCGTGCCAGTCGCGCGAGGCGATGACGACGTCGTACTCGGCCGCATGCTCGGCGAGGTGCTCCGAGACCGCCGCGGCCACGGCATCCCCGCCGTCGACGGCGAGAGCCCCGCGCTCGGTGAAGTCGTTCTGCACGTCCACGATGAGAAGAGCCCTGGTCATACTCCGAGCGTACGCCGACGGCCCCGGTCCCGCACAGGGCGCCGGGGCCGTCGAGGAGATCACTCGTACGAGTAGAAGCCCTCGCCCGACGCGATGCCGAGCTTGCCCTTGTCGATGTAGTTCTCCTTCAGCCACGCGGCGATCTGCTGCTGGTGCTCGTCCCCGTGGACCGCGATGTTGTACGGGGTCGTGAGTCCGATGATGTCCAGGATCTGGAACGGGCCCTTGGGCGCTCCCGTCGCGATGCGCCAGACCTTGTCGATGTCGGCGGGCTCTGCGTAGCCGCCGAAGGCGAGGTCCTGCGCGGCGCTCAGGAAGGGCACGAGGAGCGAGTTCAGCAGCCAGCCCGGCTTCTCCTTGTGGATCGGGATCGGGACCATGCCGATCTCGGCTGCGAATTCGAGCAGGGTGTCGAAGACGGCCGGATCCGTGTCGGTCGTGGCCATGACCTCTCCGGTGTTGAACTTCCAGACCTGGTTCGCGAAGTGCAGGCCGACGAACCGGGCGGGGCGTCCGGTGTGCTCCTTGAGCGCGCTCAGGGGCAGCGTCGACGAATTCGACGCGAAGATCGTCTTCTCCGGCGCGACGGCTGCGAGCTTCTCATAGGTCTGCTGCTTGATCTCGAGCACCTCGGGGACCGCCTCGATGACGAGGTCAGCATCCTTCACGGCGTCCGCGAGGTCGGCGGAGCGGCGGATGCGCCCGAGCGCCTCGTCTGCCTTGCCCTCGGCTGCGCCCTCGACGCCGTCGGCGCGATACGTGTCGGCGAGGCCGCGGAATCGCTCCTCGGCCTGTGCGAGGGCTTCCTCGCTGATGTCGTATGCGGTCACCTCGAATCCGCTGAAGGCGGTCTGGTACGCGATCTGCGATCCCAGGACGCCGGTTCCGAGCACGGTGACATTCGTGATGTCGGTCATCGCCCTTCCTTCCCTTATTGTTCCGCGCGGGGTTCGGCGCGGAAACCTGTGATGATCTGGCCGATCTGACGCCGCAGCAGCGCGGCGTCCTCGGCGGTGCGCGGACGGTGCGCCAGCCGCGCGATCGCGAGATGCACGACGGCGAAGACCGCGCCGGCAGCCGCGGCTGCGGCCGGATCGCGGCCCGCAGAGCCGGCGAGAAGCTCTGCGATCCTGTCCTCGAAATCCGCGACCAGCGACAGTCCTTCGGCGCGGAACCGCTCGGTGGGCGCGCCGAACATCAGCTCCCGCTGGTACGCCGTGCTGTTCTCCGGATGCCCGGCCGCCCACTCGATCACCGGGCCCACGAAGGAGAGCACGGCCTGCTCGGGATCCGAGGCGGATGCCGCGTAGAGCGCACCCTCGTCGATGACGGCGCGGTACCGCTCGTTGTAGACCATGAGCAGCAGCTCTCCCTTGGAGGACGCATAGCGGAACAGCGTGCCCGCGGCGACATCCGCTCGGTCGGAGATCTGCTGAGTGGTGACCGCAGCGAACCCGTGCTCTTCGAAGAGCGCCGCCGCCGCTTCGAGGATCCGCGTCCGCTTCTCCTGCATGTTGCGGTCGCGCCGGCCGGTCATCTCGCCTCCTCACTACTGAGCTTGCTCATTAATGAGCATACTCCGTTTTTCCGATCGGGGCGCGAACGCAAAAGAAGAGGGACCCGGATGAACCGGGTCCCTCTTCGATCTGGAGCCGCCTGTCAGAATCGAACTGACGACCTTTTCATTACGAGTGAAATGCTCTGCCGACTGAGCTAAGGCGGCGTGCGCTGCGAACAGCGGCACGATCAACGATCTTACCCTGTCGGAGCGCCTACTGCGAAATCACTCGCAGCGTAGGCCGTCCTCGGGGACGGTGTCGTGGAGGAGGAACGCCTCGACCGCTTCGTCCACGCAGCGGTTGCCCTTGTTGTAGCCGGTGTGCCCCTCGCCCACGCGGGTGACGAGCACGCCCTCGTCGAGCTGCTCAGCGAGCGCCTCGGACCACGCGTACGGCGTCGCGGGATCGTTCGTGGTCCCCACCACGACGATGGGTCCGGCCCCCTCCGCGTGGATCTTCTCACGCGTGCCGGTCGGCGGGTACGGCCAGACGGAGCAGGAGTCCGGGCCCGACCAGTACGGCGCGACGGTCGGGGCCTTCTCGGCCAGGAGCTTCTCTGCGGCGGCCTCGGCATCCGGGTCGTCCTCGACCGGGTAGTCCATGCAGTTGTACGCCCGGAACGCCTCGGTCGAGTTGTCGAGATAGACGCCGTCCTCACGGCCGTTGTAGAAGTCCGCGAGCACGAACATCGTGTACGGGTCCCCCTGCAGCGCCTCGGTGAGGCCCTGCGTGAGGTAGGTCCAGCTGTCCTGCGAGTACAGCGCCGCGATGATCCCGGTCATCATCGAGTCGGCGCCCATCCGACGGCCGTCGCCGTTGTCGAGCGGACTGCGGTCGACGGAGGCGAGGAGGGCGCCGAGATCGGCCATCGCTTCATCCACGGAACCGTTGAACGGACACTCCCCGGAGTCGAGGCACGACTGCATGTAGGCGCGCAGCGCCGACTCGAACCCGACACCCTGCGTCGTGCTGACCTCGAGTCCGGGCGTCGAGGGGTCGATCGCGCCGTCCAGGACGAGTCGGCCGGCCTTCTCGGGATACAGTTCCGCGTAGGTGGCCCCGAGGAACGTACCGTACGAGAAGCCGAGGTAGTTGAGCTGCTGGTCTCCGAGCACCGCGCGCAGGAGGTCCAGGTCGCGCGCCGAGTTCACCGTCGTGATGTGGGGCAGGATGCCGCCGCTGTTCGCCTCGCACGCGTCAGCGAAGGCCTGGTGCGCACCCAGCAGCTCGTTCTCCCACTCCTCGGTTCCCCGCGGAGCCGTCGGGATGTCGTAGAGGTACTTGTCCATGTTCGCGGCGTCGAAGCAGGACACGGCGGTGGAGTCCCCCACTCCACGCGGATCGAAGCCGATCACGTCGTAACTCTCGATCAGATCCTCGCCCACGGCGTAGGTCAGGTTGTCGCGGATGAAGTCGACACCGCTCGCGCCCGGTCCGCCGGGGTTGGTCAGCAGCGACCCGAGCGGGGTGCCGGTGGCCTGGTGGCGGAGGACCGACAGCTCGATCGTCTCGCCGGAGGACGGGTTCTCCCAGTCCAGCGGCGCCGTGACATACGTGCAGTCGAAACCGTCGCCGCAGGGCTCCCACGTCAGGGGCTGGCTGTAGAACGGCATCAGCTCCTCGGAGACGCCCTCGGTGTCCGGAGCGTTCGTCGTGGACGGGCGCGGGGCCTGCCCCTCGGGGATCGCGGCGTACAGGCATCCGGACAGGACGAGGGATGCCGACACGAGGGCTGCGGCCGCTGCGGCGACACGACGCAGGCGAGAAGTCTTTCGGGTGTTCACGGTTTCCTCCCGCTCGCGACGGTCACGAGCAAGCTCTCCAAGGCCAGCAGCGCGGCGACGTTGCGCTCCAGCGATTCCCTGGTCTCGGTCAGGTGGTCCAGCACGACCAGCGTACGTGCCACCGGCCAATCCGCGGCGAGCGCGCCCAGCTCGGACGCCAGTTCGCGGTTGATCAGATCGTCCCCGCGTCCGTACTGCAGCATCACGACGTCGCGGTACAGCGACTGCAGGTCGGTGAGCACCCGGTCGATGCCGTCGCGCAGACTGCGGGTCGCACGCTTGCGCTGCTCGTCCTCGAGCGCGGAGATCTGTGCCCGCAGCGCCGGAGGCACGGCCTGCCCCTCTGCCACGCCGACGGTGCGCAGGAGGGAGGCGCGCTCGGCCTCGTCGCGTTCGGCCGTGAGCGCCTTGGCGTCGTCCGTGGCCGCCTGGATGATCGTCCCGGCGACCTCCACCGCGTCTCGGACTCCGCGCACGCCCAGGACGGAGCGCAGGGTGTCCTCCCGGCGACGACGGGTCGCGTCGTCCGTGGCGAGGCGCTGCGCCATGCCGATGTGACGCTGAGCATGCCTGGCCGCCTGCTCGGCGGTGGCGGCATCCACTCCGGTGCGCTGGGTGATGAGCCGTGCCACATCGTCGACGTCCGGCTCACGCAGGCGCAGGGCGCGCACGCGGGATCGGATGGTCGGCAGCAGGTCGGCCTCACTCGGCGCGCAGAGGACCCAGACCGTGCGCTCCGGCGGCTCCTCCAGCGCCTTGAGCAGAACGTTCGAGGTGCGCTCGACCATGCGGTCGGCATCCTCGACGACGATCACCCGGTATCGGCCGGTGGAGGGCGCGAAGTACGAGCGCTCGACGAGAGCCCTGGCTTCGGCGATCGTGATGATGACCTTGTCGGTGCGCAGGGCCGTCACGTCCGGATGGGTGCCCGCCAGGACCTGACGCATGGTGTGCTCGTCGTCGGCGCCGTTCGCGATGAGGGCCGCGGCGAACGCGTAGGCGAGGGTCGACCGTCCGGAACCCGGCGGACCGGTGATGAGCCAGGCGTGCGAGAGCGAAGCCGGGTCGGATGCCGCGGCACGCAGCGTCTCGACGGCGTCCTCCTGCCCCCACACCTCCGCCCACGGGAACGGGGCGACGGGGGCGGCGGTCATGGCTCCAGCCTAACCGGCGCCACCGACGTGACCCCGTCCGGCGGGTCCGCGCCACTGCCGCGGCCCTGCCCGCCAGTTCTGCGCCACTGCCGCGGCCCTGTCCCGCCGGTTCTGCGCCACCTTTCGGCATCCGCCACAGGAACTTACTGGCGCATACGTCGAGAAGTGGCGCAGAACGCGAGGAGGACGCGTCGCGGGAGGGACGCGTCGCGGGAGGGATGCGTCAGAGGAAGAACGCGTCAGAGGAGGGACGAGACACGAGCGCGGACCGCGTCCGCGATCTCGGACGGGGATGCCGCGGCATCCAGCACGAGGAAGCGCTCGGGTTCGGCATCCGCCAACGCGAGATACGACTCGCGGACGCGGGTGTGGAACTCGGCCTTCTCGGCCTCCAGCCTGTCGAACGGCTTGTCGTCCGCGTCGAGGCGTGCCCGGGCAGCGGTCGGATCGAGATCGAGCAGCACCGTGAGATCGGGGAGCGCTCCTTCGGTCGCCCACAGCGACAGTTCGCGGATCTCGGCGGCATCCAGCACCCGCCCCGCCCCCTGATACGCGACCGAGGAATCCAGGTAGCGGTCCTGGATCACGACGTCTCCGCGCCCCAGCGCGGGGCGGACGACCGTGGCGACATGGTGCGCGCGGTCCGCGGCGTACAGCAGCGCCTCCGCTCGTGGTGCGATGTCACCGCGATGGTGCAGCACGATGTCCCGGATGAGCTGACCGACGTCGCTGCCGCCGGGTTCGCGCGTGCGCAGCACCCGACGTCCGGCATCCGCGAGCCAGGCCTCGAGGAGGTTCGCCTGCGTCGTCTTGCCGGAGCCGTCCCCGCCCTCGAGGGTGATCCAGAGGCCGGTGCTCCCGGTCACGCCTTGGCCTTCGCGGCGGCGTTGGCCGCGCGGGTCGCGGCGGCCTTCTTCGCCGCTGCCGACCGTGCGGCCGCCTTCTCGGCATCCGTCTTCGCCGGCGCCTTCTTGTCCGGAGCCTTCTTCGTCGCGGACTTCGCCGCCGCCGTCTTCTTCGCCGCCGGGGCCTTCTTCGCGGCGGTCTTCTTCGCTGCGCCGCGCTTGGGGGCCGGCCCCTTGGCGCGCTTGTCGGCGAGCATCTGGACCGCGATCTCGAACGTGATGTCCTGCACCTGCTGGCCGCGCGGGATCGTGACGTTCGTCTCGCCGTCGGTGACGTACGCGCCGAAGCGTCCGTCGCGGATGCGGATCGGCTTGCCGCTGACCGGGTCCGCGTCGAACTCGGCCAGGGCGCTCGACGCGCGACGGGATCCCGCGCCGTACTTCGGCCGGGCGTAGATCTCGAGCGCCTGCTCGAGGGTGACGTCGAAGATCTGCGACTCGCTCTCCAGCGAGCGCGAGTCCGTGCCCTTCTTCAGGTAGGGGCCGAACCGGCCGTTCTGCGCGGTGATCTCCTCCCCGGATTCGGGGTCCGCCCCGACGATGCGGGGCAGGCTCAGCAGCTTCAGCGCGGTGTCGAGGTCGATCGTGTCGACGGACATGGAGCGGAACAGCGAAGCGGTGCGCGGCTTGGGAGCAGCCTCCTTCTTCGCGCCTCTCTTCTTCTTCGGCTGCTCGACGACCTCGCCGGTGGCCTCGTCGACCGCGGCGTCCTCGGAGACCGGATCGTTCTCCTGCACGTACGGACCGAACCGGCCGTCCTTGACGACGACCACCTTGCCGTTCTCCGGGTTCTCGCCGAGGACGCGGTCTCCCGCGACGGGAGCGTCGATGAGCTCCTGCGCCTTCTCGGCCGTCAGCTCGTCGGGGGCGAGATCCTCCGGGACGTTGACGATGCGCGGCTTCTCGTCCGGATGCGCGGGATCGGCGACCTCGAGATACGGTCCGTACTTGCCGAAGCGCAGGGTCGCGGTGTCGGTGATGCGCGTCGAGTTCAGTGCACGCGCATCGATCTCGCCGAGGTTGTCGACGACCTGGCGCAGCCCGACCTGGGCCTCGGAGCCGAAGTAGAACTCCTTGAGCCACTCGACCCGGTTCTGCTCTCCCCGGGCGATCGCGTCGAGGTCGTCCTCGAGGGCCGCCGTGAAGTCGTAGTCGATGAGGTCGGCGAAGTGCTCCTCGAGCAGACGGACCACGCTGAACGCGAGCCAGGTGGGGACGAGCGCCTGACCGCGCTTGGTCGCGTAACCGCGATCGATCACCGTTCCGATGATGCTGGCGAAGGTCGAGGGACGGCCGATGCCGTGCTCCTCGAGCGCCTTGACGAGCGAGGCCTCGGTGTAACGGGGCTTCGGAGTCGTCCGGTGCCCCTTCGCCTCGGCATCCGACATCCCGAGTTCGTCGCCGACGGCGACGGCGGGGAGGGACTGGTTCTCGGCGGCGTCCTGCGAGTTGCGCTTCTCGTCGCGCCCCTCTTCGTACGCCTCCAGGAAGCCCTTGAAGGTGTAGACCGTGCCGGAGGCGGTGAACTCGGCGACCTGGCCGGCCGCCTGGACGGACAGCGTCACGGTCGTGGTCTCGTACTTGGCGTCGGCCATCTGGCTGGCGACGGTGCGCTTCCAGATCAGGTCGTAGAGGCGCAGCTCTTCGCGGTCGAGCTGCGAGGACACGGAGGCCGGAGTGCGGAACGTCTCCCCGGAGGGGCGGATCGCCTCGTGCGCCTCCTGTGCGTTCTTGCTCTTGGACTTGTACACGCGCGGCTTGAGGGGCACGGCGCTGTCGCCGTAGAGGGACACGGCCTGACTCCGCGCCGCCTGCACCGCCTGGGTGCTCAGCGCCGTGGAGTCGGTGCGCATATAGGTGATGTACCCCTTCTCATAGAGGCGCTGGGCGACGCTCATCGCCTGCTTCGCGCTCATCGAGAGCTTGCGCCCCGCTTCCTGCTGCAGGGTCGACGTCGTGAAGGGAGCGTACGGGCTGCGCGTGCCGGGCTTCGCCTCGACCTTGGTGACGGTGCCGGTGCCGGCGGCGTCGACGGCACGGGCGAGCGCCTGCGCCTTCTCCTCGCTGAGGACGACGACGGCCTTCTTCAGCTTTCCGGTGTCGTCGAAGTCCGTGCCGCGGGCGAGCTGGCCGCCGTCGACGCGGACCAGGCGCACGCGGAACGCACTGCCTGCGGACGCTGCGGCCTCGACATCCCAGTAGTCGGCCGAGACGAACGCCATGCGTTCGCGCTCGCGGTCGACGATCATGCGGGTCGCCGCGGACTGCACGCGACCGGCCGACAGCCCCGACTTCACCTTGTACCAGAGCACGGGCGAGACGTCCCAGCCGTAGAGCCGGTCGAGGATGCGCCGGGTCTCCTGCGCGTCGACGAGCGCCAGGTCGAGCTCGCGCGTGTTGCCGACGGCGGCCTGGATCGCGTCCTTGGTGATCTCGTGGAAGACCATCCGCTTGACGGGGACCTTGGGCTTGAGGGTCTCCAGCAGGTGCCAGGCGATCGCCTCGCCCTCGCGGTCCTCATCCGTGGCGAGCAGCAGTTCGTCGGCGGACTTCAGGGCGCGCTTGAGCTCGGCGACGGTCTTGGACTTGCGGTCCGAGACGACGTAGTACGGGTCGAAGCCGTTGTCGATGTCGATGGAGTACTTCCCGTACGCCTTCTTGTCGGCGGCCGGGATGTCCTTCTTGTCGGCGAGGTCGCGGATGTGCCCGACGGAGCTGAGCACCTCGTACCCATCGCCGAGATAGCCCTGGATCGACCGCATCTTCGTCGGCGACTCGACGATGACGAGCTTCTTGCCTTCAGCCAAGGGTGCGTCCTTTCTTCGAAGCACACCATACACACCGCTGTTCGGATGTCTTCTCAGCGGCTGTGTGGAATCGACCGTCAGAATCCCTCGGGTGGCCCGGCGCGGGCTCGGGAGACGGCGTCGAGTCCAGCGTACTTCGCCTGGACGGTGACGGTCGCCACGAGACCGGCGAGATCGCACTGCGCGAGCTGCGCCCCGGATGCCGCGGCGACCCGCGCGGCGAGCGCGCACGGACCGTCCGCGGCCGGAACGGCTCCGGATGCCGCGTCGGCGGCGGCGAGAGCCGCGGCGTCGGCCGCACCGGCCACCCGCTGCGCGGTCACGGCCGCTCCCCCGACCGCGGCGAGCCCCAGGGAGAGGGTCGCCGCGATCGCGAGCACGCCGGCGGAGATGCTGGTGCCCGCCATCACAGGCCTCCGGCCAGGGCGCAGCTGGACGCCTGCAGCGGAACGGAGACGATGCGGCCGATCCTGACCTCGGCGCGCGCGGTCACGCAGGCGAGGTCGTCCTGGATCTGCGTGCTGACACGCGCACCGTCCACGGCGCGCGCCACGGCGGCTGCGGCAGCGGACGCCGGCTCGCCTCGACCGAGCAGTCGCGCGGCGTCGGCGGCGGCGTCCTGCAGAGTCACCTGCTGCGCCGCCGCTCCCAGCGCCGAGACACCGAGGAGGAGGACGACGAGGACCGCGGGAACGGCGACGGCCAGTTCGGCGGCCACCGTTCCCTCCTCGTCCCGGCGACGCACGCGCATCACGACACCGTGAGAGCCCGGCGCACCAGGTCGGTCAGGATGCCGCGCACCTCATCGGACCGCATGATCACCACCAGCAGTCCGGCGAACGCGACAGCCGCCATCGTCGTGATCGCATACTCGGCCGTCGCGGCACCGGACTCGTCGGCGAAGAGCCGGGCGGCCCTGCCCCTGGTCAGGGCGGGGAGCTTCTCGTTCCTGTTCATCATGTACCTCTTTCTTTCCTTCTTCTCTGGGTGGATCGCAGACGATCCGGGGCTCACAGGGGCGGCAAGGGCGTCGAGGCCAGCACGCTCAGCAGCAGCGGCGCGACGCCGAGCAGCAGGAACGACGGCAGCGTGCACACGCCGAGCGGGATGAGCAGCCGGCTGGACAGCCGCGCGGCCCGCAGCCGGCCGGCGATGCGGGCGTCCTGGCGCTCCTGCGCCGACGACGCTCGCAGCAGCTCGATGGCCGGCACACCGGCGGCACGGGACAGTTCCAGCACCCCGCCGGTCCGCGTCGAGGCCGCACTCCCGCCCGACGGGCTGTCCGCGACGAGGCGCAGCGCGCGTTCGATCGAGACGCCGCCGGCGAGCGCGACGGCGACGAGCTCGGTGTGCATGCCCGGAGTGCGTGCGTCCGGCTGCGCGGAGCGCACCAGCTTCGCCGTCCACAGTCGCGCCGCCAGGACGAGCAGCAGGCCCCCGACGACGCACGCGATCCCGATCGGATGCGTCGTGATCACCGTGAGGGTGTCGAATCCCAGCGCGAACCCGAGCAGCAGACCGAACGGCGGCATCCACAGCAGCAGTCGCGCGGTGCCGGCGGGTTCGGCCAGGGCGATGCGCACGTCGTCGGCGGCGGCCGCGGCATCCTGCAGCGTTTCGGCGAGCGAACGGAGGACGTCGGCCAGAGGCGCGCCGACGTGTGCGGCGATCTCCCACGCCGACGCGACGTCGCGCCATGCACCGCCTTCGGACTCGATGGCGACGGCGAGCGGTTGCCCGGCCTCGCAGCGAGCGACGACCCGTGCGGCACGGGCGTCGCCGGTGGCGGCGAGATGCCGCCAGGCGGCCAGCGGCGCCGCGCCCGCCTGCAACAGCACGGCGAGCATGCGCACCGTGACCGCTGCGTCGACGGCGGTGTCGGCATCCGGTGCCGTGCGGCGGGTCAGCGTCACCATGGTGCCGCCTCCTCGATGCCGAGCCGGTCTCCGCGCAGGACGAATCGGCCGGCGCTCTCGATCCGCCGTATGCCGTCGGCATCCCGCGCCAGGTGCAGCACGATCGTGAAGGCGCTGACGACCTGTCGCGCGAGCGCCGTCGCGTCCATGCCGGCGAGGGCTCCCAGCGCCTCCAACCGCGCAGGGACGTCGGCGAGCCCGGAGGCGTGCAGAGTGCCCGCGCCGCCGTCGTGCCCGGTGTTCAGCGCGGTGAGCAGCTCGCGCACCTCTTCTCCTCGGCATTCGCCCACGACGAGCCGGTCGGGGCGCATGCGCAGCGATTCGCGCACGAGACGGGCGAGCGTGATCCCGCCGGCGCCCTCGAGATTCGCCTGCCGCGCCTCGAGCGCCACATGGTGCGGGTGACGCGGCCGGAGCTCGGCCACGTCCTCGATCGTGACGATGCGATCCCGAGCGGGGGCAGCGGACAGCAGCGCGCTCAGCAGCGTGGTCTTCCCCGTTCCCGTGCCCCCGGTGATGAGGATGTTCGCCCTCCGAGCGACGAGGTCCTCCAGCCAGAGGCGGCGGCGTTCGTCGAAGCATCCGAGATCGCGGAGCCCGGACAGATCGCCGGCGTGCACGCGCGGGATGCGCACCGACAGCGCCGTGCCGGTGGCGGATACCGGGGCGAGCACGGCGTGCACCCGGATGCCGTGCGCCAGGCGGACATCGACGCAGGGCGAGCGGTCGTCGAGGTGACGACCCCCGAGACCCACGAGCGCGACGGCCAGGTCGCGCACCTCGCGCTCGGAGGCGCACCATCCCGCCACCGGCTCGGCACCACGGCCCCTGTCCACGAAGAGCCCGTCGGCGCCGTTGACGAACACGTCGGTGACCGCCTCGTCCGCGCAGTGCACGGCCAGCGGACCGAAGGCGGGATCGATCGCGACGGCCTCGGATCCTCCTCCAGGGCCGAGCGGGGCGATGACGAACGGCGTGGGCATGCGTCGACGCTAGAAGGCGGCGCGGCGCTGCGGAGGGGCGGAATCCGCGATCTGTGCAGAAGAGATCGGGAGCAGGATCTCGTGCAGAGCGAGTGACTTCCCGCGCCGCAGGGAAGCGGCCGAGAACGGAATGGGCGGCACCTCACGGGGGGAATGAGATGCCGCCCACGACGCGCCCCGATCGGGGGAAAGGGGACACGCCAAGGCCGGAATGAGAATTCGGCTGTCGTCGAGTGTACGTGTCGACACCGTCCTGACAAAACCCGCGCCGTTACCGACTTTCGGCAGTACTCGACGTCGGGGGTGCACACTAGATTCACCGTGTCACGGTCGTGTGCCCTGCACGACCTCGTCCGCTGCAAAGGAGCGCGTGCATGAGCAGCCAGATCGATCATCTCCTCGACGAGACCCGCCGGTTCCCGCCGTCGCCGGAGTTCGCCGCGGATGCCGTCGCGAAGCCGGAGCTCTACGAGCGCGCCGCCGCCGACCGCGAGGGCTTCTGGGCCGATCAGGCACGCGAGCTGCTGCACTGGCACACCCCCTTCACCCGCGTGCTGGACTGGTCGAACCCGCCGTTCGCGAAGTGGTTCGACGACGGCGCGCTGAACGTCGCCTACAACTGCCTTGACCGGCACGTCGAAGCAGGAAACGGCGACCGCGTGGCGCTGCTGTGGGAGGGCGAGCCCGGTGATTCGCGCCGGATCACCTACGCCGAGCTGACCGAGGAGGTCAAGCGCACGGCGAACGTGCTCGCGGACCTCGGCATCGGACACGGCGACCGCGTCGCCATCTACCTGCCGATGATCCCCGAGGCCGTGGTGTCGATGCTCGCGATCGCCCGGCTCGGTGCGATCCACTCCGTCGTGTTCGGCGGCTTCAGCGCCGACAGTCTGCGTTCGCGCATCGACGACGCGGGCGCCAAGCTCGTCATCACCGCGGACGGCGGCTACCGGAAGGGTCGCGTCTCGGCGCTCAAGCCCGCCGTCGACCAGGCCCTCTCCGATCGCGGGGACGGCGAGCAGAAGACCGTCGAGCACGTGCTCGTTGTGCGCCGCGGCGAGAACGAGGTCGACTGGGTCGACGATCGCGACATCTGGTGGCACGACGTGGTGCCCGCGGCATCCGCGGATCACGAGGCCGAGGCCTTTCCGGCCGAGAATCCGCTGTTCATCCTGTACACCTCGGGCACGACGGGCAAGCCGAAGGGCATCCTGCACACGTCGGGCGGCTATCTCGCCCAGGCCGCCTACACGCACCGCAACGTGTTCGACCTGCACCCTGAGACCGACGTGTACTGGTGCACCGCCGACATCGGCTGGATCACCGGTCACAGTTACGTCACCTACGGGCCGCTGGCCAACGGCGCGACCCAGGTGCTCTACGAGGGCACACCGGACACCCCGCACCCGGGCCGCTGGTGGGAGATCATCGAGAAGTACGGCGTGACGATCTTCTACACCGCGCCGACCGCGATCCGCTCCTTCATGAAGACCGGCCGCAGCATCCCGAAGAAGTTCGACCTGTCCAGCCTGCGACTGCTCGGATCCGTGGGCGAGCCGATCAACCCGGAGGCGTGGATCTGGTACCGCGACGTGATCGGCGCCGGGAAGACGCCGATCGTCGACACCTGGTGGCAGACCGAGACCGGCGCCATCATGGTCTCTCCCCTGCCCGGCATCACGGCCACCAAACCCGGATCGGCGCAGGTGCCGCTGCCGGGCATATCGATCGACGTCGTGGACGAGGCGGGCGCGGAAGTCGGCAACGGCAACGGCGGGCTCCTCGTCATCACCGAGCCGTGGCCCAGCATGCTCCGCGGCATCTGGGGGGACCCGGAGCGCTACGTCGAGACGTATTGGGAGAAGTTCGCCGATCAGGGCTATTACTTCGCCGGAGACGGGGCCCGCCTCGACGAGGACGGCGACCTATGGCTGCTGGGCCGGGTGGACGACGTGATGAACGTGTCCGGACACCGCCTGTCGACCGCCGAGATCGAGTCCTCGCTCGTCGCACACGAAGCGACCGCCGAAGCCGCCGTCGTCGGCGCCGCCGACGAGACGACCGGTCAGGCGGTGGTCGCTTATTGTGTGTTGAAGGAATCGTATCTGGCGAAGCACGGCACGGGTGACGATCTGATCGCGTCCCTGCGTCAGTGGGTCAGTGACCAGATCGGGCCAATCGCGCGCCCGCGGGACGTGTACATCGTCACGGAGCTGCCGAAGACTCGTTCGGGCAAGATCATGAGGCGACTCCTCCGCGACGTTGCTGAAGGGCGCGAGGTCGGTGACACACAAACCCTCGCCGACACGATGGTCATGAGCACCATCAGCGAGCAGGTGTCACGACGCCCGTAGGCACGTCACCACACGTCACCAGCGTCGCTCTGGCGAGGCTTCACGAGTGGGACGCATCATTACGCCGCCTTGAGGGTCAACGTCCCAGATCGCGAGCCAGCACCACGGTTCGAGCCTGAACCCAACGAACCCCTCCGTACACCGGTAGCTCAACAGCATCGGGCGGAGGGGTTCGTTGCTGGAATGCCTCGTGAATGTGCGACACGCCCGCGGGTAGCGGTTCATCTTGCGTTTACAGGTTCCGTTAGGTTATGAGCGGACCCCTACCCCCTTCCCAAGGAGAGCTAATCGTGGCCGGAGCCATCTTTCGCGTGATCGACCTGTCCCCCGTCGAGGATGAGAGCGAGGCCGCGGAGGCCGAACTTCTTACCGACGTTGAGCTTGTGGCGCGTTACGCTCCCAAGCTCGACACGACCAAGGCCAGCAACGCATCTCTGATCGATGAGTGGATCAAGGGCTTCGTGAAGAACGAGGCGATCCAGGCTGGTTTCGGCGTTCGGGTCGAGAAGGTGGACTCGCGCCAGGTGTTCGATCAGCGCCTTGAGAACTTCCAGAACCTTGAGCGTGAGACTCGTGAAGCCAAGAAGGAGTTGGTGGCGGCTCTGCGCTCTGTGCTCTCTGACATCACGGCTGAGGACATTGCCGAGGGTGAAGTCCACACGATCACCGCGAACGGAAAGCTCAAGGTTGGTGTGGTCGAGTCGTTCATCGCCAAGTCCAAGGTTCCGGCCAAGGACATGATCGAGAAGTACGGTGACGACTTCTCCTCGGAGGTTCGGGACGAACTCGTGAAGCTCCAGAAGAAGCGCTCCGAGGAAGCGGCCAAGCGGACCGCCGGTAAGCGCTGACCTCGCGTTTTAACTTCTCTCACGCATGACCTCCGATCCGCTTGAGGATGTTCTGCCCGCCCTGAAGGAAGCTGTACGGCAGGGCGGGTGGGACGCCCTTGCGAGTCTGCCAAGCCTAGGTGAGAGCTTCGATTACGCACCAAAGTTCCCACTAGTAAATGTCCGACTGCCGCTTCAAGACCTAGCCGATGCGATCCCCGTTGGACACACAGGTGAAGAGTTCATCCCTGCCTTCAAGTCCTTGATCGAAGCTCTCTCGAAGGGCGATCAGTCGCTCGTGAAGTTGCCCGAAGGCGTCACGGGTGAAGAGCTTAGGCAGGTCTGGAACGAGGTAACACTCTGGCAAGACTCCGGCGCTTTCCTGCTTCAGAAGGTACAGTTCAGCAAAGAGTTGGCGAAGGCACACATAGCCGCTCAAGGTTTGGATCGAGTCTTGCTCGTGCTCGATGAGGACTTCAGAGTCATCGTTGGCTTGGAGTATTTCTGGGCGCTCTCCGAGATGGACGAATACGAAGCCGTGCCGGTTGCGATCCTGAGGAACGCGCCGTTTGATGCGGGCTTCCGCTACATCGTCAGCACGGAGGACGAGACTAAGAAGACCTTCCGCAAGAACAACCAGCTTCAAGAGGCCCTGATTTCCGCTTCCCCGGAAGAGCGTGAGGCCTTCCGCTCCGTCGGCTTCTTCTTCCTCCCTGAGAAGATCACCCTGACGTGTTCGCCAGCGACCCTTGATCGGCTGGGAACGCTGATCAGAAAACAGCTTGGAGGGCGCACGAAGCTCGATCCGGCTCAGATGCTCTATGTGGAAGCCCTACGCGAGAAGATCCTTGACGTTCGAGAGAGGATGATCCGCGAGGGTAAGACTGCGGGCGGAGTGGTTGAGAAACTTCAGCTACACCTCAAAGAAGAGCGCGAGATGCTGGACCGCGGGGCCAAGATCGAGGCGAAGAAGGGTTGGCGCTGGGTCGTTGATGAGGACGGCCTGTATCGGCATCCCGCAATGCCTCGCTACCGCTTCAAGGTTCAGGAGCCGGAACCGCGCTTGGAGGCTACTGTCGAGACAGCGGTTGAGGATCCCTACCTCATGTCGGCCAGTCAGTTCGTGATCCTCGCGCGAACTCACTTCGGCCTAGACGCTGAGGAAGCCACCGCACTTCATGGTGCTGAGTCTGCGGAGGCCTTCAACCGCAGACTCAAGCGTTATGTGAAGGAAGCGCCTCAGGTTGCGCCGAAGCTCACGGGTGAGCCTAGTGAGGCTGAGCGGGCGAATCAGCGCGATCGGTTGGCTTTGTGGAGCCGTGAGCTATAGCACCAGATCGTCTAGGTTCGCGCCATCCTTGAGCACTAGATCCTTCTCGATCTTGCTGTAGCTGACCTCGTGATGCGGGCGGCTGTACTTCCAGACCGGCTCAGCCACGGACGGGTACAAGTTGTGAGGCACGCGCGCCTTCGCCAGGGTGCCGCGGTACTTGCTCATCTCAATCTCCTCAAGCGGAGGCGCCCCCTTGAGCTTGGCAATCTCCCTTAGCTCCTCATCGTCGCCCTCCTGCTTAAATGCCTCTGTCATCCCGCCCGCCTGAGATTGAGTGTCAGGCGTCTGGTAGGAAACGATCTTGCTCGACAAGTTCACGTAGCCGTGCCAGAGGTAGTCCAGCGAGTAGATCACGTCATCGTTGAAGCGCGCCCGCCAGGGAATGTCAATCGCCGTGTTGATGCGGATACAGGTGTAGGTCTTGCTCAGCGAGAAGTGGCTGTTCTTCCCGTGGTTGTGAGCCATGCCAGCCTTCTCGAACTCAGCGAGGCCGAGGTTGTCGTACTTGTCCAGCAGCCGCTCGTACAGCTCGAAGACTTCAACGATGTTGAGGCGTTCTTCTCCCCGCGCGTAAACACCCTTCTGGAAGTGGAAGGCGTCTACGCCGAAGCCAAGAATGTCATCGTCCATCATCCAGCAGTGGCTCTCACCGCGTTCCCGCGCGAAGTCAATGAGAGCGTTGCGAGCAGGACCAGGGCCGGTGGTCTTGTTAGGGTCCCACCCCTGCCCGTCCTCATACATGAAGCCCTTAGGGTTCCTGTACTCGTGGTAGGGCTCCTTATAGGTGTCCACGTCGAACATCAGAACGTGACGCTCAGGCTCAGGGATGCCTTCTTCATCCAGGGCTCGCACGTAGTTGGCGTAGTCGAAGGGCTCCACCACGTAGAACCACTTGTCCATCCCGTACCGTTGAAAGTGCTTGTGAGTGGACATGGTGCGGAACCGTCCACGAGACGGGATATAGATCGAGTCCATAGCGCGAGTCTAACTTACGTACACCGGTAGCTCTGTGCTCTTCGGTGACTTTCGCGCTGTTTTAAAACTCTTCCAAGTTGGGCTCTTCCCCCCATACCCCCCACCACAAGTTATATGTCTATGCCGAGTATGTTTTTACTCCCCCACTATGCCGAGTATGTTTTTTTGCTAGAAGAGGTTGCTCTTGAGTAAGCCTTAGAGTCACCGCCAGCGGTCACCAGACGCAGCCAGAGCGAGCTTCCTGAGCCTGACGCATAATCACACGATCTGGGAGCCGACGAGCGGAGAACGCGAGCCAGCGCGTCGGCAGAGCGTACACCGGTAGCTCAGAGCGTGCCAGGCTCGACGCCCTTGTAGAAGGCTCCATTGATCTTCGCAAAGAGCACGATAGCGCCGGTGGCCGTAGTGGACTCATGAACTTCACCCTCAAGGAAAGAAGTTGGGCCACCCCAATGCTCAATCTCGGCAGCCACAAGCTCAGCGGAAGTCATCAGCCTGAGCGGCCCATAGGTGGCAGTAGCTTCTCCCTCATCATCACCGTGATAGATCGACGTTACGTAGAGCCCGTCATCTTCTGAACGAGTCTCGTACTTAACAGAGTCCGCCATATCCGTGCTGAAAAGCTTAGGGAAGTAAGAAGTCGTGGTCGTCATGGGGTCCACTAAACATGGTTCTCCAGCAGAGTCAACGAGAGTGCGTAGATTCGCCAGAAAAGCCCGTGCTGAAAAGTGAGCGGAGAACCGAGCCAGCTCCGATTTCTCGAAAAAAGTACGGTAGAACCATAGTTTCTTAGGTAGGGAAAAAAGTACGGTAGAACCATGGTTCTTTCGGTGCTCGTTTCAACCGCGGGTAGTCGTACGGCTTTAACGCTTTTTGAGCGGAGAACCGAGCCAGCTCATCTCCGAGAACGCACAACAAAGCCCCCGTAGGCGCGAAACCTACGAGGGCTTTGTTCGTTGAAGTGAAGGGAGCGACCTTAGCCGAGCTCCCGCGCGAGCTGGGTGGTCATGTCCCGCACGGACTTGAACGCCTCGGCGTACTTGCGCTCGGCCTCCTCCTTGGTGGCGCTCATGTAGGGAAGGCGCCGACGCGCATCGGCCTGGAGCGTGGACAGCTTGAACTTCAGCACGCGGAACGCCTGCGTGATCTCCTTCATGTCGAACTCCGTCTCCTCGACGGCGACGGCCTCGTTCTTCGTGGTGGTCTCGTTCTTGGTGGCGGTAGCCATGATGATGCTTCTCCTTCTGTTGGATGATTGGTGTCTGATTCGGTGTGAAGTTTTGGGTGGTGCTGGTTTGGGCAGGACTGACTTTAACCGGACTCTCCAGAAGCGCAACTCTCCCTGGAACTTTTTCTAGATTCGTTCCTGGAGGCCCATAAGACTCGTGAGGCTAGGACGTGCTCTAAGGTCACCAGACAGCCACCCGCATCATTCATCGTTCAGTGGAGGAAGCCGTGCCAGATCGTCACTGGTGACCTCTGGCACGGCTCCCACGCGCGCGGGTGTAAATGTCGTAGCCGCCGTGTACTTTGGCAGTACATGGACCTCAACAACTACTGGGCCGCCTACCACTCGACCCTCAAGAAGATCGCTGATGAGAAGCCTCAGACCTTTGACTCGCTCAAGGGTCTTCTCGACGCTTTCCATGAGCCTTCAGCCGGTGACGCCTTCTTCCCTGGCGGTGCTGACGAGACCCTTGGAGACGCGCTTTACGAAGCTGGTTGGCGTATCGATTGGCGGGAGGGCGACTACCTCTGGGTAGCGACCTCGAGGACCGGCGAGACCATCACCTACATTGAGGGCGACGTGTACCGGGGGAACAAGCTCGACTCTTAGAAGGGTTCCGTACACCGGTAGCTCAAGCACACATAGAAGACGCCCCGCACCTAGAACAAGTGGTGCGGGGCTTCTTCGTGCGTTCTGCTTACTTCGGGAAGGTCTCGATGTTTCCTTCTTGGTCGTGTAGTACGCACATCTCATAGGGTTCACCTGTCTCCGGGTCGATGAACACAGCTTCATCAATGTAGACGTGTCTGATCATTTCTTTCTCCACCCCCCTGTTCCGTCTTGGTACCACTGGTCGAACGCCGGACGATGTAGCTCAATGAGCATGTCAATCATCTCATCGGCGCTCCTAGAGGCGTCGGGCCAAGTAGCGTAGTCCTCGCGGTTCTCGTAATAGTCAGCGTTGTTCCTCACGTCAACTTGCTCGCGCCACATCTCCTTCAGATAATCACGAGCCTCCTCGGCGTCCCACATGAAATCTTCGCCAACTATGCGCTCTTTCCAGTAGTAGTCCGCGAAGTAGTCGATACTTTCACGGTAATACTCGACTGTCTGCGGGGACACTTCGGACAAGTAGAGTCTCAGAACATCTGACTTGACCCCGTACTCGGTAACCATGAACCTCAATGCTCGAATAGGCTCATCACCCATGTCGCGCATAATGCGGTAATGATCCGCACGTTCCTCTGAGGCCTTCAACCAGCCCGGCTTATCTTCACTCACGGTCTCCATCTTAGCTTCGGCCTCCTCACTCACGTTCCGTACACCGGTAGCTTCTGCCTTTGCTTCCCGTTCCTCCAGAAGCCCCTTTACGTGGTCGCGGAACACGGACGGAAGGGACTCGATCAGTTTGTCTGCCCTCTCCCGACGATTCTCATCTTCTGCTCGATGAAGCTCAACGAGCAGAAGCGAAAAGTCCTCCATGAGCGGCGTTAGCTCGATCTTCTTCTTCGGAGTGTAAGAAGCGTAGAGGTCGGGGTGTTTGTCCTTGACTGCCTTCAGGAGGCGTTTCGGCACGTACGGATAGCCTTCGAGGAACTTCGCAACCATTTCGCGGTCATGTCCAAACGCGGCTATCTTCCTCATGGTGTCTTCGTCGGACTCAGAATAGACGACCGAGTTGACTAGCGTGATTGGAGAGTCTTCACTCACGGTAGCCTTCCCAGTTCTAGGATCGAATCGCCACCCGAACTCGCCTTCTATGACTTCGCTCCTCTCCCCCTTCACTCTCTCCTTCAGGGTGACGCGCCTACCGTCCATCCTGAAGACACTCGTGCGGCGACCGGTGATCGCCATGAACGTGCCCTTGCTCTTATCCGGCACGATTTTGGTCTCGCGGTAGGTGTCGTCAGCGATCCAGCGCTTGAGCACACCGCCGCCAGCTTCAGCTATGCCCTCAAGCCCGTTCCTGTGCTGAGCATCGCCTATCGGGCATAGCGTCACTCCTTGGCCTTGACGCACGCGCGCTCTACAGCGGGTCCAGTCACCGCTTCCTGTCTTGTGGTAGCTCACCATGATTGTTTCTCCTTTCTGTTGGCTCGCGCGGTAGCTGCGAGCTGGTTCTTGAACTCGTCGGCGTCCAGAGTGAGAAGAGCCGGAAGCGGTTGCTCCCCTGCGCTGGCTTCGTCTCTGTCGCCCGTACTCGTCTCGGCGGGTGTTTGTTCGTCCGAGTCAGGAAGCTCGTCCAGATCGTCACTGGACGGCGCTGGCGGCGTGCTCCTGCCTGAGGCTGTCTCAAGCTCACGTCTTGCCTTCTCGTCGCGTGCCTGTGAGCGCTTGTGGAGCCATGTCAGGAAGTCCGGCACGAGCCACCACGAGAGGAAGAACGCCGCGATCAATCCCACGTAGCCCTTTGGAGCCGACGAGAGCATCCCGACCGCGCCGATGAAGTCTCCGCCTGAGACCGCTCCCAAGAACTCGTCCGTCCACTGCTTATCTGGCGCAAAGAACGTGATCGCTGTAGCCAACGGCTGACCGTGAACGGCTTCGAGCACTCCCCAGATATCCTCACTGTCCTTGCCACCGCGAGGCTTAAACAGGTCGGGGCGGTCGTTCGCGTCTCCTTGAGTCGTGTACGTGCCATCCTCGTTGACGGCGACGATACGGTGAATGAAGGGCGATCCGCTTGGATTGTTAATCCCGATCACGGTTCCCTCACTGAGGGTTTCGCCGTGGTACTGCTTCATAATCACAACGTCGCCCTGATTGATCGATCCAGTCATCGATCCAGTGAGTACCGTGCTGTAGCTGTACTTCTGAAACACGATCTGAACCGCCGGCACTGCCGCGAAGAGCACGCAAAGCAGTGTGGCAATCTGCGCGATGAGTAGAACGATGGCGCTTAAGTCAAAGGCACGTTGTTTCAAAGTGATGCGGCGATTGAGCCTCTTCTCTTCGCGTGCCAGATTGGTTGCTGGTGTAGCCTCCATAGCTAGCCTCCTTGTTGGTTGTTGGTACGGCGAATATCGACTTCCGTACACCGGTAGCTCACGCGCACGCTAAGAAGCCCCGCACCTATCGAGAATCAGTGCGGGGCTTCTTGGTGGTTATGGATTACTCGGCAGGATCAGTGACCGAAACCGTAGTCTCGATGCGCTGTGCCTCAGTTCCAGAAGCGTCCAGAACGTCAGATTCAGGCAGCACGTAGATCCCGGATTCGATCTCCTGACCCTTGTCAAGGAAGTATGCGGCAAGATCAGAGCGGCCGTTACCGTCAACAGCGCTCAAGGTGAGCACGCTAGTGAACCGAGCGGCAAAGTCTCCTACGGCGGAAGCGTCCCATTGAGAGGCGTCCGCAGCCGGAATGAAGTTCACGTTAACCTCGAAGGTCTCCCCCGGCTGAAGGATCGCAGCGGGGTCGTCCGGGAGCATCATGAATCCGAAGGTTAGGAACTCGCGGAGAGTGACGGACTTACCGTAGCTTCCTATGCCATCCTTCGCTAGGCCGTCTGTACCCATCACGAAGAAGTTGATGTACACGAGCGTCTGATCAAGAACCGCGTCAGAGAACTCCTCGGCTACGGCGGTACCATCCTCGATGTGGAAGGCCACGTGACCCGCTTGAGCTCCGGTGTTCTGGCCTTGAATAATGTAGTTGGGTGAGATGTCAGCTCCGGGGCTAACGTCCACGTCGATCAAGTCTGAAGTGACGTGCTCGATTGCGTGATTGACACTCGCTCTAACCTCGTGACCCTCAAGCTTGTCGATTGCGGTGAGCGATGCGAGCCCGCCACCCACGAGGGCGAGAGCGGACACAGTGCCCACGGTGCCGAGAACCATGACTCGTTTGCGGTTGTTAAGTACGTTGCTGAATGACATTGTTTTTCTCCTTGGAGTTTGCGTCTGGTGGTAGAGCCTCCTTAGGCCTCAGACGTAGGGAATATCGTTAGGGGGTCAGTTCTCCGCAAGCTCTTCTGCCTGGGGAGCACTGGCTTTTAGGCATCGCGCGAAGTGCTGGATGAGGGCATTAACCTCCTGAGTCTCGATGCTGGGATCGTTGATCAGAGCCCGATAGAGGCCCTTCATCCATTCCTCACGGTGCTGACGGGCGTGCTCGATGGTTGCGTCGGTATACATTTCCTTTCTCCTTGTGTCGATTGTCGGTAGTAGTTGGCTTATGAGCGTGCTTGCTTGCTGTCGGCGTCGTCCAGGCGGCCAGTAGCTTCAACGCGCCGTTGCTTGATGTGGAGCGCCAGCTTGTGAGCGAAGACGAGTTCACTTAGCGCTGTTTGTTCCGCGAGGTCATCGCTGGCTTGCTTGCCGAGGGCGGTTAGCTCCTTGATGATGGCCTTGAGCCGCGCCTTAGGACGGAAGGAAGCCTTGAAAGCAAAGTGCTTCGTGTTCTCCTGAGGGTCACGGTGTAGGGCATAGCTGTTGGAGGAGTTGTAGCAGAAGCCTTCCTTGGCGAGTTGCTTGCTGATGTAGCGTGCTTCGAGGAGGAGGGCTTGGACCTCGTTCTCAGTCCAAGCGATCCACTCCTTCTTGAAGTTCTCTAGGCCGTAGCTTCTCTTCTCCTGGTCGAGGTAGTTGCTGGAACCCATGTAGCTGGTCCAGGCCTCTCCCGGCACGTGCTTGTGCTCCCCGATGTAGACGGTGCCTGTAACGAGATTCGTGATCTTGTAGATGTAGCCGTAGTGCTCACTTAGCTCGGCTTCGGTCGGTGGTGCGTATTCGGTCATTTCCTTTCTCCCCGTGAAGGGGCTAGGTGGTAGTGCTAGCCGTTGTTGGATGATTGATTGAGTTGTTGGTGTGGGTTACTTCTTGGCGGGCTTCTTCTGAGAGCGAGCCCACTCGTCGCGGTCGATGTAGGGAGCGGCGTTGTAGAGTCCGAGCACACGATGAATGGTGCTTCGACTCACTCCCTTCACCATGTCCCCTATCTGCTTTGGTGAGTAGAGACCAGTAGCCCAAAGCTCCTTGACTCGTTCAACGTCCTTCGCAGTGAGCTTCGGTGGTGCGCCGAACTTCACGCCTCGCTCCATTGCGGCCCTCTTGCCCTCGGTAGTGCGGGAGACAATCAGTTCACGCTCAAACTCAGCAAGAGCGCCGAAGATGTGGAGCATTAGCTTAGAAGCGGCATCATTGGGCTCATAGTTCAACGAGTTGTCGAGGGCGCGGAACGAAGCTCCGAGTTCAGCGAGTTCCATTACCGACTCGATAAAATCCTTGAGTGAGCGGCTGAGGCGGTCGATCTTCGTAACAACAACCACGACCTCTTCCCCCTCTTCTCGCAACTGTCGAACTCGGTCAAAAAGACTGCGGAACTTTGGTGAGCGAGCGTTGCGAGTGCCGCTCATGGTTTCCTCGAATACCTCGGAGCAACCAGCATCCTTGAGGCGCTGTACTTGATTGTCCGTGTTCTGCCCTGTAGTCGAGACGCGGGCGTACCCTAGTTTGACGGTCATGATGTTTCCCCTTAGTCGATTAGGTTTGCGGTGAAGATGTCGGTAGTGAAGGTGGCTTCGAGCTGAACGAAGACATTGACGGCTTCAAACTCGGGATCCTCGGTCTCGGGCCACTCGATGCTGATGGCGTAAGCAACGGTCTCTCCCACTTCCACGGGATTGCCGTCCGCGTAGGCCGCCATCGTTTCGGAGTCAGCGAAGTCGCGCAGTGAGACCGTGACGCTTCGGTGGTCGTCCTGAAGACTCGTAATGGTTACTTGGGCTTCATCCACGAGCGCGTAGCTCGCGGCGTTGGCCTCGAGGACGCCGCCGAACAGGTGAACGGTGCCTGCCGCCGCACCCGTGTTCGTGAGGACGGCTGTAGTCTCGACCGGCGCACCACCAGGCATGAGCACACCTTCAAAGGCGGCAGTACCCTCCTCGAAGGTCACCCCGTACTCACCGGCTTCAGTGGCCTCCATCAGTTCGTGGTGGGCGGCCTCGGCTTGCTCTGCCTGAACCTTGGCAGGAGTTGGGAGCGCGGCGACAATCATGACAGCGATCACGAACAGAGCGGCCCCGACTATTCCGCCAAGGATGGTTGCTAGGAGTCTCATCTCTTCCTCTCCTTCAGCGAACGGTGGCTAGTGGGCGAACAGGGAGACCGGGACGGCCTAAGGCGGGGGCACCGGGATCAACACGGCGCACGGGTTCCTCTTCTTCAACGTTGGAGTTGTCCAGCTTTTCGAGAAGGTTGAGGGCAACGATCCTCGGCACCTCTAGGCGAAGCTGGATCTGCTGAGTCATCTCCTCGCGTGAGAAGCCTTTACGGCTGTCAGACCAGTCGTAGGTGAACTTCTTGGCGAGCTTGCCTACGCCGACTTCCTCCAGTCCCTTGACGATGGCGAAGGAGCGACCCTTGCGAGTGAGGTTGAGCTTGTTGGTGACGTACATTGCGGTTCTCCTTGTTGGTTTTGACGTTCCAGAGGCCTTTCTAACGAGTTACTTCTGGAACCTGTTTTATGAGTTGGTTCTAATATCAACATTGAGCATCTGGTAGGCGAGTCCGTAAGCTGAAACAAAAGAACAGCCCCAGAAACCACGGAGCCACCGCACTTCTTTAGGCTCCGTACACCGGAAGCTCAAGCACGCACGAGAAAGCCCCGTGAGTCAGAAGCTCACAGGGCAAAAAGAAGGACCCCCGTAAGGAAATCGTCCAAAACCTTACGGGGGTCCGTCACACACGAGAACAGCTGTCCAAGCCGTCACAGCGTTATATCAACAAGACTCACTCATCGTCATCAGCCTCCACCGGAGTGATGAGGTCACGGTAGATGTCGATACCTCCGAACTGAGCACCGTAGCGCTGGCCGTTGTCGAGAACAATCAGCGTGTCCTCGCCGTACTGATCGGCCGCCTCCTGAAGTGCGCGCATAAGGTCTCGCACCGTCACGGTGTTCTGAACCTGGTCGGGCGTGTAGCCCGTGTTGTCCTCAATAGCGAGAAGAATCCGAGTCACGTCGTCAGTCATGATTGCCTCCTACAGAAGTCGATGGATGGGTGATCAGTCTCAGAGCACCTGAAAGTGATCTTCGCCAGGGATAAACCCAAGGGTCGATGCTTATCTCTGCGGCCTTTCGTCGTTAAGTCCACTCTGACAGGACTCTCTAGAAGCGCAACTTTCTAGCAAGACTGCTTGAAACTAATCTCCCGTAGACAGAAGCCGCTTCCACCGAATCCATACAAGCACCCCTCAGAGGTCACCAGCGCCGTTCTGACGCGGCTTTACAGCAACCACGAATCAATACGCTTATCCGTGCCCGACGAGCGCAGAATGCGAGCCAGCGCCGAAGCCTTCTGTACACCGGTAGCTCAAGCGAGCAAAAGCAAACCCCCTCCGAGCGAAAGAAGGGTTAAAGCTCGGAGGGGGCGCTTGCTTGCCATTTTGTTTGGGCAACGAATATCAGAGCTCAAGCTCCTCGTCCGTGAACTCCTCGTAAGGCGGATAGAGGTCGGGGAACTCAGGTGACAGGAGCGCGGCACGGAAGGCGCGCTTGAGAGCGCGAGCCTGATCCGGCTCAACGTGCGCAAGCTCACGAGCCTCAGCTCGGAGCCGTAGCAACTGCTCTTGAACTCGCTCATCGCTCCCTCTCAACTCTTCTGCCCTTAAGCGAAGCGAACGCCGCACACGGGCAGTCGCAAGAGCGTGCTGGATCTGGAACGCACGCTCAGAGTCTTCAAGCGGTCGAGTGTACGGGGCGATCTGGTCAAACATGGTTTCTCCTTAGTTAGGGGTTTGGGTGGCTTTCTAACGCGCTCAGCCAGAAAGCCGTTCAAACGGTTCCAGGAGGTCACCAGTGACGCTCTGAGCGAGCTTCCCAGCGTGGACGCATCATCGTGTGCCCAGCGCACTCGACAGCGGAGAACGCGAGCCAGCCGATCAAGCGTTACGTACACCGGAAGCTCAAGACGCAAAGAAGAAGCCCCACACCGGAGTTCTGAGTTACGGTGTGGGGCTCTTCCCAACATAGGAAATGAAGGTGATGGTTGTGATTCGAGAAACCTCCTTACATCGGCAACTAATATCGGCTTGAGTCAGCGGCTCACGAGGTTCTGGAACCACGACAGGCTCATGAAGAAGTCAGCCACAGCGTTCACGGTGGACGTGACAAGACCAACGATCCACTCACCTAGGGCCACGAGGTCCCAGTTGAAGACCGTGAGCAGGGCGAGCACGATACCCGACAGGATGAGAGCACTGACGACTCCCCAGATTAGACGGAACATGAGCTATCTCCTTTGTCGTCGGTAGTTGCGGGCGTCACGCCAAAGCCAGAGAGCGCTTCATCCAGCTCAGACAGGGACACTCGGAACCACTCCGACCCGCCATAGGTGGTCTTGTGGTGCTGACCCTTGTCCTTGAAGTGCTGATGAACCTTCCGCTCAAGCTCCACAGGGTTCGTGCTCGGATAGGTTCGTAGTAGCACTAAATCCTCTGGCACCTCAGTACGGCGTGCTTGCTGGCCTACTCGGGCTTTCATGTCAATCCCACGACCGATCTTGATTAGGAAGCGTTTGTCCTCATTCTTGCTCTCGATGTGCGTCGGATAGCTGTAGGCGTAGACTCCCGCGCTTTCGATGTTCTCAACACGTCGGGCGCTTCGGCGTGCCTTACGTCGAGCTTTCCCAGACTTGGATCTATCCCGCGTGGGTTGAGCTGTTGCGTAAAGGTCTCTGAAGTAGCGCTCAGCCTCTTGGTTCCATCCATCGGGCCAGTAGCCAATAATCGAGAGAGACTGGGCGAACTCCTTAAAGATTGAGGAACTTTTGTCTTCAGCCCGAGGCAGGTACTCGGTATAGATGAAGACGTTCACCTGATTGTCTATCCACTCCCCTGTCCCTACGTCCAAGCGGTCTCGCAGGAGACTAACCAGCGTGGGAAGGTACTCGTCCAGGGAAGTGTCGTAGAAGTCAACGAGTAGTGACCGCTTGCCCCTCAGTCGCTTGAAGAGAACTCGTCGATTCTCTGGCAGGAGGTCTTCGTGAGTCACCTGTAAGCCGTAGCTGGAGTCACCTTCCCCAAGGATCTGCTTGTAGACCTCCAGAAGGGTCGATTTTCTGATCTGAGGCCCTTGGAGCACTAAGATCTGGCTCCCGTGATACCCAGTCATGGCCTGACCTACATGGAGTTGAAGCCACTCGTGAGTGTCTGGCGGGAAGCCGTTAAGCATCTCCTGGATCTTGTCTTCGTAAGTCATTGTCATTCCCTCCCTCGACGGCGGGAGTTGACCCGCGGCTGTCCCTTTAGACGTGCTTCCACAAGGGGGTGCGGCTTGATCTGGCCGCTGAAGAAGATCCCGTTGACGGTGTTCGTAACCTCGCGCTTCTCCTCCTCAGTCCAGTCGGCAGTAAGCTCCCCGATGAACGCCAGAACGTCCTCACGCGCTTGTTGGAACTTTGAGTTAGCCATTGGTCTTCTCCTCGATGCGTGCTCGGATCGCTTCGACTTGAGCGACAATCTCAGGCTTAAGCTCCCACGCGATCACTCTTCCGTCGTCGTCCGTAATCTCGTCGTAGTTGGCTGGCTCATACAGGGCGAGCTCTTCCAGGCTGGGGCTCCAGTGCTTCATCATGACTCTTCTCCTAGCTCGCCACTGTCACGCAGTTCAGTCTTGGAGTAGTAGCGCATCACAATGCCCTCGCCCTCTCTTAACCACGCGCGGTAGGTCTCTATTAGATCCTCCGCATTGTCACTGTGAACAGTCCATAGTCCGAGCGGGCAGTCTTCGGGAGTGGGCGCCTCGCAAGGCTCGGCTGCTTGAAGTTCCGGGTTGAAGTGTAAGTACGTCATCTCACTCACCGTCCTCTGTGGCTTGCTCGAAACGCTCACGCTGCTTACGAAGATCCTCAAGGGCCTTCTGTAGCTCCCTGTTGTCGCTGGCGATGCGAGGAACAACGGTGCGTCCCTTTGCGGCAGCTGCGGTCTGACGACGCTTAATGATTCGCTTCTTCTCTTCCCACGCTCGCAAGATCGCTTCGCCACTCGCCCTTCTGAGCCCCATGAGTTCGCAAGTAGCGAGCGCATCAATGAAGTCGTTTCGGGTACCTCCGTGCTGAAGGATCGCCTCTAGAGCCTCATCCTGGTTACGCGGAGTCAGCTTCTCTATGTACTTAGGGTTCAACTCATACAGGTGCGGACCGCGTGTGATGTTGCCGGTCTCAGGATCACGGTGCGCCTCAGAACGCTTCACTAAGCGGAGTACGTCCTTCCCACGAAGCATGACGATGGCGTTCTTAGCGGACTTGTCGCTATGTTCTCCCAGTTCTTGGACCATTGGGCGAGTGACAGCGTGTAGCTTCTTCCCGCTTAAGATCCGTGGAGCCACGATCAGCTGGATAATGTCCATCGCGGCGTCATGAGCGGGATACGCACGGCGGCGACCACCCGGTTTGGGAGTAGTGATCTCCAATAGAATGTCCGCGATCTTGACGGACAGCTTGAGGCTATGGATAGCCTTCTGGGATTGAGACTTGTATGCCATGATTTTTCTCCTTGGTAGAGGCTTTTGCGAGCGGGACCAAACGCTCACGGTTCTTATATCAACAAAGCTCTCTAACAGCCGAAAGACGAAGCCCCGCGGGAGAGGAAAAATCTGGAAAAACTCAATCCCGCGGGGCTTCGGCAAGATTTGGTCCCTTGCCTCTACACAAATGTAACGGAGAACGTCACACAGCCTTATATCAACAAAGCGGCCAGAAGACCGCGCGCTTCGGAGATTTTCTCAGATGACGCTCCGAGAGCTCGGTGTTGACGGGAGCTAAAGGGGGCTCAAGAGATCGTGCTGACAGGGGGCCTATCGGGAGCCAGCAAGAAGCGCGTCTTTCTCGACCTCGAAAAACCGTCGCTTAGGGGGCCTATCGGGAGACGGTAAAAAGCGCGTCTTTCTGTGGGTCGAAAAGTGCTTAGGGGGCCAGTCAAGCTATAGAAACTCTTCTGGGTGCTATCTGCGTTGTAGAAAACCCCTGGAAGGCTGTTGCTTGTGCTCGCTAGCGCTCGCGTTCGGGCCAAGCCCTCTTGTTCTTGTCTCTCTTCAGCTTGTGGTGCTGGCACCACTCGCTCACCGGCACCGGAGCTGGCGCTCTTTGCTTGTAACGAAAAAACAGGGATGTAGCCGCATCTCGTGCGAGCCCCCGTAGCTCGCCAACGTCGCCCCGCCACCCGTGACTCTCTTAAGTCTCACTGCTGGTTGGAGATAATAGAGTCCTTCGCGCCGCGTCACGGTGCCATCCTTGACGGCGTTAGCCGCGTTCCAGCCTGCTCTACAGAAACAAGGCCGTGGGCCTTGACGCGAACGCTAGTGAGCAACAACCAACGGTGCCTGGAACGGTCTCGCGGATACTTGCCACTGTGGTACCTCGCGCCCCGCGAGCCAGAAAACTTTATAAAGCGCGTCCGTGGTCCCGCGTACACCGGAAGCTCGACCGGCGAAGAGAAAGCCCCCCGAGAGAGGATCAGCAACTCAATCTCAGGGGGCCGGTAAGTTCGTCAGCCTTACCGCGCAAGAGTGTCAACAGGCCTTGAGGTTCTGACTTCTGGCAGTAGCGCCTCTTGGATCAGCGGCACGTCTTTCGGCCTCACCCATACTCGACCGTAAGAATCCGTCAGGGTCCAGAAGCGCTTCCGCTCGCGGCACTGGTATGCGTTGAACATCTTCACGAGTTCGTGCTTGCCTGGACCGCTCACGGCGGCGGCCTCGAGGCGCGGATACAGGGGTACAAGCTCAACGTTCATGAGGTTGTTCTACCGAGGATCGTAGGCACCGTGCCAGCGGTCACCAGACGCCGCCAGAGCGAGTTTCCTGAGCCGGACGCATAATCACACGATCTGGGAGCCGACGAGCGGAGAACGCGAGCCAGCGCGTCGGCAGAGCGTACACCGGTAGCTCTGTAGGCTGTGACCATGAGCGACAACAACGGTGAAGCCTTCAGGCGAGGTAGCAGTAATGTGCCGAGCAATCCCGACCCCTCGACTTGGAACGAGACTGAGCTGCTGAACGCTATCGGTATTTTGAAGCGAGCGGCACCTCAAATGCCAACGCCCGAAATATTGGAGGAAACCTGGGAAACACTCACCGGACAGATCTTCTTCATGATCAAGTCGCCTGAGCAGATGAATGAGTTACACGAAGCCGTCTTCCAGGTCGTCAACAATCCGATTGCCCCCGACAGTCTCGTGTCAAAGTACGAAACCTGGATGCGGTCGCTATCCCCAGACGGTTCGATTCCCCCGAACGCGGAGAGCTATTTGGCCGCGAGGTATCGCCAGAACTAGGCTCCGTACACCGGTAGCTCACCGAAAACGAAAGAAGGGCCACGATCCGTAGACCGTGACCCCTCGCTGTATGTGGATGCTCAGTAGTTCGTGCCGTGAGCCTTGTTGTAGGCCTCGATCACGGCACGGGGAACAGCGCCGCGGTCACTCTTGATCAGGGAGCTGACCTCCTTGCCCTGCTCCTTCGCCCACGCTCGAATCTCCTTCGAGGGCACAGCGGAGCCGCCGCGTCGTGTGGTGCTTGCCGTAGAGGACCCACCGCCAGCCCGTCGCGCCTTCTCAATGAAGGGAGCGAGCGCGTCACGGAGCTTCGCGGCGTTCTCCTCCCCTAGATCGATCTCGTACTGCTTGCCATCGAGAGCGAAAGTGAGGGTCTGAACGTTCTCGGTGATCGAGTTGTCCAGGTCGTCTGCCAAGATAATCTGTCGCGCCATGAGCCCGAATATAACTCAAGCTCCGACGATGCGCATAGGACACGCCACCAGAGGTCACCAGACGCCGCCAGAGCGAGTTTCCCGAGACTCACGCATAATCACGCCATCCCTCCATACTTGAGCGGAGAACGTCAGCCAGCCGCTCTTGCTCTACCGCCCTTCCGTACACCGGTAGCTCACCGAAAACGAAAGAAGGGCCACGATCCGTAGACCGTGACCCTTCTTGGATTGATTTACTCGCTCACTCCCCTGATGAAGCGGATCACGAGGTTACGCTGATCGGCTCGTGCCTCCGAACCAGCGAGGTTCGGCTTAAGCACATTTCGGTCAATGACGTTCGGTGTGCCGGTACCGGTGTGACGGTCCGCCGCGTACTCACTTGGAGCCGGTGAACCGCTCGCACCGAACACGCCGTAACAGTCCACATCGATCACTTGAGGCAATCGAGTGTTCTCCGTGCGTGCCACAGTGTGCGCACCGAAGCCGACGACAGCGGGCACGGTGGTCTCTGTCGTGGGGCGGTACTCCCACTTCACGTTCATGACCACCGGCTGATCCTCGAGGCTTGCCCACGTGCCGGAGACCTCGAAGTCGCTGTAGGCTCCTCGCACCTTCGTGGCCCACGGGCCGCTGTAGGTGTCCACGGAGAAGTTCTTCTGGGTGACAGGTGCGCTGTTACCCGTGAAGAGTTCAACCACTCCTCCCTGATTCACGGCGCTCACTCGAAGCTGTCCACCTTGAGGGCTCGTGTCCGGCGTACTACCGATACGCGGGTAGCCCTTCTCGCCCTCAGGGATGCTCAAGCGCTCCCGAGGGTCAAGAGCAGGATCGTGCCAGAGGGTCACCGTGGTAGCGATCGGTGCCGCACCGTCGTACTGCCAAACCTGATCGGCCACGGGATAGGCCACGTTCACGCTGACCTCGCGCTCTTTGTTGTCGCGGAACATCTCGTAGTAGTTCGAGATTGTGTCCTCATAGGCCGCGCCTCCGTTGCCTCCCTCCACGCGGTTGCTGTGGCTTGAAACGTTGTCCGTTGCTCCATTTCGTGAAGAGGCACCGGCAGCGTTCGGGTTGGTCGTACACTGGATCGAGCAGTGCTTGTCGTAGAAGCCCAGATCACTCGTGCGGATCAAAGCTCCATCGGTCACGGGGTAGCCACTGAATCCGAATAGCTTCGATCCCTGAGCCGTGGGAATGCTTGATTGAGCCGTGGTGTGGATCACTGCCGTCACACCGGTGTTGGTGTGGATCTGGCTGACGATCCTGTAGTCCTTGCCTTCGGTGCCGTAAGCACGCAACGCCGCGGCAAGCTCCTCAGGGTTACAGTGAACCGAGAGGATCTGCCAGAAGCCAGTAACCTCCGGAGTTCGCGTGTTGTGCCAGTTTATGAAAGACTCGCTCCTCTTGTACCAGCCCTCAGTCTGGATGCCTGCCCCGCTCATCGCGTCTGAGATGTTGTAGTTTCGCGGATCGTCCACTGTGACCAACGGGTAGGTGACCGTGGTGCGGCAGTCTTCAGGAGCGCGACCGGCTCCACAGTGGTACTCCTCTCCGAAGCGCTCGTTCTTTCCAGCGTGCGGTGAACCTTCCGAGTTGCGGCCCGTGTGCCACACGTTCTCAAGCTCGTAGGCGGCAGGAAGCTTGTCGTTGTTCACCCACGTTCCCCATACCCACTGAGAACCGTTCCAGGTTTGGATGCGGCTTTGGGCGACAGAGCGTAGCCAGCGGTCGGTCTGTTCACTCTCGATGGTTGCCCATGTAGTGCGCTCGTACACGTTGAGCACACCTCCTTCGGCTAGACCTTCCTGGTTGGACTGGTTCAGCTCAAGGTCAGGAGTCTCGAAGCCCACATCGGCACGGATAGCACCCTCAACGGTCTCGTAGATGCTGGTGTCACGAGAGAGGCTGTCACGCACGGCTCCGAAGTTTGTTCGCGCCGCCGTACCGGACTGATCCCTTAGGTTGTCCTCGCCAATGGGGTCCTTGCCATTGAGATTAATCATTCTCGTTACGTCCGTGACGTAGGCGTAAGGCTCCGTCCAGCGGGTCGATCCCTGTACGAAGGCAGTCTCGTTAGCCCATCGGCCTTCAGCACAAGCGCGCCCGTAGAAGTCCGCATAGTGGGAGCGTTCCACAGCGTTAGCGTTCGCCGCACTGCTTGAATCTCCCCTTGCGCCAAGGATCACACGATTGTCCCCCGAGAAGCTGGGACGGGCGCTGTAGCTCTGAGTGTGGAGCACATTCACGCCTGACGGATTCACGCCAGCGATACCCGTGCCGTCCGTGGTGCGTCCGCTGTAGGAACTCTTGAGTTCGTTGAACCAGGAGACGTTACACTTGACGGCCAGAATCTGCCAGAAGTTCTCGATACGCTGCGTGCCCAGAGTCTTGCCTACGCTGTGGCTCCTCGATCCGCTGACCTCGCTCCAACTCGACCACGCCCCGTAAGAGCAGTTGCCGATGTTCACGCCGTCCCTGTAGTCACAGGTCGCGCTGCGGGTGCGGCGTTCGGTCCAGCTTTGACTCAGGCTCAAGGTAGCGCTGGTGGTGAAGCGGCTGATACTGAGCACGCCCCCCTCCGCGAGGCCGGCCCTATTGTTGGCGTTCAAGGTAGGCGCGTTCGGCGTCGTCCTGTCCGTCGTGCTCTTGGCCGCCTCGATGCTGGACTTCTTGGTGCCGTACCCGCCGTTGCCGCTCGTAGCGATGGAGTCATAAAGCTCACCGAAGGCGCTCTTCTGAGTCTGTGTCTCTCGATTCAGCTTGCTTGAACCGTTCGGAGTCTCGGGAGCAATCTGTGTCTGCCAGGAGTAGATGCCGGTGATGGTCTCGGCAGTGCTTCCCGGTCGAGTCTCAGCCTGCGTTGTGGTGCGGCGCTCAACGTCGTCCTTCACGCAAATCACGTAAGTACCGTTGCGGTTCAGCCCTCCCGCGTACTGATCGATGGCGTCACCGCCAGCCGGATTCGACCACGCAAGGGTGGCCGTTCCCGAACTCATCTTCGCCGCGTTACCGTTAGGCCAAACGATCCAGTAAGCCCTCACGAAGTCCGGCGATTCGCAAATGTCCTTGAGGGCCTGTCCACCGGAGGACCCGCGAACGTAGGAGTCATAGCCTCCGTGTGCGCCGATACCTTGAGCGTTACGTAGGTCGTTGATGTTGTTGCTGTAGGTCCAGCGCCAGCCGGAGGGTAGACCTCCTCCGCCGCCGCTTCCGGTGCCTCCACCAGGTAGACCGGTGAGCGCGCTTGCGGCTGTAGCGCCTGTGAAAACGAGAGCGAGTCCGAGGACTAGAGCTGTCAATCCTTTCTTAAGCTTCATGGTCGTCCGCCTCCTTGACGGGTGGTTGTTGTTGTGCCGAATATCACGGCCCACCACATCTCTAACGATCCCTGCCAGAAGGCTCCGTACACCGGAAGCTCAGCAAGCCTCCTCGTGACTTCATTACCCGAGAACGTGTCACACCAAGAGACAGCCGCCCTCGATTCACTTGTGAGCTTGAGAATGTGTCACACCAAGAAGCGATTCACTATGGAGCATGAGTCGCCAGCTCGACTCAACTGCGTGTGACACCAAGAGCAACTTCTCAAAGACTCTCGCGTACCGCACTCGCTCTCGGCTCAGCTATGTGCGACACACACATTTGAAGACAGACAGCCGCTCGCTGACTGAACTTGAGGACGTGTGACACATAGCGCGAGAACGTGTCACACCAAGAAGCGACTCACCGGGGAGAGAGACCTCTTCTTGAGAACGTGTCACACCAAGAGCCTCGCTCGCTTACCGCGAGTCGCTTCCAGCCGACGAGCCGAAAGAGTGATCCACAAACGCTCTATTTTGGAACGCGCTGAAGGTTCATTCAGAAGGCGGTCCGGGAAAGCTTCATTTCCCAGAAGTGCTCGCATACTGCTTACAGTGTGGAAAGGCTTGTTAAACAGAGCGGCCGTCGGAGCTCAGGGTGTAATCCAGTAAACGATGAGTTACGGCAGTTGTTGAAAGGCGCTGAAGACTTGGAGACAGAGCAGTCCAGGGACTCTTTTCGTTGGCGGGGTTGAAAGCCGTTGTTGGCTTGAAGGGAGTCGCATCCAAGGAGGCTCTACGTTGGCAGGATTTTAGGAAGCTTCTTAAAGGAGGGAGTGGGGGTCCAGGGGGGTACCCCTTGGTCGTCGTAAGACGAAACGCAAGATTACCGAGCGCCGTGGGTTTCTCGCGCGCAGTACGGGTTCAGCCATGTTTGAAGTTAGTGGTTGAACTCGTCAAGAGGGGTCCCCACTATCTTCACCCACTACTTCAGGCTCTAGGTTCAGTCCCTAGGTTCAGTCAGCCCGTGCCGATATTCCTTTCACAACAACGAAAGGAGTCCACCATGACTGAACCGGTCAACCCATTTCTTGACGAAGATGAGGAAACCGGCGCCCCAGAAGCGCCTCGTGTACCTACTTTCCGCATCCAGCGCCCGACTTTGCCGACTAGTGAACCCGTGGCTGAACTAGTGGCTGAACCACCAGCGAGTCCGGTGAATCCACTGTTAGAAGACGACGAGCCAGAGGCTCCCGCGCCTGTTAGAACGCTGGTGACTACGCCAGTGAAGCCGGTGGCTTCCGCTCCGAAGTTCGGTGAGAAGGGCTACAGGAAGGGTGTGCCGAACCCCCGTCGAGCAACCCCACGAGCGCGCCTCACTGAGGGTGGCGCGCCGTTGCTTGCGTTCGTGGCGAAGTTCCCTGGAGCCACCGCTGAGGCGGTCTCGATCCTGCGTAAGTCACAGGCTAGCCCCGTGTACGAGGGTGGGAAGTTACTCACTGTACCCGGTGCGATGAAGCAACTGGAGAAGTTCAAGAGGCTCGGCTTGGTTGAGTCTCACCGCCGTTCTAACAACGGTGAGGCAGTGACTCATTGGGGTGCTACCGAGGCTGGCGTGCTCGCGGCTCAGCAGTTCGGCTTCCTCGAAGAACCTAACGAGGCGAGTCCTGACGCCCTTGAGGGTATGAGCTTGTCGCATCTGAACCACTTGCGTTTCGTCGCTCTCGTGGCGGCTCAGTTCGCCTCTCCGGAAAACTTCTTTAAGGATAAGCTCTCTCTCCCTCCGGTGCCACTCAAGTATCTCATCAGTGAGCAGCAGGTGCGCCGTGACTTCAAACCTCTGGAAACCGCTTTAGGAGCGAACAAGAAGGAGGGTAAGCTCAGTGACTTTGGCGTTTGGCGTAGTCAGAAGATTGAGGAGATTCAGAAGGAGGTTGAGGGTGGGTTTCTCTCTTGGAACGAGGTTCTAGAGGCGCACCCTGAGCTTCGCGTAATGGGGCTCCCCGCATCGAAGTTCCCCAACTCTCGACCGAAGACGAAGCACCTACCAGACCTAGTTGTTTCCCTTGAGTCTGTCCGTAAGGGCGCCCAGAGCAAGTCGATCATGGTTGAGATTGAGCTTAGTAAGAAGCACTGGGACGATTACGAATCTCTATTGCGCTTGTACGCGGCCGAGCTTCGTCACAGGTTCGCCTACGGTCGAGTGATCTACTTCACGGTTCAGAACGGTGTCGGAGCACTCATGAAGAGGATTGACCAGAAGCACGAGTTCGGCCTGTTCAAGAGCGGCGCGCTTTCCGTGATCGAGCTGACTCACCGTGACGGTTCACCGGTCAAGCTCAAGAGAAGGATCGGTGATTGACATGGACGAGCAGAAGCCAGAATCAAGTGACCTTGATTCACTGAAGGCCTTCCTTGAAGAAGCCTTCCCGGAATTGGAGTGGGACCTATGACTGAGTACAAGCACCCCGCTCCTGGCCTACCGAAGGATTCGTGGTTCACCAAGGGTGAGCTAGCTGAGCAAAAGGCTCGCAACATTCACGCTCAACTTGCCGTGGACGTGCCACACCGTCAACCGATGGAGTGGTGGATCCGCACGGGGCGTGCTCGCTACCGCGCCCTGACTACCGACATCTTCCAGTGCGATGAGTGCGAAACCCTTTGTATCGTCGCTGACCTACTCGCCCAAATGTCCGAGAACTAGAAAGGAGACCTCTAATGGACGCAACCCAGATAATCACCCTTGCCGCTGTCGGCCTCACCGTTCTCGTTGGCGGTGCTGTGGCCGTGCGGCTTCTATTACCGCGGCTGATTCGCAAGATGGCACTGCGCAAGCTCAATGAGGCCCAACTGGCCGAGTTCGATGTGCTGGCAGAGCTACTTGAGAACGGTGAGGTTGTGGACACCCTCGCTCCCCCGCAGGCGTTCCAAGTGCCCATCGACCGCGAGAGCAACAAGAAGCCACATCAGCAGAAGCCGTGGCTCTCCCCGTACCCGGAAGCCGTGAAGGCCGCGAACAAGCGCCGCAAGCACGAGCTGAAGGGCAAGCAATACACCCTCACCCGCAAGCAGATCGCCGCCGCCGCGAGCATGGTCTCCGTCGAGGTCATGCCTGAAGCACTACAGCCCGCCAACGCCGGTCCTGAGCACTTCTTCATCACGTTCCAGCTTCGCGGGCTGACTGAGCAGAAGATCAAGGGTCTGGCACCGCACATCATTGCTCAGCTAGGCCTTCACTCCCTCCTCCCCATGCCTTCCTCGGACTACCGCTCGGTTCGCTTCGAGGCGCACACTGTCGAGCCTGTGGATCGCTTGACGAACGAGAAGCACGGGCGTGACTTCTTCGAGGCTCACCCTGTCGAGAACCTTGCTTCGATCCCTCTCGCGGTGACAGCTAACGGTGAGGTCTGGAACTACCCCACGCACCACGGGCTCATCCTCGGCATGACTGGTTCCGGTAAAGGATCGCCGCTCCAAGGCCTGATCCGACAAGTGGCTCCCGCTGTAAAGGAGGGTCGAGTGCGCCTGTTTGGTATTGATCCGAAGAACAGTGAGTTCAAGTCCTTCTCTGAGTCCTCATTGTTTGAACAGCTTGTGCTTGGACAGGCTGAGGACAACGTGCCAGAGGCGATGGCGTTGATTGAGCGTACCTATGACCTCATGATGAAGCGCGGGCGGGAGGTCCGGGTGAATCTTGAAGACGCTGACCTCGGACGCTCACTGGATTACACCACCGAGACACCGCTGATCCTTCTGATGATCGATGAGCTACTTAGCCTCTTGATCGCCTTCCAGGATCGAGGTAAGGAGGGCAAGCGCTGTATCACCCTTCTCACTACCATCCTCGCTCAGGGGCGCTCTTTGGGTGTCATCGTGATTGCCGCTACACAGGAAGCCGACAAGGAACTTCTGGGAAGGATGCGTAACAACTTCGCTAATGTGATCGTGCTGAAGCAGCCCTCGGCCTACTTCAATGATCTCTTCCTAGGCGAGGGTGCCGCCGCCGCTGGCTTCGACTCCACGAAGATTGCGCCCGCGAACAAGAGCAACGGTTACGCCACCGCGGGTATTGGCTTCGTGAAGGAAGAGACCGGCAACCCCGTGCGCGTGCGTTTTGCCTACAGTTCGGACCGCGACATTGCCGATCTGGTTCTCGCTAACCGTAAGCCACTGGCTTCCAGGGTCCAGGTTCAGGAGGAAGATCCGTTCGAGGAACCAACCGAGAAGGACATTGAAGAATCTTGGGGCTTCGTGGACGGCCCCGAGGAAGATGACGAAGACGATAACGGCGAGGCGGGCCTACCGCCCATCAAATAAGGAGAAAGGAAATGAGTGAGTCAATCTGCCCACAATGTAAGCGGAACATCAATTACATATCCCCCGGTAAGACTCGTCTGGGCATGAAGCCTATGACCATCGATGAGGCCATAGCAGAGGATCCGGGTCTACCCATAGATTGCGGTCACTGCGGTTACGAGCTTTATGACGGTCGGGGCAACAAGCGAACCTCCGGCAAGGGCTGGCGTCCCACGCGACCGCGGAACTATGACGCGCTGAAGAAGAGCTACAAGCGGGAGACGCAACTAATGTCAGAGGATGGCTATGTTCACTACGGGATGCTTAGCAAGCTACAGAAGCGCGGCTATGAGGTTCCTCGTGACTTCTCCGGGAACTCGCACGCCCTTGCTATGCGTCTCGGTATCACTCATGAAGAACTGGCACGCCTATGGCAGACCACCACGAGCGACCTTCGCAGACGAGGAAACTTCACACTCAGCGATTAAAGCTCAAACGCAAAGCCCCCGAAGTACACAAAGATGAGCTTCGGGGGCTTTGCCTTAAGGAGGCCGTACCAACAACGACGCAGAACCAATATCAGAAGGTCACTGCTCGCAGTCTCCGCGAGCTTCTCGAATCGGACGCACGATCACACGCCCATCCACTCTGCGACCCCAGATCACGAGCCAGCGTCGGCGTGCCTCCTATGGCTCTGTACACCGGAAGCTCAAGCTCGCAAGCGAAAGGGTCACGATCCGTAGACCGTGACCCCTGTGCTGTCGATCAGCCGCGCGTGTTGTAGGTGATGGGCGTGCCACCGATGACGAGCACGCTGGTTACCTCGCTTCCATCTGCGCGCATCTCCTTGAGGGTGTTCAGAAAGTCCTCGTGGTGCTCAGGCGAAACGATGGAACGCCACTCCTCGGACTCGACCCACTGCTTGCTGGTAACGGTTGCCATCTCAGTCCTCCTTGTTGGTTAGCTGGTCCCAGAAGCCCTTGCTGAACTCCTTGGTCTCTTGCCACAACCGGTCCACCTGCTCACCGGCTCGCTGACCGGTCTCGTAAGCCGGAGTGGGTGGCTCACTGGGCGGCTCGGTGGCTTCCGGAAGCGAGCCAGTGGGTGGCTCGCTCGGTGGCGTAGTGGCTTCGTCCGTGGCCTCTGGCTCAACGGTCACGTGGACCACTGGCGCAACCGGTTCACGCAGGAAGGGCCGAGAAACCACGAAGATTGCGAACAGCGCGAGGATGGTCACGGAGCCAATCAGCACGAGCCGGTTTAGCCTTGTCATGGACTGGAACCGTAACCGGTCTACTGAGAAGCGCAACCACTAAGCCAGGGCTAACCGGCTCGCTTAAGCCAGAAGAACCATTAGTGGTTGTGGCGTCACTCGATCTAGAAGCCGGTAGCTAAACCACTAGTGGTAACCGGACTCTGTTAGGTGGTTGCGAAGTGGACCGGCTCTCAAGAGACCACTGGCTTGTGTTCTCCGCTCGCGGACTCGAAGGCCGAGTCATTGTGCGTCCGGCTCAGGAGACTCGCTCTAGCGGCGTCTGGTGACCGCTCATGACCGACTTCTACTCTTCCGTGCGGCCAAGGTTCTCCAAGGCGTCGAGGCGAGCTTGCTCCTCCTCAGACAGCGGCGCTCCCCACTCCTGCTCACCTACATCAAGCTTGCGCAATGGAGTGTCCGCCAACTCTTCAGCGGTCATGCCATCGAACTCGTAGTGAGGTTCGTTCCAGTGGATCGTGACTCGCTTCTTGAAGACCTCGTAGGACTTGCCAGCGTGTCCGCGAGTGCCGGGACCGATCACCACAGAGTTGATCTCCTGCCTTAAAGCAAGTTGGGTGTCCTCGAAAGACTGTTCATGTATCTTCTTATAGCGCGCCCAAGCTTCTTCCCGCGTCGCGATGAGTGTGGGCTTGTCCCTCTGCTCACTGTAGAAGACCGAACGCTCCTTCTGAAGCTGTCGCCGCTCTTGATCAAGGCGCTCCACCTGAGGGAACACGATGGATCCTGAGAGCATGTCCGTGTTGTACGCCTCCATGAGCTCGTCAATCTTGCGGGCGACTGATTCAAGCTTGTGCTCGTCGGGCCAGGTCTGCTTCTGTACACCGGAAGCTTCGTTGTCCAGGCGTATCGTCTTCTCAAGCAGGTAGCGGAACACAACCCTTCGCAGGTAGTTCTCTAAGCGCTCTGCCGCGATGCCTAGGTGTGTCGAGCCGTTAGCCGTGCAGGTGTAGGAGTGCGTGCGTGGCGGCTTCATGAGGGCTCCATAGAGAGGCTTGCCACAGCGGCCACAGCGTAGGAGACCCTGAAGCAACCACTTGCCTTGCCGCTCCCCCTTGCGTGTCCTCTTCTTCAGCATCTCCAGGGCGGCCTCACGATCTTCCAGGGAGATGATCGGTTCCCAGACTCCCTTGACGAACTCACCGTTCTCGTCCGTCACGGGTTCGCCATTGAGCTCTCGGATACCTACCGTGCGCCAACTGAAGAGCACGCGATGAACCGGCGTCCAACCCCACTTGCTTGAGCCGTCCGTGGTGAGCACGCCTTGCTTCTCCCACTTACGCCGGATGCTTGTGATTGAGGCGCCCATGAGAATGTCCTTCACGGCGGCCCTGATCAGAGCGGCTTCCTCAGGGTTGTGGGTGATCGCGTCCTTCTCGAAGCCGAAGGGCCTCCGGTGTTGGATCCCTGGCTCCCCCTTGAGTGCTTTGTGACGGTTGGTGGCCTTGATGCGCTCCGAGATTCGGTCAGCTTCAGCGGCGTCCCAGGCGGCCACTGTGAGGGCAACAGCTCGACCGTCAGCCGTGGTGAGGTCGTGGCTGCCTGAAACAACTGTCTTGATCTGAAGGGCACCAGACTCAGCGAGGTTGATCAGCTCGATCCATTCAAGCGGTCGTCGAGTGAGCCGAGAGTTGGAGTAGGCAATGATCGTGTCAACGAGGCCTGCTCGCACCGCGGATAGCATCTCCTGGTAACGAGGGCGGACTTTGTTTCCAGTCCTATTGCTGGCCCCAATGTCGTTGTCGATCTTCACGTCTACTACCTCAAGGCCTAGACGCGCCGCCAACTCACGGCAATCCTTCTCCTGACGCTCAACGCCGACTGCCTCCCCCTCGCGATCATCGCTGATCCGGCAGTAGATGACTGCTCTTCCGTCAAACGCCACTTTTGCTCCTCGCCGAAAACCTACGCGAAACCATTAAACAACGTTAAGCGACCACGGGCCAGGCGGTGGTGGCGTTCGTGATCCTCAAGGAGAGCTTCCTCGCGGAGCACACCCCCGAGGGACTGGCGCAGCAGCTGCGGCTCTGGGTCGGCGAGCAGATCGGCGCGATCGCCCGTCCCCGCGACGTCTACATCGTGGGCGAATTGCCCAAGACCCGCTCCGGCAAGATCATGCGGCGGCTGCTGCGGGACGTCGCCGAGGGACGCGAGGTCGGCGACACCACCACGCTCGCCGACACCGCGGTCATGAGCATCATCTCGGCGCAGGTCCGGTAGGGCAGACCTCTCCTGATTGACGAGACCCCGCCCTGTCCACGCGAACAGGGCGGGGTCTCGTCATTCAGACGGGGTCTGTCGCTGAGGGCGCTGGGTATCGGTCGACACGGATGCCGGACGACACCCGGCCCGAGCGGGCTCACGCCAGGAGGAACACGACCTCGACCTCGACGGGGCTGTCCAGCGGCAGCACCGGCACGCCGACCGCCGCGCGGGCGTGCCGTCCGGCATCCCCGAAGATCTCGCCGAGCACCTCGCTCGCGCCGTTGATGACGCCCGGCTGACCGGTGAACGCCGGATCCGACGCCACGAAGCCGCCGACCCGCAGGACTCCCCCGATCCTCTCGAGGCCGCCCGCGGCATCCGCGGCCGCCGCCAGCGCGTTCAGCGCGCACGTGCGGGCGTACCCCTTGGCGTCCTCGGGGTCGACACCGGCGCCGACCTTGCCGGTCGCGGGGAGCGCGCCGTCAACGAAGGGCAGCTGGCCAGACGTGTGGACGAGACCGGAGTGCACCACGGCGGGCACATAGGCTGCGACCGGGGCGGCGACCGCGGGCAGTTCGATGCCGAGCTCGGACAGGCGGTCGGCGAGGCTCATGCCGCGCCGCCCTCGAACTGGCGCGCGGCCTGCTCCGCGGCGGCGAGGCCCGCGTCGTTCGCGCCGTCACCGGCGGCGGGCCGCTTGAAGTACGCGACGAGGCCGCCTTCCGGCCCCTGGACGACCTGCACGAGCTCCCAGCCCTGCTTGCCCCAGTTGTTGAGGATGGCTGCGGTGTTGTGGATCAGCAGCGGCGTGGTGAGGTATTCCCACGTGGTCATGGCACTCCTGCGGGTCGGTGACGCTGCGGGCGCAGGCCCGGCGTCGAGGTGGTTTTTCAGGGAACTCCCCTACGATCTAGCGTATGCCTCAGAACAATCGCACGCTGAAGGGCGTGCTCGGCGGTCTCGTCGGGCTCGTCGGCCTCAGCGCCGTCGCCGGTGTCCTCGTCACGGCGACTGTGACCCCCGCGATCGCGATGACGGGCCTCGCGGGTTCCGCAGCCATCAACCTCTTCGAAGAGCTGCCGAACGACCTCAAGCCGGACGCCCCGATGGAGCCGACGACGATCTGGGCCACGCGCGGCGACGGCTCCAACGTCAAGCTCGCGTCGTTCTACGACCAGAACCGCATCCCGGTGACCTACGAGCAGGTCGCGCCGGTGCTGTACGACGCGATCCTGTCCAGTGAGGACAAGACGTTCTACGAGCACGGCGGCATCAACATCGGCGCGACGGCGAAGGCCCTCATCGACTACGCCAAGGGGACGTCCAGCCGAGGCGCGTCGACGATCAGCCAGCAGTACGTGAAGAACGTACTCGTGCAGCGGTGCGAGAAGCAGGCGTCCCCCTCCCAGGAGGGCTACGCCGAGGAGCTGGCGAAGTGCTGGACCGACGCCACCAACGCGTCCGGCGCCGAGGGCATGGAGCGCAAGCTCCAGGAGATGCGCTACGCGCTCCAGATCGAGAAGGAGTACTCGAAGAACGACATCCTCCTCGGGTACCTGAACCTCGCGAACTTCGGCGGCACCACCTACGGCATCGAGGCCGCGGCCCAGTACTACTACGGAGTGTCGGCAGCGAAGTTGAATCTGAACCAGGCCGCGACGCTGGCCGGCATGGTGCAGAACCCGAACTCGTTCCGCATCGACATCAAGGCCGGGTCGATGACGGATGCGGACGGCAACCCCATCAACAGCGAAGCGGACGGGTACGCCAAGACCCTCGACCGACGCGACTACGTGCTGGGGCGTCTGCTCGCCGACGGCAAGATCACGCAGGAGCAGTACGACACCGTCATCGCGGAGCCGATCACGCCGAGCATCCACCCGGCGACGCAGGGGTGCGCCGCAGCCGGCAAGAACGCCTACTTCTGCCAGTACGTGAAGTCGGTCATCCAGTCCGATGAAGCGTTCGGCGAGACCGACCAGGACCGGCGCGACACGCTGCAGCGCGGCGGCCTCGACATCTACACGACGCTGAACCTGGACCTCCAGCAGACCGCGATCGAGACCATGGCGGAAAACGTGCCGGCCCGCATGGACGGCATCAACGTCGGAGCGGTGGGCGTGCAGCTCGAAGCGAGCACCGGCCGGATCCTCTCGATGTCTCAGAACACGGACTTCAGTGAGTCCGCGAGCGCCACCCCGGGATCGGGGCTGTCCGCGCAGGTGTACGCCGCGGACAGCGCGCACGGCAGTGCAAACGGCTTCAACGTCGGATCGACGTACAAGCTGTTCACGCTGCTGGACTGGCTCGAGCAGGGACACTCGGTCAACGAGGTGCTGGACGGCCGTGTGCGGACCATCACCCCGTTCACGATCTGCGGCGAGTCCGTGCCGAACAGCACCAAGATCGAGAACTCCGGCAACGTCGGAGGGTACACGGGCACCCCGATGCGCTTCACGTCCGCGTCGCTCAACACGGGCTATCTGGCCATGGCACAGCAGCTCGACCTCTGCGACATCAACAAGATGGCGGAGCGCCTGGGCGTCAAGCTCGGCAACGGCGGATCCGTGACCGAGCAGAACTTCCCCAACAACGTGATCGGCGACAAGGCGATCGCGCCTCTCGACATGGCGGGGGCCTACGCGACGGTCGCGAACAAGGGCATCTACTGCACCCCTCGCGCGATCGACAAGATCGTGAAGCAGGACGGCACCGAGATGGAGCTGCCGGCTTCGTCATGCGAGCAGGTGATCTCGCCCGAGGTCGCCGCCACTGCGGCCTTCGCCCTCCGCGGTGTGATGAACGGCGGCACGGGGTCGTCGGCGAACCCGTACGACGGCACGCCGCTGATCGGCAAGACGGGTACGCACGAGAAGACCCAGACCATGATGATCGAGTCGAGCACGAAGGTCACCACGGCCGTCTGGGTCGGCAACGCCAGCGGCAACGCGTCCCTGCGCGCACACGGCCTGAACAACAAGCGCTTCGCCATCGCGGAGGACATGCAGCGCACCGCCAACCGCGCCTTCGGGGGCGAGTCGTTCCCCGAGCCGGACAAGAACCTGACCCGTCAGGTCCTCAAGGACCTGCCGAACGTGGTCGGCATGAAGGTCGACGAGGCGACCTCGACCCTCGAGAAGGCCGGCTTCACGGTCACGGTCGGCGCTCCCGTCGACAGCGACCAGCCGACCGACGTCATCGCCGCGCAGTCGCCCGGCGCCGGAAAGGTCGCCGGAGGCGCGACGGTCACCATCTCGCCGAGCAACGGACAGGGCACGACGGTGCCCGACGTGACGGGGCAGAAGGCGAACCAGGCGCAGGCGTCGCTCGCGGGCGCGGGACTCAGCAACCTGAGCTGGGATGCGTCCTGCGCGGTGCCGGGGGCCGAGGTCTCCGGGACGAACCCGGCCGCGAACACCGCGGTGAACAAGAGCGCCAGCATCGCGATCACCTGCGCCAACGGCAACGGCAACGGCAACGGCGACGACGACTGATGACGAGGTCATCCTCGACGCACCCGGCCCTCATCGCGCTCGGCGCGGTGGGGGCCGCCGGCGTCGCCGCCGCGGTGTGGGGCATCGGCATCGAGCGATACCTGTTCACACTCCGTGAGGTCTCCGCACCCGCTCTCCCGCCGGGCTCCCCGCCGATCCGCGTGCTGCACGTCTCTGACGCCCACATGGCGCCCTGGCAGCATCGCAAGCAGGACTGGCTGGCGTCGCTCGCGTCGTTCGAGCCTGACCTGATCGTCAACACGGGAGACAACCTCGGCCACCGCGAGGGCCTCGCCGGCATCCGCCGTGCGTTCGCCCCGTTCAAGGGCATCCCGGGCGTCTTCGTGCACGGATCCAACGACGTGCACGCCCCTTCGCCTCGCAACCCCGTGAAGTACTTCACCGGCCCGTCCAAACGGCACAGCGCCCCCGAACTGCTCGACACCGAGGCCATGGACGCGTACTTCACGGACGAACTGGGCTGGACGGATCTGAACAACACAGCCGCTCGCCTTCGTGTCGCCGGCGCCGACCTCGACCTCGTCGGGGTGAGCGACGCGCACCGGGACTGGGATCGACTGGACCTGCTGCCGGACGCCCTGGCGGCGATCGGCGCCGGAGACGGCACTCCCCTGCTCGGTGTCACGCACGCCCCCTACCAGCGGGTGCTGAACGCGTACGTCGATCTCGGCGCGGACGCGATCTTCGGCGGGCACACCCACGGCGGCCAGGTGTGCCTGCCCGGATTCGGAGCGATCGTGGCGAACTGCGACATCCCGCTGAAGCAGGCCAAGGGGCTGAGCACCTGGACGCACGGCGGACGCGCGGTGCCCCTGAACGTCAGCGCCGGGTGCGGCCATTCCATCTACGCGCCCGTCCGATTCGCCTGCCGCCCCGAGGCGACGCTGCTGACCCTCACGGCACGCGGATGAGGCGGCGCCGATTCGGTCTCAGCGGAGATTCGTTGTAGACTCGAACGGTTGTCGACGGGGTGTGGCGCAGCTTGGTAGCGCGCTTCGTTCGGGACGAAGAGGCCGCAGGTTCAAATCCTGTCACCCCGACAAACGAGAGGGCCCGCCGCAAGGTGGGCCCTCTCGCGTATCAGGACACGCTGGAGATCCGATGAACCCCACTCGCCTCGTCGCCTTCGACCTCGACGACACGCTCGCGCCCTCGAAGGGAGCCATCGACCCCCGGATCGCGCGGCTGCTTCGCGCCCTGCTGCAGACCGTCGAGGTCGCCATCATCTCGGGGGGCAACGAGGACCAGTTCCGCCGCCAGGTCATCGCCCAGCTGGGCGACGCGGACGCCGCCGAGCTCGGACGCCTCCATCTGCTCCCCACGTGCGGCACCCGGTACCTCCGGCACGACGGCACGGACTTCGCCGCGGTCTACGCGCATGACCTCTCCCCGGAGGAGAAGGATGCCGCGTTGACCGCGCTGCGCGAGGAGGCCGAGCGCCTGGGCCTGTGGGAGCCGGAGCCGTGGGGTCCGATCCTGGAGGACCGCGGTTCGCAGATCACCTTCTCCGCCCTGGGACAGCAGGCGCCCCGGGAGGCCAAGCACGCGTGGGATCCCGACGGCACCAAGCGCGGCGCGCTGCGGGATGCCGTGGCGGCACGCCTCCCCGGGCTCGAGGTGCGCTCCGGAGGCTCCACGTCGATCGACATCACCCGCGCGGGTATCGACAAGGCCTACGGCATGTCCGCTCTCACGGAGCACACCGGCATCCCCCTGGCGGACATGCTCTTCTACGGCGACCGCCTCGACGTCGGCGGGAACGACTACCCGGTCCTGGCTCTCGGTGTGCGCTCGATCGCCGTGGAGGGCTGGGAGGACACGGCCGACAAGCTGGACGAGCTCCTCACGACGCTGTAGCCGGCGATGGGGCGGCGGACGCCCTAGCATGGCGGCATGGAACCGCTCACCCTCGTCATCATCGTGGCCGCCGTCACCAGCGCCGCCTGCTGGGTGCTGTCCCTCTTCACGCGCGACACCTCGTGGGTGGACCGCGCGTGGTCGATCGTGCCGGTGATCTACGTCTGGATCTTCGCCGTCGACGGGCTGGCGTCAGGGGCCGACGCGACCCGGCTCGTGGTCATGGCCGTGCTCGTGACCGCGTGGGGCGTGCGGCTCACCTTCAACTTCGCCCGGAAGGGCGGCTACACCGGCACCGAGGACTACCGCTGGGCGATCCTGCGTGCGCGCCTGTCCGCAGGGCAGTTCCAGGTCTTCAACCTGCTCTTCATCGTCGGGTTCCAGATGACGCTCCTGGTGCTCATCACGCTGCCGGCGGGCGTCGCTCTGCGTCACCCCGCGCCGTTCACCGGGTGGGATGCCGCGTTCACCGTGCTGTTCGTCCTGCTGCTGGCCGGCGAGACGATCGCCGACCAGCAGCAGTGGGAGTTCCACCAGCGCAAGGCCGCCGCGGGCGGCGTCCTCGCCGACGGCTTCCTCACCACGGGCCTCTTCCGATACAGCCGGCACCCGAACTTCTTCTTCGAGCAGGCCCAGTGGTGGGTGTTCTACGCCCTCGGGGCCACCGCCGCCGCGGCATCCGGTGCCGGCTTCGTCGGCGGTGTCCTGAACGCTTCGCTCATCGGCCCCGTCCTGCTGACCGCGCTGTTCGTCGGATCGACCATCTTCACCGAGTCGATCTCGGCCTCCCGGTACCCCGCGTACGCCGATTACCGTCGGCGCACGTCGATGATCGTGCCGTGGCCGCCGCGGGAGCGAGTGCCCGCTCGCTGAGCGAGGACGGCGGAGCCGACCGCACCGGAACGCGGTGACGGCCGCCGAGCCGTCGCGGCGTTTCGACTCGCTTCGCTCGCTCAACGAGCGAGATGGGGTGACGCTCGCTCAACGAGCGATCTGGGGTGACGCGCGCTCAACGAACGAGGGGGCGGTGCTCACTCAACGAACGAGATGGGGTGACGCTCACTCAACGGCCCGCTCAACGAGCGAGGGGCACGCCGCTCGGCTCAGCGAACGGAAGAGTACGCCTCTGCGCCCACCCCGCCCACCGGGACCATCCGCTGCAGCTGCGTGACGTGGCCGGGCTCGAGCTCGGCCAGCGAGGAGACCCCGAGCAGGCGCATCGTGCGCTCGATCTCGGTGCGCAGGATGGCGATCGCCCGGTCGACGCCCTGCCGCCCGCCGGCCATCAGTCCGTACAGGTAGGCGCGACCGATCAGGGTGAAGTCCGCACCGAGCGCGACGGAGGCGACGATGTCCGCACCGTTCATGATGCCGGTGTCGATCATCACGGTGAACTCCTCGCCCACGGCCTCGCGCACCTTCGGCAGCAGGTGGAACGGGATCGGCGCGCGATCCAGCTGGCGCCCCCCGTGGTTGGAGAGCACGATGCCGTCGACTCCGGCATCCTTCAGCCTGACCGAGTCCTCGACGTTCTGCACGCCCTTGATGACGATCTTCCCGGGCCACAGGTCGCGGATCACGGCGAGGTCGTCGTAGCTGATCGTCGGGTCCATGGCGGCGTCGAGGAGCTCTCCGACGGTGCCACCCGTGGAGCTGAGCGAGGCGAATTCAAGCTTCGGCGTGGTGAGGAAGTCGTACCACCACCACGGCCGCGGGATCGCGTTGATGATGGTGCCGAGCGTCAGCTGCGGCGGGATCGAGAATCCGTTGCGCTTGTCGCGCAGGCGGGCGCCGGCGACCGGGGTGTCGACCGTGAAGTGGAGGGTGTCGAAGCCGGCCGCGGCTGCGCGGCGCGTGAGCTCGTAGGAGATCTCCCGGTCGCGCATGACATACAGCTGGAACCAGTTGCGCCCGTGGGGGTTGGCCGCCTTCACGCCCTCGATCGACGTGGTGCCGAGCGTGGACAGCGTGAACGGGATGCCGGCTGCTGCGGCGGCCCCCGCACCGGCCTCCTCGCCCTCGGTCTGCATCAGCCGGGTGAAGCCGGTCGGTGCGATGCCGAACGGCAGGGACGACGGTCCGCCGAGGATGTCCACGGTGGTGTCCACCTGCGGGGCGGGCTTCAGGATGCCGGGGTGGAACTCGACGTCCTCGAACGCCTGACGCGCGCGGGAGAGCGACAGCTCGCCCTCAGCTGCACCGTCGGTGTAGTCGAACGCGGCCTTCGGCGTGCGCCGCTTCGCGATCTTCCGCAGATCGTAGATCGTCAGGGCCGCATCGAGGCGACGCTTGCGTCCGTCGAACTCCGGCTTCTTGAAGGACATCAGCTCGAGGATCTCGGCCGGGTTCGGGAGCTGGCGCTTGACCATGGTCTTCCTTTCGATGGCGGGGTTCAGGGTCGGTCGGACGGCGCGCGGGTGAGACCCGCCGCGGTGTAGTAGCCGGTGATGTGGGTCCTCACGAGCTCGCGGGCGCTCTCGACGTCTCCGGCGTCGATCGCCGCGACGAGGGCGCGGTGCTCGGCGCGCAGGCGCGCGGCCATGACACTCCAATCGGCGATGGCTTCGGCGCCTGCCTGCACGTAGGACTCGATGGCGGTCCTCAGCCCCGCCATCATCGCCGCGATCACGGCGTTGCCGGATGCTTCGGCCAGCGCGAGGTGCAGCTGGGCGTCGAGGGCGAGGAACTCACCCGAGGTCAGCGCCTCGGAGTCCATGGCGGCGAGGATCCGATGCGCCTCGCCGGTGTCGCGATCGGGATCGGCGGCGAGCGCGGCGGCAACGGCATCCTCGAGGACCAGGCGCGTCTTGACGACATCCGCCAGCGGGAAGCCCTGTGCGGCGACCTGGAGGCGCAGCAGCGCCGACAGGCCCCCGGTGGGAGTCGCGATGACGATCGCGCCCGCCTGTGGCCCTGAGCCGGTCGCCGTGCGGATCAGCCCCATGACCTCCAGCACGCGCAGCGCCTCGCGGACGCTGGAGCGGCCGACCCCGAGGTCGGCGGACAGGTCGCGCTCCGAGGGTAGGCGGTCGCCGGGCCCCAGACGCCCCTCGAGGAGATCGGTCTCGATGTGCTCGAGCACGGTGCGCCAGGCGCGCGTCGTGGACTCCGGCATCCGATCCTCCTGTGGTCTGACCACAGATTAGCCGACTGTGGTCAGACCACGCAAGCGAGCCGGATGCGCTCCCGTCGCAGTTCGCGCCGGTAAGCCTCTCGCTCCCCTGGTTCGGGTCGCAGTCGACGTCGGTCACCGCGTCGGAGCGGCACGAACTGCGACCGGGACGACCCGGAGACGGCGCGAAGCGACGCGGACTGCGACCAGAACCAGGAGTCGGCGACCCGGACTCAGCCCAGCCGCCCGCCCGACTCCTCGAGATAGCAGTGGCCGCACAGCGACTCGTACGTGACGACGTCGACGGGTGCCCCGCCGGCCGCGCCCTCGTCGATCGCCACCTGGTCGCCGTCGAACACGAAGCGTCCGCCGATCACACGGCCGTTGAACACCGCCTTCCGGCCGCATCGGCAGATCGTCTTCAGCTCCTCCAGCGAGTGCGCGATCGCCAGCAGCCGCGCCGATCCGGGGAACGCGTGGGTGAGGAAGTCGTTGCGGATGCCGTAGGCCATCACCGGGATGCCGTCGACCACGGCGATGCGGAACAGGTCGTCGACCTGCTCGGGTGTGAGGAACTGCGCCTCGTCCACGAGAAGGCAGGCGACCTCGGTCGGCCGCTCGGACGGGATGAGTCCTTCGGCGTCGAGCTGCCGCATCCGCTCGCGTTCCTGCAGGAACAGCTCACGCGCATCGTCCTGCGGGCCGATGAGGAAGTCGACCTCGCGCGTGACACCCAGGCGGCTCTCGATCTGCGACGCGCCCTTGGTGTCGATCTCGGGCTTCGCCAGCAGCACTCGCTGCCCGCGCTCCTCGTAGTTGTACGCGGCCTGGAGCAGGGCCGTGGACTTGCCCGAGTTCATCGCGCCGTAGCGGAAGTAGAGCTTCGCCACGGTCGCCTGCTACCGGGAGATGCCGAGCGTGGCCGCTGTGGACGCCATCGACGCCTCTGCGATCGCGGCGTCCGCGTTGAGCTTCTCGCCGTAGGTGGGGATCAGCTCGCGCAGCGTCGGCTCCCACCCCGGGAAATCGTCGGGGAAGCACGTCTTCAGCAGCTGCAGCATGATCGGCACCGCCGTGGAGGCACCCGGCGACGCTCCGAGGAGGCCGGCGATGGAGCCGTCGGCGGAGGAGACGACCTCCGTGCCGAACTGCAGGATGCCGCCCTTCTCGGGGTCCTTCTTCATGACCTGGGCGCGCTGACCGGCCTGGATGAGAGTCCAGTCCTCGTCCTTCGCCGTCGGCATGAAGACGCGCAGGCTGTCGACCTTCTTGCGGTGGTTCTTGGCCAGCTCGCCGATCAGGTACGTGATGAGGTCCGGGTTGGCGAACGCGACTCGGAGCATGGGCCAGAGGTTGTGCGTCCGCACCTGACCGACGATGTCGAACCAGGATCCGTTCTTCAGGAACTTCGGGCTGAACGTCGCGAACGGGCCGAACAGCAGCGACTCCTCGCCGTCGACGACACGGGTGTCGAGGTGCGGCACGGACATCGGCGGTGCACCGACGGACGCCTGCGAGTACACCTTCGCCTTGTGCTGTGCGACGACCTTCGGATTCGTGGTCTTGAGGAACTGACCACCGATCGGGAAGACGCCGTAGCCCTTGATCTCGGGGATCCCGGAGCGCTGCAGGAGCTTCAGGGCCCAGCCTCCGGCCCCGACGAACACGAATCGCGCCTTGATCTCGCCCGGCGTGCGGCCGAGGGTCGTGCGGTACTTGACCAGCCAGGTGCCGTCCTTCTGGCGCTTGAGGCTGTGCACCTCCTGGTTGGTGCGCAAGGCGACGCCTTTGGCGGTGAGGTGGTCGAACAACTGGTGCGTCAGCGCTCCGAAATCGACATCAGTGCCCGCCGGGACCCGCGTCGCAGCGAACGGCTCGCCCTTGCGACGGCGCTGCATGAGCAGCGGCGCCCACTGGTTGATGACCCGGGAGTCCTCGCTGTACTCGATGCCCTCGAACAGCGGCTGCTGCTTGAGGACCTCGTAGCGCTCCTTGAGGTAGGCGACGTCCTTCTCGCCGCGGACGAACGTCATGTGCGGCGTGGCGTTGATGAAGGTCGACGGCGCGTCCAGCACACCCTTGTCCACGAGCGACGACCAGAACTGGCGGCTCTGCTGGAACTGCTCGTTGATCGACACCGCCTTCGCCGGGTCGAGCGGGCCGTTCGGGTTCCTCGGCATGTAGTTGAGCTCGCAGAGCGCGGCGTGCCCGGTGCCCGCGTTGTTCCACGGGTTGGAGCTCTCCTGCGCCACGTCGCTCAACCGCTCGAAGGCGACGATCTTCCAGTCGGGCTGCAGTTCGTGAAGCAGCGTTCCGAGGGTGGCGCTCATGATGCCGCCACCGATGAGGACGACGTCGACGGATTCAGTCACTCGACCAGTCTAGTTCGCCCCGGCGCGTGCCCCGACCGGCCGGCGATCCGCCCGGCCAGACGCGATCAGGGTACGGATGTCGGGAGATCCCCCGGATGCCGGGCCGGACGATGCCGGATCGCCCGACATCCGAGCACGGCCCTGACATCCGTACCGCGGGGCGTGCGGCGGGTCAGGCCGGTACGCGGAGGCGCTCGGCGACGATCTCGGCGATCTGGACGGCGTTCAGCGCGGCTCCCTTGCGCAGGTTGTCGTTGCTGATGAACAGCACGAGCCCCTTGTCTTCGGGCGCGGACTGGTCGGCCCGGATGCGCCCGACGAAGCTCGGGTCCTTGCCCGCCGCGTGCAGCGGCGTCGGCACCTCTTCGAGGGCGACCCCGGGCGCCGCGTCCAGGACCTGGCGCGCTCGCTCGGGCGAGATGTCCCGCGCGAACTCGGCGTGGATCGACAGCGAGTGGCCGGTGAAGACCGGGACGCGCACGCACGTGCCGGCGACGCGGAGGTCGGGCAGTTCGAGGATCTTGCGGCTCTCGTTGCGGAGCTTCTTCTCCTCGTCGGTCTCGTTCAGGCCGTCATCGACCAGGTTCCCGGCGAGCGGGATGACGTCGAACGCGATCGGCGCGACGTACTTCTCCGGCTGCGGGAAGTCGAGCGCGGAGCCGTCGTGCACGAGGCGCAGCGTGTCTCCCTGCGCCAGCACGCCCTCGACCTGCCCGAGCAGCTCCTGCGCGCCGGCGAGCCCCGAGCCGGAGACCGCCTGGTAGGTCGACACGATGAGGCGTTCGAGGCCTGCCTCGGCATCCAGAGCCTTGAGCGCCGGCATGGCCGCCATCGTCGTGCAGTTCGGGTTCGCGATGATCCCCTTGGGCCGATCGTCGATGGCGTGCGGGTTGACCTCGCTGACGACCAGCGGGACCTCGGGGTCGTTCCGCCATGCGCTGGAGTTGTCGATCACGACGGCGCCGGCCTCGGCGAAGCGCGGAGCATAGGCACGGCTGGCCGTCGCCCCGGCGGAGAACAGTGCGATCTCGATGCCCGCGGGGTCGGCGGTCTCGACGTCCTCGGCGATCACCGTCACTCCCCCGAACTCGATCGCGATGCCTGCCGACCGCGCCGAGGAGAACAGCCGCAGCTCCCGGATCGGGAACGACCGCTCGCTGAGAATCTCGCGCATGACGGTGCCCACCTGTCCGGTGGCGCCGACGATGGCGACGGAGAATCCTGAGTCGGAGATGCGGGTCATGGGCTTTCCTCGAGCGTGGTGCAGAACTGCAGGCGAGGCGCCCGGCGCGGCGTCGGAGTGCGGATGCCGCGCCTGGCGCCGATGTCAGGGTTTCGGCGAGTCTACCGTGCTCCCGGAGCGTCGGCGTCCACGGCAGCCGCACGGGAGTCCCCCGGCCGAAGTGCGTGGTCGTGACGGCGCGATGCACCGGCGCCCTCGGCATCCCGGAACTCCGACATTGCGGACGGGCGTCACGGGTTCCGGAGCAAGGCACGAGATCCGGAGGAACAGAGCGCGGTTCTCCGTCTCTCGTGCGTCCTTCCGGATCCCGGCACGACGCCGAGCAGGATCCGCGCGGCAGTGATCCGCTGGAGTCGCTGCGCAGTCTCCTAGCGTCCGGTGCCGGCGTGGACCGTGGCCTCGATCTCGTTGTCCAGGCCGTAGGCCGTGTGGACGGCGCGCGCGGCGTCCGCGAGCTCGTCGCCGCGCAGCACCACCGAGATGCGGATCTCCGAGGTCGAGATCATCTCGATGTTCACGCCGGCGATCGACAGCGCCTCGAACAGCTTCGCGGAGACGCCGGAGTGCGTGCGCATGCCGGCGCCGACGACGGAGAGCTTGCCGATCTGGTCGTCGTGGACGAGACTCTCGAACCCGATGTCCTCCTGCTCGCCGGCGAGCGCCTTGAGCGCGGTCGCGGCGTCCGCCTTCGGAAGCGTGAAGGAGATGTCCGTGCGGCCGGTCGCGGCCGCCGACACGTTCTGCACGATCATGTCGACGTTCGCACCCGACTTCGCGACGAGCTGGAAGATCTCTGCGGCCTTGCCAGGCACGTCGGGAACGCCGATGATCGTGATCTTGGCCTGGCTGAGGTCGGTGGCGACACCGGCGACGATCGGTTCTTCCATGACTTCTCCCTCGGATTCGCGGGGGTTGAGCATCCCCCGACCAAGAACGTAGGTGCCCTCCGCCGCGGAGAACGACGAGCGGGCGTGGATGAGGACGCCGTGACGGCGCGCGTACTCGACGGCGCGGATGTAGAGGACCTTCGCACCGTTCGCGGCGAGCTCCAGCATCTCCTCGCTGGAGACGTGGTCGAGCTTGCGGGCCCTCGGGATGACCCGCGGGTCGGCGGTGAAGATCCCGTCGACGTCGCTGTAGATCTCGCACACATCCGCATCCAGCGCCGCGGCGAGCGCGACCGCCGTCGTGTCGGACCCGCCGCGCCCCAGGGTCGTGATGTCCTGCGTGTCGTCGTTGAGGCCCTGGAAGCCGGCGACGATGACGATCGCGCCCTCGTCCAGCGCCTCGCGCACGCGCGTCGGATTCACCTCGACGATGCGCGCGGAGCCGTACTTGTCGTCGGTGCGCATCCCCGCCTGCGGGCCGGTGAAGGACCGCGCCTCGAAGCCCATCGAATGGATGGCCATCGCCAGAAGCGCCATCGAGATGCGCTCACCGCTGGACAGGAGCATGTCCATCTCGCGCGGCGCGGGGATGGGCGCGACCTCGGCGGCGAGGTCCAGCAGCTCATCGGTCGTGTCGCCCATGGCGCTGACCGCGACGACGACGTCGTGTCCGGCGCGGCGGGTGTCGACGATGCGCTTGGCGACGCGCTTGATGCTCTCTGCGTCGGCGACAGACGAGCCGCCGTACTTCTGCACGATGAGGGCCACGAATCACTCCCAGGGATGACGGGCGGATCCGCCCACCGCACATTCTACTTTCGTGCCATATGCCCCGTTGCGCATGTGACGGCGCCGGGATCGGGGCGCCTCAGAGCGTCTGCGGCGGTGCGGGCGTGACGGGCGCTGCGGGGCGCAGGCGTCCGCCGGTCGCGGCGAACCAGCATCCGACGATCACGAGCGGGAAGCCGATCAGCAGACCGGGCGTGATCGGCTCGGAGAGCACGATCGCCCCCAGGATGATCGCCACCACCGGGTTGACGTAGGTGAACAGCGGTGCGCGTACCGGACCGACCTCGCGGATGAGGGCGAAGAAGGCGAGGAAGGCGACCGCGGTGCACACGACGGCCAGCACGAGCAGCGCGCCGGTGGCTTCGAGCGTGGGCACCTCGTGCTGCGTCGCGAAGGCCATCGGCAGGTAGATGATGCCGATCGCGAGAAGGGCGAGGGTGATGGTCCCGAGGGAGGGCACGTCGGCCAGCTTGCGCGCGACGATGAACGGCGCGATCGCGTACAGGACGGCGACGAGCAGGACCTCCCCCGCCGCGAGCAGGTCCCCGGAGGCGAGTCCTGGACCGGCGACCACGATCGCCACGCCGGCGAACCCGACCAGCAGGCCCGCCAGGCGCAGCGGCCTGAGCACGGTCCGGTCTCCTCCGCCGAGCGCGATGAGCGCGGCGAACAGCGGCACCGTGGCGACCAGCAGTCCCGTCGGCCCGGAGTGCAGCGTCTGCTCGGCGTGGCCGAGCAGCACGAAGGGTCCGCCCATCTCGACGAGTCCGAAGGCGAGGACCCACGGCCACTTCTTCAGGGCCGGCCGCAGCGCCCCGCTGCGGAGCGCGAACGGCAGCAGCAGCAGTGCCGCGATGAGCGTGCGCCCCGCGACGATCGCCGGCGGGGAGTAGGACTCCACCGCGATGCGGATGAACAGGTACGGCACTCCCCACAGCAGCGCCATGGCGCCGAACAGCAGCCAGCCGCGCCGGGTGACCGCGGAATGCGCGTTCACGCGGGCACGCCGATCGCGTCGCGGACCGTCACAGCGTGCGCCGGCCTTCGAAGGCCCGGCCGAGCGTCACCTCGTCGGCGTACTCGAGGTCGCCGCCCACGGGAAGGCCCGAGGCGAGACGCGACACCGTGATCTGCATGGTCGTGAGCAGGCGGCTGAGATAACTCGCGGTGGCCTCGCCCTCCAGGTTCGGGTTGGTGGCGAGGATGACCTCCTGCACCGTCCCGTCGGCGAGGCGCGTCATGAGCTGAGCGATGCGCAGGTCATCCGGACCGACGCCGGCGATCGGACTGATCGCGCCGCCGAGCACGTGGTAGAGACCGCGGAACTCGCGGGTGCGCTCGATGGCGGCGACGTCCTTCGCGTCCTCGACGACGCAGATCAGCGCGGCGTTGCGGCGGGGGTCGCGGCAGATCGCGCAGCGGTCCTGCTCGGACACATTGCCGCAGATCTCGCAGAACCGCACGCGCGCACGCACCTCGGTGAGCAGCTCCGCGAGACGCGCGACGTCGAAGGACGGCGTCTGGAGGATGTGGAACGCGATGCGCTGAGCCGACTTCGGACCGATCCCCGGGAGACGGCCGAACTCGTCGATGAGCTCCTGGACGATGCCGTCGTACATCAGCTGAACCTCGTCGCCGTCGGGGGCTCGAACGGCTCCTCGCGCACGAACGTCGCGCCGAGCACCTGGCGCACGACGGCCTCGCCGTAGCGCTGGATGCCGTCGGGGGCCGCGGAGCGCGCGGTGACGACGGGCGCCTGCGGCGCGGGACCTGCCGGCGCGTTCACGACCGCGGCGGATGAGGCCGCCGCGGGCATCGCAGCCGGCCGGGAGGCAACGGCGGGAGCGGCCGGAGCCGGTCCACCGGCGGGAACGCTCGGCCCCGCGTCATAGGGAGGCTCGTACGGCGGCTCGTCCTCGTCGGGAGCCTCGTCGTCGCCGGGCAGCGGCGGCTCCTCGTCCGAGATGCCTCCGTCGACGGGGGGCTGCGGCGCGGAGGACGCCGACTCGGCATCCGCCGGCTCTTCGTCCACCGGCAGGGGGGTCTGGGCGGGCTCGTTGCCCTTCGGGATCGGCGCGACGGCCCACTCGGTCACGGGCGCCGAGGACAACGCACTCGGCCGCGGGGCAGGATCGGATGCCGGCGCGGACGGCGGAGACGAGGCGGAGGCGGCCGTCGAGCCGCCAGCGGGCAGCGGAGCGGGCTTGTACTTCACCTTCACCCCGAGCTCCTGCTCGATCGCGGTGCGGAGGTGATCGGGCGTGCCGGTGCCGGGCGTCGTCCCCTTGAACCGCGCGACGTCCTGCGGGCTCGTGAAGCCGAGCGTCAGCACCTCGGAGTCGGTGTCGTAGGCCAGCGGCTGGATCGCCGTCACCATCAGCCAGGCCGAGCGGCTGATCGTCTCGAGCCGGGTCAGGACGGCCGGCCAGGCGGCACGGATGCGGTCGAAGTCGACCGGTCCCTCCGCGCGGGCGGGCGACGATGCGGGAGCAGCCCCGGACGGAGCCGCCTGTTCCGCCGGGGCGGGAGCCGCGCCGGTCCCCGGCGCCTCTGCCCGATCGGCAGGCGCGGACGGACCGGAGGCGGCCCCTCCTGTGTCGACGGAGACAGTCGTCGCCGCCGGTTCCGGCGCGTCGAGACCGTGGTTCGGCGCGGCCTCCGGGGCCTGCGTCCCGGCTGGGGCCGCGGACACGGCACGCTCCGGTGCGGGCGCGGTGGGAACCGCCGGGGCGGGTGTCGGAGCGGCGGGCCGCGTGGCAGCCGGCGTCGACGCGGCCGGCGTGCCCGGTGCGGTCGTCGGAGCCGGTGCGGCCACGCCCGCAGACGGGGCGAGCACCCGCGCGATCATGAGCTCGAGGTGCAGGCGCGGCGACGTCGCCCCGGACATGTCGTCCAGCGCGGCGCTCACGATGTCGGCGGTGTGCGACAGCCGCAACGGACCGAAGGCGGCGGCCTGATCCTGCATCCGCTGCATCTCGTCGGCCGGGATGCCGCGCAGCACGGCCGACGCCCCGTCTCCGACCGCGGCGATCACGATGAGATCGCGCAGCCGCTCCAGGAGGTCGTCGACGAAGCGTCGCGGGTCCTGGCCGGTCTGCACGACGCGGTCGACGGCGGGGAACGCCGCCGCGGCGTCGCCGGCGGCCAGGGCGTCCACGATCTCGTCCAGCAGGGCGGCGTGCGTGTAGCCCAGCAGCGCGACCGCGCGCTCGTACGCCACGCTGTCTCCGTCGGAGCCGGCGATCAGCTGGTCGAGCAGCGAGAGCGTGTCCCGGGGCGATCCGCCGCCGGCCCGCACGACCAGCGGCAGTACGCCCTGCTCGACCCGGACCCCCTCCTCCGCGCAGAGCTTCTCGACGTATTCGAGCATCGCGGCCGGCGGCACCAGCCGGAACGGGTAGTGATGCGTGCGCGAGCGGATCGTGCCGAGCACCTTCTCGGGCTCGGTCGTCGCGAAGATGAACTTCACGTGCGCCGGAGGCTCTTCGACGAGCTTGAGCAGGGCGTTGAAGCCCTGCGGCGTCACCATGTGCGCCTCGTCGAGGATGAAGATCTTGAAGCGATCGCGGCTGGGCGCGAAAGTGGCGCGTTCGCGCAGGTCGCGGGCGTCGTCGACGCCGTTGTGGCTGGCCGCGTCGATCTCGACGACGTCGAGGGAGCCGCCACCGCTGCGGGACAGCTCGACGCAGCTCGGGCACACGCCGCACGGGGTGTCGGTCGGCCCTTCGGCGCAGTTGAGGCAGCGCGCGAGGATGCGCGCCGATGTGGTCTTGCCGCAGCCGCGCGGGCCGGAGAAGAGATAGGCGTGCCCGACCCGGTCACCGCGCAACGCCGTCATGAGCGGCTCGGTCACCTGCGACTGCCCGATCATCTCCGCGAAGGTCTCAGGCCGATAGCGGCGGTAAAGGGCTGTGGTCACCCGTCCAGCCTACGGCGTGCCGCCGACATTCGGATCGCTCGGCCGGCTCCTGCGCGCGGAGCCGGCCGGGTCAGTCCGGGTAACCCGTGATCACCGGGATCGCGCTCGTGACGACCGGGACCGAGGCCGACATGAGGGTGCCGTCGTCGCGACGCGCATCCGCGAACTTCCGCAGCGTCGGCCGCCCGGGGATCACCGGCCCCTGGTCGGCCAGCGGCACGACGACGTCCGCCCCCTCGGCGGCCGTGTACGACGCACCGCGCACCGTGAACGGCACCGGGTCACCGACCCGCACGCTCACCCTCAGCTCGTCGCGCGTCACGTGCACGTCCAGCGCGGTCCCCTGCCACTGCAGCGGATACGACAGCGACGGCCAGTCCACCGGCAGACGGGGGTCGAAGCTCAGCTCGCCGCCGTGATCGCGCATGCCGCCGAACCCGCTCACGAGAGCGGTCCACACGCCGCCCGCCGACGCCACGTGCACGCCGTCCGCGGCGTTGTGGTGCAGGTCGCCCAGGTCCACGAACAGCGACTGCTCGAAGTACTCCCTGGCCAGGTCCTGGTAGCCGACTTCGGCCGCGAGGATGGCCTGCACGACTGCGGACAGCGTCGAGTCGCCTGTGGTGAGCGGGTCGTAGTACTCGAAGTCGGCCAGCTTCTCGGCATCCGTGAAGTGGTTGCCCTGCAGGAACAGCGCGAGCACGACGTCCGCCTGCTTCAGCACCTGGAACCGGTAGATCACCAGGGGGTGGAAGTGCAGCAGCAGCGGACGCTGATCGTCGGGCGTGTGCGCGAGGTCCCAGACCTCGCGCTCGAGGAACAGCGAGTCCTGGGGGTGGATGCCGAGGCTCTCGCTGAAGGGGATGTACATCGCCGCGGCTGCCTGCTCCCAGGCATCCGGCTCGCCGGCGTCGAGGCCGGTGCGCTCCACGAGCGCGTCGAACGCGCGCGGATCGCTCGCGGCCATCTCGCGGACGACCCGGGAGGCGTAGCGCAGGTTGTAGCGGGCCATGACGTTCGTGAAGAGATTGTCGTTGACGACCGTGGTGTACTCGTCGGGTCCGGTGACGCCGTGGATGTGGAACGTGGCGTCCCCGTTCGTCCCGCGCCAGAATCCGAGCGTCGCCCAGAGCCGGGCGGTCTCCACCGCGATGTCGACGCCCTCGCGGCGCAGGAAGTCGATGTCCCCGGTGGCGCGCACGTACTTGCCGAGCGCGAAGCTGACGTCCGCGTTGATGTGGTACTGCGCGGTACCCGCCGCGTAGTACGCCGAGGCCTCCTCGCCGTTGATGGTGCGCCAGGGGAACAGAGCCCCCGCCTCGTTCAGCTGGGCGGCGCGGCGCCTCGCCGCGGGCAGCATCAGCACGCGGGCGCGCAGCGCGTTGCGCGCCCACTGCGGCGACGTGTACGTGAGGAACGGCAGGACGTAGATCTCGGTGTCCCAGAAGTAGTGGCCGCTGTAGCCGGACCCCGAGACGCCCTTGGCGGGGACGCCGGCCCCGTCGGCGCGCGCCGAGGCCTGCGCGAGCTGGAACAGGCACCAGCGCGTGGCCTGCTGCAGGGCGTCCTGACCTTCGATGCGCACGTCGCTGCGCTCCCAGAACGCGTCGAGCCAGTCGGTCTGGGCGCGGAACTGCGCGTCGACGCCCTCGACGGCGACGCGATCGAGCGAGCGGCGGCAGCGGTCGACGAGCTCGCGCGCCGGCACGCCGCGGGACGTGTGATAGCTGACGAGCTTGGTGATCCGGATCGGGATGCCGGCCTTCGCCTGCACCCGGAAGACGTTCTTCGCGATGTCCTGCTCGATGAGCTGACGCGCACTGTAGTCGTTGTCGGTCTCGATGATGTGATCGGCGACCACAGCCGCCGTCATCCCCGATTCGGTCACGCGATACGACAGCGCGGAGCGCAGCCCGTCCTGCCAGTACTCCACAGGCTGGAGCACCCGCTGCGTGATCTTCTCGGCGCGCCGCGGGTCGAAGCCCGCCTTCTGCGCGGCCGCGGGCGTACCGCCGTACACGTTCCCGCCGTCCTGCCGGTTGAGGATCTGGCAGCTGATCGTGACCGGCGCGTCGGCGTTCTCCACCGTGACGTCCAGCCGGAGCACGGCCAGGTGGCGCTCCTCGAAGCTCACCAGGCGCTCGTCGCGCATCCGGACGCGCTTTCCGGAGGGGGTCTCCCACACCAGGTCGCGGGTCAGGATGCCGGTGCGCATGTCGAGGACGCGGGAGTACTCGCGGACGTCCGCCTCGTCGAACGAGATCGGCTCGTCGTCCACGTACACCCGCATGACCTTGGCGTCCGGCGCGTTGACGATCGTCTGCCCGACCTCCGCGAAGCCGTACGCCTGCTCGGCGTGACGGATCGGCCAGGTCTCGTGCAGCCCGTTGATGAAGGTGCCGTGCTCGTGGGCGCCGCGTCCCTCGATGTGATTGCCGCGCAGACCCAGGTAGCCGTTGCCGACGGCGAACAGCGTCTCGGAGACGCCGTCCTCCGTGTAGCGCGTCTCGACCAGACGCCAGGGGTCGACGGGGAAGCGGTCGCGATCGATCACTTCGATTCCTTCCAGTCGCTCAGTTCGTCGCCAGCGGTCTCCGGGGAGGGCGGGAGGAGCCGGGCGAGGTCATCGACGATACTCGTGGCGCCGGCCTCGCGCAGCGCGTCGGGCCCGGCGCCGCGGTCGACGCCGACGACGGACGCGAATCCGGCGGCTGCGGCCGAGGCGACGCCGGCCACGGCGTCCTCGACGGCGGCCGCCGAGGCGGGGTCGACGCCGAGTGCTGCGGCGCCCGCCGCGAACATGTCCGGGGCGGGCTTGGAGACGAGTGCGTCGCGCTCCGCGACGACGCCGTCGACCACGATCTCGAAGAAGTCGCGGATGCCGGCCGAGGCGAGCACCTCCTCGGCGTTCTTGGAGCTCGACACCACGCCCATCCGGATCCCGGCCGCGCGCAGGTGCTCGAGCAGCGCGAGCGAGCCGGGATACGGGGCGATCCCCTCGGCGCGCAGGGATGCCGAGAACGCGGCGTTCTTCCGGTTGCCGATCCCGCAGATCGTCTCCGCCGTCGGCGGATCCTCGACCGACCCCCACGGGATCTCGACGTTGCGGCTGCGCAACAGGCTCGCCACGCCGTCGTAGCGCTTCTTGCCGTCGACGTAGGCGAAGTAGTCCTCGTCCGTGTAGGCCGGTGCGATGCCCCACTGGGCGAACACGTCGTCGAAGACGGCCTTCCAGGCGCGCATGTGCACCTCGGCGGTGGGCGTCAGGACGCCGTCCAGGTCGAACAGGACGCCGGACGTCGTGCGCAGGTCGGGAAGGGTGTCGGACACGCGTGCCTCCAAGGGGGATCCGAGGGAGTTCGGGCCGGCACCTCCGTGTGCCTCTGTCAGCGTAGTGCGCGTCCGAGCCGGACGCCACGCCGGGCACGCGCGTCTTCCGTCCGCAGGCCGCCCCTCGCCGCATGGCAGACTGACGTGCAGATCGAAAGGGGTCCAGGTGCTCGCTGCCGAACGCCGTTCACGCATCGTGTCCGAGGTGCGCCGCGCGGGTGCCGCGCAGGTGTCGGCGCTCGCGACCGCGCTGAAGGTCAGCGAGATGACGGTCCGGCGCGACATCGACGTGCTCGCGGAACAGGGCGTGATCGACCGGGTGCGCGGTGGCGCCACCACACCGCGGATCACCGACCGCGTGGATGCCGACTTCACGTCCCAGGCGCGCCTGCACGTGGCCGAGAAGCGCGCGATCGCGCGCCGCGCGGCCGGCCTCGTCGAGCCGGGCATGGCCGTGGGTCTCTCCGGCGGGAGCACCGCCTGGACGCTGGCCCAGGCGCTGCGCGGCATCCCCGATCTGACCATCGTGACGAACTCCCTTCCGGTCGCGGACGTGTTCGCCCGGCCGGATCGCGCCGACGAGCCCTACACGCAGACCGTGGTCCTCACCGGAGGCGTTCGGACGCCGGCCGACGCGCTGGTCGGGCCGATCGCGGTCCGAGCGCTGGAGGTCCTGCACTGCGACCTCGTCTTCCTCGGGGTGCGCGGGGTCGACCTGCAGGCGGGACTCACGACCTCGAACCTTCTGGAGGCGGAGACCGATCGTGCGCTCATCGCCACCGGGAGCACGTCGGTCGTGCTCGCGGATCACGCCAAGTGGGGCGCCGTCGGACTCACGACGATCGCCGACGTCGACGATGTCGACCGCCTGATCATGGACGACGGACTCGACTCCGAGGCCGCCGGGCAGCTCTCCGAGCACGTGGCGCTGACGCTGGCGCCGCTCGAGGAGCCTGCCGCGCAATGAGTCAGCGCGCCGTCGATGCCCTGGACTCGATGCGGGCGCCCACGACGACGTTGCGCACCGGCATGTCCATGCCGGGCGGGGTGCTCATCTGACGCTCCAGCTCGTCCAGAGCGGCCTCCACCAGAGCGCTGTCGTCGGGCGCCACCGATGACAGCGCCGGCGTCGAGAACCGCGCCGCGTGCACGTCGTCGAAGCCGATCACCGCGACGTCCCGGGGCACGACGAGGCCGGCGTCCTGCAGAGCGGAGAGCACTCCGAAGGCGAGCGAGTCGTTGGAGCACACCACACCGTCGCAGCGCACCCCCTGGCCGAGCATCTCGGACATCGCCCGACGCCCCTCCTCAGGGGTGAAGGCGTCGACCGTCGCGATCAGCTCGACGTCCTCGCTCAGGCCCAGCCGCGCCACGGCCTGACGGTATCCCGCGAAGCGCTGGTCGGCCGCGTCCGACGGGCGCGCGTCGCGCCGCCCCACGAAGGCGACTCTCCGGCAGCCCGCCGCGGCGAGGTGAGCGGTCGCGGCATCCGTGCCCGCCTTGTTGTCCACCGTGACATGCGTGAACGGGCTGACCTGGATGTGCTCGCCGAGCAGCACGATGGGACCCGGCGCGGTGCGCCGGGTCAGGTCGCCCACGGTGAGCGAACGAGGGATGTGGATGAGCCCGTCGATGGGCGGCAGCCCCACGCCGTTGGCGATGTCGACCTCGCGCTCGTGTCCGCCGGCGGTCTGCTGGATGAGGATCGACAGCCCGCGTTCGTGCGCCCGCGTGACGAACAGGGACGTGAGCTCGGCGAAGTACGGTTCGTTCAGGTCGGGGACGGCGAGCGCGACGATGCCGGTGCGCTCGCGCCGGCTGACCGGTGCGCTGCGTCGCGCCCGCATTTCGTTCACGGTCCCGCTCCTCGCCGAGATGCTCCTGGATCTCACGCTACCGTCCACCGGCCGTTCACCTCTGCACCCGGAAGGCGATCACCCGCGCCTCCCGGGCGCCGTTGGTCGCGGAGATCACGAGCCGGGCGGCGGAGAACGCGCCGAGGTCGTCGGGGAGCGCGTGGACGCGCTGGCGGCGGCGGTTGCCGGCCACCTCGGCCACCACGACCCATCCGGCCTCCGACTGCACCTCGACCCGGTAGTCCCTGACGAGCTGCGGGATCACGCGGTCGGGACTGCGATGGTGATGCAGGGTGTTGAGCTCGAGGTCGACGTCGTCGTCGAAGACGAGACGGACCTCCCGCGCGGTGACCGGTTCGTCCCAGTCCAGGCGCAGCCACTCGTCGCGCCCCTCGGACATCGGCTCCGACGCCCACATGTTCGGACCGTCGTACGGACGGCTGTATCCGCTCGTGGCGCGCTCCGGCGCCAGCACGGCCGATTCCGGGTAGGCGCGGAACAGCACCGTGCGCCCGCGCAGCGGCTTGGTCGGCCACTGCACGATGAGCTCGTCCCGGCTGATCTCGACGTTCTGGTCGTCGTTGTCGACGCGGTGGACGAGGGTGAGGACGCCGGGCGGGAGCTGCGTCGTCGTGAAGACGGTCACGGCGGGGTCCGCCCGCACGACGACGATCACGTTGCGCGGACGATCCGCGGCGTACGGCAGCTCGACGTCGATCCACCGTGCACCGCCCGCCATGACCGGCACGGATGCCGCCGCCACGCGGTGCACCGGGATCACGTTCTGCGGCAGATCCGTGAGGTACGCCTCGACGACGAGGGTCGTGTCCGCTGTGCTCTCCAGGTGCAGCGAGAGACCTCCGAGCTCCTCGCTCACCGGCACGACGATGCCGAGGTCGTCGGCCAGCGGATGGGGCTGCCCCTCCTCCCCCGTGGCGATGCTCCGCGTGTGACTGGACGCCGTGACGGTCGCCCGGCGGGCGAGATCGTCGGGGTCATCGTTCGCCACGCCGATGAGCGTCGCGTCCTGACGGAGCAGCGTCTGCCGCAGCCGCGCCAGATGGCTATCGTGGACGCCGCGCGGCGTCGTGCTCTCCGCGACGGCGATCGCCGCGGCGGTGCCGGCCGCCTCTCCCATCGCCGCACAGGTGGCCATGACGCGGGCGGCGCCGAACGCGATGTGCGTGGCCGAGACGAGTCTGCCGGCCATGAGCAGGTTGCCGACGTTCTGCGAGTAGAGCGAGCGGTAGGGGATCTCGAACACCCCGTTCGAGAAGCGCTGCACGGCGCCCGACCCCGTCGCGTACATCCCGCCCGCCGGGTGCAGATCGATCGACCAGCCGCCGAAGGCGACGCCGTCCTCGAACGAGGTCTGGCCGACGATGTCGCCCTGGTGCAGCGTGTAGTCGCCGATGAATCTCCGATACTCCCGCTTGCCGGGGATGTTGCCGATCCACTCCAGGTCGAGGGTCTCGGCGTCGAAGCGTCCGGAGTTCTTGATGTAGTCCCAGATCCCGAGGATGACGCCGCGCAGCTCGTCGCGGATGCGCTCGTTGTCGTCCACGATGTCGAGTTCGCCGCCCCACTCGACCCACCAGTAGGCAGCGCCGCTGTCGCCGGAGCGGATGATGCGCGACTCGGGGATCGGCGTCTGCGTGATGTCGATGGTGGAATCCGGCGCGACGAAGTCCACGGGGCGCCCCAGGTCCTTCGAATAGAACAGCAGCGTCGAGCCGAGGAACTCGCGCTTGGGCTCCTCCGGAGCCCAGTCCTCGCCGAACTCGCTCCTGCCCTCCTTGCCGAGCCGGTAGCGCGCGCCGGCGAGGTGTCCGACCAGCCCGTCGCCGGTGCAGTCCAGGAACACCGGGGCCGTGAAGGTCGTCGTGATCTCGGAGCCCATGGTCCACCCCGTCACCGCGTCGATCACGCGCGCCTCCTCGGGCCCGTGCGCCGCGACCTCCCGCACGTCGGTGTTGAGGAAGAGCTCGATGTTGTCTTCGGCCCGCACGGCGTCCAGAACCACGTCATCCCAGTGGATCGGGTTGCCCTCGGGATTGCGGTACTGGTTCTCGACGTACAGCTCCCCGATGACCCCGGTCTCGCGCGCCCAGCGCTGGTTGCCGTGCGCGGTCGCCCCGCACACCCACACCCGGACCTCGGAGGAGGAGTTCCCTCCGAGGACCGGCCGGTTCCCGATCAGTGCGACGCGCCGTCCGAGCCGGGCGGCTGAGACGGCCGCCGCGACGCCGGCGAGACCTCCTCCGACGACGACGACGTCGGTCTCGACGGACTGCGTGCGCATGACGATGGGTTCCTTCCTGTGGGGTGTGTGCGGGGCGGATGCCGGGTCAGCCGATGAGCTTCTGGGCGGCCTCGCCGGCCGCCTTCATCGCGTCGGCGGGAGTCGCGGAGCCGACCAGGACCGCCTGCACCTGCTCGGCGATCTCGGTCTCGATCTGCGAGTAGCTGGTGAACGCCCAGAACGGGTTCGACGTCGCCGTCGCGGTGATGCGCTCGCTGAACAGCGTGCCGAACACGTCGTCCTTCACGACCGCGGACTCCTGCGCCTCGGTGGTCACGGGCGGCAGGCCGCGAACGGCGTAGTCCGCGAGCACCGTGTCCAGGTCACTGGTCGCGAACTGCGCGAAGTCGCCGGCCGTGGGCGCCCCGTCGCCGTCCACGACGGCGATGGCGCCGCCCCAGACCAGGGCGCGGGGAGTGTCGCCGTCCTTCAGGACCGGACGCGACACCGGGGCGAGCTTGTCGGCGAGATCGGGGTCCGGAGACTCGCCGACGACGGCGTTGCGGCCCACCGGGGCGTCGTCGTAGATGGCGGCCCGGCCCTGCGCGAACAGCGAGCGGGCATCGAAGCGGTCGACGTCGGCGGCGATGAGCCCCTGGTCGTACAGGCCCTTGTACCAGGTGACGGCCTCGATCGAGGCGTCGTCGCCGATCGTCACGGTGCCCCCGTCGACGAGGGGGCTCCCGAAGGTCTGCATCCAGATGAGGATGTCCTTGAGCTGGGCCGCCTTCGTGGACGCCGCGTACGGGATGAGACCTCCGCCGAGGCCCTTGAGGTCCTTGAGGGTCTTCTCGTAGGCGTCGATCGTTGTCGGGAACTCCTCGGGGGCGACGCCGACCTTCGCCAGGATCTCCGCGTTCGTGACCAGCCCGATGGCCCCGATCGTCCAGGGCAGCGCGTACTGCGTGCCGTCGAACTGGGCGGCCTTCAGCGCGGCATCCGTGTATCCCCTGCCCTCCGCGAGAGACGAGAGGTCCTGGAGCTTGCCGAGCGCGGCGAGCGATCCGAGCCACGCGACGTCCACGTGCGCGGCGCCGGTGAACTGCCCGCCGCGCACCTGCAGCATGAGCTGGTTGAAGTATTCGTTGTAGGGGAAGGACACGTCGTCCACCGTCACGGACTGCTTGTCCTGGTACGACGCGACGATCGCCTCCAGCGCGGGCGCCGCGGCCTCCTCGGTGAAGGACCAGGACGCGAAGGAGAAGTCGGTGGGGTCCGCGCCGTTCAGGCCGGCGGCGGAGCCGCTCGCCGGGCCCGTGCCGGTGCCCGACCCCGTGCCGGTCGGCGCGCAGGCGGCCAGGGTCACCGCCGCGGCGCCGATGCCGAACAGCTGCAGGGCGCGGCGCCTGCTGAACTCGATGCTCATGAGGGATGAATCGGACATATCGTCCTCCTTGTCGATGTGTCGTGCGGAGAGGTGGGCGGATCAGCCCTTGACCGCGCCGGCGGTCATGCCGCTGACGAGGAAGCGCTGGAGCAGGATGAAGGCGACGGCGACCGGAAGCGACACCACGAGGGACGCGGCCATGAGCTCGGGCCACGCCGTGGAGGCTTCGCCGACGTACGTGTTGACGAGACCGGGCGGCAGAGTCTGCTTCTCGGGACCGGCGAGGGTGAGGGCGAAGATGAAGTCGTTCCAGCCGCGGACGAAGGCGAACAGCCCCGCGGCCACCAGTCCCGGCGCCGAGAGCGGCAGCACGATCGAGTGGATGATCCGAAGCCGCGATGCGCCGTCGACACGGGCCGCCTCGATGAGCTCGTCCGGAATGGTGTCGAAGAACCCCTTCAGCATCCACACGCACAGCGGCAGCGTGAAGGTCGTGAAGGACAGCACCAGTGCCGTGTAGGTGTTGAGGAGGTTGTACGCCGAGAACACCGTGTAGAGCGTCACCAGCAGCAGCGCCTGCGGGAACATCTGCGACGCCAGGACGAAGTACATCAGGGACCGGCGGCCGGTGTAGCGGAACTTGGAGAACGAGTACCCCATGTACGCCGAGACGAGCACCGACAGGATCGCGGTGATCACCGACACGATGACGCTGTTCTGCAGGTACACGAACAGCTGCGGGTTGGTGAACAGCGACGCGTACGCCTCGAAGGAGATCTCGGTCGGGAAGATCTTGGGCGGGTACGAGAAGACCTCGGTCTTCGGGGTGAGCGACGTCGCGAGCAGCCAGTACACCGGCAGCAGCGCGAATCCGCCGCAGACGATGACGGCGATCCACGCCGCGATCCGCACGCCCGGCCGCTCGCGGCGTTCGGCGGAGGCGGGGCGCGGCCTGCGGGTGCGCCGCGCCGGGAGCACCTGGGCGGCGGTGGCGTCGGGGGACGCCGGGGTCTCCGGCAGCAGAGTGGCGGTCATTTCCTCTCCCCCTTCTCCGAGAAGCGCACGTACACCACGACGAGGATCATCAGCAGCAGCAGCCAGAGCAGTCCGAGCGCGCCGGCGTGCCCGAGGTCGAAGCCCTGGAAGGCGGTCTCGTACACGGCCGTGGCGAAGGTCTGGGTGCTGCCGGCCGGGCCGCCGCCGGTGAGGACGTAGATGATGTCGAAGTGCTGGAAGTTCCAGATGAACTCCAGCAGCAGGACGAGGCCGATGATGCCGCGCATCTGCGGAACGGTGATCGCGAAGAAGCGGCGGACGGTGCCTGCGCCGTCGATCTCAGCGGCCTCGTGCAGTTCGCGGGGCACCGTCTGCAGGCCGGCCAGGAGCATCACCATCATCCACGGGAACGACTGCCACGTCTTGGCGATGATGACGGCCAGCATGGCCGTTCCGGGCTGCGCCAGCCAGGCCTGTGGCTCGTCGATCAGGCCGAGCGCCTGCAGCAGCGCGTTCATGACGCCGTAGTTGGCGTTGAAGATCCACATCCACAGGAAGGACACCACGACGCCGGGGACCAGCCACGGGATCAGCATCAGACCGCGCATGACCTTGGAACCGGCGATGCGGGTGTTCAGCGCGAGCGCCAGGGCGAACCCGATGACGAAGGGCAGGAGCGTGGTCCCCAGGGTGAAGACCATCGTCTGTCCGAACAGCGTCAGGAACTCGCCCTGCAGCACGTCGATGATGTTCTGCAGTCCCACGAACTCGCGTCCGGGGTACAACAGGCTCTGCTCGAAGAAGGCCGTGATGAGGCTCGTGATCAACGGGTACACGACCACCGCGGCGAGCAGTGCGAGTCCCGGGACGACGAGGAGGAAGGCGAACAGCTTGTCCGAGATGCGTCTCGGCTTGTTCACTTCTGTGATTGTTTGTGAAGTCATGTTTCCCACGTCTCTGTGCGGACTCGATCGCTGTTGCGGGGCAGATCCCGGAAGGGTGCCGCTCAAGCATCGCGGAGCGGGCGGATCAGGTCAATTCGAGGCGGTAACGCTTGGGTAACAGAGTGTTCGAACCTGTTGTTATCTGTTTACTTCGAGCGTTTTGCGCGGGCACGCCGGACCGACGCTCCGCACCGTGGGGCGGGCGAGCCGTGCCGCTCAGACCAGGCTCAGGGCCTGACGGGCGATCTCGAGCTCCTCGTTCGTCGGGACGACGAGGACCTCGATGCTCGAGCCGGCGGTCGAGATGCGACGGATGCCGGGACTGGGCCGCTCGTTGAGCTCGGGATCGATCTCCAGACCGAGGAAGCCGAAGGTCGCCAGCGTCTCGCCGCGCACCCGCGCAGCGTTCTCCCCCACGCCCGCTGTGAACGAGATGACGTCCACTCCTCCGAGCTGGGCGACGTAGGCCCCGACATAGGCGCGCAGCCGATGGATGTAGACCTCGAACGCCAGCGTCGCGGCATCCTCCCCGTCCTCCACGCCCGCGAGGATGTCACGCATGTCGCTGCGCCCCGCGAGGCCCAGCAGGCCGCTGCGCTTGTTCAGCAGCGCGTCCAGGTCGTCGATGCTCATTCCCGCACGGCGGGACAGGTGCAGCAGCACGGCCGGGTCGATGTCCCCTGAGCGGGTGCCCATCACGAGCCCTTCGAGCGGCGTCATTCCCATCGACGTCTCGACCGAGCGCCCGCCGTCGATCGCCGTCATCGAGACGCCGTTGCCGAGATGCAGGACGATCTGCCGCAGTTCGGCGAGCGGGCGGCCGAGGAAGGCCGCCGCCTGCTCGGACACGAACTTGTGGCTCGTGCCGTGGAAGCCGTAGCGCCGCACACGATGCCGTTCCGCGACCGCCTTGTCGATCGCGTACGTGTAGGCGGCGGGTGGCAGCGTCTGGTGGAAGGCGGTGTCGAACACCGCGACGTGCGGCACGTCCGGGAACGCGCGCCGTCCCGCCCGGATGCCGGCGACGGCTCCCGGGTTGTGCAGCGGGGCGAGCTCGGACAGGTCCTCGATGTTGATCTCGACCAGGGCGTCGATCGGGGTCGGGGCGAAGAAGCGCGCACCCCCGTGCACGACGCGGTGTCCGACCGCGACGGGGTGATGCTCCTCGAGCACCGGGCCGTGCTCGGCGAACTGCTCGAGCATGACGGCGAACGCCTCGTCATGATCGGCGATCCGGCGCGCGCTGCGGTGCTTCCGGTCCAGCACGGCAGGCGCCGCCTCCCCCTCGGACACGCGGCGCACCGTGTGGGTGATGTCCCCGGACTCCTGTCCGATGCGCTCGATCAGCCCCTCGCCGAGCGGCAGTTCCCGCTGCATGTCCATCAGGCTGTACTTCAGCGACGACGAGCCGCTGTTGATCACGAGGACGACGCTCATGCCGCACCGCCCTGCGCCTGGATCGCGGTGATGGCGACGGTGTTCACGATGTCCTCCACCAGGGCTCCGCGGCTCAGGTCGTTGATCGGCTTGTTGAGCCCCTGGAGCACCGGGCCGATCGCGACGGCCCCCGCGGAGCGCTGCACCGCCTTGTAGGTGTTGTTGCCCGTGTTCAGGTCGGGGAACACGAAGACCGTGGCTCGCCCCGCGACCGCCGACTCCGGCAGCTTCGCCTTCGCGACCGCGGCGTCAGCCGCCGCGTCGTACTGGATCGACCCTTCCACGAGCAGCTCCGGGGCGCGCTCCCGCACGAGGGCGGTCGCCTCGCGCACCTTGTCGACGTCCGCTCCGGACCCGGACTCCCCCGTCGAATAGGACAGCATGGCGACGCGCGGATCGATGCCGAACTGCCGCGCGGTCTGCGCCGACGAGATCGCGATGTCGGCGAGCTGCACGCTCGTCGGATCCGGGATCACGGCGCAGTCCCCGTACACGAGCACGCGATCCGCGAGGGCCATGAGGAACACGCTCGAGACGACGTCCACCCCCGGACGCGTCTTGATGATCTCGAACGAGGGGCGGATCGTGTGCGCCGTGGTGTGCGCGGCGCCGGAGACCATGCCGTCGGCGAGCCCGAGATGGACCATCATGGTCCCGAAGTACGACACGTCCGTGACTGTGTCGGCGGCCTGCGCGACGGTCACTCCCTTGTGGGCGCGCAGTCGCGCGTACTCGGCCGCGAAGCGCTCGACATGCTCCGGGTCCGTCGGACTGATGATCTGCGCCTCGGCGATGTCGACGCCGAGCTCCACCGCGCGTGCGCGGATCGCGCTCTCGTCGCCGAGGATCGTGAGGTCGGCGACATCCCGTGCGAGCAGCGTGGCCGCGGCGCGCAGGATGCGGTCGTCGTCGCCCTCGGGCAGGACGATGCGCTTGCGATCCGACCGCGCGCGTTCGATCAGCGCGTACTCGAACATGAGCGGCGTGACGACCGTCGCCTCGGCGAGGCCGAGCTGACGAGTGAGCTCGGAGATGTCGACATGCGTCTGGAACAGCCCGAGCGCCGTGTCATAGCGACGGCGCGAATCCGCCGCGAGCCGGCCCCGTGCGCCCATCACCCGCACGGCGGTCTCGTAGGTGCCGAGATCCGTCGCGATGATCGGCACGCGGGACGCCAGCCCGTCCAGGAGCTGCTCGATCGACTCGGGCAACGGGAAAGGGCCGTTGAGGACGATGCCGGCGATCGAGGGGAACGTCCCCGAGGAATCCGCCAGCAGGGTCGCCAGCAGCACCTCGGTGCGATCGGCGGGGATGATCACGACCGAGTCCGGCGTGAGCCGGGGAAGCACGTTCACCATCGACATGCCCGCGACGACGACGCTCAGCGCCTCCCGCGTGAGCAGGGCGTCGTCGCCCTTGACGAGCCGCCCTTCGACGGCGGACAGGATGCCGCGGATGGACGGCGCGACCAGCGAGCGGTCCTCGGGGATCGCCCAGACGGGCGTGGCGTCGGACTGGACGGCGTGCACGGCGTCGATCGTGTCCTGCGCGGCATCCGGATCCGCCCGGTTCACGATCACGGCGAACAGCTCGGCGCGCTCCGTGGCGAGCTCGGCCAGCGCGAGCGCCGCGAGCTGGCTGACGGCGGCAGGCGTCCGCGCCGAGGTCGTGCCCAGCTGCTCGGCCCGGTGCTGCTGGTCGCGGCCGGACAGCACGAGGAGCACGGGGGCGGCGAGATTCGCGGCGATCCGCGCGTTGAACCCGAGCTCGGCGGGGCTTCCGACGTCGGTGTAGTCGCTGCCGATGATGACGACGGCGTCGCACTGCGCCTCGACCGCCTTGAAGCGCGCGACGATCGTCGACAGCGCGCGGTCGGGGTCCGCGCGGACGTCGTCGTACGTGACGCCGATGCAGTCCTCGTAGTCGAGCTGGACGCCGTCGTGGGCGAGCAGCAGTTCGAGGACGTAGTCGCGTTCGGCCGACGATCGCGCGATCGGGCGGAACACCCCGACGCGCGGCGTCACCCGCATGAGCGCATCGAGCACGCCCAGGGCGATCGTGGATTTCCCGGTGTGCCCCTCGGCCGAGGTGATGTAGATGCTCCGCGCCACGCTCCCAGCCTATGCGCGTTCGTCCCCGTGGCGGAGGGCCGCCGGCCGGAGAAGTTCAGTCGGTCGGCGTGCAGGCGCCCGACAGCGCGTCGACGACCGCCTCGGCATCCTCCTGGAACCGGGCGTAGTGCTCGGGATCGGTGTTGACCTGCACGCGGTGGATGGCGTGGGAGGGCTCCATGTCCTCCCAGCCCGGCAGCCGCGCGAGCCGGTCGAAGAACAGGGCGGCCGAGGATGCCGGGTCCAGGCGCTCCTCGGCACTGCCCCACCACTCCTGCTGCTGGAACAGGCCGATGCTCGTCGTGCGCGATCCGTCGGGATTGGTGACCCCGGCGGTCTCCCAGTCGCCGTACTCGATCGCGCGCAGCGAGCTCTCCCCCATGGCCGCCATCACGCCCACCACCTGCCCGTCCCGCCCGAAGCCGAGCCCTCGGGCGGTGAGCACGATGGTCGCGGCGTTCTCGAGCTGCTCGCCCTCCCAGCCCTCGACACCCGCCGCGGGGAAGGTCGCCGGCTCCGATGCGCACACCGGCGCCTGTGCTGTCGACAGCGGCACGAGCACCGCGAGGGCCACCACCGCCGAGGCCGCGCCCGCTCCGATGAGGATGCGGCGCAGCAGCCGGGTGCGCCGCACGCGCCGCGACGCGCGCTCGCGCGCACTGAGGCGTCGGCGGCCGCTCGGGCGCCTCTTCGCCGTCCCCCGGCGTGATCCGCGGCGCTTCGCCGTGCTCCGCCCCTTCGAGGCTGCCCGGCGCGACCGCGTCCTTCTCGGGTTCACGCCCCCGCACTCCTCGGGCGTCCCGCGAAGGCGGCGAGCGCACCGCCGACGGCGCCGAACAGGTGCGCCTGCCAGGACACGCCGTCGGCCGCGCCGAAGACGCCGGCGACCATGGCCGTGCCGTACAGGGCGATCACGACGATCGCGATGACGGCGTAGCCGATGCGATGCGACACCCTCCCCGGCGCGAACACCCGGACGACGACGTAGCCGAAGTATCCGAACACGAGCACCGACGCTCCGACCGTGAGCGTGCCGGGGGCGTTCACGAGCCAGGTGCCGGCCCCGCCCACGAGCGCCACGATCGCGGTCACGAGCCAGAAGCGCGCGGCCCCCTCGATCGCGACGAGGCAGCCGAGCACCAGGAAGGGCAGCGAGTTCGCGATCAGGTGCGTCCAGCTCGCGTGCAGCAGCGGACTGACGACGATCCCGCCGAGCCCTGAGAGGTCCCACGACCGCAGTCCGAAGCCCGTGAAGGATCCGGGAAGAACGGCGTCGGCCGTCTGGACGACCCACATCAGCCCCAGCAGGATCACCGGGGACGCGAAGCGCGCGACGAGTCCGCGTCGCGCGGGGGCCGAGGGAGTGGTCACGTCGTGATCCTGTCAGTGCCTGCCAGGAGGATGCTGAAAGCGACGGCGCCCGGGGACGGAAAGACCCTCCGCGCACCCGGCAGAGCCCGGTTACCCTTGCTACGTTTCCGTCCTGGGGGAATTGGCCTGGATGCCGTCACGCGGAGGGCTGGAACCAGTCTACCCGGCTTCGACCGGTGCTTTCGCCCGCGCCCAGCGCGCAGGGGTGTCCGGGCCGTCCCACACCTGGATCACGCCCCAGATCGCTGCCGCGATCGGCACCGCGAGGACCGCGCCGACGATGCCGCCGAGGACCGTGCCGACCGTCAGGGCGACGAGGATGACGAACGCGTGCAGCTTCATGGACCGGCCCATCAGGAACGGTTGGAGGAAGTTCCCCTCCAGCTGGTTCACGAGCACCACGACCCCGACGACGAACAGGGCGTTCACCCATCCGTTCGCGACCAGCGCGACGAGGGCCGCGAGGATGCCCGCCACGGTCGCCCCGACGATCGGGATGAACGCGAGCAGGAAGACCAGCACGGCCAGCGGGATCGCCAGCGGCACCTGGAGGATGAGCAGGCCGATCAGGATTCCGATCGCGTCCACCGCGGCGACCGTGGCGGTGCCGCGGACGTAGGAGCCGAGGGTGCTGACCGTCTTGTCGCCGATGCGGCGAGCGCGCCGGTAGTTCTCGCCGCGGAACGGACGCAGGAGGAACTCCCACATCTGCGGTCCGTCCTTGAGGAAGAAGAACAGGATCGTGACCATGAGCACGAAGCCGGTCACGAAGTTGGCGACGGCGCTCACACCCGCGATCGCGCCGGAGCCGAACTGCGCGCTCGTGACGAAGTCCGTGAGCTGACCGATCCACTCATCGATCTGCTCCGGCTGGAGGAAGTCGAAGGGCAGCGTCTGCACCCACGCCAGCAGATGCTGGAATCCGTCCTCCGCCTGCGTGTAGAGATCGTCCCACTGGTCGCGCACGGCCCACACGATCAGCCAGCCGAGGAGCCCCAGGATGATGACGATCGCGAGCAGGGTGATGATGGTCGCGAGCACCGAGGGCACACCGCGCCGGCGCATCCAGGACATCACCGGCGTGAACGCGCACGCGAGGATGAGCGCGATGACGAGCGGGATCGTCACGAGGGTGAGCTGCTGGATCGCGAAGATGATCCCGGCCGCCACGGCCACCACCACGATGATCTGGATCGCGCGGATGCCGAGCTTGCCGAACCCGTCCGCCCACAGGCTCCACGGGGCTCGTGTGGCGGTCAGCTCCACGTCCCGCGTCTCGATTCGCACGCGCTGGGGGTCGTTCCGGAACAGTCCCATGACTCGAGGCTAACCGCAGGGTGCGGGAGATCGCCAGGAATGCGCGGCATCCGCGGGTCCGCCGGTGCCCTCCGCGGGTTACGATCGGTTCACACCCGACGAGGGGTGGAGGGGCAGGGCGAAAGGGGACGCATGCACGACGCATCCGTCATGACGGCAGAGCGATTCGCGGAGCAGACCTCCGCCATCCTGGCCTCCGTCGGTGAGGTGATCGACGGCAAGGCGGATGCCGTGCGCAGCGCCCTGGTGTGCCTGCTGGCCGAGGGGCACCTGCTCATCGAGGACGTCCCCGGTGTCGGCAAGACGATGCTCGCCAGGGCCCTCGCCGCGAGCGTCGACGCGACGGTCAGGCGCATCCAGTTCACCCCGGACCTGCTTCCGGGAGACGTCACCGGCGTGAGCGTCTACAACCCGGTGGAACGCGAGTTCGAGTTCAAGCAGGGCGCCGTGTTCGCGCACATCGTGATCGCGGACGAGATCAACCGCTCCTCCCCCAAGACGCAGTCCGCGCTGCTGGAGGCCATGGAGGAGAAGCAGGTCACGGTGGATGGCCGGACGCACCCGCTGCCGGATCCGTTCCTCGTCGTCGCGACGCAGAACCCGCTGGAGATGGAGGGGACCTACGCGCTCCCCGAGGCACAGCGCGACCGTTTCATGATGCGCATCTCGATGGGATACCCGGATGCCGCCGCCGAAGCGCTGATGCTCCGGCAGCGCGACACGGTCAACCCGCTCCAGGCGATCCGGCCCGTGGTCGGCGCGCAGGACGTCAGCGCACTGATCGAGAGCGCCAGAGCCGTATACGTGGCCCCGAGCATCGAGGAGTACGCCGTCGCGCTCGCCCAGGCCACGCGCTCGGACCCGAGCCTGCACCTGGGCGCGAGTCCGCGGGCCACGCTGCAGCTCGTCCGCGCCGCGAAGGTGTGGGCGGCGCTGGACGCCCGCGAGTTCGTCATCCCCGACGACCTCACGGATCTGCTGGTGCCGGTCTTCGCCCACCGCCTGCTCCCGGCGCGGGGAGTCCACCGCGCGGGCGCTCAGCCGGTCGAGGCCGCCCTCTCGCAGATCATCGAGCGGGTGCGCGTGCCCGTGGCCACACGGGCCTGAACGGAGCCCTCGTGTCCGCCCGTCGCCGGCATGTCCTCACCCTCCGGGGCGCCGGTGCCCTGCTCATCGGCCTGCTCCTCGTGATCGCCGCGAACATCGTCTCGGCACCGATCCTGCTGTACGTCGCGGTGCTGCTGTTCGCGCTCACGGCGCTGGCTGTGCTCGTGGTGCACGTGCCGCGCCGCAGCGGCACCGTGAGCCGCCAGATCTCCACGGACCTGCTGACCGTCGGCGAGGAGTCGCGCGTCACGGTGCGCTTCGCCCTGCGCTCGCTGCGGATCCCGCACGGCCTGTGGCGCGACGTGCTGCCGGATGCCGTGACCGGCCACGCCGCGGGAGAGTACCCGCCGGAGACGGGGGTGCTGCGCTACCCCATCACGGGCGTGCGGCGGGGTGTGTGGCCGGTCGGCCCGCTCGTGCTCCGCACGACCGATCCGTTCGGCCTCGCTCAGCGCGAACAGGAGTTCGGCTCCACCCGGACGGTCACCGTCGTACCGGAGGTCATCCCCCTCGCGCCGCTCGCAGCGCACTGGGGCGCCGCCGGCGGGACCGCGCACACGGCGTCGAGTCGGCTCGGACAGGGAAGCGACAACCTGTCGCCGCGGCACTACGTTTCGGGCGACTCGATGCGGCGGATCCACTGGCGCGCGACCGCGCATCGCGGAGAGCTCATGGTGCGCCAGGAGGAGGAGGAATCCAGCCCCGACGCGATCGTCGTGATCGATCGCGCGGCCGCGCGGTGGGCTCGTGCGGATCGCGGCATCGACCCCGCTTTCGAGACCGCCGTGTCGGCGTGCGCCTCGATCGCGCTGCATCTGGCGGGCGAGGGATACAGCGTGGACGTCGTCGACAGCGCGGGCACCCTCATCGGCGCTCTGCGCGGGCACGAGGACGACCGGGACGAGCTGCTGGTCGCGCTCGCGATCCTCACTCCCCGCGGAGACGCGCGCGACCTGGCTGCCGTGGTCGGCGGCACGCCGCCGGGACCCCTCGTCGTGCTCACCGGGCGCCTGTCCGTCGAGGAGCGGGATCTGCTGCACCACGGCGGCGCCGCCGTCCCGATCCTGCTCGCGACCCATCCCGCCGAAGGCGCCCTGGTCGCGGCCTCCTCGATGGGGTGGACCGGCGCCGTGCTCACGGACGACGTATCGGCCTCCTGGGAGCTCGCGCTGCCGGAGCGGATGCTGACCGGAGGCGGACGTGTCCCGCGCTGAGTCTCCGACGGGCGCGTGGGCGCTGGACGTGTCGCCGCCCCGGGAGGGCGTCGTGACCCGGGCGCTGCTGGCGGCGTTCGCGGGGGTCGTGGCGTTGTGGCCGTACATCCCCGTCGTGCAGGCCGGGCCCTGGAGCTTCGTGATCAGCACCCTGATCTTCGTCGTCGCCCTCGCCGGGATCGTGGTGCGCACGATGCTCGCCCGGCGCTCGGCGGTGGCGCGGGAGCTCTCGGCCCTTCTCGTGCAGGTCGCGGCGTCGGTCGCCCTGCTGACGGCCATGCTGCTGCCGCAGACCGCGCTGCTCGGGGTCGTCCCGACCCCGGCCACGCTCATCGCGTTCGGCGAGCTCGCGACCCAGGCGGCCGCCGAGGTGTACAACGGCAGCGCACCGCTGCAGGACACCCTGGCGCTGCGCAGCATGCTCGGCGCGGCGTTCGCGGTCGTCATCATCCTCATCGACCACCTCGTCGCGCAGCGCCTCGCGCTGCTGGCGATCATCACCGTCACGGTCGTCGGGGCGCTGCCGATGATCATCACGCTCGGCGATCCGAACGTCGTGTGGTTCGTCGTGCTCGCGGTGCTGGTGCTCCTGCTGCTGCGCAGCAGTGCCCGCCGTGATCGTCGTTCCGCGCGTCGCACCTCCGCGGCCGTCACCGCCGGTGTCGGAGCCGCGGCGGTGGCGGCGACGCTGATCGTGGTGCCCGGTCTGCCCGTGTCGGCGAATTGGATGGTGCCGGGAGCAGGGGTCACCGTGGACGCCTCTCTGCGCCTGGGCGACGACCTGCGCCGCCCGAACCCGACTCAGGTGATGTCGCTCGCGACGACGTCGGAGACGGCACCGTACCTCCGCATCGCGACCCTGTCACGCTTCACCGGCGAGGTCTGGCGCCCCGACACCTCCGACACGCAGCCCGTGTCGGAGGGATTCGGCGATCCCGAGTGGAACGACGAGCTCACCGGAACGGACCGGCTGACGTCGATCCGGGTGCTGGGGCTATCCAGCTCGCGCCTTCCTGTGCCGTTCCCCGCCGAGCGCATCGTGGGGGTCTCCACGGGGTGGGAGGTGATGACCTCCAACCGCACGGTGCTGTCCGAGGTCGCGGACGCATCCGGTCGGGACTATACCGTCACGTCGGCGCAGCTTCAGCCGACGTTCGAGCAGATCACGGCCTCCCGCGCGGCCGGTGGCGACGACGACGGCACCGACCTCGCCGAGCTGCCTCCGGTCATCGCGCAGACCGCCATGCAGATCACCGCGGAGGCCGCGAGCGACTACGAGAAGCTCATCGCGCTGCAGAACTGGTTCCGCAGCGAGTTCGAGTACTCGGTCGACACTCCCGTGGAGGAGGACTTCGACGGGACCGGCGCCGACGCCGTGGCGACGTTCCTCGAGGTCCGGTCCGGGTACTGCGTCCATTTCGCCGGAGCGTTCTCGCTGATGGCGAAGACGCTGGGGATGCCGGTTCGTGTCGTGGTCGGATACCTCCCGGGGCAGTTGACCGACGAGAAGCGCGGAGACGAGTACGTCTACGCCGTCATGAGCGACCAGCTGCACGCCTGGCCGGAGGTCCATTTCGAGGGCATCGGCTGGGTGCCGTTCGAGCCGACCGCGACGCTCGGCGTGCCGACCGCGTTCGCGCGCGCGGAGACCGCCGGCGGTACGGGCAACGGACCGGGGCAGACGCCGGCGCCGACGACCGCCCCCTCGGCCGCGCCGACGACGGGCCCCACGATCGCCCCGGATGACGCCGGCGCCGCGGGGACAGGCGGGGGCGCACTGCAACGCCTGGACCCGACGCCGGTGCTGCTGGTGACGGGCGGCGTGATCGTCGTGCTCCTGCTGCCTCTGATGGTGCGCGCTCTCCGCCGCGCCGTGCGGATCGGCCGGGCGCGCAGCGGTGACGCGGCGAGCGCGTGGGCGGAGCTGCGCGACAGCCTCGTCGACCTCGGTCTGAACCCGTCCGAGGCGGAGAGTCCGCGCGTGCGCGCCTCGGGACTCTCGGCGGAGAACGACGTCGATCCTGCGCTCCTCGCTCCGCTGGTGCGGTCGATCGAGCGGGCGAGCTACGCGCCGACCGCTTCGGATGCCGGGGACCTGGCCGAGCCCCTGACCGGGGTGCTGCATCAGGTGCGCGAGTCGGTCGACACCCGGTCGCGTCTGAAGGCGCTGTTCGCGCCGCGGTCGCTGTTCGCACAGCGTCCGTCAGCGGTCATCGCGGCGTGAGGCGCCCTTCAGCCGGTGGGCTGTCCGTCGCGCACGTGAGCGGGGCACGGGAGGGAGACGCATTCCTCGCAGACCACCTGCTGCACGCGGCACGACGCGTCGGGGCAGTTCGCGGTGCGCTTCGTGGGCCGGCGGCATCCGGCGCATTCCCCGATGACGGCGGCGTGGTCGGAGAAGTCGACCGAACCGCGCCCGTCGAACACGTACAGCGACCCGTCCCAGAGGCCGTCGTCGCCGAAGGCCTCTCCGTAGCGGACGATGCCGCCCTCCAGCTGGTACACCTCGCCGAAGCCGCGCGCGGTCATGAGGCTGGACAGCACCTCGCAGCGGATGCCGCCGGTGCAGTAGGTGACGACGGGCTTGCCCTTGAGGTCGTCGTAGGCCCCCGAGTCCAGCAACCGGACGAAATCACGGGTGGTCTCGGCATCCGGGACGATCGCGTCGCGGAAGCGGCCGATCTGCGCCTCGAGGGCGTTGCGCCCGTCGAAGAAGACGACGTCGTCGCGGTCGGCGACGAGTTCGTGCAACTGTTCCGGAGTCAGCCGTCTTCCGCCTCCGACGACCCCGTTCTCGTCGACGCGGAGCTCGCCGGGCGCACCGAACGACACGATCTCGTCGCGGACCTTGACGCTGAGCTTGGGGAAGTCGGTGCTGTGTCCGGTCTCGTCGATGCCGGTCCCCTCGCTCCACTTGATGTCGGCCTTCGCGAACGGCGCATAGGAGCGGAAGGATCGCGCCCACTTCTTCAGGGCGGGAAGATCGCCGCCGAGGGTTCCGTTGATGCCGTCTTTCGAGATGATCAGGCGTCCGCGCAGGCGCAGTGCCTCGCCGAGGTCGCGCTGCCACAGCCGGATCGCCTCGGGGTCGGCGAGCGGGGTGAACACGTAGAACAGCACGATCTTGGGAGTTGCCACCCCGAGATTCTAGGCGCCCGGCCGAGGTTCGAGGATCCGGCGTGGTCACGAGCCCGCGGGCGATCGGATAAGATGGACAGGTTGTTCCCTGGTGACGTGTCCGAGCGGCCGAAGGAGCACGCTTGGAAAGCGTGTGTTGTGCAAGCAACCGCGGGTTCGAATCCCGCCGTCACCGCCAGACGAATGAAGGGTCTCCGCGTCAGCGGGGGCCCTTCCTTCGTTTATCCCGTGCTGTGGGATTCGGGGAGGAGCACGCCGCAGGCGAGCGACGGAGTCCCGCCGTCACCGCCAGACGAATGAAGGGTCTCCGCGTCAGCGGGGGCCCTTCCTTCGTCTATCCCGTGCTGTGGGATTCGGGGAGGCACGAGCGCAGCGAGTACCGGAGTCCCGCCGTCACCGCCGCGCTTCGGCGCATCACCGCCCGTTCCCCGCCGTCACCCGTCGAACCGCACCCCGTACACCCAGGACCCCTCGGGGCTCGGCAGACGGTGCATCCCGACGCGGTCGTAGAAGGCCGCGGCCCCCGTGTTGGCCGGGTTCATGCCGAGGTGGAGGCCGGGCACGCCGCGACGGCGCAGCTCGGCGAACAGCGTCTCCAGCAGCCGGCGTCCGAGCCCCTTCCCCTGGGTCTCCGGCAGCAGGTCGATGTGCAGATGCGCCGGATACTCGGCGGCGTTCGGCTCGCGGCCGGGGCCTCGACCGTACGCGTAGGCGAGCATCCGCTCCTCGGCCGTCTGCGGGTCGGCGGGCTTCGGGAACCGGTCGGTGTAGCGCGGCCACCATTCGTCGCGGAACCACTGCTCGAAGGCGTCGGTGTCGTCGGTCGAGACGATGTAGCCGATCACGCGGCCGTCCTCGGCCTCGACGACCCAGCACAGCCCGGGATCCCGCTCGGCGTACGGCACGGCGAAGAGCAGACCCCACAGATCGTCGTCCGTGAACATCCCGGTCGCGTCGGCTCCGGCATCCGCCGTCCTGACGCAGACGTCGAACAGGCCGTCGCGGTCCTCGGGGCGGTACGGGCGGATCTGCGGCACGGCGGACTCCTCTGCGAGTTCTCGGCCGGCGGTCGTCACGGCCGGATCCACCCTATCCGTCCCGCCGGCGATCGCTGCCGTGACGGCGACGGGCGCGTCGCCGCGCACCCACGGCAGCAGCAGTGCCGCGACCAGCAGCGCGGCGGATGCCCCGACGAGCGCTCCCCCGACGGTGTCCGTCAGCCAGTGCACCGAGAGCACCGTCCGCGACAGCGCCATCGCCAGCACCCAGGCCGCCCCCAGCACGGCCATCCACACCCGGGGGAAGAGCACCCAAAGCACGATCGCGATCGTCGCGGCGTTGGCGGTGTGCCCCGACGGGTAGGAGCCGTAGTCACTGATCACGAGCATGTCCTCCGGACGCGCACGCCCGAACAGCTGCTTGAGCAGCTGCACGAGCGCCGCGCTCGTGATGAACGCGGCGAGCGCGAAGATCGCCGACCTCCACCGTCGCGCGATCAGCAACGCGACCGCGACGATCCCGGGCACGGCGAACACCGCGATCCAGCCGCCGCCGATACGGTTCATGACGTGCGAGAAGGCCACGAGGGCATCGGGCCGCGCATCGACCATCGCGTCGTGCCACCAGGCGTCGAGCGTGGACGGATCGTCCGCGCCGCCGTCGATCGTCAGATACGCCCCGAGCGCGATGGCCGCGAGCAGGGTGCCGATGCCCCACCACAGAAGGTGCCGTCTCATCCGGCCATTCTGCCGTGCGGCGTGCGCGGACGCGGCATCCGGCTCAGGGGTTGAGCATTCCCACCGTGCGCGGGCGCACGATCAGCCAGAGCGCCAGGATCGCGACGACCGCGCAGCCGACCATGACCGACGCCATGGTCGTGGCCGTGATGCCCGCTCCTCCGGCGAGGAGGGTGACCACCGGCGAGATGATGGCCGCGACGCCGTTGTTGCAGGCGCCGAGCACGGATGCCGCGGTGCCTGCGGCCTTGCCGTGCCGGTCCAGGGCGAGCACCTGCACGCAGGGGAACGTGAAACCGCACGAGGTCATGAACAGGAACAGCGGGATCACCGTGCCCCACAGTCCCAGGCCGAGCTGGTCCGTCACGATGATCGCGACTCCGGAGAGCAGCAGTCCCGCGGTCGAGATCGCCATCACCCACTGCGGGCCGAACCGCGCCGCGAGCCGCGACGCGGTCTGGACCCCGACGACGACGCCGATCGAGTTCGCCGCGAACAGCCAGCCGTACTGCTGCGGGTCGAGCCCGTGCGTCTGCTGGAACAGGAAGGGGGATGCCGAGAGGTACGAGAACAGCCCCGAGAACGTCATGCCGCCGATGACGAGCACGCCGAGGAACACCCGGTCCGAGAACACGCTCTTGTAGCGCTGGAGCACGGTGGACGAGCCGCGATCGTGGCGGCGTTCGCGCGGCAGGGTCTCCGGGATGAGGAACAGCCCGGAGACGAGCATGACGCCGCCGTAGCAGGCGAGCACGACGAAGATGCCACGCCAGTCCATGACCGCCAGCAGAGCAGATCCGGCCAGGGGTGCGACCACGGGCGCGACGCCCGAGACGAGAGCCAGTCGCGACAGCATCACCACGAGCCGGCGTCCGCCGAACAGGTCGCGGACGATCGCCATCGCGACCACGCCGCCGGCCGCGGCGCCGATGCCCATGAACACCCGCGCGGCGCCGAGCAGGAGCAGATCCGGCGCGAGCGCCGCCGCGACGCTGGCGAGCACGTGCAGAGCCGTGACGGAGATGAGCGGGACCCGCCGGCCGACCTTGTCGCTGAGCGGGCCGACCACGAGCTGTCCGATCGCGAAGCCGATCATCGTCCCGGTCAGCGTGAGCTGGATCGCCGTCGCCGTCGTCTGGAAGTCGCTCTCCAGCAGCGGGAACGCCGGCAGGTAGAGGTCGATGGTGAACGGTCCGAGCGCCGTGAGCGCGCCGAGCAGGATGATGTAGACGGTGCGGCGCCCGGTCGAGATCGCATCGCCCGGGTGCAGCATGATCGGCGCGGTCGCCGGGTTCGGGCCGAGGGTGCGGATGGCGCCGGTCGCGGTCGACGTGCGGATGCTGCCGGTGATGGTCCGGATCGTCCCGCTGGGTGTGCGGTCGGATGCCGGAGGCTGTGGCGTGTCGGAGTTCGTGTCAGTCGTAGGGATGTCGTGGCGGGATGAGTCGGTCAAGAGAGCTTTCCGGGGCGCGGGGTTCGAATCGATTCGAGAACGTCGATCCGACCATGCTACTCCCCTGCCCTCCGGACCTCGGGATCGGGTTCAGCCGGCGACGCGCTCCAGGCCCTGCTCCAGATCGGCGATGAGGTCGCGCACGTCCTCGATGCCGACGGACAGCCGGACCACGTTCTCGGGGACGGCGAGCGCCGTGCCCCGCACGGACGCATGCGTCATCTCCGGCGGGTAACCGATCAGCGACTCCACGCCGCCGAGCGACTCCGCGAGCTGGAACAGCCGGGTGCTCTCGGCGAACGCCCGCGCGGCCTCGGGTCCTGCGCTCAGCGCGAGCGACAGCATGCCTCCGAATCCGCTCATCTGTCGTGCGGCGACGTCGTGACCGGGGTGGGTCGCGAGTCCGGGGTAGAAGACGGTCTCGAACTCCGGCCGCTCCGCCGCCCATTCGGCGATGGCCTGCGCGTTCTCGCTGTGCTGGCGCACGCGCACGGCGAGCGTCTTGATGCCGCGCGTCGTGAGCCACGCGTCCAGGGGAGCCGAGACGGCTCCGACGGCGAACTGCTGGAAGGCGATCGGCTCGTAATGGCGGTCGTCACCGAACACGATCGCCCCGCCGAGCACGTCCGAGTGACCGCCGAGGTACTTCGTCGTCGAGTGAACCACGAGGTCGGCACCGAGCGCCAGGGGCTGCTGCAGCGCCGGCGAGGCGAAGGTGTTGTCCACGACGACGACGGCGCCGGCGGCGTGCGCGATCTCGGCGATGACGGCGATGTCCACGATCTTCAGCAGCGGGTTGCTCGGCGTCTCGAGCCACACGATCCGCGTCTCGGGGCGGATCGCCGCGCGGATCGCGTCGGCGTCCTCGAGCGCCACGGTGGACGTCTCGATGCCCCACGGTGCGAGCACCCTGGTGAGCAGGCGGTACGTGCCGCCGTACACGTCGTTGCCGAGCACGACGTGGTCGCCGGGCTTCAGGATGCCGCGCAGCAGGGCGTCCTCGGCGGCGAGACCGGATGCGAAGGACAGCGCTGCCGAGCCGCCCTCGAGTGCCGCCAGCTGGGTCTCCAGGGAGCTGCGGGTCGGGTTCCCCGCGCGGTTGTACTCATAACCGCGCGGGAATCCGCCGATGCCGTCCTGGACGTGCGTGGAGGCCTGGTAGATCGGCGGGATGATCGCGCCGGTCTGCGGATCGGGCGCTTGCCCTGCGTGGATGGCGCGGGTGGCGAAGGAGTGCTCGGACATGGCCTCAGCCTACGTCCGATGCTCCCTCGTCACCCGCGCCTGTTACGTCCCGCGACAGGCGATCAGCCCTTCGTCGAGCCGGCCAGCAGGCCGCGCACGAAGTAGCGCTGCAGGGCGAAGAAGACGATCAGCGGGATGATGATCGACACGAACGCCCCGGCCGTGAGCAGGTACCACCCCTCGCCGCGTCCGGTGATCTCGGCGAGCACCTTGGTGATCGGCGCTGCCGGTCCGTCGGCGAACACCAGCGCCACGAGCAGGTCGTTCCACACCCACAGGAACTGGAAGATCGCCACCGAGGCGATCGCCGGCATCGTCAGCGGGAGCACGACGCGGAAGAAGATCTGTCCGCGGGACGCCCCGTCCACCCTGGCGGCCTCGATGATCTCCGAGGGGATCTCGGACATGAAGTTGTGCAGCAGGTAGATCGCCAGTGGCAGCGCGAACATGGTGTGCGCGATCCAGACCTGCGCGTATCCCTGCGATGCGTCGATCGACTCGGTCACCTGCACCCCGAAGAGGTTGATGCCGCGCGAGAACGAGGTGAGCAGCGGGACCAGCGCCATCTGGATCGGAACGATCTGCAGCGCGAACACGAACACGAACAGCGCGTTGCGTCCCTTGAAGTCGATCCACGCGAACGCGTAGGCCGCCATGGCCGCGATCATGAGGGGGATCAGCGTCGCGGGGATCGTGATCGCGATGGAGTTGACGAAGGACTGCAGGATCGTCAGCTGGGTCGTACCCGACTGCAGCACCTCGACGTAGTTCTCCAGCGTGAACTGGGGGTCGGCGAAGATCGTCCACCACCCGGTCGTGTTGATGTCGTCCCGCGGGCGGAACGAGGAGATGAACAGCCCGAGCGTCGGGATGGTCCACAGGACCGCGATGACGATCGAGGCGACGGTGGCCCAGGGCCTGCTCAGCCGCTTGCGCGTGCGCGCGGCGGATGCTTCGAACTTCCCGCCCGTCGTGATCGCGCGGGTGCTCGAGGGGTCGAGCTTGACGGTGTCGCTCATCGGATCTCCCGCTGCTTCTTGATCTGGCGCGCGTTGTAGATGACGATCGGCAGCACCAGGATGAACAGGATCACGGACAGGGCCGCGCTGCGCCCCGCCTCGAACTTCGAGAACTGCGTGTACATCTCGTTCGCGAGCACGCTGGTGCCGTAGTTTCCGGCGGTCATAGTGCGGACGATGTCGAAGACCTTCAGCGAGGCGATCGAGATCGTCGTGAGCACCACGATGAGCGCCGGACGGATCGACGGGACCGTGACCGACCAGAACCGCTGCCACGCATTGGCACCGTCGAGCTCGGCGGCCTCGAGCAGTTCGGCCGGGACTCCCTTGATCGACGCGGACAGCACGACCATCGCGAATCCGGTCTGCACCCAGATGAGCACGACGATGAGGAACAGGTTGTTCCACGGCTCGTTCAGCAGCCACTGCTGCGGTTGTCCTCCGAGCCAGACGACGATCTGGTTGAGCAGACCGATCTGGTCGTACTGGGGACCGCGGTACTCGTACATGAACCGCCAGATGATGCTGGCACCGACGAACGAGATCGCCATCGGCATGAACACGAGAACCTTGTAGATCTTCTCGCCGCGGGTCCGGTCGATGAACACGGCGTAGGCGAGACCGACCAGCGTCGAGACGACCGGCACGATCAGCACCCACACGATCGTGTTCACCACGGCCGTGATCCCGTCGGACTGCGTGAAGATCCAGATGTAGTTCGCGAAGCCGATGAAGTCGTTGCCCGTCGAGTTCCAGAACGACGCGTACACGGTCTGGATGGACGGGAGGATGAGCCCCACGAGCAGGAGCAGCATGGCGGGCGCCATGAAGGCGACCAGCTGGATCAGGTACCCCGCTCCGTCACGGGATCGGTAGTCGAGGAAGAAGAACAGCGCTCCCACGGCGACGGCGACGCCCATCGCCCAGTACCAGGAGTTGAAGAACCACATCACCGCCAGCGGGATGAGAAGGCACATCGCCAGGCGGATCCAGGTGTAGATCGCGCCCCGTCGCGGCGCGATGTCGACCAGCAGCAGGATGAGCGCCACCACGACGGCGAAGGCGATCACCACCACCACGGCCTGCAGGACCGGCGGCATCGCGCTGATCCAGTCGAAGAACATTGTCGCGTTCACGCAGTCCCCTTTTCATGACGCGGAGTGGAGCGATGCGCGCCACGATGCGCGCATCGGAGTGCGGGACGGGCCGCCTCCGCCGGAGCGGGGGCGGCCCGTCGCTGCCGACTATTCGCTCGGCCAGCCGGTCTCGATCTGCGTGAGCACGTCGTCGGTCGCGGTGCCGTTGACCCAGTCGACCATGCCCTTCCAGAACGTTCCGGCGCCCACCGCACCGGGCATCAGGTCGCTCGCGTCGAAGCGGAACGTCGTCTCCGGGTCCTGCAGGATCTTGACGGTCTCCTGGAGGATCGGATCCTGGGCGTTCGCCGGGTCGAGGCCGCTGTTGGCCGACACGACACCGCCCAGGCTCACCCGCGAGTTCGCCCACTCGGGGCTCGACAGGTACTCGAGCACCTGCTGCGTCGCCTCGGAGTCGCTGAACGCGCCGACGATCTCGCCGCCGCCGGTCACGGTCGTCTCGCCCTCGGCCTCGCCGGGGAGGATGAACGCCCACACGTCGCCGTCCTCGGCGACGTTCGTCCCCTCGGGGTAGAAGCCGGAGAGGAACGAGGCCTGGTGCGTCAGCGCGCATTCGCCGCTCGCGAGCGCCGGTGCCACGTCACCGAACGCCGTCGAGTTGATCGAGCGGACGTCGCCGAACCCGGCGTTGACGTAGTCGGGGTTGAGCAGGATCTCGCCGACCGCGTCGAACGCGGACTTGATCTGCGGATCGGTGAAGGGCACCTCACCCGCCGCCCACTGGTCGTAGACCTCGGTGCCGGACTGACGGAGCACGTAGTCCTCGATCCAGTCCGTTCCAGGCCATCCGGTCGCCGTGCCGGACTCGAAACCCGCGCACCACGGCGGCGTGCCCGTCGTCGACTGGATCGTCGCGGTCAGCTCGTTGAGCTCGGCGAGCGTGGTCGGAACCTCGACGCCCCACTCGGCGAACTTCGTGGGCGAATACCAGATCCAGCCCTTGACGCTGGCCATGAGCGGCGCACCGTAGAACGTGCCGTCCACCGTGCCGTAGTTCACCCAGTCCTCGGACCAGTACTCGTTGGCGTTCTCGGCGACAGCCTCGGGAGCAGGAACGAGGAAGTCGCGCGACGCGAAGTCGGCGAACAGACCCGGCTGCGGGAAGATCGCGATGTCGGGCGGGTTGCCGCCCTGCGCACGCGTTCCGAGCTGCGTCTCGAAGTCCTGGCTGCCTTCGTACTTGATGTCGATGCCGGTCTCCTCCTCGAAGTCCGCCCAGGACTCCTGAAGCAGTTCGGCCTCGGCATCCACGATCGTGCCGTAGATGGTGACGGTCTCGCCTTCGACGTCCCCGCCTCCGCCGCCGCCGTTCGGGGCGCCGGGAGCACCGCACCCCGCCAGGGCGATCCCCGTCGCACCGATCAGGGCGAGCGGCAGGATCAGCCTTCTGCGCTGCGAAAGAGCCATGTGATTTCTCCTCCTCGAGTTCACGTCCCCAGCGGAATCGATCGCGGCGAACGCGACCGAATCGGGAACCGATTCCAGGCCAACCTACTTGGCCCACCGTGCCGGGCACAATGGGGAATCATCACAACCGCACAACCTTTTGCCGCGCCGCGATCCGTCCCATGGGAGCGCTCCCTTGGAATTCGTGTGGAACCGGTTCCGTTTCATCTCGCGCAGGGCTATCCTCGACACCGTGCGCGCCGACGCGCGCGGTGTCGAGGAGGACGCATGAGCACCATCGCGGATGTCGCGGCGCGCGCCGGGGTGTCCAAGGCGACGGCCAGCCGTGCACTCAGCGGACGCGGTTACGTCTCCGCATCGACGAGGCAGCGCGTGGTCGACGCCGCCGCCGAGCTGTCCTACGTCGCGCACTCCTCCGCGACGAGCCTCGCGACCGGGCGCACGGGGACCGTCGCCGTGATCGTGCCGACGCTCGACCGCTGGTTCTTCACCGAACTGGTCGCCGGCATCCAGGACGAACTGCTCGCGGCCGATCTCGATCTCGCGCTGTACGACCTCCGCGAGGGGAGCCGCACCAGGGAGCGCGTGTTCGCCGAGGTCCTCCCCCGACGACGCTTCGACGGTCTCATCGCGGCCGGCATCCAGCCCAGCGCTCAGGAGCTCGACCGCCTGCTCCGCCTCGACCGCCCCGTGGTCGGCGTCGGCCCCTACAGCGAGGGCGCGAGCGCGGTCTCGATCGATGACACGAGCGCCGCGCGCATCGCGACCGAGCACCTGCTGGATCTCGGCCACACCGACATCGCCTTCGTCGGAACCGGCGAGCACGGCGACGGCGGTGTCGGCGACGAGAGGCGCCTGGCCGGGTATCGCGAGGCGATGTCGGCCGCCGGAGCCCGCATCCGGGTCGCCTTCGCCGAGTCCACGATGTCGAGCGGCTACGCGGCCGCCGCAGACCTGCTGAGCGACCGGCGCACGCGCCCCACCGCCGTCGTCGGGGTCTGCGACGAGGCCGCGATCGGGGCGATCATCGCCGCCCGCCGGCTCGGCATCGCCGTCCCGGCCCAGCTGAGCGTGATCGGCATCGACGACCATCGCGACGCCGAGATGTTCGCGCTCACGACCATCCGGCAGCGACCGCGCGATCAGGGCGCCCAAGCTGTCCGGCTGCTGCTCGCTCGACTGGAGGATCCGGATGCCGCGATCGAGCACGTCGCCGCGCCGTCCGCCCTGGTGATGCGCAGCTCGACCGTGTCCCCGGCATCCTGATCGGGCCTCAAGGACGCAGAAAGGCCCCGGGCGGACCCGGGGCCTTTCGAGCGTCAGACGCGGTGATTACTTGAGGGTGACCGTCGCGCCGGCCTCTTCCAGAGCGGCCTTCGCCTTGTCGGCGGTCTCCTTGTTGGCGCCCTCGAGGACGGCCTTCGGAGCACCGTCGACGACGGCCTTGGCCTCGCCGAGGCCCAGCGAGGTGAGCTCGCGGACCGTCTTGATGACCTGGATCTTCTTGTCGCCGGCAGCCTCGAGGATGACGTCGAACGAGTCCTTCTCCTCCTCGGCAGCGGCCTCGCCGGCACCGCCGGCAGCGCCTGCGACGGCGACGGGGGCAGCGGCGGTGACCTCGAACTTCTCCTCGAACGCCTTGACGAACTCGTTGAGCTCGATGAGGGTCAGGCCGGCGAACTGCTCGAGCAGCTCCTCAGTGGTGAGCTTAGCCATGATGTATCTCCTAGATTGATGGGGTTGTGTGGGAAAAAGATCGCCGGTCGCTCACGCGGCCTCGGCGGTCTCCAGCTTTTCGCGAAGCGCGTCGATGGTGGCGGCGGCCTTGCCCATCGTCGCCTTCATCATGCCCGCAGCCTTCGCCAGCAGAACCTCACGGCTCTCGAGCGAGGCGTACTTGTTGACCTCGTCGGCGGTGAGGACGTTGCCCTCGAAGACGCCCGACTTGATCACGAGAAGCGGGTTGGCCTTGGCGAAGTCGCGCAGAGCCTTCGCGGTGGCGACGAAGTCACCGTGCACGAAAGCGACGGCCGACGGACCCTTGAGGTCGTCGTCCAGGTCCGAGATCCCCGCGTTGTTCGCGGCGATCTTGGTCAGCGTGTTCTTCACCACGGCGTACTCGGCGTTCTGACGGATGCTGTTGCGCAGCTCCTTGAGCTGGGCGACCGTCAGACCGCGGTACTCGGTCAGCAGGACGGCGCTCGAGTTCTCGAAAGACTTCGTGAGCTCGGCGACCGTTGCATCCTTCTGTGCCATGGTCACTCCTTGATGTGTACGAGGCACCTCACGGTGGTGGGGCGCCGACCTCGACCTTCACGGCAACAGAAAAGCTCCGGCGCAAGCGCACGGAGCTGAAGAGTTCGTGTCACCTGCGCGGGCCCCTGCGATGCAGTGCTTCGATCGTCGCGCTCGCGCACGGCGATGACCAGCGGTCTTCGGTTGGGTCCATGCTACCCGACCCGCGCCACCCCCGGCAAATCGGGCTCAGTGCCGATCGGCCGCCCGTCCCGGGTGCCCCGCGAGGGCGTCCGCGGCGCGGACGAGCGCGAGGTGCGAGAGCGCCTGCGGGGTGTTCCCGGCCTGGCGGTGCGCGTCGACGTCGAACTCCTCGGACAGCAGGCCCACGTCGCTGGCGAGGGCGCACAGTCTGTCCATGAGCGCCTCGGCATCCGCGGCCCGCCCGCTGGCGGCGTACTGCTCGACCAGCCAGAAGCCGCAGGCCAGGAACGGATGCTCGTCCCCGGGAAGCCCGTCGACACCGGTCGATGCCCGGTAGCGCAGCAGCAGCCCGTCGCGCAGGAGCGTCTGCTCCATCCGCGCCACGGTGCGCAGCATCCGTTCGTCGTCCGCGGCGCAGAAGCCGACCTGCGGCAGCACGAGCAGCGATGCGTCGACCTCGTCCGTGTCGTAGTGCTGCACGAAGTACCCGTCGGGGTGCACTCCGCGCTCCTCGATCTCCGCGCGGAGGCCGTCTCGCATGTCCGCCCACCGATCGGCGTCTCCGGCGAGGCCGTGTTCGCGCACGGCCCGGACTCCGCGGTCGAGCGCCGCCCACATCATCGCCCGGGAATGCGTGAACCAGCGCGGCACCCCCCGGATCTCCCAGATGCCGTTGTCCGGCTGCCCGGCCCCGGCGATCACCCGCTCGATGAGCGCCCTCTGCAGCGGCCAGGAGAACTCGGTCTCCTCCAGGCCCGCGAGCCGCGCGGCCTCGAGCGCGACGAGGACCTCGCCGATCACGTCGGCCTGATACTGGGACACCGCCCCGTTGCCGATGCGCACGGGAGCGGCGCCGCCGTACCCCGGGAAGGAGGCGAGTTCCCGCTCCGGCAGGTCCCGCTCGCCGGCGATCCCGTACATGATCTGCACCTCCTGCGGCTCGCCCGCGACCGCGCGCAGCAGCCAGCGCCGCCAGTGCTCCGCCTCCAGGAGGAATCCGTGCGTGATGAGCACCTCGAGCGTCAGCGCGGCGTCCCGCAGCCAGACGTAGCGGTAGTCCCAGTTGCGCGATCCGCCGAAGTCCTCGGGCAGGGACGTCGTCGCCGCCGCGACGATGCCGCCGGTGTCGCGGTGCGTCAGAGCGCGGAGCGCGAGCAGCGAACGCGTGACGGCGTCGCGGTGCTCCCCCTCGTGACGGATCCCGCTCGCCCACCCCTGCCACCACGACCTGGTCCCGGCGATCGCCCGCTCGACGTCCAGCGGCTCCGGCACGGGCTCCGAGGAGGGGAACCAGCTGAGGACCAGGTCGCGGATCTCCCCCTGAGCGATCGTGAACGCGCCGACGTGGGCATGGTCGCTCGCCTGGAACCTCGCACCGCGCACGACCACGGCGTCGGGACCGGCGGTGGCCCAGAGCGCCGGCTCCGTCTCCGTCCCGATCTGACGCACCCACGGAAGCGCCCGCGCATAGTCGAAGTGCAGCCGCAGCTCGGTGTCCATGTCGACGGCGCCGGACACGCCCACCACGCGTCGCACGAGGTGCGTCTGCTCCTCGTCGATCGAGAGGAACTCGTGCACCTCGGCCACGCCGTCCGGCGTCTCCCAGCGGCTGACGAGGATGAAGGTGTCCGGCAGATACCGCCGTGTCACGCGCGCCTCGCCCGCCGACGGTCGAAGGCTCCAGCATCCGTGCGTCGGTTCACCGAGCAGTGCGCCGAACACCGAAGCGGAGTCGAACCGCGGGAGGCACAACCAGTCGACGCTGCCGTCCTTCGAGACGAGCGCGGCCGTCCGGCAGTCGCTGAGCAGGGCATAGTCTTCGATCGGAGCCGGCATGGGGCACGATTGTGGCACGCGGGTACCAGCCCGGCAACGGGGTGGCGGAGCCGGGACCGGACGTCTACGGTGACAGCATGCAGCACGAGGCCGCTCAGGGGGATGCGACGACACTGGTCGTCTTCGGCGTCTGCGGAGACCTGAGCGCCCGCCTGCTGCTTCCCGCGCTGGGTCAGCTGCTCCAGCGCGAGTCGTCCCGGCGCGTGTCCTTGATCGGCGCGGATCGCGAGGACTGGTCGGACGAACGGCTCCGCGACGTCGTCTCCTCGTCGTTCTCGACCACGGATGCCGCGCCCGCCGTGGACCGCACGGCGATCGCCTACCGGCAGTGCGACCTGATGAACCCCGACCAGGTCCGCGAGCTCCTCGCAGCGATCCCGGCGAATTCGGCCCTCTACTTCGCGGTGCCGCCGTCGGTGGCCGCGGCCGCGTGCGCGGCGCTGGATCCCGACGACCTCCCGGCCGGCACGTTGCTGGTGCTCGAGAAGCCCTTCGGCACGGATCAGCGCAGCGCTGCCGAGCTCAACGCGACGCTGGCGAGGCTGGTGCCCGAACGGCAGATCTTCCGCGTCGACCACTTCCTCGGCCGGTCGACCACGCTGAACCTCCTGGGCGCCCGCTTCGCGAACCGTCTCCTCGCCCCCGTGTGGTCCGCCGAGGACATCGAGTCCGTGGAGATCGTGTACGACGAGCGACTCGGCCTCGAGGGCCGCGCCGGCTACTACGACCACGCCGGCGCGATGGACGACATGATCCAGAGTCATCTGCTTCAGGTGCTCGCCGTCCTCGCCATGGAGGAGCCGGCCGCCCTGAACGAGATCGACTTCCGCGAGTCCACGACCGCGGTCCTGCGCGCCACGCATGTGTGGGGCGATGATCCTCTCTCCTCGTCCCGTCGTGCGCGGTACACGGCCGGTCGGGTGGGCGACGTCAGGATGCCGGACTACGTGGACGAACCGGGCGTCGACCGCGAACGCCGCACCGAGACGCTGGCCGAGGCGACCTTCGAGGTGCGCAACTCCCGCTGGGCGGGGGTGCCGTTCACACTGCGCTCGGGCAAGGCGATCGGCGAACCGCGCCAGGTCGTCGAGGTCCGTTTCCGACCCGTGCGGCACCTGCCCTCCGGTTTCACAGGCTCCGCCGACGGTGCCGTGCTGCGGTTCTGGCTCGGGCCCGATCGGATGGACCTCGAGATCAACGTGAACGGGGCCGATGATCCTCTCGAGCTCGAACGGACGACGCTGTCGGCCGAGCTCGGCGAAGGGGCGCTGCGCGCCTATGCGGAGGTCCTCTCCAGCATCCTGGACGGCGACCCCATGCTCGCCGTCCGGGGAGACGCTGCGGAGCAGTGCTGGCGGATCCTCGAGCCGATCGCTGCAGTCTGGGAGCGCGGTGACGTGCCGCTGGAGGACTACCAGGCCGGGTCCGCGGGACCCGCCGACTGGGCGTCGTCCCGCTGACCGGACGGTGCGTCGGGCGGACGGCGTCCGCCATCGGGGTTATGGTCGAAGGGTGACTCCGGAACTCCAAGCGCGCATCATCGCGGACTCCCGCGACCGCGTCGCCTGGCTTCGCGCCAGGGCCCGGGGCATCACCGCGACCGACGTCGCAGGTCTGTCCGGCGAGAAGTCGATCACCCGCGCCGCGGATGCGAAGCTCGGCGGCGGGGCGCGCTTCGGCGGCAACGCCTTCACCGACCACGGGCGCAGGCGCGAGCCGGAGATCGCCGCCTGGGTCGCGGCCACGCACGGCATCCAGCCGTCCTCCGCTCTGTTCCGTGCCGAGCTGGAGCACCGCCATCTCGCGACCCCGGACGGGATCACCCAGGACGCGGCGGGGCGCGTGACGCTGGCCGAGATCAAAACCACCAACAAGGACTGGCGATCCATCCCGCGCACATATCTTCGTCAGGTCTGGTGGCAGCAGCATGTGCTCGGCGCCGAGCGCACGCTGTTCGTCTGGGAGGAGCACGATCAGTTCCGCCCCGTCCACGACGAGCCGCGATGCGTGTGGATCGACCGCGATGACAAGGAGATCGGCCGACTCGTCCACATGGCGACCCGGCTGATCGACGAGCTCTACCATCGCACGACAGGCCAGCGCCCGCCGTCCCGCATCGCCCCCGCCGACACCCGCCGTGACGCGCTGCGCGAGCGTGACATGTTCCGCGCGCTCGCTCTGTCGGACTGATCCCTCAGCGCTCGAGCACCTGCCGCGCCTCGACCGCGATCTCCGCGGCGATCGCGTCGAGCAGTTCCGAGCGCAGATTCCATTGCTGCCAGTACAGCGGCACGCGCACGGTCCGGCCGCCGAGGTGCTCGAGGCCCGGCGTCCCGGGTTCCTCGGCCTGCAGTGACGGCACCATCCCCCACCCCAGGCCGAGCCGCACCGCCTGCGCATAGTCGTGCGATGCGGGGACGTAATGCCGGGGAACCCCGTGCTCGTCGACACCCTGAGACGCCAGCCAAGCGTGCTGCAGCGAGTCACGCCGGTCGAAGTCCACGAAGGGCGCACGGCGGAGCGTCGTCCGGTTCACCCCGTCAGGGAACCAGCGGGAGATGAACGCCGGCGTGGCCATCGCGCGATAGCTCAGCACGCCCAGAGCGGTCACGGTGCAGCCGGCCACCGGGTTGTCCTCCGAGGTGACGGCCGCCATCACGGTGCCTGCCTCCAGGAGCCGTGCGGTGAAGTTCTGGTCGTCACGATGCAGGTCGAAGTCGATGCCGTGGCGCTCGGCCAGACGCGCGAGAGGCGACAGGAACCACGTCGCCATCGAGTCGGCGTTCACCGCCAGAGGAACGGACACCCGGGCGTCCTCGGCATCGTCGAGACCGAAGCCCGACAGCGCATCGTGCTCGAGGAGGGCGAGCTGCCGTGCGAGCCGGACGATGGCCTCGCCCGCCGAGGTGGGCCGAGCGGGACGTCCGCGGACGATGAGCACGCGTCCCAGCTGCTCTTCGAGAGCCTTCAGCCGCTGACTCACCGCCGAGGGCGTGATGTTCAGCGCCCGAGCAGCCTGGTCGAGGCTCCCGCCGTCGACGATGGCCGCGACCGTGACCGCGGCGTCCAGAGGGATCCTCGCCTGCACATAAACCAGCCTAATGCGCGGTTAGATCTCTTCGCTGTACCTAATGAAGGCCCGTACGTAGCGTGGGTGCATGATCTCGTTCCTCGCGGGCCTCGGGCTCGGACTCTCGCTCATCGTCGCCATCGGGGCGCAGAATGTCTTCGTCCTTCGGCAGGGCATCCGTCGTGAGCACGTTCTGCCGGTCGTCCTCGTGTGCGCGATCTCCGACGCCGCGCTGATCGTCGCCGGCGTCGCGGGGCTCGGATATGTGCTCGAGTCCGTGCCCTGGCTGGTCGACGCCGCACGCTGGCTCGGCGCGGTGTTCCTGCTCGGCTACGGCCTGCTCGCCGCCGGGCGCGCGTGGCGCGGCACGGGTCAGGGTCTGGAAACCGCGGAAGCCACCGGCGCGGGATCCGCCGCCGAGCAGGAGACGCCCGAAACGATCTCGACCGGCGGAACCGTTCGCATGACGCAGCGCACCGCTCTCGCGCCGGTCGTGCTCACCGTCCTCGCCCTCACCTGGCTCAACCCGCACGTCTATCTGGACACCGTCCTGATGCTCGGCTCGATCGCCGCGACCCACGGCGACGCACGCTGGCTCTTCGCCTGCGGCGCGATCGTGGCGAGCGCCGTCTGGTTCACCGCGCTGGGATTCGGTGCCCGTTACCTGGGCCGCTGGCTCAGCACACCCCGCGCCTGGCGCGTCCTGGATGCGCTCATCGCCGTCGTCATGATCGGCATCGCGGTGAGCCTCGTGATGCCCACGGTCGTGGGCTGAACGGCCGTTAACGCGAAAGAGGCCACCCAGCTCTGGGTGGCCTC